>CAVTLB010000020.1:0-273195 GCA_963735415.1 uncultured Actinomycetota bacterium | reverse complement strand
CGACCGGCCAGACGAACGCCCGGACGGCGGCGCACGACCTGCTCAACGGGTCCTCGACAACCATCACCGACGCGGGCGGCCAGGAAAAGCTGCTGACGCTCTGTTAGGCTGAAAAGCCCCCGAGTACGAGGCGGCCATGACGGTTCACCCTGATGACGTCGGCGTCCTGGTGCGGTCCGCCGCCGATGGCGACAAGACCGCCTGGGCGGCGCTCGTCGAGCACTTCAGCGGCCTGGTCTGGTCCATTGCCCGCGCCCACCGGCTCGGCGCCGCCGATGCCGAAGAGGTCTTCCAGATTACCTGGCTGCGCTTCACCGAGAACGTGTCCCGGCTGCGTGATCCCGACCGGGTCGGCGCCTGGCTGGCCACCACGGCCAGGAACGAGTCGCTCAAGGTGGTCCGGCTGGGCGCGCGGGTCACCGCCACCGACAGCCCGCAGGTGCTGGACCGGGCCAGCGAGGAGGGATCGCCGGAGACCGCGGTGCTGGCGGCCGAGGAAAACGCCAGGACCGGCTGCGCCGCCCGTCAGCTCTGGTCGGCCTTCCACCAGCTGAACGACCGCTGCCAGCAGCTGCTGCGGATGCTCGTCGCCTCGCCCGCCGAGCTACGCCGACATCGCCGCCATGCTGGACATCGCGATCGGCAGCATCGGGCCTACCCGGGGCCGCTGCCTGGCCCGGCTCCGGCTACTGCTGGCCGACTCCAAGGCGGCCGGAAGCGGAGCGCATCCGTGACATCGACCAGCGCAGACCGGAGGGACCATGCCGGACGACGATGGCCCCCGAGCAGGAGCTGCGGCAGGCCGGCCAGCTGCTCGATCCGGTGCCCGCGCGGCTGATGGCCGACGCGGTGGAGATGTTCAGCTGGCGCACGATCGACGCCGAGCTGGCCGAGCTGGCCTTCGACTCGGCCGGCGCCCAGGCGGCAGCCGCGGTCCGCGGCGCCGAGCCGCCCCGGCTGCTGACCTTCGAGGCCGCCGAGCTCAGCATCGAGCTGGAGCTCACCGGAAAGGCCGCGGAGCGGGCGATCACCGGGCGGCTGATTCCCGCGCAGCGCGCCGGGATCGAGATACCGCCTCGGCGGCCAGCGGCTCACCGCGACGGCCGACGTCCTCGGCCGCTTCGAGGTCAACCGCAGCCGGATCAGGGCCGATCAGCCTGCGCTTCCGACTGGAAGGCGCCGACGGGCCTGAGGCCCGGCAGATCGTGACCGAGTGGGTCACCGGCTGCACCGGCCGCCCGCCCCGGTCCTGTTCCGCTTGACAACAGGATTCGTCGGCGACCTGCACGGCGTCACCCGGTCACACGCTCGGCGGCGAAGCGCTACCTTCCTGGCCTCGTCGATGACGTCCTCCTGATCCCGGCCATCTGGCAATGTCGGCCGCGGCTGGCCGCTATGGGCGAAGCTGAGCGGTCAGCCTGATCGCCGGCGGCGCTGGGTCGGCGGGCGCGGGCTGCCGGGTAATGGCGTGCCAGGCCGCTGTCAGCGCTGGGCCAGGAACGCCGGTCCAGACGGCGGTCAGGTAGAACCAGAAAGCGGTGCCAGCGATGGACAGGGCGCACCAGGTTGCGGACTCGCGGGCGTGGTGGTTGAAGACCGCTAGCTGCATGACGAGGCGGCAGGCCCAGAAGATGACGGCGCCTGTGGTACGAGGCGGGTGACCGGGCTTGGGGTGAGCAGCGGCCAGGCGGTCAGGGGCAGCAGGCCCAGGCAGCGCGCAGGCCAGGCCAATGAAAAAGCAGTGCACGTAGCTGACCTCGCGGTTGATCATGGATGCGGCGGCCAGCTCACGATTCCACCGGAGCAGGACGGGAAGCGCCGCGTGCAGGACGCCGAGGCTCACCCAGGAGCACCCCGGTGATGGTCAGGTTCAGCTCCAGGTATGTCATCGCTGGTAAACGACGCGCTGGACGAATGGGGTGATACGTTCGCCGGCTTTCCGCGGACAGCCCCGCTTCGGCGGCCCGGGCGTGCCAGGTGGCCAGCGGCTGGAAATGTAGTGCGCCGGGGCCGTAGACCGCGATGTTCGCCGCGTCGCGCGGATGCTCGGTGATGATCAGCCGGCCACCTGGCCGCAGTGCCTGGCGGAGCGAGCTGAACAGGGCATGCTGGTCATCGAGGTCGCGGACCTCGTGCGCGGCGAAGGTGACGAAGACCGAGTCAAGCGATCCCGCGCCGAGCCGGAGGTCGTTCACGGGGACGCCAGCGACGGCGCGCTGGTTCCGCCGGCGGGCGCGCCGCAGCGTCGGCCCGGGCCTGACCTCGATCTCCGCCACCGCCGCCGGCGGACGGCCATCGCGCTGCACAGGGCCGGCACGGATTCGTCGAATCCCGCGTGCACGACCGCCCAGTCCCCGGAATCGGCGAGTCCCGCGGTCAGCGGCTCGTAGACCTTGCGGTGGTCGTACACCCACCATGTGGCCGCGAGGGAGGCCGCGGTCCAGGTGACAGCGGGCACGCAGGCCACGCAAGCCAATGCGCAGGCCGGCCTTGGCGCTCCCGCGAGGTCGGCTGCGCCAGGCAGGCCGCCACAAGCGCCAGGACGCCCAGGTACTTGGGCCAGTTGAACCGGACCACGGTGGCAGTGCCAGTCAGCCGGATGGCTCTGGCCGCCGTGGTCATGGCTGCCCGGCCGGCACGCGGGATCCGCGCGCCCAGCCGTAGTCGATGCCTTCGAAATGGAAGGCGCTGGCCAGCCTCGGCGCGGCGGCGGCCAGCGGGGCGCGTTCCAGGAAGCCGCAGGCCTTGACCTCGACCGCGACAGGCTGGGGGCGCCACTGGGAGCGGCGGCCGCGGATCATGACGATCGAGCTGGTCTGCGGCTCATAGTCGAAGGTCCACGGCAGCGGCCCGGCGAACCGCCTCGCGTCGCGATCGGACCGGAACGGTGAGGTGGGCGGCAGCGGGGCGGGCTGGTCGGCCAGGTACGCGGTGACGCGCAGGTCGGCCTCGGCGGCGGGAGTCGTGATCCGCACGTCGAGCCGGCCGGCCGCCGGCGCGATGTCGATGCTGGCGAGCCGGTAGCGGTAGTGGGTGAGCAGGTTCCCGGCGAGCTTCATCGAGCGCTTGTCGGTGTCCGAACGCAAGATGTGCAGCCCTCGCCGGGTCCGGCCGTTCTGGTCCCGGTGCTTCACGAAGATCCGGTAGCCGGTCAGCGCATAGTCGCGGCCCGGCCCACGCCGGAAGGAAGGCCGGCCGCAGGTTCCGGGTCTGGACCAGGGCGATCACGACGAAGCCCCAGCGTCCGTCGTAGGTATCGAGTTCCAGGCCCGGCGGGACAAGCGGTTCGAGGGCCTGCTCCGGCACCGCCCAGGTGACGACGAGGCCGTGGCCGAATTGGCACGTCATGGGGATCGGGTGGCGCTGGAGCAGATGTCGCACCGGCATGAGGACCTTCCAAGAATGGAGCATTCACTATGAGAGTATATATTCTCATAGTGAATGCTCTGCAAGGGTACGATGAAGGCCATGGATGACGAAGGCCAGCTGACCATCGAGGAACTGGCCAGCCGGGCGGGCACGGCCACCACCACCGTGCGCATGTACCAGTCGAAGGGCCTGCTGCCGCCGCCAGAGCGACGCGGGCGCATCGGCTACTACGGCGAGGGGCATCTCGCGCGGCTCCGGCTGATTGCCCAACTGCAGGAACAGGGCTTCTCGCTGGCGAGCATAAAACGGCTCATCAAGGCGTGGGAGAGCGGGCGCGGCCTGGATGACATCCTCGGGCTGGAGGCCCAGGTGGCCGCCACCTGGGCCCCGGAGCTCCGGTCCGGCTGAAGCTCGCGCAGTTCAGGGAGCTGTTCGCCGGCCAGCCGATCACCCCGGCGGTCATCCAGCGCGCAGTGCGGATGCGGCTGATCGGCTTCGACGGCGTCGCCGTCACGGTAAAGAGCCCGAAGCTGCTGGAGATCGGCCTTGAACTGGCGCGCTCCGGCATCCCGGTCAGCGAGGCCCTGGACGAGCTCGAAGCCCTGCAGGCCGCGGCGGATTCCATCGCCGAACGATTCACCCGGGTCTTCGAGCGCAACATGTGGGAGCCGTTCGTGGCGGCAGGCCTCCCACCGGCCAGGTCCGCCCGCTGACCGAGTCCCTGCAGCGCCTGAGCACCCTCGCCGAGTCGGTCGTCGACGCGGTGCTCCGCGACGCCCTGCGCCGCGAGGCAGGGGAGTTCCTGGCGCAGCAGGCCGCGTGCCTCGACAAAGCCGAAGTCCGCGACGAGTTCCGCCCGCTCGTCCGTGCGGCAGGCCTTGACATGTAACGCCCGCCACGGCCGAGCCAGCATTCGCTGCCGGGTACTGCTTCTCGACCTTCGGCTGGTAAGGCCGCCACCGGAGCCGAATGGGCGGTCGTGACGGCCGGAGCTGCTGGCGCGGCGGCGGCCAGCAAGGACCAGTTCCTTACCTCCCCTGCGTTCCGCTCGCAAGTGCGCCATACCCACTGCGCGGGCGCAGCCTTCTCGGGCGGCCTGCTCTACGGGCTATTCCAGGGCTGGGAGATGCGCGATTGCCTCGACTTGGCCGCCGCCTCCGGGGCATTGCGCTGTGAGCGTGGTCACGACGAGCCGATGCCGGGTCTCGGCGAGTTGCGGGCGTTCATGCAGGGGAGAGAGCGTATGCCGGTGCCCGCCGCATGGGCCTGTCGCGGCGGCGGAAACCTTGACGAAGGCGCCTGTTTAGCGGAAGTAACGCCCGCTCTCGCCACTTGGCAATTGCCAGAACTTGCGCGACCCGTGGCCAGCATTTCGCCCTGAGGGCGATACGGAAGGTAGTCGCTTCGTCCCTGAACTGCTTTCATCCGCCCGTGCACTGAACCTTTCCGGCGCGTCATGCACTTCCCAGGCCGTCTATGCCGCCTATACTCCGAAAGACCACCCGCCACATCACGGAGCAAATTCGCATGGCCCAGAGAATCCAGACCCTGTTCATCGACGACATCGATGGCGGCGAGGCCGACGGAACCGTCCGCTTCGCCCTGGACGGCGCCGAGTACGAAATCGACCTCAGCAGCAAGCACGACGAGGAACTCCGCGCCGCCCTGAGGAACCTACATCGCCCACGCCCGCAAGGTCAGCGGATCCGCGCGCAAGGGGACTCCCGGCCGCCCTGGCCGCAGGCCCAGCACCGTCGACACCGTGGCCGTCCGCGCCTGGGCGCGGGAGAACGGCTACGACATCAAGGAGCGCGGCCGGGTCCCGGCCGACCTCGTCGCCAAGTACCGGGAAGCCGTCGGCTAATAAGGCCATAGCGCCCGAGCGGGGCCTCGGGCGCTATGCGTCCTTCCCTAGAAGAGATCCAGTTCCCGCAGCTCGTCTGTCAGCTCCACCACCCGCTTGACGGGCATCCGCTTCTTCGCAGCATCCTCGGCCGATTCCCGGCCTGCCCCGTATTGCCACCAGCTCTCGCCGGTACCCCGGTCCATGACGAGGAACCGGTCCTTGACCGCCGGGCCCGCGGATGACGAGCGACACGGTGTACGGCTCGGCGACGACGGCGTGAACCATCGTGTGGTGCAGTACGTACGAGCTGCCGGCCTGCTCCCAGCGCACCATCGACGGGCGTGAGCGAGGCCGGGTCGACGCGCTCATCCAGTTCCGCGTCGCCGAACAGGACGTGCCGGTACTGGCCGGCCAGGACGGTGCTGGCGTAGGACCAGCGGTGGTTATGCGGCCGGTCGAAGTAGCCGGGCAGGAAGACGTGCAGCCGGACCCGGAACCCGGCCGGGTCGTCCCACAAGACGACCTTGTCCGAGGATGTCGTAGTGCTCGCACAGCCGCAGCAACTCCGGCTGCTCGGGCAGCGCGAGCAGGATCTGCCGGATGACCGGCCGGTTCCGGTCGTCAAGCAGCGTCGTGAACGCCTTGAGCGTCGCCGCTTCCACGGCCTCGATGGTGCTTGGCATAGTGGGTGCGATCTCGCAGCACGTCCGCGAAGTCAAGCCGGGCATCCGTCATCAGCTGCTCTCGCTTGGCGCGGACGGCGCGGAGCTGCGGTCTTCGACCAGGTGCTAAGAGGCGGAAGGCTGTCGCATCGCGATGTCGGCTTCTTTCGCGCACGGCGGGCAACCGCCCTCGCGCTATCCGGGGCCGTGCTCACGAACTCGCGGTAACCCACTCCGCGACGGTGCGGATCACGAACGCTTGCCCAGGGTCGGCGTGAACTGGATGTAGCCGTGCTCGCTGAGCTGGCCAGCCATATCGTCATCGAGCTGGTCGTCGTGCCAGTAGGGGCGGCTGTCGATCGTCCGCAGCTTGTAGTCCAACTGCGGGTTAAGGAGCACGAGGCGGTCAACCTCTCCGAGTCCCCTGGCGGCGTGGTAGGCACAGACGCCACCGGAGAAGCTGGCACCGAGCAGGGCCAGCCGAGAGGCACCAGTGGCCTCCTGAACCGACGCTAGCGCGACGCGGATGTCGTTGAGGATGGTGGCGAGCGTCAGGTCCTCCTGGCGGCCCTCGCTCTCCCCGTGCCCGCGGAGGTCGAAGCGCAAGGATGCCGCACCAGCGTCGGCCAGGCCGACCGCGAGACGAGCAAAGAACCCGCCTTCCTCGCGAGTGGCACCGCCTCCATGAACTAGGAGCTGGCCGACCAGTCCGGCCAGGATGGTGGTCAGTTCGCCACGGGTGACCTGTAGCAGGTCCGCCATTGGGTCTCCTAGGCAGGACGTGGTTGGCGGGTTAATTGATATCACCGGCGACAGCTCCGGTGCCGCGAATCACACCGTCCGCCGCGGAAGCGTGCTATCGAGGAACGGCATCGCAAATAGGCGGCCTGGTCGCCGAAGCTTCCTCTCCGACCTGCTCAAATCCCAACAGTAAGCAACTACCGACTGCCCTGGTGCCGCTCGCTGGTGAATAACACAGTGCGCAATCTGCCCGTAGGCTTAACTGGTGAAGAGGAGAGCATACACACGAAGGAAGCTCACTGAAGATCACTGACCAAGGGGTGCCGATAGAAGACTTGATCAGCACAATCAAAGCATCTGTGTCCCGGGCTGGCGTGTCACGCGCCTCGCCGACTCAGGATCTGTGTATCGCATCGGTCCAGCTGATCCTCAACGTGGTCGCCAGTAGCACGATCGGCGGCGGACTGGACTTCTGTGTTCCCTTCATCGGGATGAAGCTCAGCATCGGCACCAAGGTCAGCAAGGAGGACACGCACACCATCGACATCACCTTGGTACCACCCGACCAAGACGGCATCCCGGTCCGCGGCGGAGAAGACGTGGAAGACGCCCTAGTGGACGCCATCGCCGCCATCCGCGCCGTGACAAGCAAGGCTGCGGAAGGCGACGATCCGTGGATCCTGTCGGACGGCACCATAGACGTCTCCTTCGGCATCACGCAAACGGGGAGCATCTCACTCGGGGTAGACGGCGAACTATCCGGCAAGCTAACGAACACCTTGCGACTAAAGCTCGCGCCGGTGAGGCAATGACGGGCCACGGCTCGCCCTTGCGGGAGCCGCTCTTCGCCGAGGGCAGCGTGCTGGCGATTTGGGGCTAATGGTGAGCTACATCTGGTTCATTCTCCAAAACGGTTATCTCATAGCGTTGCAGGTCGGGTTGCTCTTCGGGTTCGTCATGATGGTGATGACGCTCGACCTGAGCCTTCGGCGGCAGACGCACCTGTACGCCCCAGCGCAGTACCAGAAGGAGAAGCTGGACGCGCACCCGCCCGGCCCGGGCGAGTTCGCCCCTGACCTGGCCTGGCCGCTGTACACGCTCCGGCAGGCCGGGGTGGACAAGAAACTGGTGCGGCAGAACCTCCACGCGTTCCAGCGGCGCGTCTGGCGCTGGCCGGTCGACACGTTCCTCAGGGGCAGGCACGGCCCTCGGTGGGCCTGGTGGATCTTCCTGTTGCCGGTCACCGCCTCAGTGCTCCTCTTTTGCGGCGGGTCGGTCCTCACCTCGTGGCTGTCCTACGGGACTTACTGGGCAGTGCTGACGGTGTTCCAGTTCACCGACAGGACCGTGATCCTGGCGCTGCGCGGGCAAATGCGCGTCCGGGAGGCCAGGCGGCGGGAGACCTTGCACACCGCCGCCGCGTGCATGAACTGCCTGCACGTGACCCCGTGGCCGGCCTACGCCTGTCCCGGCTGCGGCCGCCTGCATCATGACGTCTTGCCAGGCGACCTGGGCACGTTCTTCCGCAAGTGCGGCCAGTGCCACGCCAAGTTCCCCACCCTGCCGTCGCGCGCGGCCTGGCACACGACGGCGATCTGCAAGCGCTGCGGGCGGCCGCTGCCGGAGGGCGCGGGCGCGGTGCGCGATATCCGGGTTCCCGTGTTCGGCGACACGGCGGCGGGCAAGACCAGGTTCCTGTACGCCTCGCTGAACAGCCTGCTGCTGGACCTGGACCACGCGCACGTCAAGTACTACTACCTCGACGAGCCCTCCCGGGTGGAGGCCGAGCTGAGGCTGAAGGCCATCCGCGCTAACGAGGACGTCCCGAAGACCACGGAGGCGCCCGCCACCGCGATCAGCCTGCGGCTGCGCGAGGGCAGGCACTCCGACTTCATCCACTTGTTCGACGCGGCGGGCGAGCAGTTCAGCAAGCCGGGGAACTGGGACTTCGAGCACGGCAAGCGGGGGACGAACTACGGCTCGCTGCGGTTCGTCGAAGACGGCCAGGCCCTGGCCTACGTGCTGGACCCGTTCTCCGTCGACCTGATCCGTGACCAGGCGGCGGCCCATGACCAGGCCCTCGTCGCCCAGGTGCAGTCCGCGCAGAAGGACCCCGAGCTCTCCTATACCGAGGTCGTGAACCGGCTGCGCGGCAACGGCGTGCCGATCGGGTCGCAGCGCCTCGCGGTCGTCGTGTCCAAGGCCGACCTGCTGCGCAGGGCGGGCCTGGTGGTCCCCACCAAATCCGATGACATCGCCGACTGGCTCGCCGAGAACGGGGTGCACAACCTGGTATTGGCCGCGCGGCGGGAGTTCGCCGAGGTCCGTTTCTTCACTGTCGCGTCGCTAAACGGATCGGCCAGCCGGATCGATGACCCCGGCATCCCGCTGTGCTGGCTGCTCGCCGCGTACGGCGTACGGCTTCCAGCCCGTGCCGTCGCCCATTCCCGCCACGCGCCAATCCCCGAAGGGGAGCCAGCCGTGCCTGAGCGGCCGCCAGTCGCCGTCGGCCACGGTACGACAGCGGAAAGGCCACTGAAGACGGCTGAGTCAGTGCCCACGCCATCTGAGCATCCCGGCTACGGGAAGACCGGAGTCGGGGCAGCGCCCGGTGCAGGAGGGACCGGGGAACCCGGTGAAGGGGACTCCGGACAAGGAAGCGGGGGCACCGGAGCCGGGACTCCCCTATTGCCGCAACCCCCGCGGCACCTGATCGGGAGTCTGCCAGAGCGTGCGCCCACAGGACGCCGGATCAGCCTCATCGTGCGTATCGGCAGGACCGCTGCTGGCACCCGATCAGTTCCGCTCGAACGGCTCAGTGTCCCTGCGGAGGGACGCGACGACGTGACGATCACGGTGTCCGCCCCTGACCTCATGCCACTGCGGCGATCTCGAACAGGACATCCACGTGCCAGGCGCGGATGACTCAGAGCCGGTCCGGTTCAGTTTCAGGACAGGCCGTGTGGGCCTGCATGCCGTCCTCGTCACGGCATTCGCGGGCGGAACATTCCTCGGCGAGCTGAATCTTCAGATATCGGTCGAGGTCGGTGCTGCCTTGGAGGAGGGGCCGACCCGCGCTGTTGCCCTGGCAGGACTCGCCGCAGAGCCAGGAGAAGTCACTCTCCAAGTCAGCCGGACGGGTGACCGAGTACAGTTTCCAATTGATCGCCGATGCGCTGTATCCCATCGAGCTGACCAGGCGCCTGGCCGGGGACCCTACCACCGTGGTGAATGCGCTTATCAGTGAACTCCGAACGATCGCTTCGGGAAGGTCCCCCTACACCTCCGCGGAGTCGATACGCAACAGGATAAGCAATCTAGGCGCGCAATTGTGGGCGGACGTGGTGCCCGAAGCGGTCCAACGGCAGTTCTGGGAGCAGGCAGATCGGATTAAGCTGTTCACCGTCGCCAGCGAAATGGATACCGTACCCTGGGAACTCCTTTATCCAGTGAACCGAGGCCACGACAACGGGTTCCTTGCAGAGCAGTTCCCCGTAGTCCGCCGAGTATACGGGCAAAGCCGGACTCGTCAACTTCAGCTGTCTAGCGCCGCCTACATCGTACCGCCAGGATCTCCCGCAGACGCATTGGACGAAGTATCAGTCGTGCGTTCCAAGCTCGGCATAGGCGTCCGCGATCACGGCGTAACAACACGGCGCGAATCAGTCATTAAACTACTGAACGATGTCCCCAGCGTGCTCCACTTTGCTGGCCATAACACATTCGACGACGAGCAGGGATCGCTGGTCGCGCTAGATGGCGGACCCCTTCGGCCAAGCGACCTCGCCATAGCGCTCCAGACCTGCGCCCTCGCCCCCGCGAGCCCACTCGTGTTTTTCAATGCCTGCCGAACAGCTGGAGAGATACCGGGCATGACGCAGATGATCGGCTGGGCCAAGCAGTTCATGGGGGCGGGAGCAGGAGCCTTCGTGGGTTCACTTTGGGACATACGATCCAGTTCCGCGCAGGCATTTGCCGAGGCTTTCTACCACGCGCTGATCGCCGATCATGCGACTCTGGGGGAAGCCTCGCTAAAGGCCCGGCAGGCAATCCGCGACGAAACCGGGGACCCCACATGGCTCGCGTATAGTATATACGGCAACCCTTCAGCAACAATCGATACCGTATATACATGACAATGCCAGCCGCACTTATGTAGTTCACGCCTCAACCATTTCGTCTGTCAGCGCGGTCAGTCTCGGGCATGCGCGTCTCGCCTGCGGACGTGATCAGCTGGAAGGTGCCGTGCCTGGCTGGGCGGAACCGGGGCCATAGGCCGTTCCGTTCCCTGGTACGGCGCGGCGGCGCGGGTGACTATCGAAGCCGTGGCCCGAGGAAGTCCCGCTTGCTCCGGGACCATTGGCTGTCCCGGCTTCTCGAAGTGGTGCTCGACGGCGGCTATGAGCGCGCGGTTGACGACTTCTTGCGGCCAGTAATCGCTGGCCTTCGGCCAGCCCCGGCAGGACGTGGCCCTTGATGTAGAGCTCGGTGTTCGGCGAGTTGAGGTACTTAGGCCCCTGCTCGTCCCCGGCGTCGGGGCGGCGGCGTCCGACGAACGCGATGACGACACGGTCGCCCGGCCGCCGGACGGGGATCATCAGGCGGTCGCGGAACAGGTCGCGCGGCTTGCCGTCCTTCCCCGCGACAGCGAGGACACCCAGTACCCCACATATGGTGCCCGCGCCTGCCCAGAAAGTGCCTGACGTGTAGCATCCCCCCGCTACATCCATGTCAGACATCTAACACGAAACGGGCATCGGCCGACGGCGCGTCGCAACGCCCAGGGCACGGATAGCGCACAGACACCCGCACCCGCCCGCCGAGAGCCGCATACAGCCGCATGAGACGAGACAAGCCCCCGACCGGATATGCACCGGTCAGGGGCCATTTGCGCTGGTGTGGCAGGTGCAAGGTTCGAACTTGCGTAGGCTGAGCCGACGGTTTTACAGACCGCTCCCTTTGGCCACTCGGGCAACCTGCCGTAGGCCGTCGCGTGTGACGGCAGTGAGAAGGATAGCGGACAACTCGCGTGCCCGCGACTTGGCCAGCCGTGCGCGCGCACGGTTCAGTGGCGGTACCCCGCGAGGGCCTCCAGGCGGCGGACGCGCTCGCTGAGTGGCGGGTGGGTAAGGAACAGGCGGCCGTACCCGTCGTCCGGGAACGGGTGGGCGATCATCAGGTGGCCGGAGGCCGCGAGCGCCCCGTGCGGCGGCAATGGCAGCGAGGCGGCACAGGAGTCGATCTTGCTGAGCGCCCTGGCCAGGGCCATCGGGTCGCCGGTCAGCAGCGCCCCGGAGGCGTCCGCCCCGTACTCCCGCGATGACGGGGCCGTGCACCGCAGGACGAGCGCCGCCAGCGACCGCAGGCCTGCCATCGACAGCAGCGCGGCGAACCCCGCTGACCAGGAGGACGCCATGATGTCCCGTCTTGACACGTGCCCGAGCTCGTGTGCCAGGACGGCGCGCAACTCGTCAGTGGTCAGGGACCGCAGCAGCCCGTCGGTGCAGCACAAGGCGACCGAACGGGCCGTCCGGCCCAGGGCGAGGACGTTCGGCTGCGGTGCCGGGGCGACGTACAGACGGGGCACTCGCAACCGGGCGGCGGTGGCGAGGTCACGTACCAGCCAGTACAGGTCCGGGAACTCGACCTCGCTCACCGGGCGTGCCCGCAGCGCCGTGAGGACAGTCCGTTCGGAATAGAGGAAGACGACCAGCGCGCAGCCGAGGACGAAGGCGCCGATGGCGACCAGTCCCGTGGGTCCCGCAACGGCGAAGCCGACGAGCAACGCGAACCCGGACAGAATGGCGGCAAGCGCCACGGCCCGCAGTCCGCTGGTGCCCACGGCAACTCCCTCATCAGGCCCACTGAGTTCACCGGGTCCAACGGTCACGCACCGCAACTGGTTCCGGGTAGGCTGGAAGGAGCGTAGGAGAACAGGGTTTCCGTAACGGGCAATGCACTTTCTGTATCGGAGCGCAACGTGGCGAGACCCACATTGCTCGCCCGGGCCGTCGGATTCCCGTGGCGCCGTAGAATTAAACATGCTTTAGTTCGCGTCCCTCGCCATGGGGGCGATGCCGGCCCGTCTTGCCCGGCCCGGCGTGCGGAGGAGGCTTTGCGCTGTGACCAAGCAGGTCCAGGAGCTTGACCACGTCATCATCCGGTTCGCCGGCGACTCTGGCGACGGTATGCAGCTCACTGGGGACAGGTTCACCCAGGAGACGGCGGTTTTCGGTAACGACCTGTCGACCCTGCCTAACTTCCCCGCGGAAATCCGGGCCCCGGCGGGCACGCTGCCCGGCGTCAGCAGCTTCCAGCTGCACTTCGCCGATCACGACATCCTCACGCCCGGGGACGCGCCGGACGTGCTGGTGGCCATGAACCCGGCGGCGCTGAAGGCGAACCTCAAGGACCTGCCGCGCGGCGCGGACCTGATCGTGAACACCGATGAGTTCACGAAGCGCAACCTGCAGAAGGTCGGGTACGACAAGAACCCGCTGGAAGACGGCTCGCTGAGCACGTGGCACCTGCACGCGATCCCGCTGACCTCGCTGACCGTGAAGTCGCTTGAGGACCAGGCCATCAGCCGCAAGGACGCCGAGCGGGCGAAGAACATGTTCGCGCTCGGCATGCTGTCATGGCTGTACGGCCGCGGCGCCGAGGGCACGCTGAGCTTCCTTGAGCAGAAGTTCGGCAAGAAGCCCGAAATTTACATGGCGAACGTGACGGCGTTCCAGGCGGGCTGGAACTTCGGCGAGACGACCGAGGCGTTCTCGGTCCGCTACGAGGTCAAGCCGGCCGCCTTGAAGCCCGGCCACTACCGGAACATCACCGGCAACACCGCGCTGGCCTACGGCCTGATCGCCGCCAGCCAGCTATCTCAGCTGCCGCTGTTCCTCGGCTCTTACCCGATCACCCCGGCCTCCGACATCCTGCACGAGCTGGCCAAGCACAAGAAGTTCGGCGTCCGCACGTTCCAGGCCGAGGACGAGATCAGCGCGGCCAGCTCCGCGCTGGGCGCGTCGTTCGGCGGTGCCCTCGCCGTGACCACGACATCGGGTCCCGGCATGCTCCTGAAGGCCGAGACGGTGGGCCTGGCGGTCGCCGTTGAGCTGCCGTTGATCATCGTCGACGTGCAGCGGGCCGGCCCCTCGACGGGCATGCCGACCAAGACCGAGCAGGCCGACCTGCTGATGGCCCTGTACGGGCGCAACGGCGAGTCTCCCGTCCCGGTCGTCGCCGCGATGAGCCCATCCGACTGCTTCCACGCCGCCATCGAGGCCGCGCGGATCGCGCTGACGTACCGGACCCCGGTCATCCTGCTGTCGGACGGGTACCTGGCCAACGGCTCCGAGCCGTGGCGGATCCCGGACGTGGCCTCGCTGCCGGACCTGTCCGCCGAGTTCTCCTTCGCCTCGGCGCGGACGCACGGCAGTGCCGGCGGCAGTGCTGGCTCTGACGACAATGGCAATGGCGACGACGAGTTCCGGCCGTTCAAGCGCGACCCGCAGACGCTGGCCCGGCCGTGGGCGATCCCCGGAACGCCTGGCCTGGAGCACCGCATCGGCGGCATCGAGAAGGCCGATGGCACCGGGGCGATCTCCTACGACCCGGACAACCACGACCTGATGGTCCGCACCCGGCAGGCCAAGGTCGACGGCATCACGGTTCCCGACCTGGAGGTCGACGACCCGGACGGCGACGCGAAGGTCCTGGTGCTCGGCTGGGGACTCACCTACGGCTCGATCGGGGCCGCCGTCCGCCGGACCCGCAAGGCGGGCCGCAAGGTCGCGCAGGCCCACCTGCGCCACCTCAACCCGTTCCCGGCCAACCTCGGCGAGGTCCTGCACCGCTACGACAAGGTCCTGCTCCCCGAGATCAACATGGGCCAGCTCGCCCTGCTGCTGCGCGGCAAGCTACCTGGTCGACGTGATCTCCTACAACCGGGTGCGCGGCCTCCCGTTCCAGGCGGCCGAGCTCGCCGGCGTGATTGAGGAAGTGATCGCACATGCCTGACACGATCCAGAACGGCAACGGCCGTCGTCTTGCCTCCCTGGAGCTGGTTCCCGCACGCCAGCGGCCTTACGACTAAGGACTTCAAGTCCGACCAGGAAGTGCGCTGGTGCCCCGGCTGTGGCGACTACGCGATCCTGGCGGCGTTCCAGTCGTTCCTGCCGACGCTTGAGGTGCCGCGGGAGAACGTGGTGGTCGTCTCCGGGATCGGCTGCTCGTCCCGGCTGCCGTACTACGTCAACAGCTACGGCATGCACTCCATCCACGGGCGCGCCCCGGCGATCGCAAGTCGGCCTGGCCGCCTCCCGGCCCGACCTGTCGGTCTGGGTCATCACCGGCGACGGCGACGCGCTGTCGATCGGCGGCAACCACCTGATCCACGCGCTGCGCCGCAACGTCAACATCAAGATCCTGCTGTTCAACAACCGGATCTACGGGCTGACCAAGGGCCAGTACTCACCCACCTCCGAGCAGGGCAAGGTCACCAAGTCCACCCCGTTCGGGTCGCTGGACTACCCGTTCAGCCCGGTATCGCTCGCGCTGGGCGCCGAGGCCTCCTTCGTCGCCCGCTCGGTCGACTCCGACCGCAAGCACCTGCAGTCGGTGCTGACGGCGGCGGCCGACCACAAGGGCGCCGCGCTCATCGAGATCTTCCAGAACTGCCCCATCTTCAACGACGACGCGTTCGCCCCGATCAAGGAGCCATCCGCCCCCGGCCTGATCCGGCTGGCGCACGGGCAGCCGATCACGTTCGGCCCTGGCGGGTCCAAGGGCCTGGTGTACGGGCCGTACGGATCGCTGCAGGAGGTCGCAGGCGGACTCCGTGCCCGAGTCAGCGCTCGTGGTGCACGACGCCACCCGCGACGATCCCTCCTACGCGTTCGCGCTGTCCCGGCTCGACAGCGGCGACTTCTCGCACACGCCGATCGGCGTTTTCCGTTCGGTTGACCGCCCGTCTTACGACTCGTTGATGGCGGCTCAGCTGGATCAGGCGCAAGCCGGCGGCAAGGGCGACCTGGCCAGGCTGCTGGCCGGCAACGACACCTGGGAAGTCGGGTAGCAATCGCCGGGTTCCGTACGGTTGCCGGCCGGTCTGTGTATCGCAAGCGGACTACCACTGCTCACATGGGAAATAATGGGTACCCGGCCTGATCGCCGGTGCTCGCCTGGTCCCCTTTGACCCTCCCCTGGAGAACCGTTGTCTGTCCGATCCTCCCTCGCCAGGCATGTCAACACCGCGCTCCGGCCGCTGAACGTGCAGGTGATCTACGGCACCGCCCCGGACCCCGCGGTAAAGACGTACCTGTCCGCCCGGCAGACGATCCGCGCGGCACACAAGGCGGGCCTGTCCGTCGGCGCCTACCTTGACCGGGAGCACGCCGCGCCTGGCTCCACGCCTGAGGCGGTCCAGGCGATGATCAAGATCGGCGGCCTTACCGGCGGCTGCGACGTGGTCTGCGAGATCGGCCCTGGCTCCGGGCGCTTCGCGGTTGAGGTCATTGAGGCCCTGCATCCGCGGGCCTACGAGATCTACGAGACGGCCAGGGACTGGCTGCCGACCTTGCGGGAGCTGCCGAACGCCGTGGTTCGCCCGGCCGACGGCCACGCCCTGGCGGCCACCCCGGACGCGTCCGTTGACCTTGTGCACAGCCAGCGGACGTTCAGCTACATCGAGCCTTACGTGGCCATGGGGTACATGGCGGAGATGGCCCGGGTGGTGAAGCCCGGCGGGATCGTGGCCTTCGACGTGGTGACGGACCCGTGCCTGGACGAGCGGACCACCGAGTTGTGGATCAAGGTGGGGACCATCCACCACATGATTTCCCGGGACTGGCTCCTGCGGTTCCTGGGTCGCCGGGACCTGGAACTGCTCGGCTCGCACTTCACGCCGCTGCCTCCCGGCACGGCGGAGCTCATGGTGTTCCGGCGGGCGTGACCCGGGCTCCCGCGGCGCCAGGCCGGGCGCTGTCCCCTCAGCCGAGGTTCAGCCCCACCGGGCAGCTCACGCCGGTGCTGTGGTTGGGGCAGTAGCCGCCCGGAACCTTGTGCAGGTACTGCTGGTGGTAGGCCTCGGCGAAGTAGAACTCGCCCGCCGGGACGATCTGCGTGGTGATGTCACCGTAGCCAGCCTCGGTGAGCTGCTTCTGGAACTCGGCCCTCGACTCCTCGGCGGCGGTCTTCTGCTCATCGGACTTGTAGAAGATCGCCGAGCGGTACTGGCTGCCGATGTCGTTGCCCTGGCGCATGCCCTGGGTCGGGTCGTGCGACTCCCAGAAGACCTTGAGTAGCTGGCGGTAGCTGACCTTGGCCGGGTCGAAGACGACCCGCACGGCCTCGGCGTGGCCGGTCCGGCCCGTGCAGACCTCCTCGTAGCTCGGGTTGGGCGTGTAGCCGCCCTCGTAGCCGACCGCCGTGGTGACGACGCCGGGCACCTGCCAGAAGGTCTGCTCCTCGCCCCAGAAGCAGCCGAGCGCGAACTCGGCGACCTCGGTACCCGCCGGGTACGGCCCTTCCAGGGGAGTTCCCAGCACCTCGTGGCGGGACGGCACCGGCATGGGCGTGTCACGGCCGGGCAGCGCGTCCTCCGGGCTGATCATCGACGTCTTCCGGAACCCGAAAATGCTCATGCGAACCTCCATGTCGCCTCTACGACTAAACGACGTGGCGATGCCGGGTGTTCCTAGGCCAGCCCGTGGGGGCTGGGGGGATGGTCAGCCGGTGCGGGTGATGACGAAGTCGCAGAGGGACTCGAAGGCGGCGCGGGCGGGGACGTCGGGGAGGCCTCGGACGATCTCCTGGGCGGCGAGGATCCACGTGCTTACCGTCTCGCGGGCCTCGTCGATCGCGGGGGACTTGCGCAGCAGCGTCAGCGCCTCGGCGTGCAGCCGCGGGTCGGTCAGCTCGCCCAGGGACAGCAGCTCCCGCAGCCGGACCTCGTCGGGGGCCGACGCGGAAGAGCGCAGCGCGTAGAGCACCGGGAGAGTGCGCACGCCCTGCTTGAGGTCGGTGCCCTCCGACTTGCCCGACTCCTGCGTCGATGAGGCCAGGTCGATGACGTCATCGGATAGCTGCCACGCGACGCCGATGCGCATGCACGCGTCGGCGATCTGGTCGACGATCGGCCCGGCGGCCCCGGCGAACATCGCGCCGAACCGCCCCGACGTGGCGATCAGCGACCCCGTCTTGTCCTCGATGACCTGCATGTAGTGCGCCAGCGGGTCGGCGCCTGGCCGCACCCCTACGGTCTCGGCGAGCTGCCCGTCCACCAGGCGGGAGAACGTCTCCGCCTGGATCCGCACCGCGTCGGGCCCCAGGTCGGCCAGGATCCGCGAGGCGCGCGCGAACAGGTGGTCGCCGGCCAGGATCGCCACCGAGTTGCCGAAGATCGCGTTGGCCGAGGCCTGGCCCCGGCGCATGTCCGCCTCGTCCATGACGTCGTCGTGGAAGAGGGTCGCGAGGTGGGTCAGCTCGATCGCGACGGCGGCGGGCACGATGCGCTTGTCGCGGCTGTCGCCGAACCGCGCCGCGAGGAGCACCAGCATCGCGCGGAACCGCTTGCCGCCCGCCTCCATCATGTGCCGGGAGACCTCGGCGAACGTCTCGTCTCCGCCGAACGTGTTATCGCGCAGCGCGGCCTCTACGATGGCCAGGTCGTCGGCTATCTCCGCGGTGAGCGCCTCGTCAGCGAATTCAACGGGAACAGCGATAGTCACGAAAACTCCATGTCGTCAGCGGCCTGCGAACACCCCAGCATACGAGACGTGCCTCCTGCCCCGTGAGCGCGGGGTAGGAGGCACGACGGATGCATAACGGGCCCGGCAGCCGTTCTACCGGACGAACAGCTGGGTCGCGGCATGGTTGGCCAGCGACAGCACCGGTTGGGGGATGATGCCGAGTACCACGGTCGCGAGCGCGCCGAGGGCCACGGCCGTGCCGGTGAAGATGCTCGGCACCGCGACCACCGGGCCGTCCTCGACCGGGTCGCTGAAGAACATCAAGACGATGACGCGGACGTAGAAGAAGGCCGCGATCGCCGACGACACCGCGCCGACGATGACCAGCGCCAGCCCGCCGCCACCGATCGCCGCCTGGAAGACCGCGAACTTCCCGATGAAGCCGCTCGTCAGCGGAATGCCGGCGAAGCCGATCAGGAACAGCGCGAAGATCGAGGCAACCAGCGGCGAGCGCTTGCCGAGCCCGGCCCAGCGGGACAGGTGCAGCGCCTCACCGCCCGGGTCGCGGACCAGCGTGATGACGGCGAACGCGCCGATCGTGGTGATGCCGTAGGTCGCCAGGTAGAACAACGGCTCGACAGGCCCGCCGTTGTCGCCGCGAACACCGCCGTCAAGATGAAGCCCGCGTGCGCGATCGAGGAGTAGGCCAGCAGTCGCTTCACGTCGGTCTGGGTGATCGCGATGATCGCGCCGACGACCATGGTGAGGATCGCCACCGTCCCCAGCGCGGGCCGCCAGTCCCAGCTCAGGTCGCCGAACGCCACGTAGAACACCCGCAGCAGCGCGCCGAAGGCCGACACCACCGTGCAGGAGGCCATCAGGGCGGTCACCGGCGTCGGCGCGCCCTGGTAGACGTCCGGCTTCCAGCTCTGGAACGGCACCGCGCCGACCTTGAACAGCAGGCCGACGCCGGTCAGCGCGATCCCGGCGAGCAGCAGCGACTGGTCGCCGGTGTCGCCGGCCGCCGCGGTGGCGATCGCCGACAGCCGGACCGACCCGGAGTACCCGTACAGCATCGCGATGCCGAACAGGAAGAACGCCGACGAGAAGGCACCGAGCAGGAAGTACTTGACCGCCGCCTCGTGCGACAGCAGGCGGCGGCGGCGGGCCAGGCCGCACAGCAGGTACAGCGGGAGCGACAGCACCTCAAGCGCGACGAACATGGTGAGCAGGTCGTTGGAGGCCGGGAAGAGCAGCATCCCGCCGAGCGCGAACAGCACCAGCGGGTAGACCTCGGTGTGCACCAGCCCGGCCAGCAGGCCCTCGCGCTCCTCCGGCGAGCCGGGGGTCGCCGCCGCCTGCCCCGCGAAGACGGACACGTCCTGCGAGGTGTCGGCGATCAGCAGCACCGAGACGAAGCCCAGCACCAGGATCGTGCCCTGGATGAACAGCGTCGGCCGGTCGACCGCGACCGCGCCCATCGCGGCGACGTGCCCCGGGGCGCCCTTCGCGAACAGCGTCGAGGACGCGGCGATCACGCAGGTCCACACGAACGCGGCGGCCAGGCTCCCGAACGTGACCACCAGGTGGACGCCGCGGCGGGACTGGCGCGGCACGAACGCCTCAACGAGCACGCCGACAACGGCCGCGCCGAAGACCACCAGCATCGGCGCGAGCTGGCTGTACTCGATGCTCGGTGGCGCGATCGCCCCTGGCACCGGCGCGGCGCTAAGCACGGCACTGCTGGCAACAGTGCCCCGCACAAGAGGCTCACGGCTGGTCTCCATTCTGGGCTGCCGCGGTGTTGTCTTGGGAAGCAGGATGCGCGGGCACCGGGTCAGTGACATGGATCTGCGACATCGTGGACCGCACCGCCGGGTTGATCACGTCGAGCACCGGCTTCGGGTACACGCCCATCGCGATGATCAGCGCGACCAGCGGCACCACGGCCAGCAGCTCGCGCGCCTTCAGGTCCTGGCCCGTCAGGTCGGCGGCCACCGCCTCCGGTGTCGGGCCGTTCATCGTGCGCTGGTACATCCACAGGATGTAGATCGCCGCGAGGATGATGCCCGCGGTGGCGAACGACGCCGCGACCTTGTACCGGTCGAACGTCCCGACCAGCACGAGGAACTCGCTGACGAAGGTGGACAGGCCGGGCAGCGACAGCCCGGCCAGGCCGGAGACCAGGAACAGGCCGGCGAAGACCGGCATGAGCTTCTGCACGCCGCCGTAGTCGGCGATCTTGTCCGAGCCGCGGCGGGCGATCAGGAACCCGGCGAGCAGGAACAGCGCGCCCGTGGCGAACCCGTGGTTCACCATGTACAGCGTGGCCCCCGACTGGCCCTGCGAGGTCATCGCGAAGATGCCCAAGACGATGAAGCCGAAGTGGGACACCGACGTGTAACCGATGAGCCGCTTGAGCGATCTCTGGCCGATCGCCACGATCGCCCCGTACAGCACGCTGATCACCGCGAGGACGATGATCAGGTTGGTGAAGTAATGCGCCGCCACCGGGAACAGCTCCAGGCAGTAGCGGATCATCCCGAACGTGCCGACCTTGTCCATCACGCCCAGCATCAGCACGGCCGCGCCGGGCTGGGCCGACGCCGTGGCGTCCGGTAGCCAGGTGTGGAACGGCCATAGCGGCGCCTTGATCGCGAAGGCGATGAAGAACCCGAGGAACAGCCACTTCTGCACCGTCGGGGACAGGGAGACCTGCAGCAGCGACTGGAGCAGGAACGTCCCGTGGTGCCCGGTCGCCGCCGACTGCCCGGCGTACACGTACAGCGCGATCACCGCGACCAGCATGAGCAGGCCGCCGAGGAGGCTGTAGAGCAGGAACTTGACGGCCGCGTACTGCTTGGGGCCGGTGCCGAAGGACCCGATCATGAAGTACATCGGGACCAGCATGGCCTCGAAGAACACGTAGAACATGAAGACATCGGTCGCGGAAAACACGCCAATGGTCAGGGTCTCCAGCACCATCATCAGCGCGAAATAGCTCTTCACCGATGCTTTTGCGGGGGGTTCCAGGGGGGTCGTCCCCCCTGGGGAGGGCAGAGTCTTGCCGAGCTTGTCGACGTCGTTCCAGGACGCGAGGACGACGACCGGCTGCAGCACCGCGGTCATGCCGATGAGGACCAGCGCGATGCCGTCCACGCCGAGCGCGTAGTGCACGCCGAACTGCGGGATCCAGGAGTAGATCTCGGTGAACTGGTACTGCGGGCCGGAGGCGGCTGAACTGGGTCGCCATCACGATGACCCAGACCAGCGCCGCCAGCGAGAAGAACAGCGCGAGGATCTTGGCCAGCCGGTTGCGCGCCGCCACGTCATCCGGCGCGCTGTCTGGCGGCATCTTCGGCAGGAGCGCGATGACGATCGCGCCCAGCAGCGGGATGCCGCCCGCGACGGTTAGCCAGGGAAAGCCGTTCATTTACAGCCTCACCACCAGTAGGCCGGCTACCAGGAGCACGGCGCCAATGAGCATGGTTAGCGCATAAGAGCGCGCGTAGCCGGTCTGGACCCTCCGGAGCCGCCCGGAGGTACCGCCGATCGTCGCGGCGATCGTGTTCACCAGCCCGTCGACTCCCCGGCTGTCGAAAAAAACAGAGAGCCGGGCCAGCCACTGGCCGGGCCGCATCAGGACGGACTCGTTGAAGGCATCGCCGTACAGGTCCTTGCGCGCGGCGACCGTCGCCCACGAGCCGCGCGGCGCCACCGCCGGGACCGGCACCCGCCCGTACATGAACCAGGCCAGCCCGACGCCGAGCAGCGCGAGCACCAGGGCGATGATGCCCGGCGTCGTGAAGATGGCGTGCGACGACGGCGGGACGCCGACCACCGGGGCCAGGAAGGACTGCAGCCGGCCGTTGATGATCAAGAACGCGCCCGCCACGACGGAGCCGATCGCCAGGATGACCATCGGCACCCACATGACCCACGGCGACTCGTGCGGGTGCGGCTCGTGCTCGACGACGCCGCCCGCGGCCGTCCTGGTCCCAGCGCTTGGTGCCGTACCAGGTCATCAGCATCACGCGGCTCATGTAGAACGCGGTGATGCCGGCGCCGATGATCGCGCACGCGGCCAGGATGTAGCCCGAGGTGCCGCCCTTGTCCCACGCGGCGTCGATGATGCCGTCCTTGGTGAAGAACCCGGAGAACGGCGGGATCCCGATGATCGCCAGGTATCCCAGGCCGAAGGTCACGAAGGTCACGGGCAGGAACTTGCGCAGCGCGCCGTACCGGCGCATGTTGACCTCGTCGTCCATGCCGTGCATGACCGAGCCGGCGCCGAGGAACAGCCCGGCCTTGAAGAAGCCGTGGGCGAGCAGGTGCGCGATGGCGAACACGTACCCGGCCGGGCCGAGGCCCGCGGCGAGGGTCATGTAGCCGATCTGCGACATCGTCGACCCGGCGAGCGCCTTCTTGATGTCGTCCTTGGCGCACCCGATGATCGCGCCCGCCAGCAGCGTGACCGCGCCGACGACGGTGACCGCGAGTTGCGCGGTCGGCGCGTCGTTGAAGATCGGGTTGGACCGGACGATCAGGTAGACGCCCGCGGTGACCATGGTGGCCGCGTGGATGAGCGCGGACACCGGGGTCGGGCCCTCCATCGCGTCAAGCAGCCAGGACTGCAGCGGCACCTGGGCGGACTTGCCGCACGCGCCGAGCAGCAGCAGCAGGCCGATGGCGGTCGTGATCCCGGTGCCGCCGGAGTGCGCCGAGGCGAACACCGGCCCGAAGTTGAACGTCCCGAACTGCGAGAACATCAGCATGATCGCCAGCGACAGGCCGGCGTCGCCGACCCGGTTGGCGATGAACGCCTTCTTCGCCGCGACCGGCGGGGCCGGCTTGAACTGCCAGAACCCGATCAGCAGGTACGAGGCGAGGCCGACGCCCTCCCACCCGGCGTACAGGCTGAGGTAGTTGTCGGACACGACCAGCAGCAGCATCGCCGCGATGAACAGGTTCAGGTAGGCGAAGAACAGCCGTCGCTTGGGGTCGTGCGCCATGTAGCCGACCGAGTAGATGAGGATCAGCGACCCCACGCCCGTGATCAGCATCACGAAGCAGATCGACAGCGGGTCGAGCAGGATCCCGATGTTCGCCTGGAACCCGGCCACCGGGATCCAGGAGTACAGGTGCAGGTCCCGGCTGCGGTCCGGCGCGTTGTAGCCCAGCAGGGCGAAGAACGCGATCACGCCGTAGACGAACGACGCCAGCGACATCAAGACGGCGAGCAGGTGTCCCCACTTATCGGTGCGCCGCCCGCCGATGAGCAGCACCGTGGCGCCAAAGACGGGGAACGCGAGCAGCAGCCACGAGGCGCGGAGCACGCCGGTAGCAGCAAGCGTCGTCATCGGAGCAATCCCCTTAGTACTTGAGAAGGTTCGCGTCGTCCACCGAGGCGGACTTGCGAGCGCGGTAGATGGCCATCAGGATCGCCAGGCCGACCACGACCTCGGCGGCGGCGACGACCATCACGAAGAAGGCCACCACCTGCCCGTCGAGGTTGCCGTGCATTCGCGCGAACGCTACGAACGCCAGGTTGCACGCGTTCAGCATCAACTCGATGCACATGAAGATGACGATGGCATTGCGGCGCACGAGCACGCCGATCCCGCCGATCGCGAACAGCACGACGGACAGGAAAATGTAGTGCGCGGGACTCACTGCTGATCCCCTCCACGAGCGCCGGCTTCGATCTCGCGTTCCGCCTCGATCTTGGCCTCCGTTTCCAGGTCGGCCGCGACGCTTGCCTGAGCATCCCGGCCGAGGTCCAGGTCCCGCTGGGTCACGGCCTTGGAGACCGAGCGGTCCGTTGTCGTCCCGTCGGGCAGGCGGGCGGGCATGTCCACCGCGTCATGCAGCGCGTAGACACCGGGCGGCGGCTCCGGCATCACGTGCCCGCTCGCCACCCGGCGCCGGGCGATGTCCCGCTGCGTCGGCCTGGGCGAGGTGCGCTCGCGGTGCGCGAGAACCATCGCGCCGAGCGCGGCGGTGATCAGCAGGGCGCTGGTGGCCTCGAACGGGAACACGTAGGTGGTGAAGATCAGCTTCGCGAGCGCGGTGAGGTTGTCATTGCCGAACGCTGGCGGTCGGCTTGGGCGCGGACCCGATCGCCGCGTGCCCGATGCCGATGATCAGCAGCACCGCGATGCCGACGCCGCCCAGCACCGCCCAGAGCCGCTGGCCCTTGATCGTCTCGACGAGCGAGTCGGCCGAGCTGACGCCGATCATCATCATCACGAACAGGAACAGCATCAGCACCGCGCCGGTGTAGACGATGATCTGGACGAACGCCAGGAACGGCGCGCCCTGCATCGCGTACATCGCGGCGAGGCAGAGCATCACGACCGCGAGCATCAGCGCGCAGTGCACCGCCTGCCGCACGCAGACCATCGCGACCGCGGCGCCCACGGCGAGCCACCGCGAGGATCCAGAAGAACGCGACGCTGTAGTCCGCGTCGAGGTTGGTGCCGCCGCCGGCGGCGAGAACGTGACTCAGGTTCACTTCGGCCCCTCGGTCTGATTCCCGACCACCCCGGCCCCGCCGAGGCGGTAGTAGGCCTTCTCGTCGCCGCCGAGCCGCATCGGGTGCGGCGGCTCCTCCATGCCCGGCTGGAGCGGCAGGAGCAGCTGCTCCTTCGTCCAGATCAGGTTCTCGCGGCTGTCGTCCGCGATCTCGTACTCGTTGGTCATCGTGAGCGCCCGGGTGGGGCACGCCTCGATGCACAGGCCGCACAGGATGCAGCGCAGGTAGTTGATCTGGTAGACGTGCCCGTAGCGCTCGCCCGGCGAGTACCGCTCGTCCTCGGTGTTGTCCCGGCCCTCGACGTAGATCGCGTCGGCGGGACAGGCCCAGGCGCACAGCTCGCAGCCGATGCACTTCTCCAGCCCGTCCGGCCAGCGGTTGAGCTGGTGGTGGCCGTGGAACCGGGGCGCGGTCGGCCGCTTCTCCTCCGGGTACATGACGGTGTCGACCTTCCGGAACATCTCGCGGAAGGTGACCCCGAACCCCTTGACGGGGGTGAGGAATTCGCTGATGGGGTTAGGCACCGGTGACCTCCTTGGCGGGGTCGGCAGGCGAGAGCGGGCTCGCGGCCAGGGTGTCCAGCTCGAGCCCGTGGTAGTGCGGCCGGTCCATCGGCGGGACCGGGTAGCCCTCGACCTCCGGGAGCCCGTCCTCGCCCTCGGGCGCCGGCGGCGCCGGCTGGAGCGCCTCGTTCCTGTGCACCGCGGCGTTGTCCCAGAAGGTGACCATGAGGACGAGCAGGAGGAGCACGAGGATGAAGACGCCGATCACGGTGGACGTACCGCCGTCCAGCCTCCAGAGCCGGATGGTGGCGGTCAGCAGGAGCCAGACGATCGACAGCGGGATGAGGATCTTCCAGCCGAGCGACATGAGCTGGTCGTAGCGGGTGCGGGGCAGCGTGCCGCGCAGCCAGACGTAGCAGAACAGCAGGATGAAGACCTTGATCACGAACCACAGGACTGGCAGCCAGCCGCTGTTCGCGCCCGGGATCAGCGAGAACGGCACCGGCGCCCGCCAGCCGCCCAGGAACATCGTGACGGCCAGGGCCGACAGCGTGGTCATGTTGATGTACTCGGCGAGGAAGAACATGGCGAACTTCATCGACGAGTACTCGGTCATGTGGCCGGCGACGATCTCGCCCTCGCCCTCCGGGAGGTCGAAGGGGATCCGGTTCGTCTCGCCGACCATCGTCACCACGTAGATGACGAAGGACGGGAGCAGCGGCAGGGCGTACCAGACGGTGTGCTGAGCCGAGACGATCGCGGACGTCGACAGGGAGCCGGCGTAGAGGAAGACCGCGACCATCGACAGGCCCATGGCGATCTCGTAGCTGATCACCTGCGCGGTGGACCGCAGCGCGCCGAGGAGCGAGTAGGGACCGCGCGACGCCCAGCCGGCGAGCACGATGCCGTAGACGCCGACCGAGCTCATCGCCAGCACCAGCAGCACCGCCACCGGCAGGTCCGCGACCTGCAGCGGCGTCTGGTGGTGGAAGATCGAGACCTCCGGGCCCCACGGGATGATCGCGAAGCCGATGAACGCCGGCGCGGCCGTGAGCATCGGCGCGACGACGAAGACCAGCTTGTCGACGCCGGTGGGGACGATGTCCTCCTTCAGCGGCAGCTTGAGCGCGTCCGCGATCGGCTGCAGCAGGCCAAAGGGACCGGCCCGGTTCGGGCCGGGCCTGTTCTGCATCCGGCCGATGACCCGTCGCTCGAACCAGATCATGAAGATCGTGGTGAGCAGCAGGAACGCGAAGACGATGCCGACCTTGAGCAGGACCAGCCACCAGATGAGCTGGTTGAAGTCACTCAGCGTCGGATCGGCCGCGAGCGCTTGGCTCATTGTGCTGCGTCTCCCTCGATCATTGCGGCCTCCTCAGGGTCACCCGGCTGCCGTGGCCCGCGACGAGATCCGCGCGAACCGCACTACCGCTGCTGTTGGCCGGCAGCCAGACTACGCCGTCGGCCATCTCCGTCACCGCGACGGGGACCGTCACCGATCCCGCCTTCGACTCGACGGTCACCTTGTCGCCATCGGCCACCCCGGCCGCCGCGGCGGTGGCCGGGGAGACCCGCGCCACGACCGGGCGCGCGGTGCCCGCGAGGTACGGCTCGCCGTCCTGGAGCCGCCCGTTGTCGAGCAGCTGGTGCCAGGTCGCCAGCAGGACCTCGGAATCGCTCGACGGGGCGCGGGGCACTCGTCGTCAGCACCGCCGGGGCCAGCGGGCGCTCCGCCTTCCAGGTGCCGAGCGCGGCCAGCTCCGCCCGGGCCGCCGCGGCGTCGGGCAGCCCCAGGTGCACGTCCATCTCATCGGAGATCGCCGCGAGCACGTGCCGGTCGTCGTGCACGGCGGGCACCCGCAGCGCGGCGGCGAACGTCCCGCCGCGGCCCTCCCAGTTCACGAACGTGCCGGCCTTCTCGGCGACCACGGCCACCGGGAACACCACGTCCGCGCGGTCGGTCACCGCGCTGGCCCGCTGCTCCAGGCTGACGATGAACGGCGTCGCCTCCAGCGCGCGCAGCGCCTCGGCCGGGTCCGGCAGGTCGGCCGGGTCGACGCCCGCGATGACCAGCGCGCCGAGCTCGCCGCGCGCGGCCGCGGCCAGGATGCCGGCCGTGTCGCGACCCGGCGTGGTCGGCAGCGTCGCCTTGTTCCACGCCCTGGCTACCTCGGCGCGGGCCTGCGGGCGATGACCGGGCGGCCGACCGGGAGCAGGCCGGGCAGGGCGCCGGCCTCGATCGCGCCGCGCTCACCGGCCCGGCGCGGGACCCAGGCGAGCTTCGCGCCCGTCGCGTCGGCCAGCCGCGCGACCGCCGCGAGCGCCCCGGGCACCTCGGCCAGGCGCTCGCCTGCCATGATCACCGACCCTGGCCTGCCGAGCGCCGCCGCGGCGGCTATCCAGGCGGCCGAGTCCGTAGTCGTCCCGCCAAAGGAGGGCGGGCCGCCAGCGGCCAGCGCGGTCAGCGCGGCGGGCTCACCGCCGGGAACGGCGGGCAGCAGGACGCCGCCCACCTTGGCGAGGCCCGGCGAGGCCAGGGCGGCGACCGAGTACACCGCGAGGTCGTGGTCGCGCGCGGCCTTGCGCAGCCGCAGGAACACGATCGGCGACTCTTCCTCGGGCTCGAACCCGGCGAGCAGCACCGCGGGGGCGGCCTCCAGGTCCGCGTAGCTGACCGTGATTCCCCGGCCGGCCACCCGGGCGGCGAGGAACTGCTCCTCTTCCGCCGAGTGCGGCCGGGCCCGCATGTCGATGTCGTTGGTGTCCAGGGCCACCCGCGCGAACTTGGCGTACGCGTAGGAGTCCTCCAGCGTGAGCCGCCCGCCGGTCAAGACGGCCGCACCCGACGAGTCACGCGCGGCGAGCAGGCCCCGGGCGGCCGCCGTGATGGCGGCCGGCCAGGACGCCGGGCGCAGCACGCCGTCCTCGCCGCGCACCAGCGGAACGGTGAGCCGGTCGGGCTGGGTCGCGTAGGTGAAGGCCCACCGGCCCTTGTCGCAGTTCCACTCCTCGTTGACTTCCGGCGCGTCGCCGGCCAGGCGGCGCAGCACCGCGCCGCGCCGGTGGTCGGTACGCTGCCGGCAGCCGGAGGCGCAGTGCTCGCAGACGCTTGGCGTGGACACCAGGTCGAACGGGCGGGCCTTGAAGCGGTAGGCGGCCCCGGTCAGCGCGCCGACCGGGCAGACCTGGACGGTGTTGCCGGAGAAGTAGGAGTTGAACGGCTTGCCCTCGGCGGTGCCGATGAACTGGTTCGGGCCCCGCTCGAGGAACTCGATGAAGTCGTCGCCCGCGATCTCCTCGCTGGTCCTGACGCACCGGGTGCAGGAGATGCAGCGCTCCCGGTCAAGCAGTACCCCGGTCGAGATCGGGACTGGCTTGTCGAACTCGCGCTTGGGCTCGGTGAACCGGGTCTCGCCGCGCCCGTTGGACATCGCCTGGTTCTGCAGCGGGCACTCACCGCCCTTGTCGCACATGGGGCAGTCGAGCGGGTGGTTGATGAGCAGGAACTCCATCACGCCGTGCTGCGCCTTGTCGGCCACGGCGGAGGTGAGCTGCGTCTTGACCACCATGCCCTCGGTGCACGTGGTGGTGCAGGAGGCCAGCGGCTTGCGCTGGCCCTCGATCTCCACCAGGCACTGGCGGCAGGCACCGATCGGGTCGAGCAGCGGGTGGTCGCAGAACCGCGGGATCTGGATGCCGAGCAGCTCCGCTGCCCGGATGACCAGGGTGCCCTTCGGCACGGAGACCTGGAGCCCGTCGATCGTGACGGTGACGATGTCGGTCGTGGTCTGCACGCTCATGGGGTTACCGGCCTCCGTTAGCCCATGCGGTGGAGGCCGCCGGGTCGAACCAGCAGCCGCCGTTCTTCTGGTGCGCGATGATCTCGTCGCGGAAGTGCTGGATGGCCGACATGATCGGGGCAGGCGCGGCGTCGCCCAGGGCGCAGAACGCGCGGCCGACGATGTTCCCGCCGATGTCGTTCAGCATGTCGAGGTCTTCCTCGGTGCCCTTGCCCTCTTCCAGCCGCTGGATCGTCCGGACCATCCAGTACGTGCCCTCCCGGCACGGCGTGCACTTGCCGCACGACTCGTGCTGGTAGAACTCCGTCCAGCGCAGCGCGGCGCGCAGCACGCAGGTGGTGTCGTCGAAGATCTGCAGCGCCCTTGTCCCGAGCATCGAGCCGGCCGCGCCGACGCCCTCGAAGTCCAGCGGGACGTCCAGGTGCTCGCGGGTCAGGATCGGGGTCGAGGACCCGCCGGGGGTCCAGAACTTCAGCTGGTGCTCCGGCCGCAGCATGCCGCCCGCCAGGCCGATCAGCTCGCGCAGCGTGATGCCGAGCGGCGCCTCGTACTGGCCCGGGCTCTTCACGTGCCCGGACAGCGAGAAGATGCCGTAGCCCTTCGACTTCTCGGTGCCGAGGCCGGAGAACCAGGTCGCCCCCTCGTTGATGATCGACGGGACGCTGGAGATCGACTCGACGTTGTTGATGACCGTGGGGCAGGCGTACAGGCCCTCCACGGCGGGGAAGGGCGGCCGGTTCCTGGGCAGGCCGCGGTACCCCTCCAGGCTGGTCAGAAGGGCCGTCTCCTCGCCGCAGATGTAGGCGCCCGCCCCGGCGTGCACGACCACGTCCAGGTCGAAGCCGGTGCCCAGGATGTCCTTGCCGAGGTAGCCCGCCTCGTACGCCTCGGCCACCGCGAGCTGCAGCCGCCGGATGACGTGCAGCACCTCGCCGCGCACGTAGATGAACGCGTGCGAGGCCCGGATGGCGTAGCAGGTGATGATGATGCCCTCGATGAGCACGTGCGGGTTGGCCATCATCAGCGGGATGTCCTTGCACGTGCCCGGCTCGGACTCGTCCGCGTTGACCGTGAGGTAATGCGGCTTGCCGTCGCCCTGCGGGATGAAGGACCACTTCACGCCGGTCGGGAAGCCCGCGCCGCCACGGCCGCGCAGCACCGAGTCCTTGACGGTCTTGATCACGTCGTCGGGCTGCGTGGCCAGCGCCTTGCGGATCGCCTTGTACCCGCCGGTCCGCTCGTACCCGGCACGGGTGAACGAGTCCGGCTGGTCCCAGTTGGCGGTGAGGACGGGGGTCAGCGTGTCGGTCACTTCGAGGTCTCCCCGGAGGCGCTCGGGGGCCTTCCAGCCCCGTTCCTTGGCCAGCTTGAGGCCCACGAGGCTCGCCGGGCCCGCCGACGGGCCGTCGGTGGCCTGGCCGTCGCCGAAGCCGGCCAGGATGCGGTTGGCCTGCTTCCAGGTGCACAGCCTCTTGGGGCCGCGAGTCGGCGGGACGTTCTTGCCCGCGCGCAGGTCATCGACGAGCTTCTTGGCGGCGTCCGGGGTCTGGTTGTCGTAGAACTCCCAGTTGACCATGACCACCGGCGCGTAGTCGCAGGCCGCGTTGCACTCCAGGCGCTCAAGCGCGACCTTGCCGTCCGGCGACTTGATGTCGTGGTGGGCGTGGTCTTCGCTAGGGTCGGCTCCGAGATGTTCCGCCAGCTCGGCGTAGATCTGGTCGCCGCCCATGATCGCGCACGTCGTGTTGATGCAGACCCCGACCTGGTACTCGGCGGCCGGCTCGTGCTTGTACATGGTGTAGAAGCTCGCGACGCCCAGCACCTCGGTCTCGGTGATCCCGAGCACCTCCGCGCAGAACCTGATCCCGTCGGGCGAGACGTACCCCTCCTCCGACTGCACCAGGTACAGCAGCGGCAGCAGGGCAGACCGCGCCTTCGGGTACCTGCCGGTGATCTCGGCGGCGTCCGCCTTGAGCCGGGTCAGCGTTTCCTCACTGAACGGCATTACCTGTCCACGCCTCCGATCACCGGGTCGATGGACGCGATCGCCGGGATCACGTCCGCGAGGTTGCCGCCCTCGCACAGCACGGCCACTGCCTGCAGGTGGTGGAACGAGGGGTCGCGCAGGTGCGCGCGGTACGGCCGGGTGCCGCCGTCGCTCACCACGTGGCAGCCGATCTCGCCCTTGGCCGACTCGATGGGCACGTACGCCTGCCCGGCCGGGACCCGGAAGCCCTCAGTCACCAGCTTGAAGTGGTGGATCAGCCTTCCATGGACTGTCCCATGATGCGCGCGATGTGCTCCGGCGACGGGCCCATGCCGTCCGGGCCGAGCGACAGCCGGGCGGGCCAGCCGACCTTGGCGTCCTGGATCATCCACGGGTCATCCTTGATGCCGTCCCGCTCGGCGAGCCGGTCCACGCACTGCGCGATGATCTTCAGTGACTCGTCGATCTCGGCCATCCGCACCTGGTACCGGCCGTAGGCGTCGCACGTGTTGACCGTCGGCACGTCGAAGTCGAAGGTCTCGTACCCCAGGTACGGCTGGGACTTGCGCAGGTCCCAGGGCAGCCCGGTCGCCCGCAGCATCGGGCCGGTGATCCCGAGGGCCATGCAGCCCTGCAGGTCCAGGTAGGCGATGCCCCTGGTGCGGGCGATGAACACCGGGTTGGCGTCGATCAGCGTGCGGAGGTCCTTGATCCACTTGGGGGCCTTCTTGAGGAACCCGCGGATGGCCTCCAGGTGGCCCGGCGTCACGTCCTGCGCGACGCCGCCGGGGCGGATGAACGCGTGGTTCATCCGCAGGCCGGTGATCAGCTCGAGCAGGTCAAGGACGTTCTCCCGCATCCGCACGCCCTGCAGGAAGATCGTGGTCGCGCCGAGCTCGAGGCCGAACGGCCCGATGCCGCCCAGGTGCGAGGAGATCCTGTTCAGCTCCAGCATCAGGACGCGAACGAGCCGCGCCCGCTCGGGGATCTTGTCCTCGATGCCGAGCAGTCGCTCCACCGACATGCAGTAGGCCGCCTCGTTGAAGAACGGCATCAGGTAGTCGGCCCGCGTGATGAACGTGGTGCCCTGCGTCCAGGTGCGGTACTCCATGGACTTCTCGATGCCGGTGTGCAGGTACCCGATGGACGCCCGCGCCTCGGTGACGGTCTCGCCCTCCAGCGTCAGGACCAGGCGGAGCACGCCGTGCGTCGACGGGTGCTGCGGCCCCATGTTGACGACGATCTGCTCATCACCCGAGCGCTCGTCGTCCCTGACGACGGAGTCCCAGTCCTCGCCTGCCACGTCGTACACGCGACCCTCGGCGGCGTCGGAGTCCGACGCGGCACCGGTCACATGAGTGGGAGCGGTCACGAGTATGACCTTCTTTCATCCGGCGGGGGCACCTTGGTGCCCCGGTACTCGACGGGGATGCCGCCGAGCGGGTAGTCCTTGCGCTGCGGGTGGCCCATCCAGTCGTCGGGCATCTCAATGCGGGTGAGCGCCGGGTGCCCGTCGAAGACGATGCCGAAGAAGTCCCAGGTCTCCCGCTCGTGCCAGTTCGCCGCCGGGTACGTCCCCGTCACCGACGGGACGTGCGGGTCGGCGTCGGGCATGCGTACCTCAAGCCGGATCCGGCGGTTGTGCGTGATCGACAGCAGGTGGTACACGGCGCTCAGCTCGCGCCCGGCCTCCTGCGGGTAGTGCACTCCGGAGACGCCGGAGAACACCTCGAACCGGAGCTGCGGGTCGTGCAGCAGCTTCTCGGCGACCTGCGGCAGCTTCTCGCGGCGGATGAAGAACGTGAGCTCGCCATGGGACACCTCGACCCGCTCGACCGCGTCCTCGAAGCCGGTCCCGTCGGCCTGCAAGGCCGTGCCCAGCGCGTCGGCGACCGTGTCGAAGTACCCGCCGTACGGGCGCTGCGAGGAGGCCGGCAGCGGCTGGTGGATCTGCACGCCCCCGTAGCCGGAAGTGTCCGGGGTACCGGGCACGCCGAACATGCCGGTCCGCACGACAGGCGCGCTCAGCCGCTCCTCCCCCAGCTTGGCCGGAAGGTTGCCGTTGCCCTCTGTGGGTGTGCTCACAGCGTCCCCCGCTCGCGTCGGGGCGCCCGGGAGGCGGCGCCTTCCCTCGCTGCGCTCAGTCCAGGCGCCGCATACCGCACCGGGCCCACCCGCCTCCCACGCTCGCTCACAGCTCGCTCCCGTGGTCGGCCGGGGCCGCCGTGACGTGCAGCGGGAGCATGTTCAGCCGGGCCTGCTCGAGCTCGGTGATCTCCGCGTCGCGGTGCGCGCCGAGCTTCATGTTGAGGATCTTGTCGTGGAGCTTGAAGATCGAGTCCATCAGCATCTCCGGCCGCGGCGGGCAGCCGGGCAGGTAGATGTCGACCGGCACGATGTGGTCGACGCCCTGGACGATCGCGTAGTTGTTGAACATGCCGCCGGACGACGCGCAGACGCCCATGGAGATGACCCACTTGGGATCGGGCATCTGGTCGTAGATCTGCCGGAGCACCGGCGCCATCTTCTGGCTCACCCGGCCGGCCACGATCATCAGGTCCGCCTCGCGCGGCGTGGACCCGGTCTTCTCCATGCCGAACCGCGCCAGGTCGTGCCGCGGGCCGCCGGTCATCATCAGCTCGATCGCGCAGCAGGCCAGGCCGAAGGTGGCCGGCCACACCGAGCGCGCCCGCGCCCAGCCGGCCAGCTTCTCCACCGACGTCAGCAGGACCCCCGCGGGGAGCTTTTCCTCAATGCCCATTGCCGCTAATCCCAGTCGAGGCCGCCGCGCCGCCAGACGTAGGCGTACGCGATCAGCACGGTGAGTACGAAGGTGACCATCTCGATCAGCCCGAAGGCGCCGAGCTTGTCGAAGCTCACCGCCCAGGGGTAGAGGAAGACGATCTCGATGTCGAAGACGATGAACAGCATCGCGGTCAGGTAGTACTTGACCGGGATCTTGCCGCCGCCCATCGGCTGCGGGGTCGGCTCGATGCCGCACTCGTAGGCTTCCAGCTTGGCCTTGTTCCACCGCCTGGGCCCCATCTGGGAGCCCATGAACACGGAGAAGGCCGCGAAGCCGAGAGCGAGCACGGCGAGCACGAGGATCGGTACGTAGAGCCTCACCGTTTTCCGCCCCCTTCCTGTGGTGTCCAGAAGATCCTAGGCAGCATCACTTTTCCCCTCTCACCGGGGGTTGGGCGCGAGCCTTGTCATCGCGCTAATCACTCGGTCCGAGGCGTCTCCGCCGCGTGGCTCGGACAGGTTCGCGAGCAGCTTGAGCGCGAACTTCATCAGCGCGGGCCGGTTCATGCCCTTCCTCGTCGCGTACCGCATGAGCTGCGGCTTGCCGATGAGCTGCACGAACAGCCGGCCGAGTGCGTAGTACCCGCCGTAGGCGTCGCGCAGGACGTCCGGGTAGGTGGCGAGCACCCGCTCGGTTTCCTGCCTGCTCGGCCGGGCGAGGGCCTGGGAGATCACCCGGGCGAGTATCTCGCCGGACTCCATCGCGTACGCTATGCCCTCGCCGTTGAACGGGTTGACCATGCCCGCCGCGTCGCCGGCCAGCAGCAGCCCCTGGTAGTAGGCCGGGGTCCGGTTGAACCCCATCGGCAGCGCCGCGCCGCGCACCGGCTCGGTGCGGTTCTCCTCGACGAAGCCCCACTCTTCCGGCATGTTCTTCAGCCAGCGCTTGAGCAGCTCACGGTAGTCCGTGTTGCCGAACGCCTTAGAGGTGTTCAGCAGGCCAAGGCCGACGTTGGAGGTGCCGTCGCCCATCCCGAAGATCCAGCCGTACCCGGGCAGCAGCTTGTCGCCATCCCACAGGTCCAGCCAGGACTCCAGGTAGTCGTCCTCGTGCCGCGGGCTGGCGTAGTAAGTGCGGACGGCCACGCCGAGCGGCCGGTCATCCCGCTTGTGCAGGCCGAGCGCTACCGCGAGCCTGGAGGAGTTCCCGTCAGCGGCCACGACGGCCCGCGCGCGGTAGGACTTGACGGCACCGTCCTCCTTGACCGTGACCCCGATGACGTGCCCGTTGCGGTCATCGCGGACGGGGGCGGTGACGGTCACTTCTTCCAGCAGCTTCGCCCCGGCGGCCTGGGCGCGCCGCGCGAGGATCTCGTCGAAGTCGGCCCGCGGGCGGACCAGGCCGTAGCCGGGGAAGGCGTCCAGGTCCGGCCAGTCAAGCTCCAGCCGCATCCCGGCGCCGATGACCCGCAGCCCCTTGTTGCGCAGCCAGCCCGCCTCCGGGCTGGTGTCGACGCCCATCGCGATGAGCGACTTGACCGCGCGGGGGGTAAGACCGTCGCCGCAGACCTTCTCCCGGGGGAACCGCGCCTTCTCGAGCAGCAGCACGTTGACCCCGGCCTGCGCTAGGTAGTAGGCCGTCGTCGCGCCGGACGGGCCAGCGCCTACGACAATGACGTCGGCGTCGTCCGCTGGCGTGCCTTGGTTACTCACGTTTCAGATCCCGAGGGTTACTTGTGAAGCGCTTCACAAAAGCTTTGCCATGAGTTTAATCCTCGGCGCGTTCGTCCTGCTCGGTCGCCCCGCCGTAACGGGCTGGCCGTTACGCTCCGGTTGCGAGCTTGCGCCCTACGTGTATGGCCACGATGCCGAGGCTTATGTCGCGCCACTTCACCTGCGACCAGCCCGCGGCGCGGATCACGTCGGCCAGCTCCCGTTGCGCCGGCCAGTCGGTGATGGACTCGGCCAGGTACTCGTACGCGGCGGGGTTGCGGGCCACGCGCCGGGCGATCGTGGGGAGGGCACCGGTCAGGTAACGCCGGTAAAGCATATCGAGAGCTGGCACAGTGATCCTGCTGAACTCGCACACCACGAGCCGCCCGCCGGGCCGGGTGACCCGGCACATCTCCTCGAGCGCGGCACTCGTCTCTTGCACGTTGCGCAATCCGAATGAAATCGTTACCGCATCGAACGAGTTGTCCTTGAACGGCAGCCGCATGGCGTCACCGGCCGCGAACGCAACGCGACCGCTGGTGGCCGGCGCCCCGCGCTTCTTGCCCGCGGCCAGCATGCCGAGCGAGAAGTCACAGGCCACGCAGTCCGCGCCCGAGGACGCGAACGTCACCGAGCTCGTGCCGGTCCCCGCGGCCAGGTCGAGCACCCGTTCGCCGGGCAGGGCACGGAGGATGCGCTTCACCGTCTGACGCCACAACCGGACCTGGCCCATCGACAGGATGTCGTTCATCAGGTCGTACCGCCCGGCCAGGCCGTCGAACATCGCCGCCACCTCGGCGGGCTTCTTGTCAAGGTCAGCGCGCGTCATAGGCTCACGGTATCGGCCTGGCGGCCACGGCGGCGCCGCGGGAGCCTGCGCCCGCGTCGGGGAGGCCGCCGAGGCCATGGCCCGCACCGCCCAGGCGATGGCGGCCGCCGCCGCGCGCTGGGACCGGCGGCTCGACGCCATCAAGCGGCTCGCGGAAGGGCAACCCGGCACCAGCCCGACGCAACCACCACCCCCGCCAGCAGCAGGCCGGCAATAGCCCCACCCGCCGGGGCAGCCCGTCCCGGACCACGTCCCGGGGCGGGCTGTTCCCATTCAACGGATCCGGCCAGATTCCGAACTAATCCTGGCCCGGCTCCGTAATACCAGGTGGAGAGATGGTCGTGCGGACGAGGCGGTCCGGCGGCCGGGAAGCACATGAGGGTCGTCAGCGACGATGCGGGCTTGTTGCCGCGCAGGCCTTGCTGGATACTCTCAGTCGGCACCTTCAGGGAGAGAGAAGCATGTCGACATCCGGGGACTCGCCGCTGTCCTTCCTGCGATTTCGTGCGAGGCGGCGCGGCCGCGCCGCGCTCCCTGCGGGACCGGACGCCCCGCGCCCGGTGAGCCAGGAGCCGCTCGGGCCGGGACTGGCCGCCCTGGTGCGGGTGCCCGGGCGGCCGGTGCCTGCACCCCCGCCGCTAGCCAGGGCGGACGCGCCTGGCATGCCGCCGGGGCCGACGGTGCTGGCGCACGCCCTGCCGGACGCCCCGGGCATGACCCCCGAACCAACGATCCTGGCCCACGCCCAGCCGCACACGCCGGGCCTACCGCCGGAACCCACAATGCTGGCCCACGCCCTGCCCGGCACGCCGGGCATCACCCCCGAACCGACGATCCTGGCGCGCACCCGGCCGGGCCCGTCGCGGCTGACCCCGGCCGCCACTGTCCCGACGGTGCCGGTGCCGATCATGGCCGGGCCATGCGCGCCAGCGGACCTAGCGGTTCCCGACGAGGGGGCCGAGACGACCATGCTGCCGTCCCGCCAGGACGCGCCGGGACGACCATCCACCCCCGAGCCGCGACGCGCCGGGAACGACCGCCCACCCTCGACGGACCCGCTGAGGGCGGACGCGGCGGGCCGGCCACGGCGGGGCACGGGCGGCAACGGGGACCCGGGCCCGGCGCGCGCTGAACACGCGCTGACTGAACACTGGCCCGGGTGACCCCGGGCCGCCGCTACAGCAGGTCCGGGCGCTGCCAGGGCTGGCCGAGCACGTGCTCGGCCAGGAAGGCGTGAACCGTGTGGTACCAGGCCTTGATGTTGCCCGGGGACAGCACCCAGTGGTTCTCGTCGGGGAAGTACAGGAACTTGACGACCTTGCCGTGGCGCTGCAGGTCCGACCACAGGCGCAGCGCCTCGCCAATGGGGACGCGGTAGTCGTGGTCGCCGTGGATCACCAGCATGGGCGTCGTGATGGCGGTCACGTGCCGGTGCGGCGAATTGGCGAGCAGCGCCTCAGCATCGGCGAACTCGGGGAAGAAGCTCACCGGCACGTCGGTGGTGGCCATCATCTGGTCCATCGCCCATAGCGAGGCGTGGCTGACGATCGCCCGGAAGCGGTCCGTGTGGCCGGCGATCCAGTTGGCCATGTACCCGCCGTAGGAGCCGCCCAGCATCGCGGTGCGCGTCTCGTCGATGTCGTCGCGGGCAACGGCGGCGTCGGTGATCGCCATCAGGTCGGCGAACGGGCGCGGTCCCCAGGCACCATAGCCGCGCTTGATGAAGTCCAGGCCGTACCCGGTGGACAGCGCCGGGTCCGGCATCAGCACCGCGTACCCGCGCGCGGCCATCAGCCACGCGTTCCACCGCCACTGCCAGGAATTCCAGCTGCTGCGCGGCCCGCCGTGCACGAACAGCAGCAGGGGCGCGGCGCTCGGTCGTCTCGGGGAGCACCAGCCAGCCCCTGACCGGGCGGCCGTCGTCGGCCAGGGCGGTGATCTCGGTCAGGCGCCCGGGTAGCGGAGGCCGCGGGCCGGGCGCGCCCAGCCGCTCGAACGCGCCGGTCGCCGGTGAGATCCGCACCGGGACCGGCGGCTCGTCGACCGCGTCGCGCAGCGCGTACAGCACCGCGCCGTCGGCGGATACGTTCAGCTGGCCGTAGTGACCGTCGTCGGTGGTGACCTGCGTGACGTCGCCGGTCCCGACGTTAACCCGGAACACTGGCCGCCGCCCGCCGTCGTCGGCGGTGAAGTACACCACGCCGCCCCCCGGGTGCCAGGCCGGGCCGCCGGGCCACCGGTCGAAGCCGGGCAGCAGGTCGCGGGACGTGCCATCGGCCAGGTCAACGAGTAGCAGCGTGTGGTCACCTGGACCGTCGGACTTGTCGTGGTCGTAGCGGACGCAGACAAGAGACTGCCCGTCGGGCGCGAAGCCCGGGCTGTCGAAGTCGGCTTCGGGGTCGGACAGCAGGACGCGCCTGCGGCCGGTGGCGACATCGATCAGCGCGAGGTCGTTGCGATAGCGGTCGCCCTCCCACTGGTACCAGTTGGTGGCCACCCAGGCCCCGTCCGGGCTGACGGCGAAGGTGTGCTCGATGAACGAGTGCGCCACGTCCGGGGTCAGGTCACGGATGCTGGTGCCCTTCTGCTCCGTCGCCTCGCCGATCGCGAACAGCCGGGAGTCCTCCGGGCCGAGGTCGGCATCCCAGAACCGGACGATCCCCGACTCGTGCAGGACCGCGCTGACGCCGTCCTTGGCGCGCGCCTCGCGCAGCCGGGCATCCGCCTCCTGGGTACTTTCCGCGCCCGCCCCGCCCGGCACAGCGCCGACTGGCCGGTCCGCCCCGGCCAGTCCGGCAGGACCCGTTGTGTCGTCCGTTGTGATCGCGTCAAGGACCGGGGAAGCGACGACGATGCCGCCCGTCCCGGTGGTGGCGGCCCCGGCCTCGACGGCGGTGATGCCACCGGGAAGCGCGGCGATCAGCCGGGCCTCGCCGCCATCTGGCGGCAGCAGCCACAGTCCCGCCCTTGGGGGTACTTTCCCCGCCCGGCCCGCCCGGGTCGGGGCGGCGGGAGATGAACAGCAGCGACCCGTCGGCCAGGAAGCGCGGGCTGCTCTCCCCTTCCGCCGACCAGGTGAGCCGTCGCGCGGCACCGCCCGTGCCGCGCGTCACCGCTGGCGTCGATTCGCCAGATGCTGGAGGCGAACTTCTTACGGTCGGCGGCGAGCGCCTGGACGCTCGCGGCCAGCCAGGTGCCGTCCGGCGAGAGGCGCAGGGCCGTCGTGCGCGGGAGGGCGACGTAGTCGTTGAGGTCTTGAAACGGAGTCGGCACAAAGGTGACTCTAATGCGCCTCTGTGATCATGACGGTGCCGACCGTCGCATTGGTGGCCTCGTCGATCAAGATCAGGCCACCGGTCTGCCTGTTGCGCGAGTACGGGTCGGCGAAGACCGGCTGGGTGAGCCGCAGCCGGATCCGGCCGATCTCGTTCAGGCCGAGCTGGGTGGCCGACTCGTCCCTGTGCAGGGTGTTGACGTCGATCCGGTAGTGCAGGTCGGTGACGATGCCCTTGACGGTTCGGGTGGTGTGCTTGACGATCAGCCTGCTGCGGGCGGTGAGCGGGCGGTCGGCGGTCATCCAGCAGACCATGCCCTCGATGTCCTGCGCGGCGGCGGGCCGGTTGTGCGGGCGGCAGATCAGGTCACCGCGCGAGATGTCCACGTCGTCGTCCAGCCGCAGCGTCACGGACATGGGCGGGAACGCCTCGGCCACCGGCTTGCCGGCGACCTCGATGCCCTTGATCCTGGTCGCGAACCCGGACGGCAGGTGCAGTACCTCATCGCCCGGCTTCAGGACGCCGCCCGCCACCTGCCCGGCGTAGCCCCGGTAGTCGTGCAACTCGGGGTCGGTCGACTTGTACGGCCGGATCACGTACTGCACCGGGAAGCGGACGTCGATGAGGTTGCGGTCGGACGCGATGTGCACGTGCTCCAGGTGGTGCAGCAGCGACGGCCCGTCGTACCACGGCATGCTCGCCGACCGCTCGACCACGTTGTCGCCGTTGAGTGCCGATATCGGGATGAACGTCAGGTCGCTGATCTCCAGCTTGGTGGCGAACCGGGAGAACTCGGCGCAGATCTCCTCGAAGACCTGCTGGCTGTAGTCGACCAGGTCCATCTTGTTCACGGCGAGCACCAGGTGCGGAACCCGCAGCAGCGTGGTCAGGAAGGCGTGCCGCCTGGACTGCTCGGTCAGCCCGTTGCGGGCATCCACCAAGATGATGGCCAGGTCCGCGGTGGACGCGCCGGTCACCATGTTCCTGGTGTACTGGATGTGGCCCGGGGTGTCGGCGATGATGAACTTCCGCCGCGGCGTGGCGAAGTACCGGTAGGCGACATCGATCGTGATGCCCTGCTCCCGCTCGGCCCGCAGGCCGTCGGTGAGCAGCGCCAGGTTCGTGGTCTCCTCGCCGCGGTCGCGGGAGGTGCGCTCCACGGCCTCAAGCTGGTCCTCGAAGATCGACTTGGAGTCGTACAGCAGGCGGCCGATCAGCGTGGACTTGCCGTCATCGACCGAGCCGGCGGTAGCGAATCGCAGGATGTCCATGGCTAGAAGTACCCCTCACGCTTGCGGTCTTCCATCGCTGCCTCGCTGGCCCGGTCGTCGGCGCGGGTCTGGCCGCGCTCGGTGATCCGGGTCGCCGCGACCTCGGCGATCACCTCGGGCACCGTCCGTGCCTGGGAGGCGACCGCGCCGGTGCAGGTCATGTCGCCGACGGTGCGGTACCGCACGGTCGTGGTGTACAGCGGCTCGTCGTCGCCCCGGGTGACGTACGGGTTGTCGGCGAGCAGGATGCCGTCGCGCTCGAACACCTGCCGCTCGTGCGCGAAGTAGATGGAGGGAATCTCCAGCTCCTCCCGCTCGATGTAGGCCCAGATGTCCAGCTCGGTCCAGTTGGACAGCGGGAACACCCGCAGGTGCTCGCCCCGCCTGATCCGCGTGTTGTAGAGGTTCCACAGCTCGGGGCGCTGGTTCTTCGGGTCCCACTGGCCGAACTCGTCGCGGAAGGAGAACACCCGCTCCTTCGCCCGCGCCTTCTCCTCGTCCCTGCGGGCCCCGCCGAAGAGCGCCTCGTAGCGCTGCTCCTCGATCGTGTCGAGCAGGGTGACGGTCTGCAGCCGGTTACGGCTCGCCCAGCGGCCGGTTTCCTCGACCGGCCCTGCCCTCGTCGATGGACTGCTGCACCGAGCCGACTACGCAGCCGCACGCCCAGTTCGGCGACCCGCCGGTCGCGGAAGTCGAGAACCTCGGAGAAGTTGTGCCCGGTGTCGATGTGCACCACCGGGAACGGGATGTGCGCCGGGCGGAACGCCTTCTCCGCCAGCGCGAGCATGACGATAGAGTCCTTGCCCCCGGAGAACAGCAGCGCGGGCCGCTCGAACTCGGCGGCCACCTCGCGGAAGATGTGGATGGACTCGGCCTCGAGCACGTCCAGCTGGGATAGCAGGTAATCAGTTGCCATGCGTGACTTCCTGGATCGCTTCCAATAGCTGGCCCGCTATTGCCGGCCGGCAGACCAGGATATCCGGCAGCAGGAGGTCTTCCCTGTTGTACGACACGGGGCTGCCGTCAATCCGCGAGACGTGGAACCCGGCGGCCAGCGCGACCGCGACCGGCGCGGCCGTGTCCCACTCGTAGAACCCGCCCGAGTGAAGGTAGGCGTCGGTCTCGCCGGACACGACCGTGGCTACCTTGGCCCCGGCGGAGCCGTGCGGCACGAGCTCGGCGCCGATCCGGGCGGCGACGTCCTTCACCAGCTTGGATGCCCGGCTCTCGCTCACGACCAGCCGCAACGGCGAGTGGCCCGGGCCAGGGCGCAGGCCCGGATCGGGAGTCGACAGCACCCGGCCCCGCGCGGGCAGCGCGACCGCCCCGGCGGCCAGCCCGCCACTGCTGGCCTCGTGGCCGCGCGGCCCCTGCTCTTCCCGGTCCCCTTGTGCTTCCCGGACCCAGAGCGCGACGTGGACAGCCCAGTCAGTCCGCCCCTCGATGCCGAACTCGCGCGTGCCGTCCAGCGGGTCCACGATCCACACCCGGTCGGCTCGCAGGCGCGCCTTGTCGTCGAGCGCCTCCTCCGACAGCACCGCGTCACCCCGGCGAAGCTCGGCAAGCCGCCTGGCCAGCAGCTCATGAGACTGCTTGTCGCCCGCTTTCCGCAGGATGTCGGGGGGGTGCCCGGCCGCGAAGGCCTGCTCGCGTAGCCGGAGGAGCAACTGCCCGGCCTCCTGCGCGAGCTCGCGTGCAACCGCATGGTCGTCCAAAGCCAACGCTCACTCCTTCGACGGGTAAACCCGAGTCTCCACAAGCGAGAACGATCCTGCAATGCCCCTGCGTCCCCGATGACAACCCAGGACAGCAGATCTGTAATCCCCTCAGGCGGGATCGACGTGGAACTCGTTCTGCGCGGCGGTCAGGCCCTTCGCGATGAGGGCCTCGGCGGCGTCGGCGCTTCGGTCGACCTCCAGCGGCAGGTCCTTGCGCTCGGTGCTGCTGAACTCTTTCAGGACGTAGGCGGCCGGGTCCATGCGGCCGGGCGGCCGGCCGATGCCGAAGCGCACGCGGTAGTAGTCACGGGTGCCAAGGGCCGCCGTGATGGACCGCAGGCCGTTGTGGCCATTGTCGCCGCCGCCGAGCTTGAGCCGGACCGCGCCGAACGGCACGTCCAGCTCGTCGTGCACCACGACCAGCCGCTCGGGGGGAACCTTGTAAAACGCCGTGAGCGCCCCGACCGGGCCACCGGACAGGTTCATGTACGACTGGGGCCGGGCAAGCGTCACTGGCTGCCCGGCGAGCCGGCCCTCGGCGATGTCGCAGCGGGTGCGGTGCGACTTGAACCTGGCGCCCATCCGCTCCGCGAGCAGGGCAATGACCATCTGCCCGGCATTGTGCCGTGTACTGGCGTACGCCGGCCCCGGGTTGCCGAGGCCGGCGATGATCCATCGTTCGTCCATAAGGTGTATTCCCGCGGGGGGACGACCCCCCTCCCGGGGGAACCGGCCAAAACCGCCGGCCCCCGGGACATCCCAGGTCCCGGGCTGGGGACAACCACCCGCCGGCTTACTCGGCGCTGGCCGCGACTGGGGGCGGAACCTCCGCGGCCTGCTCGGCGGCCTCGGCCGCGGCCTCCTCGGCGGCGGGGGTGACCACGTGCAGCACCAGTGCGTCCGGGTCTATCACCAAAGTCGCCCCGGCCGGGAGAGCCAGGTCCTTCGCGTACACCGCGGTGCCGACTTCCAGGCCCTCGACGTCGACGTCGATCCCTGTCGGGATGTGCGTGGCCTCGGCCTCGATCGCGACCTGGATGAGCTGCTGGTCGAGCAGGCCGCCGGAGAACACGTCGCCGGTCACCCGAATCGGGATTTCCACGGTGACCTTCTCGCCGCTTCGCACCACGATGAGGTCAACGTGCTCGATGACGCCCTTCAGCGGGTCCCGCTGGACGGCCTTCGGCAGCGCCAGCTCGGCCCTGCCCAGGCCCTCCAGGCGGAAGAGCGCGTTCGGAGTCTTGAGCGCGAGCATCAGCTCGTGCTCGGGCAGCGACAGGTGGCGGGTTTCCGCGCCATGCCCGTAGATGACGGCGGGCACGCGACCCGCCCTGCGGGTACGGCGCGCGGCGCCCTTGCCGAACTCTGTGCGGAGCTCGGCCTGGATACGGACCTCAGACACGGCGTGTCACCCCTCGTTAAGCTTCTTGTCTAATGCGCACGAAGTTTAGCCGACAAGCGTCGTGGGTGCGGATCTTAGCGATCCGCACCCACGAGCGACGAGCAGTCCGGCGAGGTCAGGACCCGCTGCCATCCGGCGTCGTGTCGGGGGACATCGTGTCCGGGCTCATGGTGTCGGGCGACATCGTGTCCGGGCTCATCGTGTCGGGCGACATCGTGTCCGGGCTCATCGTGTCGGGCGACATCGTGTCCGGGCTCATCGTCTTCGGGGTGACCGTGTCCGGGCTCATGGTGTCCGGCGACATCGTGTCCGGCGACATCGTGTCGGGGGACATCGTGTCGGGGGACATCGTGTCGGGGGACATCGTGTCCGGCGACATCGTCTCCGGCCGCTCTTCCCCGGCGTTAGTTCCCATAGTCGTATCGTCCTTTCTCTTCCGTCCCTAGGCAGAACGATTCGGGGAGTCGTGCACTGACAACTGGGAGCCTAGGACGTCGTTGTCGTCGTCATGATGCTTACGGCTTTATTACGACTGTGACTTTCCCGCGCGGGCTACTCACCGGCCTGGCTAGTGATCGACGCCTGCAAGGCGATGACGTCAGCGTCCTGCTTGAGTCGCTCCAGGATGGCGAGGGCCGCGTCTCGCGCCTTGTCGGCGGCACCGGAGTCCCCGGCGGCGCGGTGCGCCTGGCTGAGGTACTTCAGCGTCGTGGCCTGCGCGATCACGTCTCCGGATGCCTGGTTCAGCTCGAAGGCCGTCTCCAGGGTGGGGATGGCCTCATCGAGGCGGCCCGACTTCAGGTAGACGTGGCCCAGGTTGTGCAGCGCCCATCCCTCGCCGTACCCGCCGATGTGCTTCCACAGGCCGTACGCTTCCCGGAAGGAGTCGGCGGCCTCGTCGAGCCTGCCGAGCTCCATGCTGAACTCGCCGTGGTTGATCAGGCCCATGCCGAGCAGGGAATCGCTCCCGACGTCGCGCAAGATCTCCAGGTAGCCCCGCGAGTGCTCGTAGGCCACGTCCGCGCCCTGGATCTTGTGGTAAGCGTCGGCGAGCGAGATCGCGGTCTGCGCCTGGCCGGTCCGGTCCCCGACGTCACGCCGGATCGCCAGGGCCTGCTCGAGAACGGTGAGGGCCTCGGGATCGCCGCTCTTGGCCAGCGCCTGGCCGAGGTTCTGCAGCGCCCAGGCCTCCCCCAGCCGGTGCCCGGCCGCGCGGGCGCTCGCCACCGCGATCCGGGTCCCCGTCACGCACTCGGCCATGTTCCGTCGCCGGCTGAAAAGGGGGAACAGCGACACCGGGAGCCGCCAGGCGACATCGTGCGAGCCGGCGGCCGCCGCCTGGCGGGCGGCGGCGAGCGCGTTGTCCCGCTCGCTGTCATACCAGTCGAGCGCAGCGTTCACCGAGGGCATGGGCATCGCCTCGCCCTCGGGAAGGCTGTCGCCCGCAGGCCGGTACCGGTGGGGCGCGATGGCATCGGCCGCCGCGTCGGCGGTGCGGGTATACCAGGCCAGCAGCCTCCTGACGGCGGCGGCGCGATCCTCCCGCGATTCGGTCTCGGTGGCCCGCTCGGTCGCGTAGAAGCGGAGCAGGTCGTGGAAGCGGTACCGTTCCGGGTCCGACGACTCAAGCAGGTTCGCGTCCACCAGGGACTCCAGGGCCTCGGCCACGTCGGGCCGGGCTCGCCCAGCAGGGCCGCGGCGGCGGGCAGGCTGACCGACGACCCCTGCCACAGTCCCAGCAGCCGGAACGCCCGCGCCGGGTCGGCGCCGTGCCGCGGCTTGCTGAGGCTGTCGTAGCTGACCTGGAAGCACGCCCGGACCGCCAGGTCGCCCGTCGTCAGCTCGTCCAGGCGGCGCTGCTCATCGCGCAGGCGGCTGGCCATCGTGGCGATCTTCCAGCGCCGGCGGGCCGCCAGCCGCGCCGCGCAGATCCTGATCGCCAGCGGCAGGCCCGCGCACGCCAGCAGCACCTCGGCGGTCGCCTCGGGCTCGGCCGCCGGGCGCTCGTCGTCCCCCAGGATGCGGGCGAACAACGTGAGCGCCTCGTCGTCGCTCAAGACGTTCAGGTCCACGTACCGGGTGCTGGCAAGGTCGGCGGTGCGGTTGCGCGTCGTCACCAGCACCGCGCACGACGCGCTGCCCGGCAGCAGCGGCCGCACCTGCGCGGTGTCGCGGGCGTTGTCGAGCAGCACCAGGACGCGCCGCCCGGTCAGCCGGGTCCGGTACAGTGCCGCCCGCTCCTCGTCCGTGGCCGGGACCCGGTCGCCCTCCACCCCCAGGTCCCGCAGGAACCGGGCCAGCACGTCACCGGGCGCCAGCGGCTGCGGGGTGGCCCCGAGCAGGTCGACGTACAGCTGCCCGTCGGGGAAGTGGCCGCGGATCTGGTGGGCGGCGTGCACCGCCAGCGTGGTCTTGCCCAGGCCGCCGGCACCGGCCACGAACGCGATCGGCAACGCCCCCGGGCCGCCGGCGGCACCGCTCGTCAGCATGTCGCACAGGTGCTGCACATGCGCGCCGCGGCCGGTGAAGTCGCCGATGTCGGCGGGCAACTGCGCCGGGCGGGGCGGCGCGGCGCCGGCCGGGGCCGCCGACGGCGGCTGCGCGGCGGGCGCGGCCGACGCCCTTCCGCGGGCGCCCCAAGGTCGGCGTAGTTGCCCAGCGCGATCGTGCCGGGAACATCGCCAACGGGGATCGGCGCCGCCCGCTCGCCGTCGCGGGCGTCCGGTGCCTCGCTCACCCGCGCCGGGACGCCCGGTGCCGCCGGAGAAGGCGGTGCCGTCATCCGGTCCCGCGGCCTCGGCGTCCGCCGCGAGCAGGTCCGCGTACAGCCGCTGCAGCTCAGGCCCCGGCTCTACCCCGAGCTCGCCGGAGATCGCCTCGCGCGCCCGGGCGTACACGCCCAGGGCCTCCGCGTGCCGCCCGACGCCGTCCAGCGCGCGGATGAGCTGCAGCCACAACCCTTCCCGCAGCGGCTCCTCCCCGACGAGCTTGCGCAGCTCCGGGATCACCTCGTCGTGCCGGTCGCAGGCGATGCACCCGGCGGCCCACATTTCGGTGGCGGCGAGGCGAAGCTCAGCGGCCCGCTCGGAATGGGAAGTCGTCAGCAAGGCCTGCGGGACATCGGCAAGGAAAGGCCCGCGCCACAGGCCAATGCCGGCCGACAGCAAGGCCACGGCCCGCACCGGGTCGCCATTGGCCAGCGCGCGCTGGCCGTCGGTCACGAGCGACTCGAAGTGCGCGGCGTCGAGGTCGCCGTCCTCGACGTTCAGGATGTAGCCGGGCGACCGGAAGGCCAGCAGCCTCCCGTCGGCGTCACCGAGCAGGCGGCGCAGCCGCAGCACGTAGATGCTGATGAGGTTCCTGGCATTGGCGGGCGGGTCATCACCCCACAGCTCATCGGTCAGGGAGTCAGTGGAGACAACCTCACCGGCCCTGACCAGCAGGCAAGCGAGCAGAGAGCGCCATTTCTCCGCGCCGATCGGCTGCCACGTGCCGTCAGCCCAGACCTCAAGCGGGCCGAGGATGCGGAAGCGCATCAGGCGTGCCCGTCCGAGTGCACTATTTCCTCCGCCCGGGCAGTTGTGCTTTCTCTGGTCGTCACCAGCTTAACCACGACTCAAGCTAGCCGTAAATCCAATCACGGACAACGAGGCCTATTCGTACCCGCGAGGGAGGGAATCAGGCGGACACGGACGCGACGGCGACGTCAGGACCGCCGGCCTGGCCCCCGCGAGGGCCCAGCCGGCGATTAATCCCCGCCCGCTTCCCGGCTTAATCACGGCTTAAGCGGTGCCTGGCAGAGTAAGCATCGTTCCGCCGAGAGGCGGCAACCGGCAGGAAACAACAGGATAGGGCACGAGCGCGGTCCCGGAAGGGACAGAGCCGAGCGCGTGTCGGACGGTTCGCGTGGGCATCGTCCGGCACCGGCAGGACTTCGCGAGCAGGACCCATGAGCAGGCCGTCGAGGTGGGTGGGCACCCCGGCGCGCCGAAGGACCCCGTCCCGCCAGACCGGGGAAATGGCGGGACGGGGCCTGCATACTTTCTGGGGGGTACACACCAACCCCCAGGCCCCCCGACTTGCGCAGCCTCCGCCATTCATCGGGCTGCGCCTGCGAGGCCCTCTCGCCTCGCTTCGGGCCCCGCGGCTCGCCCGATCGCTCGCTGGCGCTCGCTTCGCCTCGCGGGCCTCCGTCCCCGCACGGGGTGCCCGGCACGATCGGCTCCGGCTCGCGGGCGCGGGTGCCAGGGCGGGTTAGCTCTGGCCGTCGAAGAGGCTCGTGACGGAGCCGTCGTTGAATACCTCGTTGATGGCCCGGGCGAGCAACGGCGCGATCGACAGCACGGTGAGCTTGTCGAACTGCTTCTCGTTGGGGATGGGCAGCGTGTTCGTGATGACGACCTCGCTGATGCGGGAGTTCTTGAGGCTGTCGACCGCCGGGCCGGACAGCACTCCGTGCGTGGCGGCGGCGATGACCCGCTCCGCCCCCTGCTCGAAGAGCGCGTCAGCCGCCTTCGTGATCGTGCCGCCGGTGTCGATCATGTCGTCCACCAGGATGCAGGTGCGCCCGCGCACCTGCCCGACGACCTCATACACCTTCACCTGGTTGGCGACATGCGGATCGCGGCGCTTGTGGATGATCGCCAGCGGCGTCCCGAGCCGGTCGGTCCACCGCTCGCAGACCCGCACCCGCCCGGCGTCGGGCGCGACCACGGTCACGTTGTTGACGTCGAGCTTGGCCGCCAGGTAATCGGCCAGGATCGGCAGCGCGAACAGGTGGTCCACCGGCCCGTCGAAGAACCCCTGGATCTGCGAGGTGTGCAGGTCCACGGCCATCAGCCGGTCCGCGCCCGCGGTCGCGAACAGGTCGGCGACCAGCCGCGCCGAGATCGGCTCGCGGCCCGCGCTCTTCTTGTCCTGGCGCGCGTAGCCGAAGAACGGCATGACCACCGTGATCCGCTTGGCCGACGCCCGCTTGAGCGCGTCGACCATGATCAGGTGCTCCATGATCCACTGGTTGATCGGCGCCGTGTGGCTCTGCAGCACGAAGGCGTCGCAGCCGCGCACGGACTCCAGGAACCGGACCATGATCTCGCCGTTGGCGAAGTCGTACAGCCGCACCGGGGTCGGCTCGATGCCCATGCTGTAGGCGACCTCGGACAGCAGCTGCGGATAAGCCCGGCCGCCAAGGAGCATGAGCTTCTTCCGGCTCGGGGCCGTCACACCGCTCACTCTTTACCAACCTTCCCTGACGCCCTGCGCACCTTCCCTCACGCCTGCCCGTCCGGCTGGCCCGCCGCGGCCCGGGGTTCCTTCTCGGTTCCCGGACGGGCTTGGGCTGCACGCTTTGCCGATTTTGTCCCCTCGCGATGGCGTAGGACCCAGCCATCGGAGTTGTGCTGCCGCCCGCGCGCGATGCCCAGGTCCCCGGCCGCGACGTCCTGCGTGATCACCGAGCCGGCGGCGGTGTACGCGCCGTCGGCGACCGTGACCGGTGCGACCAGGACGGTGTTGCTGCCCACGAAGGCGTGCTCGCCGACGGTGGTGGGGTGCTTCTTAGCGCCATCGTAGTTGGCGAAGATCGTGCCCGCGCCAATGTTGGACCCGGCGCCGATGGTCGCGTCGCCGACGTAGGTGAGATGAGGAACCTTCGCCCCGGCGGCGACCGTCGACTTCTTCAGCTCCACGTGGCACCCGATGTGGGCACTGTCCCCGATGACGGTCTCTGGCCTGAGGTAGACGTTCGGCCCCAGTGTCGCGCCGACGCCAATGCTCGCCTGGCGGCTCACGGTGTTGAGTAGCACGGCGTCGTCGCCGACGGCAGTGTCCTCGAGGAGGACGTTGGGGCCGATCTTCGCGCCCGCGCCGATCGTGGTCGCCGCCGAGGAGTTGCGTGTTGGGGAGGATCTCGGTGTCCTGGCCGATCGTCACCGTGATATCGACCCAGGTGCTGGCGGGGTCGAAGATCGTCACGCCGTTGAGCATGTGGTCGGTCAGGAGCCTGTCGTTCAGGATCCGGCGGGCCGAGGCGAGCTGGACGCGGTCGTTGACGCCCTGGATCTCGCGGGAGTCGGCCGCGAGCACGGTCCCGATCGGGTAGCCGTCCGCGCGAAGGATCGCGACCACGTCGGTCAGGTACTCCTGGCCCTGCGCGTTGTCGGTGGTGACCCGCTTGATCGCGTCGATGAGCAGCGCGCCGTCGAAGGCGTAGCAGCCGGAGTTGATCTCCTGGATGGCCAGCTCCCCGGGGGTCGCGTCGCGGTCCTCGACGATCCGGGCGAGCGATCCGGCAGCGTCGCGGACGATCCGCCCGTACCCGGCGGGCTCGTCGGCCATCGCGGTCAGCACCGTCACCGCGCTGCCGTCGGCCTGGTGCGCCCGCACCAGTTCCCGGAGGGTCTCGCCCCGCAGCAGCGGCATGTCCGCATACGTCACCACGACCACGCCAGGGATGGCACCGATCGCCTCGGTCACCATCCGCACCGCGTGCCCGGTGCCGAGCTGCTGTTCCTGCACCACGACGGTGGCGTCGGGCGCCAGGCTTGCCACCTCAGGGCCGACCTGGTCCCGGCCGTGACCGGTCACCACGACGAGCCGTTCCGGGGCTAGATCTTCGGCGGCTGCCAGGGCATGCCCGAGCATGCTGCGCCCGCACAGCGAGTGCAGCACCTTCGGGGTACGCGACTTCATGCGCTTTCCCTCGCCCGCGGCGAGGATGATGACAGCGGCCGGGCGACTTTGGCTCACGCGCAGGTGTCTCCTCGGATATCGCGCCAGCATGTCCCGGGGCGATTCCCGGACCGCGGCGGGGAAGGCGCGGATGTGTTCACCCACCGCTAACGCACAAGATACCTTGCCCGCCGATCGCCTCAGGGCTGGACGTGGCTGCTCCCTCGAACCTGCTAGCCCTTCTTGCTTGGCTCGTCCTCGGGGATCATGTCCGGGATCACCAGCTCGCTCGGCTCGCCGGCCGCCGCGGCCCGGCCGCCGCCAGTTCCGACCCCAGGGACTCCCGCTCCTGGTGCGGCTGCGGCTTGCCGGTCAGCGCGGAGAAGAACGCGCCGAGCAGGCAGGCCGCCATCCCGAAGCCGAACGCCACGCCAAGGCCATCGTGGAACGGCCCCGAGATCAGGTCGGGGAAGAACTGGCGGCCCGTCAGGTAGGCGGCGTGCGCGGCTGGCATGTGCGCCACTACCGGGCCGAGCAGCTCCTGCATCGGGTTGTAGCCGAGGAACGAGGCGAACAGCACGCCGATCGGCGGCAGGCCCGCGATCTGCGCGGCGCTCTTGGCGGGCACGCCCTGCGCGGTGAGCCCGGCGAGCATGGTGTGCGGCAGGGTGCTGGACAGGCCGGTCACCATGAGCGAGAAGAACACGCCGATCGACAGCACGGACGCCGCGTTCATGAACGTGGCGATCATGCCGCTCGCCGCGCCGCGGGCGTCGGCCGGGACGGCGTTCATCATCTCGGCCCGGTTGGGGGCAGAGAAAAGACCCGCGCCGAAGCCGTTGAGCGCGATGAGAAGCGCGAACGCCCAGTAGGAGAAGTTGACCGGGAGGTAGATCAGGACCAGGAAGGTCGCGGCGCTCAGCAGCGGGCCGCCCACGGTGAACACCTTGGCGCCCGATCCGGTCCGACAGCAGCCCGGCCAGCGGCGCGGACACCAGGACGGCGATCGTCATCGGCACCAGGTAGATGCCCGCCCACAGCGGTGTCTGCGAGTAGCTGTAGCCGTGCAGCGGCAGCCAGATGCCCTGCAGCCAGATGATCAGCATGAACTGCATGCCGCCCCGGCTCATCGCGGTCAGCAGGCTGGCGAGGTTGCCGAAGGTGAAGGCCCGGATCTTGAACAGCGAGATGCGGAACAGCGGCTCGGCCACCTTCATCTCGACGAAGACGAAGACGATCAGCGCCGACCAGGCCGCCGATCAGTGCCAGCGAGCACCCACGGGTTGGTCCACCCCATCGCGCTGGTGCCGTACGGCTGGAGGCCGTAGGTGATGCCGACCAGGATCGAGATCAGGCCCGCCGCGAAGAGCACGTTGCCCCACCAGTCCATCCGCGCGTGCTTGCGCACCCCGGTGTCGTGCAGCATGAAGTAAGCCCACACGGTGCCGAAAACGCCGAACGGCGCGGAGACCAGGAAGACCAGGTGCCAGTTGATCGGGCCGAGCAGGCCGCCGAGGATGAGGCCGATGAACGACCCGGAGACGGCGGCGATCGAGTTCAGCCCGATCGCCATGCCGCGCCTGTTGGCCGGGAACACGTCGGTGAGGATCGCGGTAGAGTTCGCGAACAGGAACGCGCCGCCGATGCCCTGCACGACGCGCCACAGGATAAGCCACAGCGCAGCGGTCGCCGCCCTGCATGTACGTGAGCGGTCAAGGCGATTGACGCGACGCTGAAGACCGCGAAGCCCATGTTGTACATGCGGACCCGGCCGTACATGTCGCCCAGCCGCCCGAACGAGGTGACCAGCACCGCGCTGACCACCATGAACCCCATGAACATCCACAGCAGGTAGCTCGTGTTGCCCGGGCCGAGGGGGTCCAGGTTGATGCCGTGGAAGATGTCCGGCAGCGAGATCAGCACGATCGACTGGTTGATCATCGCCATCAGCACGCCGAGCGTGGTGTTGGACAGGACTATCCACTTGTACCCCGGCCGCGAGGTCCCGCGGGGGCTTGGCCGACGCGGGCGTGCCCGGTTCCGATGGGGCGGGTGAAGAGGCCGGTTGCGATGAGGCCGCCATGTGTGGGTTGCTCCCCAGGTTCGTCGAGATGCCCGCTGGATAACTTGCTTTACCTCAACCAACAATAACCGAAGCGGAATCCTGCTTCCATGTCGAGGCCCCCTCCGGTTAGGTGAGTGAAACCTCACTTCCTTCGATCGGGACGGGCCTTCCCCAGCCACGATCCCCTCGAATGTCATACCTAAGAACTACCATTTGAGTCATGGGAAACCTCCATGAGATACATCAGAAGCGCGGCATCCGAATGCCAAGGACGACCTGCGGGCCAAGGCTCGCGAGCTTCGCCTCCGGGGACTCGGCTACGACGACATCGTCGCTCAGCTGCACGTCTCCAAGAGCTCGGTCTCGTTGTGGGTGCGGGACCTGCCGAGACCCGTTAGCCCGGAGGAAGCCAGAAGGCGCGGCACCGAGGCGGCCCGCAAGCGCTGGCAGGAACTGCAGCCGGCCCGCGACGCCCAGCGCGCGGCCGAATGCGCTGCGGCCGCGGCTGAGATCGGCGCGCTCACGGAACGGGAACTCATCATCGCCGGAGCGATCGCCTACTGGTGCGAAGGGGCGAAGAGCAAGCCACACCGGCGCCAGGAAGAGGTGAACTTCATCAACAGCGACCCGCGCGTGATCCTCTTGTTCCTTAGGTTCCTTGAGTCGGTCGGCGTCTCCCGGGACCGACCTGCGCTTCCGGGTCCACATCCACGAGAGCGCAGACGTCGCGGGAGCCACTGAGCATTGGAGGAACCTCTGCCAGGCTCCACCCGACCAGTTCACCAAGCCGAATCTCAAGCACCACAACCCGCAGACCATCAGGAAGAACGTCGGCAGCGACTACCACGGCTGCCTGCAGGTCCGGGTCCTGAAGAGTGCCGAGCCTGTACCGCAAGATCGAGGGCTGGGCGACGGCGGCCATGGGCGCGTCGCCTTAACGGCGCCTCGTGGTGGACGGTATCTTAGAGGTAGCGTCCGCGAGCTTGCCTGGCACCAGTTGCCTGGATGATTCGCGGTCACTCCGGTATTGGGTAATTGGCAGCCCGCAACACTTTGGATGTTGTTGTCCAGGTTCGAGTCCTGGTACCGGAACGCAATCGAAATGCTACTCAGTGCCGTGGTCTGGCGCACGCGGGTCCTCGCGTCGTCGCGCGCCATCCCGCTGCCCCCCTCGCTCCGCTCAGTCCGGCACGGCTCGCCTCAGCCCCGGCGTTGGCCGCGCCCTCAGACGGGCCCGGTGCGAATACATTTACGCTTGCGGGTCGCTGACGTGCGCGTCAGGCTTCCGGGTTACCGCCAAGTATCTCACATAATGAGATACAGAAACTTGTTCACCGAATGTTTCACCTCGTCACGTGGGGAAATTCCAGAGAAGAGCTTGCATAACCTACGGCCGCGTAGGCTACGGTTACGTAAGCGTACAAGGCTCCAGCCCAGCGGCCTGACGAAGAGGAGCATCATGCCCACCACCCCGAACGTCTCCACTACCGCGCCCGTCCCGCTAGCCTCGCGACCGCCGACGGCGGACGGCACGGCCCGCCGCGAAACCTGACATCACGGACGAGAAGGCCACGCTGACCACGCAGATCCTGCTAGGCGCGTTCGTGATCATCCCGTTCCTGGCCGTGCTCGCCGCCGTCCCGGTGGCCTGGGGCTGGGGCCTCACCTGGCACGACGTCATCATCTTCGCGGTCTTCTACGCCGATCTCCGGCCTCGGGGTCACGGTCGGGTACCACCGGTACTTCACCCATAGCTCGTTCAAGGCCAACAAGCCGCTGCGCGTCGCGCTGGCGATCGCGGGCAGCCTGGCGATCGAGGGCCCGGTCATCACCTGGGTGAGCGACCACCGCCGCCACCACAAGTACTCCGACAAGGAGGGCGACCCGCACTCGCCGTGGCGGTTCGGGACCGACTGGAAGGCGCTCACCAAGGGACTGCTGTGGGCGCACACCGGCTGGCTCTTCGACCCGAACCAGACGTCGCAGGAGAAGTTCTCGCCTGACCTGCTGGCCGACTCGGCCATCCGCAAGACCGACAAGCTGTTCGTCGCCTGGGTCGCGGTATCGCTGCTCGGCCCGGCCCTGGTCGGCGGCCTGTGGGGGATGTCGTTCCACGCGGCGCTGACCGCGTTCTTCTGGGCGAGCCTCGTCCGGGTCTGCCTGCTGCACCACGTCACCTGGTCGATCAACTCGGTCTGCCACGTGTGGGGCAACGAGGACTTCACCTCGCGGGACAAGTCACGGAACGTGGCCTGGCTGGCCATCTTGTCCTTCGGCGAGTCGTGGCACAACCTGCACCACGCCGACCCGACCTGCGCCACGGCACGGCGCGCTGCGCGGCCAGATCGACTCCAGCGCCCGCCTCATCTGGGTATTCGAGAAGCTTCGGCTGGGCCTGGGACGTGCGCTGGCCGGATGAGGAGCGCCTCGCGACCAAGCGGTCGGCGACCTCGACCCGCGTCATGGGCTCGATGACGAAGCAGAACGCACTGAAAAATGGCGCAGACCGGCACGGGAATGATGAAAAATCAATAAAGGCCCCGCGCGAGGCTGACAGGCGGGCGGCTTAGCGGACATGATGAACCGGTGACAGAATCCCCATCCCGAAGTAACAAGAAGCGCATGACTGGGAAGGAGCGCCGGCAGCAACTGCTCGACGTCGGACGGAAGCTGTTCGCCGAGCGGGGGTTCGAGGGCACGTCCATCGAGGAGATCGCCGCCCAGGCGGGCGTCTCCAAGCCGGTCGTCTACGAGCACTTCGGCGGCAAAGAAGGACTCTACGCGGTCGTTGTCGACCGCGAAGTCGAGCGCCTGCTGACGACCACCACCACGCTGCTCGAGGGCGGCCATTCGCGAGACAAGTTCGAGCTCGCCGCCATCGGCCTGCTGCGCTACATCGACGAGAACGCCGACGGCTTCCGGATCCTGGTTCGCGATTCCACTCCAGGGTCCGGCGGCGGCACGTACGGCACGCTGCTATCGGACATCGCCGGGCAGGTCGAGTACATCATGGCCGAATTCCTCCAGTCGCGGGGCAAGGACCCGAAGCTGGCGGCTATGTACTCGCAAATGATGGTCGGCATGGTCGCGTTCACCGGCCAGTGGTGGCTGGACGCGCGCAAGCCGAAGCTGGAACAGGTCGCCGCGCACCTCATCGACCTGGCCTGGGAGGGCCTGGGAGGCCTCGGCCCCAACCTCAAGGCTGTGCCTTCTGGGGGATCAAAACCAATCCCCAGGCCCTGACCGTCCCTGCCGGGTTTGCCCATCGGGGTACCAGAAAAGGCAAGCCCGGCGCTCCTCGCACCGTGGAGGAGCGCGAGGTGCGCCGGGCCAGGCACTACGGGATAAGCCCGCGTGGACCGCGCCCTTGGCGATCAGCGCCGAGCGCGACGGCGGCGGGCACGGTCGGCAAGCCGGCGGCCGCCCAGGCGCGGAAGCCCCCGATGATGTCGGTCGAGCGGGACAGGCCCAGGTCAAGGAGGGCGGCGGCGGCCAGGCTTGAGGTGTATCCCTCCTCGCAGAACACGATGACCCGGTGGTCATAACCGGACACCCAGGGCAGCCGCGCGTCGCTGGACGGGTCGAGTCGCCACTCCAGGTGGTTGCGCTCGATGACCCAGGAGCCGGGGACCTCCCCGTCGGCCTGGCGTTGCCACGCGGGCCGGATGTCCACCAGTACCGCGCCCGCCCCGGCCTCGGCGAGCGCCTCGGCGGGGGTAACCCGGACGAAACGGTCCCGCGCGTCCGCCAGGATCTGGTCGATCGACCTGCCGTCACCAGTTGGCCGGGGTCTCGGTCGCGGCGGGGACGAGCCCGGTCCCCGTCAGGCGGTAGCGGGTGAGCGCGGTCAGCGGCGGTGAGTAGGCGTGGATGCTGACCGCCACGGAATCAGTCGCGTTGCGCACGTCATGAACGTAGTGCGGCCCGAACGCACGCACCACCCCCTGCGTCACCGGCCGGACCGTGACCTCGGTCCCCCGGCGGGCGATGACGGCCTCGTCGAGAGTGCCCCAGACCACGCTGAACGCGCCGTTGGCGTCGCCGTGGTCGTGGAATCCGGTCGACTGCCCGGGCAGCCAGCTGATCAGCCAGATCTCGTAACAGCCGTCCAGGTGAATCTGCTCGTACCAGCGTCCCTCGGCGTCGAGCCGGACGCGGGACACCCACTCCGCCGGGCGGCCGGCCAGCTCGCGTACCCGGCTGGCCAGCTCCCGCCGGCTGAGCACCCGCGACTGCTGGGCAACCGCGGGATCTTGAGACTCTTGAGCCTGGTGTGGCTCAACTGTTGGCTGCACACCATTGAGCATGCCACGAGTTTCCTATAAAATCAATTGGAATTACTCGGTTATTGGCCGGCGACCGCCTCGTGGCGGTGAACCACCGTGAACACCCGGCGGAACGGGAACACGGTCCCGAACGACTGCGCCGGGTAGGCCCGGCGCAGCCCCTCGGCGTACTCGGCGATGAAGTCCGCCGCCTGCTCATCGTCGAGGACCGCGAGGACGGGGCGCAGCGTCGTCCCCATCGTCCATTCCAGCACCGGATCCGTCCCCGGCAAGATGTGCTGGTACGTCGTCTCCCACGCGTCGACCTCGAAGCCCGGGCGGGCCAGCAGCCGCACGTAGTCCGCCGGGTCGCCCGCCTGGCGGTTCAGCTCGGCCCCCGCGAGCAGGGCGCGCCAGCGCGGCGAGGCCGCCAGTTCCGCCACGAGCGCGTGGCTCGGCGCGGTGCCACCCTGGCCCGGCCGGGAGCCGTCCCCGAAGTTACCCGGCAGCTGGAAGGCGAGCCAGCCGCCGGGGGCGAGCATGTCGGCCCAGCCGACGACAAGCTCGTCATGGCCGGGCACCCACTGGAGCACGGCGTTGCAAGTGATCACGTCCGGAGCGCCGTCGGGCCGCCAGTCCCGCACGTCGCCGACCTCGAAGCGCAGCGCCGGGGCGGCGGCCCGCGCCGCCTCGATCATCTCCGGCGAGCTGTCCACGCCGCAGACCTCGGCACCGGGCCAGCGGTGCGCGAGCAGGGCCGTCAGGTTCCCCGGACCGCAGCCCAGGTCCACGACGCGCGACGGCGCCGGCGCCCCGATGCGCGCGATCAGGTCGACGAAGGGCCGGGCGCGCTCGCCCCCGTACCGCAGGTACTGTGCCGCGTCCCACATGTGACGCCTCCTTCTCAAGTATCTTGATATCAAGATAAACTAACCGATCAAGCTTCTTGACGTCAAGAGATATATGCTGGACCGCATGGCGCAGTCGGATGAGGTCGACGATCTGGTCACGCAGTGGCAAGCACAGCGACCGGACCTGGACGTTGCCCCCATGCAGGTGCTGAGCCGGGTGACCCGGCTGGCCCGGCACCTGGACATCGCGCGGCGCAGCGCGTTCGCCAGCCACAGCCTGGAGACGTGGGAGTTCGACGTGCTGTCGGCGCTGCGCCGGGTCGGGCCGCCGTTCAAGCTCACCCCGGGCGCGCTGCTGCGCGCCACTTTGGTGACATCGGGCACCATGACCAACAGGATCGACCGGCTCGCCGAGGCCGGCCTCGTGCACCGCGAGCCGGATCCGCGTGACCGCCGCGGTGTCCTGGTCACCCTCACCGACGAGGGCAGGGCCCGGGTCGACGCGGCCCTGGAAGACCTGCTGCGGGGCGAGCGAGCGCTCCTGGCCGGCCTGGACGACGCCCAGCGCGAGTCGCTGTCCGCCCTGCTCCGCACCGTGCTGGCGCCCCTGGACGCCGACGGCCGCTAGCACCAGCGAAGGGAGCCGCCCCGATGGCGCGCGCATCTCGCCCGCACTGGGCCGACATCCGCGATGCGATGGTGGACTGCACGGTCTTGGCCATCGCCTGCCTGGTCACCTACCTGCTGGTCTCTCAGGTGCTCTCCCGGCTGTGGTTCATCTCCAGGGCCGATGACCTGCTCGGCGGCATGTGGGCGGTTATCGCCGCGATATTCGTCATCCGAGCCAGCTACCAGCAGAGCCAGACCGCCGCGGTGTCCCGGGTGGCGGCCACCTCGGTCAGCTTCGTCATCTGCCTGGTCTACCTGGTATTCCTGCCCTTTCACGTCTGGGCCTTGCCGGTGCTGATCGGCGTCAGCGCCCTGGCGGCGACCCTGGTGGGCCGTCCCGAGGACGCCGCGACCGCCGCGATCACCACCACCGTGATCCTGATCGTCACGGCCGTGCGCCCGCAGCGCGCCTGGCAGCAGCCCATCCTGCGACTGGCTGACACCGTCGTCGGCGTGGCGGTGGGCCTCATGGCCGCCTGGGGCCTGCGGGCGATCCGCTCTCGGCGGAAGTCGGCCTCTTCAGGGCAGGCGTGATTGAGCCGCGATGGCGCCCCGGTCGTGCGGAGGCTTCAGCTATGCGGCTGTTGACGTGCCTTGCCTCAGTGACCGAACTAGTCCAGGTCGGCGGCGACCTCGAGCCAGCGCTCCTCAAGGGCTGACTTCTCGTCCTGAAGGGCGCTGAGCTGGTCGCCTAGCTCGGTCAGACGCGCGTAGTCGGTCGCGTTCGCGGCCAGGTCGGCGTGGAGCTTCTCCTCCCGCTCTGAGAGCTTCTCGATCTGCCGTTCCAGGCGCTGCAGGTCCTTCTTCGCGGCGCGCTCGGCCGCCGAGCCTGGCGCCAGCCTCGGTGCCCCGGCGGTACCGCTCGCCGCCGCGGCCATCGCGGCGCCCGCTCCCCCGTCATCGCCGCGCCAGCAGGGCCTTGGCCGTCGCGGCCTCCCTGGCCGCCGCGGCCGCCGCGGCCAGCGCGGCACGCCGGGCCCTGGACCGGTCCAGGTACTCATCGACGCCACCGCCGAGGAAGGCGATCCGGCCGTCGCCGAGCAGCGCGACCACGTGGTCGCAGACGCGCTCCAGGAAGTAGCGGTCGTGGCTGACCACCACGAGCGTGCCCGGCCAGCCGTCCAGGATGTCCTCGAACTCGGTGAGCATGTCGATGTCGAGGTCGTTGGTCGGCTCGTCGAGCAGCAGCACGTTCGGCTCGTCCATCAGCAGCCGCAGCATCTGCAGCCGCCGCCGCTCGCCGCCGGACAAGTCACCGACCGGCGTCCACTGCCGGTCCCCGACGAAGCCGAGCCGCTCGAGCAGCTGGCCGGCGGACAGCTCGCGCTTGCCGACCATGATCCGCATCCGGACTTCCTCAGCCGCCTCGCGCACCCGCTTGGCCGGGTCCAGCTCCAGCAGTTCCTGGGACAGGTGCCCCACCCGGATCGTCTTGCCGCGCACCACCGTGCCGCCGATGACCACGTCGTCCGGGGACTCGGCCGCGAGGGTCTTGAGCAGCGTCGTCTTACCCGCCCCGTTGACCCCGACGATCCCGATGCGGTCGCCGGGGCCGATGCGCCAGGTCACGTCGTGCAGCAGCGTCCGCCCCGCGACCGACAGCGCGACGTCCTCCAGCTCCAGGACCGTCTTGCCGAGCCGGGCGGTCGCCATCTGCGTCAGCTCGGCCGTCTCGCGGGCGGGCGGCTCCGCGGCGATCAGGGCGTTGGCCGCGTCGACGCGGAATTTCGGCTTGGTGCTGCGTGCTTGCGGCCCGCGCCGCAGCCAGGCGAGCTCCTTGCGGGCCAGGTTGCGGCGGCGCTGCTCGTCGGCCTCGGCCGTGCGAAGCCGTTCGGCCTGGGCCAGGACGTAGGCGGAGTAGCCGCCCTCGTGCGGGTACACCTGACCGCCGTCGATCTCCCACATCTGGTCGCACGCGATATCGAGCAGCCACCGGTCGTGGCTCACCACGACCAGTGGGGTGCCCCGGTCGCGCAGGTGGCGGCCGAGCCAGTCGATCGCCTCGATGTCCAGGTGGTTGGTCGGCTCGTCGAGCAGGAGCACGTCCGGGTCGGAGGCGAGCAGGGCGGCCAGCGCGACGCGCCGGCGCTCCCCGCCGGACATGCGGGCGACTTCCGCGTCGAGGCTCAGGCCGGCCAGCAGCTCGCTCGCGACCGCGCGGGCCCTGGCATCGCGTTCCCATACCCCGCCCTCGGCGAGGTCGCCGAAGGCCAGCTGGCCGACCGTCCCGGTGAGGGTGTCAGCCTGCCGCAGGTACCCCACCCGCAGACCGGAGGTGCGCGCCACCCGGCCGGAGTCCGGCTCGGTGACCCCGGCGAGGATGGCCAGCAGCGTCGACTTGCCGGCGCCGTTGCTGCCGACGACGCCGATCCGGTCCTTGTCGGCCACCCCGAGCGATACGCCGTCGAGCAGTACCCGGGGGCCGTAGGCCTTGGTCGCCTTCTCCAGGCTGATCAGATTCGCCATTCGGGCACCTCACGCCTTCCGGTCAACCACGGCCGCGCCGGCGGCGGGGCCAGCGGCGGTCGCGACCGACCGGCAGACGCCCGCGCCGGCTATCCGGGCCGCGAGGCCGGTCGCGTGCCCGGCGTCGCGGGCGAGGAAGAAGCAGGTCGGCCCCGACCCGGAGACCAGCGCGCCGAGGGCGCCGAGGGCGCGGCCCGCCGCGAGGGTCTCGCGCAGCGCGGGGAACAGGCTCAGGGCGGGCGCCTGCAGGTCGTTGCTGAGCGCCTGGCCGAGCCGGCCCGGATCGCCGGATCGCAGCGCCGCCATGAGCTCACCGTCCAGCTTGGGCGCGGGGACGTCCTGGCCGTCGCGGAGCTGGTCCAGGGTCTTGTAGACCAGGGGGGTGGGCAAGTGCCCGTCGGCGTAGGCCAGGACCCAGTGAAAGGCAGGCGCCTGCCCCGCCCCGGGAGGGCCGGGAAGAGGGCTGAGCTGCTCGCCCCGGCCCCGGCCGACGGCCGTCCCGCCGAGCAGCGCGAACGGCACGTCGCTGCCGAGTTGCGCGGCGACCAGGACAGCTCGGCGGCGGACAGGCCGGTACCCCACAGCTCGTCGCAGGCCACGAGCGCGCCCGCCGCGTCGGCGCTGCCGCCCGCCATCCCGGCGGCGACCGGGATCCGCTTGCTGATGGAAACCCGCACGGCAGCGGTGATGCCGGTCCTCGCGCGCAGGGCGCGGACCGCGCGCATCGCGAGGTTGTCGTCGTCGGCCGGCACCTGCGCGGCACCCTCGCCGGACACGGCCACGCTGTCTCCCGACTCGGCGGGCGTCACGGTGACCTCGTCGAACAGCGACACGGCGTGGAACACCGTCACCAGGTCGTGATAGCCGTCCGGGCGCAACGGCCCCACCGAGAGCTGGAGGTTGATCTTGGCCGGAACCCGCACGGTCACACTAATGGTCACGATCAATGGATGCTACCGGCAGCGGCGCCCTGCGCAGTTCCCGCTCGCCTCAACCCGGCTCGCTCCGCCGCCGGCTCGTCGTCTCGGCGCTGGCCGAAGGCCCCGTCGCAACGAATGCCGTCAGCCGGAAATGGTCGTCCATTGTCATCGAGCCTAATGTGTTACAGTGTGGGCGGGCCGGCACCCCCGAAGTCTGGATCAGGTCCGTGACCGCTGCCGGCTGATGACCACCAGCGGTGCAAGCCACGCGAATGCGGCAAATCACGCATGACGATCCGCTTGCGCAACCGTCGAGAACTCACTTGATTCGGAACGGTTATCGCCCCCAAAGTCTGAATCAGTTAGGTCCGTCGAGTGTCGTCGACCATAGGTATCGAGCCGAATGGGAACAACGCCAACTTGGCAGCTGGGAAGCCGCGAGCGGGGCGGCACGGCGGGGCGGCGGCTCGGCGGCGCGGCGCGGCGTAGCTCAGGTCGATGCGGAGCGCGTGCCTGCGCGCGCGATCCGGGCGAACTCCGCTATGCCCAGGGATTCGCCGCGCTCGGCGGGGCTGATCCCGGCGGCGCGCAGGATCTCCTCGGCCGCCGCGGGCGATCCGGCCCACGAGGCGAGCGCGGCGCGCAGCGTCTTGCGGCGCTGCCCGAACGCGGCGTCGATCACCGCGAAGACCGCCTGGCGCTCTGCTTCCCCGGGCTCCCGCGCCCCGTCCGTCGCGGCCGGGCAGCGCGGGGGGCTGGTGCCTGGTGAAGGAGATGAGCTTGGAGTCCACGTTGGGCACCGGCCAGAAGACGCTGCGCGGGACCGTTCCGGCGGACCGCGCCGCCGCGTACCAGGCCAGCTTGGCCGACGGGGCGCCGTACACCCGGCCGCCGGGTCCGGCGCACATGCGGTCGGCGACCTCGGCCTGCACCATGACCACGCCGCGCCCGATCGACGGGAAGGTCGCCAGCAGGTGCAGCACCACCGGCACCGCCACGTTGTACGGCAGGTTGGCGGCGATGACGGTCGGGCGCTCGATGCCGCCGGGCCCGATCCGCAGCGCGTCGGCCGCGCACGACCGTCGACCCGGCCGGCGTGGGCCGGGGCGCGATCGGCGATCGTCTTGGGCAGTTCGGCGGCCAGCACCGGGTCGATCTCGACCGCGACGACCCGCGCGCCGGCCGGCGCGGAGGCCTCGACCAGGGCCAGCGTCAGCGAGCCTAGTCCCGGACCTACCTCAAGGATCACGTCATCGGCCGAGAACGGCCCGGCGAGCGCGGCGATCTGCCGCACCGTGCCCGGCTCGACGACGAAATTCTGCCCGAGCTTCTTCGTCGGCCGCACGTCGAGCCGGGCCGCGATCGCGCGGATGTCCCCCGCCCCGAGCATCCGGACGCCCACGGAGGGAGGGGGGCCTGGAGGGGCGTCACCAGCGGAAGACGCGCTGGCCGGTGGCCTGCAGCTGGGCGCAGAAGTCCGCGAGCTCGATGCCCTTCAGCGCCGCCAGGTAGCGGACCGTGTGCGCGGTCATCGCCGGGGAGTTGGGCTTGCCGCGGTGCGGGACCGGGGTCAGGTAGGGCGCGTCGGTCTCCGCCAGGATCAGCCCGGCCGGGGCGGCGACCGCGGCCTCCTGGAGCGCGACGGCGTTCTTGAACGTCACGTTCCCGGCGAAGCTCATGATGTAGCCCGCCTCGGCGCAGCGCCGCGCCATCGCGGCGTCGCCGGAGAAGCAGTGGAAGATCACCGAGTCGGGCGGCCACGGGCCGGTCTCCTCCAGGATGGCGAGCACGTCGTCGTGCGCCTCCCGGTCGTGGATCATCAGCGCCTTGCCGGTGCGCCGGGCCAGCTCGATGTGCGCGCGGAACCACCATTGCTGGACCTTCGGCGCGCGCGTAGTCCCGGTAGTAGTCCAGCCCGGTCTCGCCGATCGCGACCACCTTCCCGGAGGACGCGGCCAGTTCCGCCAGCTGCTGCGAGCACCGCCGCGCGACGGTCGTCGACCTCGGCGGTCGAGTTCGGGTGGATCGCGACGGCGGCGTACGCGTCCGGGTACTGGCCGCGCAGGCCACGCCCCACCGCGACGAGGGCAGGTCGCACCCGGCATTGACCACCCGGTAGATGCCGGCCTCGCGCGCCGCGGCGAGCACGCCGTCGGCCGGGCAGGCCCATGATGTCCATGTGCGTGTGGCTGTCGAAGGCACCGGGTCCCGGCAGCGTGCCGGCTGCCGGGACTTCCTGCTGGCTGGCAGACGTCACCAAGGTCCGTTTCGGATGATGGGTTACGGATTTTCCAGCCGGGCGACTTCCTCGTCAACCACGGAAGGGTCCAGCTTGGTGAAGAGCGGTACGGGAGCGGCCAGCGGCGTGCCGGCGGCCACCGGCCGGGACTCCCAGCGGAAGGTGGCGTCGTAGTCCCCGGTGATGACCGGGTACGAGGGGCCGCCCTCCTCGTCGACGACTTCCAGCCGGGGCATGCCCGACCACGCTCCCGTGCCGCCGAGCATCGCGTGCACGGCCTGCGACGAGCGCGGCAGGAAGGGCGTCAGCAGCGTCTTCGCGTCGTCGACCGCCTGCAGCGTGACGTGCAGGATGGTGCGCATCCGCTCCGGGTCGGACTGGCGCAGCGCCCACGGGGCCTGCTCGGAGAAGTACTTGTTGACCTCGGAGACGGTCCGCATGGCCTCGGTGATCGCGAACTTGAACCGGGAGCGCGCCAGGTGCTCGCCGACCGTGGCGAAGGAGGCCTTCGACGCCGCCAGGAGGGCGTGGTCCGCATCGGTCAGCGTGCCCGCGGCCGGGATCGAGCCGACGTTCTTCGCGGCGAACGACACCGCCCGGTTGACCAGGTTGCCCCAGGTCGCGACCAGCTCGTCGTTGTTGCGCCGGACGAACTCGCTCCAGGTGAAGTCGGTGTCCTGGTTCTCCGGCCCGGCGATCGCCACGTAGTAGCGCAGCGCGTCCACGTCGTAGCGGGCGAGGAAGTCCTTGACGTAGATGACGACTTGCCGGGAGGAGGAGAACTTCCTGCCCTCCATCGTCAGGTACTCGCTGGAGACCACCTCCGAGGGGAGGTTCAGGTCGCCCAGCGGGCCCGGCGCGCCGCCCTTGGACCCATGGCCGGCGTAGCCCAGGAGCATCGCCGGCCAGATCTCGGAGTGAAAGACGATGTTGTCCTTGCCCATGAAGTAGTACGACTCGGCGTCCCCGGCGTTCCACCAGGCACGCCAGGCGTCCGGGTCGCCGGACCGCCGTGCCCACTCGACGCTGGCCGACAGGTAGCCGATGACCGCGTCGAACCAGACGTAGATCCGCTTGTCGGGCCGGTCGCGCCAGCCGTCGAGCGGCACCGGGACGCCCCAGTCGAGGTCGCGGGTGATGGCCCGCGGCTGCAGGTCGTCCAGGAGGTTCATCGAGAACTTCAAGACGTTCGGCCGCCACTGCCCGGACTTGGACTGCAGCCAGGAGCCCAGCGCCTCGGTGAACGCGGGCAGGTCGAGGAAGTAGTGCTCCTGCTCGACGAACGCCGGCGTCTCGCCGTTGATCCGCGACACCGGGTTGATCAGGTCGGTCGGGTCGAGCTGGTTGCCGCAGTTGTCGCACTGGTCGCCGCGGGCGCTCGGGTAGCCGCAGATCGGGCAGGTGCCCTCGATGTAGCGGTCGGGCAGCGTGCGGCCGGTGGACGGGGAGATCGCCCCGAGCGTCGTCTTCGGGAAGATGTAGCCGTTCTTCAGCAGGGTCGTGAACATCTCCTGCACGACGGCGTAGTGGTTCCGCGTCGTCGTGCGGGTGAACAGGTCGTAGGTAATCCCCAGGTTGACCAGGTCGTTCGCGATGACCCCGTTGTACCGGTCGGCGAGCTCGCGGGCGGTCACGCCCTCCTTGTCCGCCTGCACCTGGATCGGGGTGCCATGCTCGTCGGTGCCCGAGACCATCAGCACCTTGTTGCCCGCCATCCGCTGGTACCGGCTGAACATGTCGCTGGGGATAGCGAAGCCGGAGACGTGCCCGATGTGCCGGGGACCGTTGGCGTACGGCCAGGCCGCCGCGGTCAGGATGTGCTTAGCGGATGACATGAGTCCAGCCTAACGGGCGGCGGCAGGCTCACCGCTCGGATTTATCGCGCCGTCCGCCAGCGCGCCGCCGGCAGGGGCGCCGCCGGCAGGCGCTCCGCCCCCGTAAGCACTGTGCCTGGTCTGCTTGATGCCCAGGATCGAGAGGAAGAACGAGCCGAGGATGAGCTGGCAGCTCACGATGAGCGCGGTCGCCGACGGGATCATCAGGCGCAGCTCGTGCTCGTAGTTGAGGTTGTGGAAGCCGTTGCCGCCCCAGGAGGCGAACGAGACGATGGCGCCGGCGAGGCCGGCCGCCGCGATGAGGAGGCCGAGGATCAGGCCGCGCTCGAGGGAGAGCTTGCCCAGGATCCGCTGGACGGCGGCTCGCTGGGCAAGAAGCCCTCCGCGCCCGCGTACACCCGGGTGAACATCCAGAAGAGGGTGGCCTGGAAGCCGATCACGACCATTGCGCTCGCCGCGACGAGCGTGTCCACGTCGAAGGTCACGTTGCCGATGCTGACCGGGCCGGCCTCCACGACCGCTCCCGCCACCAGGCCCAGCAGGAACAGGAACGCACCGGGCAGGAAGAACAGCCAGCGCGGGCTGAACAGCAGCAGGAACCGCAGGTGGCGCCAGCCGTCCCGCCACGAGCGCAGGTGCGGCGGCCGGGACCGGCCGTCCTTCTTGAGCGTGGTCGGGACCTCGCTGATGTCCTGTCCCCAGAGGGTGGCCTTGACCACCATCTCGCTGGCGAACTCCATGCCCGTGGCCTGCAGGTTCAGCCGCAGTGCGCTCTCCCGGCTGAAGCCGCGCAGGCCGCAGTGGAAGTCGCCGATCGCGCTGGGGAAGAACAGCCGGCCGATGAAGGACAGCACCGGGTTGCCCAGGTACTTGTGCAGCTTGGGCATGGCGCCCGGATCGATGCCGCCCTTGAACCGGTTGCCCATCACCAGGTCCTTGCCCTTGCGGAGCTCGGTGACGAACGGCATGAGGCTAGTGAAGTCGTAGCTGTCGTCGGCGTCGCCCATGATCACGTACGTGCCGCGAGCGGCCGCGATGCCGCCCATGAGCGCGTTGCCGTAGCCCTTCTCCGCGATGGGCACGACCCGGGCGCCGGCGTCGGTCGCGAGCCGCTGGCTGCCGTCGGTGCTGCCGTTGTCCGCGACAACGACCTCGCCGTCGATGCCCGACTCCGCGAGGAAGCCGACCGCCTTGTGGACACATGTCGCTACCGTCTCCGCCTCGTTGAGACACGGCATGACAATGGTTAGCTCCACGTCCGCTCCCTGCTAGCCCTTACCAGTCGCTTTTACTTCACCAGACGCTAATGACCGGGGGCACCGGACCACCCCCTGCCGATCCACCTACTACCGTGGAGGGCGGCATCCCGACCTGGCGGGCTGCCGCTGCATCGGCACAAGGAGGATACGGGCTTGAGGGTACTGCCTGCGCGGATCCGGCGCGTGGTGGCTGGCAATAAGCTGTTCGCCGCCGTCCTCGTTCCCGCATTCCTGCTTCGCCTGGACGCGGAGCTCGGCTACCGCTGGTGGGTCTATTTCAACGACTCGTTCGACTACATCTCGACGGCGGTCACCGGGGTCACCGACCCCGTGCGGGTCTCAGGCTATTCGGTCTTCCTGCGCGCGCTCCGGCCCCTGCACAGCCTCGCGCTGGTCACGGTCTCGCAGCACGTGATGGGCCTGCTGATCGGCGTCATGATCTACGCCCTGGCCAGGAAGCGGTTTGGCGCGCCGGCGTGGCTCGCCGTGGCCATGACGCTCCCCGTCCTGTACGACGGGTTCGAGATCCAGCTCGAGCACCAGATCCTCTCCGACACGCTGTTCCTGTTCGTCGCGATGCTGGCCATGACGGTCCTGCTGTGGGCGCCGCGGCCGTCGTGGTGGCGGTGCGGCCTGGCGGCGCTGCTGGTCGGGATATCGGCCATCGTGCGCTCCACTGGCCTGCCGCTCATCCCCGTCCTGGCGGTGTACCTGGTCATCGTGCTGTTCCCGGCGGCGCGGTACTGGCGCGCAGGGCGCTGGCGGGCACTGCGCCCGCTCGTGGCGGGCCTGGCGGCGTTCTGCGTCGCGACCGCCGCGCCGGTGCTGGCCTATGAGGGGCTGTATGACCAGCAGCACGGCCAGTTCGCCATGAACACGTCGACCGGGGTCTTCCTGTACTCGCGGGTGATGACGTTCGCGGACTGCTCGAAGATGAACCTTTCCGGCGATCCCGAGCTGCTGGCGCTGTGCACCACGGTGCCGCCGGACCGGCGGCCGATCGCCCAGGCCTACATCTGGACGCCGGCCACCCCGCTGGACCGGTTCCCGCCGGTCAAGTTCAGCGCGGTGCCCAACAGCCTGGCGCAGCAGTTCGCCATCAAGGCGATCGAGGCGCAGCCGGGCGACTACGCGACGGCCGTGCTCGACGACACGGCGCGGTCGTTCTCCTGGTCCCGGCCGCTCTTCCCCAACGCCGCGACCTACGATGAGTACCTGTTCGGGTATCACCCCCTCGACGTGCCGTCATCGCCGGTCCCCGGGTACCCGAATACGGCGACGGCTTACCTGCATGGCGGGGACCCGCTCACCCGGATCGTCAGTCCGTATGCCGGGCTGATCCGGGTCTACCAGCGCTACATCTGGCTACCGGGGACCGTCTACGGGCTGATCCTCCTGGCCGGGCTGGCCGGGATCGCCCGGCGGTGGGGGCGCGGCGGGCGCGAGGCGATCCTGCCGTGGGCCGCCTCGGTCATGCTCGTGGTGGTGCCCGCGGCGACGGCGGAGTTCGACTACCGGTACGTGACCACGGCGGTCCCGTTCGCCTGCCTGGCGCTGGCGCTCGCCTTCGGCACGGGGCCGCGGAACGGCCGGGCGTCCGGCGACGGCACCGCGGACAGCGACTCAGCCGTCGGCGGCGCCGGGGTCGAGGCTGGACTCGCCGGCGCCCCCGGCGTGCCCGTCTCCCCGGGGCGGGCGGGCGGCGAAGCGGGCGGCGCGGCGGGCCTGCCGGGCGGCGTCGCGGGCGGCCGCCTTGGCGGCGGCGGTGCCGATGCCGGCGACCACGAGCGTGATCTCACCGCGGACGCCAGCTGAGTTTTCCCCACCCGTCCCACCCCGGCCACCCGCCCCACCCCGGCCACCCGCCCCACCCCGGCCACCCGCCCCACCCCGGCCACCCGCCCCACCCCGGCCACCCGTCCCACTGACAGCGGCCGCGGGGTCGGCCCATTCCGCGAGGGCTGCCAGGGTGTCACGGAGGATCTCCTCGTGCACCTTGGTCAGCTCGCGGCAGACCACCGCCGCGCGGTCGGGGCCGTGGGACGCGCTGAGCTCGCGCAAGGTCACGTGCAGGCGGCGGGGCGACTCGAAGAAGACCTGGGTCCGGGGGTCGGCGGCCAGTTCCGCGAAGCGCGCCTGGCGCTCGCCCGGCTTGCGCGGCGGGAAGCCCTCGAAGCAGAACCGGTCCGTCGGCAGCCCGCAGACGGCCAGCGCGGTCGTCAGGGCCGAGGGACCGGGAATCGCGGTAACCCGCAGCCCGGCCTGCGCGGCGGCCGTCACGACCCGGTAGCCGGGGTCGCTGACGCCGGGCATCCCCGCGTCGGTCACCACCAGCACGTCCTTGCCGTCTTCGAGCTCCCCGATGAGCTCTTCCGCGCGGCGGGCCTCGATGACGTCGTAGTAGGCGACTACCCGCCCGCTGATCTGCACGTTCAGGTCCGCGGCCAGGCGGCGCACCCGGCGGGTGTCCTCGGCCGCCACCACGTCGGCGCGCGCGAGCTCGGCGGCCAGCCGGGCCGAGGCATCCTCGGGGCGGCCGATGGGGACGCCGGCGAGGATCAGCGTGCCCCGCCCCTCATCGCTCGCCCGCGGGCCGCTCGGCCGCGCCCCTTCAGCGCCGTGATTTCTCCCCACCCGGGTTCCCTCCCGTACGATTGCCTTCAATCGATTGCGTGCGATGACCGCGGCGAAAGGCGGCCACCCGACCATGGAACCCGACGAGGCCGTCCCTGCCGGCCAGGACCCTGTCACCCAGGACCCTGTCACCCGGGGCCCCGCCATCCAGGATCGGGGTACCTGGGACCCTTCCGCCCACGATCGGGGTACCGGTGCCGCGGACGGCCCCGGCGGGCAAGCGGACATAGCGGCCCGGATCGCCGCGGTGCGCGGGCGGCTGCTGTCCCCGATGCCCGACGACGGGATCTGGGGCTGGGCCGGGCCGCTGCTGGTCACCGCGTTCGCCGCGTTCTTCCGCTTCACCAGGCTATCGGTGCCGCACGCGGTGGCCTTCGACGAGACCTACTACGCCAAGGATGCCTGGTCGATCCTGAAGCACGGGGTCGAGTGGGTCGTGGTTTCCAACCCGGCGGGCTACCCGAGCACGCGGAACTACGCGAACGTCCAGATGCTCGCCGGCCACACGAACATCTTCGCCGCGTGCACGGGCACCGGCTGCGGTGAGTACATCGTGCAGCCCGAGGTAGGCAAGTACCTCATCGCGGTGGGTGAGTGGCTGTTCGGGCTGTCGCCGTTCGGCTGGCGGGTGGCGCCCGCGCTGTTCGGCTCGCTGGCGGTCCTGGTCATGTGCCGCGTCGCGCGCCGGATGACCCGCTCCACCCTGCTGGGCTGCGTGGCCGGCCTGCTGCTGTCCCTGGACGGCCTGGAGTTCGTCCTGAGCCGCACCGGCATCCTGGACATCTTCTTGATGTTCTTCACCCTGGCCGCCTTCGGCGCGCTGCTGGCCGACCGGGACGCCTCCCGCGCCCGGCTGGCCGAGGCCGTCGTCCTGCGCCGCCGCGACGAGTCCGGCCCCGCGCTGGGCATCCGCTGGTGGCGCGTGCTGGCCGGCTTCCTGATCGGCATCGCCTGCGCCTGCAAGCAAGACGCCGTCTGGTACATCCCCGCCTTCATCGCCCTGGCCCTGGCCTGGGACGCCGGCGCCCGCCGCACCGCCGGCCTGCGCCAGCCCTGGCGCGGCGCCCCCTCCGCGACGGCAAATGGCTCCCCCTCACCCTCATCCTCATCCCGCTGCTCACCTACGTCGCCTCCTGGGCGGACTGGTTCTTCACCAGCACCGGGTACAACCGGTACTACGCCACGGCGCACGGCGTGAACATCCCGGTCATCTCCGCGCTGTACTCGCTGTACAACTACCACGTCCAGATGATCCAGTTCGGCGTCGGCCTGACCACGCCGCACAACTACGAGTCGCAGCCGTGGGGCTGGATCGTGCTCAGCCGGCCCGTCGCGTTCTTCTACGGGTGCTACTACAACGCCGCGGGCACTCAAGCCCCCGCAAGCGGGTGCACCGGGACGCACTATTCGCAGGAAGTGCTCCCGCTCGGGAACCCGGCCATCTGGTGGGTGTCCATCCCCGTCATGCTCTTCTGCCTCGGCTGGTGGCTCACCCGCCGCGACTGGCGGGCCGGCTCCGCGCTGCTGTGCATCTGCGCCGGCTGGCTCCCCTGGTTCCTGTTCCTGTCCCGCACCAAGTTCGACTACTACTCCCTCGAATTCCTGCCGTTCCTCATCCTGTGCATCACCTTGTGCCTCGGCCTCATCATCGGCCCCGCACGCGCCACCATGGCCCGCCGCGCCACCGGCACCGCCATCGCCGGCACCTACGTACTTGCCGTCCTCATACTCTTCTGGTACTTCTACCCGATCCTCGCGGGGCAGGTCATCCCGTACACCTCATGGCTGTCTCACATGTGGTACCACGGCTGGATCTAATCGAGGCCGGACGTCCATAGAGGCGTATTTCTGCGGATCTTGCCTTCCGCACCGTGTCGGCACACTGGCCGCCGTGCCCTCCACATACGATGGCAACCGATGACCGCGATAAGTGCCGGCGACCCGGCCATGGATCCCAACGACGCCGGCCCCGCGGCCTGGGTCAGGCACACCGGGTCAGGCAACCTGGGCAATAGCCTGCGCGTCAGCGATGCTGACCAGGCGGCGATCGAGGAGTGCCGTTCGCGGGCCGGCGACCGCGGACCGCGCGGAGCGCCGCGACCACGGGGACAGTGACCGGGAGATCGCGGGCCGGGCGGATGTCGCGGCCCGGATCGCCGCGGTGCGCGGCCGGCTGCTGTCCCCGATGCCCGACGACGGGATCTGGGGCTGGGCCGGGCCGCTGCTGGTCACCGCGTTCGCCGCGTTCTTCCGCTTCAACCGGCTGATCATCCCGCAGGCCCTGATATTCGACGAGACCTACTACGCCAAGGACGCCTGGTCGATCCTCAAGCACGGGGTCGAGTGGAACCTGGTGAAGAACGCGAACCAGCTGATCCTCACCGGGCACACGAACATCTTCGCCGCGTGCTCGGGCACCTCGTGCGGCGAGTACGTGGTCCACCCGCCGGTCGGCAAGATGCTGATGGCGGTGGGTGAGTGGCTGTTCGGGCTGTCGCCGTTTGGCTGGCGGGTGGCGCCCGCGCTGTTCGGCTCGCTGGCGGTCCTGGTCATGTGCCGGGTCGCGCGCCGGATGACCCGCTCCACCCTGCTGGGCTGCGTGGCCGGCCTGCTGCTGTCCCTGGACGGCCTGGAGTTCGTCCTGAGCCGCACCGGCATCCTGGACATCTTCTTGATGTTCTTCACCCTGGCCGCCTTCGGCGCGCTGCTGGTCGACCGGGACGCCTCCCGCGCCCGGCTGGCCGAGGCCGTCGTCCTGCGCCGCCGCGACGAGTCCGGCCCCGCGCTGGGCATCCGCTGGTGGCGCGTGCTGGCCGGCTTCCTGATCGGCGTCGCCTGCGCCTGCAAGCAAGACGCCGTCTGGTACATCCCCGCCTTCATCGCCCTGGCCCTGGCCTGGGACGCCGGCGCACGCCGCACCGCCGGCCTGCGCCAGCCCTGGCGCGGCGCCCTCCTCCGCGACGGCAAATGGCTCCCCCTCACCCTCATCCTCATCCCGCTACTCACCTACGTCGCCTCATGGAGCGGGTGGCTGCTGACCAGCACCGGCTACTACCGTGACTACGCGTCGCACGCAGGGCGTGAAAATCCCGGTCATCTCCGCGCTGTACTCGCTGTTTGAGTACCACAAGGAGATGATCCAGTTCGGCGTCGGCCTGACCACGCGGCACCCGTACGAGTCGCAGCCGTGGGGCTGGCTCGTCATCAGCCGGCCCGTCGCGTTCTTCTACCAGTGCTACACCGGCCCCGCGAACTATCACGTCTGCCCGAGCGGGTACACCGGGCCGGAGTGGTCGCAGGAGGTCCTCGCGATCGGGAACCCGGCCATCTGGTGGGTGTCCATCCCCGTCATGCTGTTCTGCCTCGGCTGGTGGCTCACCCGCCGCGACTGGCGGGCCGGGTCCGCGCTGCTGTGCATCTGCGCCGGCTGGCTCCCCTGGTTCCTGTTCCTGTCCCGCACCAAGTTCGACTACTACTCCCTCGAATTCCTGCCGTTCCTCATCCTGTGCATCACCTTGTGCCTCGGCCTCATCATCGGCCCCGCCCGCGCCACCATGGCCCGCCGCGCCACCGGCACCGCCATCGCCGGCACCTACGTCCTTGCCGTCCTCATACTCTTCTGGTACTTTTACCCGATCCTCGCGGGGCAGGTCATCCCGTACACCTCATGGCTGTCCCACATGTGGTACCACGGCTGGATCTAAGCTGGTCATGGTGGGCTTGCAGCCGACGCGGGCTCGCCCGGGCATGTCGCGATATATCTTGAAGTGATTTAGGTCACAGAGTGGACTGTTGGTGAACCTCCGTGCGTCTATATGAGTAGGAATGACTACCTCCGGAGCCGACCCAATGAGCCCGAACCAGAACCATGACGGCATCAACGACGTCGCCCGCACCGCGGCAGACCGGCTAGGTCACACGACGCCGAGACCGAGGACCTGATGACTGACAGCGCGGACGCCGAGAACCCGTATGCGGCGGCTTCGCGGCGGACCCGCAGGCGGCGGAGAGCCGCGCCCGGTTCGAGCGCGACGTCGTGCCGCAGCTCAGCCAGCTCTACCCGGCGGCGCTCCGGATGACGCGCAACCCCACCGACGCCGAGGACCTCGTGCAGGAGACGTCGGTCAAGGCGTACGCGGCATTCCACCAGTTCCGCCCGGGCACCAACCTGCGGGCGTGGCTGAACCGGATCCTGACGACCACGTTCATCAACGTCTACCGCAAGCGCCGCCGCGAACCGCAGCAGGCGCTCGGCGGCGACCTGCAGGAATGGCAGATGTCCGCCGACCGGCTCGCTCCCCCGGTCGCGTCGGCGGAGGCCGAGGCGCTCGACCGGACGACCGACTCCGACCTGCTGCGCGCGCTGCGCGACCTGCCCAACGAGTTCCGCACCGCCGTCTACCTGGCCGACATCGAGGGCTACCCCTACCGGGAGATCGCCGAGATCATGGGCACGCCGGTCGGGACGGTCATGTCCCGGCTGCACCGGGGCCGCCGGAAGATCCGCGAGCAGCTCCTGGCGGGCGGGGCCCTGCCCCCGGCGGTGACGGAGGGCCGCTTCTAGCGGCCGCCTCGGGGCGCTTCGCGGGGCGTCCCTGTGCCTGCTCTAGCGGGCCTGCTCCGGGCGAGGTGTTCCTGCCGCGGGTGCTCCGGGCGGGCCTGGTCCGGGCGGGGGTGTTCCGGGCGGGCCTGGTCCGGGCGGCGAGGCTCGAACCTCGGCTGGCCGGACCCGGCTGCCGGACCTGGCTGGCGGACCTGGCTGCGGCTCGAACCGCGGCTGCGGTGGCCGCACCGCCGATGGCTGGACGACGGCCGGCTGCGTACGCGGGCGGGCTGGGCAGGATCTGGATGGGCGGCGCCCGGGTGCGGCGGGGCCTGGGTGAGACGCGCCGGGTGCCGGGCCTGGCTGGGCCGCGGGCGGCTGGCTCGCGGCGGCTGCGCCGCCGGGCGGTGCCGCCGCCGGGAGCTGTGCCCGGCCTGGCTGTGCGGGCCGGGCCGTCTGCCAGCCCTGGGCAACGGGGTCGAAGACGCGCTCGACGTATACCTGGTGCCAGAGCGAGAACACGACAAGCACCCACAGCTGCCGCCAGGTCACCTCGGGGTCGTCCGCCCGGAACCGGCGCAGCACGTCGAGCACGGCGCGCTTGTCCAGCCAGTCCTCGGTGCGCGCCTCCCGGATGACCTGCTCGGCGAACCCGGACAGCTCACCGCGGAACCACTGCCCGATCGGCACCGCGAACCCGCGCTTGGCCTGGTCCACCGTCTCGTGCGGCAGGATCGTCCCGATTGCCTCGCGCAGCGCGAACTTGGTCATGGTCGCCGCTGTCTTCTCGGCGCGAGCCAGCCTGGTCGCGACCCCCATCACCTCGCGGTCGAGGAACGGGACGCGCACCTCCAGCCCGTGCGCCATCGACATGCGGTCGGCCTTGACCAGGACGTCACCGGGCAGCCACGTGTTGATGTCGATGAACTGCATCGTGGCGACGTCGTCGAGCCCGGCCTCGATGGCCTGATCATGCAGGGGGTCGGTGACATCGTGGACGGTGCCGCCGCCGTACCGGGTGAGCACGTCCGCCTCCGCGCCGCTGAAGACGTTGGCGTTGCCGATGTACCGGTCGCGCAGCGGCGTCGCCATCCGCTCAAGCAGCCCCTTGCCCCTGGTGCCCGGCGGCACCCGGGCGGCCAGCGCCGCGACTGACGACCGGCCAGCCGACGGCAGCCTGGTCGCCGCGCGCACGACGCCTGGCTGGTAGTAGACGCCGTACCCGCCGAACAGCTCGTCCGCCCCCTCGCCCGACAGCACCACCCCGACGTGCCTGCGGGCCTCCCGCGCGATGAACCACAGCAGGATCGCGGCGGCGTCGGCCATCGGGTCATCCAGGTGCCAGATGATCTGCGGCAGCCGGGCGGCGAACTCGGCCGCGGTGATGACGTAGGGGGTGTTGGGCAGCCCGAGGGTCTTCGCGGTCTCCTGCGCCGCCTCGATCTCGCTGTAGTCGGGCTGGTCGAACCCGGCGGTGAACGTGGGCAGCCCCGGCCGGGTCTCGGCGGCGATGGCGCACAGCACGGCCGAGTCGACTCCGCCGGACAGGAACGCGCCCACCGGCACGTCGCTGCGCAGGTGCGCGCCGACCGAGTCGCGCAGCGCGGTCAGGATGCGCTCCGGGGTACCGGGGACCGGGGACTTCTCCGGGCGCAGCATCGGCCGCCAGTAGCGGAAGACATCGACCGGGCCGCCCGCCCGCGCCACCAGGAAGTGCCCCGGCGGCAGCGTCCGGGCCGGCGGCGTCATCGTCATCGGCGGCGGCACGTACTGGAAGGACAGGTAACGGCGGAGCGCGTCCGGGTCGATGACGGGAACCTCGCCCGGGCCGGCCAGCGCCTTGCGCTCGGACGCGAACCTGAACTGCGCGCCGTTCTCCGCGTGCGTGTAGTACAGGGGCTTGATGCCGAACGGGTCGCGGGCGCAGAACAGCTCGTGGTTGCGGGTGTCCCAGATGGCGAACGCGAACATGCCGCGCAGCCGCCGCAGGAAGTCCTTCCCCTCGACGGCGAAGGTCTCGAGGAGGATCTCGGTGTCCGAGCCGCCGCGCGGGGTGATCCCTCGCTCCCGCAGTCGCTTCGCCAGCTCGGCGTAGTTGTAGATCTCCCCGTTGAAGACCATCCAGTACCGCCCGTTGGCCGAGCGCATCGGCTGGTGGCCGCCCGTCGACGGGTCGATAACGGCGAGCCGCCGCGCGGCGAGCGCCATCAGCGCATCCGAGAACAGCCCCTCGTCATCGGGCCCTCGGTGCGCCATGCGGCGCGCGGCACGGCTTGCCCAGTCCGCGTCCGGCCTAGTCCCCTCGGCCAGCGCGAGGCATCCAGCGATCCCCGACAATGAAACCACCCCTAAGGCAGCCTGACTCACTTAGGCTGGAACCGGATGCCGCCGTCGAAACGGACGACCTCCGCGTTCATGTAGTCGTTCTCGATCAGCGACTTGACGAGGTGCCCGAACTCGGCGGGCTGCCCCAGTCGCCTCGGGAACACGATCGGCTCGGCCAGCTTGGCCATGAAGGCCCGCCCGGCCTCCGGGTCCCCGCCCGCGATGCTCTTGTAGATCGGCGTCTCGATGATGCCAGGGCAGATGGTGTTCACCCGGACGCCGATGACCGACAGGTCGCGCGCGGCGGGGACGGTCATGCCGATGATGCCGCCCTTGGACGCCGAGTAGGCGATCTGGCCGGTCTGGCCCTCGATCCCGGCGACGGACGATGTGTTGATGATGACCCCGCGCTGCCCGTCGGCGTCCGCCGGCGCGGTCTTGGCCATCGCGGCGGCCGCGATGCGCAGGACGTTGAACGTGCCGGTCAGGTTGATGCCGATGACCCGGTTGAAGGCCGCCAGGTCGTGCGGTGACCCGTCCCGGCTGACCGTCCGGCTGGCGAACCCGATCCCGGCGCAGTTGACGGCAACGCGCAGCGGCTTGCCTGACGCGACGGCGGCGTCCACCGCCTCCTGGACGGCGCTCTCGTCCGTCACGTCGGTGCGCGCGAAGTGACCGCCGATGCTCGCGGCCACCTCCTTGCCTGCCTCATCGTTCACGTCGGCCACGACGACATAAGGCGCCGGCCGCCGCCAGTGCCCTGGCGGTCGCCTCGCCGAGACCGCTCGCGGCACCCGTCACGATGGCTGATGTACCGTTCAACTCCATGGCCGGAGCATAGCCGACGATCGCCTATAGGCGGCCGTCGGCTCGTGGTCCCCGACTCGTCGCACGCTCGCTCCCGCTCTCCCGGAACCGCGCCAGGATCGCCGCGCGGGCGACATGCACGTATTCACCATGTTTCGCAAATGAATTCTCAGTGAAATATGGGGGTCATTTTTCAGGCCTCGTCATCCGTAGCGGTGACGGCCCGGGACTGATACGCTGAGCCACCCCCGTGGCGGGACCCGTCAGCATCATCATCACCCTTTACAGAAAACCAGGGCCAATGAACACACCGCAGCGATTCGTGACCCTCAGCAAGTACCCGCCGTACCGCTCAGGGCACGCCAAACAGGCTCTGTGGAACAATCGCGCCCTCGCGGCGCTAACCGGGCGCGAACAGCATCAGGTGACGTACTGCGGCACGCCAACCGACCCGGCCGACGTGGCAGGTCCAGGCGTGATGGTGCATCACGTGGGCGAGGTGCGGCACAATCCGCGTAACACCGACGGGCAGCTCGCCCGCGCCATTTCCGCCCAGCTGTACCAGGTCGCCGCGGGCAATAGCGTCGATGCCATATTGACGTATTACATCGACCCGCACGCGGCGGTCGCTAACCGGGTCGCGGACGCTCTCGAACTGGTCGGCAAGCGCCCGGTAGTGATCCATAGCATTGAGGGCACCGACCTGATCGACTCGATGTGCGAGCACGTCGGCGACGGCCTGGCGAGCGTGCTCATCGGCGATGTCCTGCGGGCCGACGTCGTGTGCACCGTGTCGAATTATGTTGCCAGCCGTTTCCTCGCCACGGTCGAGGAAGTCGCCGGGCCGTCGCTGCGCGCGGCGATCGCCGACTCCATCCAGATCCGGTACCCGGGACTGCCGCCGGCCGCGTTCGACGCGCCGCCGGCCGAGAGCCTGCGCGAGTTCCGCCGGGCCGCGGGGCTGCGCCAGGACTCCGTGCTTGTGTCGACGTTCGGGCGACTGGAGCCGGAGAAGGGCCTGGAGACCATCATCGGGCTGGCGGAGATGGCGCTGCAGCAGGCCCCCGAGCTTGAGTTCGCGATCGGCGGGGCCGGCTCGCTCGCCGACGGCCTGGTGCGGGAGACCGCGCACCTGCCGAACCTCAAGATCCTCGCCGGGATCGACTACGACGCCGCCCAGTGCCTGCGGGCCGCCTCCGCGGTCGGCGTCTTCCCGACGAAGGTCATCCAGGGGTTCGTCGAGACCTTCTGCATCTCGGCACTGGAGTACGAGGCCCTGGGGGTGCCGATCCTCGCCACCGCCGTCGGAGGAGTACCCGAGGCCACGCCGGGCGAGGCGGCCCTGGTCCCGCCGGGCTCTCCCGTCGGGCTCTGGTGGAACAGGCTGACGGAGGTCCTCGCCTGCCGGACCGCGCACGCCGAGGCGGCCCTCGAGTTCGCCCGGAACTTCACCAGCGCCAGCAGTGCCGCGCGCATCCTCGACATCGCCGCGCTCGGGGCACAGCGCCGCGGCACCCGCAGGCCGTGGATGATGCCCAACTAGCCCAAACGGAAGCCCAGCTCGCCCAGGCAGCACGACTGGCTACCCGTAACCTTAGATAATGGCAGCATCAGCCATAGGGACAGGGCTACCAGTGCTAGCCACACGGTACTTGCCACAACATAGGGGCGAGGACAGGGCCTTTGGTGCATAACGCGCCGGACACGTCAGCCAGCCGGCCGCCGACAGCCGGCTCTCCCGTTATCCAGCCGCTGGCACCAACCGAGCCGGTGATCGCGGTCGACGCCATGGGCGGCGACTACGCGCCCGACGAGATAGTCGCGGGCGCGCTCGCCGCCCAGCGCGAGCATGGCGTGACCACGCTCCTCACCGGGCCGCCGGCCCAGCTCCGGCCGGTGATCGCCCGGCTCGGCGCCGGCTCGGAGCTGCACGTGGTGCCGGCCGAGGACGTGGTGGGGATGGACGAGGGCGCGCTCGCCGGGTTCCGCCGTCCCCGCTCCAGCATCGCGGTGGCCTGCCAGCTCGTCCGGCGCGGGCAGGCCAACGCGGTCGTGTCGGCCGGCTCGACGGGCGCGATCGTGGCGATCGCCCGGCAGCGGCTGCTGCCGCTGCCGGGCGTTCCCCGGCCCGGCATCGCCGTGGTCCTGCCGACGCACCCGAGCCCGACCGTCCTCATCGACGCGGGCGCGACGGCCGACCCCAAGCCGGAGATGCTCGTGCAGTTCGGCCAGCTCGGGGTCGCGTACGCGCAGATCGCGCTGGGCATCCCGACGCCGAAGGTCGGGCTGCTCACCATCGGGGCCGAGCCGGGCAAGGGCAACGTGCTCACCCGGCGGGCGCACGAGCTGCTCGCGTCGGAGCCGGTGCCTGGGGCGCTGCCGTTGCACTTCGCGGGGAACATCGAGGGCGGCGACCTGATGGCGGGCGCGGTCGACGTGATCGTCACCGACGGCTTCACCGGCAACGTGGCGCTGAAGACCCTGGAAGGCGCGATGCGGTTCGCCACGAGCGAGCTGCGCACGGCCCTGACCTCGTCCCGGGCCGCTCGCATGGGCGCCATGCTGCAGCGGCGCGGCCTGCGCGAGATGCGGGACCGGCTCGACGCCGAGAGCTACGGCGGCGCCGCCCTGCTCGGCCTCGGCGGCACCGTCGTCATCGCCCACGGTGCCTCCACGGCCCGCGCGGTGAGCTCGGCCTGCGCCCTGGCCGCCAGCTTGACCCGCGGCAACATCACCGAGAGGGTCCGCCAGCGGCTGGGCACCACGGCGGACCGCCGTCCCGCCCACTTCCTGCGCCGCGACCGCTAACCAGGGGCCGGCTAATCCGTTCGGACGCCCGCAGGGCGGCCGATAGGCTTGACGGCATGGCAGATCCTCAGCAGGTCCTTGGCGCGCGGGTGCGCGCCGCCCTCGGCGCGGCGTATGGCGCCGGCTATGCCGACGCGGACCCGGTGATCCGCCCGTCGTCGTTCGCCGACTTCCAGTCCAACGCGGCGCTGCCGCTGGCCAAGCGGCTCGGCAAGTCGCCGCGCGATATCGCCGCCGAGATCGTCGGCCAGCTGGACGTCGCCGACGTCAGCGAGCCGCCCCTGGTCAGCGGGCCGGGGTTCATCAACTTCAAGCTCAGGAACGACTGGATCGCCGCGGAGGCGACGCGGGTCGGCGCCGACCCGCGGCTCGGCGTCCCGGCCGTCGCGAGCCCGCAGACGGTGATCGTCGAGTACTCCTCGCCCAACATCGCGAAGGAGATGCACGTCGGGCACCTGCGGACGACGATCGTCGGGGACGCGATCGCGCGGGTGCTGGACTTCGCCGGGCACAACGTCATCAGGGACAACCATGTCGGGGACTGGGGAACCCAGTTCGGCATGCTGATCGAGTACCTCTTCGACATCGGCGAGGACGCGCCCGAGGCGCAACTGCTGCGCACCGACCCGAACACGTTCTACCAGTCAGCCCGGGCCAAGTTCGACTCCGACCCGGAGTTCAAGGAGCGCGCCCAGAAGCGGGTGGTCAAGCTCCAGTCCGGTGACGACCCGGCGACGCTGCGGCTGTGGGGCGAGATGATGGAGCTGTCACGGCTCTACCTGAACGACGTCTACGGGCTGCTGAAGGTCACGCTGACCAACGACGACATCCGGGGCGAGTCGTTCTACAACGACCTGCTCCCCGGCGTCATCGACGACCTGACGGCCAAGGGCCTGGCGGTCGAGAGCGACGGCGCGCTCGTGGTGTTCCCGCCCGGCTTCACCGGCCGGGACGGCGCCCCGCTGCCGGTGATCATCCGCAAGCGGGACGGAGGCTACAACTACTCCACCACGGACCTGGCCACGGTTCGTTACCGGGTAGACAAGGTCAACTGCGACCGGGCCATCTACGTCGTCGGCTCGGACCAGACGCTGCACTTCCGCATGATCTTCGCGGTCGCGCGGCTGGCCGGCTGGCTGCCGGACGACGCCCGGTTCGAGCATGCCCAGATCGGCATGGTCCAGGGCACCGACGGCGGCAGGCTGCGGACCCGGTCCGGCGACACGGTCAAGCTCAGCGACCTGCTCAGCGAGGGCATCGAGCAGGCGCGGGCGGTGCTCGACGAGATCGAGGGCACGGACGACGCCACCAAGGACGAGATCGCGCTTGATGTCGGCATCGGCGCGATCAAGTACGCCGACCTGTCCACGGCCAGGGACAGCGCGTACGTCTTTGACTGGAACAAGATGCTCGCCCTGCGCGGCAACACCGGCCCCTACCTGCAGTACGCCACCGCCAGGATCCGGTCCATCTTCCGCCGGGCGGGCCTGGACCCGGCGGTCTTCCTGAACCCCGGGGCGCTGCTGGCCCCGATCGTGGTGACCGAGCAGGCCGAGCGGGACCTGGCGCTGCAGCTGCTCGGCTTCGGCGCGGCGGTGGAGCAGGTCGCCGAGGCCGCGGAACCGCACCGGCTCTGCACGTACCTCTTCGAGACGGCCAGCCTGCTCACCACGTTCTACGAGCAGTGCCCGGTGCTCAAGGCCGAGAACAAGGCGACCCGGGACTCCCGGCTGGCCCTGTGCGCGGCGACCCTTCGCGTCCTCACCACGGGCCTGGGCCTTCTCGGCGTCCCCCTCCCCGACCGGATGTGAGCCACGCCCCGCGTGCGGGGTTGGTCGGCCGTAACATTCTCGTCACCGTCGCCCGGGGGCGGCTGCCACGAAGGCCCCGGGCACGTTCGGGAAATGTCAGCACCTGAACGTATCGCTTACACGCCTGCCGAAAGTGCTCACGATCACGCGCCGGAGCGGCAGTCTCGACAACGTTGACACGAACGGGCCCTCAGTCCGATGGCCCGCAGGCGACATTCGCGGGCGCCCGTGGCGGGCGCGGTGCCTGCGGAAGGAGGTATCAATGATCGGCCTTAACAGGCGCGGTAACCGCCAGGCCAAGATGAAGGCACGCCTCGCCATCGCGACGGCGGTGCTGGCGGGTGGCGCCGCGATCGGCGCCGTGGCGGTGGCCACCAGCAGCCATCCGAGCACGTCGGCGGCGCAGTCCGCCGGGTACAACCTGAACTTCCGCCACACGGTCAGCGAGGGAACCGCCCTCAGCACGGCGCTGTCCGACTGGACGCGGTCACACCAGAGGTCGTTCAACGCCCTGTCGCAGATGCCGACGATGAGGAGCTTCTCCACCGCGCGGCACGGGAGGACGGTATTCGCCATCCAGCGCGGCGTCGTCGCCCTGGCGACGAAGCACTGGCTGCTGGTGAAGTCCGCGAACGGCTCACTCCACCTGTGGCTGCTCAACGGGGCGACCAAGGTCAGTAACGTAGCCAACTCAACCGCCGGCACCAGGGCGATGACCGGCAATGCCGCGGCCACCACGGCCGCGATGCAGCAAGGCAACATGGCACCGGCCGCGCAGGTCATGGCTGGCAGCACGGCATCGGTGAACGCCTTCAACAATCCGGCGCCGAAGCCGATCACCTTCACGGTAGCGATCGCCAGCAGTACCGAGACGATCACCATCACCATCACCCCGTCCACCGCGACGGTCGCCCCGACGACCCCCCAGGTGGCACGGCAGGTGGCACAGCAGACCGGCACCGTGCTGACCAAGACCACTCAGCCGGTCTTCGCGGCCACCAACCACATCGCGCGCGGCGACCTGGTCCTGGTGGCGGGCGTGCAGAAGCACGGCGTCCTGTGGGCGCAACTCGTGCTCTTCAGCGCGCCTGGCACTACGGTCACCCCGACCCCGACGCCGACCGGTACCACGACAGTGACGCCAACCGTCAGCCCCGACGGCGACCGTGCCACCCGCTGGCACGGCGACGCCGAGTGTCAGCGGCACCCACTTCTAGGCCGGATTTCACGCTCTCGCACCAAGGCGTAACCGCCGCACGGCCCAGGCCTCGGGCCGTGCGGCGGTTACTGTGCTCATCTTCGGGTCAGACCCGCTCGATGATCGTCGCGTTGGCCTGGCCGCCGCCCTCGCACATCGTCTGGAGGCCGTACCGGCCACCGGTGCGGTGCAGCTCGTGGACCAGCTTGGTCATCAGGACCGCACCGGTCGCTCCCGAGCGGGTGACCCAGCGCGATGGCACCGCCGTTGGGGTTGGTCCGCTCCAGCGACGCCCCGGTGTCGGCCGCCCAGGCGAGGACCACGGGGGCGAACGCCTCGTTGATCTCGACGACGTCGATGTCATCGATCGTCAGGCCCGCGCGCGCCAGCGCCTTCTGGGTCGCCGGGATGGGGCCGGTCAGCATGAAGACAGGATCGGAGCCGGTGACCGCCAGGGTGTGCACCCGCGCGAGCGGGGTCAGCCCGTGCCGGGAGACCGCGTCCTGCGAGGCCACGAGCACGGCGGCGGCCCCGTCGGAGATCTGCGAGGCGACGGCCGCGGTGATGTCCCAGCCCTCGCGCAGCGGCTTGAGGCCGGCCATCTTCTCCAGCGAGGTGTCGCGGCGCGGGCCCTCGTCCACGCTGACGTCGCCCAGCGGGGCGATCTGCGACTCGAAGTAGCCCGCGTCGATGGCCGCCAGCGCCCGCTGGTGGCTGGCCAGCGCGAACTCCTCCAGGTCGAGCCGCTTCAGGCCCCACTTCTCCGCCATCAGCTGCGCGCCGCGGAACTGCGAGATCTCCTGGTCACCGTACCGGTCGCGCCAGCCCTGCCCGAACGGCATCGGCTGGCCCGCCTGGACGCCCAGGTAGATCGAGGCGCCGATCGGGATGGTGGACATGTTCTCCACCCCGGCGGCGATCACGAGGTCCTGCGTGCCCGACAGCACCGCCTGGGCGGCGAAGTGCACGGCCTGCTGCGACGACCCGCACTGCCGGTCGATCGTGACGCCCGGCACGCTCTCCGGGAGCCCGGCCGACAGCCAGGCGGTCCGCGCGATGTCGCCCGACTGCGGCCCCACCTGGGAGACGCAGCCCATGATCACGTCATCGATGGCCGCCGGGTCCACCCCGGCCCGCTCCACGACCGCCCGCAGCGCGTGCGCGCCGAGCTCGGCCGGGTGCACCCCGGACAGTCCGCCGCCCCGCTTGCCGACCGGAGTCCGCACCGCGCCGACGATGTATGCCTCTGCCACTCACTTCTCCTATCCCGAACGGCGAGGGATTCTTACCCATCAGTAACGCTACGCCTGTTCGCGCAAAGGAGACGACCCCATGACGCGGGGACGACCGCGGTCGACGACGGCAGCGTTGTCTTAAGCTCGTTATGGACTACAGCGGCCTGATCCTGGCGGTCGTCATCGGCATCTTCGTCGCATGGGTCTGGCAGCGCGGGCGCAAGAAGATGAACCTTCCCATCAAGGGCAAGCACTGGTGGGGCGTGGTCATCGTCGTCGTCATCCTGCTGTGCCTGGTGTTCGGCGCCACTCACACCCCGCACACGCCCGTCAAGTCGCCGGCCGGCAGGCTGACGGCCGGCTAACGCTGCTTGCCGTCCAGCGGCACCTCGAACCAGACCGCCTTGCCTTCCGGCGTGGGCCGCGAGCCCCACCGGGTAGCCAGCTGCTCGACCAGGTAGAGTCCCCGGCCGCCCTCGTCGGTCGCGCCCGCGCTGCGGATCCTGGGCAGCCGCAGGTCCGGGTCGAAGACCTCCACCCACACCGAATCACCGCCGCGCCGCAGCCGGACCCGGAACTCCCGGGACAACGGGCCCGCCTCGGCCGACAGTCCCTCCATGGCGGCGAGCCCGGCCACGACGGCGGCGTCGGCCGCGTGCCCCGGGCCGGACGCGCCCGCGGCGGACGCGGCCCCCGCGGCGGCCGCGCTGGCCACCATCTGCAGGAGGGCACCCCGGCTGCGGGTCGGGGTAACCGATGCGTGCAAGACGGCGTTGGTGACGACCTCTGAGACCAGCAGGCAGGCGAGATCGGCCTGGTCGGGGTCCATGTCCCAGGAAGCGAACGTCGTCGCCGCGAGCCTGCGGGCCTCGGAGACCATGATCGGCTCGGCGGGGAAGACCCGCTCGCGGGAGGCGAGGTCGGTGGGCGAGGAGCGCGCCACGAGGATCGCCATGTCGTCATCGATGTCACCGGGCACCGCGTCCTGCGCCGCGACGGCGATCGAGTCCGCTACCCCGGCCCCGATCGGCAGCCCCATCTGGGCGGGCCCGGCGGCGGCCAGCACGGCGTCCCGCAGCATCACGGTGGCCTCGGCCTCGGTGTAGTGACCGGAGCCGTCGACCCGGGTGCGCCGCTCGATGAGGCCGTCGGTGTACAAGACAAGCGCGGCACCGGGCGGCAGCGTGAACGTCTGCTCTTTATAGGTCGGCAGCCCGCGGATCCCGCGGCCGCGCACGCCGAGCAGGACGCCCTTGTGCCGGATATCCAGTGGCCGGACGACGCCGCCGGAGGCCACCAGCGGCGCCGCGTGCCCGGCATTGCACAGGGTCAGCTGCCGCGACCAGGGGTCGTAGATCATGTAAACGCAGCTCACCGTGGGCGGGTCACCGCCTGCGTTGGGCGGGGCGGTGGAGCGGCACCACTCGTCCAGCTTGCGCATGATGTCGGCGGGGGCCTTCTCGTCCTGGGCGTGAGCGCGCAGCGTCGCCCGGATCTGCCCCATGATGGCGGCGGCCCGCGCGCCACGGCCCTCCACGTCGCCGATGACGATCCCGACCCGGCCGACGGCCAGCGGGATGATGTCGTACCAGTCGCCGCCCACCTGAGTCTGGATTCCCTGGCCCGCGGCGGCCAGTGGCTTGGCCGGCACGTAGCGGAAGGCCACCTCAAGCCCGGCGACCTCGGGCACCCGCTGCGGCAGCAGGCTGTTCTGGAACGCCAGGGCCGTCGAGCGCTCGGCCTCGAACAGCATCGCGTTGTCGATCGCGACCGCGACCCGGCTGGCGATCGCGCCGATCAGGTCGCGGTCGGTGAGCTCATAGTGCTGGTCCTGCCCGGTCGGTGAGGCGCGACAGCGCCAGCGACATCACGCCGAGCACCTCGCCCCGCGCGTACAGCGGGGCGGCGAGCACCGAGGTCAGCCCGGCCTCGTTGGAGGCATCCATCGACTGCTGGCTTGGCGCCGGGTAGAACTGGGCGTGCAGGTCGGGCACGACGATGGTCTCCAGCCGGGACATGGCCTGCTCGCAGAAGTGCCCCGGCGGGTAGCTGCACCTGCTCGCCGACCTCGGCCCAGGTGCCGGCGGGCGGGTCCCAGCCCGCCGGCGTTGGTCTGCGCGCGCCGGATGAGCTTGTCGCCCTGGTAGCAAGTCGATGAAGCAGTGATCGGCGAACAGCGGAACGAGGATCTGGGCGACATGGCGCAGCGTCGCCCCCAGCTCCAGGGACCCGGACAGCCGCTCGCCTATCCGCTCAAGCAGCCGGAGCCTGTCCTGCTCGCGCTGGGCGTCACGGCGCGAGGTCTCGCTCAGCAGCAGCACCATGCCGTCGATGTCACCCGACTTCGACCGCAGCGGCACGGTGAGGGTCCTGATGAACGCCACGCCGCCCTCGCCGGCACCGCTCGCGGCGCCGGTGAACGTGCCCTCCCACACCAGCCCGCGCAGCACCTGGCGGGTCATGTCGTCGGCCTTCGACAGGTCGCACTCGGGGATGAAGCCTATGGTGACGAGGGGCTGCCCGGCCAGCTTGGCGGCGTCCCCTGGCAGCCGCAGAAGCCGGGCGGCGTGCTCGTTGACGAATAGGACATTGCCCTGGCGGTCCGCGGCGATGACGCCGATCTCCGCCTGCCGCAAGACGAGATCGGCCGGCAAGTACGGGTCGAAGACGCTTTCATCCCAGCGCGTCACGCGCCACGCTCCGCCACTGCCACGCTCCGGTCACTGCGAGACTCCGGTCACTGCGACGATTCCTGGCTATTCTCCCGGGAGACGAATACATGCGAGGCGATCTGGGACTCAAGATCGGTGGTCACATCAGCGCCTGCGGCCGCGCTCGTCACCCGTACACCACCCTTGACCGACCCGAGCAAAACCTCGCGTCCCGGTTGTATCCCGGCGCGCTTGAGTTTAAGCATGAGAACGAGATCACTCTGGATTTGCTCGCTGATGCGGGAGACCACGACTTGCACGCCGTCCCCGCTCGCGGCATCGGTCATCGCCTCGTCCGGCGCGTCGCCGAGGGCAGCCTCGCCGGACCCGGCCATCAGCTCGGCCAGCCCGGGGATGACGTTCCCGTGCGGGCAGCGCTCCGGGTGGCCGAGCATCTCGAACAGCCGCCGCTCGACGCTCTCCGAGATCACGTGCTCCCACCGGCAGGCCTCGATGTGCACCTCTTCCCACGGCAGCTTGATGACGTCGACCAGCAGGCACTCGGCCAGCCGGTGCTTGCGCATGACGCGGGTGGCGAGCGCCCGCCCGGTCTCGCTGAGGGCAAGCTGACGGTCGTCGGTCACGTGGAGCAGGCCGTCTCGCTCCATCCTGGCCACCGTCTGGCTGACGGTCGGGCCCGTCTGGTTCAGGCGCTCGGCGATCCGCGCCCGCAACGGGACGATGCCCTCCTCCTCCAGCTCGAACACCGTGCGAAGGTACATCTCCGTCGTGTCGATAAGCCCATGGGCAGTCACTGCAACCCTCCTCCTACCCGTAAGGCTACGCGCCAGCGCAACCAATCGCAGAAGGCGACGTCATGGCGATAGCCGCTCGATTTCCCACGCGGCGCCGGCCCGCTTGTAGCGGAGCCGGTCGTGCAGCCGGTTGGGCACCGACTGCCAGAACTCGATGGTGTCCGGCGTTATCAGGTAGCCGCCCCAGAAGTCCGGCATCGGCACCTGCGTGCCCTCCGGCCACCGGGCCTCAAGCTCGGCCACCCGGTCATCGAGCGGGGCGCGGGAGGACAGGACCGTCGACTGGCGGCTCGCCCACGCCGCGATCTGCGAGCGGTGCTCCCGCGAGTGGTAGTACGGCTCGCTCTCCTGCGTCGACAGCGGGCGGGCGGTCCCCTCCACGGTCACCTGGCGGCCGAGGGCGTACCAGGGGAACACGGCGCAGCATCGCGGGTCGCGCGCGAGGTCGGCGCCCTTGCGGGAGGTTCGGTTGGTGTAGAAGGTGAAGCCGTCGTCATCGTGGGACTTCAGCAGGACCGTCCGGGCGTGCGGCCGGTCGCCCAGCGTCGCGAGGACCATCGCGTTCGGCTCGGGCAGCCCGGCGGCGATGGCGTCCTCCATCCACAAGGCGAATTGCTTCATCGGGCAGGGATCGAGGTCTATTGCTTCCACGAGAGTTACCCTAGTGCGGTGACCAGCATAGTTATCCCCGACCACCTCAAGCCGTCCGACGGCCGGTTCGGAAGCGGCCCGACCAAGGTCCGCGCCGAGCAGGTCGCGGCGCTCGCCGCGTCGGCGGAGCTTGGCACCTCGCACCGGCAGGCACCGGTGCGGGCCATCGTCGCGCGGATCCGTCGCGGGCTGGCTGACCTCTTCTCCCTCCCGGACGGCTACGTCGTCGCCGTGGGCAACGGAGGGACCACCGCGTTCTGGGACGCCGCCGCGTTCGGCCTGGTCCGGGAGAAGGCCCAGCACCTGTCCTTCGGCGAGTTCTCGGCGAAGTTCGCCTCGGTCACCGCGCGCGCCCCCTGGCTGGCCGCGCCGACCGTGCTCACCTCCGAGCCGGGCACGCACCCGCTGGCCAAGGCCGAGGACGGGGTGGACGCCTACGCCCTCACGCACAACGAGACCTCCACCGGCGTGTGCATGGAGATCCGCCGGCCGGCCGAGGCCGACCCGGACGCCCTCGTCCTGGTCGACGCGACCAGCGCCGCCGGGGCGCTCCCGGTCGACCCGGCCGAGTTCGACGCGTACTACTTCGCGCCGCAGAAGGTCTTCGGCGCCGACGGCGGCCTGTGGCTCGCGGCTGCTGTCCCCCGCCGCGCTGGCGCGGATCGGCGAGGTGGCGTCGAGCGGCCGGTACATTCCTGACTTCCTGAGCCTGAAGATCGCGGTCGAGAACTCGGTGAAGGACCAGACGTACAACACCCCCGCGGTGTCGACGCTCGTGCTGCTGGCCGAGCAGGTGGACTGGATCCTCGCCAACGGCGGCCTGGCGTGGTCCGCCGAGCGGGCATCGCGGTCAGCGACGACGCTCTACGAATGGGCCGAGCGGTCCGACTTCGCCACCCCGTTCGTGGCCAACCCGGCGCAGCGCTCCCCGGTGGTGGGCACGATCGACTTCAGCGACGAGGTGAGCGCCGACGCCGTGGCCGGCGTGCTGCGCGAGAACGGGATCGTGGACACCGAGTCCTACCGCAAGCTCGGCCGTAACCAGTTGCGGATCGGCATGTTCCCCGCGGTCGACCCGGCCGACGTGGCCGCGCTGACCGCGTGCATCGACTACGTGGCGCAGCGACTGGCGTTAACGCGCGAGCGCGCCGATGATCACCACGACGATGAGCAGCGCCAGCACCGCGGGCAGCAGCCAGCGGGGAGCCTGAATCACGGGCCAGCCTAGTGCCCGGGGGCCCGCCCCCGGGGGAACACGCTGAGGCTCTTCATCGCGCTGGCGCCGCCTGCCTTCGTGGTCGCCGACCTGACGGCGGCGTGCGCGCCGTTCCGCGCCCTGCGCCCCGACCTGCGCTGGACGGGCACCGAGGCATGGCACGTCACGCTGGCGTTCCTCGGCGAGGTCATCCGAGATCAGCCTGGCCCGCCTGCAGCCGCGGATGGAGCGCGCGGCCCGGCGGCACCCGGCGTTCAGCCTGTCGTTTCGCGGGGCCGGGCGCCTTCCCGTCCGCTACCCGGGCGAACGTGCTGTGGAGCGGCCTGGCGGGCGACCGGCGCGCGCTCGCCGACCTGACCGCCTCGGTCACGGCGGGCGCCCGCCGGGCGGGCGCGGCGCCGCCCGATGCCGGACGCCGGTTCCGCCCGCACCTGACGCTGGCGCGGTGCCGCGCGCCGGTCAACGTGGAGCCGATCGTGGCCGGCCTGGACGGCTACGAGGGGCCATCGTGGGCGGCGGAGGAGATCTACCTCATCCGCAGCCGCCTGCAGCGGGCAGCCGCGGTTCGAGACGCTCGGGGCGTACAAGCTGCGCCCGCCGGCTCTGCGCCCTAGGACTGGCTGAGCTTCTCCAGGATGGGCGCGGCGGCCCGCAGGATCTCGACCTCCGCCTCGGTCAGCTCGTCCAGGCGCTGCGAGAGCCAGGCCTCCTTACGGCGCCGGACCCGGTGGACGAGCGCCCGGCCTTCCGGGGTCACGGTGAGGATGACCTGCCTGCGATCGGTCGGGTGCGCGGTCCGCCGCACGAGGCTGCGCTCCTCAAGGACGGCGATCACCCGGGTCATCGACGGCGGCTGGACCTTCTCGTACTCGGCTAGCTCGCCGGGGGTCATCGCCTGGTGGCGTTCCAGGGCGGACAGCGCGGCGAGCTGGATGTCGGAAAGGACCGGGTCGGACCCACCGCGTCCCAAGGCGCTGCTCGACTTTCAGACGCCGCGCCAGCCGGCTGACCGAGATCCGCATCGCGATCGCCAGCCCGGCGTCAGTTCGGGTACCTACCTGCGACATTTATCAAGTACACCACGCCAGGAGGGGCCGCATAAGGCCATGTGGGACAACGATACCGCCACGTCGGTCGCCAGGCCGGCGAGGGGCACCGGGGGGCCAGGCGGGTACGAGGCGGCCAGGAACGCGCACTAGCCTGTTGACGTGACCAAAGACCCGCAGGCCAGCGTGAGGGAGGAGAAGCCGCAGCGGCCTCTCGCCCCGCTGCGGGAGGCCAACGACCGCCGGGTGGCCGGCGTGATAACGGCCTGCTGGACGGTCGCGCTGGCCGCGATGCTCATCGCGGTGGCGGCCGGGGCGCTGCCGCATGACCAGCGCTGGTGGACCTGGACGTGCGCGGCGGGCGTCGCGATGGGCCTGTTCGGCCTGTGGTACGTGCCGTTTCTCCAGCGCAGGCGGGTGCGGATCGCCGCCAGGCGGGCCGAGGAGCGAGGCGGTCAGGCCTCTGATTCGGTGTACGAGTCCCTGGACAAGGGCTCGAAGACCGTCTCCTCAACCGAGACGCCCGGCAGGTCGACGAGGTCGTAGCCGAACTCGTCGATCACCGGGGCGGTGGCCGCAACCGCGCCGCCGGTCCTGATCGCCTCCGAGTGCGCTCCGCACCCGTGGTCGACGGAGACCACCCGGCCGTCGTCGGGTGCGTACGCGTTCGCGCAGGCACCGAACAGGCGGCCGAGGCCACCGCTGATCGGCACGAAGAAGCCGCAGCTGAGGCACTGCGCCGGGGCGGCGTGCGACAGGGGCGTCCGCGGCCCGTGATCGCTTTCGTACCAGCGCTCGGCGGTGTCGTCCCTGCCAGCGGCGGACAGCACCCTGACGCGCTCGGGAGCGGGCAATTCCGACGGCTCGGCCGGGCCGGCGTCGGCGTTCTCGGCATCCGTGCGGGCGGTGAACCAGTCGGTGACCGGGTCGTCACCGCCGAGGGTCACCAGGGGGACCAGGCGCTCGTCGTCGGCGCTAGCCGGCAGGAGGTCACCGATGCCGACGTCGCCTGGGCGCAGCCTGTCCTGCCAGGGCACCCACGCCGGCGCGAGCAGCGCGTCCTGCGCCGGGCAGCAGTTCGCTCTCGTCGACGGTGACGACCCTGGACCTGGGCGCGCGAACCACGGTGACCGCCCAGCGCCACCCGGTGTACGCGCGGTCAAGGCACGCGAAGAAGTGGGTGACGACCCGGTCGCCCACTGCCTCGACGCCCAGGTGGTCGCCGACCAGCTCCGGGCGCACCCGGACCGCCCCGCCCAGCCCCCCGTTCCCCGGTACCGAGTCATCAGGGACGGTCAGCGCCTCACGGGCTAGGTCAATGGCGTCCGCGCAGAGCTGATCCGGTTCCTTGCTCCGGCTTCTGACGGTGCTCACGACTGCCAATTCTCGCTCCTGTACGCGGGACTCCCCGCTGCTTCCTCCCAGGGGTCGCCGCAGGGCCGCAGACCTAGGATACTGGGTGGGTGCGGATGTCCGATGCGCTGAGGTGGCCTCGCGCGACGGCGGGCGCGACGGCCCGCGCGTCGCGGGCGACCGCGCGCGGCACCCGGCGCGCGAGCGCCGCCGCACGGCACCGCGCGGGCGCCACCGCCCGGTTCATTCACCGCGTCACCGGCGCGTCCGGGGCTGGCGGAACCGGCCTTGGCACGCTCGTTGAGCTGCACGGCGGCCGCCAGCATCGCCGACGCGTTCATCGCGGTCTCCCTCGCCGGGACGATCTTCTTCAGCTCGTCGGTGACGGAGGCCCGCGGCAAGGTCGCGCTGTTCCTGCTCATCACGATGGCACCGTTCGCGCTGCTCGCCCCGGTCATCGGCCCGGCCCTGGACCGCATGCAGCAGGGCCGCAAGTACCTCCTCGCGGGCACTCTCGTAGCGCGCGGGCTGCTGTGCTGGGGAATGTCGGCCGCGATCAACAACCCGGTCACCCTGCTGCCCGCCGCGTTCGGCATCCTGGTCCTGCAGAAGTGCTACGGGGTCGTCCGCGCCTCGGTCGCGCCACGCCTGCTGCCCGACGGGATGACGCTGGTCAAGGCGAACGCGCGGTCCGCGCTCATCACCCTCATCGCCTCCTCGGTGGCCGCGCCCACGGCGGCGGGCATCGCGTGGCTGGCCGGCGCCGCCTGGCTGCTGCGGGCCGGCGACGATCATCTACCTGCTCTCGGTGGTCCTGGCGCTCCGCCTGCCCAGCCACGTGGACGTCCCCGTCCCGGCCGCCGCGGCCCCGGTGCCGACGCCGGGCCGGCCCGGCGGGCCTACTGGGGCTATGACCCGGACGACCCGGACGCCGATGACTATGACCCTCTCGACGTCCCGGACTACGGGGACTACGACGACTCGGAAGACCGCGATCCCACCGAGCAGCTGCCGCCGCGCTCGGTCGCCGAACGCCACCCTCCCGCTCGACTCCCCCGCGGGCGGGGACCGCAAGCCGCCGGGCAGGCGGCTGAAGGCGCTGCAGACGCTGGGAAGCCTCGGCCCGGCCGTCGCCGAGGCGATGCGGGCCAACGCGGTGCTGCGCGCGCTCTCCGGCTACATGATCTTCTTCCTGGCCTTCCTGCTGCGCACGCAGAACTTCGCGGGCGTGTCGCACAACGTGGCGCTTGGCGCGATGGTGGCCGCCGCGGCGGCCGGCGCCCTCGTCGCGATGGGCATCGGGTCGGCGATCGGGTCGCATGCCCCGGCCACCCTGATGTACGTCATGCTGGCCCTGGCCACCGTGGTGACGGGCGTGTGCGCATGGTTCTTCGGCTTCGGGACGGCGCTGGTCGTCGCGTTCGTGGCCGCGCTCTGCACCGGGCTGGCAAAGCTCGCGCAGGACTCCATCGTGCAGCGCGAGATCAGCGAGGACGTCCGCTCGTCGGCGTTCGCCGTGTCGGAGACCCTGCACCAGTTGTCCTGGGTCGTCGGCGGGCTGGCCGGCCTGCTGGTGTCCATGCTTGACAACGGCCAGGCGGGCCTGGGCATCACCGCTGGCTGCCTCGCGGCCGCGTTCGCCTACCTGGTCATCCAGCGCCGCAACCGGATCCGTGCCGGGAGCGAGTCATCGCCCGCGCCCGCCGGCCACGAGGTCCACCGTTTAGAGGCGGTGCAGCCTGGCAGGCGTGCCCGCTTCCAGGCTGTGCAGCCGGGAGCCGTACAGCCCGGAAGCTGGAGCGGTAGCCGACCGGGCCTCGCGTCAGGGCTCGATGTCCTCCGCCACGCGGCGCAGGAGGGTGGCGACTTGCTTGGCTTCCTTCGCGTCCGGGTGCTTGCCGCGCCGGTAGGCGTCCGACAGCCCGTCGAGGAACTTGACCAGGTCCTCCAGGATGGGGATCATCTCGTCGGGCTTCTTGCGGTCGCGCTTGGCGATGTTGGCCGTGACGCTTGGCGGTGCCTCCAGGAGGCGCACCTGCAGCGCCTGGGGTCCCTTCCGGCCATCGACGATGCCGAACTCAACTCGCTGCCCCGCCTTGAGCTCGGTCGTCCCGGACGGCAAGGCGGACGAATGCACGAAAACCTCAGCCCCGTCGTCGCGGGTGAGGAAGCCGAACCCCTTCTCGGGGTTATACCACTTGACCTTGCCGGTAGGCACGAGCAAGACCTCACGTCAATTAGGAAACTGGCACCCGGCGGCTGGCGCCGATCAGCTGTGTGTCGATGATCACCTGCGCCGGCCGAACGGATGCTATGGCCGACCTCTAGGCTATCGGTACCGCGCAGTGGATGGCAGCAGGGTTATTTCCGGGGCGGACGGGGTTTGCCCGAAAAGCGCCCGCGGGCGCGTTTTGGCCATCGGCGTCATCGGCTGTCACGCGCGCCGTCCGCGGTGTCCGTCACCGGCGACGCTAGCGGTGGCGCGGCCGGAGCGAGAACCGCGCGCGCCACCCGGGAAGCGGGTCACGGCCCCGCACGTTCGGATGGTGCTGGGACGGGATCGCGTGCGAGGCCGTGAGCTTATCGGCGGACCCTCTAAACCCCCCGGTTTGATGATCGCAGTGCTTATATGCCCACGACTGACCAGGCAAAACGCGAGCGGCGGCCCGGATGTCCCCGGGCCGCCGCCTGCTGGTAGTAGCGTTGCCTGAGACCGTGCTGGACCTCAGAAGTCCATGTCGCCGCCGCCGCCGGGTGCGGCGGGGGCGGCGGCCTTCTCCGGCTTCTCCGCGATGACTGCCTCGGTGGTGAGGAACAGCGCCGCGATGGACGCGGCGTTCTGCAGCGCCGAACGCGTGACCTTGGCGGGGTCGATGATGCCGGCCTTGAGCATGTCGACGTACTCGCCGGTGGCCGCGTTCGAGGCCCTCGCCAGCGGGAAGCGTCTTGACCTTCTCGACCACGACGCCGCCCTCAAGGCCGGCGTTGACCGCGATCTGCTTCAGCGGCGCCTCGACGGCGACGCGCACGATCTGCGCGCCGGTCGCCTCGTCGCCCGACCAGGTCCAGCTTGTCGAAGGCGGTGCGGGCTCGCCTGCAGCAGCGCGACGCCGCCGCCGGGAACGACACCCTCCTCGACCGCGGCCTTGGCGTTGCGCACCGCGTCCTCGATGCGGTGCTTGCGCTCCTTGAGCTCGACCTCGGTCGCCGCGCCCGCCTTGATGACGGCCACGCCGCCGGCCAGCTTGGCCAGCCGCTCCTGCAGCTTCTCGCGGTCGTAGTCGGAGTCGGTGTTGTCGATCTCGGTGCGGATCTGGTTGACCCGGCCCGCGATCTGGTCCGCGTCGCCCGCGCCGTCGACGATCGTGGTCTCGTCCTTGGTCACGACGACCTTGCGCGCCCGGCCGAGCACGTCGAGGTCGACGTTGTCCAGCTTGAGGCCGACCTCCTCGCTGATGACCTGGCCACCGGTGAGGATGGCGATGTCACCGAGCATGGCCTTGCGGCGGTCGCCGAAGCCGGGTGCCTTCACCGCGACGGACCGGAACAGGCCGCGCATCTTGTTGACGACCAGGGTGGCCAGGGCCTCGCCCTCGACGTCCTCGGCGATGATGATCAGCGGCTTGCCGGACTGCACGACCTTGTCGAGCAGCGGGAGCAGGTCCTTGTTCGCCGAGATCTTGGAGTTGACCACGAGGATGTACGGGTCCTCGAGGACCGCCTCAAGACGCTCCGGGTCGGTGACGAAGTACGGCGCGATGTAGCCCTTGTCGAAGCGCATGCCCTCGGTGAGCTCAAGCTCGAGGCCGAAGGTGTTGCTCTCCTCGACGGTGATGACGCCTTCCTTGCCGACCTTGTCCATGGCCTCGGCGATCATCTCGCCGATCGCCGTGTCGCCGGCCGAGATGGACGCGGTGGAGGCGATCTGCTCCTTGGTCTCCACGTCCTTGGCGAGCTTGGACAGTTCCTCGCTCACCGCCTCGACCGCCGCCTCGATGCCGCGCTTGAGCGACATCGGGTTGGCGCCGGCCGCCACGTTGCGCAGGCCCTCGCGCACCAGCGCCTGGGCGAGCACGGTCGCCGTCGTCGTGCCGTCGCCGGCGACGTCGTCGGTCTTCTTCGCTACTTCCTTGACCAGCTCGGCGCCGATCTTCTCCCACGGGTCCTCGAGCTCGATCTCCTTGGCGATGGACACGCCATCGTTGGTGATCGTGGGGGCGCCCCACTTCTTCTCGAGAACCACGTTCCGGCCCTTCGGGCCGAGGGTTACCTTCACGGCGTCGGCGAGCTGGTTCATGCCGCGCTCGAGGCCGCGCCTGGCGTCCTCGTCAAACGCGATCATCTTCGCTGCCATTGGTTCCAGTCCTCCGTGGCGTACGTGTAGGACCGGTCGACGCCCGCGACGGACGGCACGCCAGGCGAGCAGTCCCTTCCTGCCGCCGGGCGGTACCTCATCGCCCGATCCCGCCGTTATGGCTGTCACTCTCACCAGGAGAGTGCCAACGCCATGTTTAGCACTCTCAGAGGGAGAGTGCAAACGCCGCGGACCGCGTGCGAGAAGTTTGCGCAGGTAAGGCGGGTCTGGCCCGAAACGGCCAGGACACCCGTCGATGCACGGCGCCATCCATCGAAGATGGGGGGTTCGGGCACAGCACGCCTCGCGGATTTGCTACCTTTCCGACTGTGAAAGCATTGGTCCTAGCAGGAGGCGCGGGGACCCGGCTGCGGCCCGATCACCCACACCTCAGCCAAGCAGCTCGTCCCGGTCGCGAACAAGCCGGTCCTGTTCTACGGCCTGGAGGCCATCGCGGACGCCGGGATCACCGACGTCGGCATCGTCGTCGGCGACACCGCCCCGGAGATCGAGGCGGCGGTGGGCGACGGCTCGGCGTTCGGGATCCGCACCACCTACATCCGGCAGGCAGGCGCCGCTCGGCCTGGCGCACGCCGTCCTCGTGGCCCGGGACTTCCTCGGCGACGACGACTTCGTCATGTACCTCGGCGACAACTTCATCGTCGGCGGGATCAACGCGCTGTCGACGAGTTCCGCGCGACGCAGCCGGACGCGCAGATCATGCTCACCCGGGTGATCGGACCCGCGCGCCGTTCGGCGTCGCCGAGCTCGAACGAGGCCGGGCAGGTCGTCGGGCCTGGAGGAGAAGCCGCAGCCAGCCGAAGAGCGACCTGGCCCTGGTCGGCGTCTACATGTTCACCCCGGCGATCCACGAGGCGGTCGCCAACCTGCAAGCCGTCCTGGCGCGGCGAGCTTGAGATCACCGAGGCGATCCAGTGGCTGATCGAGAACGGCAGGACGGTCCACTCGACCACGATCACCGGGTACTGGAAGGACACCGGCAACGTCTCCGACATGCTCGAGGTCAACCGCCTGGTGCTGGAGTCGGCTCGAGCCGCGGCAGCGACGGCACGGTCGACGAGGACTGCGAGATCATCGGCCGGGTCGTCGTCGAGGCCGGCGCGCAGGTGAGCGGCTCGCGGATCGTCGGCCCGGCGATCATCGGCGCGGGCAGCAAGATGACCGGCACGCTACATCGGCCCGTTCACCGCCATCGACGAGGACTGCGTGGTCGACGACAGCGAGATCGAGTACTCGATCGTGCTGTCGCAGCGCGTCGATCCGCGGCGTGCGCCGGATCGAGGCCTCGCATCATCGGGCACTACGCGGAGGTCACCCCGGCGCCCCGGGTGCCGCAGGGCGCACCGGCTTGTCCTCGGCGACCACAGTAAGGTGCAGATCTCCCAGTGAGCGGGCGGAGGGGCGCGGCGGGATCAGGGCTGAGCGGCTGGCTGGTCACCGGGGCCGCCGGGATGCTCGGCCGGGACCTGACCACCCTGCTGGCCAGCCGGGGCGAGCAGGCCACCGGCCTGCGCCGGGCGGACCTGGACATCACCGACGCCGCCGCCGTGGCGGCGGCGCTGAAGTCGCGCGGTCCCGCGATCGTGGTCAACTGCGCCGCCTGGACCGCCGTGGACGACGCCGAGGCCCACGAGGCGGAGGCGCTGCGGCACAACGGCGACGGCCCGGCGAACCTGGCCGCGGCGTGCGCGTCGCTGGGTGCCACGCTGGTGCAGATCTCCACGGACTACGTCTTCGCGGGCGACGCCAGCGCTCCCTACGCCGAGCACGCCCCCACCGGACCGCGCACCGCGTACGGCCGGACCAAGCTGGCGGGCGAGCGGGCGGTCCTGGAGGCGCTGCCCGACGCCGGCTACGTGGTGCGGACCGCCTGGCTGTACGGGGAGCACGGGACGAGCTTCGTGCGGACGATGATCCGGCTGGCCCGCAAGGGCAACCCGGTGACCGTCGTCAGCGACCAGGCCGGACAGCCGACCTGGACGGCGGACCTGGCGGCGCAGATCTACGCGCTGGCCTCGTCGAGCGCCCCGGCGGGCATCTACCACGGCGACCAGCTCGGGCGAGACGACCTGGTTCGAGCTGGCCGGGGAGATCTTCGACCTGCACGCCGCCAGCGCCGAAGGAGGCACCGGCCGCGACCTCGTGCGCCCCACGACCAGCGCGGCCTACGCCGCCACCGCGACCAGGCAGACGGCACCGCGCCCGGCCTACAGCGTGCTCGGGCACGACGGGTGGGCGGCGGCGGGCATCGCCCCGATCGGCCACTGGCGAGACTCGCTGCGCCAGGCCTTCCCCGCGATGCTGGCGGCAACCCCCGCCTAGCCCGCCCGCTAACCGCTGGGGGCGCTGCGGGGCGCCGCCCGCGGGTACGGCCAGGGTGGATCAGTGCTTGGCCCGCAGGTGCTCGGCGTAGGCGAGGCAGTCCTCGTAGCGGGGAAGCAGCCCGGCCGCCTCGGCCTCGCTCAGGGACGGCGCTTCGGCGTCCTTGGCGGACAGGATGGGCTCACCGTCGAGCTCGTCGCAGGGGCCACTCGATGCCAAGGCCGCGGTCCAGCGGGTCCAGGCCGTGCTCGCGGCCCGGAGCGTACCCGGTGGAGCACAGGTAGAGCACCGTGGCGTCGTCGGTGAGGGCCATGAAGCCGTGCCCGAGGCCCTCGGCGAGGAACAGCGACTTGCGTTCCTGATCATCGAGGCGGACCGCGTCCCAGGTGCCAAAGCTCTCCGAGCCGACCCTGATATCCACCACGACATCGAGGATCGCGCCGCGCACGCAGCTCACGTACTTGGCCTGCCCGGGCGGCACGTCCGCGTAATGAATTCCCCGGATGACGCCGCGCCGGGATACCGAGCAGTTCACCTGGGCGACATCCAGCCGGTACCCGAGGTCGGCCGCGAACTCCTCGCCGCGGAAGGCCTCCAGGAATGCTCCCCTGTCGTCAGGAAACTGGCGTGGGGTGAAGGTCCACGCGCCCTCAATACTGAGCGAGTCCACCCGCGAATCTTAACGGCTTCGCGCGGGCCGCCGGGGCGGGAGGCCAGGAGCCGCGATGGCGCCCAAGGCGCGGCATGCACGACGCGCAGGCCGATAGCGCTCGCGCATCGGGAACATGGTCGACCGAGCATTCGATAAGCGGCGCGTATGATCGATCGCGCATTCGACCCATTCCGGCCGGCTGGCTCACGAAGCGGGGCGAGGGCCAGCTAGGAGCGGTGGAGCGATCCCTCAGGAAATGCACGCCCGGCCCGGCCCCGCGCGGAGACGGGAACCGGGCCAGCCGCATTGGCGAGAACTTAGGAGACGATGATGACCTTCTCGGCCTGCTGTCCCCGGTCGCTCTGAGTGATCTCGAACTCGACGCGCTGTCCCTCTTCAAGGGTGCGGTACCCGTCGGACTGGATCGCTGAGAAGTGGACGAAAACGTCCCTGCCACCGTCGACGGCGATAAAGCCGTAGCCCTTGTCCGGGTTGAACCACTTGACGGTGCCCTGAGCCATTCCAAACAACTCCCTAACTGATGCTCGGGCTTCGAGCCCCGCCCTTGCAACCGCGGAACCCGTGTCGATCGTCGACCGCTGAGGCGTGCAGCGCACGCTCTCGCACTCACACTCGCCTTGCCGGCGGCGACCGGAAACGACCTTACCGTGTGCAGAGCGTTCTTGACGCCAGATACACCGCAATCACGCACAGCTGGCGCAATTGAGTACCGCGGCATTGCCGTGCGGGAAGCGCACTGGGCATGCCCGGCGGTAAGCGGCCGTGAGGAACATTACTCAGCCGCCGGCCACCGCCGGGATGACCGAGACCTGAGCGCCTTCGGGGACGACGGTATCCAGCCCCTTCGCGAACCGGACGTCTTCCTCGGCTACGTAGACGTTGACGAACCGCCGGAGCTTGCCGGCCTCGTCGAGGAGCCGCCCGGCGATGCCCGGATAGGACGCTTCCAGCGCGGCGATGACTTCCCGCAACGTGCCCGGCGACGCGGTCACCTCGGCAGCGCCGCCGGTGTAGGACCGCAGGATGGTCGGGACGCGGACGCAGACGCTGGTCACGAGGCCGCCCCCGAGCGCGCCGCGAACGCGGCCTCGAACGCGGCCAGCGTCGGCGCGATGGCGGACGGGACGGTCACGGCGGGCGCCACGGCGTCCAGCGTCTTCAGCCCGTCGCCGGAGTTGATGATCACGGTCTCGGCATCGGGGTCGAGCTTGCCCTCGGCGAGCAGCTTGCGCAGCACGCCGACGGTGACGCCGCCCGCCGTCTCGGCGAAGATGCCCTGGGAGCGGGCCAGCAGCTGGATCGAGTCCACGACCTCCGCGTCGGACACGTCGGCGATGTGCCCGCCGGTGCGGCGCACCACGTCGAGCACGTAGGGGCCGTCGGCCGGGTTCCCGATGGCCAGGGACTTGGCGATCGTGTCCGGCCGGACCGGCCGGACGGTGTCCCAGCCGTTCGCGAACGCCTGCGACACCGGCGAGCAGCCCGTCGCCTGGGCGCCGAACACCTTCCACGACGCCTTCTCGACCAGCCCGAGCTCCGCCAGCTCGGCGAAGCCCTTGTCGATCTTCACCAGCTGCGCGCCCGACGCGATCGGCACCACGACCTGCTCGGGGATGCGCCAGCCGAGCTGCTCGGCGATCTCGAAGCCGAGGGTCTTGGAGCCCTCGGCGTAGTAAGGCCGTACGTTGACGTTGACGAACGCCCAGTCGTCGTACTCCCCGGCCAGCTCCGAGGCGAGCCGGTTGACGTCGTCGTAGTTGCCGTCCACGGTGACGAACGTGCCCCCGTACACCGCCGTGGTGAGGATCTTCTGGTACTCCAGGTTGGCCGGCACGAGGACGACCGAGCGGACTCCCGCCCGGGCGGCCGCCGCGGCGACGGCGTTCGCCAGGTTCCCGGTCGACGGGCACGCGAGCACCGTGAAGCCCATCTCCTGCGCGGCGGCGAGGGCGACCGCGACCACGCGGTCCTTGAAGGAGTGCGTCGGATTGCCCGTGTCGTCCTTGATCCACAGCCGCCGCATCCCCAGCTCGCGGGCCAGCCCGTCGGCGCGGACCAGCCGGGTGAACCCCGGCTCGGTCGTCGGGCGGGACGCGATGTCGGCGGGAACCGGCAGCAGCGGGGCGTAGCGCCAGATGTTCGTCGGGCCCGACTCGATGTCGGCCCTGGTCAGCCGCGGGAAGTCATATCCGACCTCGAGCGGCCCGAAACAGTCCTCGCACGCGTAGTACGGCCCGAGCGGCGTGGTCTTGCCGCACTCGCGGCAGGTCAGGGCGGAAGCATTACCGAGCTTGACGGTCATGGGGCGAGGCCTCTCTCTCCCATCTTTCCCAGCGGTCACCTTGACCGCGGGCCGGAGTTGGCACCAGCCACGCACGAAGGCCTCGTCACGTTAAAACGTCTGCGTCGTTAAGGACGTTCGGGCCCGCGCCCCAGCCGCCGGGCGAAGCCCGCATCGGGGGGTCCGGGGGGTCGCCCCCCGGGTAAATACCGCGAACCCTGGCGAAGCTGTCCAAAGGACAGCGAGCAGGCACGCGCGTCGGTTGCCGGGGCTTCACAGGGCCGATCCCTCCACCCCTCTGGATGAGCTGTATTTAGTTGTTACGAAGTAACTGTAGCTGATGCCGCTGAGCCCGGGGCCGCGCCCTGGCCTGGTGATCGTGGCTCCTAAACTGTTGGCATATGAGTGACCGCCAGCCGGGCCAGCCAGTTCTCGTGGCGTCCAACCGGGGACCAGTGTCGTTCTCATTCGCCGGCGACGGATCGCTGACCAGGCGGCGCGGCGGCGGGGGGATGGTCTCGGGCCTGTCGTCGGCGCTCGCCGCCGGCGACCCGGATGGCGGCTCGAACTTGTGGGTCTGCGCGGCGATGAGCGACGCCGACCGGGCGGCCGCGCGCCGCGGCGTCATGGATGCCGGGGGCGGTGGCGGGGATGCCGGTGGCGAAGGCGGCGGGGATGCCGGCGGGGATGCAGACGGCACTCCCGTGCGCATGCTCGACATCCCGCCCGCCACCTTCGAGGCGGCCTACAACGGGATCGCGAACTCGGTGCTGTGGTTCGTTCACCACATGCTGTACGACACGCCTAACCAGCCGCAGTTCGGCGAGCGGTTCCACGCCGACTGGGCCGCCTACGCCGAGTACAACGAGGCGTTCGCCGACGCGCTGGCCGAGCACGCGCTCGCGGGCACCCGGGTCCTCATCCAGGACTATCACCTGGCCCTCGCGCCGCGCTTGCTGCGGAACCTGCGCCCAGGCGCGCGAATCGCCCATTTCTCGCACACGCCGTGGGCGCCTCCGGCGTACTACCGGATGCTGCCCGACGACGTCGCGGCCGCGATCCTGGACGGGATGCTCGGCGCCGACCACCTGGGATTCCTCGCGGGGCGCTGGGCGGACGCGTTCCTGGACTGCTGCGAGTCCGTTCTCGGTGCCTCGACCAGCCGGGCCCGTTGCGATGGGCCGGACGGATCGCGCGGCTCGGTCACCTACCAGGGCCGGACGACCGCGGTCGCCGTCCACCCGCTGGGCGTCGACGCCGAGGCCCTGCGGGCCGCGCCGGCCAGGACGACGTGCGGGCCAGCATGGCCGCCATCGCCGAACTAGCCAACGGCCAGCCGGCCGGGGGCCAGGAGGGCGCCCGGCAGCTGATCATCCGGGTCGACCGGACCGAGCTGTCGAAGAACATCGTCCGCGGCCTGGCCGCCTTCCGCGAGTTGCTCGTGACCCGCCCGCAATGGCGGGGCAGGGTCTCGCACCTGGCCTTCGCGTACCCGTCACGCTCCGGCGTGCCCGAGTACCGCGCCTACACCGAGCTAGTGACGCGAACGGCCGAGGAGATCAACGCGGAGTTGGGCACGCCCGGCTGGCGGCCGGTGCTCCTCGAGGTCAAGGACGACTACTCCCGGTCGCTGGCGGCCTGCCGCATGGCGGACGTGCTGCTGATCAACCCGATCAGGGACGGCATGAACCTGGTGGCCGAGGAGGGGCCGATCCTCAGCGATCGCGGCTGTGCGCTTGTGCTTTCCCGTGAGGCCGGCGCCGCTTCCCTGATCGGCGAGCACGCGCTCCTGGTCAACCCGTATGACGTCTCCGCCACCGCGCGAGCACTGCACGAGGCGCTGTGCATGGCACCGGGCGAGCGGCGGCGGCGCAGCGCGGAGATCACGGCCGCCGCGGCGGCGGCAGCGCCCGCGCGGTGGCTGGCCCGCCAGCTCGCCGGGCTATCCGACTAGCAGATCTTGCTTTGATTGCCCCGCCTGGCCAGAACATGCCGCATTAAGGTGAGTTCTGCGCGCTGGCCGCAGCGCGCCACGGCGAAGTGTAGCCTGGAGCGTCATCACTGTCCGTTCGTGATTACTCCCGGCGAGGGCCTGGTCGCATGCCTGCAGCCGGACGGCGACCGATAAGTGGGTGGTTTGAGATCGCCCACTGTGCACAGATTTAACTCTCAGCGACCACAATCGATCGATGGGTTCTTCTCTTGAGCGCAGCTGGCGCGATCACCATTCCACCCGTGAGGCATGCGGATGAGCGTTAGTTCCCGGACGCCGGTTCCCGGCCCGTCGGCCGCCCCTGCCGGAAGCAGCTCCTCGCCCGGCGCCAGTCTAGGCAGCCGGGACCCGGCCGGCCTGCTGCTGGCCCGGCTGACCGTGGCCCCCACGCTGATCGCGACGGCGTTCCTGCTGGCCGGCTTCCCGCTGCTGGTCCTCGGCTGGTACCGGCCGGTCCCGGTGATCGCGCTGTCGGTGATCGTGGCGGCGGTGATCGTCCCGCTCGGGCTGAGCAGGCTCCCCGGCCTGCGCCCGGTCGGCCCGGCCGGCGTCGATGCCCGGTTCTGGGCGCAGCCCGGCGACGGCGGCGAGCCGGACGCGCGGCGCACGCCCTGGTGGCCCGTTGCCAGCGTGATCGTGATCGCGGTGGCGTTCTTCGCGTTCCAGGCGGCCTACCACTCGCAGTTCCTGATCATCAGCCGGGACCCCGGGACCTACATGCAGTTCGCGACCTGGATCGCCGGGCACGGGACGGTGCACATCCAGGAGAACGCCGCGGCGTTCGGCGGCGATAAGAGCGTCACCTTCACCGGCTTCGCCATGTACCCGCAGGCCAACGGCACGATCACCCCGCAGTTCATGGCGGGGCTGCCGATGGCCCTGGCGGTGGGCTTCTGGCTCGGCGGCGTCAACGGGGCGCTCCTGCTCGGGCCGCTCTTCGGGGCCATCGCGGTCGTCGCGTTCGGCGGCCTGGCCGCCCGCCTGCTGGGGGCGCGATGGGCGCCGCTCGCCGCGCTCATCATCGCGATCTCCGAGCCGCTGATGTTCACCAGCCGGTCGACCTACAGCGAACCGCTGGCGCTCGTCGTGTACATAGGCGGGCTGTCGCTGGTCATCGACTCACTGCGGACCGGACAGGGCGCCGCCGCCGCTGCCGGCGAGGCCGGCGGCTTCCTGGGCGGGCTGCGGGCGCGCGTGGCGCGCTGGGACAGCGCTCGCGTCCTGGCGCTGCTCGGCGGCCTTGGCCTCGGCGTCTGCCTGCTGGTGCGCATCGACGCCCCGGCCGACGTGCTGCCGGTCATCCCCTACCTCGCGCTGATGCTGGCGCGCCGTCAGCGGCAGGCGACGCCGATCATCATCGGGATGGCGATCGGCTGGGCGTGGGGCTGGTACGACGCGATCTTCGTGAGCTTCCCGTACGTGTTCCAGACGAACAAGGGGTCCTCGGTCGGGATGATCGTGATCATCGCGGTCGTCCTCGTCGCCACGGTGGCCGGCGGCCTGTGGCTGCGGCGGCGGATGCGGACCGCCGGCGGGCTGCCGCAGGTTGGCGAGCAGTGGTACCTGCCGAAGTGGCTGCCCACGTTCCTGGTGATCCTGCCGTTCTTCGTGCTGGCCGGGTTCGCCGCCCGCTCGCACTTCCAGACGGACTACGTCAAGGCCGACTACGTGCAGCTCACCTTGCACTGGGTGTACTGGTACATCGGCGGCCCGGCGATCGCGCTGGCCGCCATCGGGGCGGCCGCCCTGTCCTACGGCTGCCTGCGCGGCCGGTATCCATCATGGGCGCTGCCGCTGATGATCTTCAGCTGGAGCATCGTGCTGTTCCTCTACCGGCCGGGGATCACGCCCGACCAGCCGTGGGCCAGCCGCCGCCTGGTGCCCGCCGTGCTGCCCGGCTTCATCCTGCTCGCGGTCTGGGCGATGGCCTGGGCCTGCGGGAAGATCAGTCGCGGCGAGGTGCCCGGCGCGTCCCGCGCCGGCGCGCTCGCCGGCTGGCTCACCGGCAGCCGCCGCGGCCTGACCGCCGCCGGGGTGGCCTCCGTCTGCGCCATCTTGATAATCGTCCCGACCGGGCTGGGCGCCCGGGGGACCGCGCTAAAGCGGACGTACACCAATGAGGTGGCGGCCATCTACGGGCTGTGCGCCCAGATTCCCGCCAACGCCTCGGTGGTCATCGTCGACGGGCCCATGGCCGACCGGTGGGCGCAGGTGGTCCGGGGCACGTGCGACGTGCCGGTCGGCCGCTTCCCCGACAACGCGAACGTCTACACCGACCCGGAGGCCCGGGTGCCGCTGGTGAACAGCGCGATCGCCAGCATTGAGCGCACCGGGCGGCGGCCGGTCCTGCTGGCCAGCACGCAGAAGGAACTGGCTCCCTTCGCGAGCGCGGGTACCATCACCCACGTGGTGAACGTGCCGACGGTATCGGACGGGAAGTACAAGACCACCAAGCCGTACAACATCAATTCTAAAGAACAACACCTGACTGCCTGGATGTGGGAGCCGACCCGATGACGACCGAAGAAATCGACACACCGGGCATCAGCAGCCCCGTGACCACGTTTGCCACGCAGGGCCTGGCACCGCTCGGGCAGACTCCCATGGGCACGCCGAACGGCCGGCCGACCGTCTCCATCGTGCTGCCCTGCTACAACGAAGAAGGCCACGTGGTCGCCGAGGTTGAGCGGATCACCGCGGCGATGGACGCGAGCGGCTACAACTACGAGCTGCTTGCCGTCGATGACTGCTCGACTGACTCGACGCTGGCGAAGCTGTACGAGATCGCGCCGCACTTCCCCCGGATGGACGGTCGTCCCCTTCCTGCGCAACGGCGGCTCGGGCACGGTGCGGCGGATCGGCACGCAGCGCGTCGCGCGGTGACATCGTCGTGTGGACCGACGCCGACATGACCTACCCGAACGAGCGGATCCCCGAGCTGGTCGAGCTGCTGGAGAAGGACGCGAAGATCGACCACGTCGTCGGCGCCCGGACCAGCGAGCAGGGCACGTACAAGCTGCTCCGGGTGCCCGCCAAGTGGATCGATCCGCAAGTTCGCCGAGCGGCTCACCGGCACGAAGATCCCCGACCTGAACTCGGGCCTGCGCGCCTTCCGGCGCGAGGTCTCGCTGCCCTACCTGCGGCTGCTGCCCCCCGGCTTCTCCTGCGTCACCACGATCACGATCTCGTTCCTGGCGAACCAGCACGACGTGTACTACCTGCCGATCGACTACTACAAGCGGGCCGGCAAGTCGAAGTTCAAGTTCGTCAAGGACGCGTACCGGTACATCCTGCAGGTGCTGCGGATGACGATGTACTTCAACCCGCTCAAGGTGCTCATGCCGCTGGCGCTGACGCTGCTCAGCATCGGCATCGTGAAGGGCATCTTCGACGTGTCCGCTGCACCCGTTCAAGATCGCGATCGACACGGTGCTCGTCTTCGTGACCGGGCTCATCATCGCGTCCCTGGCGCTGCTCGCCGACCTGATCGTCCGGTCCAGAGGCGACGGCTAGGCCCCGGCGTGCGGCGCGCCCGCTAGCGGCGCGATCTTCGTCCAGGAGCGGGGCGACCACCTGCGCGGGCGTGAACCGCTTCGACGGCGAGCGCCCGCGCGGCGTGCGCCGCAGCTCGTCCAGCCGCCTCGCGGTCGCCGGCCAGCCCGAGCAGGGCGTCGGCCAGCGCGTCGGCGTCGCCGGGCGGCACCAGCACGGCGGCATCGCCGAGCACGCGGCGCTGCGGTGCGGTGTCGGACGTCACGACGGCGCAGCCGGCGGCGGCCCCCTGGAAGACCTTGTTCGGCACGACGCGCAGGGCCTTGTCCCCGGTGCCGAAGATGCCCAGGCAGACGTCGTGCGCGGCGACCAGGGCGGGCAGCTCGGCGGCGGGCACCCAGTCGAGCCAGCGCACCGACGTGTTGGCCGCGGCCGCCGGACTTGGTCGCCGCCTCGTCCTGGCCGCGGCCGATCATCGTCACCTCGACGCGGCGCCCGGCGATCGGCCGAGCGCCTCGCCGATCATCGGCGTTCCCTGCAACGGGGTGTACAGGCCGTAGAAGACCGACCTCGCAGCGGATGCACGGCGCTGCCGGGGAGTCCAGCGGGGCGTCCCCGCCGGCCGGGGACGGGGCTGATGCGCAGGGGCCGTCCGCGCGGCGTCATACCACGGCGCCGGGGCGCCAACGTGAACAACGACCGCGCGACCACGGTGCCGTTCGGGAAGGCTCGCGAGATGCTCATCGGTGTCCACGACAATGACGTCGGCGGCGCGCAGCGCGGCGGCGTCGATCATCCGCAGCAGGAGCTGGCGCGGCCCGCCGTCCAGGCGGCGGTCCTTGCCGGTGTCGCTGGCGCTGATCAGGTGGTCAAGCACGATCGGCACGCGGCGGCGCCTGACCAGCCCGCGCAGGCCGAACACCAGCCGGGCCAGGTGGACGTCGAAGTGGCCCAGGTAGCCGACCACGACCACGTCGGGCAGGGGCTTGCGGGCGGCGCGGCGCGGCCAGCGTCGTCCAGCGGCTGGCGAGCCGTCCCAGCATCGCCGGGCCGCCGATCCACGGCCTGGCCAGCATGGCGACCCGGTCGGCGGTAGACAGGCCGAGCGGGGTGTTGCACTCCGCCACGTCGAACCCGCTGGCGGCCAGGCCCTCGGCGATCGTCGCGATTCGCGGGTGCATCGTCGTGTCGTATGTTCCGAACAGCATGATGCGCATGATGCCTCGCAGCCTAGCGTCAAGACGGGCCGCCGGGGCGCCGTGCGCCTGGGGCAGCGAGATCGTCGTCACATCCGCGCCGTTCGCCTCCCGTTTCCCGCCTGGCTGCGGATACATTCGGTAATGAGCGGACACGTGCGCGCATGGCGCGATTGCGCCGTTTGCGGCCTGGGACGGTGGCGACCCGCCTACAATGATCGCTGTTCCGCATCCGGCTGATCGCAATCATCAGCCGTTCGCGTTCGGCTCCGCCGATGCTTTACAGCTAGAAAGCTACTGTTCGCAGAAACCGAGGACTCACACATGCGCGTCACTGCCATCGGCATCGGCTACCTCGGCCTGACCCATGCCGTCTGCATGGCCGACCTAGGCCACGAGGTCCTGGCCATCGACGTAGACGTGACGAAGGTCGAGAAGGCCGCCCGAGGGGAGACCCCCTTCTTCGAGCCTGGACTGGAGCCGCTCCTGCGCAAGAACCTGGACACCGGGCGACTGCGCTTCACCACCTCCTTTCAGGAGATCGGCGAGTTCGGCGAGGTTCACTTCCTCTGCGTCGGCACGCCGCAGAAGCCGGGTGAGACCGGGGCCGACCTCAGCTACGTATACGGCGCCACTGACGCGCTGGCGCCGTACCTGACGCGTGAGAGCCTCATCGTCGGCAAGTCGACCGTGCCGGTCGGCACGGCGCGCGACCTGCTGAACCACGCCCGCGCGGCCGCGCCGGCGGGCGAACAGGTGAGCCTGCTCTGGAACCCGGAGTTCCTCCGCGAGGGCTACGCCGTCCAGGACACCCTGACCCCGGACCGCTTCGTCTTCGGCGTGACCTCCGACGCCGCCGGACGCAGGGCGGACGCCATCATCCGCGAGGTCTACGCCACGCCGCTGAGCTCGGGCATTCCCGGCATCACGATGGACCTGGAGACGGCCGAGCTGGTCAAGGTATCGGCGAACTCCTTCCTCGCCACCAAGATCTCCTTCATCAACGCCATGGCCGAGATGTGCGAGGCGTCCGGCGCTGACGTGATCGCGCTCGCGAACGCGATCGGCATCGACGAGCGAATCGGCCGCCGGTTCCTGTCGCCCGGCCTCGGCTTCGGCGGCGGCTGCCTGCCCAAGGACATCCGCGCGTTCCGCACCACGGCGGCGAGCAAGGGCGTGGAGTCGGTCGTGAACCTGCTCACCACCGTGGACGACGTCAACCTCGGACGCCGCGCGCGGGTGACCACGCTGGCCCGCGAGGCCGTCGGCGGCACCCTGACGGGCAAGAAGGTGGCCGTGCTCGGCATCGCGTTCAAGCCGAACACCGACGACCTTCGCGACTCCCCCAGCCTCGACATCTGCAAGCGGCTGGCGGCGGAGGGCGCCCTGGTCTCCGTGCACGACCCGGTCGCCATGGCAAACGCGGCCGTCAGCTACCCGAACTTCCGCTACGCCGACTCGGTACACGAGGCGGCGGACGAGGCCGAGGTGGTGCTGCACCTGACCGAGTGGGCCGACTACCGGGCCATCGACCCGGTGGCGCTCGGAGAGTCCGTGGCCCGCAAGGTCCTCGTGGACGCCCGCTCCGCGCTCGACGCCGACGCCTGGCACGCCGCCGGATGGACCGTCTACCGCCCGGGCCAGCCGGCCAAGCTGGCGTAGCTTCCGGGGCCTGGCTGGCCGTTCGGCTGCCTCGCGGCATCCGCGCGGCATCCCAAGTCCCGCGAGGGCACGGCTCCGGCTAGCGGCTTCCCTAGCGCGTCACGACGGCGGCACGGTCCCCCGCGACCGCGCCGCCGTTTTCGCGTGCAGCCCTCGCCAGGGGCTGTGCGATGCGGCGCTGCCCTTGGCGGGTACGGCCCGGCGGGTGCGGTTGCGGTATGCGGCCTGGCCCGGCGCCGCCTGCCCCGGCCGCGCCACACGATCACGGTCGCCTATTGTCGAGTGGCCTAACTGCCACCCTCAAACTGTCAAGCAATTAGGCCAGTCGATATTGGACGACCACTGACGGATGCTGGCGACGACTGCCCCGTCGAAGGCGTGACGGGACCACTGGGACCTTCTGCGCCAAGTCGGCTTCGCGCCCTGGGTCCCGGCCGCTCTTCGCGCCACACGCTGCCCCCTCAGAGCGACCGCCGGAGCGTCTCCTGGGGAACTTCACACACTCCCCGTATGGACAAAACTACCCATACCGCCCAGGAAAGTGGTCGGGGAGTGTGCGAAGTCTGTCTGGGGGCCTGCCGCGCGCTCCTAGGGCGACCCGGCAAGGTGGAGCGGCGGGCCTTGGGCATGGCCAGTCAGGGGTAGCTGGTGCAGATGTGGCTGGCGTGTGTGCCGCTAGCTAAGGGGATGGTAGCGCCCCGGTCATCCCAGCCAGGGACGCCCCACCGCGCACGATCTGGATCGTGACGTTCGGCAGCTCCGATACCGCCAGCATGTGGTCGAGTTGCTTCATCATGGTCGCAGCCGACTCAACGAGTCGATACAGCACGGACTCCTCGATGAGGAAGACCCCCGTCACTGGGTCCGGTCCAGTGAGGATGTCCTGCCGACCGAGCCGTCGCTCCAGCAGTTCGGTGGCCGTCTCCTTGTTCTTGCCCGTGGCGCGGAATAGCGGCAGCGCGTACTCCTTGACCTGAAGCAGGCCGGGCACCACCATTGGGTTCCAACTTCGCAGGAAGCTGGCCTGGCGCTCGATCGTGAGCCAGGGCTCGAAGCCCTCGACGACTAGGCCCTTGGAGTTGCGGGCGAGGGTGAGGGCCGCCTTGAACCATTCGAGCTCGCCGCCGGTGACCCCGCAGAACTCCATCCACAGGGCGTGCACCTCGTCGGTTGGCGGCTGGGCGCCGGTTTCCGCCTTGCTAATGGTGTCCTGGCTGACGTGCATGGCGGCGGCGAAGGAGTCCTGGATCTTATAGCCGGCGGCGAGCCGCACGCGCCGCAGCTGCTCGCCGAGGAGCGCGGCCGGGTCCTTCTCCGGGTTACGACTGTTTACGCGGGGCATCGCGACCTCCAGCGCGTTAACGCCGCATGTGCGCGATTGATAGCCTAGCGCTTGCGCCCGTGCCATCTTAGACTTCACGGAAATTACGTGCCGCGAATCGCCCAAGGGGAATCCATGAATGCCAGAAGCAGCACGCGCGCACCGACCACCCTGGTCATGCGTCCTCAACCGTCCGCCCCCGATATCCGGTGGCTCGCCGGCCTCCCCTATCGCGATCACCTGAAACTCGCGGCGGACGATACCGCGCCCAGGGCCGCGCGACGACGGCTGGCGGTGCGGCTTTCCGAATGGTCGCTGGCGCAATTTGAGATCGTGGCCTCGCTTATCGCCAGCGAGCTCGTGACGAACGCGCTCGCGGCCACGCGCGGGGTGCGGTGGACGGCGGGGGTGCCGCCGGTCCGGCTGTGGCTGCGGGCAGGCCCTTCGGAAATGGCCGTGCTGGCCTGGGACGCGACGGTGACCGCGCCGGTGCCCAGGGACGCCGGGGATGAGGACGAGAGCGGGCGCGGGCTGGCGATCGTGGCCGCGCTCAGCGCCCAGTGGGGTTATTACCATCCGGCCCGATCGCGGGGGAAGGCCACCTGGGCGGTCATCGACACCCCGTAACGCGGAACCGCTCTTTATACACTCAAGGAAAGGTTATGGCAATGATCCCCGCGCAATGCGCGTGCGGTTTCACGGAACTGGACGACGAAACGCTCGCCGATCATCTCCAGCTAGTCTTCACGCCCGATGACATGAGAGGGGAAGACGGCCGCATTCACCAGGAAGGCGCGCGGCTGGCATGCTTTTGCGGGTTCACCGCGCGGGCGCCGGAGGAGCTCGATGGGCATTTCCGTGAGGTCTTCACGCCGGATGACGCCGTCGGCCGCGACGGCAGGAAGCACGGGCGGGCCGGGCCCGGCTGACGAGAGGCCGCCCCGCGCCATGTCAGACGCCCGGGTCTGGGCGGCCTGAGCGGGCAGAGCGGCCTGAGCGGCCTGACGGGCGAGCGCTGACGCGGCGCCGAGCGGGCAGAGCGGCTGAGCGGCCAGAGCGGGCAGAGCGGCTGAGCGGCCAGAGCGGTCAGAGCGGCTGAGCGGCCCGGGCAGGCGCTAGCGGCGCGGCCGGCGTCGTCGAGGCGCAGGCCGAAGGTCGCGGCCAGGCCGCTGTCGGTGAGCCGGACGGCGCGGTTGCCCGGCCGCGCGTGGTCGAGCCAGCCGAGGCTCGAAGAGGCGGTCGGCCAGGGCGAGCGCCAAGAGCGCCGGCGACGTGGTGGCGCTGCTGCGTCCAGTCCGGGCAGTAGCGGATGCGGAGATGTCAGCCTTCAGCCGGGACTAGGCCGCCAGGGCCGTCGCGATCGCCGCTAGCAGGGCCACGACGCCGGGCGGGCCGTCGACGACGAGGTCGGCGGCGTCGGCCACTGGCTGGGCTTCCGGGCTGGCGCTGGCGACCGTGCAGCCGGGGATGCCCGTCGGCGCGCAGCGCGCGGACCGCCGCGAACGCCGCCAGGTCACCCAGGTCGTCGCCGCAGAACAGCACCGACTGGGCGGCGCGCTCGGCGGTCAGCCCGAGCAGGGCCGCCCCCTTGTCGATGCCGGGCTGGCGCAGCTCAAGCACGTACCGGCCGGGCTCGACGGTCAGGCCGGTCCGCCGGGCCAGGTCTTCGAGCGGGCGCGCGCAGCAAGTCCAGGGCGCCCTGCGGGTCGGCCGCCTGCCGCGTGTGCACCCCCACCGCCGTGCCCTTGTCCTCGATGCGGACGCCGTCCGGTGCACCCGCCGCGGCGAGGACCCCTGGCAGCAGGCGGCACGCCTCGGCGGCCCCGTCGGGATGCCCGCGTGCTGGTCACGGTGCCCGCCTGCCAGCGCTCCGCGCCGTAGTGACCCAAGACGATGAGGCCGGGCACGCTCGCGAGGCCGCCGAGCGCCACCGCGTCGGCGGCGGGTCGTCCGGTGATGATCGCCACGGTTCCCGCGAGCGCGGCGAGCCGGGACAGCGCGTCGACCGCCCCCGGGTAGGCCCGGGCATCGGCCGGGTCGGGGACGATCGGCGACAGGGTCCCGTCGAAGTCGGAGGCGATCAGCGCCGACGGCCGGGGCGGCGAGGATCGCGTCGAGGCCGGCCTGGCCCTCCGGAGTCCTGGAGCTGGGCAGTGGCACGTGCCTAACTTAGTGGCCGGGTCTGCGGCCTGCCCAGCTGCGGGGCTGCCCGCGGACGTGGTCCGCGCGGTGAGCGCGTTCGGGCGCGGCGGGCGTGCGCGGGCGTCGGGGCGCGCACAGCGGAGCTACTAGCCCGCTGCCTTGCCGCCGGGCTGCGGGGAGCGCAGCGCGCCGCGGCGGGACCGCTGCGCGCGCAGCCGCTTGACGAGCGACGGGTCGAACTGGAGGGCCTCGGGCGTGTCGATCAGCTCGTTGAGCAGCTGGTAGTACCGGGTCGCCGACATTCCAAGCGCCTCGGATATGTCCTTTTCCTTGGCCCCGACCGTGCGGAACGTCCGCCGCTCGAACGCGAGCACCCGCATGTCGCGCTCGGACAAGGCTGGCATCCCGGTGTCCCTCCCAGGGTGTTCGCGCTGCTTGGCGAGCGGTGGACGGTGACTTGACCAGTGTCTCACGTTGCTGACCGGCTATGGGCCACAAGAGTGGATTGCCCTGGTCTCGCCGGGGAATCAGTTCCCGATCAGGCGACGCGATAACCGTTACGAGCGGATTATGTCTCTCATCCCGTACCGCGTGGCGCTTCCGGATCACTACTGGTACATGCCAACATGGGGTGTCGATGCGGAGGTGGTCCCCCGTGCCCCTGCACCTAGCCCGTAGCGTGGTGCCGCTCGCGACGGCGCTGGCGGTCATGTCGGGCTGCCTGCTGTCGGCGTCAGCCGCGAGCGCGGCGGACGGCGGTGCGACCGCGGCGGACGGGCCTGCGCGCCGGCCGGCGCGCGCGGCCGGGCAGCCCGGATCTCGCCGCCGAGTGGTGGCTGACCGCGCTCGGCGTCCGGCAGGCCTGGAGTGCCTTCACCGGTGCCCGGATCCCATGCCCGGCCGGGCGCGGGCGTTACGGTGGCGGTGCTGTCCACCGGCGTGGACGCGGCGCACCCCGACCTTGCCGGAGACGTGATCACCGGCCCCGACTACAGCCACTCCGGGGCCGGCCCGCGGCGACCTGTTCTGGGGCCGGGAGGGGACGGCGGTCGCTGGCCTGATCGCCGGGCACGGGCACGGCGCCGGGGACGCCGACGGGGATCACCGGCGTCGCGCCCGGCGCGCGGATCCTGTCGCTGCGAGTCACCCTGGAATACAACGACCCGCGCAACGCCAAGCACTCGATCACCACCCACCTCACCAGCGCGATCGCCGCGGGGATCAGGTACGCGGTCAGCCACGGCGCCTCCGTGATCGCCCTCCCGCTCGACCCCGGCACGCTGGGCACGCTCGCCGACGGGGATCCCGCGGCGGCGGGCGGCAGCGCGGCCGAGCGCGCGGCGGTGCGCGCGGCGCTGGCGGCTAACGTCGTCCTCGTCGCCCCGGCGGGCGACAACGCGCTGAGCACCGGCACCGTGAACTACCCGGCGGCCTATCCCGGCGTGATCGCCGTTGGCGCCACCACCCAGAACGGGCGCCTCGCGCCCTTTTCCAGCAGGCGCTCCTACGTGTCGCTCACCGCACCGGGCGGCGGCCATGACGGTGGCGGCACCCGGCGGCTATGAGACCCTCACGACGACCGACATGTCCGCCGCGCTGGTCGCCGGGGTCGCCACGCTGATCCGCGCGCGGTACCCGAGGCTGCCGGCCGCCCAGGTCGCGGAGGCGATCGAGAAGGGCACGACGAGATCGCCGACCCGGACCGCCGGAGCGGGCGCGGGCGCGCTGAACGCGGCCCAGGCGCTGCCCACGGCGGCATCCCTCGCGGCGCCGGCCTCGGCGACGGGCACGGCCACCGGGAAGCCGTCGGCCAGCCGGGAAGCCGTCCGGCGCCGTGGCGTCGCCCCGGCGGCGCTGGCCGCGGGCACGCGGCCGGGCGCGGGGAACTCGGGTGTCGGCAACGCGGCGAGGTCGGTCCTGCGCGACTCGGCGATCGGCGCCAGCGCCCTCATCGTGGCGCTCGCCGGCCTGCTGCTGCTGACCCGGTCCCGCCGCCGGCGGGCACTGGCGGCCGGGCGGGACCTGGTCCGCGTCGACCGGGCTGCTTACGGCCAGCCGGGCCCCGGGCACCCCAACGGCGGCCGCCCGGGTGCCGGCGGGTTCCCGGCCCGACGTGGCCGGCGCAGGGACCGGCGGCTTCCCCGCCACCGGCCGCACGGGAACAGGCGGCTTCCCCGCCACCGGCCGCACGGGAACAGGCGGCTTCCCGGCCACCGGCCGCACGGCTACCGGGGGCTTCCCCGCCACCGGCGCAGGCAGCGGCGGCGTCCCCGCTGCGGGCGCAGGGACCGGCGGCTTCCTGGCCACTGGCCGCACGGCTACCGGTGGCTTCCCCGCCACCGGTCGCAGCGGCACCGGGGGCTTCGGCCGCACGGCTACTGGTGGCTTCGCCGCGATTGGCGGCGGTTTCCTGGCGCGCAACGGGCACGGCACGCACGCGGCCAGCCGGGAAGACCAGGCAGCGGCCCGGGGACTGGCCGCGAGTGGCCAGCAGGCGGCGCACCGCCGCAGCAGCCGCCGTGGCCTCGGCGCGGCACCCCGCACTGGCGCGGCATCTGGGACCGGCGGGGCGCAAGGTACCGGCGGGGCGCAAGGTACCGGCGCGGCACCGCCGGGCTCGTGGACGGCGGGCGCACCGGCCGCGGCACCCGGCACCAGCGCGGCACGAGGTGCCGGCGCGGCACCGCCGGGCTCGTGGACGGCGGGCGCACCGGCCGCGACTTCCTCGTCGCCTTTCCCAGCGCTTCCTCCCCCGTCCGCCCTTCCCGCCTTGCCCGGGCTGGCCGGCCTGCCAGCACTCCCTGCCCCAACCGCCCCGCCCGGTTCCCGCGGCACGCCCGCTCTTCCCGCCCCATCAGCTCTTTCCGCCCCGCCCACTCTTTCCGCCCCGCCCACTTTTTCCGCCCCGCCCACCCACCCCGGCGCACCCACCCACCCCGGCGCACCCACTCACCCCGGCGCACCCACTCACCCCGGCGCACCCACTCACCCCGGCGCACCCACCCTCCCCCGGACGTCAGCCCTTCCCGGGGGCCGGCGAGGCATCGCTCGCGCTCGTCGCGGGCCGCGCGGGCGGGCAGCCTCGGCCCGGCCGGGCTGCCGGCGGCGCAGCCAGCCCGCCCGGCCGAGGATCCGCCCTGGGCGCCGGCCCGGATGCCAGCGGAGACCACCCCGGCGCTGCCCGCGCTCCCCCCGCCGGTCCTGCGGCAGCCCGCCCAGATCGAGGGCCGGCCCCCATGGGAGCAGGACCTGGACGCCCTGCCGCAGAGCCAGGACGGCGCCGGCTTCCCGACTCGCGGCACGACCGGTCCCATGTACATCTGGAACCCGATCACCAACTCCGGCCCGTTCCCCGCGGTTAGCGACGACTAGGCCGCCGGTAGTCCCGGTCAGCGGCTGAGGTTCCGTGGCGGGCGCCAGCAGGTTACCGGTCGGTAGCAGTGTTGTTCTCAGGGATTATCGCGGAGAACAACACTGCTACTGACGGGTACGCGTTGAAGGCAAGGCCAGGCCAGGCCAGGGCGCCGCCATCCCGGCACGGCACGGGGCCGCCAAGGGATTGTTGTTGGGTTCGGGAATTCAGCAGGAGGTGGGCTGCTGACGACCATGTACGGCCGGGTGCTCGGGGTGAAGATCCTCATCTTCGGCGTGCTGCTGCTCGGCATGGCCAACTTGTTCTTCCCGCACCCTCGCGTCGAGGCGCTGCGCGCCGCCAGCGGCCGGCGCAGCCTCGCGGCCAGCGCGGTGCCGGCCGGGGGCGCGGACGACCTCGCCGGCGCGTAAGCGCACCGCGGTACGGGCTCCCGCGCGGGACGGGTGCCGGAAGACGCGGCACGGCCGGGCGGCTTCGGTGCTACCGTGCCGCCCGGCCGTTGAGAAGGGGTTAAGGGCCTTTCGCCGTTACGCCGCGACGGCCGCCTCGGAAGACGGGGCCGCCACCGCTGACTCCAGGGCCAGGGCCAGGACCTCGCGGACGTCGCTGACCGGGTGGACGTCCAGCTTGGCGAGGACCTCGGCCGGGACGTCGTCCAGGTCCGGCTCGTTGCGCTGCGGGATCAGCACCGTCGTGATGCCGGCCCGGTGAGCGGCGAGCAGCTTCTGCTTGACGCCGCCGATGGGCAGGACGCGACCGGTGAGGGACACCTCGCCGGTCATCGCGACGTCGGAGCGGACCAGCCTGCCCGACAGCAGCGACGCGAGCGCCGTGGTCATCGTGACGCCGGCCGACGGGCCGTCCTTCGGCACCGCGCCGGCGGGCACGTGGATGTGCACGCCGCGGTCCTTCAGGTCGGTGACCGGCAGCTCCAGCTCCGCGCCGCGCGAGCGCAGGTAGGACAGCGCGATCTGGGCGGACTCCTTCATCACGTCGCCGAGCTGGCCGGTGAGCGTGACGCCGGTGCCGCCCGTCTCCGGGTCGGCCAGCGACGCCTCGATGTAGAGCACGTCGCCGCCCGCGCCGGTGACCGCGAGGCCGGTGGCCACGCCGGGCACCGCCGTGCGCCGCGAGTCCTCGGCGAGGCTGGCCTCCGGGGTGAACCGGGGCCGGCCCAGGTAGTCCTTGAGCGTGGCGACGGTCACCTGGACCGGCAGGGTCTCCGGCGCCGTGTCCCCCTCGCCTTCGGCCTGCCGGGAAGACTGCGCGAGAGCCTCCTTCGCGGCGACCTTGCGCAGCACCCGGGCGATGGCCCGCTCCAGCGACCGGACGCCCGCCTCGCGGGTGTACTCGCCCGCGATGAGGCGCAGCGCCGCCTCGTCCACGGTGACCTCGTCCGCGCGACAGGCCGGCCTTGGACAGCTGCCGGGGCAGCAGGTGGTCACGGGCGATGGCGACCTTCTCGTCCTCGGTGTAGCCGTCGAGCGTGACCAGCTCCATGCGGTCAAGCAACGGGCCGGGGATCGAGTCGAGCACGTTGGCCGTGGCCAGGAACACCACGTCGGACAGGTCCAGGTCCACGTCCAGGTAGTGGTCGCGGAAGGTGTGGTTCTGCGCCGGGTCCAGCACCTCGAGCAGCGCGGCGGCCGGGTCGCCCCGGTAGTCCGCGCCGATCTTGTCGACCTCGTCCAGCAGCACGACGGGGTTCATCGTGCCCGCCTCGCGGATGGCCCGGACGATGCGGCCGGGCAGCGCGCCCACGTAGGTGCGCCGGTGGCCGCGGATCTCGGCCTCGTCCCGCACGCCGCCCAGCGCGACCCGGACGAACTTGCGGCCCATCGCGCGGGCGACGGACTCGCCGAGCGAGGTCTTGCCGACGCCGGGCGGCCCGACCAGGGCGAGCACCGCCCCCGAGCGGCGGCCGCCGATGACGCCGAGGCCCTTGTCCTCCCGGCGCTTGCGGACGGCGAGGTACTCGATGATCCGGTCCTTGACGTCGTCGAGCCCGGTGTGGTCCTCGTCGAGCACGCGCGCGCGCGCCGGCGATGTCGTAGGCGTCCTCGGTCCGCTCGTTCCACGGGATGTCCAGGATCGTGTCGAGCCAGGTGCGGATCCAGCCGGTCTCCGGCGACGCGTCCGGGGTGCGCTCCAGCTTGTCGACTTCCTTCAGGGCCGTCTCGCGGACCTTCTCCGGCAGGTCGGCCGCCTCGACGCGGGCCCGGTAGTCCTCTTCCTCGGTCCCGGCGCTGCCGCCGGTGAGCTCGTTCAGCTCCTTGCGGACGGCGGCGAGCTGCTGGCGGAGCAGGAACTCCTTCTGCTGCTTCTCCATGCCCTCGGCGACGTCCTTGCGGATCGTCTCGGCGACGTCCAGCTCGGCCAGGTGCTCGCGGGTCCACCCGATCGCCTGCTGCAAGCCGCTCGGTGACGTCGGCGGTCTCCAGCAGCGTGAGCTTCTGCTCGGCGGTCAGGTAGCTGGCGTACCCGGCCCGGTCGGCCATCAGCGACGGGTCGTCGATCTGCTGGACCATGTCCACGACCTGCCAGGCACCGCGCGTCTGCAGCACGGAGATGACCAGCGACTTGTACTCCTTCGCCAGCTCATCGGCCTGCGGCCCGCGACCGGTCTCGGTCGAGGACGGCGCCCTCGACCCACAGGGCCGCGCCCGGCCCGGTGGTCCCGCCGGTGATCTTCACCCGGGACACGCCGCGCAGCACCGCGCCCGCCTCGCCGCCAGGCAGCCGCCCGACCTGCTCGACGACCGCCAGGGTCCCGACGGCGGCCAGCCCGCGCGTGCCGATCCGCGGCACGATCAGCACCTGGGACTTCTCTTCGGAACGGATCCCAGGAACCCTCCCAAGTCCCCTGCTGTTGCGGGCGGCCTCGATCGCACCGCGAACCTCGGTGTCGGAAAGCTCGATGGGGACAACCATGCCCGGCAGCACCACGTCGTCGTCCAGCGGCAGCACCGGCAGCGTGAGCGTTTCGCTCATCGTGACCCCTTTCAGGAGGTTGAGTCAACCACACTAAAGGAAATGGAGCTGCCGGAGATTCCCTCCGTTTGTCCGCTCACAGCGATCAGCCGCCGGGGACGCGCGAGGCGCCCCGCGCGACGTTCGCGCGGGGCGCCCTGGCGGCCAGTTAAGCCTGCGGCGGGGCGGCCTATACCCGCTCCCGGCCCTGCCCGACGTTACCGTGGCGGGCCATCCTCGTCGTGGTCCTGCCGGAGATGCCACCGCGCCGTGGCGAGAGCAGGGCCCAGATGATGATGAGGTCGAGGGCGATTATCGCTGCCGACCACCAGGCCAGGTAGGGGATGTAGAGGAAGTTGATGATGGCGCTCAGCGCGGCCACCACAACGCCCGCGGCCCTGGCCCAGGCCTTGTCCGTGAGCAGGGCCGCGCCGACGATGAACACGACCGCGCCCGTAATGAGGTGGAACCATCCCCAGCCCGTCACCGACAGGTTGTACACGAAATTCGGCAGCACCACGAAGAACGAGCCCCGCAAGATCGCCGCGAGCCCCTCGAGGAAGTTCCAGGCGCCGGACAGCATCATCAGGACTGCCGCCATCATCGTGAACCCAATCGCGGCTCCGTGCGCCGCGGTGGTCGGGGCCGTCTCCTCGTAACGCTGCGTGGTGTCGTCATACTGCGGAGCGGGGCGGGGCACGTATTGCCCGGCCTGCCCGGCGGTGTCGCGCGGTGGCGCGGCCGCCTGGCTCCCCGTACGGGGGTCCCTCGGTGTCTGATCCTGGCTACTGCTCATATGGGCAGCCCTCCTTCCACAGCCGTGGACCTAGTTACCAATCGACGCTAACCAGCGGCGGCGGAGGCGATCCTCATCCTTCCGGGGTGAATCGGGCGAATCAGCGACCCCGCAGGCATCATGAGATGGGCCCGCACCGGGAATTAGAGTGACGAGTAGACTACTTATAGTTACTTGCCAGCCGGTGCGGGCGGTCTCGCGCTGGTGCTTCGGGGGGAGTCGCGAGCAATGGTGACTACGGTGCGTGACCCGCGTGTCGTCGTTCCGCGGCTACCGCCGAAGTACGTGTCCCGCGCGCGCCTGCTCGACGATCTCGACCAGGCCGCGAGCCTGCCGCTGACGCTGCTGTGCGCCGGACCGGGGGCAGGCAAGACGGCGCTGCTCGCCGACTGGGCCGGCTCGCGGCCCGGCACGGCGCGGGTGGCCTGGGTCGTGCCCGGCGGCGGCGGACTCCGAGCCGGCCCGGTTCTGGCGGCTGATCGAGTCCGCGCTGCCCGGCGGCAGCCGTGGCGGTGCCGCCGGCGGTGGCGCACCTGAGGGCGCCGCCGGCACCGGGCGCGACCGGGCGCAGGCGCTGTTGCGCCGCAACCTGGACGGGGCCGCGCCACTGGTCGTCATCATCGACGACGCTCACGTGCTAGCTGATCCCGACGTGCTGGACGGCCTGGACAGCCTGATCCAGTCCCGGCAGCCGGGACTGCGCCTCGTGCTCGCCGCGCGCAGCGACCCGTTGCTGCCGCTGCACAAGTACCGGCTCGCCGGACAGCTGTCCGAACTGCGGACAGCGGACATGGCGATGACGCGGGGCGAGGCACGCGATGTCCTCCAGGCGCACGGCGTGACGCTACCGAAGCGGGACTTCGACCTGCTCATGACGCGGACCGAGGGCTGGACCGCCGGAGTGCGGCTGTCCGCCATGCGGATGGAGGGCACCGAGGACCCGGGTGGCCTCGCCGGGCAGCTCTCCCTGGATCCGGGCAGCATCGGGGAGTACCTCGTGGATGAGGTCCTGCGCTGGCAGCCAGAAGCGCATCGCCGGATGCTCGTCGAGACGAGCTTCCTCGACGAGGTGACGGGGCCGCTGGCGGACGCGGTCACCGGCATCCCCGGCTCCGGGGACGTCCTCGCGGACCTGGCCCGCAGCAACTCCTTCGTCATCCCGGTGGACCCGCTGCACACGCGGTTCCGCTACCACCAGCTCTTCGGCGAGGTCCTGCGGTACCTGCTGCAGCGGCGCGCGGGACACGCGGTGCGCCGCCTCAAGCAGCGCGCGGCCGCCTGGTTCGCGGCCAACGGCGACCCGGGGAGGGCGCTGTACTGGGCGGCACAGGCCGGCGACGCGCCGCGGGTTGCCACGCTGCTGGCCACCGGCGGGTTCGCGCACGCGTTCGTGCGGCGGCTTGACCTGTCCGTGCTCGGCCTGCGCGAGCTGCTGCCCGCGCCCGGCCCGCTGCAGTCGGCCATCGCCAGCCACGTGATCGACGCCGTGTCGGCCGGCCCCGACTCCGCGGAGCCGGTCCTGGAGCGGCTGCGGGCGTGGCGGCGCGAGACGCCGCCGCTGGCCGATCAGGACCTGCTGGTCACCTGCGACCTTATCGAGCTGCGTCGCTCGGCCAGAAGGCGTGCGACCGCGCCGCCGTCGACGCCGCGGCCGGCCACCTCCTGGGCCGGAGCGCCGACGCGGGCGAGGCCGGGCCGCCCGGATTGCGGGCGGCGGTCCTGCTCGCGCAGGCCAGCACGCACCTGTGGCACGGCATGCACGAAGACGTCGGGACGCTGCTGGACGCGGCGCTGGCCGAGGCGCGGCGCGAAGGCCAGGACGACCTGGAGCTAGAGGCGCTCGCCATGACGGCCCTGGCCGACGCCTTCTGGTCGCGGACGAACCGGTCGGATCAGGCGACGCGGCGAGCGTATGCCCTGTGCAAGCGGACCGGGCTGCGGACGCCGCCCGCGCTGGACCTGGCGGCCGCGCTGCGCGCGCTGGTCTCCGGCGACCTCGGCCGCGGCGCCCTGATACTGCAGCGGATCCTGCTTCCCCGCGAGGTCAGCGCCGACCCGGGGCTGGCGGCCGCCCTCGCGCTGGGCCGGGCGGGCGTGCTGATCGCCCACGGCAAGGAGGCGGCGGCGCGGACGATCCTGCACGAGCAGACCGACCCGCGCGATCCCGCCGGTCCTTGGCGTCCACCGGGACATCATGCTCGCCGACCTGGACACCGCCCGCGGTCGCCCGCGGTCGGCGGTGGCACTGCTGGAGAAGTACCAGGGAACCGAATTCGCCGTCCTCACCGCGAGCGCGCGGGCGCGTGCCCTCATCACCCAGGGCGATCCGCGCGGCGCGCGCGATTGCGTCCGCACGGTGCTCAGCACCCCGAGCGCCCAGACGGGGCGGCTCACCCTCGTCGAGGCCATGCTGTGCGACGCGCGGATCACGCTGCAGTCGGGCGCCCCGGGGCACGCGCTGGAGATCATCGTCCGGGCCATCGAGGTGGCCAGGGGCGAGATCAAGCTTCCCTTCCTGCTGGCAGGGGACTCGTTCACCGCCCTGCTCGGGCGGCATCCCGACGTGGCGGCCCGATGGCCGCTGCCGCCGCGCGACACCGCGCCCGCGGCGCCCCTGGTGCCCGTGCCGCGGGCACCGCGCGACCTGCCCGACCCGCTCACCCCGCGGGAGCTGACCATCTTGCGCTTCCTGGCCACCAGCATGTCCGCGGCGGAGATCGCGGCCGAGCTGTGCCTGTCGGTGAACACGGTCAAGACCCACCTGGCGGCCATCTACCGCAAGCTCCCGGCAAGCCGCAGGCGGGAAGCCGTGCTGCGGGCACGCGAGCTGGAGCTCGATCTGACCCCGGCCCGGCCGTCGCCGCCTCATCCGCGGGGGGTGAGGCGCTGTCCGGTCGCCGGGTTGCCGGCGGTCCCTGGCCGCGCCGTTGCCCACCCGACGCGGGGGTCACGGGTTCACCCTTCGAGGGTGATCCGGCCGTGGGCTAGCTGGTGCCCCGCTCGATGGTGATCACGGCCGTGTAGGCGCCGGTGCCGCCGTCGGCGGCGATGGGCTTGGCGACCTCGACGCGGACCCAGCCCACGGGGTAGTCGGCCAGGACGCGCTCGGCCACCCGCTCCACGGCGGTCTCGATCAGCTGGAACTTGCCCTGCCGCACCACGCGCGTGACGGTCGCCGCGACGGCGGAGTAGTCGATCGCGTCGGCCACGTCATCACTGGCGGCCGCGCGCGCGGTGTCGGCGGACATGTCGAGCGCGAACGTGAGGGCCTGCTCGATCTCGCGCTCCCAGTCGTGCACGCCGATGACCGCGGTGACGGCCAGCCCCGGACGGAGACGATGCCGGCCCTCTGCTCGCTCAAGCGACGAACGGCTCCGTGCCGGTCTCGCTGATCATGGGGCGGCCGGCGACGGCCCAGCCGGTCATGCCGTCGGACACGTTGACGGCCGACCAGCCCGCGCCCGTCAGTGCCTGGGCGGCGTAGGCCGACCGGGCACCGGAGCGGCAGATCACGTAGACCTCGCGGTCTCGGGGCAATTCCTCGGCCCGCGCGCCGAGGTCGCCCAGGCGGACGTGCACGGCGTCCGGCGCGTGGCCGGCGGCCCACTCGTCGTCCTCGCGCACGTCGAGCAGGAAGACCCCGTCCGGAAGGTCAGTCGACAAGACCTCCGGCTGGGCGTCGGCGTGCTGTGTCACGGTCGTTCTCCCTGGTGCGCTGCTTGTGCAGCTACTGTATCGCCTGCGCGACCGCCATGCCGCAGTAGGCCGCACCAAATCCTGCCAGGACAGACGCCGCGACGTTGAGGAACGCCATCGTGCGCGCGCCGGACCTGGCGAGCACGAGGGTCTCGTAGCTGAACGTCGAGTACGTGGTGAGCGCCCCGCACAGGCCCGTCCCGAGTAGCGCCTGCATGGCCGGGCTGGCCGGCAGGGCGACCAGGAAGCCGAGCAGGGCCGACCCCGCCACGTTCGCGGCGAACGTTCCCCAGGGAAACCGCGAGTCGTGCCGCCCCTGCAGCAGCCGGTCGGTGATGTACCGCAGCGGCGCGCCGATCGCGGCCCCGATCACGACGAAGATCAAGGTCATGACGCCCTGTCCTCGCTGCCGGCTGACGGCCTCGCCGTCGCCGGCCAGGCCGGGCGGCCGGCGAACTCGGCCTCGATGACCTCGCGGCCGACCGGCCGAGCCGGGTCGTCAGCACGCTCCCGATCCGCATCCCCGCCCAGGCGGCGGCCAGCGCGGCGGCCAGCGTCGCGGCCCCGTACAGCAGCGCGGTCCTTGGCGCGCCCGCCACCAGCGCGCGCTGGATATCGATGACATAGGCGGAGAAGGTCGTGTAGCCGCCGAGCACGCCGGTGACGAGGAACGGCCGGACCAGCCGGTGCGTGCCGGGCGCGGACGCGATGAGCACGGCGCTGATCCCGATCAGCAGGCAGCCGGAGACGTTGACCGACAGGGTGGCCCAGCCGAATTCCCTGGCCGTGTGCGGGAAGGCCTCCTGCAGCCCGTACCTGGCCAGCGCCCCGAGAACACCGCCGCCCGAGACGGCGGCGAGCAGGCGCACGTCAGCGAAGACTGACTGTTCCTTGAGCATGCGTCTCCCTACCGGAAATGACTACGGCAGGGACCGTTGACAGCGCTACGCGGCTGGCCTGACGACACAGGCTCGCGTGAGCACGGCGATTTTCCGGAAGACCATTCCCGGGCGGCGAGCCCCACCACCGCTACCGCCTACGGCTACCGGAACTCGCACGAGGGCTGCTCCGGTGAGCGGGCGGCGCGGCGCGCGCGCAGGCCAAGCACGGCCAGGGCGGCCAGGAAGGTGGCGCCCGCGGCGACCTCGACCGGGAAGCGGCGCCGCGACTCCCGCTGGATATCCGAGTGGAACTTGTCGACGACGCGCGGGAATGGCGAGCGGCCGAAGAACACCACGGACGGCTTGTCCAGGTCCGGCAGCGCCGCGCCGGCCATTCCGGCCAGCACGGCCACCCGCGCCGACGGCGACGCCAGCGCGGTGAGCGCGCCCATCAGCGCCAGGCCGGTGAGGCCGTCGCGGACGGCTACCCGCATGAAGAGGCTCTTGTCGTCGCCCCAGTCGCCCCAGTGCGGCACCGCGTCAAGCACGAAGTGCGACGCCACGCCCAGGGCGAAGGCGGCCGCCGGGCGGCGCGTGGCCGCGCCGATGACCGCACCGGAAAGGACGTGGTTGCTGATGAGCACCGGCGTTACCCCGTTCGCCGCTAGCGCCGCGGCCGCAGGACGTCGGTGCCGACCCAGGCGCGCAGCGGCTCCGGCACCACGACGGAGCCGTCGGGCTGCTGGTTCTGCTCGACGATCGCGGGCAGCAGCCGGCTCGTGGCCAGGCCGGAGGCGTTGAGGGTGTGGACGTAGGCGGTCGGCTTGCCCTGGCCGGCCCGGTACCGGATGTTGGCCCGGCGTGCCTGGTAGTCCCCGGCCCACGAGGCCGAGGAGACCTCCTTGTAGATCCCGAGGCTCGGGAGCCACACCTCGATGTCGTACGTCAGCTTCATGCTGGCGCTGGCGTCCCTGGTGCCGAGCAGGGTCGTCTGGTAGTGCAGGCCCAGCTTCTCCACCAGCATCTGGGCGCGCCCGATCAGTTCCTGGTGCGCGCGCTCGGCGTCTTCCGGCGCGCAGAACTGGAACATCTCCACCTTGTTGAACTGGTGGCCGCGGATCGACCCGCGCTCCTCGCTGCGGTAGCTGCCGGCCTCCCGCCGGTAGCACGGCGTGTAGGCGAACGCCTTGACCGGCAGCGACTCGGCCGGGAGGATCTCGTCCCGGTAGACGTTGAGGATCGCGGTCTCCGCGGTGGGCAGCAGGAACGACCTGCGGCCTCCGTCGTCTTCCGCGATGTGGTACACGTCGTCGTGGAACTTCGGGAACTGCCCGGCCGCGTAGCCGTTCTCCTCGGTCAGCATGTGCGGCGGCAGCATGAACGTGTACCCGGCCGCGTAGTGCTCGCGGTTGAAGAAGTCGAGCAGCGCCCACTCAAGCGCCGCGCCCGGCCCCGTGTAAAGCCAGAAGCCGTTGCCGCCGAGCTTGACGCCCCGCTGGTAATCGATCAGGCCGAGCCGGGTGCACAGCTCCACGTGGTCAAGCGGCTTGCCGCCCAGGGCCGGCTGGCTCCCCCAGGTGCGGACGACCTGGTTGACCTCCTTCCCGCCGACCGGCGCCCTGTCGTCGGGCAGGTTGGGCAGCTCGCTCAGCAGGCGGTGCAGCGTGCCCTCCGCCTCGGCGCGGCCGGCCTCCATCTCGGTGACCTGGTCACCGAGCTTGGCCGCCTGCTCCTGCGCCTCGGTCGTGTCGGCTCCGGAGGCCTTGAGCTTGCCGATCGCCTTGGCCTGCCGGTTCCGCTCCGCCCTGGCCGACTCAACCTCGCCCACCAGCTTGCGCCGCAGCGCGTCGGCCTCCAGGATCGGCCCGAGGTCAACGTCGTCCACGCGCTTGAGCAGGGCGTCCCGGACGAACTCCGGGTCTGACCTGATCAGTTCAATGTCAAGCATCGTCCGTAGCCTCTTAGGAAGCAGTGGAAAGGCGGGCAAGCCCCAGCGGGTGCTGGTGCGGCACGCGGCCCCGCACCACAAGAGTACCGGCCGGGGCACTTGAAGGTGGGCGGGCCGTGCGCGCACCCTCCCGTCCGTCGTACGCTGCCACTCGTGGAATTCACAGCTGAGCGTGTCGCCGAGATCGCTGGGCGCCCGGCCGCCAGGCTGACCCGGCGTGACGTCGCACTGGCACTGCTGCGGGTGCCTTCTGGTGAGGCTCTCGCGTCGCTGCCGACCCTGCGCAGGGGACTCGTGGCGGCCGAGAACCCGCTGTCCGTCCCGTTCTGGGAGTCCGCCGAGGCGATCTTGCAGAAGATCGCCGACGAGGAAGCCACGTTCGGGGACGTGCACGGCTGGCTGGAGGCGACCGGGACCGAGCCGACCGGGATCATCGGCCTGCACGTCTGGGCGGAGCCCTGCCGAGCGCAGCCCGCTGCAGGAGGAGATGCACACCAGGCTGGTGCACTTCCTGGAGGACCGGGTGGCGGACGGGGAGATCGACCCGGACCGGCTGGCCACCGCGGACGCCGACGCCAAGAAGGCCTACGTCGCCTTGCAGGAGCGCTGGATGACCACGCCGCTGGCCGACGGCCGGGTCCCGATGACGGTGCTGCTCGACGAGCAGGACGAGCAGCTCATCGCCGACTGGGCGGCCGCCGACGCCGAGGCGCTTGAAACGCTGGGCGAGCTGCTGGACGCGGCCGGCCCAGGCCGGCGCCCATGCCGGAGCTCGCCGCCGTCTGCGCCAGGCTGCGGGCGGACATCGCGCGCCCCGGCTGGCCGGGCCAGATGCTCGATCGCCTTCAGCGGGCTGAGCGCGCCGGCGCTGCCCGCCGACGACAAGGAGATGTGGCTGACGCTCGCCGCGTCGGTCGCGTCGCCGCAGGGCGACCCGCTGTCGGCCGAGGACCAGCAGTTCGCCCGGGCGATGGAGTGGGCCTCGGAAGGCGACTCCGAAGACGACTCCGGGCCGGACGAGCAGCCTGACGAGCTGTCAGCGGCGATGGCGGCGGTCTGCGCCCTCGACCACTTCGACTGGCTCGCGGTCATGTCCGCGCTGGTCACCGGCGGGCCGGGCACGCCCGCGTCGGCCGCGGACCTGGCCAGGTACGTGCGCGAGTACGACCCGGCCACCGCGCAGGCCGACGACGACCTCGACTACGACGACTTCCCCGACGACGACGACTTCGACGACCTGTCCATCGAGGGGCTGTTCCTGCACGTCACCGCGATGTGGAGCGTCCTTGGCGCCATCGACGAGGATGACCGGCTGACCGCTCTCGGCTGGTGGGGGCTCCCGGAGGCCATGCGCCGCGCCTGGTCGGAGTAAGCCCGTCGCGCGGCCGGGACCGTCAGCCCGCGCCCGGCGGGCCGTGCCTGATCAGTAGCGTGAGCGATCAGTCCGTGGAGCTGGCGTCCGCGGTGTCCCGGTCGTCCGCCCGGGACAGGACCTCGCCCGGCACGGTGCCGTCGGGCAGCAGGTCCTCCTCCGGCTTCGGCCCGATCTTGCGGAACTGCTTGTTCATCGAGCGGAGCAGGAAGACCAGGGCCACGCCCATGGCCGCCACGACGAGGAAGCCGAGCACGCCCGGCTCCACGTCATTGACGCTCTGCGTGCTGTTCGCGCCGCTGGCGAGGACAGTGCCCGCAAGTGAAGTGACTGCCAGGATCATCAGAGGGTCACGCTCTCCCGGATGCCGTCGAAGAGGTCGTCTTCCGGCAGTTCGGTGTCCACCAGCGACCTAGCAAGATGATAGTCCTCGGTGGGCCAGGCGGCGCGCTGGACGTCCAGCGGGCAGGCGAACCAGGAGCTGTCGGGCGCGATCTGGGTGGCGTGCGCGAGCAGGGCCTGATCCCGGAACTCGAGGTAGTCGCCGACCTGGACGCGGGTGGTGATGTCCAGGTTCCGCCAGCCGGCCTCGGCGCGCTTGCGCGCCCGTTCCTCCCATTCCTCGAAGATCTTCGTGTACGGCGACTCCATGCCGCGGCGCAGCATCTCCTCGTGCAGCGCGGCGTACTTGGCCTGGTGGAAGGTCAGGTGGTAGTACATCTTGAGCGGCTGCCACGGGTCGCCCAGGCCCGGGTACCTGTCGGGGTCGGCCGCCGCCTCGAAGGCCACCACCGACACCTCGTGCGTCTTGATGTGGTCCGGGTGCGGGTACCCGCCGCTCTCGTCGTAGGTCAAGATGACGTGCGGCCGGAACTGGCGGACCGCCCGCACCAGCGGGGCCGCCGCCTCCTCGGTGGGGACAAGCGCGAAGCAGCCCTCCGGGCAGCGGCGGCTTCGGGTCGCCCTCGGGCAGCCCGGAGTCGGTGAAGCCGAGGAACACCTGGTCGACGCCAGGATCTCGCGGGCGCGCGCCATCTCCTCGCGGCGGACGGCGGCCAGGTCAGCGCGGACTTCCGGCCGGTCCATGGCGGCGTTGAGTATGTCGCCGCGCTCGCCGCCGGTCAGCGTGCAGACCAGTACCTCAACGTCCTCCCGCGCGTACCGCGCCATCGTCGCGGCACCCTTGCTCGACTCGTCATCGGGGTGCGCATGCACGGCCATCAGGCGCAAGTGAGGTGACAACGGGTTCTCCTCTCAGGTTTCCAAGTGCACAAACGACCGGGCGGTTTGAGGGCATTCCCGAATGGAAACGCTCTTCGAACACGACTAGGACGCCACGCCGTGAACCCGTGTCAGTTGACTTGGACGCAGCAGTGGCCCACCCTTGTTAGCCTCAAAAGATTACCCCCGGAGACCGGCTGGCTCCCCGACGGAAGGATGGCAAGTCCTTGCGCCTGGCCTGCCAGCCCGCAGCGGGCCTCGAAGGCGGCCCGCGCAGGACTGAGGAGTGCCCGTGACCGAGACGCGCGAAGAAGGCGTCACCTGGCTGACCCAGGAGGCATACGACCGGCTCAAGGCCGAATTCGACTACCTCTCCGGCCAAGGCCGCATCGACATCGCCAAGAAGATCGAGGCGGCGCGCGAAGAGGGAGACCTGCGCGAGAACGGCGGTTACCACGCGGCCAAGGAAGAGCAGGGCAAGCAGGAGGGCCGGATCCTCCAGTTGCAGCACATCCTGGAGAACGCGCGAGTCGGCGAGCCGCCGCGCACCGACGGCGTGGTCGGCCCCGGCATGACGGTGACCGTGCGGTTCGCCGGCGACGACGAGGAAGTGACCTTCCTGCTCGCCTCGCGCGAGGAGAGCGGCGCGCCCATCGACGTGTACTCGCCCAAGTCGCCGCTGGGGGCGGCGATCTCCGGCAAGAAGGTCGGGGAGACGGCCACCTACACGCTGCCCAACGGGCGGTCGGCGTCGGTCGAGGTCGTGGAGGCCGTGCCCTACCACGGAGCGTGATCGTCTGCCCGTCCGGCTACGCCGCGTCGGCGGTCCCTTCGCTTCGCTCTCGGGACCCCACGGGCTCGCCGGACCCGCGCTCTCCTCGCTCGCTGGCGCTCGCTGCGGCGCGCGGGCCTCCGGTTCCCCCGGTACTGCCGGGCGCCGGAGGCTAGGCGATGAACTCTGGCTCGGGGGCCGGCTTCGGCTCCTCCGGGGTGCGGCCGCGCAGCGGGACTTCCTTGATGAACAGGGCGAAGACGAAGACAAGCAGGCCCGCGGGCACGCCCCAGATGAACACGCTCTCCACGCCGTGGGAGATGGCGGCGAACACCACCTCGCGCACCCCCGCGGGCAGCGAGTCCACCTGCGCCGGGTCGAACGAGCTACCGGAGATCGGCAGCTTGCCCGCACTGGCCCCGCTGGTGGCCTCGGCGAGCTTGTGCGCGAACAGCGCGCCGAACGCGGCCACGCCGAGCGAGCCGCCGATCTGCTGGAAGAACATCCGGGCGCTGCTTGCCACGCCCATGTCCCTCAGCTCCACGGCGTTCTGCGAGATGAGCGAGACCAGCTGCATCATCAGGCCCATGCCGAGCCCGAGGACGACGTAATCCAGCGCCGAGGTAGTGCGGGTGGTGTGCACGCCGATCCGGCTCAGCAGGAACATGCCGAGCGCCATGATCAGCCCGCCGATGATCGGGAGCAGCTTGTACTTGCCGGTCTTGGTCACGAGCTGGCCCGCGATGACCGAGGTGACCATCGAGCCGACCATCATCGGCGTCAGCAGGAGGCCGCTGACGGTCGGGCTGGCGCCCTGGACGGTCTGCTGGAACAGCGGGATGAACGTCATCACGCCGAACAGGCCGAGGCCGAGGAAGAACGTCATCGCCATCGCGAGCGAGAAGTTGCCGATCTTGAAGACGTGGAGCGGCAACATCGGCTCCTCGGCCCGCTGCTCGACCAGGATGAAGCCGACGGTCGCCAGCACGGCGAGCGCGACCATGCCGATCACCTGCCACGACCCCCAGGCGTACTGGGTGCCGCCCCAGGTGGCGATGAGGATGACCGCGGTCGCCACGACGCCGAGCAAGATCCCGCCGGCGTAGTCGATGCGGTGCTCCACCCGCCGCTTGGGCAGGTTCATCACGAAGAACAGGTACAGGAGCGCGGCGCCGCCGACCGGCAGGTTGATGTAGAAGATCCACCGCCACGAGATGGCCTCGGTGATCCAGCCGCCGAGCAGCGGGCCGCCGATCGTGGCGAACATCATCACGACCATGAAGTAGCTCATGTACTTGCCGCGCTCACGGGGCGGCACGATCTCCCCCAGCGTCGCCATGGCCCCGACCATCAGGCCACCCGCGCCCAGGCCCTGGAGAGCGCGGAAGATGATCAGCGTAGCCATCGACCAGGACAGCCCGGACAGCGCGGAGCCGACGAGGAACAGGGCGATGGAGAAGATGAAGAGCTTCTTGCGGCCGTACATGTCGCCGAGCTTGCCGTAGAACGGGGTGGTCACCGTGGATGCCAGCGTGTACGCGGTCACGACCCAGGACAGGTGCGAGACCCCGCCGAGGTCGCCCACGATCCGGGGCAGCGCGGTGCCGACGATGAGCTGGTCCAGCATGGCCAGCATCATGGCCAGCAGCAGGCCCGGCAGGATGATCATGATCTGCCGGTGGCTCAGGTACGGCGAGCCGCCCGCCTCGCCTCCCCCGGCCGCGGCCCCCGTGGCCGCGCTTGCCTCACTCACTCCCGAGTCTCCTTTTCAGATTCCGAGCCCGTTAAACGCCGCGAAACTTACTTGCCGCCCGGCTAGTTTATCATTCATTGAAACGCTATACTCCTTACTTACCGGCCGTCAAGTAAAATTCCCGCTAACAAGAGACGGCCCAAGGCAGCACGCGGAGGGCACAACACCAGCATGGACGCGGACGTTCCCGCCCCCGAGGCCCACGTGGCCCGGGGTGCGCGCGGCGACACCCGGACCCGCATCCAGCGCGTCGCGCTGGAGCTTTTCGCCGAGCAAGGCTACGAGGGGACCTCACTGCGCGAGATCGCCGAGCGCCTTGGCGTGACAAAGGCAGCGCTGTATTACCACTTCAAGTCCAAGGAAGACATCGTCCACAGCTTTACCGAGGACCACTTCACCCGGCTGGACGGGCTGATCGAGTGGGCCAGGCAGCAGCGGCCGGGCCGGGCCACCGCGCACGAGATCCTCGAGCGCTACGTCTCGATCCTCCTCGACGGCTCCGACGTCTTCCGCTTCCTTGAGCAGAACCAGGCCACGCTGCATAACCAGGGCGCGGGCAAGCACCGCTTCGAGCAATACCGCCCCCGGCTCGACGCGCTGGTGGAACTGATCGCCGGGCCGGACGCGACCTCCCGCGCGCGGGTCCGGGCGACCGTGGCGTTCTTCTCCACCAGCGCGTGCTTCATGTACCACCGGAGCAAGGGCGAGATCGACCCTGAGGAGCTCCGCAAGATCGTGCTCGAGGTCGCCGATGACCTCACCCGCGACCTGGCCACCTGAAAGCCTCAGTCGCGGCAGAAGACCATCAGCTCGGACTTTCCCGGCGGAAGCACCGTGAAATGCGACCCCCGCAGCGCGAAGCCCCTTCGCCCCATGAAGTCAACGGCCCACTCCCGCGGGACCGGCCGGTACCGCGAAACCTCCCGCACCCATGCCCGCGCCGTCGGGTCGTCGAGGCAGCGCTCCGTCACGATGTCGAACGCGACCGCCCCGCCGGGGCGCGTCACGCGCGCCATTTCCTCCAGGTATCCGATCACCGCGTAGAACTCGAGGTAGACGAAGACCTTCTGCGCGTGGACGAGGTCAACGGACCCGTCAGGCGTCTGCGATAGCGTGTGGCCGTCGCAGTCCCAGACCACGGCGTTCGGCAGCTTCCGCAAGACGGGACGCCAGTCCCGCGCCGTCTCGTACACCTCGTAGCGACGAGGCCGCAGCGTCTTGATGATCTCTTCGGCGTAGCGCCCGCTCCCGGCGCCGATCTCGCACACGACGTCGCACGGCCCGGGAATGCCGGCCAGCGCGATCATCGAGGCGACGGCGTCTGGCGTGGCACCAGGGGTGGCATACCTCTTATCGAGGTAGCTCCCGATCGGCAGCCCCGCCTTTTGCGCCGCGGATATTGTCTTGCGAGCCGGGATGTAAGTTCGTATGGCTGGGTCAGCAGAGGTGCCGTACACGATCTGAGCGTGCAATGGCCGGAGTGCGTCGTTGATGTGGCTGGCGAGTTTCGACCGAATCGTCATGGTCCCCCCAAAAGCCGGCCCACGGCGCACACCGCCACGGGCCGGGCATCGCGGTGATGCCTCCCAAAGAGGCGAACAGCGACCGGGCGTGCATGATACCGATAAGTGCGATTTTTTCCTTTTCTTCGCCCGGGTACCCGCCCGGCGCATTGCCTAAACGCGCGGATAGGACTAAGAAATAGTAAAGGCCGGAGGGGTTCCGCCCGGACGAGCACGTTGGGCCCGGTAATTAGCTTGCCTTAATGCTTTAGGGGAGGTAGGCCAGGGCGCTAGCTGAACGACAGCTGATAGCCCGCCGCGCGCAGCCCCGACTTCACTTCCCGGCAGTGATCGGGGCCGCGCGCCTCCACCTGCAGGACGACCTCGACCTCATCGATCAGCAGGCCGGGCGCGAGGCGCTCGTGGCTGACCTCCAGGACGTTGGCGCCCAGGCCCGCGACGGTGCCGAGCAGCCCGGCCAGCGATCCGGGCAGATCCGGCAGCCGGCAGCGGAAGGCGAGGTAGCGCCCGGCGGCGGCCAGGCCGTGCCGCAGCAGCTTGGACAGCAGCAGCGGGTCGATGTTGCCGCCGGAGAGCACAGCGACCACGGGCGGCTCGTAGTCGCCTGGATGCTCAAGCAGCGCCGCCACCGCCGCCGCGCCGGCCGGCTCGACCACCTGCTTGGCCCGCTCCAGGCACAGCAGCAGCGCGCGGGACAGGCCGGCCTCCGAGACGGTGACCATCGGGCCGGCCAGGCTCGACAAGATCGCGTCCGGGATCTCGCCGACCTCGCTCACGGCGATGCCGTCGGCGATGGTCGTGTGCGCGCGGATGGCCGCGCCCTCGGCCCGCACGCCGACGACCCGGATGCCGGGATCGAGGCTGTTGACCGCGACCGCGATGCCCGCCGCGAGGCCGCCGCCGCCCACCGGCACGAGGATGGTCTTGACCTGCGGGCACTGCTCGATGATCTCGAAGCCCACGGTGCCCTGGCCGGCCACGACATCCGGGTGGTTGAACGGGTGGATGAAGACCGCCCCGGTGCGCCCGGCGACCGCCAGCGCCTCCTCCACGGCATCCTCCACCGAGTGACCGTGCAGGATCACGTCCGCCCCGTAGGCCCTGGTCGCCTGGACCTTCGGCAACGGGGCGCGCTCGGGCATGACCACGGTCGCGCTTGTCCCGAGCATGCTCGCCGCGAGGGCCACGCCCTGCGCGTGGTTGCCCGCGCTGGCCGCGACGACGCCCCGGGCGCGCTCCGCGTCGGCCAGCCGGGCGATCCGGACATACCCGCCACGGACCTTGAACGAGCCGGTGCGCTGCAGGTTCTCCGCCTTCATGTAGACGGGGCCGCCCGCCACCTCAGAGAGCGCCCGCGAGTACAGCACCGGCGTCGGGGAGATCACGTCCCGCAAGATCTCGCGCGCGGCGACCACGTCGTCGGAGGCCACTACCTGGGGAATCACCGTCACGGCTAGACATTAGTACAGCTGGGCGGATGCGAAGAGGCCAGCGCCCGACATACTGTCGAAGGGTGCAGCCAGAAAGCCAGCATCCTCAAGCAAGCACCCTCGGCCAGCTCCGTGCGAGCGGCCACGTCTACCGCAGCGTCAAGCAGGAGATCAGAGAGAACCTCCTCGTGCGGATGCGGGCGGGCGAGGATCGCTTCCCCGGCATCGTGGGATTCGACCAGACGGTCCTGCCGCACGTCGAGCGGGCGCTCCTCGCCGGCCACGACGTGATCCTGCTCGGCGAGCGCGGCCAGGGCAAGACGCGCCTCATCCGGACCCTGGTGGGCCTGCTCGACGACTGGTCCCCCGTGATCGCCGGATGCGAGATCAACGACCACCCTTACCACCCGGTCTGCGCCCGGTGCAGGCGGCTGACGGCCGAGCTCGGCGACGAGCTGCCCGTCACCTGGCGGCAGCCGGCCGACCGGTACGGCGAGAAGCTCGCCACCCCCGACACCAGCGTCGGCGACCTGATCGGCGACATCGACCCGGTGAAGGTGGCGGAGGGCCGCACCCTGGGCGACCCGGAGACCATTCACTTCGGCCTGGTCCCGCGCACCAACCGGGGCATCTTCTGCCTGAACGAGCTGCCCGACCTCGCCGAGCGCATCCAGGTGGCGCTGCTGAACGTCCTGGAGGAGCGCGACATCGGCGTGCGCGGCTACGCGCTGCGGCTGCCCCTGGACCTCGTGCTCGTGGCCAGCGCCAACCCCGAGGACTACACGAACAGGGGCCGGATCATCACGCCGCTGAAGGACCGGTTCGGCGCGGAGGTGCGCACCCACTACCCGGCCTCCCTGGACAGCGAGCTCGCGCTGATCTACCAGGAGGCGGCGATCGCCTGGGACGGCAAGGACCCGGGTGCCATCGTGCCTGAGCACATCATGGAGATCATCGCGCGGTTCACCCGGCTCGTCCGTGAGTCGCCCGCGGTGGACTCGCGGTCCGGCGTGTCGGCTCGCTTCGCGATCGCCGGGACGGAAAGCGTCGCGGCCGCCGCGGTGCGCCGGTCCGCGCTGGCGGCCGAGCCCAGGGACGAGATGCCGGTCGCGCGCGTCTGCGACCTGCCGCCCATCGTCAGCACGCTGCGGGGCAAGGTGGAGTTCGAGGTCAGCGAGGAGGGCCGGGAGGAGGAGATCCTGGCGCACCTGCTGCGCCGGGCCACCGTGGAGACGTTCCGCGGCAGGCTCGGCGGGGCGGACCTGTCCGGCCTTACGGACAAATTCACCGACGGGACCACGATCACCTGCGGCGAGCTCGTCTCGGCGGGTGAGTTGCTGCGCCGGACCGGCGAGGTGCCCGGGCTGGCCAGGATCATGGAGCGGCTCGGCATGGACGGCGGCGAGTCGTTCGGCGAGGCGGCGGCGGCGATCGAGTTCGCGCTCGAGGGCCTGTACCTGCTGCGCCGCCTGTCCAAGGACACGACCGATGGCGTGTCGGTCTACCGCGAGTCATAAGCGCGGCCCGGGCACGCATGAGCAGGGCCCGTCCCAGGTAAGAACGGCGTAGGAGGCAGCCTTGATGGCCAACTACCGGTACGGTCCCTACGACGGCGGGCCAGACCCGCTGGCGTCGCCGTATGACGTGCGCGAGGCGCTCGACGAGATGGGTGACTCGATCCTGGGCGGCGGGTCGCCGTTCGACGCGCTGCGCGACCTGCTGCGCCGCGGCTGGGGTGACCGCCGCGGACTGGACGACCTGCTGCGGCGGATCCGCGAGCGGCAGCGCGACCTGCGCCGCAGCGGCCGGCTCGACGGCATGCTCGAGCAGGCCCGCGCGCTGCTCGACACGGCGGTCGGGCAAGAGCGGGCCGAGCTGTTCCCTGACCCGAGCGATGAGGCCCGGATGCGCGAGGCCGACCTGGACTCGCTGCCCGGCGACACCGCCCAGGCCGTCCAGCAGCTCGCCGATTATGACTGGCGCTCGCAGGCGGCGCGCGAGACCTTCGAAAGGCTGCGCGACCTGCTGCGCCGTGAGGTGCTCGACAGCCAGTTCCGCGGCATGAAGCAGGCGCTGCAAAACCCCGACCCGGCGGCGATGCAGCGGGTCAAGGACATGCTGGCGGACTTGCGGCAGATGCTCGACGCCGACGCACGCGGCGAGCACACCCAGGAGGACTTCGGCCGGTTCATGGCCCAGTACGGCGACATGTTCCCCGACGGGCCGCAGAACCTGGAGGAGCTCGTCGACTCGCTGGTGCGCCGGATGATGGCGGCCGAGCGGCTGCTCGCCTCGCTCTCGCAGGAGCAGCGCGAGGAGCTCGCGAACCTGATGGCCCAGGCCATGGAGGACGCGGGGCTGGCCGCCGAGATGGCCGCGCTTGGCGACGCGCTGCGCGGCCGCCGTCCCGAGCTCGGCCGGCCGCAGCGCGGGGTGCGCATGTCGGGCGAGGACCCGCTCGGGCTCGGCGACGCCACGAGTGCCGTCGGTGAGCTCGCCGACCTCGCGGACCTGGAGAGCGCGCTGTCGCAGGACTACGCGGGCGCCTCGCTCGACGACGTCGACGAGGAGGCCGTCCGCCGCGCGCTTGGCCGGCAGGCGGTCGACGACATCGAGGCGCTGCGCCGGATAGAGCGGGAACTGGAGCGGCAGGGGTACCTGACGCGCAGCGGCGGCAATCTCGAGCTCACGCCCAAGGCCGTCCGGCGGCTGGGCGACACGGCGCTGCGCCGGGTGTTCGCGGGGCTGGACAGCGGCACCCGCGGCGGCGACCACGACCTGCGGGACGCCGGGCAGGCGGGAGAGCTGACCGGGGCCACGCGGGACTGGGAGTTCGGCGACGAGCAGCCCATCGACGTGCCGGCCACGGTGCGCGCGGCGCTGCTGCGCTCCCCCGGGGGAACGGCGCCCCTGTCGACCCCCCGGCCGGCCCGGCGGGTGCGGCTGTCGCCCGGCGACTTCCAGGTCGCGGAGACCGAGCGGCGCAGCACGGCGGCCGTGTGCCTGCTCGTGGACCTGTCCTACTCCATGGCGCTGCGCGGGACCTGGGCCGCGGCGAAGCAGACCGCGCTCGCCCTGCACGCGCTGCTGCGCAGCAAGTACCCGCAGGACGCCATCCAGGTGGTCGGCTTTTCTGACTACGCGCGGGAACTGCGCGAGACCGAGCTCGCCGGGCTCGGCTGGCACATGGTCCAGGGCACGAACCTGCACCACGCGCTGATGCTGGCCGGCCGGCACCTGGACAAGCACCCCGACCACGAGCCGGTCGTGCTGATCGTGACCGACGGCGAGCCGACGGCGCACCTGCAGCGCAACGGGCAGCCCTTCTTCGACTGGCCGCCATCGCCGGAGACGGTGGCGCTGACGCTAGCCGAGGTGGACAAGATGACCAGGCGGAATGCCGCGCTGAACATCTTCATGCTCGCCGAGGACGACCGGCTCAGCCGGTTCGTGGACAACGTGGCGAAGCGGAACGGCGGCCGCGTGCTGCGGGCCGCCCCTGAGCGGCTGGGCGAATACGTCGTGAGCGACTTCCTGCGGACACGGGGCGCGAGGAGCAGGCGATAGGGTGATGGGGCATGCCCACCGCCTGACCCTTGGAGCCTTGCAGTGAGTCCTGCGCCCACCGACGACGAGGAGAGGCTCGCGCCGGGCCGGATCGTCGCGGCGATCATTTTCGCCCTCTTCGCGATCGCGTTCTTCGCCGTCGCCGTTATCTACGCCACCACGCCCGCCAGGCAACTGCCCGGGTTCTTGGGCCACGCCCGCAGTGGCTCGCACCACGAGCTGCGCGCCGTGGGCAGCTTCCTGGTCGGCCTGGCGTTCGCGGTCGCCGGGTGGTTCGCGCTGCGCTACCGGTCGCTGGCCCTGGAGGAGGCGCGCGAGGCGGACCGGGCGGCTTCGGCCGCCGCGCAAGCCGCCAGCTCCCCCGCGCCCGGGGACGGCGCCGGCTCCCTGACGGGCACCGGCCCCATGGACGCCACGCACTCCTAGCGGGTCCCCGCCGATCACCCTGGTCGACAGCAGTCAACGGGCCTAACTGATTCAGGAAGTAGGGGGGCCAGCCCCCAAAGCGGCAATCATTTAGGCCCGGCGACCATGGGCAACCACGCTCGATGAGCCAGTATCGCCGCCCGGCGAATGCGGCCGACAGCGGTCGCGCCCGCCACGAGCGTGGCGGGCGCGGCTGCCGCCTCGCGCCGATTAGTTGAAGCCGACATTCAGGATGAAATGTCCGAGCCGCAGGTTCAGGACCCGCCGCCGGCCCAGTGCACGACATACGCCAGCAGGATGATGGCCAAGATGACGACCACCAGCCAGAAGAAAAGAACAACTATTCCCGGGATGGCGTACCCGGCTACAGATCTCGCTCTAACCACGGGCTCCAGCTACCCGGCGCCGCCCGGCTTATTCCGCGCCGGAGGTTATCCATACGTCGCTTAAAGGCAGCGCGCGCGCAGGTCCGCGCCGTGGCCCGACGTGACCGCCTATCCCAGGGCCTGCTCCAGGTCGGCGATCAGGTCGGCGGCGTTCTCGATGCCCACCGATAGCCGGACGAGGTCGGCGGGCACCTCAAGCGGGGAACCGGCCACCGAGGCGTGCGTCATCTTTGCCGGGAGCTCGATCAGTGACTCCACGCCGCCCAGGGACTCCCCGAGCGTGAACAGCCGGGCCCGCCGGCAGACGTCTTCCGCCTGTCCCTGGCCGCCGCGCACCCGGAAGGACACCATGCCGCCGAAACCGCGCATCTGCGCCTTCGCGACCTGATGGCCGGGATGCGACGGCATCCCCGGGTAGAACACCTCGGCGACGGCCGGGTGGTCGGCCAGCATCCGCGCCACCTGCTGGGCGTTCGCGCAGTGCCGCTCCATCCGCACGGCGAGCGTCTTGATGCCGCGCAGCGTGAGCCAGGAGTCGAACGGGCCGGGGACCGCGCCGGTGGCGTTGCGCACGAACGCGAGGCCATCGGCGAGCTCGTGGTGAGCCGCGGGCACCACGACCGCGCCGCCGACCACGTCGGAGTGGCCGCCGAGGTACTTGGTCGTCGAGTGGACGACCGCGTCCGCGCCGAGCTCCAGCGGACGCTGCAGGTAGGGCGAGGCGAACGTGTTGTCGGCTACCAGCAGCGCCCCGGCGGCATGCGCGGCGGAGGCGAGCGCGCGCAGGTCAGGCACCGACAGCAGCGGGTTGGTCGGCGACTCGGCCCACACCAGCCGGGCCGGGCGGGCCGCCAGCGCGGCCGCGACGGCATCGGTGTCATCGAGGTGAACGGCCGTGAAGCTGATTCCCCAGTCGCCAAGCACCTTCGCGAACAGCCGGTAGGTGCCGCCGTACGCGTCGGACGGGATGATGACGTGGTCACCGGGCCGGCAGGCCACCCGCAGCAGGCAGTCCTCGGCGGCCATCCCGGAGGCGAAGGCGAACGCCCGGGCACCGCCGTCAACGGGGCCACCAGAGGCATCAGCAGCACCCGAGGCACCCGGGACAGGGGCACCGCCTTCCAGGGCCGCCAGGCACTCTTCTAGCGCCGCCCGGGTCGGGTTGTCGGTGCGCGAGTACTCGTAGCCGCCCCTGGTCCCGCCGACGCCGTCCTGCTTGTAGGTCGAGGTCTGGTAGATCGGCGGGATCACCGCGCCGGTCGCGGCGTCGGGCTGGCGCCCGCGTGAATAGCCAGTGTCTCAAACTTCACTGCCTCGAAGCTGAAGCCGTCCACGATCGATAACCCCCGGCTCGCGTAGAAAGTAAGCATGTCCTGTCGGGTGAGGATAGCGACGGGCTTGCCCTCCACGTGGACGAGCGCCGCCCCGGCGCCCTCCAGCGCGGCGGCGGCGGCGCTGACCGGCTCGCCGGACCCGATGAGCGGCAGCGGCGGCGACATGTGGTCACCGACGCGGTCCTGCGGCCGGGCCTTGCCCGCCAGCAGCGCGTCGAGCAGGTCCCGCTCGGCGACCGACCCGGCTACCTCGGCGGCCATCAGGGGCGGCTCCTCGCGCACCACCGGGAGCTGCGACACGTCGTACTCCCGCAGCAGCGCCACCGCCGCCGACACGGTCTCCTCCGGGTGGACGTGAACCAGGGCGGGAAGCGCCGAGGCGCCGTTCACCTCGCGCGAGAAGGCGTCGACCCCCTTGACGGCGATCATCACGTCGGCGACGGTCGGCTCGCTGGTCTCGGCGGCAAGGAAGCCGTAGTCCGCCATCCAGTCGTCGTTGAAGATCTTCGACATGTAGCCGCGCCCCCCGTCGGGCACCAGCACGACGATGACGTCATCGGGCCCGCACCGCGCGGCCACCCGCAGCGCCACCTCCACCGCCAGCCCGGAGGACCCGCCGACCAGCAGCGCCTCCCGGCGGGCCAGCTGCCGCGTCATGCGGAACGAGTCCGCGTCCGAGGCCGCGATCACCTCATCCACCACGGACCCGTCATACGTGACCGGCCAGATGTCCTCGCCCACGCCCTCCACCAGGTACGGGCGCCCGGACCCGCCGGAGTACACCGATCCCTCGGGGTCGGCCCCGATCACCCGGACGCGCCCGCCGGAGGCCTCCTTCAGGTACCGTCCGGTACCGGAGATCGTGCCCCCGGTGCCGATCCCGGCAACGAAGTGCGTCACCCTGCCGTCCGTCTGCGCCCAGATCTCCGGCCCGGTGGAGTGATAGTGCGCGAGCGGGTTGTCCGGGTTGGCGTACTGGTCAGGCTGCCAGCCGCCGGGGGTCTCGCGAGCCAGGCGGCGGGCGACGCTGTAATAGGACTGCGGGTCATCGGGCGCCACCGCGCCGGGGCAGACGACCACCTCGGCGCCGTAGGCGCGCAGCACGCTGATCTTGTCTTGCGCCACCTTGTCCGGGCAGGTGAAGACGCACTTGTAGCCGCGCTCCTGTGCGACGATCGCCAGCCCGACGCCGGTGTTCCCTGAGGTGGGCTCGACGATCACGCCCCCCGGCCGCAGCGCCCCCGACCGCTCCGCCGTCTCGACCATGCGCACCGCGATGCGGTCCTTGACCGAACCGCCCGGGTTCAGGTACTCGACCTTGGCGAGGACATCGGCCTGCGTCACACCTGAAGTCACCGAGCGCAGCCGCAGCAGCGGCGTGTTGCCCATGATCTCGGTCAGTGAGTCATGTACCTGCATGGGATAGACGCTAGCGGCATGGTCTTACGCTGGTTAGGGATACCCCCATGACAAGCGAGAAGAGGCCCCCATGCCCGAAGCCGTCATCGTCGCCACAGCCCGCTCGCCGATCGGCCGGGCCTTCAAGGGAACGCTCACCTCGATCCGCCCGGACGACCTGACGGCGCAGATCGTGCGGGCAGCGCTGGACAAGGTGCCCGCGCTGGACCCGGCCGACATCGACGACCTGATCCTGGGCTGCGGCCTGCCCGGCGGCGAGCAGGGCTTCAACATGGGCCGCGTGGTCGCGGTGCTGCTCGGCTACGACTCGCTGCCGGGCACCACGGTCAACCGCTACTGCTCGTCCTCGCTGCAGTCGACCAGGATGGCCTACCACGCGATCAAGGCGGGCGAGGGTGACGTCTTCATCTCGGCCGGCGTGGAGTGCGTGTCGCGGACCGCGAACGGGTCCAGCGACATGCCCGGCGGCAGGAACCCGCTCTTCGCCTCCTCCTCCGAGCGCGCCGACCAGGTCGCGGCCGAGAACCTGCCCTGGGACGACCCTCGCGACGGCGGCGCGCTCCCCGACGTCTACATAGCGATGGGCCAGACCGCCGAGAACGTCGCGCACCTGCGCGGGATAACCCGCCAGGAGCAGGACGAGTTCGGCGCGCGCTCGCAGCAGCTCGCCGAGAAGGCGCTGGCCAACGGGTTCTGGCAGCGCGACATCACGCCCATCACGCTCCCCTCCGGCGACGTCGTGGCCGCCGATGACGGGCCGCGCCCGGGGACGACCGTGGAGAAGCTCGCCACGCTGAAGCCGGCCTTCCGCGAGAACGGCACCGTGACGGCGGGGAACTGCTGCCCGCTCAACGACGGCGCGGCGGCGGTGATCGTCATGAGTGACGTCAAGGCGGCGGCCCTCGGCCTCACGCCGCTGGCCAGGATCGTGGCCACCGGCGTCAGCGCCCTGTCACCCGAGATCATGGGCCTCGGGCCGGTCGAGGCCAGCAAGCAGGCGCTGCGCCGGGCCGGGATGGCGATCTCCGACGTGGACCTCGTGGAGATCAACGAGGCGTTCGCCGCCCAGGTCATCCCGTCCTACACCGAGCTCGGCATCGACCTGGACCGGCTGAACGTCAACGGCGGCGCGATCGCGGTCGGCCACCCCTTCGGGATGACCGGGGCCCGGATCACCTCGACGCTGCTGAACAGCCTGGCGTTCCACGACAAGTCGATCGGCCTGGAGACCATGTGCGTCGGTGGCGGCCAGGGAATGGCGATGATTTTCGAACGCCTGAGCTAGGACGGTCCGGTAGTGCTCCGCGCTACCGGCCACCCTACCGGCCAGTGACGGCCAGACAAACGAGACATAACAGAATGGTTGCCTCCTGGGGGTTGCCAGGCGCGCCCGCGTGGTGCAGGCTCAACAGAAAGCGGCTTCCCCTGGAGGTGCCAATGTCGCTGACGCACTCGCCCGACATGCACAAGAGCCTCATCGCCCGCATTCCCTTCCAGACCGGGCGCGAGCTAGCCGAATGGTTCGCCCACGTCGAGTCCGGGCCAGCCTTCCTGCGCCGCGAGGAGCGGGCGAACTGGCTGGCCGACGAGCACGGCATCTGCGACCGCTACGCGGCCGCGATCGTCCACGAGTACGAGATCCGGCGGCGCTTGCGCCTGTTCGGCGGGTAGCTCCCGCCAGCGGCAGCGGCGAGTCCCGGCGTCGGGCACCCCTCCGCGCGGGTGCCCCGGCAGGCGGGCCCTTGGGCCGCGCCCGCAAGACCCTGAACGAGCAGTACCTCGACTAGCGGGGCCTCAACGAGGAGTGCCTCAGCAAGCGGGCCTCAGCAAGCGGGCCTCAGCAAGCTGGGCCTGAGCTGTCATAGCCTGAACTGTCACGGCGGGACTAGTGTCGCCTGTCACGCCCGACCTGCGTCGGCCGCGCTCGTCGGCCGCCTCGCCCGGCGGCGGCGCGGCTAGTCCCCGGGCATTCGCGGGCCGCCCCGCGAATGCCTCCTAGCGCGGGCGCGTCCTCACCGGAAACATTTCGCTAACGCAGGGATCGCCTGTAACGTGCAGGTGCAAATGCAGATTACGTTGCAAGTGCACATTCAACCGCGACAGGCGCCCGCGATGCAAAGATCACCATTACCGCCGCAGAAAATAGATGCCCCCGGTCGGTTTCGAACCGACACTAGGGACCCTTTTAGGGGGTCGGCCTCTTCCCTTGGGCTACGGGGGCCTCTTAAGCGTACCCCCCATTTCCTACTTTCTTCAGGCCTAAGCAATCCTGGAGGGGGCACGGCCGCGGAAGACGCCCGCACCCTGGCCTCACGCGCCGCGGCAGGACGGCGACGCCAAACCCGCAAACGCGATCAGCGGTATGGCAGCGCAGGGTCTGGTACTCGGGATGCCGCTTGGCGAACGTGACGAAGGCATCGCTGCACTTGATGTCGTCTATCAGCATTACCCCGCCCGGCGTCGTGGCGGACGCCGGGCGCTCCATCTCGAATAGCATGTTCCTGGCGGTATGGAGGCTGTCGTGGATAAACAACTGCACCTTGCCGACCTCCGCCAGTAGCGGCCGAAGCCGGCGCCGGCTCTCCCCGCGATATACGTCCAGCGCGGGCGGCACGAATCGGTGACGGCGATGCCCGTCCGGTCGTGCAGGTCGTGCTTGAGCGGATGCGGCAAGTCGATGCTCCACAGGCGCCCGCGCTCATTCAGGAACTCCCCGATATCCGCGAGGAGGTCCGTGGCCTGCCGGGCCCGCGGGCAGGGCCAGGGGACCCCGAGCAGGCGGGTCGATGGCGAGTTTCCCCGCAGGAGCATGGCCACGCGTCGCGGCAACGTCACGGTGGCGTCTGGAGCCTGCGGGCTCGTCACGGCATCCCCCGTAAGTGCGCTTACTCCCTAGGTGAGCGGCGGCTCCCCTTGCGTGATACCCCCGCGGCGAGGAGGCGCGCGATGTTATGCGTGCCGGCGATGAACCGCATGGACGGGCCGTTGCTGGCCGCGGCCGGCGCGCCCAGGAAGTACAGGCCGGGAACGGACGACTCGGCGATGCGGCTGAGCACCGGGTAGCCCTTCACCTTCGTGATGCGGGCCTGCAGGTCCGGCGGCAGGAAGGGGAGCCGGGCGATGTCAATGGGGAACCCGGTGCCGCACACGACGTGGTCCACCTCAAGGGCGGCCCGCCCCGGCCCGTCGAGCGTGAGCTTGACGCCGCTACCGCTGGCGGCCGCCGCCGTGACGCGATGGCTGGTCAGCACCTCGACCACGTCGACGACCCGGTCCTTCAGCCACCACACGCCGCTGGGCCCGAGCACCGTCCGCGCCTTGGTGACGCGCATGCCCTCCGGCAGCAGGCGGACGAAGGCGGGGGAATTCCAGGCAACGCAGCGCCAGCTCTCGCACAGCCTCGTTACCGGCCGGCGGACGTGCCCGAGGAGGGAGATGTGGTCGGGGGTGCGGTCGCCCCAGAAAATTTCCGGCGCGCGCGCGACGACCGTGACGTCGGCCCCCTCCTCGTGCAGCAGCGCGGCGGTCTCCAGGGCGGACTGCCCGCTGCCGACGACCGCCACCCGGCGGCCGGCGAACTTGTCGAGCAGGTGATGCTCCGACGTGTGCGTGACGAGGTCCTTGGGCAGGCCGGACAGCTCCTCCGGCACCCGGGCGTAGGGCAGGACGCCGGTCGCGACCACAACCTGCCGGGCCGAGATCGGCGCGGCCTCGGCGAAGGTGACGCGGAATCCCCCGGCCGCCTGGGCGACCTCGGTGACCATCTCGTCGCGCACTTGCGGCACGAGGCTGTCGGCGAACCAGTCGGCGTACCCGAGCCATCGCTCAAGCGAGAGCGGCCCCACCCGGTTCGCGTAGTCGAATCCCTTCTGCGCGCAGTACGTAGCGATGTCAAACCCCTGGCCGGGCGCCGAGATCACCGAGCCGTAGGGCTCGGACTTGAGGTTCATTCCCACTGGACAGTGCGAACGATACGTGTCGACCGGCCGGCCCACCACCACGTGATCGACACCGAGCCCGCCAAGGTGCGCGGAAACTGAAAGGCCATACGGACCCGCCCCGATGACAAGCACCTCAGTAGTCGTCACGACGTGCTCCTTTCAAGCTGTTCATAATCAGACAGGCGCCGCCGCATGAACCGTCCGCCACTAGCGGCGGCACTCCGCAGCTCAATGATGGCGGGGCACGGATCGCGCAAGTCGAAGAAATCATAGTGCCAGGTCCGCGCGAACTCCGAGGTGAATATCCAGTAACTCCGGAGTCTTGACACGCTGTCGGGACGCCCGGCCCGCCCGTGGTTTTCCCGTAGCCATCTCAGGTCCCCCTGCAGCCACCGGGTCCGCACTCCCGCCCGGTAACTCGTTTCCGGCTTCACCTCGGCGCCGGTCGCCCAGTTCCAAATCATCATGGGGAGGTCAACGCCCGACTTGATCGCGTTCTCTGTCGTGCCGCCGAGCCTCGGGTTAATCTCCATGAGCAGCGGGTTGTTTTTCGCGTCCCGCCGGAATTCCACCCCGCACACTCCCTGCAGGCCAATGGCCTTCGCCAGCCGCACCGCGGAGTCAAGGATGTCGACGGGGACCTGCATGCTCTCGCGCATGACGGAGGCACCGCCAAGGGCCGGGGTGGTCCGGTATTCTACGTGCCCGCAGCTTGCCAGCACTTCCCCGTCCTTAATGAACAGGGTCACGCCCTCGCGGCGGCCGCATGCCCATTCCTGGGCGATCACGCCCGACCCGGCGGCCAGGAAGTACTCGGTCGCCTCGATGGCCTCGGCCATGTTAATGACTTCCCTGGGCACCACCCGCACCGGGACCTTCCCGGTCCACGATATCGTCGGCTTCAGAACGAAGGGGAAGCCGAATTCGGCGATCACGCCCGACAGTTCATCGATCCCGCCGACCGCAAGGGACCGCGGAATCTCAATTCCCAGTTCCCGCGCGACATCCAGGGTGCGCGACTTATCATTGGCGATCTCAAGAGCGGGGAGCGGCGCGAGCGCCAGCGTCGCGCCCAGGGCCGCCGCCTTCTCCCGCAACGGCGCGATGGCGGCGATCGTGGCGTCGCCGGCCGGCAGGACGACGCGCGTCGGGTGGGTGGCGAGAAAGTCAAGTACGGCGTCGGCGAAGCCCTGGGCGTCATCGATATAGCTGGGGAGCACCAGGCTTCGCGCGCAGTACCGGGAGGTGAACGAGGGCAACGGGGCCGGCGGCCGGTACTCGGCGAGGCTCTCGCCGAGCGCCACCCGCAACCCGGCCCGGCCGAGGCTCCGCGCGCACGCGAGACTCTGCTTGTATCCCGCGTCCAGGATCAGCACGTCGAAAATCTCGCTGCCGGCATCGCGCGAACGATCGACCAGCATGGCCGCCTCCACCCTCTCACCCACGTATGAACAAAGGAAGAGTAGGGCTTCCAGGTGATACATGCCAGATGCTTCGCGTTCACCCAAGTAGGTAACATTTGCGACTCACCGGACATCGGAACATGACCCTCAGCACGTGGCCTCCCGGCGACGACAGGATCATCCACGTATTCGACTTGCCGGTACTTGCGCCAGATACGCTCCCGGCGCCGGGCAACCGCGCGCTCGACAACCTGCAGCCTCAGCCTCGATGCTAGCTTCAGCAGCCGGGCCTTGATGCTGGCATCGGAATGATAGCCAATGGTGGACCCGAAGCTGGGATCCTTCATGATCGCGAGCGGGACCACGCATCGCAGCCCGTCGATCATTCCCTCATCGTGAACATGACCCCAGTTGTCGATCTTGGCCCGGATGGGGAGCGCGCCCTTGGTGATGCGCTCGCACGCTTCCCGCGTGATGACGTAGCCGGCGGCGCTCACCGGGACGTGGACATCGACCGGGAGCACGAGCTCGCGGCCGGACGGCAGTCCCGCCGCGCCCTGCCTGCTCACCTTGACCACCTGGTCGCTGTCGAAGTTCAGCAGCGCGACCTCGGCGCCTGCCAGCCGCGCGGCCACCGCCTCGGCCATCTCCGGCAGGCCCGCCGGGATCGTGACGTCGTCTTCCATCACCAGCGCCCAGGGCAGGCCGTCCTCGAGGACCTTGCGGTACGCGCTCAGGTGGCTCATGGCGCACGCGGCGTGCGTGGGAAGGAACCACTCCTCCGCCAGGAATGACGGCGCTATCGAGGCGATCACCCGGGGATCCGTCATGTCAAGCTCACGCCCGTCGACCGCCTCGACGATCTCATGGTCGATGCCGTGCGCCGTCAGCTGGGCGGTGATATTCATGCGCCGTTCGGGCGAACGCCTCAAGTTGATCACGTAGGCGCGCATGGCCTGGCTCCTGTCCCCTTTGTCTGCGCCTCGAGCCACGCTGGCGGTCGCGCGCTGATGAGATCACCCAGACGGCGGGATTGATGCCTGAGAGCGTCCCAGCTTGGCGCGGTTGAATATGGCGTCGAGCATGTCCCCGGTGACACGTCCGGTGAACGTGTTCTGCTGGCTTGGATGGTAGCAGCCGAGCAGGTCGACGGTCCGGCTTGTGCCCGAGCGCAGCAGCAGCGCCTGCGCGCCGTGGCCGAACGGCGGGCGCGGCCGGGGCAGGGTGAACCCGGCCCGGGCCAGCGCGGGCCACAGGGCCTGCCAGGCGAAGCCGCCGAGGCACACGATGGACCCGAGCGTGTCCGCCACCTGGGTGATCTCCGCGACCAGCCACGGGGCGCAGGTATCGCGCTCGGCCGTGGTGGGCTTGTTGCCTGGCGGGGCGCAGCGGACGGCCGCCACCATCCGCGCGCCGAGCAGACGCTGGCCGTCCCCGGCGTCGACGCTGGTGGGCAGCGCGGCGAGGCCGCACCGGTGCAGCGCGGCGAAGAGGAAGTCACCGCTGCGGTCCCCGGTGAAGATCCGCCCCGTGCGGTTCCCGCCGTGCGCGGCCGGCGCCAGGCCCACGATGAGGATCTCCGGTGCCGGGTCCCCCCAGCCGCGCAGCGGCCGCCCCCAGTACTGCTCGTCGCGGAAGGACTTGCGCCGGACGCTGGCGACCTCCTCTCGCCAGGCGACCAGTCGCGGGCACGCCCGGCACACCGACTGCCGGGCGGTGAGCTCGGTGAGGGCGGGCGCGGCGGCCGCGAGGGCGGCCACCTCGGCCGCGCTTGCCGCCACCGGGGTGTCCGGGCCGGCCAGGTCGCCGGGCCAGCCGGTGCCCGGGGCGACGATGCCCGTCACCGGGAGGCCGTCATCGGGCCGCCAGGGACCACGCGATGCCGTCCAGGATGTCGTGCTCGCTGACCAGGACCTCGCTGAAGCCGAACCGGGTCATCAGGCGGTCGAGGATGAGCGCGCCGCCGCCGATGACGTCCACCCGCCCGGGGTGCATCACCGCGATGGCCGCGCGCTGGGCCCGCGTCATGGCCAGCAGCCGGACGGTGATCTCGTGCACGGCGGCCGCGCTGACCCGCGAGTGGTGGATGCGGCCCGAGTCATATTCCGGCAGGTCCAGCGCGATCCCGGCGACGGTGGTCACCGAGCCGGCCAGCCCGGCGAAGGTGCGCGCCCCGCCGGGGAACAGGTCCGCCGCCGCGCCTTCGGCCAGCACTGAGTCGATGTCCGCGGTGGCCGCCGCGATCTCGGCGGGCGACGGCGGGTCACCGTGCAGGTGCCGCTCGGTCATCCGCACGCACCCGATGTCGGCCGAGCGCGCTGCCCGCACTCCCCCCGCGTCGCCCAGGACGAGCTCCGTGGAGCCGCCGCCGATGTCGGTGACGAGGTAGGGACCGGGGAAGTCCGCCGTCAGCTCGGCGGTGGCGCCGGTGAAGGAGAGCCGGGCCTCCTCGTCCCCGGTGACCACCTCCGGGGCGACGCCGAGCACCTCCTTGACCCGGATGGTGAACTCCTGCGCGTTCTCCGCGTCCCTGGTCGCGCTCGTCGCCACCATGCGCACCGCGTCCGGGGCCAGGCGGCGGATCTGGGCGGCGTACTCGGCGAGCGCGGCCATGGTGCGATCCAGGGCGGCCGGCGACAAGCGGCCGGTCCGGTCGACGCCCTCGCCGAGGCGGACGATCCGCATCTGCCTGCTCAGGTCGCTGAGCCGGGACCGGCCCTGGTCGATGTCGGCGACCAGGAGGCGTATCGAATTCGTGCCGCAGTCAATGGCGGCCACGCGTCGTATATCAGTGCTCACTACGCGCCGTCGGCCTCTCTCGTCCCGGTCACTGTACCCGCCTCCAGGGTGACGCACGGGCCGCGCGACCACCAGTCGCCCATGGCGGCCAGGGCCTCCCGGCCGAACGGGTTCGCGCCGGGCACCGCGAGCTCATGGGCCACGAGAGCGTGCAGGCACTTGACCCGCTCCGGCATGCCGCCGGCGCTTTGGGTGCCGGCCGGCAAGGGCTTGAGCCCGGCCGCGCCGGCGGCGGCGTCCCGCCGGGCACGGTAGTCCGCGTCCGCCTGCTCGTACCCGGCGCGGGTGTCATCGTCGGCGAGCCGGGCGGTCATTTCCCGCATCATGCCGCTGGCCTCCAGGCCGCTGGCGGCGGCGGTGGCGCGGGGGCAGGTGAGGTAGTACAGCGTGGGGAACGGGGTGCCGTCGGGCAGCCTCGGGGCCGTCTCCACCACGTCAGGCAGCCCGCACGGGCACCGGTGCGCGACCGCGCGCAGCCCGCGCGGCTCGCGGCCAAGCTGCGCCGCGATCGCGGCCACGTCGCCCGGCGACACCCCCGGGGGGTCGTCCCCCCGGGGAGGTACCTCTCCCATTACTGGTCGGCTCGCTGCACCGACTGCCACAGCTTCGCGTACCAGGGGCTGGGCCGGCTTGCCCGGCCGCGCCGCGGCCGCCGGGGAGCCGGCGATGACCTCATAGCACTGCTCGGCAGGGAAGCACATGTGCAGCGCGTCCTGCGCCCGCTGCTCGATGTACGACGCCTGCCCGAGCCGTGCCTCCTCCTGCCGGAGGGCCTGGACCTGTTCCGCCGTCGCCTGGCGCTGGGCGAGCAGCTGGTCGATCTGCTGCCGCTGGGCCAGGTACTCGCGCACCGGGTAGGCCAGGCTGAGCGCGATGGCGCAGATCACCACGGCGAGCAGCGCGGCCCGGCCGGTCAGCCGGGTCGACCGCGCGGCCGCCGCCATCGCGGCGGCCTGGGCCGCATTCGTCTTCTCCACCGTCACTCCGGCGCCGCTGGTCAGGCGGCGGTGAACCTCGGGAACGCGGACGCGCCCGCGTACTGGGCGGCATCGCCGAGCATTTCCTCGATGCGCAGCAGCTGGTTGTACTTGGCGACCCGCTCGCCGCGCGCCGGGGCACCGGTCTTGATCTGCCCGGCGTTGGTCGCGACCGCGAGGTCGGCGATGAACGTGTCGTCGGTCTCGCCCGAGCGGTGGCTGATCATGCACGCGAACCCGGCCCGCTGGGCCAGCGTCACCGCGTCCAGCGTCTCGGTGACGGTGCCGATCTGGTTGACCTTGACCAGCAGGGCGTTCGCCGACATCTCGGCGATGCCGCGACGCAGCCGCTCGGGGTTGGTCACGAACAGGTCATCGCCCACGACCTGCGCCAGGCTGCCGACCTCGGAGGTCAGCGCGGCCCAGCCGGCCCAGTCCTCCTCGGCCAGCGGGTCCTCGATGGAGACGAGCGGGTAGGCCTCGACCCACTGCTTGTAGGTCGCGCTCAGCTCGGCCGCGCTCAGCGTCTTGCCCTCGAAGAGGTAGCCGCCGTCGGAGTACAGCTCGGTGGCCGCGACGTCAAGGGCGAGCGCGATGTCCCGGCCCGGGGTGTACCCGGCCTTGCCGATGGCCTCCATGATGAGGTCGAGCGCGGCGCGGTTGTGCTCCAGGTCCGGCGCGAAGCCGCCCTCGTCGCCGACGCCGGTGGCCAGGCCGTGCTGCTTGAGCACGGACTTGAGCGCGTGGTAGGTCTCCACGCCCCAGCGCAGCGCCTCGGAGAAGGTCGGTGCGCCGATGGGCGCGATCATGAACTCCTGGATGTCCACGCTGTTATCGGCGTGCGCGCCGCCGTTGAGGATGTTCAGCATCGGGACGGGCAGGACGTGGGCGTTCGGCCCGCCGAGGTAGCGGAACAGCTGAAGTCCCGCGGAGTCCGCGGCCGCCCTGGCGACGGCCATGGACACGCCGATGATGGCGTTCGCCCCGATCCGCGACTTGCCCGGCGTGCCGTCGAAGTCGATCAGCGCCTGGTCCACCAGCCGCTGGTCGTCGGCCTCGTGGCCGAGGATCGCGTCGAGGAACTCGTCGTCGCTGAGGCTGTCCACGGCACGGGTCACGCCCTTGCCGCCGTACTCGCTGCCGCCGTCGCGCAGCTCAACGGCCTCGAACGCGCCGGTTGACGCGCCACTCGGCACGCCTGCCCGGCCGAAGGACCCGTCGTCGAGGACGACCTCCACCTCAACGGTCGGGTTGCCGCGTGAGTCGAGGATCTGCCTTGCCTGCACCGCTTCGATGGATGCCACCACCGGCTCCTTGCCTGTCGTACGCGCCGTAGATTCTGGTATTCCGGTTCCGGTACAGGAGCCTAACGGAGATGCCGGCGGCCGGACGCATGGGCACGCCGGGTTGTATCGGGGCTACCGGGTTGTATCAGGGCTAAGTGTCCGGTCTAATTCGGTGAACACTGCCAACTAGATCCCGCCGCGCCGGGCATCGTGACCATGGAGGTCTTGTGGAGGTAATCCCCGTGCCGCGGATAGCCGGCGCACTGCTGCTGCGCCCGGCGCCGCACGTGGACGAGCGCGGCTTCTTCAGCCGGACCTTCGACGCGGCGGTGATGCGGGGGGCCGGGGTCGATCCGGCCGCTTTCGTCCAGGACAGCGTCTCCCGTTCTCGCCGCGGCGTGCTGCGCGGCCTGCACCTGCGGGCCGGCCAGGGCGAGGCGAAGCTCGTCCGCTGTTCCTACGGTGCGATCTTCGACGTCATCGTCGACCTGCGCCCGGAATCCCCCACTTACCGTAACTGGGAAAGCTTCGAGCTACGGGACACCGAACAGGCCTCGCTCTACATTCCGGCCGGCTGCGCGCACGGTTTCCAGGCACTGACCGATCCGGCGGACGTGTCCTACCGGATTGACCGCGAGCACGACCCGTCACAGGACGTGGCCATCGCCCATGACGACCCGGAACTCGCGATCCCGTGGCCACTGCCCGTCTCCCTGATGTCGGAACGCGACCGGCGAGCCGCACCGCTCTCATCTGCGACTTTCTCCCAATGAGTAGCTCTGCGTGTGCTATCCTCCGCCTATGTCTTTTTCTGGTGATACGCGCGTCTATGCCGGGCGGATACGCGCCCACGCACGCGGGCGGTGGGCTACCCGCGGCCGCGTCTCCAACCTGCAGGTCTTCCCGCAAACTAAAGTGGAGATGAGCAGGTCCGCCACATTGGACATAACCGGGACAATGCAGCTCGGGTCGCGCGGCCGTGTTGGCCGTCACTACCCGTCATTCGCCTACTTTGGCCCGGACTCCAAGACCATAGTCGCCGGTGACCATTCGATGCTCACCGGAATTCACCTGATCGTGGCGGAAGGCGCCGAGCTCCGGCTCGGCACCGGCCTATTCAACTTCGGCTGCAAGATCTATTGCGGCCACCAGGTCACCATCGGCGACCGGGTCCTCCTCGGCCCGGAGTGCGTCGTCCGCGACGACGACGAGCACGTCCCGCCGCCGGGCACGGTCCGGTCCGCGCCGATCACGATCGGCAATGACGTCTCGTGCGCGATGCGGACGATCATCCTCAAGGGCGTGACGATCGGCGACGGCGCGAAGGTCGCCGCCAACTCTGTCGTGACCAAGGACGTGCCGCCGTACACCTTCGTCGGCGGCGCGCCGGCCAAGGTCATCAGCGAGATCGACGAACGCTGGATCGAGAATTTCTGGGCGCCGACCGAACGGCGGGCCAGGGACCAGGCGCCGGGCACGGGATACGTCGCGCGCTAAAAGCAGTAATGGGGGGATTACAAATGTCGTTGACCTGGGTCTCGCGGGAGCGCATCGGTGCCGCCCGTTCCGAGGCGCTCGGCCTGTGGGCAGGGCGGGGAAGAGTCCGCAACCTCCGGGTTTTCCCGCATACCAAGGTGGAGATCGACGGGTCGGCCGCCGTTGATATCGCGGGCACCCTGCGACTGGGGGCGCGCGCCCGCATCGGCCGGTACCACCCGTCCTTCGCCTACTTCGGCCCGAATTCCCGTACCACCGTCAACGGGGATTTCTCCATGTTCACCGGCCTCAACCTGATCGTCGGCGAGGGAGCCGAGTTCCGTATCGGCTCAGGCCTGTGCAACTATGGCTGCCAGATTTTCTGCGGCAATAGCGTGACGATCGGCGACCGCTGCTTCATCGGCCCGCAGGTCCTCATCCGCGATGACGACGAGCACGACGACCTGCCCGAGGGGAAGTACCGGTCCAAGCCGATCGTCATTGGCAGCCAGGTGGGGATCGCGTCGCGGGCCATCATCCTCAAGGGCGTGACGATCGGGCACAGCTCGGTCGTGGCCGCCGGCACCGTGGTGACCAAGGACGTGCCGCCGTACACCCTGGTGGGCGGTTCACCCGCCCGGGTCATCCAGCAGCTCGACAAGGAGTCCATCGACAAGGCCTGGCAGGCCCAATTCGGCCACATGCCACTGCAGGACCCGCTGCCCCAGGTAACGGAGCAGCCCTCCTAGGCGGGCGCTGCTTGGGGTGGTGGGCGGGTAAGGACGGACGCGAGCCGGCCCGGCCGATCACCCCGATCATGTCGCTGGCGGTGCGCTCCCAGGAGAAGTAATCGGCGACGCGGGCCGCGCGCTCCTTGCAGTTCTTGTAGATCTGGTCGTCCGCGAGCACCGCCGCCACGGCGGCGGCCAGCTCGAACTCGTCGTCCTTGCTGATCAGCGCCCCGGAAACGCCTTCCGTCACGATCTCGGGCATCGCGCAGGCGTTGCGCGCGACGCACGGCAGCCCGCGAGACAGCGCCTCGGCGAAGACGAGGCCGAAGGCGCTCCATGCGGGACGGCATCACGAACAGGTCGCTGCTGTCGTAGAGCTTCTTCACCTCGCTGGGCGGCAGGACCCCGCGGAAGTCCACCCCGTCGGGCACGCCGCCCGGCAGCGGCCACGCGTCCATCCCCACGACGGTGAGCGTGATAGCGGGGTCATAGTCCCGGCGGAGCACGTTCAGCGCCCGCACCACGAGATCGCCGCCCTTGCGGTAGAAGTCGTAGGACTCATACATCCGTCCGACGAAGAGCAGCTTGCGCCGCGGCCCTTCCCGGTCGGGGATCGAGTGAGCCGAGTCGTCGCCCCGCCCGGCGACGATCGCTGGCGGCGCGATGTGGATCTTCGCCGGGTCAATGCCCGACTGCTCGACGAGGCTGCGGGCGAGCCACCTGCTCTCGGCGAAGACGCCCGTCGCCCGCTGGTAAATGGCGACCTGGAGATCGCGGCGCCGCCGCACGTTGGCCGGGGTGATGCGGCGCACCGCGGCGTATCGCTCCAGCGTGTCCGTGCCGGTCATCAGCAGGTCCCAGCTGCTGTCGTAGTACGAGTAGAACGGCTGCGGAAGATCCGCGATGGAGTCAATCATGATGGCCGCGTCGTAGCGGTCACTGCCGAAGTGCTTGCCTATGCCGCGGCGAAGCGCGCGCGCGACATAGGCGTCCGTCAGGCCCGAGTAGCACCAGCTCGTCGTCAGCCGTCCACCACGGTACCGCGTGTGCAACCCTTTGAGGGCCGCCCGCGTAAGGGTCGGGAACTCCACCCCAATGTCGACGGTATCCGCCATCCCGCGCAGCGCTTCCCGCAAATGCCAGGTTGAGCCCGACCAGGTCCGCTTCGGCTCGGCGCTCCCAGAACGCCGCATACCCGATACGCAGGCGGGGATCACCGTCGGCGGGCTGGGTACGGTAGCCGGACGCAAGTGGGTCAACCCCCTCGGCGGGTCCAATGGGATGCTCCACAAAAAGGCCTGACCAAGAGGAACTTGCAGCCACTATTATTCCTTTGCTGTTAGCGGGCGGAGTGCTCGCTCACACTACCCCTGCCAGGCGACGGGTAGGCGACAGGAACGTGGCGAGCCGCTCTTTCATACGATTCGCGACCGTGTCCGGCTGATACTCGCGCTATGCCAAGTGCCGCGGCAGTGCCCGGGTGGTGACGGCGATGATGCGCTTCAGCTCCGCGACGGCCGGCCGCGGGTCTCGCCAGTCAAGGTGGTCGTAGTGCCGGGTGCGCGCGAACTCGGCGAGGAAGAGCCACGCGCTGCGGGCGCGGGGCACGCTGTCCGGGCGCCCCTGCCGCCGGAAGCTCCCGACGAGCCAGAACACGTCGCCGAGCAGCCACCGCGTCCGCACGCCGGCCCGGTACCCCTTGACCCGGCTGACCTCGCTGCCCGTCGCCCACTGCCACGTGAGGAGGGACAGGCCGACGCCGGACGCCTTGGCGTGCGCGAGCGTGCCCGCCAGGCGCGCGTTGACCTCCATCAGCCGCGGCCGCCCCAGCGCGTCGCGGCGGAACTCGACCTCGCAGGGTCCCTGGATCCCGATGGTCACGGCCAGCTGGATGGACGCGTCCAGGATGTCGGCCGGGGCGGGAATGCTCTGGCGCAGCGTGGAGACGCCGCCGAAGGGCGGGGCATCCGCTCCGCCACGTGGGTGCAGCTCGCCATGACCTCCCCGGCCACCAGGAGCAAGGCCACCCGCTCGCGGCGGCCCCCGACGAATTCCCGCGCCAGGATGCCGGCCTCCTCAGCCAGGAACCGTTCCGTCGCCCGCACCGCCTCCTCCCCGTTGGTGACCTCAACCGGGACGGCGCGCAGGGCGGAGCTCCCTGTCCAGGACATCGTGGGCTTGAGGACGAACGGGTAGCCGAACTCCGCCACCGCGGCCGTTAGGCCGGCCACGCTGGCGATGCTCACCGAGCGGGGCACCTCGATGCCGAGCGCGGCGGCGATCCCGCAGGGTGCGGTCCTTGTCGTTGGCGGTTTCCAGCGCGGGAGCGGGCGCGAGGGCGAGGAAGCAGCCGAGCCCGGCCAGCCTCTCGCGGGCCGGCGCGGTAGCCGCGATGGTGGCGTCGCCCATGGGGATGACGACCGCCGCCGGATGGGCGCGGACGAAGTCAACGATCGCGCCGGCGAAGGCGGCCGCGTCCGTCACGTGGCTGGGCAGGAGCACCCGCCGGGAGCAGTAGCGCGACCGGAACGACGGCGGCGTGGCGCGCGGTCGGGCGTTCGCGGCGCTTTCCGCCAGTGCCACGCGCAGCCCCGCCCGGCCCAGGCTCCTGGCGCACAGCAGGCTCTGCTTGTAGCCCGCGTCGAGGATGAGCACGTCATAGCGGTCGGCACCGTCCCTAAGGCCGGCACTGTCCCTAAGGCCGACACCGTCCCTCAGGCTGGCACCGTCCCTAGGGTCGGCGCCCTCGTCGGGATCGGCACCGTCATCCGCACCGCCGGCCCGCGCCCGCCCGGGCCGCCCCGTCGCCTCCGTCCCGCTCGCCATGGGTCCTCCTTCTCGGCGGGGTGGCATGCGGCCGCGGCAACCTGCCGCCGGCCCTGGCCCATCACTCGCCGCGCTCCGGTCAGAAAATCGCAACGCCTCACAAGATTCGGCTGGGCATGGAATGTCCCCCCCATACCCGAAATCTTCAGATAGAGTAAATACGCGCCCTATGCCTCATAGTGGCGCGGCTAAGTAGATCACGCCGTAGATGTCAGAGGCAAGGCAGAAGTGGCAATAGCGAGTGGCGCTTGCCCGGCGGCTTGCGCCCGACAGATTGTGTGCGCGCGAACACCGAGAGCAGGCTCGGCTCGCGGGCCGCGACGGGTACCGCCCGGACCGGCCGGAGCAGGGCCCGCCGCAGGCAGGGCTGGCCAAGGGCCGTGAGGCGACGAGCGGTGCTTGCCACGAGCGCCTTGGCGGCAAGAGTGCTCCCGTGGGAGGAATCACACGTGTACTGTGTAATCCGGCGTTTGTCCGCGCGCGTCTACTCATAGGGCAGCCCGCCTGTGGCGAGTTGCCCCCAGCGAGCTTCGATAAATGAACGTGTCCCGGTAATTTTCCAGGATCAGCGGGGGGATAGAGGGCCCATGAAAGTTGTCCTTTTCTGTGGCGGCCTTGGGATGAGAATGCGTGACGGGATCAGCACCGTCCCTAAGCCGATGGCCATGATCGGGGACCGGCCGCTGCTGTGGCACGTCATGCGCTACTACGCCCACTATGGCCACACGGACTTCGTCCTGTGCCTCGGCTACGGCGCGTCGGCGGTGAAGGACTTCTTCCTGCACTACGACGAGACACGGTCCAACGACTTCGTCCTTGAGAAGGGCCAGAACATAAGGCTGTTCAAGACCGACATCTCCGACTGGCAGATCACGTTCGTTGACACCGGGCTGCACTCGGAGATCGGCGAGCGACTGCGCCGCGTACGGCGCTTCGTCGAGGGCGAGGAGATGTTCCTGGCCAATTACGCCGACGTCTTCACCGATGTCCCGTTGCCCGACATGGTCAGCCGGTTCGCCGCGAGCGACGCCACCGCTAGCCTGCTGGCGGTCCCGCTTCAGTCATCGCACCACATGGTGGATCTTGACCTGGCCGGGGTGGTCACGCAGGTGACCCCGATGCGCGACCTGCGGCAGTGGGAGAACGGCGGTTACTTCGTTCTCCGCCAGGAGATCTTCGACTACCTCGATGAAGGTGACGACCTGGTCGAGGACGCGATTCCGCGACTGGTAACGCAGCGGAAGGTCCTCGCCTACCCGCACAAGGGGTACTGGTCGCCCGCTGACACCGTGAAGGAGCGGGCCAGGCTCGAGGAGATGTACTACGCGGGCAACTGCCCCTGGATGGTGTGGGACCAGGAGCGCTCGGGCGCCGGGAAAGCGGGGGAGTAACGCCGTGCTGCCTTTTCGGCTCGGCGCGCCGGGGACGGCGCCCCAGGCGGTCCTGGCAATTGGCGCGCACCCCGACGATATCGAGATCGGGGCCGGCGGGCTGCTCCTGGGGCTGGCCCGGCACCGGCCGCGGGTCCGCTACGTGCTGCTGACGGGAACGGCGGATCGCCAGCGCGAGGCACGCGAGGCGGCCAGTGCGTTCCTCGCGGGCGCCGACCTGGTGACGGACCTGTTCGACCTTCCGGAGGGGCGGCTGCCCGCGCAGTGGGCCACCGTCAAGGACCTTCTCGAGGGCGTGGCCCGGTCCTTCGCCCCTGACCTGGTGCTCGCGCCATCGCCCACGGACGCGCACCAGGATCACCGGACCATCGGCGAGCTCGTTCCCACCGTCTTCCGTGACCACCTCTCCCTCGGATACGAGATCCCCAAGTGGGACGGCGACCTTGGCCGCCCCTCCGTTTACTACGCGATGCCAGGCGACGATGCGCGCCGCAAGGTGGAACTGCTGCACAAGTGCTATCCGTCGCAACGCGGCAGGGACTGGTGGGACGACGAGGTCTTCCTCGGCCTCGCCCGGCTGCGCGGGATGGAGTGCCGGACCCGGTACGCCGAAGCCTTCTACTGCGGGAAGTCGATCGTCACCCTCGAGGGACCGGACCCGTGAGCCATCCTCCCAGCGGCAGGGCGAAGCAGGCTACTGTATCAGCAGTTCCGCAACCGGTCTCATCTACCTAAGCTGTGGGGAGGACATCATGGTGCCCACAGCCCACCCCGACCATGCCTAGGTGCACGATGAACGATAAACGTCGACTAACAATTGGGCTACCAGTGTACAACGGGGAGGACTTCCTCGCCGAGTCGCTTGAGTCTTTGCTTGGCCAGACCTTTGAAGATTTCGAGATTCTTATATCTGACAACGCCTCGACCGATGCCACGGCGGACATCTGCCAGCGCTACGCCCGGCGGGATTCCCGGATCCGGTACGTCCGCCAGCCATACAACATCGGGCTGGCCCGCAACGAGAGCTTCCTGATGCGGCAGGCCACCGGGGAATTGTTCAAGCTGGCGGCGCACGACGACCTGTATGCGCGTGACCTGCTGAAGCGCTGCGTAGAGGCACTCGACGCGCACCCCGAGGTCGTGGTCGCCCACTGCTGGGAGGCCCGGATCAACCAGCAGGGCACCGTGGTCGAGGCGATGGCCTACACGGTCGCCGCTGACCGGCCGGAAGCGCCCGAAAGGTTCCGCAGCATGCTGTTCGACGGGTGGGACGACTACACCTATGGCGTCACCCGGACCAGCGTCCTGCAGCGCACGCACCTAACTGGCAGCCATCACATGGCGGACCGCAGCATCAACGTTGAGCTCAGCCTGCACGGCCCGTTCTACCTTGTGCCCGACTGGCTGTTCTTCCGCCGCGAGCACGCCGGCCTAGTGGCGCCCCTTTCAGTCCGTGAGCGATGCGCCTGCCTCGACTCCCGGCGGGCTAACAGGTTCCTGCACCCGCTCGCCCGGCTGTACGCGGAGTATCTCTGGAGCTATGTCGCCGCCATCCACCGGGCGCCACTGTCGGCCGCCGAAAGGCACGAGTGTTACCGGATCTTTGCGCACTGGCTGGCGGGACGGGCACGCCCCGTCGTCGGCAGGACCATCCGCCGGGAGGGGTTGCCGAACGTGTGGTCGCTCGAGGACAAGCTTCCCAACATCAAGGTGGACTCGGTCGTCGCTGGCCGTGACCGGAGCCAGTCATGACCGTGTCGTCGGACGCCGCGGTGCGGTCATCGGGCAGCCATGGCGGGCGGCCCGCCCGGATCGGCCTGTTCGGCATGTTCGGCAGCGGCAACCTGGGTAACAACGCTTCCATGGAGGCGGTTCTCCGCTACCTGACCGAAGCGCGTCCGGACGCGGTCGTGGACGTGATGTGCGGCGGCCCGGAGGACATCCAGAAGCGGTACGGCGTGACCGCGACCCCTTTCCTCTACTACAAAGGCAGCGCGTCCGGGATCACGGTAGGCGTCTTCAAGGCACTGATCAAGGCGGTCGACTCAGTCCGGCTGATGGCTTGGGTCCGTCGGCACGACACCGTGATCATCCCTGGCATGGGCGTATTCGAGGGGAACCTCCCCACGCCTCCCTGGAGCGAGCCGCTGCGCCTGTTTCTCGTGAGCCTGTCCGGGCGGCTATTCGGCACGAAGGTCGGGTACATGAGCGTTGGCGCCGATACCGTCCACCCCAGTCGGCGGCTCACGCGCTGGCTGTTCACCAACGCCGCCCGGCTCGCGACTTACTGCTCCTGCCGAGATGGCAGGTCGCGGGACGTACTAGACGATTGGGGAGTCGATGTCACTCGCGTCCGGGTCTACCCGGACCTGGCGTTCGCGCTTCCGACTCCGCCGCTACGGGCAGAGGATCCCAAGCTCGTCTGCGTCGGGGTGATGGACTATCACGGAGGTGATGAGGACCGGGGCAGGGAGGACGACGTGCGGGGTGCCTATGTCACCGCGATGACGCAATTCGTTCAGTGGCTACTCAAGTCGGGGCGAAATGTCTGCCTGCTCGTAGGAGACGCGAACGGCTCGGACGAGACTGTCGTTCAAGAGATCCTGGCGGACATCCAGCAGCACATGCCGGGGCTGGAGGACGGCCGACTAGCCACCCGGCCAGCCATATCGCTCGACGACATCCTGGCGGCGATGTCCCCGGCCGATAGCGTCGTGGCGATCCGCTTCCATAATGTCGTGGCTGCCCTCATGCTCGGCAAGCCGACGCTGGCCGTCAGCTACGGGCAGAAGCAGCATTCCCTGATGGCCGACGCGGGGGTAGCCGAGTTCTGCACGCCTGTGAAGACGCTAGACCCCAAACGGCTCGCCCTCCAGTTCTCCGAGTTGACTGAGCGGGCGCCCGTCATCCGGCAGGAGCTCTCCGCGTGGGAGGCAGCCAATGAGCGCCTTCTCGCCGAGCAGTTCGCCATCGTCGCCGACGTGCTGCTGCCAGCCGCTAGCTAACGCTGCCGCACCCAGGACCGGGCCGATCAGTCGACCCTAGCCCTCGACGAACTCTACTCGGGTGTGCCTGCGATGGATCCGCTGTCGCCGGTAGGCCACCGCCCACTTGACCAGTCCAGGGTCGTAGCGGTTAATCAGGGCGAGTGCACGTGCTTTGAGGCTGGTCTCCGCGTTATACCCGATGGTGGAGCCGAATCCAGGATCCTTGTGCACCCCAAGCGGCACGACGCAGCGCACCCGGTCGAGCGCTCCGATCTGCTGGAAAAGCCACCAGCCGTCCGCCTTCGTCTGGACAGGCACCGCGAGATTGATCATGCGCTCGCAGGCCTCGCGCGTGATGACGTAGCCAGCGGTGCTGAGCAACTGGCTGACCTCCAGTGGGGAGACGAGCTGGCGTCCCGCCGGCAGATCCATCGCATCGCGGCGAGAGAGCCGGACGATCTCATTCTCATCGCTGTCGAAGCAGAGAAGTGCGACCTCCGCACCCTCCAGGCACTCCGCGGCCGCTTCGGCGATGTCCGGCAACTCCGGCGGGAGGATCACGTCATCCTCGAGTACCAGCGCCCGGTCTAGCCCGTCGGCAAGGATCTTCCGGTACACATTGATGTGGCTCAGGGCACATCCCGCCTCTCCCGGGCGGAACTTGTCCAGGAAGCCGGGCTCCAGCTGGCCGCTGACAGCCGGGTCGCTGAAGTCCAGCGCGTGCCCGTCGACAGCGACGAAGATCTCATAATCCTGGCCCACCCGCTCCAGGCCAGCTACGATGCTCGACCGCCGGTCAACGGAGCGCGCCAGGTTGACCACGTACGCGTGCATGGACTGTACCTCAATGTCCTTCTCGTGCCGTCCGTCGCAACAGTTGGTCAAGCACGCCGGCGGCCACGAGTCTCCTTGATCCGCTTGAGCCTTGTGAAGCGAGACGACGTGAAGTCCTCGTAGGTCAATCCATGGTCCCGGTACGCCTCAACCAGTTCGTCGATGCCGTCCCGCACGCTCCACTGAAGCTTTAGCCCCGGGAAGGTGTCCTCCAGCTTGCTGAAGTCAACCCGGTAGTCGCGCAGGTCAGGACCCGCGTCCGCAGCCAGCGTCACTTCGGACCCGGAAACGGCGGCGCGGACCAGCTCCGCGATGTCCCGCACCTGCACATTGTCTTCACCGCGGCCCACGTTGAACGCTTCGTTGTGCACCTTCTCTCGCGGTGCCTCAAGAACGGCGAGGAATGCCCGGCTGATGTCCTCGATGTGCACCAGCGGCCGCCATGGGGTTCCATCGCTATGGAGGCGCACCTTGCCAGTAGTGACAGCGACCGCTGTGAGGTTGTTGACTACTATGTCCAGCCGGAGCCTGCGCGAGGCACCGTAGGCGGTCGCGTTCCGCAGGAAGGTTGGGGTGAAACCGTCGTCGGCGAGCACGGCGAGCTCTCGTTCAGCGACGATCTTGGACTCGCCATAGGGAGTCACGGGATTCAGTTCCGCGTCCTCCGCCACGGCGACCGAGCCGGCCGCGCCGTAGAGACTGCACGAGGACGAGAACAGGAATCGCGTCACGCCAGCCTGCTTCGCGGCACGGGCCAAGTGCAGTGTCCCGTCGATGTTCACCGAGTGGGTCGCCGCCGGGCTGAGATCACCCAGCGGATCATTCGACAGCGCGGCCAGGCAGATGACGGCGTCGTGGCCTGCCAGCTGCCCAGGGGTCACATCCCGCATGTCGAGGGGCGCTGGAGGCTGGCCGCCACCCGGGCCAGCAAGGGGATCAGGGGCGGCGCTAAAGTCGCAGCCATCGTAAAGCCCGAGGTCAAGGCCGGTGACCTCATGCCCCGCCGCGCGGAGAAAAGGAGCGAGGACGGCACCGATGTATCCGCCGTCCCCGGCGACGAGCACTCTCACTAGCTTCCTCCACGATTGTTTTGCCCGGTAGTTACGATCATCGTGCACGGCACCCTGATACGCGTACTTTGCCTGAGTCGGCGCGCCGGTATCACGCTTAGTCGCCTGATGATCTTATGGGGAGCCGCTGGGAGGTCTGAGGATTGCGAGCCATGAGAGATTTCACCGCATCCGGAGCATACGTTTCGGCTGCCCACAAGGTGATACCTGGGGGTGCGCACACGTACGCGAGAGGTGATGACCAGTACCCGGAGGGGATGGCGCCGGTGATCGCGCGCGGCGACGGCTGCCGGGTCTGGGACATCGACGGTAACGAGTACGTCGAGTTCGGTAGCGGCCTACGGGCGAACGTCCTGGGTCACGGCTACGAACCGCTACTGAGCGAGGTCCGCGCCGCGCTGGCGGACGGCATTGGCTTCGTACGGCCGCATTACCGTGAGCTTGAGGCTGCTACCCGCCTGGCCGAGCTGATCCCTAGTGCCGAGATGGTGAAGTTCGGCCTCAACGGATCCGACGCGACGACCGCCGCGCTGCGGCTTGCCCGTGCCTACACTGGCCGGGACATGATCGCCATCTGCCGTGACCAGCCTTTCTTCTCAACCGATGACTGGTTCATCGGCACTACCGCGATGTCCGCGGGCGTCCCGGAAGCGGCGAAGCGGCTGAGCGTCCACTTCTCCTACAACGACCTGCCGAGCGTAGCCCGCGTGTTCGAGGAACACCCGGGGCAGATAGCGGCGGTCACCCTGGAAGCCGAGACCGTGACGCCACCCGCTGCTGGCTTCTTCGCCGGCCTGCGCGACCTGTGCGACCGGAATGGGGCGCTGCTCATCCTGGACGAGATGATCACCGGCTTCCGCTGGCATGAGCGAGGCGCGCAGTTCCTTTACGGGATCGAGCCAGACCTGTCCGCGTTCGGCAAGGCGCTCGCGAACGGGTTTCCGCTGTCAGCGCTGGTCGGGCGGAGCGAGATCATGCGCCTAGGCGGGTTCGCCGGTGACGCCGACCGCGTCTTCCTGCTGTCGCAGACGGCCGGCGCCCAGCCCTGGGCACTGGCTGCCATGCTCGCGGTCATCGACGCGTTCGAGCGCGACCACGTAGCCGCGTGCCTGCTCCAGATCGGCCAGGAACTGCGCGTCGCCATCGAGGAAGTCGTCGCTGACGCCGGCCTCAGCGAGTACTTCCAGTTGCTGGGCCGGGACTGCAACCTGGTGTACACCGCGCGCGATGGCGAGGGGCGTCCCAGCCAGGAGTTCCGCACGCTGGTGCTCCAGGAACTGCTCGGGCGAGGAGTTTTGGCACCCTCATTTGTGGTGTCCGCCGCCCACGACTGCGCCGCTATCAAGCAGACCGTGGCCGCCGTCGCGGACCTCATGCCGGTCTACCAGCAGGCCCTCGACCACGGCGTCGAGACGATCCTGCGCGGCAGGCCAGTACGTCCTGCCCTCAGGGCCCGCGGGTTATCAGAGGAGATTCGATGGCCGCGAGTCGCGCCTGGCAGTCGCTCTACGAGAAGTACTGGCAAGGCCTCTACCTAGACCACCCAGTTCCGGCGGTGGTCAGGGACCCGCTGGCGTCCGCCACGACAGCCTACGACTCCGCACCGAAGGACGCGGAGCAGCTGCGCATTGGCTTCGCGGCAGCCTGGGAGCCAGTCCCGCAGCGCACCCTGTCCGGTTCGGCCTGGAGCCTGCGTGAGGCGATCCGCCGCGCAGCGGATACCGTGGACATCGGAATTGACGTTCCCGACGCAACCCGGCTGACCCTTAAGCTGATGCATGCGCACTACCGGAACGGGCACTTCGGTAGCAGCTGGACCAACTCGCGGCTGACCGACGCGTACATGGGCCGCACGTTGCGGCGTGGCGCGAGGGTCGCCGGGGCGGCGCGCCCGCTGGACGCCATCCTCATGGTGGACGCCCTCACCACCTTCCGCCAGCCATTCTTCGTCTACTACGACAGCAGCTGGGACGCGCTTATCGCGTCGGCGGAGAACCCGCAGCGATATGCCCTGATGAGGCGCCTGCGGCCCGTCACCATGATGCGGCGACGGGACTTCCAGGTAGGGGTCTTTCAGAGCGCGACCGGGGTGGTAGCGGCAAGTCACTGGCTCAAGCGCAGCCTCGTCACCCAGTCGGGCGTGGTAGCAGAGCGGATTCACGTCGTTCCCCCTGGCACCAGCGCGTTCCGCGCGGAGGGCGACAGCGCCGGCGAGAACGAGAAGCTGCGCAGGAGGATCGACGGTCCCCGGCGGAAGCTCCTGAGCGTCAGCAGGATCTACGAGATAGAAGACTTCTACCGCAAGGGCCTGGACCTCGTCGTCGACGCCGTCGGGATACTCCGGCGAGAATTCGATCCTGAGGTTACCCTGACCGTGGCCGGGCTGGATGAGTGGCCGCTGCCAGGCGGCCCACCGGACGGCGTTGAATTCCTCGGCGTCATACCGCCGGGCGAAGTGCCGAAGCTCTATGACACGCACCACGTGTACGTGATGCCGTCGCGCATGGAGCCCTTCGGCCTCGTCTTCGCGGAGGCGCAGTCGCGCGGCATGCCCGTCGTCGCGCGGAACGCGTACGCGATGCCGGAGATTGTCACGCCCGGTGTCTCCGGCGCGCTGATCGACAAGGACGACCCGGCGGAGCTGGCCGCCGCGATAGCGGGGGTCCTTGCCAGCGACGACATCTACGAGCAGTGCGCGGCGCGCGCGCCCCGGATGGCCAGGTACTTCTCCTGGGAGCGGATGGCCGGCGAGATCACCGGCCACATCTCGTCGACCCTCACCGGCGTCGCCGCGGGAAAAGCGCCTTGAGCAGCTAGCAGCTCCGCTGCAGGAAGAGGGCCTTAAAAAGCGCGGCCCACCCGTAGGCGACCTGGTACGGCAGCTGGCGCTTGGGCACCGGGGCGGTGACCACGTACACCGTCCCCGGGTAGCAGCGGCCCACGATGAGCCGGGCCCGGATGTCCTGCTCCGGCGTCGCCACCACCGCGATCGCCCGCCAGTGCTCGCGCTCCGCGAGCCTGGAGATGTACTCCGCCTCGCCGCGGGTGTCGGCCGGATCGGGATCGAAGCAGACGAGCCGCACCCCCGGCACCGCCGCCGGGCAGGGCCCGCCGTACCCGAGGTGTCCCTGAGAGACCACCAGCACCGGGCCCGCCCCTCCCGGGCGAGCTGGACCGCGATGGACACCCGGTCCCCCGGGCCGGCGAGCATGACGATAGCGTCGACCCGGGCCGGCGCCCCTTGCGGTGGCCATACGAGCAGGCCCGCGGTCAGCGCGACGAGCAGGACCAGCAGGGCCGCGCCGACGATCAGCGCCCGGCGAGACCACCGTCGCATGGCACCATGGCGGGACGCGCGGCGGCCGGTGCCGCCATCGGCCAGCAACCCTGGTGAGCTGGCCGCCGGGCCGGTCAACTCAGTCCTCTCGCTCCCAGGCACCGAGACTCTCATCGTTGCGGTCGGCGCCGACCAGGACGGCGGACCGCAGCCGGGTGCCGGCGAGCTGCACCATCTCCGCGTTCGAGCGGATGAACAGCGCCGACACCTCGCCCGCGGTGACCACCGCGACGGCCGTGCTCGCCCACGTCGCCACGTGGTCACCGCCGTGGGCGGGGTCCAGGGTGATGAGGCTGAGGAGAAGGTTAGCGTCGCGCGCGACGGTCAGGAGCTCTTCCGGCGGCTGCGCGCCGCTCATGAGGCCGCGTCGGCCGGGCAGTGGCCCGACGGGAGCGACGTCGGCCGGGTCGGGGATGGCGAGGATCAGCCGCGATCCCCTGGCATCGACCTTACGGACGCCGGGCTCCTTGCTGCCGAGTTGCTTGCCAACGTGGCCGCCATCCGACAGGTCAGCGAGCAGGACCCGGCTGCCCTGGCTCGCCGCCTCGGTGGCCAGCGTCACGACGGCGGCCGCGACGGTGCCGGGGTCGCTCACCGCGACGACCGCCAGGCTCTGCGGCCCGCGCGAGTCAGCCGGGATGGCCTTGCGGAGGTAGGCGACCAGGCGGCGCATGTCCCGGTCCCTGGTCCTGGCGGCCCCGCCGCCAAGACCAGGCAGCCGCGTGGGGCGCAGCCGGCCGATGCTGAGGCCGACCGGCACGCCGAGCGCGTAGGCCACGTCGTCGCGGCGGCGGAGCTTGTCCGATAGCAGGGCTCCGATGACGACGATCGCGATGCCGAGGCCAAGCCCGCCGAACAGGCCGCCACCGATGTAGGTGAGGATGGTCTTGGTCTTCGACTTGTGCGTCGGCGCGGCCGCGTCGATCACCTTGGTGCCCTGGACGGAGGCCTGGGTGCTGGTCCTGGTGTTCAGCTCGGTGCTGACCGCGCTCTGCTTGGTCTGGCTCAGGGCGTTGGTCGCGTCGGTCTGCTGCTGCGTCAGCGAGGCGATCGTCGAGTGCGAGGCACCCGAGGACTGCGCCTGGGACAGCTGCGTGGCGATCGTGGTCAGCTTCTGCTGCGCCTGGTTGACCTGCCCGGTGAGGAATTCCTCTTGCTGCTGCTGCTGCGTCCGCATGTACGTGGCGCGGATCTTCAGGTACTCGGAGGTCAGCGCGTTGAGCCGGGTCACCGCTTGCGCGCTGCTAGGCGCCGAAAGGGTGATGTCGAGCACCTGGTCGCTGGGATCGGTGACCTTGTACGACGAGATAAAGGTGCCCACGGGCCCGGATATGCCGAGCTGTTGCATGACCGCGGTGGCCACGACCGTGCTCTGCGCGAGGGCTATCTCGGTGAAGACCTGCTGCTGCGGATCCTGGTTGGGGCCGTACACGAGCAGCACGGAGGCCGATGCCGGGTAGGAGGGGGCGAGGTGCTCGTACATTGCCGTGCCGAGCAGGAAGCCGACCAGGCCCAGCGTCACCCACACCTTCTTGCGCCGGCCCAGGGCGCCCAGGAGGAAGCCCAGGGTGGCGACGCCTATCGTCGGGTCCCCGGAACCCCCCTCATCCTCCACCGACCCGGCACCCTCGCCCGCCCAGAGTCGCTCCGGCAGGTCATCCGCGATGCCGACGGGCCACGCTACGGCCCGGTCCTGATCATTCATTGCATCACCGTATGGTCTCCGTGGGTATGCCCTTAAGGCGGTTCGGCTGCGAATGCCGGCCGGACCGGCCCAGCCTCGGGATGCGCCCGGTCGTCTTGTCCTCCTGGTCCGGGTCCGCGACCAGGATGCCGACGATATCGTGGCCGTCGGCGACCGCGGCCGTCGCGGCGCTGGCCAGTTGCTCAGCGGTCCCGCCACCGGATGAGACGCCAAGCAGCGTCGCGGTCGTGGTCATCGTGTCCGGCATCTTCGGGGATCGCCCGTCGACCACCACGACGACCACGACCAGGGCGGCCCTGGGGTCGTTGAACCGCCCGTCGTCAGAGACGACGACCCGCAACGGCTTCGACCGGCGGATTCCCGCGTCCGCCGCGCAGGCCGTCCGCAACGTCGCCGCGGCGGCCTTGTCCTGCTGGGGGCCGATCACCAGTGCCGTCGGGATGCCGAGCGATGCCGCGAAGGTCGCGATCTGCGGGCCGAGCGCGACCGCCTTCGCGTCCGTGGACAGCGTCAAGATGGTGAGCGAGGTCGCGCCGCGCGCGCCATTCGCGGCCATGTCGGTGATCCCTAGCTGCTCGATCACCGTCCGCAGCCGCCAGGCCTGCACCGGCCCTGGCTCGTACTCATCCAGCAGCCGGGTCCAGCCGGGGGCGTCGGTCGGGTGCGCGACCGGGATGTCCGCGATGACGGGGACGCCGATGGAGTTCGCTATCTCGTCGCGCTGCCGGAGCCTGCGGTCACTGCGGCTGCGCAGCAGGGCGCTAACGAACCCGACGAGGGCGCCGACGAGCAGCCCGGCCAGCCCGTCGATGGTGGCCGACAGCCCGACGTCGCCGCCGCTCGCGCTGGTGGCGGACTCGAATACCTGCGCCTGCACGTGGCCGACCGGGCTCGCGGGCGACCCCACGTACGCGACATAGCTGCTGGCGACCGCGTTGGCGATGGACTCCGCCTGCCCGGCCGTCTTCGCCTTGCCGGTGAAGCCGATGAGCGAGTCGGTGACGCCCGAGACGTCCACGTCGTTCTCAAGTTGGGCGAGGGTCAGGCTCGGGTGGATGTTCCCCAGCGCCCCCGTCAGCACCCGGGTGCTGCCCGCGACGACGACCTGGGTCTCCGTCCCCGACGACAGGCCGTTCGGTGTGGTCGCGGGCTGGCCCTCCGCCGCCGTGCTCAGCGGGATCACGACGACGGCCTGGCTTTGGTACAGCGGGGGCATGGCCAGGGCGTAGCCGGTGCCCAGGAGCAGCCCCAGCGCGGTCACTGCACCGACCTGGATCTTGTGCCGCCGGACTATCCGCAGGGCCTTGCGCAGGTCGAGTGGCTGGTCGCTCATTGGGCCTCCGCAACGTCCTCCTGCGCCCTGGGCAGCGCGGCATTAGTTGGACCCAATGATACGGCCTGCCCGGAAGCCCGGAGTCCGCCTAGTTTTTCAGTTCTGCCAAATCTCAGCAACGTTATTAGCCGCATATCGGATGCGCAACGGCCGTGTCCCAGAAGGGTAAAAGCAGGGACGCGATGGCCCAGGCCGGCCGAATACCAGCCGAGGATTGGCGCGACCTCGCCGCGGTGCAGCGTCCACCTCAGCTCGCCCGGGAGCTCCAGCGTCGCCGTCCCGGGCCCGGACGCCGCGGGCCACGTCAGGGCCGCCCGCTCGCCGGACAACTCGGCCTGGACGTCCGGCCCGAGGTGAAACGCGAGGCGAATATCGTGGTCGCCGCCGACGACCTGGTCGATGATTTCGAGCGCGGGAGCGCCTCGCTCCAGCCGCACCGAGCGGCGGTGCGAAGCCGGCGGCTTTAGCGCCCGGTACCCGTTATGCGCGGCGGTCCAGCTGGCGATTTCGCCGCCCTCGAGTCCCGTCACGGAAATCTCCTGGCCGGTAGCGTGCCGGAGCCACAGGAAAGCGCCGCCCCTGGCCGACTGCCACTGGCCGCCGACCTCGATCGTGTTGTGCCCGATGGTCGACTGGAAGTACTTCCGCCACTCCGGCTCACCGTGGTAGCAGTACGTGCCCGGGTCGGCCAGGATGTCCACCCCGTCGCAGCGCACCTCGACGGACAGCGCGTCGGCGTGCGCGTGCGCGGCGATGGACAAGAAGCCATGCGGTCCCCCGTCGCAGCGGCACCATATCTCAGGCACGCTGCCCGGTTCCGATCGCAGGATCGCGATGCCCGCGTCCGCGAACCGGGCGGGGCGGTCCGCGGGCCGGGGCGCCAGGACCGGCCGCGGCCGCGGGGCGACCGCGCCGGCCAGCACGCTGCCGGCGTCGGGCGTCACCTCGGGCCACCAGTCCAGGCGGCCGAAGAGGGCGCCGGCCAGCGCCAGCAGCGCGGGCCAGCGGTTGTGCTCCGGCGCGTCGAGCAGGACCACCCGGCCCTCATCGGAGTCCCCCTGCCTGGGCGGCCGCAGTCGCGCGTCGACCAGCGCCGCCATGGCGTCGGCCATCGCGCACAGCAGGTTCCACGTCGAGTCGCTGACCGGCGTTCCCGCGGCGGCGGCCTCAAGCGCGGCGAACGCCCCCAGTTCGAAGACGAAGCCGTGGTAGTCCGTCGCCAGCTCGCGGTTGATCCCGGAGATGAAGGTGTTGGCCCGCAGCGATTCTTCGAGCACGGCGGCCGAGCGCGCCCGCCAGCCGGGCGCTCTCGCCGAACCAGGGGAACGCGCAGCTCGCCGCGAGCTGGCCCGCGGCCTCGGCGATGAGGTGGTTATTGGCCGACGAGCCGCGGCTCTCGAACGCCGCCAGGTACTGCTGGTGCCAGCGCACCTGCCGCACGAAGAGGTCGTTGGCCTCGAACAGTGACTCCGCCCCCGGCCAGCCGTCGAGCAGCCGCCGGATCCAGGCGAAGTTGACCAGCCGGATGCCCAGCTCGATGCCGCTGGTCCAGTTGACGCCGGACAGGAACGGGTTGGCGGCCAGCCACGAGCGCAGCTGGGCATCGACCCGGTCCGCGTAGGCGTCGTCGCCGGTCAGGTACCAGGCGGTCGCGAGCAGCGTCAGGTGCTGCAGCCGGCTGACCTCCCACACCTGCTTGATGTTGCCGACCTGCTCCTCCGAGCGCTGGTCCAGGCGGAACGCGTACACCTCGGGTGCCGACCGGCGGCCGGTCGCCGGGTCATGGAACCAGTCCGGGTCCTTCATGTCGGAGCGCGGGACGCCGAGCATCTCCCATTCCCCGTCCAGCAGGCGGCCGGCGTCGGCGACGATCGCGGCCCTGGCCGTCGGGGGCACCCGGTCGGCCGTACCCGGCGGCAGCAGCGACGTGAACCGCCGCGCTCCGCCGTGCGCAACCGCCGGCAGCTGGCTGACCTGATCCTGGCGCACCTGCCGGCCGGCCCAGGCCCGCCGGATGGCCTGCTCGCGGACCCGCCAGCCGACCTCGCCCGGCGTCATCCGGGCGAGGCGCCGCGCATACCAGCCGATATTCACAGTGCGTTCCGGGCGCGCTTGCTCATACTTGCTCCGGGCGACCGCTGGCCAGGCTCTCGGCGACGGCGATCGTGGCCCGCGTGGTGGCCAGCAGTGAGCCCAGGCTGATCGGCATCGGCGCGCCGGCCGCGACCGCCTCGACGAACTGCGCCATCTCGCCTCGCTGGCCCTTGTCCTGTCCGCCCCGCGCCTTCGTGGTGGCCTTGCCCCGGCTCGACCACACCGTCGCGCTGTGGAAGTTGTCCATCCGGGCGCTGCGGCCGCCGCCGGTGACGTCGAGCGTCTCCTTCGGGAACCGGGCGTTCCCGCCGGTCAGGTAGGCGATGGTGCCGGTGGCGCCGCTGGCGAACCGGAAGGTGGCCTGCACGTCGCCCTTGTCGGTGCCCTTGACCGCGTACACCTCGTCGGGCACGCTGTCGGCCCACCAGCTCAGCGTGTCGATGAAGTGGCCGCCCTCGCCGGTGAACCGGGATCCCTCGGCCGCCTCGTTGAGGTACCAGCTGTCCTTGGCCAGCGGCCCGGCGTTGATCAGGTAGCGGGTGCTTGAGTTGACGGCCGCCCCGCCGAAGCCCTTGCGCATCGCGGTCAGCAGCGGCGCGAAGCGCCGGTTGAAGCCGACCATCAGCCGGTCGTTGCCCGTCGCCGTGACCGCCTCGGCGATCTGGTCGGCCTCCTCGCGGGTCAGCGCGAGCGGCTTCTCCACGAAGACGGCCTTCCCTGTCTCCAGCGCGCGGCATACCAGCCGGGCGTGCGTCGCGTGCCGGGTCACGATGAAGATCGCGTCGAGGCTCTCGTCGTTGAAGATGTCGTCGGTGTTGGTGGAGGCCGTGGTGAAGCCGAACTTCTTCTGCGCGTTCACCGCGGACAGCGACCTGGTCGTCGCCACGTGGGCCAGCTGCGCGGCGCCCAGGCCGGCCAGGTGCGGCAGCAGCATCGAGGACGCGTAGTTCCCGGCGCCGATGAAGCCGATGCGGACGTGGGACTTCTTCCCGCCGGCCCGGGCGGACGGTGGCTTGGCCCCCGGCGCGAGCTTGCTCGTCGCGGGCTTCGGGGCGTCCGGCGCGGGCTGCTCGTACTCCAGGAGGACGCCGACCGCCTTGAGCGTGCCGTCCTTGAGGTCGCCGTAGACCTTGGCGGCCTCGTCGAACGGGAAGACGCCGTCGATGAGGCTCCCCACCTCGAGGGAGCCGCGGGCGACCAGTTCGAGGAACGACTCGATGTTGCGCTTCTCGGTCCAGCGTACGTAGCCCACCGGGTAGTCGACGCCCTCAAGCTCGTACCGGTCGTCGTAGCGGCCGGGGCCGTAGGACCGGGAGAAGCGGACGTCGAGCTCCTTCTCGTAGTAGGCGTTCCACGGAAGGTCGAGCTTCATCTTGCCGATGTCGACGATCCTGGCACGGTCCCGGGCGAGCTTGACCGCCGCCTCGACCGGCCCGTTCGTCTGGCCGCCCGCGGCCAGGAAGATGTGGTCGGCCAGCCGCCCGCTGGTGATCGCGGCCAGGCCGCTGGTCAGCGAGTCCAGGTCGTCGGGGGAGCCGGCGAGGGCCGCGCCCGCCTTCTCCGCGAGGCGGCACCGGGCCTCCACCGGGTCGATGCCGACCGCCTGCACCCCGTTCGCCACCAGCAGCCGGACGACGAGCTGGCCGATCAGGCCCAGGCCGATGACCACCGCCGTCTCGCCGAGCTGCGGCTCGGCCCGCCGCACGCCCTGCATCGCGATGGCCGCGACCGTCGCGAAGGCGGCGTGCTCGGGCGCGACGCCGTCGGGGACGGCAGCGCACAGGTTGACCGGGACGAAGTTGTACTCCGCGTGCAGTGCCTGCTCGTTGCCCGCGCAGGCGACCACCTGGCCGACCTTGAACGCCTCCGCCCCCTTGCCGACCTCGGTGACGACGCCGCACAGCGAGTACCCGAGCGGGGTGTAGGAGTCGAGCTTGTTCATCACCTTCTTGTAGGTGGTGACCACGCCCTGCTGCTGCACCTGGTCCAGGACCTTCTTCACCTGGTCCGGCCGGGCCCTGGCCATGCCGACCATCGACATGCTGGCCTCGGTCACCTTCATCATCTCGGTGCCGGTCGAGATCAGCGAGAAAAGCGACCGAACGAGGACTCCCCCGGGTCGGCAGGTCGGCGCGGGGACGTCAAGCACGGCCAGCTCACCGGACTTGTAGTTCTGCGCAATCTGCTTCATGTCTGCGATTCCCTAACTAGTAAATTCCCCGCGACCCGGGGCACCGCGCCCCGCCGCCTCGCTGCTGGCACTGCGTTGTCCTGGCACTGCGTTGTCGTGGCACCGCCTTATGCCAGCATTGTCATGCGCCGACGCCGGCGGCACGCACCTGGCGGTACCACAACTCCATCGACAGCAGCTGCCAGATCTGCTTCGCGTAGTCCTCACGGCCAGCCTGCTCGTCGGCGATGAGCCGCCGCACGTGCCCGGCGCGCAGCATGCCGAGCTGCGTCAGCTCGCCGCCGACGAGGACGTCGCCGATCAGCTCCCGCAGGTCATTGCGGACCCAGGCGCGCAGCGGCGCGCCGAACGACGCCTTGGGCCGGTGCACGATCTCGTGCGGCAGCCAGTTCTCCGCGGCGTCCTTGAGCGCGGCCTTCGCCGTCTTGCCGCGGATCTTGTCCGTGCCCTTGACCGAGAACGCGGCCCGCGCGACGACCAGGTCCACGAACGGCGTGCGCACCTCGACGGACGCGGCCATGCTGGCCCGGTCGGTGTAGGTCAGGTTGAGCCCGGCCATGAACAGCCGCGAGTCGGCCAGGCACATCCGGTTGATCTCGTCGTCTAGCTCGTTGTCATTGTAGATAGCCGCGTGCTCGCCGATGACGCTATTGACGCTTCCCGCCAGGTCAGGCCCCACGAGGGCGGTGAGGTCCGCCGGGTCGTACAGCGTGTAGCTGCGCCGGAACCGGGCCTCCTCGGGCAGCTCGGCGAACGTCATGAACCGCTTCGCCCAGCGCGGGTAGCGCAGCCCGCGGTTCCCGACGGACACTGGCATCGCGCCGACGGCCATCCGGGCCGGGGCCTTGATGACCCCGGGCAGCGCGTTGTACCGGCTGGCCATCAGGCAGGCGAGGTGCTTGCGGTACCCGCCGAAGAGCTCGTCCGCGCCCATGCCCGACAAGATCACCTTGACGCCGCGCTCGCGCGCCGCCTGGCACATCAGGTAGGTGTTGATCGCCGCCGGGTCGCCGATCGGCTCGTCGAGGAAGTCCACCATCTTCGGCAGCATGTCGACGATGTCCGGGGAGATCTCGATCTCGTGCAGGCCGATGCCGTACTGCCGGGCGACCTTGCGGGCGTAGATGGCGTCGTCCGGCATCGCCTCGAGCTTCTGGTCCTCGGGCCGGAAGGTGATCGTGTAGGCGTCGACGCTGGCCGCCTGCTGATGGGCGAGCACGGTGACGATGCTTGAATCCAGGCCACCGGACAGGAAGCTCGACACCGGGACGTCGGCGATCAGGTGCGCGGTGACGCTTTCCTCGATGACCGACTTCAGGTCGGCGGCGGGGCCGTGCGCGGCATCCCGGGCGACATCCTGGATCTTCCAGTAGTGGTGCTGCTCGTGCGTGCCGTCGGGGCGGAACCGTGCCCAGCTGCCGGCCGGGAGCTTCGTCACGCCCTGAATCGAGCAGCGCTGCTCCGGCACCCAGTAATAGAGCATCGAGGCGACCATCGCGCCCGGCTCGATCCGCAGCTCCGGGCCGAGCGCGGAGATCAGCGCCTTGAGCTCGGAGGCGAACACGACCCCGTTGCCGCGGCGCAGGTACAGCAGCGGCTTGATGCCGAGCGGGTCGCGGGCCAGCGCGAGCTCCCCGGTCGCGGTGTCGGCGATCGCGAACGCGAACATGCCGCGGAACCGCTCCAGCGACGCCGGCCCCCAGTGCCGCCACGCCTCAAGCACCACCTCGGTGTCGGAGCCGGTGAGGAAGGTCACGCCCTTCTTGCGCAGCTCGTCGCGCAGCTCGCGGTAGTTGTACAGCTCGCCGTTGTAGGCGAGGGTGAGGTTGCCCTTGACCAGCGGCTGGTTCGCCAACGTGGACAGGTCGATGATCGACAGCCGCCGGTGGCCCAGGTGGACGGAGACCCGCTCGTCCTCATGGCTCCAGAGCGCGGCGGCGTCCGGGCCGCGGTGCGCGATCCGCTCCGTCATGACGTCGGTCAGCTTGTGCCCGTCGGCCTGCTGGTAGCACCCGGCGATGCCGCACATGTCTAGCTCTTCCCCTTCAACGTCTTGCGCTGCTTCAGCGGCACGATTCCCTGGTAGACGCTCAGGTACGCGCGCGCCTGGTACGGCCAGGCGAGCTCCTCCTCGACCCGGGCGCGGCCGAGCTTGCCCATCCGCGCCCGCTCGTCGGCGTTGTCGATGAGGTCGACGATCGCCTGGGCGTAGTGGAGGACATCGCGCCCGGCATCGCCCGTCGGCTTGACGTAGACGGCGGCGTCGGCGGCCGAGACGCGGGTCTCCGCGAGGTCGAAGGCCACGACGGGCAGCTCGAAGGCCATGTACTCCATCGTCTTGTTCATCGTGGAGACGTCGTTGAGCGGGTTGCTCGGGTCGGGTGACAGCCCGACGTCGGCGGTGGACATCACCTTCTTGACCAGTTCGTCGGGTGCCCGCCCGGTGAACTCGACGTGGCCGGCCAGCTTCAGCTCATCGCGCAGCGCGACCAGCTCGTCAAAGCAGTCGCCCTTGCCGATGAGCGTGAAGGCGATGTCCTCGCGGCCGAGCTCGTGGACGATGACCGCCGCCGCCCGGACCACGATGTCCACGCCGTCCTGGGGCCCCATGACGCCGATGTAGGCGGCCAGGTGCGCGCGGCCCCGGCGCTGGCTCTCGTCCGGCTCGCCCCGCAGGAGCTTGTCCGGGTCCGGCCCGGTGCGGACCACCGTCACGTCGGCGGGGTCCTTGCCGCTCCTGGTGATGGCGATCTGCCGGTAGGACTCATTCGTGGAGATGACGTGATCCGCGCTACGGTGCGTCCGCCGCTCCAGGAACCGCAGCCCCTTGTACGGCAGCGACCGCCCGCCAAAGCGCGACTCGAAGAGCTCGGGGCACAGGTCATGGTGGTCGAAGACGAACTTGGTCCGCTCCACCGCGCGGAAGGCGATGGCCAGCGGCCAGAAGATGTCCGGCGGGTTGCACGCCTGGATGGCGGCGAAGCGGCCCTTGCGGCGGGCCTTCAGCGCCTGCCACGATGTCCCGGCGAAGGAGTACGCGTACTCGGCGACGAAGCTCAGCTTGCTGCCGCCCGGCGCGTACGGCTGGTACTTGTACAGCTCCACGCCGTCAATGACCTCATAGGCCGGGTCCCCGGCCCCCTTCGGGCATATCACGGCAACCTGGTAGCCAGCCCTGGTCAGGGCCTGGCATTCTAGCCATACCCGCCGGTCAAAGGGCACCGGAAGGTTCTGGACGATAATGAGTACCCGGCTCACCGACCGCTCCCCTCGTCATCAGGCACGTTCGTACCGGCTTATAGGAGAGCCGGGGCAAACGGCCTGATACGGTTCGCCTCTGTGCCGTGCGCCACGGGGACCTCCGTTGCGCAAATCGTGACATCCTTCGCGTCACTGGAGATAGTGTCACTTCGTATCACGCTTCGCCTGGAGTTGATCGTATTTGTATCGCCCTGCCAACCGTCACCTAGGTCGACGCAACTCATGAGCTTGACTGCCGTTCCCCGGCCCCGGTCACTTGCCGCCCGGTCGCTGGTCCCGAGGCAAGAGCGCGAGCGCTGGCGAACGCGCAGGGTGGCCCTTGCCTGGGGGCTGCTTTACCTGAACGTCGCGACGTTCTACGGGCCAGGGCTGCTGTACATCCCGACGATCCTCGGCAAGGCGGTGACGCAGGGCGCGCTGCCCGCGGCGATCCTCGTCCTGATCACCGCCAACCGGAAGTTCACGGTGCGGCCGAACGTCTTCCTGTGCATCGTGACCTTGCTCTTGTGCGAGACGGTCATCGGCGCGCTGGCACCGGAGCACTTCGGCACCATCTACCGCACGTTCCGGCTAACCGAGTTCATCGTCGCGCTATGGCTGACGACCCCGTGGTGGGGCCGCAACGACCTGATCCTGGTCCGCGCTCACCTCACCTGCCTGGCGGTCCTGCTCACCTCGACGGCGCTCGGCATCGCCATCGCGCCGAACCACGCGTTCACCCAGGGCCGCCTCCAGGGCATCATCTGGATCATCCCCCCGACGCAGGTCGCGCACTACGCCGCGATCGGCGCCGGACTCGTGATCGTGCTGTGGTTCGGCGGGCTGATGCGCGGCCGCACGACCGCGACGATCGTGGTGATCTACGGCATCATGCTGGTCTTGACCCACACGAGGACGGCGCTGACCGGCATGGTCGCGGGGGTCATCGTGGCGGGCCTGAGCATGATCACCGCCAGGGCCCGGGTGCGCCGGTTCTTCGCGACGGCGGCGACGGTGGGCGGGGTGGCGGTCATCTCGGCCTCCAGCCTGCTGTCCACCTGGCTGGCCCGCGGCGAGAGCTGCAGGCCAGTTCCTTCTCCGGCCGGACCGGCGTCTGGGGCCCGCTGCTCGCCTACCCGCGAAACAGGTTTGAGGAACTGTTCGGGTTCGGCCTGTCCAACAGCTCGTTCGACGGCCTGGCGATCGACAGCACCTGGATGTCCACCTACCTGGAGCAGGGGATCATCGGCTGCGTCATCAGCGGCATGATGCTGTTGTTCCTGCTGCTGACCGCCTACTTCCAGCCCCGCGGGGTGAAGCGGGCGGTCGCCTTGTTCCTGGTGACGTACTGCCTGATCGCGTCGTTCACCGAGGACGGGTTCAGCGACGCCACGTCCTACCTGCTCGACATGGCGCTCGCCGCGTCCTGCCTCGTCCCTTACGTCCGGGGTAATGGCTTTTCCCTGGGGGGCATGCACCAGCCCGCCAAGCTCCCCAACCTTCCCAACCTTCCCGGCTGATCGCAGCCTTTGCCCATTGGCACCGGCCCCAGAAGCCTTCGTCGTAACTAGTCGACTCCACTCAACGGGTTTACCGATTGAGGCTTTGGAGGCCGCGTAAGCGTTCCGAATCAAGGTGAGTTTCTCGGCGTGTTGCGGAAGCGCATCGTTATACCAGATTTGCCGCATTCGCGTGGTTTGCGCCGCTGCTGGTCGTCGTTAGCCGACAGCGGTCAACGGGCCTAACTGATTCAGACTTCGGGGGTGCCCGCCCCCAAAGTGTCAATCATTTAGGCCCGATGACGATGGACGACCATGTGCAACTGGCCCGCGATCGCCGCCGTCCGACGGGCACCGGAGCACGAGCGAGGCACGGTAGCGGGTTGAGGCGCGCGACTCCCCGCAACGCCACCTTTTTTTGAAACACTCACGCAGCCACCACTTCCTCATTCAGTAAGGCCCATCCACCAGGCAGCAGGCCGATGCCTGGGGTGGCGGGCGGGAAGCAAGCAGGCCCGGATGCCTGGGGTGGTGGGCGGGAAGCAAGCAGGCCGATGCCTGGGGTGGTGGGCGGGAAGCAAGCAGGCGGAATCCTCGATCGGCCCGCTCCAACCCGATGGCCCGCCCCGCTGCGCCTCGTGGCCGGCGACGGGTGCGGGCGTCAGGACCAGATGTCGCGGGCGATGTTCAAGACCACGCGGGTGCCGAGGCGGTCGAGCTTGACTGGCATCTCGCGCATGTGCGACAGGGCGCGCCGGACGGCGCGCTGGTGCTCCATGTGGCAGATGACGAGCATGAACCCGCCGCCGCCGGCCCCGCTGACCTTGACGCCCGACGCCCCGGCGTCGAGCGCCAGGCTCACCGCCGTGTCGATCTCGGTGTTGGCGACGCCGGTCGCGAGCTTGCGCTTGGCCTCCCAGCTCTCGCGCATCGCCGGGCCGATGGCGTCCACGTCGCACTCGCGAAGCCGTTCTGCGGCGAAGCCCGCCAGGTCGCGCAGCTGGTCGAGCTGCGGCTTGGTCGAGCCGACCTTGGCGCTCTGCTCGGCCAGGATGCCATTGGCGCTGCGGGTGATCCCGGTGTAGAAGAGCATGATCTGCTCCTGCAGGGACCGGAAATGATGACCGCTGAGCTCGACGGCGTCGGCGGCCACGTCCTGCCCGGGGCCGAAGCGAAGGTCCTGGATGCCACCCAGCGCGGCAATGTACTGGTCCTGCTTGCCGATGGGCTTCCCGCACCGCTCGATCTCGATCTCGCAGGCGCGCGCGGCGAGCTCCATCGCGGAGACCTGCCGTCCCGTGTAGGTGAAGAGCGCGTTGAGCAGCCCGACCGTGACCGTGGACGACGAGCCGAGGCCCGACCCGCCGGACGGGATGTCGGCGAGGGTGGTGATCTCCACCCCGCCGGTGACCCCCGTCATGAGCATGGCCTCCCTGACGAGCTCGTGCTCCAGGTCCTCGACCCGCGAGACGATCTCCTTCCTGGAGTAGTTCACGTAGATCTCGTCGTCGAAGCGCTGCTTCACGATCACGTAGATGTACTTGTCGATCGCGCAGTTGAGTACTCGCCCGCCGTTGTCGACGTAGTAGCTGGGCAAGTCCGTCCCGCCGCCGAGCAGGCCAATGCGCAAGGGCGTCTGGGTGATGATCATCGCGCGGCCCGGACGGGCCACTCCTCTCTGGCTCGGCGGTACGCCTCGGGCGTCCCGATGTCAAGGAAGAATCCATCAACGGGAACCACGCGGGCCTTGCCGACGAGCGACGGCAGCAGGTGATAGCCGATGTCCACCGGCGGTGCCTGGGTGATCTCGTCGAGCACGGCCGGGCGGAACGCGTACATGCCCGCGTTCACCAGGTCCGACGCGGGGCGCTCCGGCTTCTCCGTGAAGGCGGTGACGCGCCCGTCCGCGTCCGCCTCCAGCACGCCGCCCGCCGACGGGTTCTGCGAGTGGAACGCCGTCAGCGTGGCGATCGTCCCGCCCGCGCGGTGGGCGTCGATGAGGTCGCGCAAGTCGAAGTCGGTCAGGTTGTCGGCGTTGCAGGCCAGGAACAGCTCCTCGCCGGCCACCCAGTCCCGGTTGGCCAGGAGCGTCCCCGCGCTGCCGAGGAGCTCGGCCTCGAAGACCAGCCGGACGGCCGGGGACCCGGTCCGCGCCGCGACGTGATCGCGCACGACGTCCGGCAGGTAATGCAGGTTGACGAGCACCTCGTCCACCCCCGCCCGGTCGAGCGCGTCGAGCCAGATGTCAAGCAGCGGCCTGTCGTCGATCGCCACCATGCACTTGGGGATGGTGTCGGTGATCGGCCGCAGCCTGCTGCCGATCCCCGCGGCGAGCAGGAATGCCTTCACTGGCTCCTTCCTTCCCCGCCCGACCCGCCCGGCCCGCCCGGCCCGCCCGGCCCGCCCGGCCCGCCCCCCGCCTTGCGCACCACGCCGAGGGCGCGCATCTGCGCGTTGGCCTGGTCGAGCACGCCGTCGAGCCCGTCCATGCCGTCCAGCCACCCGGCGTAGGCGCGGACCGAGTCCGCTGGCGTCCGCTGCGGCTCCCAGCCGAGCTTGCGCAGCGCGCTGATGTCGGACAGGATGTGCCGGGTGTCGCCGAACCGGTACTCTCCGGTGATCCGGGCCTCGAGGTCGGACCCGTACTGGCGCATGACGACGTCGGCGAACTCCTTCGTCGTGACCGCCGCGCCGCCGCCCACGTTGAAGGCCCGGCCGGCGGCCCGGTCGTCCTCAAGGACGAGCACGTTGGCGTCCACCACGTCGTTGATGTTCACGTAGTCGCGGATGGCCCCCCCGTCCTCGTACGCGGTCGGGGCGACGCCCTGCTTGTAGCTGAGGCAGAAGATGCGGCAGGCACCCGAGTACGCGTTGTAGACCGACTGGCGCGGGCCCTGGACGATGCTGTAGCGGAGGGCGACGCTGGGGATGTCATACCGGCGGCCGAGGTTGATGGCGACCATCTCCTCGCCGAGCTTGGACATGCCGTAGGCGTTCTGCGGGTTCGACACCCGCTCGGGCGTGGCCTGCATCTCCATGGGGCCGCCGCACTGCGGGCAGGGGATCTCCCACTGGCCCGCCGCGAGCGCGCGCTCCGGCCGCATGCCCGGGAGCTGCTCACCGTCCGACGGGCACCGGTAGAGCCCCTCGCCCATCGCCGACTGGGAGGAGGCGACGATGACGCGGGCGATGTCCAGCCGCTCGGCCACGATGATCTCGTAGATGAGGGCGGTGGACACCACGTTCACGTCGGTGAACCGCGCGAAGTCAGGCAGGTAGTCCTGGTAGGCCGCGAAGTGGTAGACCGCGTCCACCCGGCGCAGCAGGTTGGCGAGCAGCTCACGGTTGCGGACGTCGCCCTGGTAGAAGTCGATCTCGGGGCTCAGGTAGGCCGGCTTGCGGCCGTCCCTGTGCACGGGCTGCGTCAGCGCGTCGAGGACGATCAGGTCATGCCCGAGGCTGAGCAGCCGGTCGCACGTGTGCGATCCGATGAACCCGGCACCCCCCGTGACGAGAATCTTCATGCCTTCCGCTTCCTCCGGTTCTCCGCGACCTCGCGGTATACATCGAGAGTCTGTGCTCCTGTTGCCCCCCAGGTGAACTGGGCGGCACGGGTGAATCCAAGGTCGAGCAGCCGGTCGCGGTTGCCGGGCCGCGCCGCCTCGACGATCGCGCGGGCGATGGACTCGGGCGACTTCGGGTCCGCCAGGACCGCGGCCCCGCCCGCGGTCTCGGGCATGGCGCTGACGTCCGACGTCACCACCGGGCAGCCGCAGGCCATGGCCTCGAGGATGGGCAGGCCGAAGGTCTCGTTCAGCGACGGGTAGACGAACGCGTCGGCCGCGCGGTAGAAGCTGACGGTCTCCTCAAGCGGAACCCCGCCGACGAAGACCACCTCGTCGCCGAGGCCAAGCCCGGCGACGAGCGCCCTCAGCTCGGCGAGGTACTTCTCGTCCCGCCCGGCGCCGACGATCGCGAGCTGCCTGCCCGGCAGCTCGTTGCGGGCGATCGCCCACGCCCGCAGCAGCCCGTCACAGTTCTTGTACGACCACAGGGACGAGACGAACAAGACGAACGGCTTGGTCACGCCGTAGGAGGCCACGTGGGTACGCGCCAGGTCAGCGTCGCCCGGCTTGAAGAGCTCGTGGTCGACCGCCTCGTTGATCAGCCTGAGCTTGGCCGGATCGACGTCGAGGTAGTGCAAGACCTCAGCGCGCAGGCTTTCGGAGTTGATGATGACCGCGTCGGCCAGCCTCACCGAGCGCGGGTAGTTCATCTGCCGGTACAGCCGGGCCGGCAAGCCGATCGACCCGGGCGTGGTGAAGGCGTGCATGGTCTTCAGGTGCATGACGAGCGCCCCAGGGGTTGACCAGGGGCGCCATGAGGGTGTTGAAGACATCGATGCGGCCCAGCGGCAGCCGGAACGGCGCGTACAGGTGCTCGCTCGCGGTGCGCGCGTTGCGGTGCTCGTTCGACCACGGGAAGGTGATGTAGCGGATGTCCGGGCCGAGTCCCTGGTAGAGCTCGCGGTTCGTCGGGCTCACCACGAGGTGCAGTTCCTCGCCGGGCCCCAGCCTCTTGGCCATCTCCGGGATGACGCGTGTCCAGAACCAGTGCGCCCCCGACGGATGCTGGGGATTCTCCGTCAGCAGGTTGATTGCGACGCGCATGTCTTTTGTCGATTCCCTTCAGAACACGGTCGCCGCGATGGCCTCGGCGGTCATCCGCGACTGCCGGATGTACTGGGCCAGGGCGTGCATGACAGCCTGGTGGAGGTCCTCGACGATCCCGTAGTTGGTGCAGTCGAAGTGAACCGCCGCGTCGGCCAGGCCCCTGGCGGGGCCGCCCTGAAAACCGGTGATGGCGATGGTGTGCACGCCATTGTCGCGGGCCCAGGTGAGCGCCCGCACGATGTTCGCCGAGCGGCCGGACGAGGAGATGCATACCAGGACATCTCCCGCGGTGGCGTGGGACTGCAGCTGGTAGACGAACACGTCCTCGTACGCCACGTCATTGGCGATCGCGGTGAGCAGCTCCACGTTGCTGTTGAGGCTCAAGACCCTGGGGACGAGGTCCGTCTTAGTCCGCACGCCCTTGGTGTGATCGCAGACCAGGTGGTTGGCGATCGACGCCGAGCCGCCGTTACCGCAGGAGTACACGGCCGCGCGGCGCAGGTAGGCGTCCGTCAAGATGGCCGCGGCGCGGTCGAACTCGGCGAAGTCGATGGTCTTCCATGCCTGGACCATCTCCTCCATGTAGTCCTCGAAATAGGACGAGCCGACGGCATAGGGGATCGCGGGGAAGCTCGGCAGCGCGGCCGGCGACGGCGTCGCTGACGTGGGTGGTTCAGATATCTGAGTCATACGGCAACCCGCTCCAGGATGAATGGGGCCGCGGCCGCGAGGCTCGGGAACGACCACACTCCCGGCTTCTCACGGTGATCGGGCCCGAGGTAGATGGCCGAGGCGCCCACCGCCTCGGCGAGGCCGACGTCCTCCGGCCGGTCGCCCACGACCCAGGAAGCGGCCAGGTCGAGGCCAAGGGCGTTCGCCGCCGCCTTGGCCATGCCGGGTCCCGGCTTGCGGTCCTCGCTCGTCCGGGCGAACGCCTCGACAACCCCGTCCGGGTGGTACGGGCAGTACAGGAACAAGTCAATGTGCGCGTCGTGCTCGGCGAGCCGCTTAGCGATGTACTCATGCACGAGCCGCACGTCGTCCAGGCCGTAATAGCCCCGGGCGACACCAGCCTGGTTAGTAACGATCGCGACGGGAAGGCCCGCCCGGTTGAAGGCGGCGATCGCCTCCGGCGCCCCGTCGATGAAGTCGACCCGGTCGACGGACCCTACATAACCATGGTCGATGATTATCGTGCCGTCACGGTCGAGCAAGATGCCCGGCCCGGACCCCACCGCGGGAACGGTGAGCGCCGCCCCCTGCGTCACAGTCGTCAATCACATCACCTCGCCCGATTGGCTGACACGCCGATCTCCTGTCTTGCGTGCATATGAGCGCCGGCCAGCCGGACATGATACCGAGAGACGCGTCACGCGGCACCCTGATCGCCAGCATAGGGTAACCGGAAAGTCACGGGCAGTGCATCGGCAACGGCCCAGCTGCCACCCCGGTCTTCGATGGCCGGGTAGCTGGCGCGAACCTCGGCCAGCAGGTCAGGCACGAAGAGCAGCACGACGTCCGGCTGCCGCTCGAGCAGCTCGGCGGGGCCGATGACCGGGACGGACGTGCCCGGCATCCGTAGCCCGCGTTTGGCGGGCGACGCGTCGGCCACCGCCGGCAGCAGGTCGTGATCGACCTGGGCCGCGCACAACAGCGCCACCGCGCGGGAAGCGGCCCCGTATCCGATGACCGACTGGCCGGCGGCCCGCGCGGCGCGAAGCCAGTCGCGCAGCCGGGCGGCCTTCGCCGTCATGTCCCGCTGCAAGCCGCTGACCACGCAGGGATCACGGACCCCGGTTTCCGCCTCCGCGTCCAGCAGCCGCCTGACGGCGGTGTCGTGCCCGGCGCCCGCGCGGCCGGCGGCGAGCAGGACCGTGCCGCCGTAGAGGTCGAACTCCCAGGCGGTGCGCGGGCGCAGGCCAGCCAGCGCCAGCAGCGCGGCCAGCGCGGTCGTGGAGTAGTACGCGTAGTGCCCGTGCCGCAGCGCGTTCCACTGGCCCGCCGCGATGATCGTGTCCAGCGAGTGGTACTGCAGGAGCAGGACGCCGCCAGGCGCGAGGCGGGCCGCCCGCTCGGCGGCCGCGCCGGCCTGGTCAGGCGAGTGCATCATGCCGAAGCAATCGACGATCACGTCCGCTTCCCCGTCGCCGGCCGGCACCAGGCCGCGCTCCCCCAGCATGGCCAGCCACGATCCGCCGTGCGGGCTGCCGTACTCCAGGACGCGGGCACCGGGCGGCAGCAGCCCCGCGGCGCTGACCCGGTCTATCGCGTCGGCGGCCTGCCGCACCAGGGCGGCCGGCTCGACGCCCTTCGGCTCGGCGGCCTTGGTCGGGTCGTCGAGCAACTGGGCGAGACCGCATCGTGTGCACAGCCACATCTGCAGCGGGTAAACCGGATCTGGTCCTGGCTCGTCGTACTTGGGAAAGTAGTCACTGGCAGGCTGCATGCCCAGGTCGAGTACGATGTGCCCGGCCGGTCCGCCGCAGGCACGGCACTCATGCTCGCTCACCAGCTTCTCCTGCCATCACTTCGCCGGGCTAATCATCGAGGTAAAATGCCAGCAGGACATGCATGCCGCTTGTGCGGCGCGATCCTCACCCGCTCGTTCGTCGACCTTGGGATGTCGCCGTTGTGCGAGAGCTACCTGGCGGCCGAAAAGCTCGACGCGCCGGAGACCTTCTATCCGCTGCACGTGATGCTATGCGACGACTGCCTGCTGGTTCAACTTCCGGCCCACGTCTCCGGCGAGCATATTTTCTCTGACTACGCGTATTTCTCCTCGTACTCAACCTCGTGGGTGGCGCACGCGAAACGGTATGCCGACGAGATGACCGCGCAGCTCCGCCTCACCCCGGACAGCCTGGTCACCGAGGTGGCCAGCAATGACGGCTACCTCCTGCAGCACTTCGCGGCCGCCGGGATTCCGGTCCTCGGGATCGAGCCGGCCGCGAACGTCGCGGAGGTGGCCGCGGCCAAGGGCATTACGACGGTCGTCCGGTTCCTCGGCGCGGAAAGCGGCGCGCAGATCGCCGCCGAGCACGGGGCGGCCGACCTCGTGGCGGCGAATAACGTGTTCGCGCACGTTCCCGACATTCGCGGGTTCGCCGCCGGACTGCGCGCCCTGGTCAAGGACTCCGGGCTAGTGACGCTGGAGTTCCCGCACCTGCTGCGGCTGATCGAGCGCAGGCAGTACGACACGATCTACCACGAGCACTACTCTTACCTCTCGCTTCGCACCTCGGCCCGCGCCCTGGCGACCGCCGGGCTGTCGGTGGTGGACGTCACGGAGCTGCCCACCCACGGCGGGTCCCTGCGCGTGCACGCCCGGCCGGCGGAGGCCGCGGGCGAGCCGTCCGCCCGGGTCAAGGCGGTACTCGACCTTGAGGAAGCCGCTGGCCTGCACACGGTGGACGGGCACGCCGGGTTCGCCCGCGATGTCCTGAAGATCAAGAGCGACCTGCTCACCTTCTTGATCGACGCGGCCGCCGAGGGCAAGACCGTGGCCGGGTACGGCGCCCCGGGCAAGGGCAACACGCTGCTGAACCACTGCGGTATCAGGACCGACCTGCTGGCGTACACCGTTGACCGGTCACCGTACAAGCAGGGGCTGTTCCTCCCCGGTACCCACATTCCCATCCACGCGCCTGGAGGAGCTCGCGCGGACGCGGCCCGATTACGTCCTCGTCCTGCCATGGAACCTGCGCGACGAGATCACCGAGCAACTCCAGTACGTGCGGTCCTGGGGGGGCCGCCTGGTCTTTCCCATCCCCGCGCTCGAAGTCTGCTGAGCGTGGCCGGCCAGCCTCCGCCACGGTTCCCGGCCGGGGCCAGGTATCAGGAACGGGCCGCGATGTCTCCTTTTGGGGAAGAGATGTGGACAGTTCCGAGCCGTTCGCGCGCCGGGAGGCGTAGTGGAATACGCTACCGCCGTGCTCACCCCCAGGCATTTCGTCAGCGCCCGGGCTTGCCCGCCGTCCCGGGTTGCTCCGATGTGCGGCCCGCATGACCAGTGAGGCAACCAGTCGCAGGGAATCCACGGGCGCCGGCGCGGCCGTGGCGCCCAGGCGCGGGTGGCTGCAGCGGATCGGCGGCAAGGCCGTCAGCCGGATCGGCTGGGGCCTGGCGGACCAGGCGGTATCCAGCCTGACGAACTTCGCGGTCAGCTTCTACCTGGCGCATACGCTGGTGGCCGCGCAGTTCGGCGCCTTCAGCATCACCTACGCGACGTACGGGCTCGCGCTGACCACCGCCCGGGGGCTGACCACCGACCCCCTGGTCGTCCGGTACAGCGGGGTCGAGGAACGGCGGTGGCGGCGGGCGGTCAGCTGGGCGTCGGGGACCGCGATCGTCCTGGGGATGATAACCGGGACCGTCGTGCTCATCCTGGGCATCGTGATCGGCGGCACGGTCGGGGCCGGCTTCTTCGCGCTCGGCCTGACGCTGCCCGGCCTGGTCCTGCAGGACTGCTGGCGGTTCAGCTTCTTCGCGGCGGGCCATGGCGGGCACGCGTTCCTGAACGACAGCATCTGGGGCATCACCCTCGTGCCCGGCATCCTCGCCCTGCGCTTCACCGGGCACACCAGCGTGTTCTGGGTCGTCCTGGTCTGGGGCCTGACCGCGTGCATCGCCGCCGCCGCCGGGCCGTTGCAGGCCAAGACCTTCCCGAACGTGCTGCGCTTGTGGACCTGGCTTTACCTGCACCGCGACCTCGGGCCACGCTATACCGCCGAAGGCGCCCTCGGCAGCGGCGCCAACCAGGCGAAGGTCTCGGCCACCAGCGGCCTCGTCGGGCTCGCCGCCGCCGGCTGGCTGCAGGCGGGCGCGACGATCTTCGGCCCGATGAACGTCTTGTTCGGCGCGCTGAGCCTGATCACCATCCCGGAGGGCGCGCGCATACTGCGGCGCTCTCCGTCGCTCATCGTCTGGTTCTGCATCGTCGTCGCCGGCGGCGTATCGGCCATCGCGGCCGTCTGGGGCCTCACGCTGCTCATGGGGCTCCCGCTTGGACTGGGCAACATATTGCTCGGCCCGATCTGGCACCCCACGTACCCGCTGGTGCTGCCCTTGACGATTGCCCTGCTCGGGACCACGACCTCGCTCGGGCCCACCGCCATGCTGCACGCGCTGGGGGCCGCTCGCCGGAGCCTGCGGCTGGTGATCTTCCAGGTGATCGTGTCCGTCGCGTGCGCGGTGGCGGGTGCCGCCGTCTTCGGCGCGCCGGGGGTGGCCTGGGGCAGCGCGGCCTCCTCGTGGATAGCCAGCGTCACGGGCTGGTGGCAGCTGGGCGTCGCGCTGCGACTGGCGGACCTTCCGCAGGCCGGCGTCCGCGGGCTGATCGCCCGCTTCAGGCCGGAACGGCCCGCCCCGGCCACGGCCACGGTGTCCCCGGACAGCGTCGTGTCTTCCGGTGGCGCTATGTCCCCGGGAGGGACTGTTTCTTCCGGCGGCACTGTTTCTTCCGGCGGCATGTCCCCGGGAGGAGCGGTGCCCCCGCGCGAGGCCGTGCCTCCCTGGGAACCCGTGCCCCCGCGCGAGGCGGGACCCTCGGGCGGGGCAGCCGGGGGAAGCGGCCCCCGGCACGCCAAGGGCAAGCGGTAACACCAGTAAGCGGTAAGCGGTACAACCCGCGGCCGACGGTCAGGACGCCTCGAGCAGGACGCGCAGCCGGGCCAGGCAGCGTCCCCTGGTGGGCCCGATGCTCCCGATCGGCAGCCCGAGCCGGTCGGAGATGTCCGCGTAGGACATGGGCGGATCGGCCATGAGCAGCTCCATGAGCCGCTGCCACTGGGAGGGCAGGTGGGCCATGGCCTCGCGCACGTCCTGGGCGCGCTCGCTGGCGAGCAGCGCCTCATCGACGGCCGGCCCGTGCTGGTCGGCGCCGTCGAACTCACCGTCCTCGTGCACCAAGACGATGCGCTTGCGCGCCGCGACGTGCCTGAGGCACTCGTTGCGCGCCGTGGAGGCGAGCCACGAGCCGACCCGCTCGGGATGCTCGATCCGGTTGATGTGCTCGATCAGCCGCATCCAGGTGGTCTGCACGACGTCCGCCGCGTCGCCCTCCGCGAGCTTGAACTTGGCGGTAATCGACCAGATCAGCCTCGCGTACTGGTCCACCAGCCGGTTCCAGGCCTGAAGATCCCCGTGCGCGGCCCGCCGCACCAAGCCCGCGATGTCCGGGCCAACACTGGAGGCAACGACGTCCATGTCGAGAACGTCGGCCTCGGTGCTATCCGCATCGAGGCTGCCTACCCTTTCCGCCGCCACCGCGGTCATCTGCCCCTCCCTCAGTTGTGACGCGCGAGTCCCGCACATCATGAACGTGACCGATTCGATGCCTCACGGGCGACGGCGGTGGCACCCGGAGCGCGACAGCTAGTAGGCGCCAGAGCCCCTGAGGATCACGGCGATGGTCTTCCAGAGGATCTGCAGGTCGAGCGCGAATGACCAGTTCTCGACGTAGCGCAGGTCCAGCCGGACCGACTCCTCCCACGACAGGTCCGAACGCCCGTTGACCTGCCACATGCCGGTCAGCCCCGGCTTGACCACGAGCCTGCGGCGGACGTGGTCGGCATACCTGGCCGTCTCGTCCGGCAGCGCCGGCCGCGGGCCGACGAGCGACATCTCGCCGCGTACCACGTTCAGGAGCTGCGGCAGCTCGTCAATCGAGTACTTGCGCAGGTAAGCACCGATCGCCGTGATGCGCGGGTCGCGGCGCATCTTGAAGAGGACCCCGTCGTTGTCGTTATGGGCGCGCAGCTCGGCCAGGCGGGCCTCGGCGTCCACCACCATCGTGCGGAACTTGTAGATGCGGAAGACCTTGCCGTGCTTGCCGACCCGCGTCTGGGTGAAGAGCGCGGGGCCCCGGTCCGACAGCCTGATGGCCACGGCGAACGACAGCATCAGCGGCGACAGCAGCACCAGGGCGGCCAGCGCCATCATCCGGTCGAACAGGCCCTTGAGCACCTGCCGCGCTCCCGACAGCTGCGGGTGGTCCACGTGCAGCAGGGTCAGCCCCGCGGTCGGGCGTATCGTCGTGCGCGGCCCGGCGACATCGAGGAGAGACGGGGCAACGCACAGGTCGGTCCCGGTCTTCTCCAGCTCCCACGCGAGCCGCCGCAGGCTGACCGCGTCTATCTCGGCGCAGGGGAGCACGGCCACCGTGTCGGCCCCGCTGCGCACCACGGCCGAGGCGACGTCATCGACCCCGCCGAAAACCGGCACCCCCGCCACATCGCCATGATCACGGGACGCTCCCGGCACGCAGGTGGCGACCACCTTAAGGCCGTGGTAGCTATCGCGCCTCAGCTCGTTGACCAGCTCCCCGACCGCGGTCACGTGCCCCACCGCCACGACCGTGGACATGCACAGGCCGCGCATGCGCTTGCGGTGCAGGCGCTTGCGGTTGAGGTACCGCAGGACCAGGCTGAGCAGGGTGACGCCGGGCATCGTGATGACCAGGTAGGTCCTGGATAGCTCGGTGTTGACCGCGTAGGACAGGATCGCCAGTCCGGCCGTGAGCGACACCCCGGCATTGAGGACCTTACGGAACTCGTCCGAGCCGGTGCCGATATAACGAACATCGTAGGACCCGGCAAGCGACAGGACCGCTATCCAGAGCACCGGGAACGCGAGGCTCAGCACCTCGTATTCGTGCGTGATATGGCCGTTGAACCGGACCTGAAGCGCTAGGGTCGAGGACAGGAGAGCGGCGATCGCGTCGGCCGCGCAGGCCTGCCGAAGGTACGTTCTCGTCCATACCGCCATGCGGGCCGACGCCCACCCACTACGACGCTCGCTCGTAGTGACCACATAATCACTCATCATCGCCCGCCCGCCCCTAATGGACCGGTCCCCGCCCGGACCAACAGTCTTCCGCAGAGCCGATAAAACTTTCCCGAATAGGAGACGCCTGGGCCGCCACCCAGGTTCACACGCCGGACCTGCCAGTTCTCCGCAAATGAGACTACCGGGCGTGGTTGCGCGAAGTGGGCGGCTACGTAACGATGTGGCCTCAAAGGTATCACAGCAGTTCAGCACCCTTGCCCGGCCCCCGGGGCCACCGCGGCGCCCGGCCCGGCCCCCGGCATAACCGGCCAAAACCCTGGTAATGCACTACAAAGTATAGGATGTAAATTAATCTGCAACGAAACATAGAATTCTCGATGACGGCACCGGCGCGTAACGTCACCGATCGCTCCCAGTCATTGATTTGTGCTATGTAAGTACGTACAGTCACCCGCAGCGCGGCCTCCGGGTCAAGGCCCGCCTCCCGCGCCGCCATCACGAGCCGCATCAGCTGCCCGCCCAGGCCGTCGTGATCCGCGTCGCCAACCGCGCCAGCGCCGGCTGGCTCACCCGGGTACCCGGCCCGCGCCGCGCGCCGCAGCACCTGCGCCGCCAGCGACAGCGCCGGCTGCCCGAGCACGATGCCGTCCAGGACTGACGGCGGCGCCGCCGCGGCGTCCGCCCCCGCGGCGGCATGCTTCGCCGCCCGCTCGGCCTTCTTGATCTCGTCCCAGTTCCGGGTCACCTCGTCGGCCGATCCCGCGGACAGGTCCCCGAACACGTGCGGGTGCCGGCGGACCAGCTTGGCGACGAGCGTGTCGGCGATGTCGTCGATCGTGTAGCCGCCCTCGCCCGGTCCGCGCTCCCCGGCGATCACGGCGTGGAACGCGACCTGGAGCAGCACGTCCCCGAGCTCCTCGCGCAGCGCCCCGGCGTCGCCCTGCTCAAGCGCGTCAAGCGCCTCGTAGGACTCCTCGATCAGGTGCGGCGCGAGGGACGCGTGAGTCTGCCTGCGATCCCACGGGCAGGAGGCCCGCAGCGTGGCCATGGTGGCCACCACGTCCAGCAGGTGCGCCCCGGGCAGGTCATGCGACCCGTGCAGCACCCGGACGGCGCCGCCCGCGTGGGCCGGGCCCTCGTCGGCGGCCTCCGCCAGCGCGGCGAGCAACTGCGGGGCGGCCGCCGCGCCAGCGGGGGCGAGCCACACCACGGGGCCGCCGGCCGCGACGGCAGCGGACAGCATCCGCGCCAGGCCCGCGACATCCGGCGGCGCGTCCACGATCTCCGGCACGACCCCCGCCACGGTCAGCGCGGGAACCTGCGGGTGGCCGGCCGACCCGGCCAGGACACGTGACGCCTCACGCAGCGCGGCCCATGCCTGCCAGCTCAGCAGCCCCGGGGCTACCCGGGAGCTGGTCACCAGGATCGTGAGCAACGATGCCCCCGGCCCCGCCGCCGTCAGCAGGACGGGGCGTACGGCGCCACGGTCACGGGCTTGGAGCCGCCCGTCGCCGACAGCGCGTCGCTTCCGGCGCTGACCGCGTAGAAGCCAGTGTTCTGGTTGAAGCCCAGCTGCCCGTACTGCGGGCTGACCTGGATGCTGCAGCTCCTTGGCGGCCCGGCATTCCGCCCGGCTGAACTGGCTGACCGCCTGCTGCACGGCCGTCGAGTTGGTGGTGGGGAGCTTGCCGCCGTTCTTGGACTTGATGAAGTCCACCTCGGTCGCGTAGTACCGGCCGAGGTCGTCCTTCAGGTCCAGCGGGATCCCCTGCGCCGCGATGAACTGCTGCTGGCTGGAGAAGGAGCTGCCGCCCTGCTGCTGTTGCTGCTGCGCCGACGCGTAGAACAAGTCGGTCGCCTGCTGCATGTCCGCCTGGCTCACGGTGACGCCCAGGTCCCGTGCCGTCTGGTCACGGACGGCGAAGGTGATCAGCGACCCAAGCACAAGCCTGGGCAAGACCGCGTCGTTGACCTTCGCCCCGGGAAAGTACTGGGCGATGTCCGACTGCAGGCTGGACACCTGGGTAGCCAGGCTGGCCTGAGTGATCCGCTGGTTCCCCACGACCGCCGCGGCGCCAACCTTGACCGGGGAGCACGCCGCTAGCAGCGTGCACGCTCCCGCCGCCACGGCAGCGGCCAGAAGCTTCTTGCTAGGCACAGGGGCTTCCCTTCGCAGCTTTCTCATCCCTCGGACAGTACCGAGCTGCACGACCTCAGCGCACCACGCGAGCAACTCGGTGTCGCGCAGCGGCTCGCCGCCGAAGGTGGCGCCCGAGGCACGGCCGGAGCCGCCGCCAGCGGCGCCGGACTTCGGGACCGGCACCAACATGGTACGCACGGCCGTCTTGAGTAGCGTCTTGGGGTATAGCCGCTGAAGGCGCACCTGACGGGAGTCAGGCAGCTCAACCGGGGCGAACCGCACGTGGTTGCCCTGCAGCGTGATGTCGGTGAGGCCGGCCCCGCGCGCGGCGAACCGCAGCCGCGCCACCTGCAGCAGCGTCTCGACCGGCGGGGGGAGCTCGCCCGTACCGGTCGGTGAGCTCCTCGCGGACCGCGGCCACGTCGGACTCGGAGTCGATCGCGGCGATCGACGTGTACGCCTCCAGGCGCAGCTTCTCGCCCGGCACGTAGTCGTGCGGGATGTGCGCGTTGACCGGCAGCTCCACCCGCACCTCGGCGCGCTCGGCGGGGCCGTCGCCCTTCAGCTCGCGCACGGCCTCGCCGATCATCCGGACGTAGAGGTCGAAGCCGACGCCCGCGATGTGCCCCGACTGCTCGCCGCCGAGCAGGTTGCCCGCGCCCCGGATCTCCAGGTCCTTCAGCGCGACGTACATGCCCGCGCCGATCTCGGTGTGCTGCGCGACGGTGGCGAGCCGCTCGTGCGCGGTCTCGGTCAGCGCCTTCTCCGGCGGGTACAGGAAGTACGCGTAGGCCCGTTCCCGGCCCCGGCCCACCCGGCCGCGCAGCTGATGCAGCTGCGAGAGGCCGGCCGCGTCCGCCCGGTCCACGATGAGCGTGTTGGCGTTGGGGATGTCCAGGCCAGACTCGACGATCGTCGTCGCGACCAGCACGTCATAGGACCGCTCCCAGAAGTCGATCATGATCCGCTCGAGCTCGTGCTCGTTCATCTGGCCGTGCGCGATGGCGATGCGCGCCTCGGGCACCAGCTCGCCGAGGGAGGCCGCGACCTTCTTGATCGACGCGACCCGGTTGTGCACGAAGAACACCTGGCCGTCGCGCAGCAGCTCGCGCCGGACGGCGGCGGCGATCTGCTTGTCGTCATAGGCACCGACGAAGGTCAGCACCGGGTGGCGCTCTTCGGGCGGGGTCAAGATCGTGGACATCTCCCTGATGCCCGCGACGCCCATCTCGAGCGTGCGGGGAATCGGGGTGGCCGACATGGCCAGCACGTCGACCTCGGTCCGCATCCGCTTGAGGTACTCCTTGTGCTCGACGCCGAACCGCTGCTCCTCGTCGATGACCACCAGGCCGAGCTTCTTGAACCTGGTCTCCGCCGACAGCAGCCGGTGCGTCCCGATCACGACGTCCACCTTGCCCTCGAACAGCCCGCGCTGGGTCTCGGCGACCTCCTTGTCGCTCTGGAACCGCGACATGGCCCGGACCACGACGGGGAACTGGGCGTAGCGCTCGGAGAAGGTGTTGAAGTGCTGCTGCGCCAAGATCGTGGTAGGCACGAGGACGGCCACCTGCTTTCCGTCCTGGACGGCCTTGAACGCCGCCCGCACCGCGATCTCCGTCTTGCCGTAGCCGACGTCGCCGCAGATCAGCCGGTCCATCGGGACGGGCTTTTCCATGTCGCGCTTGACCTCGTCGATGGCGGCGAGCTGGTCGGGCGTCTCCACGTAGGGGAAGGCGTCCTCCAGCTCGCGCTGCCACGGCGAGTCCGGCCCGAACGCGTGCCCCGGCGAGGCCATCCGCGCCGAGTAGAGCCGGATCAGCTCGGCGGCGATCTCCCGCACCGCCTTGCGGGCGCGCCCCTTGGTCTTGGCCCAGTCCGCGCCGCCGAGCCGGTGCAGCGCCGGCGCCTCGCCCCCGGTGTACCTGGTTACCTCGTCCATCTGGTCGGTCGGCACGTACAGCCGGTCCGGCGGGTGGCCGCGCTTGGCCGGCGCGTACTCAAGCACCAGGTACTCGCGGGTCGCCCCGGCCGCGGTGCGGCTGGTCATCTCCACGAACCGGCCGACGCCGTGCTGCTCGTGCACGACATAGTCACCGGGCTTGAGCTGCAGCGGGTCCACCCCGCGCCGCCGCCGCGACGGCATCCGCCGCTCGTCCCTGGTCACCGCCCGGCCGGCCCCGCGCGCCACCACGTCGCCCTCGGTGATCAGCGCCAGCCTCAGCGACGGCCAGGTGAACCCCTGGCCGAGCTGCCCTGTCGCGACGTACGGCACGCCGGGCTCCGGGCTGGAGTCCAGGTCGCCGAGCCTGGTGCCAAGCCCCTCGCCGCGCAGCATCTCCGCGAGACGCTGGGCCGGCCCGTGGCCCTCGGTCACGAGCACGACCCGCCACCGGTCGGCGAGCCACCCCCGGACATCCGCGATCATGTGCTCGGTGTCACCGCGGTAGGCGGTCGCTGGCGAGGCGCGCACCACTATCCCGCAACGGTTCCATTTCGGCCTCGGCGTCAAACCCGTCCTCGCCGGCCTCGCCCGCCTCGCCCGCCACGCCGAAGGGGGCAAGGGTCCACCACGGTATGCCGAGCTCGGCGGCTTCCTCGCGGACCCGGGCCATCGGCTGGAACGCCGAGCCGCCCAGGTCGACCGGTGCCTCGCCACCAGTCGCGGCCGACGCCCAGGACGCCTCAAGGAATTCCTGGCTGGTCGAGACCAGTTCCTCGGCCCGGGTCCTGATGCGCTCGGGGTCGCAGGCCAGCACCACGCCGCCCAGCGGCACGTGGTCGATGAGCAGCTCCATCCGCTCGGCGAGGACCGAGGCGAAGGCCTCCATGCCCTCGACGGTGATCCCGTCGGCGACCTTGGTGAGCATCTCCGCGACGGACGGGTGCCGCTCGGCGAGCTCCTTGGCCCGGGCCCGCACGGCCGGCGTGAGCAGCAGCTCACGGCACGGCGGGGCCCATAGGCCGTGCTCGGCGGTGCCGGTGCTGCGCTGGTCGGCGACCTTGAAGGTGCGGATCTCCTCGACCGTGTCGCCGAAGAACTCCACCCGCACCGGATGCTCCTCGGTCGGCGGGAAGACGTCGAGCAGCCCGCCGCGGACGGCCAGCTCGCCGCGCCTGGTGACCATCTCCACCCGCGCGTAGCCGATCTCCGTCAGCCGCGTGATCACGTCGTCGGGATCGGCGTCCTGTCCCGGCAGCAGGCGCACCGGCGCCAGGTCGCCAAGGTCGGCGACAATGGGCTGCAATATGCCGCGGATGGGTGCCACGACCACCCGCAACGGCCCCTCGACCGGGTCATCCTGCGAGGGATGGGCCAGCCGCCGCAGCACCGCGATGCGCTGCCCCACGGTGTCGGACCGCGGGGACAGCCGCTCGTGCGGCAGGGTCTCCCAGCCGGGGAAGTGGGCCACGGAGTGCGGCGGCAAGAACGCGCCGAGCGCCGGCGGTCAGGTCCTCGGCCTCCCGCGCGGTCGCGGTGACCGCGAGCACGAACCTCCCGGTTGTGCCGCCTCCCGGCGCATTTGCCCCGCCCGCCCCATTCGCCATGCCAGCCCCAATGGCCCCGCCGACCCCGGTGGCGATCGCGGCGACCAGCACGGGCCGCAACGCCTGGGGCGCGATGAGGTCACGGCCGCCCGATTCGGGCGCACCAGGGGGGCCGGCCAGGAGGCTCCCCAGCTGGGGATCTTCGGCAACGGCACTGAGAAGTCCGGCGAGGCTCATGCTGTCCCTAGGGCGAGAGGACTGAGCCGGGGCTCAGCCGAATCCAGGCGACCAACCTTAAGACGACTGAATCCAGGCAGCACGAAACCCCAGCGCGTGCTGGGCACAGGGTGCACCGCGCACGACGTGAACACCCCAAGTTTACGTCCCCCGCCCGGACCCCCGGGGTGTTCCCCCGCCCTGACCCCCGGCTCGCGCACCCCCTACCAAAGATGTAGCCCATCAACTACCATGCGTTGTCATGACGACTGTCTGGGGCAACGGCCCTGATACGCGCGTTGCCACGGGCCGGTTCTTCGCCGAGCCGGTGCGCGACCACGTGCTGGCAGGGTCGCGGCGGCCGGTTTCCATCCTGCAGGCGGGCTGCCTCGCCCCGCTGCGCGAGCTTGGCATCGGGGAGCTCGAGGAGGGCGGGTTCGAGGTCACGGTGTCCGTGGTCGACGCGGACGAGCCGACCGCCCGCGAGGTGCTCGCCCAGACCAGGGACGCCTACGACGGCGTGATCGTGGGCGACCTGCGGACGGTCCCGCTCACGCCGCGCGGGTTCGACATCGTCTACTGCGGGCACCTGCTGGAGCGCGTCTCGCACGTCGAGGCTCGTGCTCGACCGGCTCGTGGGCGCGCTGCGGCCCGGCGGCCTGCTTCTCATCAGGGTCACCGACCGGGACAGCGCGTGGGCGCTGCTGGAGCGGACGCTGCCGTTCGCCCTTCGCCGCGCGATCTGGCGGCGCCTGCACCCGGGCGTGCCGGGACCGTTTCCCGCGGTGTACGAAAGAGGCGCCACGGGCCGGGGCATCGCCTCCTACGCGCTGCTGCGTGGCCTGGTCATCGGCCAGCGCTCGGCGGAGCTGCACCCTGACGGCCACCCCCGGGCAGCTGCCCGCCCCGGTGCGGCTCGCGTGCGCTGCCATCACGCGGCTGTCGCGCGGCCGCTTCGTCAGCCACCAGGACGTCCTGCTTTACGTGATCCGCAAGCCGGAGGACCGGTCCGCCCGGGTCGTCGTCTCCTGACGCCGCGTACCGGCAAGGTGAGCGTTTCAAAATAAGGCGGCGTTGCGGCGAGTCGCGCGCCTCAATCCGCTATGGCGCCTCGCTTGTGCTCCGGTGCCCGTCGGACGGCGGCGATGGCGGGCCAGTTGCACATGGCCGTCCGTCGTCATCGGGCCTAAATGATTGACACTTCGGGGGCGGGCACCCCCGGAAGTCCGAATCAGTTAGGCCCGTTGACCGCTGTCGGCTAACGACGACCACAAGCGACACGAACCACGCGAATGCGGCAAATCGGGCATAACGATCCGCTGTCTTACAGAACGTGGTCGATTGCGCATTCGACCTGTTCCGGGGTGGGCACGGGAGCATGGCACGGCGAGGACGCCATTACCTTCCGCCGGGCGGTTAGGGCCGCCATGAGACGTTCTCGCGTATCACGCGCGCGGGGACGCCGGCCACGAGCGCGCGCGGCGGGACGTTCTTGGTCACGATCGCTCCGGAGGCGACGACGGCGCCATCTCCGATGACGACGCCCTTGAGGACGATCGCCCGCCCGGCCATCCAGACGTTGTCGCCGATCGCGATCGGCGCGGACCGGACCCGGCCGTCGATTTCATGCTCGTCGTCGTCCCGAATCACCACATGCGGGCCGAACCAGCACTTTTCCCCGATCGTGACCCGGGTACTGCACATTATTTCCGCGCCGTAATTGACGAGGCCGGACCCGAGCTGCAACTCGGCGCCCGCGCCGACGATCAGGTTGACTCCGGTAAAGAAGGAAAAATCCCCGGTGACCATGACCTTAGAGTCGGCGCCAAAGTTGACGTAGGACGGGTAGTACCGCCCGACGATGCCATGCGGCCCCAACCGCAGGCTGCCAGAGATGTCCAGTGCTGAAGAATTGGCAATCTTGACAATTGTCTGCGGGTATACTCGGATATTGCGGTATCGCCCCCGGGTGGCCAGGAGGCTTAGCATGCGCACACGAGCCTCGCCAAGAGCGGACACGCCAGTTACCCCCCGATAAACTAGCCAATTTCATCCAGCTGGTGTACTGATGACATACTACATACATGATCAGGCACGGCTTCCCGTGATACATGGTTGCACAATCCAAGGCTAGGATCAGCGCTGTGGTACAAGAGGAACTTCCTGCGGAACTGGCCGGCTGGCCGACGTGGACGCCGGATGAGGCGCAGCTCGGCGAGCTAGAGCTGCTCATCACCGGGGCGTTCGCGCCGCAGACCGGGTACCTGCCGCCTGCTGCTGACGGCGGAGTACCTGATCATGGTATTGACGATAACCTATGGCCGCTGCCGGTCACGCTCACCGTCCCGGCGAGCGCCGTTCCCGGGGCGGCTAGCCCGGGCGACAGCGCCGGGGCTAACGGCCGCCTGGTGCTCACCGACCCCGAGGGATCCCCGCTCGCCGTCCTGGAGATCACCCGGCGGGTGCCGGCCGACACCGACTCGTCCGCCTATCACCTGTCCGGGCCAGTGGCCGCACTGCGCGCCCCGGAATACGGCACGTTCCGCAACCTGCGACGGCCGCCCGCCGACGTGCGAGCCGAGCTGGATGGCACGCCCGTGCTCGCGCTGGCGACCCGCGGCCCGCTGACCCAGCGGCACATCGGGCAGCTCAGGCACCTCAAGCCAGCGGGTGCCCGGCTGCTCCTGCTCCCCCTGATGGCCGGGCCAGCGCGGGTGGTCGGCAGCCCGGAAGCCCTGGTGCGCGCGGTGCTCGCCGCGGCGCGCCAGCTGCCCATGGGAACCCTTGTCGTCCCCGTGCCGCTGCCGCCACGTCCCTCGCCCGGTCAGGAACTGCTCGCCCGGGCCATCGTCGCCCGCTCCTACGGGGCCACGCACCTGCTGCCTGAGCTGCCGGCGCACTCGGCACCTGAAATGGCTCGCTGGGGGGACGGGATACGGGTGCTGTCCGCCGGGGAGTGGGCTTATGATCCGCTGGCCGAGGTATGGCGGCCGCTGGGCCTGATCGACCCCGGCGTCGAGCGCGGCGAGCTGACGGACGCAGAGCTTGGGGCGCTCCTTGACGCGGGGGACATGGCCCCCGGGTGGCTGCTGTCCCAGGACGTCGCGGCCGAGCTGCGACGGGCGCGGCCGCCGCGGTCCGAGCGCGGCCTCGTGGTGTTCTTCACCGGGCTGTCCGGGTCGGGCAAGTCCACGCTCGCCCGCGACCTGCGCGACGCGCTGCTCGAGCGGGGCGACCGGAAGGTCTCGCTGCTCGACGGGGACCTGGTGCGGCGGCTGCTGTCGGCCGGGCTGACGTTCTCCCGCGAGGACCGCGACCTGAACATCGCCCGCATCGGCTACGTGGCCGCGGAGGTGGCCCGGGCCGGCGGGATCGCCCTGTGCGCGCCGATCGCGCCTTACGCGGCGGCCCGGGCGCGGGCCCGCGCGATGGCGGCCGAGGCGGGGGGCTTCGTGCTCGTGCACGTGGCGACGCCACTGGAGGTCTGCGAGGCGCGCGACCGCAAGGGCCTGTACGCGAAGGCCCGGGCCGGGGTCATCGGCAGCTTCACGGGCATCTCCGACCCCTACGAGGAGCCGACGGACGCCGACCTCGTGATCGACACCTCGCAACTGTCCCGCCACGCGGCCGTGGACCTGGTGCTAGCGCACCTCATCCGGGCCGGGTGGCTGACGAAGGCGTGACCGTCGGGGAGGACGCGGGGGGCGTCCCCCCGGAAGATAGCTCCTCGTCGTCGCCGGCCTCGTCTTCCGCGGCGGTGCCCTCGTCGAGGCGGCCGCGGAGCTCGGCGGCCTTCGCCCCGGCCTTGGTCAGCCGGCGGGACAGGGCGGCCGACATGACATCCCGCTGCCTGGACAGCAGGATGTAGCTCGCGAGGGCGCTCACCAGGACTGCCAGGGCGAGCAGGATCCAGCCGCGCGCTCCCGCCAGGTACAGCAGGCCCATCGAGGCGACCAGCAGCAGGATCCGCGCGGACGTGTAGGCAAGTGCAGTTCGCATGGCACTACCCAGTGTAGGAGGTATCGTCGCCCGACAGTACCCGGGCCAGCAGGTCCGGCTTGACCAGGACATTCGTCCGGCGGAAACGGGACAAGCGAAGTACATGCCGTGACGCCAGCTAGCCGCGCGGCCGCGGCTCGCACCTCACGTTGCGATACAAGTTCGGCAACGGTCGATACCCTACCGGCATGGGTTCACACCTGAAACGGTAGGCCAATTTCCCGAAATCTAGGCAGAAAGCACTCGTATAGCGCCAAACTAGTGGCATAACTCCAACCGAGGTTTGAGGGGACTGAACGTGGACGGCAACAATGAGCGGCTGCTCACCCCCGGGGAAGTAGCCGCCCTGTTCCGGGTGGATCCGAAAACCGTCACCCGGTGGGCGGCGTCAGGACGCATCACCAGTATTCGCACTCCAGGCGGGCACCGCAGGTTCCGTGAGTCAGAAGTGCGCGCGTTGCTACGGGGCGACAGCGATTCTTCGCCCGAGGGACACTCCGCGGCATCCTGATCGCGTCCCCGCAAGTTCGGGCCGGGCACCTACTCGGAGTCCGGCCCTGACTCGTGCCCGGGCCATTGCTGAGGTGGCTGTTGCCGAGGCGGCTGTTGCCCGGTGAACTGCTGTCCGGGCCATTGCTGGTCGTCGGCCAGCCGGGCGAACTCGAGGAACTCACGGCGCAGGGCTTCATCCCCGGCCCGCCACTGCGCCCGGCGCTGCTCGGCCTCGTCCGGGGTCACCGCCTGGGCGGCGAGCCTCGCGTAGTCGGCGTCCTGCGGGCCTATCTCGACGTAGGCGTCGCCGATGATCCGGCCATCGTGGATGGCCGACTGCGGAACCTGGAGGTTCCCGTTGGGTAGCCGAATGACGTACATCGCGGTCACCTAGATGCCGTAGCGCCGGTTGAAGTAGAGCATCACCCACAGCGCGGAGCGAGTGTCCCCGCCCAGCATCTCAACCAGGGCCGGGCGCTGCCCCGACGCGATGGCTGCGAACGCGTCGGCGAAGAACTCCTTGCGGCCCAGGCCGCCTCGCTGGCGGTGGAAGTCGCTGACGATGTGCGGCTTGCAATGATCATAGATGGCCTTGAACGCAGGAGAGTCAGACTGCCACTTTCCCGCCGGCGAGTCCAGGTCGTCCAGTGCGTGCCCGATCTCGTGGCACATGACGTCCGGCGTGGGCGACTGCCGGGACCCCACCACGAGCTTGCGCTCTCCGTACGCCCCGGCGCAGGCATCCCAGGTGGCACGGCCCGACGGGAGCGCCACCCCGCGCAGCGCGCCCATCTCATCGAGCTCGGGAACGCCTCCCGGGCCCACGAAGATGCCGGTCAGGCCGTCGGCGAGCTTCTGCTGGAGGTGCCTGGGCAACTCGGCGAGCCGGTCGATCGCGGTGATCACCGCGGGCGGGAGCGTCGCGCCCTCGAGCCACTGCCGGTGCAAGATCCGCTCCAGCGGGCCGCAGTTCCTGCGGCCGTCAAGGGTAGGCGGCTGACCGACCGCGTGTCCCGCCACGTAGGGCAACCGCGCCCGGGCGGGCGGCAGCGCGACCGGCGGCGCCGGCCGGGCCGGGGCGTCGGCGCGCCCGGCTGCACCGGCTTGCGTCGTCGCGACCGACTGCACGTGCGCCGCTGCCGACCCGGCCACCACCCGGCCCGGCCCCGGCCGGGCGGCCGGCAAGCCGGTGACGACCTGGTACCAGGGTTCCCGTGGCACGGTGCGCGACGGTGCCTCGACGGGTGCCGCGTACTCGGCCTCCGTGTGCCGCGTGTAGGCACGCTCCGCGTTGGCGGGCAGTTCGCGGATGCGGGCCCGGCCCATCCCGGCGCCGCCTCGTGCGGGCCGCCCGGGCGTGTCCGGCGTCTTCCCGTGAACGACCGGGGCCTGGGTCCCGGCGGCCACCCGCGGGCCCGCGGGCCTGTCCCGATGGCGGGGCTGGCCGCGGCGGCGGGGTGAGCCACGGGGGCAGGGACCGCCGCGGCGACTCGTCCGGGAACTGCGCGGGCTGGGCTAGGAGCCGGGCCGACTCAGCCATGGGCCGCCGCGCGGCGGCCCATGGGCCGCCGCGGTCCTGAGGCTCGGCCTCGCCGACAGGATCCCGACGGTGCCTTCCGACCGCCTCACGCCGGCGAGCCAGCCTGCGAAGCCAGTCAATAAGGCCTAGCCACATTGCGGGAACTCCCTGATTTCGCGCTCAACGGACAGAGTATTCCCAAACGCGCGCCGCGTCATCCAAGGCCGCGGATTGTCATCAATCGATGCAGGCGCGCTTAGGTCAGGCGGCCTCATGGGTAACATCATCCGCCACCGTTTATTAGCGCTCGCTCTAGTTTCATCCGCATCGCGAATGCATCTCCGTCACTCAGATAACGACAAGTTGTGGGCTGATCGTGTGTCGTTGAGCCAGAGCGCCTGCCACTGGCTGAAGTCCGGCGCGCAGGCGGATGACGGCATGGCGTTGCCGGTTGCCGGATCGGTGGGCACAGGCCCGCAGGTACCGAAGAGGTAGGCATTCCAGCTCCACGGCCCGTGGTAGGCATTACCGGACCATACGTCGTCGTACGGCGCCTCTCCGTTACCCGCGCGGCGCTCCCGGCGGGCTGGCGAACCCGTTCAGGTCGGCCAGCGGACTGACCCGGCATCCCGTGTCCCATCGCGGGCAGCCTGCGGGCAACGACTTGCTCATCATCGCGTTGGCGACGATCTGCGAGTCGAACGGCGCCTCCCCGCGAGTCCTGTGCGGCCATGAAGTTGGTCCCGCAGTCATCCGCGTGCGCTGCGGTGCACGATCGTTCCCTTGCCGCCGGTGAGCGGCGTGCCGGCCGCGATGACCGCCGGCTGGAAGACGAAGTCATTGCCGGTTACCGAGATGCGCTTTGCTTCCCATTGGCAGCCGTCCCAGTACGAGATTTTGTCGGGGGCGAGCGGCCCCGACGGCAGCGCGGCGCTCGTCGCGAAGAGCTGGCATGTCCCGGCGTTGGTCACGGTGGCGCCCGCGGCCTTGGCCGCCGCGAGCGGCGGCGATATCGAAACCTGGCAATCGTTGGCGTAGCAGTTCTCACCGGTGACCTGATAGGGCTGGACTTGCAGGACAGGGCCGGTCAGTGTCCCGCTACCCCGGATCCAGGTGACGCCATGGAAGGCGGTGGGCGTCGTGCTCGTGTAGCGCAGGACGGCGCCGGTGTAGCTCCCCTGCCCGTTGCCCCAGGCCGCCGACGTCCCGACGCGCAGCTGGCCCGCGGGCGGGAAGCCAGACGTCTTGGCGCTGATGCTGGCCGTTCCGCCCTTGAAGGCCTGGACGTCCTGCCTGCTCGTGGTCGTCGTCGAGGCAGGGTCCGCGAAGCCGATCTGGTCGCCGATCGCCTCGGCTCCCTGCACGAGCACCTGCGTGCTGCCCGCCGTCGCGGCCTGCTCGAGGGTAGTGGTGCCGCCGTATGGCGGCTGTCTCCGATGTGCGAGAAGTAGTACTGCCCGCCCGACGCGGCAAGCTCGGTGCGGGGAAAGCCTCCCGAGCAGTAGGCGGCATCGGTCCCGTGGCCGGGGCCGCCCTCGCCCGAGCTCTCGCACGACCGTGCGCCGGACTGCCAGATATCGACGCCGATCCAGTCGTTGAAGAACTGGTTCCCCGAGACGAGAACCGAGTCCTGGTAACGGCTGCCCGGCACGGGGAAGCCGCCCGAACTGTTCAGGTTGACCGTGCCGCCGCAGTTAGAGCCGCACGCTCCGCGGCCGTTACCCCAGCCGCTGTCCACGAACAGGTTGCCGGTGACGTTGAGGTCGTAGCCGGTCTCGCTGAGGACGCTCGAGCCGTAGTCCTTGTAGAAGTAGTTGCCCTTGACCAGGGTCCCCGAGTTCCCGTTGTCCAGCCAGATGACGGCGCTGCCCCCGGCGCCGTCGCCGACGAACGCGTTGCCGACGATGTCCGCGTTGAGCGTCCCCCACCACTTGCCCGCGCCGGAGCAGCCGCACCCGGGATCGGGATTGTAGTTCGTCTCGTAGATCTCGTTATAGTCGAATACGTCATTGACGCCGCCAATGTTCAGCCCGTAGTCGCCCATCTTGGACAGGCAGTTGTATTCGATGGTGGCCCGGTCACCGTTACCGATGGCGATCCCCGCGCCGGGCGCGCCGTTCCCGTCATGGATTTTGTTATGCATGATCGTCCAGCCGGATCCGGTAGCAATAGTCGCGTCGGTGGAGTGCTTGTCACGCGAGATATCAAGGTACTCTACGGCCACATCGCCTGATGGGCCGTTGTAATAGACCGGCACCCCGGCGCTCGTGGCGGCATCGACTCCGCCGACCGTGACGTGGTATCCCGACCGCGTCCCCGACACTCCGGTCATCAGGTACCCGTCGGCGCCGATGACGATGCGCCCGTACTGCTCAAGAGGTATCTTCGCCGCGGTCAGAGTGACGCTCGACGCGCCCTGGGCGGCACTTGACGCCACGGTGGCGATCGGCGGCTCGCCGTTGCCCCACGCCTGAGCGCCCGCCGCCTCGGAGCGGGTCAATCCGCTCGACAGGGTAATGGAGGTGCCAGTAGACGATGAGATTGGATAGGTGGTGCCGTCAGCGAAGGAAAGATAGCTGATATCGCCGGGTATGGCGGTGCGGGTCCTGATCGTTGTCGCCCCGGACTGGGCAGCGCCGGCCAGTGTCGCCGTGCCGCCGGAGTAGTTGTAGGTATCGTTCTGCCCGCTAATGCCGCCGGCATCGCCGCCATCGTCGAAGGCCGGCTCCGGGTAGCCGCGGCGGTGCCGCCGATGAACTCGTCGCCGCTGACCGACTGCATCGAAATCTCGCCGTACGCGCCGCCCTCGAAGAACTGCAGCACCGGGGTCTCGGGCCGCGCGTAGGCCGGCACGTTCGCACTGCTGCCCGGCGCGTAGATGATGGCCGCCTCGGTCGCCGCGCCCTCCGCCGCGATGTAGCCGGGCAGCGGCGGCAGGGTCGTGCCGTATCCGGATAGCGACTTGTACTGCGCGACCGTGTAACTCTTGCTGCCCGACGCCAGCGCGTGATACTTCCACGGACTTGTCAGGTACCGCGGCTTCGCGCATATCTGATACGTTTCGCCAAGTACCGCCGTCGTGCCGCATGAAGCAGGCGTTCGCCCCGGTGAGCAGCCCGCCTGCGGATTAACTTCGCCGGGCGCCCGCGAGCCGACCGGGCCAGACCCGGTCAGGGTGCTCACCACGACGCCCGCCACCGCACCACCGCCGAGCAAGATCACCGAGATCACGCCGATCAGCAAAGCCTTGCGTCTCTCCACCTGTCTCGCCCCTCATCGCTACTTACGGTCTGACCACTCCCGTTTCAACATAGCGGGCTCACCGGGGCCGGATATGCAACTCTTACTAGTTCTATTCGAATTAAAATACTGACATCGGCGGCAAATGACGCCATTCAGGCGTCCGCCATGCCCGTGACGGCGGCCTGGCCCACAGGGTATCGGGATGTAAATTCGGCTATTCGCGGTGCAGTGAGGGATACCGGAGGTTACGCTTTCGGTTATGATGCTAACAGGTATCCTGTTGACCCTATTCACGGGGGGCTGCTGGCTGTACTGCCTGGCCGACGCGGCCATGACGCCCGGCGTCGCGTACCGGGGGCTGCCGAAGTGGGCCTGGCTCGGCATCATCGCCGCGACCTTCATACTCGGGGCGATCATGTGGCTGCTCGTGCAGTCGAGGTGCCGGCGGCCATGGGCCTGCGCCGGCCCGCGGACTGGCCGGCCACGCGGGCACGGCGCGGGCCCGGCATCCGGCTGGCCGCTACCGTGATGCCGGCGTCCGGCCGCGGATCATGGGGCCGGACGACGACGCGGAGTTCCTGCGTGACCTGGCCCGCATCATTCACGACTCGCGCGGCTGAGGTTCGGGTTCGGTGGGCGAACCCGGCCCTGACCAGCGCGACCTGCCGTGGCGCGGACGGCGATGAGACTAGCTTGGGCGGCCCGTGCGGCTGGCGCCAGCCGCCGGGCTGGCGCCAGCCGTCTTGATAACGACGACGGGTTGTAGGTCGAGTCGAGGTCCTGGTCCCAGAGGCCCTGCCACTGGCTGAAGTCCGGCGTGCAGGCGCCGGACGCGGGCATCGCGTTACCGGTTACATAGTCGTTGGGCACGGGATAGCAGTTACCATATAGGTAGGCATTCCAGCTCCAGGGGCCGTAGTAGGCATTGCCGGACCACACGTCGTTATACGGTATCCCTCCGTTGCCCGTCGGCGCTCCCGGCGGGTTGATGAGCCCGTTCAGGTTCTTGAGCGGATTGGAAAGGCACCCGGGGTCCCACTGCGGGCAGCCCGTGAGCGACGCCTGGCTCATCATCGCGTTAGCGCCGATCTGCGTGCCGAACGGTGCCACTCCCTGGACCTGGGAGGCCATGAAGTTGGTCCCGCAGTTATCCGCGTGCGCGGCGGTGCACGACGTTCCGGTCTGGCCGGTCAGCGTCGTGCCGGCCGCGATGACCGCCGGCTGGAAGACGAAGGTATTGCCGGTGACCGAGATGTCGCGGGCCACCCACTGGCAGCCGTCCCAGTACGAGATGCCATCGGGAGCTATGGGCCCGCCTGGCACCGCGTTGCCGGGCGCGTACAGCTGGCACGTCCCGGCGTTGGTCACGTTCACGCCCACGTCCACGGCGGTCGCCAGCGGCGGCGATATCGAGACATTGCAGGCGGTGGAGTAGCAGGTCTCGCCGGTGACGCGATAGGGCTGGACCTGCAGGACGGGGCCGGTCAGCGTCCCGCTGCCCCGGACCAGGCTCACGCCCTGGAAGGCGGTGGGAGTCGTGCTCGTGTAGCTGAGGATGGCTCCGGTGTAGCTGCCCAGCCCGTTGCCCCAGGCCACTGAGGTCCCGACGCGCAACTGGCCCGAGGACGGGAAGCCGGCCGTGCTGGCGCTGATGCTATCCGTCCCGGAGGTCAGGGTCTGGACGTCCTGCGTGCTCGTGGTCGTCGTCGAGACCGGATCGGCGAAGCCGATCTGGTCACCGATCGCCTCGGCGCCCCCGGTCAGGAGAACCTGCGTGGCTCCCGCCGGGGCCGCCACCTCGCTGGGGACGAACCCCTTGGGATCGTCTGTTCTGGGCATGACGATGAGGCCGCCGTGCGCGCTGTCCGAGATGTGCGAGAAGTAGTACTGCCCGCCCGACGTGGGCGCCTGGGTATTGGGGAAGCCCCCCGAGCAGTACGACTGGTCGGTGCCCTGAACCGGGCCGCTCTCGCCCGAGTTCTGGCACGACCGTGCGCCGGACTGCCAGATATCGATGCCGATCCAGTCGTTGATGAACTGGTTGCCCGAGACGAGAAACGAGTTCTGGTAACGGCTGCCCGGCACGGGGAAGCCGCCGGAACTGTTGATGTTGACCGTGCCGCCGCAGTTGGGGCCGCACGTCCCGTGGCCGCTGCCCCAGCCGCTATCCACGAACTCGTTGCCGGTGATGTCCGCGTCGTAGCCGGTCTCGCTGAGGATGCTCGACGTGTAGGCTTTGTAGAAGTAGTTGCCCTGGATCAGTGTCCCTGAGTTGCCGTTATCCAGCCAGACGACGGCGCTGCCGCCGGGGCCGCTGTTAATGAACGCGTTGTCGACGATGTCCGCGTTGAGCGTCCCCCACCACTTGCCCCCGCCGGAGCAGCCGCACCCGGGATCGGGATTGTAATTCGTCTCGTAAAGCTCGTTATAGTCGAACACGTCGTTAGCGCCGCCGATGTTCAGCCCGTAATCGCCCATCCTTGACACGCAGTTGTACTCGATGACGGCCCGGTCACCGCCGGCGATGGCGATTCCCACCCCGGGCGCGCCGTTCCCGTCATGGATGTAGTTATGCATGATCGTCCAGCCGGATCCGGTGAAAATGGTCCCGTTGGTCGAGTGAGCGTCATTCGCGATGTTGAGGTATTCCACGGTCACATGACCGGCCGTGTTGAAATAGATGGGCTCCCCGGCGGGCGTGTTGGCGGAGAGGCCGGCCACCGTGGTGATCGTGTAGCCCGACTGCGGCCCCGTCACCCCGGCCACCAGGTAAAGGCCATGGACGCCGAAGTAGATGTCGCTGTTGGTCAGTATCGGCACGGTCGACGCGGTCAAGGTCACGCTGGGCGCGCCCGCGAGGGCGGACGACGCCACGAACGCGATCGGCGGCTGGCGATTGCCCCATACCTGGGCGTCCGCCGCCTCCGCGCGGGTCAGCCCGGTCGCCAGGGTAATGGTCGTGCCGTTGACCGAGGCGATCCGGTAGGTGGTCTTGTCCAGGAAGGTGAGGTAGGCGATGGAGCCGGGGATGGCGCTGCTCGTCGTGATCGTCGTGGCCCCGGCCGGCGCCGCGCTGACCAGGGTTGCCGTTCCGCCGGAGATGTCGTAGGTGTCGTTTTGCGAGCTGATGCCGCCATTGCCGCTGCCGCCATTGTTGAAGGCCGGCTCCGGGTAGCCGGGCGCGGAACCGCCGATGAACTCATCGCCGCTGACCGACTGGCTGGCGAGCTTGCCGTACGCGCCGCCCTCGTAGAACTGGATGATCGGGGTTTCCGGCTGCGCGTAGGCCGGCACGTCCACCGTGGCGCCCGGCGCGTAGATGATGGCCGCCTCGGTCGTCGGGGCCTGCGCCGCGATGTAATCGGGCAACGGGGGCAGGGTCGTGCCGTACCCCGGTAGCGCCTCGTACTGCGCGACCGTGTAACTCTTAGTGCCCGACGCCAGGGCATGATACGTCCACGGGCTCGTCAGGTACTGCTGCTGCAACGCGCATATCGCGTACGACTGGCCTGGCACGGACTGCTGGTCCGCTTTACTAGATACCTGCGACGCATGTGGCGAGGCGACCGCTTCAGGTTGCGATGCCATAAAGGTACCCGCGCCCGTGAGCATGATGGTTGACACTATGCCGACAAGCAAAAATTTGCCCTGTTTCACCGATCTGCCCCCTGCGATTACCGGCCGACGCATTCCCCCGTTTAAGTTTCATCCTAGCAACCCAGCCGGGGCTGAATGCAATACGCGCCTGCATTATCTTACGCATTCACATATTCGCCGTCAGCGATTAAATCTTCATTTAGCCCGTGGCCATGGTCCGCCACGGCAGGCCAGTCCACTGGGTATCCGGAGGAAAGCCACCTCGGCTGAGAGCCAGGGGCGCGGCACGGGGCAGCCGGGCGCCCCCGCGTCGCCCTGATAACGAGGGGTTGTAGGTCGAATTGAGGTCCTGGTCCCAGAGGCCCTGCCACTGGCTGAAGTTCGGCGTGCAGGCCCCGGATAGCGGCATGGAGTTGCCGGTTATAAAGTCGGTGGGCACGGGATAGCAGTTACCGAAGAGGTATGCTGTCCAGGCCCAGGGTCCGTAGTAGGCATTGCCGGACCATACGTCGTTATACGGTGTCGCTCCGTTGCCAGCCGGTGCTCCCGGCGGGTTGATGAGCCCGTTCAGGTTCTTGAGCGGATTGGAAAGGCACCCGGGGTCCCACTGCGGGCAGCCCGTGAGCGACGCCTGGCTCATCATCGCGTTAGCGGCGATCTGGAGGGCGTATGGCGGCACTCCCTGGACCTGGGTGGCCATGAAGTTGGTCCCGCAGTTATCCGCGTGCGCGGCGGTGCATGACGTTCCCGGGCCGCCGGTGAGCGGCGTGCCGGCCGCGATGACCGCCGGCTGGAAGACGAAGGTATTGCCGGTGACCGAGATGTCGCGGGCCGTCCACCGGCAGCCGTCCCAGTACGAGACGCCGTCGGGGGCTATGGGCCCGCCTGGCACCCCGTTGCCGGGCGCGTACAGCTGGCACGTCCCGGCGTTGGTGACGTTCACGCCCGCGTACACGGCGGTCGCCAGCGGCGGCGATATCGTCACCTCGCAGGCGGTGGAGTAGCAGGTCTGGCCGGTGACGCGATAGGGCTGGACCTGCAGGACGGGGCCGGTCAGCGTCCCGCTGCCCCGGACCAGGCCGACGCCCTGGAAGGCGGTGGGCGTCGTGCTGGTATAGCTGAGAATGGCGCCGGTGTAGCTGCCCAGCCCGTTGCCCCAGGCCGTCGAGGTCCCGACGCGCAGCTGGCCCGAGGACGGGAAGCCGGCCGTATTGGCGCTGATGCTGTCCGTCCCGGAGGTCATGGTCTGGACGTCCTGCGTGCTCGTGGTCGTCGTCGAGACGGGATCGGCGAAGCCGATCTGGTCACCGATCGCCTCGGCTCCGCCGTTCAGGAGAATCTTCGTGGCGCCCGCCGGGGCGGCCACCTCGGCGGGGAGGAACCCCCCGGGACCGCCTGTTCTGGTCATGGTGACCAGGCCACCGTGCGCGCTGTCCGAGATGTGCGAGAAGTAGTACTGCCCGCCATTCGCGGCGACCTGGGTATTGGGGAAGCCGCCCGAGCAGTACGACTGGTCGGTCCCTTCGACGGGGCCGCTCTCGCCCGAGTTCTGGCATGACCGTGCGCCGGACTGCCAGATATTGACGCCGATCCAGTCGTTGATGAACTGGTTGCCCGAGACGGCAACCGAGTCCTGGTAACGGCTGCCCGGCACGGGGAAGCCGCCCGTGCTGTTCAGGTTGACCGTGCCGCCGCAGTTAGAGCCGCACGTCCCGTGGCCGCTGCCCCAGCCGCTATTCAGGAACAGGTTGCCGGTGACGTCCAGGTCGTAGCCGGTCTCGGCGAGCACGCTCGACGTGTAGCTCCGGTAGAAGTAGTTGCCCTGGATCAGCGTCCCTGAATTGCCGTTGTCCAGCCAGACGACGGCACTGCCCCCCGGTCCGTCGTCCACGAACGCGTTGTCGACGATGTCCGCGTTGAGCGTCCCCCACCACTTGCCCCCGCCGGAGCAGCCGCACCCGGGATCGGGATTGTAATTCGTGTCGTAGACCTCGTTATAGTCGAATACGTCGTTGACGCCGCCGACGTTCACACCGTAGTCGCCCATCCTGGACAGGCAGTTGTATTCGATGGTGCTCCGGTCACCGCCGGCGATGGCGATGCCCACGCCGGGCGCGCCGTTTCCGTCATGGATGTAGTTATGCATGATCGTCCAGCCGGTTCCGGTATTAATAGTTCCGTTGGTCGAGTGGCGGTCATTCGCGATGTTGAGGTATTCAACAGTCACGGCATCGGCCGTCATGATATAGACGGGCTCCCCGGCGACCGTGCTGGCGGAGAGGCCGGCCACCGTGGTGAACGTGTAGCCCGACTGCGGCCCCGACACCTTGGCCGCCAGGTAAAGGCCATGGACGCCGAAGAGGATGTCGCTGTTGGTCAGTATCGGTACGGTCGACGCGGTCAAGGTCACGCTGGAATCGCCCTGGGCAGTGGGCGACGCCACGAACGCGATCGGCGGCTGGCGGTTGCCCCATACCTGGGCGTCCGCCGCCTCCGCGCGGGTCAGCCCGCTCGCCAGGGTAATGGTCGTGCCGTTGACCGAGGCGATCCGGTAGGTGGTCTTGTCGAGGAAGGTGACGTAGGCGATGTAGCCGGGGATGGCGCTGCTCGTCGTGATCGTCGTCGCCCCGGCCGGTGCCGCCGCGGTCAGTGTCGCCGTGCCGCCGGAGAAGTCGTAGGTGTCGTTGGCCGAGCTAATGCCACCGTTGCCGCTGCCGCCATTGTTGAAGTACGGCTCCGGGTAGCCGGGGGCGGAACCGCCGATGAACTCGTCGCCGGTGACCGACTGGCTGGAGAGCTTGCCGTACGAGCCGCCCTCGTAGAACTGGATGATCGGGGTTTCCGGCTGCGCGTAGGCCGGCACGTCCACCGTGGCGCCCGGGGCGTAGATGATGGCCCCCTCGGTCGTCGGGGCCTGCGCCGCGATGTAATCGGGCAGCGGTGGCAGGGTCGTGCCGTACCCGGATAGCGCCTCGTACTGCGCGACCGTGTAACTCTTACTGCCCGACGCCAGGGCGTGATACGTCCACGGGCTCGTTAGGTACTGCTGCTGCAACGCGCATATCGTGTACGACTGGCCTGGCACGGACTGCTGGCTTATTTTGCCAGCTGCCAGGGATGATTCCGGCGCGGCGACCGCTTTAGGGTGCGCCGTCATAAAAGTACCCGCACCTGTGAGCATGATCGTTGAGACCACGCCAAAAAGGAAGAACTTGCGCCGCCGCACCGGCCCCCACCCCTTTTCGGTCGCTTTCGCCGTCACACTACCTGGCCAAAGCCACCTTAGCATGCCAGCCGGAATCGGTCGCGAGATTGGCTTGCATTACTTCGCATTCGCATATTGACCGTTTAGCGATCAGAACAGCGAATTAAAGGCCCGCTCGTGTCAGCTGTAGAGGCCAGTCCGCCCAGCATTTGGCGAAAGTCGGGAATTTGCGAATGCAGCCGGAAATTCGGGGGGTAACGCTTCGATCATGGCGCCGGCAGATGCCCTGCAGGCGCGCAGCGGCGTGCGGCCTGGGGGCAAAGCCGCGGGCCCGGCATCTGGCGGCCCGCCCGCTATCGCGAGCCGGACTCAGCTCACGCCGGCGTAGGAGTGCATGCCGGTGATGAAGACCTGCACCACCAGCATGTTAGTCACCAGGCTGGCGAAGCCGAGCAGCTGGATGACGTGCGCGCGCATCCCGCGCCAGCCCGCCGTGGCCCGGGCGTGCAGGTAGGCCGCGTAGAGCACCCAGGTGATGAAGGCCCAGGTCTCGACCGGGTCCCAGCCCCAGTAGCGGCCCCACGCCTGGTCCGCCCAGATCGCCCCGGCGATGACGCCGAACGTCCAGACGGGGAACCCGAAGATCACCGTGCGGTAGGTCAGCTTGTCCAGCTGGTCGGCCGACGGGATGCGGGCGATCAGCCCGTTGCCCGGCTGGGCCTTGCCGGCGGCGACCCGCGCCCGGTAGCGGTCAGCGACGATGTACAAGATGCCGAGCACCGCCGCGACGAAGAAGATGCCGGTCGCCAGGGTCATCGCGGTGACGTGGATGGACAGCCAGTAGGACTGCAGCGCCGGGACTAGCGGCCCGGCCTTCATGTAGATCAGCGTCTGGGCCAGCCCCAGCGCGAGGACGACCGCGCCCATCACGAAGACGCCCAGCGCCCAGGCGCGGTACCGGATCATCACGTAGATGAAGAACAGCGCCGCGATGCAGGTGAGGGCGGTGATGAACTCGTACATGTTGCCCCAGGGCGCGCGGTGCACCGCCAGCCCCCGGGTCACGACCGCGACGACGTGCGCGCTGGCGCCGAGGATGCTGAGCCCCATCGCGGCGCGCACCCAGTTGCCCGCCGCGCTGATGGACTGCCAGGCGGACAGGCGGGCGGGCGGCAGGAAGTCGGCGGGGCTGGCCGTCGCCGGCGCGGCCGCCTCGGCCTGCTCCGTTCCGCCGCCGACCGTGGCCAGCACGGCCACGCGCTCCCTCACGACGGCGCTGGCGGCGGCCCGGCGCGGCCGGCCGAACGCGAAGTCGCCGGCGAACGCGACGACCGCCAGCGAGTAGACCAGCAGCGCGACGATGAGGAAGTCGCCGCTGATGGTGGCCATGCCTTGGTTAACGGACACGAGCATCACGCTCCGGTCTCTGGTTTTGTATCTGCCTCAGCCGTGCTTGGGGGGATCGCCTCTTGCGAGGAAGGCACCCCGGGCGTGCCCGGTACACTCGGCCCTCCACCGAGCGCGCCCCGGGGGGTCGCACCCCCGGGAGAAACCTGCGCGGCGCGCAATTCGCCGACTAGCTCGGCGAACTCGGCCTCGAAGCCGCCGCTCGCGTCGGTCCGGGCCAGGCCGCCCACCGTGACGACGGACCCGTCGGCGGCGGCGTCCGCCCGGACGAAGACGCGCCGCCGCCGGACCAGGAAGGACAGCAGCAGCCCGGCCAGCGCGAGGATGCCGCAGACAAGGGCCGGCACCTGGCCGGGGTCGTAGGTGATCGCCAGGCTCACCCACTGCTGGTAACCGGTGAACGTAATCTTCCCCCGGTGACCAGGAAGGGTGTACGACTCGCCCGGCTGCAGCAAGAACGGCTGGGCGGTGATCTTCGTCATCGCGGTCGTGTCAAGCTGGTAGACCGACTGCGGGATGCCGGAGTTCAGGCCGAGGTTGCCCGCGTAGCCGATCAGCGACACCGCGGGATCGTTCGGGGCCGGGAAGGAGGACGCCAGGACGCCGCCCGGGGCCACGGCGAAGGTCGGCACGAAGACGCCAACGAAGCCCAGGTCCGTCGGCTTGGCGCCCTGCACCTTGATCACGCCGTCGGACAAAAGCGTGCCCGTGTTCTGCGGCACGAACACCGTAGGCGCGTCGTAGACGAGGTCGCCCGCCCCGTCGGTCACCTTGAAGACCGGGCGCGTACCCGTGGCCGATCAGGTACACCTTCGTCGAGTCCACGTTCAGCGGGTTGTTGATCCGCAGGTCGTAGGGCCTCATGGGCGCACCCGGGGACGAGGCGTACGTGATCCGGGCGTCGAACGACGACGGCTCGCCGGCCGACGCTCCCGAGGTGTAGTAGCTCGCGCTGAACTTGTCCAGCTTGATCGAGAACGGCGCCAGGTCGGACCCGGTGACCAGCCGGCCCGGGTGGAACTCATCGAGCTGTGACGTCTCGTCGGAGAACGCGGCAGCCCCGCGACCACGAGCTTGTCGGCCTTGTAGCCGAAGAGGCCGCCGAGCGCGATCGAGACAAGCACCCCGAGCAGGGCAAGGTGGAACAGCAGGTTGCCCGCTTCCCGCAGGTACCCCTTCTCGGCGGAAACCCAGTAACTCTTGTCCCCTGCGGCGGGTCGGCGCAGCCGGAACCGCTTGGCGCCGAGCAGGGCCGCCGCGGCCGCGACGGCATCCTCGGCCGGGATCGCGACGGTGTAGGAGGCGGAGTGCGGCAGCCGGGTCAGCTTGCGCGGGGCGCGCGGCGGGGGCGTCCGCGCCGAGCCTGCCAACCGGAACGTCCTGGGCACAACGCAGCCGATCAGCGATGCGAACAGCAGAAGGTAAATCGCCGCGAACCACGGCGCGGCGAAGACGTCGAACAGGCCCAGGTGGTTGAACCAGGGCGCGAGCCCCGGGTGCGAGGCGAAGTAGTCCTGCACCGCCGCCGGGTCCTGGCCCTGCTGCGGCAGCAGCGACCCTGGAATAGCGCCGAGCGCGAGCAGGAAGAGCAAGACCAGCGCCGTTCGCATCGAGGTGAGCTGCCGCCACGCCCACCGGAACCAGCCCCAGCCGGCCTGCGGGGGTGCCACCCTGACGTTGACGGCCTCGGTCAGCCTGTCCTCGGGGAAGGACTCCGCTTCCCCGCGCGGCGCCGGCTGCCCGGGTGACACTGCCTCCTGCGCCGGTACCGCCGTTGCTTCCTCCGGAACGCGTACGTCGGCCATCAGCCCGCCACCTCGCTGAGCATGCTGTTGAGCACCGAGTAGACCGCCGTGCCGCGGATCGCGCCGACGAGGTGCCCGGTCCGGTCGATCACGAGCGTCGTCGGCGGGTCGTTGACGAGTACCGCGCTGCGGATGGCCAGGGCAACCGACCCGCCGGGATCGTTGATGCTCGGGTACTTGATCCCGTGCTGCTGCTCGAACGTCTCCGCGGTCACGGGCGTGTCCTGGATGTCCACGCCAAGAAAGGCCACGCCATCACGGGAGTACTTCCCGGACAGCGCCGCGAGCGTCGGTGCCTCGGCGTTGCAGGGCGAGCACCACGAACCCCAGAAGTTAAGGACGAGCACCTTGCCGTGGTAAGTGGCCAGACTGGCCCGTGCGCCGGCCAGCGTGGTACCGGAGAAGTCCGGCACCACCGGGCGATAGCCGGCCTTGTACTCGATGGCCGCCTGGTTGCCATCCACGTAGCTCTGGCCAGCCGGCGTCCCGCCCCCGGTGAAGGCCAGGGTAAGCCCGCCCGCAAGCAGCACGGCAGCGACGGCCGCCACGCTGACGACCGCCTTTGGCCCAGGCTTGCGCAAGCGCGGTGACTTCGACCGGAGAAGCGGCACGGTGCGATCTCCTACAGGGGGTAGTAACCCCATCTATTGTGCAGTACTAGCGTCGTGCACCTGACGGCGGGGCGGCACCGTGTAGGCGACCCCGGCCAGCGCGTCGCCATCGAAGGTGAAGCTGGTCACGCTGCCGAGGGCGCACTCGCGGGTGTTGGGGTTGTGCCACAGCCGCTTGTCCTCCGCCGCCAGCCGGGTGATCCAGATCGGCAGCTGGTGGCTGACGCACACCGCCTCATGGCCGCGCGCGGCGTCCCGCGCCCGCTCGACGACCTCCCAGACCCGGCCCGCGACCTGCTTGTACGGCTCGCCCCACGACGGGGTGAACGGATTCCACAGGTAGCGCCAGTTCAGCGGGTTCAGCCCCAGCCGGGCGAGGCTGATCGTCTTGCCTTCCAGCACGTTCGCCGACTCGATCAGGCCGTGGTCGGTCTGGATGGCCAGGCTCTTGCGCTCGGCCGTGGGCTGGGCGGTCTCCTGCGCCCGTTCCAGCGGCGAGGCGAACAGCGCGACCACGTCCCGGTCGCCGAAGAAGTCGGCGGCGGACTCAGCCATCATGCGCCCGTTGTCGGACAGGTGGAAATTGGGCAGCCGCCCATACAGGACGTGCTCAGGGTTGTCAACCTCTCCATGCCGGAGCAGGTGCACAATCGTTTTGTCAGCCATAGCCCAGCCAGACTACCTGGCTGGGCTAGCACGCCATCGGCGGTGTGCGCTTCCTGGCGCCGCTTTTCACGCGAGGATCTGGAGGTAGCGGCGACGGTCGGCGATCACCGTCGTCAGCCTGGCCAGGTGCTCGTCCAGGGCGGGCACGTCGAGGTCGGCCGCGCGGGCGAGCGCCTCGGCCGGCGTCGGCCTCGGCGACACGACCCGCCGGGAGTTTCCGGAACGACGGCGGCGGCGACCAGCGGGCCACGGGTGAGGCGCTAGGCCCCGAGCGCCGCGGCGGCGGCCCGCGCGGCGGCGGGCAGGGCGCCGGCGATCCGGGACAGGGCCTCGTCGTCGTGGGCCGCCGACAGGAACCACGCCTCGAACGCCGAGGGCGGCAGGTAGACGCCGCCGTCGAGCATCGCGTGGAAGAACGCCGCGTAGGCCGCGGTCGACTGGTCCCTGGCGTCGGCGTAGTTCAGCACCGGGGCGGTCCGCCCGAGGAAGACCGTGAACAGGTTCCCCGCGACCGACAGGTAGTGCGGCACTCCCGCCTCGTCCAGGGAGGACGACACGAGCTTGGACAGGGAGGCGGCGAGTGAGTCGATCGCCGCGTACACGTCCGGCGTGCAGGCCCGCAGCGTGGCCAGGCCCGCCGCCGTGGCCAGCGGGTTGCCCGACAGCGTGCCCGCCTGGTAGACCGGGCCGACCGGGGCGAGCCGCTGCATGACCTCGGCCCGCCCGCCGAACGCCGCGCACGGCAGCCCGCCGCCCATGACCTTGCCGAACGTCACCAGGTCACCGCGCACGCCGTCGATCCCGTACCAGCCGGAGGCGGACACGCGGAAGCCGGTCAGCACCTCGTCCATGATCAGCAGCGCGCCGCTGGACGTGCACAGCGACCGGAGCCGCTCGTTGAACCCGGGCGCGGGCGGCACCACGCCCATGTTCGCCGGGCAGGCCTCGGTGATCACGCAGGCGATCTGCGCGCCACGGGCCGCGAACAGGTCCTCGACGGCGGCCACGTCGTTGTAGGGCAAGACGATGGTGTCGGCCGCCGACGCGCCGGTCACCCCGGGCGTGTCCGGCAGGCCGAGCGTCGCCACCCCGGACCCGGCCGCGACGAGCAGCGCGTCCACGTGCCCGTGATAGCAGCCGGCGAACTTCACGACCAGCGACCGGCCGGTGAAGCCGCGCGCGAGCCGCAGCGCCGACATCGTGGCCTCGGTGCCCGAGTTCACCAGCCTCACCTGCTCCACCGGCGCCCGTGACACGATCTCGGCCGCCAGTTCCACCTCGCCCGGCGTGGCCGCGCCGAAGGACGTGCCGCGCTCCAGGGCCGCGGAAACGGCGGCCAGCACCGCCGGGTGCCCGTGCCCGAGGATCATCGGCCCCCACGAGCAGACCAGGTCCACGTAGGCCCGGCCGTCGACGTCGTGCAGGTACGCGCCCGAGCCGCGCTCGATGAACCGCGGCACCCCGCCTACCGGCCCGAACGCCCGCACCGGCGAGTTGACCCCGCCCGGCGTGACCTCTAGGGCCCTCGTGAACAGCTCGTCGGAGCCGGGCTGGTGCTTGGAGTGGTGGGCGGGAGAGCCGGGCCGGTGGGCGGGAAAGTCGGGCCGGTGCGTGGGGAGGTGGGCGGGAAAGTCAGGAGTCATCGATCAGGTGCCTTCTTCCTCGCAGGCGTCGGCCAGGTACTCAAGCAGTCGCAGGGCGTCCGGGAGCGGCCTGCCCGCTGGCTCCCTGACCCAGCGTACGTCCTGTCCCGTTCCGTACCGGGAGGGCGGCGCCACCACGTAGCTCTCCCGGCAGTGCCAGCGCAGGAACTCGGTCTCGGCGGACGTGTCCGGCGAGCTGTCCAGCCCGCACGACCACCACTCGTCCTCGTCGGCGGGCGCGCCCCTGGTCGCCACGAAGAAGTACATCCGCTCCGTTCCGGCCACGGCGACCGGCCCGGTCTCCACGCCGGCGGCGGCCATCTTGGCCAGGGCGGTCGCGCCGGCGACGGCCGGAACGTCCAGAATGTCAAAAACCCGCCCTGTGACGAGTATCACATTCGCCTCGGGGCGGGCTTCCCACCAGTGCTCTATCGCTGGCCTGTCGGTCGTCGCCTGCATCTGCCAGGTCGGCGTTACCGGGTGCGCGCCGGGGGCCGGGCAGCCGACCCGGTCGCACGAGCAGGCCCGGCCCATCTCGATCGTTCCGTCGATGCCCCGGCTGAGGTGCGCCCCCGGGTACACCGGCCAGCCCATGGCGGCATACTCCAGCGCCGCCGCTCCCAGCGCCGGGGCCTTGTGCGCCCGCTGTTCGCGCTGTGCCCGGCGCAGCCGGCCCGTCGCCGCATCAATGTCCCCATCAGGCCCCAGACTCCAGTCCCCGCGCTGACGCACCCCCGCATGTCCCTTCCCCACCGGGAACGCCAAAGGACGCTCGCCAGAGCCAAGGGGTTGGCCGTATCGTACCTTCGCAAGCCCGGAACCTTACCCGGAACGGGCCATGGTGACTCTTGCCACGTCCAGGAAGCTTAAGCCGGGTAGGCCCCGACGACTTCCTCCGGCCCCCAGCGGACGGCGAGCTGTCCGGCCGCGGCATCGCCGGAGAACCCGCTGAGCGAGACGGCAACCAGCCCGGCCGACCCGGGGTCGAACCCGGGCACGTACGGCGCGACCCGGCGAAGCGCGCCAAGGTCCCGGTCGTCAAACCGCCGGTCGAGCCACGTGATCGACCCGGCGTAGAAGACGTCCCGCGCTCCCGGGCTGCGGTCAGCGCCGATGATATCGATCGCGGCCTCAAACGTCCGGGTCCACCAGCCGCCCACGGCGACGGCCGCCGGCCACGGCAAGCCGCCCGCCGCGCACGACAGCGCCTCCCGGATGACCGGCGCCACCGCGCGCGCCCGCCATGAGGCCCAGCGGCGGCCCAGCAGCGCGGCGGCGGAGGCCGGGTGCCCGCGCCGCGCCAGCTCCTGCGCCGCCCGCCCCATCTCCAGGTAGAACCCGAGGCTGCTATCCGCGACCCGGTACAGCGCCGGCTTACCGCCCCGGATCGACAGCGGCTCGTCAATGGCGAGCACCCGCCGCTCGGTGATCAGCCGGCTCAGCAGCGGCCCCAGCGTTCCCGAAGGGGATCGCGCACGTGCTGCTGCCAGCCCCGGAGGCGATGCGGGCATGCGTCCGGCTGCCGCCGCCTATCGCCTCGATGACCCGGCGGGTCGTGTCGGGCGCGGGGAACTCCGCCATGAGCATCGCCTCCGGGACGCCGAACAGCGGCGAGGCCGGGTCCTCGCACTCATCCCGCGCGAACTCAAGCGCGGGCAGGCCGGCCTGGCCAGGCCCGCAAGATCGCGGGCAGCCCGCCGGAGATCAGGTGCGCGTCGATCGCGTCGGCGGCGCCGAGGGACAGCGCGGCACCGACCTGGGCCGGGTTCAGCGGCCCGAGTACAAGGTTGTCCGCGTGCCCGCTGAACGCGCGCTCATGGTCGGTGAGCTGCTCCATCACGGGCAGGTCGCTGCCGAGCAACAGCAGCAGGACGGGGCGCCGCGACAGCAGCCGGTCCCACGCGGCCTGCAGGGCGCCCTCGAAGGCGATCTCCTGCTCGGCCAGCCAGGGGAACTCGTCCAGCACCACGACCGACGGGGACCGCGGCAGCGCCGCGGCGAGCGCGCGGAACGCGTCGGGCCACCCGCTCGCGGCGCCCTCGGGAACGCCGCCCCCGCCTCGCGCCAGGCCGGATTCCCGCAGGCCGGCCAGGAATGCGCGCACGCCCTCGACCGGTGACGCGCCCTTGGCCGCCGTGTAGTACAGGTACGGAACGCCCGCGGCATCGCAGAACTCCTGGGCCAGCCGGGACTTCCCCACCTGCCGCCGCCCCCGGATGGCGACGGCCACGCCCCCGCCCGAGGATCGCGCGCCCTCCAGGCGCTGGCGCAGGAGCGCGAGCTCAGGCTCCCGCCCCACGAACCCGGTCGCCATGCATCCTCCCCCGAGGCAGACGCCACCCCCGCAGACAGAATCTACATAGCCATGAGCTACCCAGTGGATACGCGGCGTTACTCGAACGGGCCTCAGCCTAGCTTGCGGGCCACTTCGGTTGCCCAGTAGGTGAGGATGACGCTCGCGCCGGCCCGGCGGATCGCGGTGAGGGTCTCCATGATGGCCTTGTCCCGGTCCACCCAGCCGTTGGCCGCGGCGGCCTCGACCATCGCGAACTCGCCGCTGACCTGGTAAGCCGCCACCGGCACGGTCACCGCGTCGGCGACGCGGCGGATGACGTCCAGGTAGGACAGCGCTGGCTTGACCATGACCATGTCGGCGCCCTCGGCCAGGTCGAGCTCGACCTCCCTGAGCGACTCAAGGACGTTGGCCGGGTCCTGCTGGTGGGTCGCGCGGTCGCCGAACTTCGGCGCGCCCTCGGCCGCCTCGCGGAACGGGCCGTAGAACGCCGAGGCGTACTTGACCGAGTACGCGCAGATGGGGACGTTCTGGAAGCCGGCCGCGTCCAGGGCCTTCCTGATGGCACCGACCTGGCCGTCCATCATCCCGCTAGGCGCCACCACGTGCGCCCCGGCCTGCGCCTGCGCCACGGCGGTGCTCGCGTAGCGCTGCAGGGTCGAGTCGTTGTCCACGTACCCGGCCGGCGTGACGATCCCGCAGTGACCGTGGTCGGTGTACTCGCACAGGCACAGGTCCGCCAGGACGACGAGGTCGTCCCCGACCTCGGCCCGGATGTCGGCGATGGCAAGCTGCGAGATCCCCTCCGGGTCATCCGCCGCGCTGCCCCGGTCGTCCTTGTCCTCGGGGACGCCGAAGACGATGATGCCTCCGGCCCCCGCCTCGGCCGCGCCGGCGGCGGCCTTGCGGAGGCTGTCGCGCGTGTGCTGCACGACGCCGGGCATGGAGCTGATCGGCTGCGGCTCGTCGATGCCTTCCTTGACGAACACCGGCAGCACCAGCTCGGCCGGGCGCAGCGACGTCTCGGCGACCATGGTGCGCAGTGCCCTGGTCCCGCGCAGCCGGCGGGCACGCACCTCGGGGAATCCGGCGCTCATGATGGGTCCTTACCCGGTTACTTCAGTGCGATCCTGCGGCGGCCGCCCCGGCGGCGCTCGCTCGGCCGCTTGAGCGGCTCGCCCGCCTCGAGAGCGGCGTCGCGCTGTGCGGCGCCGAACTCGGCGACCGCGTCCACCAGGGCGGTGACTGACGGCCTGGGCGCGACCACGTCGACGCGCAGCCCGAACTCGGCGGCGGTCTTGGCCGTCTGCGGGCCGATCACGCCGATGACCGTCACCGCGTGCGGCTTGCCCGCGATGCCCACCAGGTTGCGGACCGTGGAGGATGAGGTGAACAGGACCGCGTCGAACCCGCCGCCCTTGATCGCCTCCCGGATCGGCGCCGGCGGCGGCGCGGCGCGCACCGTGCGGTACGCGGTCACGTCCTCCGGCTCCCAGCCGAGCTCGGTGAGCCGCGCGATCAGGGTCTCGGTCGCGATGTCCGCGCGGGGCAGCAGCACCCGGTTCATCGGGTCGAGCACGTCGTCGAACGGCGGCCAGGCCTCCGCCAGCCCCTCCGCCGACTGCTGGGCGTCGGGGACGAGGTCGGGCCGGATGCCGAAGTCGAGAAGCGCGGCCGAGGTCTGCTCGCCCACCGCCGCGACCTTGACGCCCGCGAACGCGCGGGCGTCAAGGCCGTACTCCTCGAGCTTCTCGCGCACCGCCTTGACGGCGTTCGTTGAGGTGAACGCCACCCACTGGTACCTGCCGGTGACCAGGCCCTTGACCGCGCGCTCCATCTGCTGCGGCGTGCGCGGCGGCTCGACGGCGATCGTGGGGACCTCTTCGGGAACGGCACCGTACTCGCGCAGCCGGTCGGAGACGACCGACGCCTGCTCGCGCGTGCGCGGGACGAGCACCCGCCACCCGAACAGCGGCTTGGTCTCGAACCAGGAGAGCCTGCTGGCGGGCGAGGCCGCCGGGCCGACGACGGCGATCGCGCCGCCCCGGGTGGTCGCCACGGAGATGCCGGCCGCCTTGAGGTCCGGCCCGATCCGGCCGAGCGTTGTCACGACCGTCTGCTGGTCGGTGGTGGTCCCGTCCCAGGTGATGGCGAACGGCGTGGTGTCCGGCCAGCCGGCGGCGATGAGCATCTTGCCGAGGTCGGCGGGTGCCCCTTCCGCCCCGGGGATCAGCAGGGTGCCGGGGCCGTAGGACAGCCGGCTCGCCTCCGCGGCATGGATCACCCGGAACTCTCCGGTCCCGTCGCCGGCCAGCGGGATGCCCGCGTACGCGGGCACCGCGGTAGCGGCGGGAACGCCGGGGATGACCTCGAAGCGGACCTTCGCCTTCGCGCAGGCCTGCACCTCGGCGGTCCCGCCGTTCAGCAGCGGGTCACCGTCGTACAGTCGCACGGCGAGCTTGCCGTCCTTCGCCGTCGCGAGCAGGGCGCGCGCGGTACCCGCCGGGTCAGCGGCCGGCTCGGCGAGGACCGCGTCCGGGGCGAACAGGTGCCGGGTCCGGTCCGCTACCTCCGGCGTCGCCACGATGAGGCTGGCCGCGGCGAGCAGGCGAACCGCCCGCAGCGTCAGGAGCCCCTCGTCGCCGGGGCCGGCGCCCACGAACGCGACCCAGCCGTCCATGTCAGTCATGCGCATCATCCCTGTTGGTTGTCGCGCCGCTGGCTACGGCGAAGTCCGGCATGCCGGGTAGGCGCGCCGCCCCGCGGGCCAGCATCCGCGCGGCGAGGTCGCGGCCGAGCCGTTCTGGGGCCGCCGCGTCCGCCTCCCCGTGCTCTCGCACTACTATCATCTCGCTACCTGGATATACGTCCAGCCCTCTCGGGGGGAGCACCCCCGTACTCCCGAGGGTCGCCAGTGTACCGGGCGCTGTTTCTCCTGGCGAGATGCCGAGCACCACGCCATCCAGGCACAGCCGGCCGGGATCGGCCCCCACCGACGCGAACGCGCCGACGGGGGCGCTGCACCCGGCTTCGAGCGCGGCCAGCAGGGCACGCTCCGCGCTGACGCCCGCCCGGGTCGCCGGGTGGTCCGCCGCGGCGAGGAGCTTGATGAGCTCGCCGTCCCCGGCACGGCACTCCACGGCGAGCGCGCCCTGGCCCGGAGCCGGCAGCATGTCTTCCGTCCCGAAGATCTCGGTGACCAGGTCGGTGCACCCGATCCTGGCCAGGCCGGCATAAGCAAGCACCACCGCGTCGAGCTCGCCGTCGCGGACCCTGGCCAGCCTCGTGCTGGCGTTGCCCCGGATCGGCACGCAGGTGACGTCGGCGCGCAGCAGTGATAGCTGGGCCGCACGGCGCGGCGACCCGGTGCCGATCCGCGCTCCGGCGGGCAGGTCGGCGAGCTTCGCCCCGTCCCGGCCGACCAGCGCGTCCCGGGGGTCATCCCGCTCAGGGATGGCGGCGAGGGTGATCCCGGCCGGGCTAGCGGTCGGCAAGTCCTTCAGCGAGTGCACGGCGAAATCCACCTCCCCCGCGAGCAAGGCTTCCCGCAGCGAGCTTACGAAGACACCGGTGCCGCCGATCTGGGCGAGATTCTCGCGGCTCATGTCGCCGGGCGACGTGAGCCCCACGATCTCCACCGGCCAGCCGGTCCGCCCGGTGATGAGCCGGGCCACGCCTCCGGACTGCGCCACGGCCATCGGGCTGCGGCGGCTGCCGAGCCTCAGTACCCGGGCACCCGAGGATGCTCCTGTCACTAGCCCTCCTGATCGGCGCTGTTCAGTGGCTCGGATTCCGCCCGGGTGACCGCCTCGATCGCCCGCGGGTCCAAGTCGAAGAGCACCCGCAGCGCGACCGCGTAGTCCTCGCCACCCGGCGCCGACGCGAGCTCCTTCACCCGCACGGTGGGGGCATGCAATAGCTTGTCTACCACGCGGCGCACGGTGCGGGCTATTTCCTCGAGTGCGTGGCCGCTCAGGCCCTGCTCGCTGAGGCGCCCGGCCAGCCTCGCTAGCTCAGCGTCGACCACGGTAGCCGCCTTCGCCCGCAGTGCCACGACGGTCGGCGTGACCTGGGCGGCTCGCACCGCCGAGCCGTAGGCCGCGAATTCGTCGTCCACGATCGCGCGCACCGCCAGCAGGTCAGCCGCGCCGACTCCGGCATGCTCGCCGCTCAGCCGGTCCATCCCGATCACGCTCACGCCCGGCAGCGTGGCGGCGTCGGGATCGACGTCCCGCGGCATGGCCAGGTCAAGCAGGACGAGCGGCCCGGCCGACGGGCGCAGGGCGAGCGCGTCGCGGGCGATCGCCTCGGTGATGACGAGCCCGGAGGCCCCGGTGCAGGAGATGACCAGGTCCGCCCCGGCGATGGTGCCCGCGAGGTCCGCCATGTCCGCGACCTCGCCACCGACGCTGGCGGCGAGCCGCCGGGCGCGATCGAGGGTCCTGCTCGCGACCACGACACGGTCCGCGCCCAGCCGGGCGGCCGTCGCGACGGCGAGACCGCTCATGGTGCCCGCCCCGATGACAAGGACCGACTTTCCGGCCAGGCTCTGCTGGCCTCGCGGGGACGGCCCCACGGTAAGTGAGGTCATCCCCGGCTCGCGCAGCGCTAGCTCGATGCCAACGGTGACCACGGACAGGCCCATCCGGTCGATCCCGGTCTCGGCCCGCGCCCGCTTTCCCGCGTGCAGCGCGACCCGTCCGAGGTCCCTGAGCACCCTGCCCATCGTCCCGTGCTCTTCCGCGACCCTGACGGCGGTGCGGACCTGCCCGATGATCTGGTCCTCGCCCACCACCATCGAGTCGAGGCCGCTCGCCACGGAAAGCAGGTGCTGGACGGCCCGGTCTTCGTAGTGCACGTAGAGGGTCGCGGTCAGCTCCGCCGACGGGATGCCGGAGTGCCTGGACAGCAGCTCGCAGATCCCGGCGACGCCGCCGTGGAACCTGTCCACGTCGGCGTAGACCTCGACCCGGTTGCAGGTCGAGATGACGAATGCCTCGGCTACGTCGGGCAGCCGCACGATGTCAGACAGCAGCTTCCCGAGGGTGTCGCTGCCGACAGCCGCCCGTTCCAGCGTCGCGATCGGGGCGCTCTTGTGGCTCAGCCCCACGACGAGGACGCTCATTTCGCCCTTGCCCCGCTCATGTTCACCGCCTGGGCCTGCGTGGGCTCTCCCTCCTGAGGCAGCCGCTCAGCAAACCGCCGCTGCGCGTGGAAGGCGAGAATCTGCAGCTCAATCGAAAGGTCGACCTTACGCACGTCAACGCCTTCCGGCACGTTCAAGACCAGGGGCGCGAAGTTGAGGATGCTGGTCACTCCGGCCGCCACCAGCCGGTCGCACACCGCCTGCGCCGCGCCGGCGGGGGTCGCGATCACGCCGATGGCGACATTGTTGCTGGCGACGACTGACTCCAGCTCGTTCACGTGGCGCACCGTCACCCTGCCGATCTGGTGTCCGACGATCGACGGTTCACTATCTAGGATGGCAGAGATCCGGAAGCCCCGGGTAACGAAGCCGCCGTAATTTGCCAGGGCGCGGCCGAGGTTACCGGCACCGACGATCACGACCGACCAGCTTTGCGTGAGCGCCAAGCGCCCGGGAGACCTGGTAGACGAGGTATTCAACGTCGTACCCGACGCCCCTGATCCCGTACGAGCCCAGGTGGGACAGGTCCTTGCGGAGCTTGGCCGAGTTCACCCCGGTCGCGGTGGCCAGCGCCTCGCTGGAGACCGTGCTGGTGCCGCGCTCCGCCAGGGTGTAGAGCGCCCGCAGGTAGACCGGAAGCCTGGCCACCGTCGCCTCCGGGATCTCTCCCGGAGGCCTTGGTGGCTCGCTCGCGGGCAGGCCCGCCGTACTCGACGGCTCGGCGCTGGCGGCGGTGGTCATGCGGCGCTCCTGGGGTGAATCAACGCTGCGGCGGTCGGGGACTCATGGTCACGGCCGCAGGAAACTTGGCGGGCGTTCTGGCTGCGCGAGCGTTCGCATCAGGCCCCGCGTCGCGGCTGGCTCCTACGATACGTCGTTTGTGAACAAATGCACAAAGTCACCCTCCGGGTCCGGGGTACCACGATGACGCCTTGCGGCGCCGCCCGGCCCGGCCCGCCGCGGGTGTGCCCGGCCCGCCCGCGGGTCGCGTCCGGCCGCTTTTGATTATCCGGAATGCCTGCACGGACATGCAATTCATGCTCACGGAAAGCGATTAGCGTTGTGACGGCTGTGATATCGCGAGTGCATTGCGCAACCGGTCCTCCGACACCCGCCAGAAGTCATGCTGGATCCCATCAACGAAGGTAACCGGGATCTTGTCCCAGTACTCCCTCATGTCATCTTCAGAAAGCGTGATATCGCGTTCTTCCCAGCGGACGCCGAGGTCACTCGCGACCCGGCGGATGACATCTCGCGCGTCGTCACACAGGTGACAGCCGGGACGACCGTAAAGGATGATCCGGGCGCCGTCAACTGCGCCCCCGGTCCCGTCCGGAGGGCCAGTCGTCGGCCGATTCGGCCCGCCGCCCGCCGCCCGCCGGGCCTGCCTGGTTACCGAACCAGTTGCCGGGGCGCTCCTCGCCGTAGCGGTCCTCGCCGGCGACCTGCGCGCGGTCTCCAGCGACCGGGCCGGTGCCGGGCCGTTGCCGGCGTCGTCGGCTCAGCGTCCGCGCGGGCACCGGGAGTGAACGCGGCGGCCGGCTTGCCGCCGGCGGGCAGTGCCGCGGGCGGGCTGCTTGCCGCCTGGCTGGCCCGCGCCCTGAAGGGGCGCGACCTTCGCGTATTTGAGCCGCAAGTCAATGACATTACTGCTCAAGAACGCACGGCTTAGCCTCATCCATAAACCGCTGAACATGCGGCTGCAGCTCGTGGCTTTCGAATGCGGCACGGTCGCGGTAAATCTCGTAGATTATCCGCTGCGTCGGCAGGGTCGGCACTGTGTGATAGACGTAAACCAGGATATCTGGCTCGCCGAGCCGGACATCCTCGGCGACCTGTTCCGCGAGGCGGTCGAATTCCGCGGTCCGGTCTTCATGAAGCGTGAAAATCTGGAGCCGGCCGTAGGGCCGGGAGCTTGCGGCGCCACTGGGCGGGGCGGGCGGGGCGATGGCCGCCGGGATGAATTCAGGGACCGGTATCTCGGGCTCGGGCTGGCCCCATGGGTCGGCGTCGCGCTCCCGCCAGTCCGGCCGTGCGGACGAGTGCCGGCCGGACGGCCCGCCATTGTCGCGAAGGCCATCGCGCGGGTGCTCGGCCAGGCCGTCACGCGGATTGTCGCGAAGCCCGTCACGGGAACCGTCGCGGAAGTTGTCGCGCTGGTCACTGCGCGCGAGGCGCCTGCCGAACGGCCCGTCCTCCGGATTCCGGCCGAACGGCCTGTCCTCGGGGTCAGGGCGCCCCGGTCGCGGCTCATCCCACGGGGAGTCGCCGAGCCCTTGCCCGGGCCGTCCCGGGCCGCTCTGGGCTGGCCCGCCCGGGCCCGGGCCGCCGGCCAGCCCCGGCCACCAGGCCTGCGCTGGCCGTTGCCCTCGCCGTTCCCGGACCAGTCGTCGGGCTCGCGCCACTGCCCGTCGTCGCCAGGCGGGCGATTGCGATCCTGGTCGGCCCAAGGATCGACGAAGTCGCCTGACCGGCCGTCCGCCTGGTCCCAGCGACCTCCGTCCCGGTCGTCGCTGCGCTGCCGCCTGCCAAACATGTATGCTCCGCTCTCGGTCGAGCCGCTATGGGTCGGTCCCGTGACCCGGGACCCAGGAGCCAGTGCCTGCTAGGGCTCCGTTGCCCTCGACACAGCCGGCCCACGGACCGCGCGTAGCACGGTCCGTGGGCAAGGGCGCCAGCGCGCTACTTCTTGTTACGACGCTGGATGCGCGTCTTCTTCAGCAGCTTGCGGTGCTTCTTCTTGGCCATCCGCTTACGGCGCTTCTTGATGACGGAACCCATCAAGCCACCACCCTTCCTGGCACAACGGCAGACGGGCACGCCATCACGCTCACCGCGAAGGGAGCTGGGCACACGCCCGGAGTTAGGACAGACTGCCCACACGAGGACAGACTGCGCGAGCGCCTATCGCCCGCGCAGTGTCCTAGCGTACCCTCTTTGGTCCCCGCCCGACGAACCACGGCCTGACGAACCTCGCCCCGGCGTTCCAGCGGCGGGTCCGGTCTTCTCGCCGCGAGGCCGCCAGGGCGGGCCGGTCAGCCGGTGCCGACGAAGGCCGCCCGCAGGTACTGGTTAACCGCCTGCTCAGGGACTCGGAAGGATCGGCCGACCCGGATAGCTTCTAGTTCCCCGGAGTGAACCAGCCGGTAGACCGTCATCTTGGAGACCCGCATGATGGTGGCTACTTCGGCGACGGTAAGAAATCTCACGTCGCTTAGGGGGGTTTCGTTTGCCATCATTACCCTCTTCCGCGCGAAGCCGAGCACGCTTGACCGGATTCAGCGCACCAGTCACGTACGTCTCCAGGGTAAGTCCCGCACAGAAAAGAGCAACCCTCCAAATAGCCTCATTGTTGTTACTGTCCGGCTGGAACCCCTCAGATGGCTCGCGCATGGCTCAGACGAATCATTGAAAAATCCTGAAAGAGCCACGTCAGGCATGTGGGTCTAGCCCGTGAGAGGCAAACACCGCGCTCCGGGTTCGCATGATGGCCCGGTCCACGGGATCATCGGGGTCGATACCCGAACTAAATGGCGCATACCGTACGGGCGTGCCGTCGGTCATCACCGTGGGCGCCCTTTCGCCGCTCACCCCGCTCGCTTCGGACCGCCACCGCGACGGGATCTCCGTCTCCGGGTCCAGTGGCGTCCCGGCCGCTATCGCGAGCAGGTGCGTCCAGGTCCGGGGCACCACCGCAACGATGGCGTATCCGCCGCCGCCGGTCAGCGTCCACCGCCCGCCGCACACCTCGTGCGCCAGGTCGTGCAGCCAGGTCGCCACCTGGCGCTGCGCGTCCACGCTGACCTCCAGGTGGGCCAGCGGGTCAAGGAAGTGACTGTCGCAGCCGTGCTGGCTGACCAGGATCTCCGGCTTGAAGGCCCGCAGCAGGGGCGGCACGACCGCGTCGAAGGCCCGCAGCCACCGCGCGTCGGACGTGCCCGCCGGCAACGCGACGTTGACGGCGTACCCTACGGCCCGCGCCGGCGCCGGTCTCTCCGGGCAGCCCGGTCCCGGGAAACAGCGTGGCCGGGTGCTCGTGCAGGCTGATGGTCAGCACGCGGGGGTCGTCATAGAACGCGGCCTGGACGCCATCCCCATGGTGGACGTCGACATCGACGTAGGCGACCCGCGAGGCGCCCGAGGCCAGCAGCCACTTGATGGCCACCACGGGATCGTTGTAGACGCAAAAGCCGCTCGCCGACCGGCGCATCGCGTGGTGCAGCCCCCCGGCGATCGACGCACCGTGCGCCGCGACCCCGACCACACCGCTCGTGCGGCCGCCAGCGTGGCCCCGGTCACCAGCGCGGACGCCTCGTGCATCCCCGCGAATACCGGGTCATCCAGCGTTCCGAGCCCATACCGCGGCGCCGCGGCGAGCGTCCGGCCGGCCTCCCGCACGGCCTCGATGTAGTCGTGGTCGTGCGCCATCTCGAGCTCGGCGTCGGAAGCGGGCGACGGCTCGGTCACGGTGACCGACGGCGCGGAGAGCACGCCGAGCTGGTAGCGAGGGAGAAGGTCAGCTTCACCCGGACCGGGTTCAGCGGGTGCTGCGGGCCGAAGTCGTAGTGCGTGAGCGCCTCATCCCACAGAACCTGCAGCGAACCCGTCATCAGTGCCTCCTCAATCCCTTAAGCCACGTATACCCTGCCCGATAACGTTGCCCTATATCGAGCTAGTGCTGGCTTCCGTGGTCGCGCGCACCCCCGCGAAGGGACCGGCACGCCGCCGGGCACGTCGATCGCGCATTCGGCTTGCTCCGTGGCGGCGAGCTCGGGGAAGGGACAGCGAGCGCCCGGGAGCTAGATTACGACCCCAGCTCCCGTCCCCGGTCGCGCGCCGCCTCGATCGCCGCCAGGAAGGCGGCGCGGACGGCGTGGTTTTCCAGCTCCCGGATGGCGGCGATGGTCGTGCCGGCCGGCGAGGTCACTGCCTCGCGCAAGATGACGGGGTGCTCCCCGGAGTCCCGCAGCATCGTGGCCGCGCCGTAGACGGCCTGGATGACCAGTTCCAGGGCGGTCTTGCGGGGCACGCCGAGCAGGATCCCGGCATCGACCATCGACTCGACCAGGTAGTAGACGTACGCGGGGCCGCTGCCGGACAGCGCCGTCGCCGCGTCCTGCTGGGTCTCCGGCACTCGGGCGGTCTTGCCCACCGACTGGAACAGCTCCTCCGCGAGCGCCAGGTGCCGTTCTCCCGCGAACGACCCCGCGGAGATGACCGACATGGCCTCATCGACCAGCGCCGGAGTATTGGGCATCACGCGCACCACCGGCACCTCAGCCGACAGCCGCTGCTCGATGAACGCCGACGTGATGCCGGCCGCGATCGAGATCAGCAGCTGATCCGGCCGCACCAGGGACGAGATCTCGTCAAGCGCGCCCGGCATGTCCTGCGGCTTTACCGCGACGACCAGGGTGTCGGCGTTCTTCGTGGCCTCAGCGGCCGTGACGACGCAGATCCCGTAAGTCTCGCGCAGCTCCTCCGCGCGTGCCTCGCGGCGCACGACCGCCGTCACCGACGACGACGGCCAGCCCGGCCCGAAGCAGGCCCGACAGCAGCGCCTCGCCCATCTTCCCCGCGCCAAGTATCGAGATCATGTGAACGACGTTACTTCCCACGGGAGCGTCACCGCGCGGGAACCCGTCGCTGGCTCCCGCCAGCGCCGCGCGGCAGGCCGCTAGCGGGATCCTCGCGCCGGGACGGACGGGACGAGCGAGCGGGCGAGCAGGCCCAGCGACGCGGGCCGCTCGGCCAGTCGCCGCACCAGGTACCCGTACCAGTCACGGCCATACGGCACGTAGACGCGGACCTGCGCGCCCGTGGCGGCCAGCCGCGCCTGCTCGCCGGCGCGGATCCCGTACAGCATCTGGTACTCGAAGGAAGCCGGGTCCCTGTGCAGCCCGAGGGCGGACGTGATCCTGATCAGCCGGGGGTCGTGCGTCGCGATCATGGGGTACCCGGGTCCCTCCATCAGGATCCGCAGGCACCGGGCGAAGGACTTGTCGATCTCGTGGCGGTCGGTGAACGCCACGGAGACCGGCTCGTTGTAAGCGCCCTTGCACAGCCGCACCCGCGTGCCGGGCAGGGCCAGGGCGCGCACGTCGGTCTCCGTCCGGCGCAGTGCCGCCTGGATGACATTGCCCGTCCCCGGGTACCGTGCCCGGATCGCCCCCGCGATGCGCAAGGTGGCGTCGGTGGTCCGGTGGTCCTCCGCGTCGATCGTGACGGTGGTCCCGGCGGCCGCCGCCGCGGCGGCGATCCGCTCGATGTGCCCGGCCGCGATCTGCTCCCCGGTACCGCCGGCCGCGGTACCGCCGCCCAGGGCGTCGTCCCCGAGCAGCAGCCCCACCGCCGTCGGCTTCACCGAGATCTCGATCGCGCCACCGGCGGTGAGGCCCGCGGCGTCAAGCTTGCCCAGCAGGTCTATGTACTCGTCGGCCACGGCGGCGGCCCGCGCCGCGTCGGTGGTGTCCTCGCCGAGGTAGTCGAGCGTCACCAGCAAGCCGGCCGCACGCAACTCCCCGGCGGCCCGCACCGCGTCGTCGGTGGTCTCCCCCGCGACGTACCTGGCGACCATGGCCCGCGTCGCCGGCGTGCCCGCTAGCAGCCCGCGAACCTGGTTACTTCCTGAGGCCGCAAGCAGCGCCCGCCGGAGCATCCGAAACCCTCCACTAGATAAAAGCCGCAGATGAGGCAAGTCAGGCTACATCAGCCTCCGGGATGCGCCGGGCGGCTGTGGCACGCTGTCGCGCCGCAGCGTCACCGTGACGTTCGCGCCCGCGTCCGGCGCGACGATGACTTCCTGGGCGGCGGCGACCCCGTCGGCCAGCAGTGTGGCCTCGACCGGGACGGACCGCTTGACCAGCCCCAGCCCGATTGGCCCCAGCTCGTAGTGCCGCGCCGCCGACCCGGTGAGCCCGACGACGGTGCCGTCAGCCAGCGTGACCGGCGACCCGTGCGCGGGCAGCCGGTCCACGCTGCCGTCCAGGTGCAAGAGCACGAGCCGGCGCGGCGGGTGGCCCAGGTTGTGCACCCGGGCCACGGTCTCCTGGCCCCGGTAGCAGCCCTTGCCCAGGTTCACGGCGGTCTCGATCAGCCCGGCCTCGTGCGGCAGCGTCTTGTGGTCGGTGTCCACCCCGGGCCGGGCGACATGCGCCGCGATCCGCGCCGCCTCGTAGGCCCACATTCCCGCCACCGGCACGCCCTGCTTCGCCGCGTCCGCGATCCGGTCCTTCTCCAGGATGAGGTCCTCCCCGATCCCCCACGGGCTCGCCGTCACCGCCGCACCCGGCTCCAGCCCCGCCAGCGTGTCCCGGATGACTGACGCGGGTGGCGGCGAAGCCGGAGCCGTGGGGGACAGGGCTGAGGAGGCGTAGGACAGCACGCCGTGCGTAGCCGACAGGTCCTCGACCTCCACGCGGAGCATGAAGCGCATCGAGTTCAGGTAGTCGACGAGCGCGCCCGCCGTGCCCGGCTCGACGTGCGCCCAGGTGCGCGTGCCGTCGTCGGTGAGCGTCAGGTGGTGCTCCAGGTGCCCCTGCGGGCTCAGGATCAGCGCCTGCGCCGTCTGGCCGGGGGCCAGCCGCTCAACGTGCTGGCTGGTCAGGCTGTGCAGCCAGGACAGCCGGTCCGGGCCGCTGACGGTGACGACCCCGCGGTTGGACCGGTCCACGAGCGCGCCGCCCTCGGCGATCGCGCGCTGCTCCCGTACCGGGTCGCCGTAGTGCGCGGCCACCCCCTCGTCTGGCCAGCTGGCTTCCACGGCACCGTCGATGTCAAGCATCTCTTCCCTAACTCCTGCCCTGAGCCGCGCTAGCGCGGCACGCGGCGCACCGGCCGAAGACGGTGAGGTGCGCCACGTCGGTCTCGAAACCCTGCTCCTGGTCCAGCGCCGTGATGAGCGGCTTTATTGCCTCCGGCCGGACCTCGCTCACGCCGCCGCAGTCCTGGCAGACGAGATGCACGTGATCGCTCTCACTGGCCAGGTGGTAGGTGGGCGCGCCGTCATTGAGGTGGTGGTGGGTGACCAGCCCAAGCTCGTCGAGCAGTTCCAGCGTCCGGTAGACCGTCGAGATGTTGACGCCACGGGCGGTCTTGCGGACGGCGGCCGCGATCGCCTCGGGGGTGGCGTGGTCGAGCTGGCCGATCGCCTCAAGGACGAGCTGCCGCTGCGGCGTCACGCGGTAGCCCCGGGCGCGCAGTTGCACGTCCCAGTTGGCGCCGCCCGAAGTGCCACCGCTGGCAGCGTCGCCAGCCGCCTCCGGGCCGCGCGCGGCTCCTTCCCTCGCCCCGCTCCATCGCTCCTGCGAGCTCCCACTCAGCTCAGCCACCGCCGCCCTCCGGCTCTCTTGCGCTATGAGCTGAGTCTAGGCCGGAGAAAAATCTCTTGCGCAGGTCTGGAGGTTCGGCGTAGCGTCTGGTTTACGCGGAGAGGAGGTGGTCCGGAGAATGCATAGTGATCGGACTTGCGAGGTGGCTGTCAGCTAGCCGCCCCCGCCGTCGCTCGCGATCGTGGGTGTGGCGGCAGGCTAATCAAAGGCATACACCGGTCCCCCGGGCTGACCAGTCTTGTCCAACTGGTCCCGCTGCTTCGCAGTGGAGTCGCCCGGGGGTACTAACTTTTCCGGGGCAGTTTCCCCCGCGCGGCCGCACACCAAGCCGCGCTCAGAACCCGCCGCTCACGCGGCACTCCCCCGCGCGGCCGCACACCAAGCCGCGCTCAGGACCCGCCGCCTAGTCCGTCCACGTCCACTCGAGGCGCGCCCACAGGTGCGGTTGCAGCGGCTGGCCCATCGCCGCCATGTCGTAGGCGTAGGCCAGGTCCTTCTCGCCCTCCCGCTGGCTGTCAACGAGCCCGTACAGGCGCTTGCCCGCGGTCACCGGCTTGGCCGACGCGGTGCGCACCACGGCGTCGGTGGCCAGCTCGACCTTGGTGCCGGACACCTCGCCCAGGTAGATCTCGGTGACGCCGGTCGGATGCGCGAGCAGCACCTCGACCTGGTTACCTGGCTGGGGACGCCAGAATCCCGACTCCATCCCCAGTGGCTGGCCCTTGGTCCCGTCCGGCTGGAGCCGCCATGACCGGCTCGTGTATATGAGGAAGGGCTTGCCGTTGTGGGTGAACGTCACTTCCTGGATGAAGTCGAACGCCTCGATCGTGGGGTAGTCACCCTTGCCGAAGCCCTCCCACCGGCCGAGCAGGAAGCTCAGCGGCGCGAGGCCGGGGTGCTCGGCCGGGGGCGTGCCCCCGGCCTGGGGGGCTGCGCCCGTACCGCCGTGGAACGGGGCGAGCTCGCCGTCGCTGTCTGGGACTCTATCCGTCATGCGGGCCTCCGCGGATCACCTTGACCGCCGCGTATGCGGCGACGATGGCGACCGTGACGTAGGCACCGATCATGATCGCCGCGCTCAGAATGCCATGCACGCTTCGAGGGTATTGGGCTGGCGCCGGTTTTGCGGCCCGCCACGCGCCACGTGACCATACCGCGCCCCCGCGCATTAGAGTGACAGCGTGGTAGCACGCACCCTCGTCGTCAAGGCGACCGCTGGCAAGGATGATCTGGAGCGCTGCAACCAGGCGTTCACCGTGGCGGCGACCGCTGCCACGAGCGGTGTCAGCGTCTCGCTCTGGCTGACAGGCGAGGCCGCCTGGTTCTCCCTCCCGGGCAATGCCGAGGCGTTCCACCTGCCGCAGGCGGCGCCACTGGCCGACCTGCTCGCGATCCTGCTCGCGAACGGCACGGTCACGGTGTGCAGCCAGTGCGCCGCCCGCAGGGACATCACGCCGGACGTGGTTCGCTCCGGGATCCGGATAGCCGGCGCCGCCACCTTCGTGGCCGAGATCATGGCCGACGGCGTCCAGGCGCTCGTGTACTAAGGCAATCGCCCCCGGCCCCCCCGCGCGCGGCGGGCCGGTCGTCACTAGGCGACGGTACTCAACCGACCTAATTGATGCAGACTTTGACGGTACGGTAAGCGTTGCGAATCGAGCTGAGTTCCCGGCGCGTCGTGGAAGCGGACCGTTATGAACGATTTGCCGCATTCACGTGGTTCGTGTAGCTGATGGTCGTCATTAGCCGGCAGTGGTCAACGGGCCTAACTGATTCAGACTTCGGGGGTGGCCACCCCCGAACTGTAAAACATTTAGGCCCGATGACGATAGGCGACCATGCGCGACGCGCCCGCCATCCTCGCCGCCCGGCGGGCACCAGAGCACGAGCGAGGCACGGCAGCGGATTCAGGAGCGCGACTCGCCGCAAATCACCTTATTTTGGAACGCTTACCGCACCACCGAAGCGTCATCAGCTAGGCCCGTCGACCGCAGGCGACCATACCCGGGGGCGAGGCGGGGGCGAGGCGGGGGCGCTAGGCGACGGGCACGGCCGCGAGGCGCTCCGCGCGCAGCCGCTGGGCCAGTTCCTCCGCCTGCGGGGGCAGCGGCGGCAACTGCTGGCCCAGTGCCCAGGTGAGCAGGAGGTCGGCCAGGCCAGGGTTGCGCACCAGGGCCGGGCCGTGCAGGTAGGTGCCCAGCACTTTGCCGGCGTAGGCACCCTCGGTGCCGTTACCGTTGCCGACGCCGGTGACGACCGTGGCGAGGGGCAGGGCGGCTGGCCCAAGCCTGGTGACGCCCTGGTGATTCTCGAACCCGGTCAGCCGGGGGACGCCCAGCGCCGGGTCCACGTCCGCGAGGACCTCACCGACGCCACGGCGCTCGCCCCGGCCGCTGCGGATGTCGAGCAGGCCCAGCCCTTCCAGCGGCTGGCCGTCCGCGCCGCCGAACTCCATCCCGAGCATCTGGTACCCGGCGCAGACCGCGAACAGCACGGCGCCGCGGCGCACCGCCTCGTGCAGGCCGCCGTCGGCCCGGAGCCGGCTGGTGGCGAGCGTCTGCGGCAGGTCCTCGCCGCCGCCCATGAGGTAGATGTCACCATCAGCCGGAATCCGCTGGTCGGAGTTGACCTCGATGACGTCCACCGGCATGCCGCGCAGCCGGGCGCGGCGCTCGAGGACGAGCAGGTTGCCCCGGTCGCCGTAGGTGCTCAGCAGGTCCGGGTAGATCCAGGTGAGGCGCAGCGGGCGGTAGTTGTTCATGCTGTGACTCGCTCGCTCACTGGGTCCTCCCGAGTACTGCCCGGTACTGCTGGAACGCCGTGTAGTTGGCCAGCACCTCAAGCCGGGGTGAGCGGGCCAGGTCGAGTGCGTGGTCGATGCTGTCCACGAGCTGGAAGGCCACGTCATCGGCCTCCAGCCGAACCGCCAGGTCCAGCCGCCGCTCCCCGCCCACCAGCACCGGGCGGCCGCGCAGCCGCCGGTAGTCGACGTCCCATAGCCAGGACGTGTCCCGCCCGTCGGGCGTCTGCGCGTTGACCGCGAGCAGGACCGGCACGGGCGCGGGGACCATCACGTCGAGCGCTTCCAGCCAGCCCGCCGGGTTCTTGGCCAGCAGCAGCCTGATCTCCGTCCCGTGCCGCTGGACCTGCGTGTACCGGCCCGCGACCGAGGTGACGCCGCGCATCTGGGCGAGCGCCGCGTCGGTGTCCACGCCCATGGCCTCGGCCACGGCGAGCGCGACAACCGCGTTGGAGGCGTTGGCCCGGCCCGGCAGCGCCAGGTCCAGTGACTGCACGCGGCCCGCCGGGTCGATGACCTTGCCGTTGCTCAGCTCCCACCTGACGGGCGGGCGCTTGTTGCCGCACTCGCGGCAGTTCCAGTCGTCACCGTGCCGCACCAGGTGCGCGCCGCAGTGCGGGCAGCACCAGGAGTCCTCGCGCCAGCGCTGCCCGGCGCCGACCCAGCTCACCGAGCGGGCGGCCGAGGCGGCCCAGGCGACGAGCGGGTCGTCGGCATTGGCCACCACGAGGCAGCCGGCCGCGGCGATCGCCTCCCGCCAGCGCCGGGCGAGCATCCATATCTCGGCGGCGCGGTCCATCTGGTCGCGGCTCAGGTTCAGCAGGACGACGACCTTCGGCCGGGTCGCCTTGATCATGGCCGGGATGTACTTCTCGTCGGTCTCAAGGACCGCCAGGAGAGCGTCCGGCTCCCGGCTGAGCGCGGAGGTGAGGCCGGCTTCCATGTTGGCCCCGTACACGTTGCTGGCTACCTTCTGCCCGGTGGCGCTCAGCGCCGCCGTGATCAGCCGCGTGGTAGTCGTCTTGCCATTGGTGCCCGTGACGAGAACGACCTGCCGTCCGGCGGCTAGCAGGGAGAGAAGGTCCGGCTCGAGCCGGAGGCCAATGACGCCGCCGATTACCGAGCCGTCCCGGCCCGCCAGCTTGGATACGGTCGCTGCGGCGCCACCGACGGTGGTCGCGAGCCTGGCCCGTATGGGCAGCCGTGGCCGCGCGGGAAGTGACGTGTCCATTGGCGCCGATGCTATCCGCTCTGCGGCCAGCGCAAGACGGTGACGAGCCAGTCTCCGGGGCAGTCCATGAGCCGCGATGCCTCGGCGACGCGATGGGCGGCCCGGGGCAGCACCCTGGCGAGGTCAGCGTCGAGGCCGGCCCGCCCGCCGGTGCCGAAGACCGCCGTGGCGGCCAGGCCGCGATTGCGCGGGTCGTTCAGCGACAGCGGGTGCTGCAGCAGCAGGGTGAGCCGGTCCGCCGCCCTGATCCCCGGCCAGTCCGGCAGCCCGGCGAGCGCATAGTCGAGCGGCGGTGCCAGCTCCCAGCCCGCCACCGGGCCGGCCGCGGGCCGCCGCCAGCCGGCCCGGTCGGCCTCATGGGCCCACCGCAGCTGCGGCGGCACCCAGGTCCGGCCGGCCCGGGCCGGGGCGGCGTGGCCGTCAAGCAGGTCCCTGCCCACCCGTGACAGGACAGCGGCCAGCACGGCGGGCGGGTAGCTGGCCCGCAGCGCGGGCGCACGGGACACAACGGACCGCTCGGCGATGACGTCAAGGACGGCGGTTCGCCGCCGGGTGTCCATCTGCCCCCAGATGGTGCGGAGCGCGTCCGGGACCAACGGAAGCGGCCGCCCGCTGAGGAACCCGAGCAGCAGCGTCTGCGTCCACAGTCGCAGCCAGGCGGTCTCGGTAGCGCTGGCCAGCTCGCCTGCTTCCGACTGGCAGCACCGGCTAATCACAGTGAGTAATTTAGCAACTACTCTCCGTGAAATTCAATGACGACCCTGAACTGCTCTGGCTTGAGGATGACGACGGACAGCCCGAGCGGCGCCCGGGTGAGCATGTCATCGAACCTGATCGTGACGGATATCGCCGACTGGCCCGGTATGAGGCGCAGGCTCCGGGCGACGGAGGGCTGTGGCGGGGACAGCTCCAGGTCCACGGCGGCGGCGAAGGCCGCCAGCGGGCCGTCACCCGGCAGCGCCTGGAACGCCTCGGCGAAGGACAGCTCCTGCGGGCTGGCCATCCGGTCGGCGAAGGCCTCGGGGACGTAGGTCGTCGAGATGGCCACCGGCTCGGCGGCGGCCGCCCACACGCAGCGCAGGATGCGGACCGGCGCGTCGCCGCGGGTCCCCAGCGCCCAGGCGACGTCCTGGGGCGCGTCCCGCTGCGAGACGTGCCGCGACTGGCACGCGATGTCCCCGCCCATGGGGTCAAGGCGGGTGCGCAGCCCGCCGATCCCCTCAACGGGGATCAGGTACTCGGCCTGGCTGGCCCGGTAGAGCTGCCCGTCGGGCAGCCTGCGGATGAGCGACCGCCTGATTAGCTCGCCTATAGCGCCGTCGACCTCCGGGACGCTCACGTTGTACCGGCGCGCCAGCGCGCTGCGCCGGGGCAGCCGCCAGCCGGGCTCCCGGTGGACGAGGGCGGCGGCTATCCGGTCGGCCAGGACGCCGGTGGCGACCCCAGGGGCCACGGCATCCCGCTCGGAGGGCACGCGTCCACTGCTCCCAGCGGAGCCAGCAGTCATGCGGCGACACCTTGCCCTCACGCGTTCTTAGCCTTAGCGGGAGGCGAATCCCGCGTGTACCCGCTTATTGATAATCACTTGACGTGAACTTTAGCTGAATTCCGGAAGAATGGCGTTCGTGGCACTTCATGTCATGTGGGTTAACTATGGCAAAATCGCAGGTGACCGAGCATGGCGGGGGCCAGCTAATTACGTCCGCACCGCGATCAGGGGGCGCCAGCGCCGCCCCAGGGCCGCCTCCGCGACGGACAGGAGGGACACGACGGACAGGCCGGACAAGGTCTATCCTCATATCAGGATGCTTGCCGCTTACCGGGGGGAATCACGCGTGCGCGGCTCGTCCACCTCGGGTGCTCGTTGTGACAACCGTCACCCCGGACCCACCGTGAGACCTTGATCACGCGGGCGATCACCCGGTCGCGACCGGGAATGCCCGCCGATTCTGGGTTCCAGACGGCCAAGTCACCATATGTTAACCATTCATCCGTTTTGCATTCACCAAGCATCCACATTCGGGCACGTCCACCATCGGCAGACTGTAGTGGGCGGCTGGCGACCCTGGCCGTTCGCCGCCCGCGTCGCCCAGCGGCCCCGGGGGCGGGGGCCTTGACCGCGGGCGTTAATCAATAACCAAGAGGAGATATCCGTTATGCAGCTTCGAGGCAGCAAGCAGGCCGTCACCGCTGGAGGTGCCGTCATCGCGATGGCGCTGCTCGCCGCGTGCTCTTCGTTCGTCGTCAAGCTCGTCCACCCCTTCCTCGGGCGGCAGCAGCGGCGGCTCGCAGCTCGTCGTCCTCGGCCGCCGTCAGCGGCACGATCAACGCCGCGCGGCTCGACGTTCCAGACCAACTTCCAGCAGGCCGCCATCTCAGGCGTTCAAGTCGGTCCAGCCGGGCGTCACCGTCAACTACGACGGCGGTCGGCTCCGGCACGGGCCGCACCGACCTGTACGCGCAACACGGTCCTGTTCGCCGGCTCCGACTCGCCCGATCCCGGCCAAGGAGAAGTCCAAGGTCCCCGCGGGCAAGACGGTGCTGTACTTCCCGGTCCAGATCGGCCCGATCGCGATCGCCTACAACCTGTCCGGCGTCACCGGCCTGAAGCTGGACGCGGCGATCCTCGCGGAGCATCTTCCAGGGCAAGATCACGACCTGGAACGACCCGGCGATCAAGGCGCTCAACCCCGGCGTCAACCTGCCGAGCACGCACGATCACCCTCGCGGTCCGCTCGGACTCCTCCGGCACCACGCAGAACTTCTCCGAGTACCTGGTGAAGGCCGCGGGCAGCGCCTGGACGCTCGGCAGCGCCTCGACGATCACCTGGCCGACGCACCGCGCACGCCGGCAAGCGGCGGCAGCGGCGTGGCCCAGGTCGTCAAGTCCACCCCGGGCGCGATCGGCTACGTCGACTTCTCCACCGCCACCGCGTCCGGGCCTGACCGCCGCGTCGATCAAGAACTCGGCCGGCGACTACGTGGCGCCGTCGACGCGCGGGCGCCACCGCGGCCGCGTCGCACGTCACCCCCGCGGCCGACCTGACCTTCGCCACGGTCGACGAGCCGGGCGCGACCTCCTACCCGATCACCTACCAGTCGTGGGACCTGGTCTACGCGCAGCAGCCGAACGCCAACGACGCGGCGCTGCTCAAGGCCTACCTCGGCTACCTGCTCGGCGCCGGCCAGAAGCTGCTCACCCCGCTCAGCCTCGCGCCGCTGCCGTCCAGCATCGACTCCGCGGCCGTCGCGCAGCTGAGCAAGATCACCTCCGCCTCGTAAGCTAATGAGCTACCGTGAGCTTACAAGGCGGACCCGGCCACTCCGGCCGGGTCCGCCCGCCCGCTGTCGCAGCGGCGGCCGCTCGGCGACCGGGGCTTCGCGATCCTGGCGCTCGCCGCGGGCCTGCTGGTCCTCGTCATCCTCGTCCTGATCGCCGTCTCGACGGCGCAGCAGTCCGCGAACTGGTTCAGCACGGCCGGGCTTCAAGGGGATCTTCTCCACCGTCTGGAACCCGTCGACGAACCAGCTACGGCGCGATGGCCTTCGTCTACGGCACGGTCATCACCTCGGTGATCGCGATCATCATCGCGGTCCCGGTCAGCGTCGGCGTCGCGCTGCTGCTGACCGAGGTGCGTGCCGCGCCGCTGGTCGCAGCCGATCGTCTACGTCATCGACCTGCTCGCCGTGGTGCCGTCGGTGGTCTGGGGCCTGTGGGGCATCCTCGTGCTCGTGCCGTGGCTGCAGACAGCATCTACGCCGACATCGCCTCCGGCGTGCAACGGCATCCCGGTGCTCGACAGCGCTGTTCGGCGGGCCGAACGTCAGCGGCGCCTCGTTCTTCACCGCCGGCATCATCCTGGCGATCATGATCACCCCGATCATCACCTCGCTGTCGCGCGAGGTCATCGCGACCGTGCCCGCGATCGACAAGGAGGGCGCCTACGCGCTCGGCGCCACCCGCTGGGAGATGATCCGCGGCGCCGTCTGGCCGCACAGCCAGGGCGGCGTCGTCGGCGCGATCCTGGTCGGCCTGGGCCGGGCGATGGGCGAGACGATCGCGGCGGCGCTCGTGATCGGCGCCTCGGCCCAGGTCACGTCGCACCTGTTCTACACCGGTTACTCCATCGCCGGCGGTCATCGCGAACCAGTTCGGCGAGGCCTCCGGCGAGTTCCGGTCCGCCCTGATCGGCCTCGGCCTGCTCCTGTTCGTGATCACGATCGTCGTCAACCTGGTCGCGCGCGCTGATCGTGGAGCGCTCCGCGCGGAAGATGAGGGGGGCCTGATGGCTGCCGCCGCCGGAAGCACCGGCAGACGGGGCAGCCAGACCTGCGCGAGCCGTGAGCCGGCTGGCGGCGCACCAAGAACCAGATCGTGACCGTCGCTGATGTGGGCTGGCGTTCGTGGTCATCCTGGTCCCGCTCGTCCTCGTGCTCTTCACGGTGATCTCCAAGGGCGTCGAGGCCATCAGCTGGCAGTTCCTGACCAGCAGCACGATCCCGCCGAACCTCTTGCCGCTCGGCATCGGCGGCATGGGCCCGGCGGTCATCGGCACGCTGGAGATCACCGGCTTCGCCGCGCTCATCGCCATCCCGCTCGGCGTGCTCGGCGCGGTCTACATCAACGAGTACGGCGGCAAGGGCGTGCTCGCCAGGCTCATCGCGTTCATGGCGGACGTGATGACCGGCGTGCCGTCGATCGTGATGGGCCTGTTCATCTTCACGATCTGGGTGCTGCACTTCGGGTACTCGGGCCTGGCGGGCTCGTTCGCGCTGGCCTGCCTGATGCTGCCCGATCGTGATCCGCTCCAGCTACGAGATGCTCCGGCTGGTGCCCGACAGCCTCCGGCAGGGCAGCTACGCGCTCGGCGCCACCAAGTCGCGGGTGACGCTGACCGTGGTGCATCCCGGCCGCGATCGGCGGCATCGTCAGCGGCGCGCTGCTCGCCGTCGCCCGCGCCGCGGGCGAGACGGCGCCGCTGCTGTTCACCATCCTCACGGTGGAGTCGACGAACACGAACCTGTTCAGCGGCGCCAACACGGCGCTGTCCACGCAGATCTTCGCGAACGCGCAGTCGCCGTACGTCGGCGCCGAGGCCCGGGCCTGGGGCGCGGCGCTGACCCTGATCGTCATCGCCTTCGTCCTGATGATCGTCGCCCGCATCATCACCGCCCGCTTCACCCGCTTACGCGACCCGCTAGGGATCCTCATGGAACAGCCTGAGAACGAGATCATCCGCCAAGCTGCACGGTGCCCGCGAGCCAGCCGGACACTGAGACCGTAGCGGTGCCGGAGCCTGGCGGCCCGACGGGGACCCGCATCTTCGACGTGCAGAACGTCTCGATCTACTACAGCGCCTTCCGCGCCGTCACCGACGTCTCGCTGACCATCCACGAGAACGAGATCACCGCGTTCATCGGCCCGTCCGGGTGCGGCAAGACCACCGTGCTGCGCGCGCTGAACCGGATGAACGACCTGATCGCCGGCGCGCGCGTGGAGGGCGACCATTCGCTACCGCGGGGCCGGCCTGTACGACGCGCAGGTCTCGCCGACGGCCGTCCGGCGGCGCATCGGCATGGTCTTCCAGAAGGCGAACCCGTTCCCGAAGTCCATCTACGACAACATCGCCTACGGCCCGCGGATCAACGGCATCCGCGGCAAGTCCAGGCTCGACGAGATCGTCGAGCGCTCGCTGCGCCAGGCGGCGCTCTGGGACGAGGTCAAGGACCGGCTGAACAAGTCCGGCCTCGGCCTGTCCGGCGGCCAGGCGCAGCGGCTGTGCATCGCGCGCACGCTCGCGGTCGAGCCGGACGTCGTGCTCATGGACGAGCCCTGCTCGGCCCTCGACCCGATCGCCACCGGCCGGATCGAGGACCTGATGCAGGAGATCAAGTCCAGCGTACACGATCGTCATCGTCACGCACAACATGCAGCAGGCGACCCGGGTCAGCGACCGGACCGCGTTCTTCTCGGTGCAGCGCAACGAGCAGCCGGGAAGAAGCGACACCCGCACCGGCGTGCTCGTCGAGTACGGCAAGACGGCGCAAATCTTCGAGAACCCGCAGGACGAGCGCACCCAGGCCTACGTCACCGGCCGGATCGGCTAGCAGCCCTTGTACCAGCGGGCTAGGCCAGGTGTCCCGTCGAAGGGAGACCGGCGCCCAGTCGTGTCGCTGCCCGCGCGTGCCTCGCGCCACCACTGGCGGCGGGCGCCGCGCTCACTGGCGGGCGGGGCCGGCCAGGTAGATGACCCGGCGGGCGACGTTGACCGCGTGCGCGCCGAGCCGCTCGTAGTCGCGCGCCACCAGGGTGATCTCCATCGTCGCGCGGGCCGTCATGCCCCCCGCGGCCAGTTCGGCGAACAGGCTGGCGTGCAGGTCGTCCAGCTCCCTGTCCTGCTCGGCAAGGGCCTCGGCCACCGCGGGGTCGCGCTGGTACCAGCAGTCCGACGCCCGGCTCCACATGTCGGTGGCGAGGTCGCCCATCCGCACGACGGCCTCCTGGCCGCTCGGCGACAGGTCGTCGAGGGTGACGCTGCCCGCGCTGGCCGATAGCTGCACGATGAGGTCGTGCGTGCGCTCGAGCTCGGGGGTGATCCGCAGCACCGACAGCAGGAACCGCAGGTCCGAGGCGACCGGCGCCTGGAGCAGGATCTCCCGCTGCACCAGCTCCTCGACCTCCCGGTAGAGCACGTCGATCTCCCGGTCGCGCTCTATCAGGAGGGCGCTGGTGTCTCCGTCCCCCGCCAGGAGGGCCCGGCGGGCCTGCTCCAGGCCTTCCTCCACCATCGCGAACAACTGGATGACGCTGGCCTCGATGGCCTCCAGCTCTCGCTCGAACTCACGTCTGGGCTCTGTCACGGGATAAGCGTACGGCTGGCGCCGGCGGAGCCCGCCAGCGCCAGCCGTATGGGCTCTAGCCGCGCTTGCCCGCGGAGATCAGACGGCGACCTCGACCTTGGTCACCGAGCCGATCTCGCGCCGGGACGACGCGCTCCTCGCGCACCCCGCCCGGGGCCAGGACGACCAGCGTCCATTCGCCCGGCGCGGCGAAGAAGCGGAAGCCGCCGTCCTCGCCGAGGGGCACCTCGGCGACGAACTCGTCGCCGCTGCCGCGCAGCCGGGCGTAGCCCGTGCTCGCCGGCACGCCACCGACGGTGACGTGGCCCTCGACGATGGCCTCCTTGCCGGCGGCGTCCGCCGTGACCGTGAACCCGCCCGCGGGCGCTCCGCAGCCGTCGTTGCTCAACGTGCCTCTCCCAACTCGATCGGCACGCCAACCAGCGAGCCGTACTCGGTCCACGAACCGTCGTAGTTCTTGACGTTCGCCTGCCCGAGGATCTCGTGCAGCACGAACCAGGTGTGCGCCGAGCGCTCGCCGATCCGGCAGTACGCGATGGTGTCCTTGCCGAAGTCCACGCCGGCCTCGCCGTACAGCTCCCTGAGCTCGTCGTCGGACTTGAAGGTACCGTCCTCGTTCGCGGCCTTCGACCACGGGATGTTGCGGGCGGTCGGGACGTGCCCGGCGCGCTGCGCCTGCTCCTGCGGCAGGTGGGCCGGGGCGAGCAGCCGGCCGGTGAACTCGTCGGGCGAGCGGACGTCGACCAGGTTCTGGACGCCGATGGACGCCACCACCTCGTCGCGCAGCGCGCGGATCGCGGAGTCCTGGTCCGAGGCGGTGTAGGTCGTCGCCGCGCGGGACGGCACGTCGGTCGTCAGCTCGCGGGAGTCCAGCTCCCACTTCTTGCGCCCGCCGTCGAGCAGCAGCACGTTGTCGTGCCCGTACAGCTTGAAGTACCAGTAGGCGTACGCCGCGAACCAGTTGTTGTTCCCGCCGTAGAGCACGACGGTGTCGTCGTTGGAGATGCCGCGCTCGGACAGCAGCGCCTCGAACCCGGCCTTGTCCACGAAGTCCCGGCGGACCGGGTCCTGCAGGTCCTTCTTCCAGTCGATCTTGATAGCCGACGGGATGTGGCCCTTGTCATACGCGCTGGTGTCCTCGTCGACCTCGACGATGACCACGCCGGGCTCGCCGATCTTGGACTCGACCCAGTCAGCACCGACCAGGACGTCTGAGCGGCTCATGATTGAAACCCTCCTTGGGTGCGGCCGGCCATCAGCTGGCCGGCCGGAATCGTTGAATGAGAAGGTACATATGGCAGCCGAGGCAGAGGTCGAACGCCGCGTTCAGGAATGCGGCTAGCAGGCATAGCGCGGCAAAGACGGTACCGGCCAGGACGGATCCGGCCAGGTAGCCGATCGTGCCCGCGGCCGCCATCACCAGCCCGACGCCCTGGGCGAACCTCGGCGGTGCCTCATCTTCAAGCTCGGCCGGAGGCCCTAGCCTCGGCCTGAGCACGGTCTTGTAGATGAGCCCGTAGGGCGCGTAGCGCAGCCCGGCCAGCGTCCCGATGGCGAACACCACCGTCTGGGCGAGCAGCAGCCAGCCGCTCCCCGTGACGATCACGATCGCGAGAATGACAGTCGTAATAGCCGCGCCGAAGCGCGCGCCTCGCGGGTCGATTTTCATGGTGCTCCCAACTGCCTGCCCGATATGCTGCCTCTCCATCGGGCTGGCGCCGGGACTCGGGAAGCATCCCCGGGTCATGCCGCAGGTGAGGTACAACTATGCTCGGCCCGCCCGCTGGGGAAAGCTAGCTTCCCGTCAGACGTGGGCAGTGCCGGCGCGCATACAGATCGCGGTCGCCACCCGGCAAAAGTCGACAGCACGTCGCTTGGTGAGCATCTGCGCTGTAAGGGATTGCACAAACCAGATGTTATTCGCCCTTGGCCTGGCTGTCACTACCGGCCCTCCTCCGCCGCGCCGCCGGCCACCAGGAGGCTGCCGACCGCCGCGAGGACGTCGGACCTGCGGGGCAGGCCGCTGGCGCGGCTGGCGATCGTCCCGTCCGGCCCGAGCACGAGGACCGTCGGCGTGGACAAGACGTTCAGCCGCCTCGCGAGGTCCAGCCGTGCGGCCGCGTCCACCTCGACCAGTTCGACTCCGTCGTGCTCGGCGGCCACCCGGTCAAGCATCCGCCTCGTCTGCGGGCAGTTCGCGCAGAACTCCGTGGAGAACTGGACCAGGGTCGCACGGCTGCCCAGCGGCGCGCCGAGATCGGCGGCGGTCAGGGCGCCGGGCGACCCGGCTCTGGCAGGCGACGTGGCCGGAGCCGTTGCGTTCGGGGTCTTGAATTTGCCCTGGCGCCGGCGCATCGCCACCCCGAGGGCCGAGGCGACGGCCAGCACCGCCACGACCACGATCAGGCCACTCATCACGTCGTCGTCAGCACGCCGGCCACGGGCCGTATTCCCGCTGCTGGTCAGCTGGCCGAGATGGCGAGCGGCTGGCGGCCCGCGATGGTGATCAAGAAGGACTTGATCGACGTGGCGGCCACCTGCGCGGAGCCCGGGTACCAGACGGCGCCCTCGTTGGCGTCGGTGTCCCAGCTTCCCGCCTGGACGCGGGTTCCGTTGCCCTCGACGACCCACAGCTGGCACGGCGTGTTGAGCGGCAGGCCGGCGACCTTCGCGGCCAGCTGCGTGCCCCAGCCGATCGACCGGAAGGCGACCGTCCCGGTCACCGCGCCGGAGTTCCCGTGCCCGGTCTGCCAGGGCCCGTTGGGGGCACCGACGGCGTAATGCGGGTCGGCCGCGGGTGCGGGAGGGGCGGCCGGGCGGGCGGCGAGCTTCACCCCGCCAAAGGAAGCCGCGCCGATGATGACCGCCGCGGCGGCAACCCCGGCCGCCCGGCGCCATTTTCCCGGGGGGTACACACCAACCCCCCGGACCCCCCGGTCTCCCGGGTACCGGTGTGCCCGTCCGGCTACGCCGCGCGGGAGCCCTTCCGCTTCGCTCCAGGGACCCGCGGGCTCGCCGGACCCGCGCTTGTCCTCGCTCGCTGGCGCTCGCCGCGGCGCGCGGGCCTCCCAGGATTCCGGGGCCTCCCTGGGTCCTGCGGTTTCCACGGACCGGAGGGTCCCCGCGGCTTCCCTGGCTTCCACCGCTTCTATGGCTCGCAGGGCCTCGCTGGCGGGGACGAGGGCGAGCAGGGCCGGCAGGTCGGCGAGGCTCGGCCATCTCGGCCTGGCACGCGTCGCAGCCGTCAAGGTGCGCGTCGAGCAGTTCCTGCTCGGCGGGATCGATGGTGCCCAGCACGTACACGCCGAGCGCGATCCGCGCTTGCGCGCATTCCCACTGCCGGGGGCCGGCGCTTTGCGTCATGGGGTGATCCCCCGTTCCTGCAGCGCGAGCTTCAGCGCCTTCAGCGCGTAGTAGGTACGCGATTTCACGGTTCCTGCCGGGATGCCGAGGGTGGTAGCCGCCTCCGCGACCGTGTGCCCCCGGTAGTAAGTCTCGACGATCACCTTCCGGTGATCGGGCCGAAGAGACGCCAGGGCCTCCGCGATGGCCCAGGAGTCCAGCGTGCGGTCCGGGTCATCGGCGGCGGTCAGCGTCTCGAGCACGGCCTGGCCCACCTCGCGCGGTCGCGACTGGCGGGCGCGGTGCGCGTCGACCGCCAGGTTGCGCGCGACGGCGAAGAGCCAGGGGCGGGCCGGGCGGTCAGCCAGCGCGTCTGGATGCCGCCACGCCCGCACGATCGTCTCCTGCACGAGGTCCTCCGCCCGCTGCCGGTCCCCTCCAGTGAGGTGGAGGGCATACCGGAGTAGCGCGCCGCCGTGCTCGGCGTACAGCGCCCTGATAAACGCCTCATCGGCCACGCGCCCGTGACTGCCCGACGTGCCTGTCCCGCCCGGGGGCACGGTGGCCGTCTCCCGGGTGGCGTCGGCGTCGGGTGCCCCCGCGGGGGCACGGGGGGTCACCCCCCCGGGCGATAGCTGCCTGGAGGCCGTTCTCGCGTCCGGCACACTAGGGAGAACGGAACGCGCCGCCTGATGGTTCAGTTCCTCTGGGAAATCGTTCACCGCCCACCCTTCCCGTCCGAAGCATACCAAACGCGATCATTCACTTCCGATGAGTGACTATCGGTCTTTGTCTGGCCTGTGTGGCAGTAAGTCCCAATTGCCCGATTCCGCCGTCGGCAGTCCCGGGCGGCCGTGAACTTTCCACCGTGTGACGGGTAGGAAAAATCACGTTTCAGCGGCGGTGCGGGTAGCGGGGCAACACCTTACCCGCCGGCGAAAGGCGGCAGGACCTCAATCGTCGCGCCGTCTTCGAGTGTCGTCTCCTCGTGCGCGTCGCGACGCACGGGGAGCGCGTTGACCAGGAACGATGACCTGGCCATGACCTGGCGCAAGACGGTCGTTCCCCGGCCTCGCGGCCAGCGCCGCCGCGAGCGCGCCCGCCAGCGTCTTCGCCTCCAAGGCCTCCTCGCGAGTCCCCGCGGCATCCTTCGCCGCGGCCCAGTACCGTATTGTCACCCTGGCCATGTCGGTTATCCTCACCTCAACGGGATCCTTGGGCGGCGTTGCCCCCGGGTCCCGTTTGTGTTTATACAGATGATGATGGCGCCGCAGGCGCCACGGTCTGGAGGTGGCGTCCGATGAGCGAGCTGCTCTTGGTGACCAGCGTTCTCGAGCCTTCCGCGGAGGTGTTGCCGGCACTCGGCCTGCTGCTCCATTCCGTGCGGGTGCTGCCCGCCGACGCGTCCGCGCTCGTTGAGGCACCGCCGGCCGACGTGGTGCTGGTGGACGCGCGACGCGAGCTTGCGCATGCCAAGAGTATCTGCCGGCTGCTGCACACGACCGGCCTGGACTGCCCGATGTTCGCCATCGTCACCGAGGGCGGGCTGGCCGCGGTGAGCGCGGAGTGGAGCGTCGATGACGTCATCCTCAGCACCGCCGGTCCCGCCGAGGTGGAAGCGCGCCTCCGGCTCGCCACGGGGCGTCGCGCGATGCAGTCCGCCGCGGACGCGCCCGACGAGATCCGCTCGGGCGACCTGGCCATCGACGAGGCGACGTACTCCGCCCGGCTACGGGGCCGCGTCCTCGACCTCACCTTCAAGGAGTTCGAGCTACTCAAGTTCCTCGCGCAGCACCCGGGCCGCGTGTTCACCCGGGCCCACCTGCTGCAGGAAGTATGGGGATACGACTACTTCGGCGGCACCCGGACGGTGGACGTGCACGTCCGGCGGCTGCGCGCCAAGCTTGGCCCCGAGCACGAGGCGCTGATCGGGACCGTGCGCAACGTCGGGTACCGGTTCGTGCCAGTGAAGGGCCCGGTGGCGGAAGAGCGCGACAACGTCCTGCTCCAGGACTCCGTTCCGCCCCCCGTCACGGCGGAGCGGTGACCCGGCCCGTCCCCCCGGTCATCGAAGGGCCTCTATCCGCCGCGCAGGCCGCGCTCGTCGCCGGGCTGGCCGAGGCGGCCCACCAGGCCGACGGAGTGGCACCGCTGTCCGAGCACGCGCTCCTGCACGCCAGGCACCCCGATGGCACGGCACGTGACCTGGTCATCATCAGCGACGGCCAGGCGCTCACGGCTACGCGCACCTCGACCTCACTCCCGACCCGGAGACGGCGGACCTCAGCGGCGAGCTGGTGGTGCACCCCGGGAACCGCCGCCGTGGCCTCGGCGGCGCGCTGCTCGCGGCGCTGGCGCCCCGCCCCGGCCGCCCGCCGCCCTGGACGGTCATGGCATCCGGCTGTGGGCGCACGGTGACCTGCCCGCCGCCGCGGGCTTCGCCGGGGCAGCCGGGTTCACCCGGGCGCGCTCGCTTTGGCAGATGCGCCGGGCGCTGAGCGGCGCGGGCGCGGCGATGCCGGAGCCGGGCTTCCCCGCGGGGGTCACGGTCCGGGCGTTCGTGCCGGGCCGGGACGAGGACGCGTGGCTGGAACTGAACGCACGGGCGTTTGCCCACCATCCCGAGCAAGGCTCGTGGACGAGGGCGGACCTGGAACTGCGCGAGGCCGAGCCGTGGTTTGACCCGGAGGGCTTCTTCCTGGCCGAGCGGGACGGCGCGCTGGTCGGCTTTCACTGGACGAAGGTTCACCAGGAGGGTCCCGACGGCCTCCCCGAGGGCGAGGTCTACGTCGTCGGCGTTGACCCAGGCGGGCAGGGGGGCGGCGTCGGCCGGGCCCTGACCATCGCGGGCATGCGCTACCTGCGCGACCGCGGGCTGGCCCACGTGATGCTTTACGTCGATGAGGACAACAAGGCGGCTACCCGCATGTACACGGCGCTGGGGTTCAACAGGTCGAACACCGACGTCATGTACCGTCGAGCCTGATGACACCGCTACTGGTCAGGCCGAGCCGTTTGGGCAGGTGAGCACGCTAAGGCTGTCTGGGCGGCCGCGTGGACGCCGAGTACCGCGTCCAGTTCCGTCCTTGTCAGCGGGCGGTCAGCTCGCCGCCACCGCGGTAAGCACTTCTGCGTAGAGCTCGATCTCGTCCAGGGCGACACGGTCATGCAGGCGCAGATCCAACTGCCTGGGAATCTCGCTCACCTCCATCGACGCGGGACCCTCTCGACCGCCCTCCAGGTTACGTTCCGGCACCTTTCCTCCGCATGACCCATTGGGGCCATTCGCCACCACCCTTACGTAGGGTTTTACCCGCCTTCCCGGTTACGATTCCGCGAAAATCCAGCGGATTGCGGCGACGATCATGTAGCAGGCAAGTGGGCTGCCGCGGCAGGCAGCCTCCCTATCCAGAGTATGTCACTGAACGCGCACGCGCCATGCCCGATTGGCAACCATCCGGCACCACATGCCCCCCGACCGTCACTACATTAAGTAACTGATCTGACGGCAATATGTCACCATTATTCGACCGAAGTCACTTCCATCGCAGGTCAATCTGGTATATAACGGGACACTCGACCGTTTCGGTTGCGGCAGCGGCACTTCGGGAGAAGAGTTCGGGGGGTACCTGTACCTAGACAGCGAACGTCCAACTGATCATGCGCGGGCCGTACGGTCGTCCAGGCTCGCCAGCTCCCTCCACCCGGACATCGGTCCCGCAGACCTTGGAACCAAAGATTCTCGTGATGCTATGAATGAAAATAGTGACCTCCTCCCGAATCTCCTGCACGAAGAATTCGAGATGCAGATGCGGGGCTACAGCCGTCGCCAGGTTGACGACTTCGTAGCACGCCGCAACAGCGAGATCCGCGAACTGGAGCAGCGCCTCGCCCGATCGCTTGACGAATCTGAGCACCTCCGCCGGGAGGTCGCGACCGTGCGCCAGCAGGCACTGGCCGGGCGCCCGGCGCACGAAGAGGTCAGCGAGCGCATCGCGCAGATCCTCAAGCTTGCCGACGACGAGGCCAAGGCCCAGCGGGGCAAGGCCGACGACGATATCGCCAAGCAGCGCGCGGAGGCGCAGCAGGAGTCCGAGCGAGTCCGCGCGGACGCCCGCGAGCAGGCGGAGCGGATGCTGACGGCGGCGCAGGAGCAGGCGGAGCGGACCATCTCGGCGTCGCGCGCCGAGGCGGACAAGACCCGCACCGCCGCGCGCAACGAGGCCGACCGGCTGACGACCGAGACTCGCAAGAAGGCCGACGCCGCGCTGGCCGGCGCCAAGGGGCAGGCGAAGAAGATCCTCGACGAGGCGAACGCCCGCGCGACGGCGATCCACGACGGGGCCGAGCGCAGGCTCAGCCTGCTGAGCACCCGGCACTCGGAGACCGTCCGCAGGCTGACGGACATCCTCGATGGCGTGCAGGGGCTCGTCGCCGCGGAGAACGCCCGGATGACCCTGGAGGAAGAGGTCACCGCGCACGCGGCCAAGACCATCGCCATGGCTGAGGCCGCCGAGGCCGAGCAGGCGGCCAGCGCCAGTGGCCCGGGCGGCGCCAGGACGGGCCTGACGGTCCCGATGCCGCCGGCCGTGCGCCCCAACGGCCGCGGCGCGGCCGAGGAGAACCTGCGAGCTCGCGATGCTCGCCCCGCCCGCACCGGAGACGGTCGCGGCGGCAACGCCGCGCCTGGCCGCCCTCTCGGGCGTCCTGGGCCGTCCCTGGCCGACTCCCCGTCGCACGGTGGCCCCGCCCTGCCGCCGCCACCGCCCGGTGGTCCCTCGCTGCCGGGCCTCTCGCTGCCCGGAATGCCACCGCGGCACGGCGCGCCGATTCCCGGCGGCCCGTCCCTTCCCGGCGGCCCGGCAGGGTTCCCGCAAGACCGCGAGCACCTGCGCGACCTGTACCCTGCGTGACCCCCTGCGCCCGACCGGAACGATCGACCCTGACGAGCCCACCGAGGGCATCCGCCTGGTGTTATCCCGGTCAGCACCATAATCGTGTGCGGTTAGCGCGCTAACCGCACACGATTTTCGTGTTGCGCCTCGGCGTCCAGCCATCGCTCCAGTAGTCGACAATACTCGACAGGCCTAACTGATTCAGGCTTTGGGGGCGATAACCACCACATCGTAAAACAGTTAGGCCCGGCGACTATGGTCGACCATGCCGACAAGGCGATGGGCGGCCGGCCCGGCAGGTCGAACCGGAAGCGAGCGCGAGCGACCCGGACACAGTGCCCGAGCGTCAAACTGGAGGCCCGTGACGCACGCGGCGCCAGCGAGCGAAGCTTGGAGCGTCAGGCTGAGTCTCGGGGGTCCCGGAAGCGAAGCGTGAGGGACCCTACGCGGCGAAGCCTGATGAACGGCGGAGGCTGCAAAATCAGGGGGGCCTGGGGGGATTGGTGTTACCCCCAGCAAGGCCAGCGCGTCCAGCCGCCTCAGGATGACGCCCTCGCGCAGCGCCCACGGGCAGATCTCCAGCTGCGACACGTCCATGAGGTCCATCACGGCGTCGGCCACGATCGCGCCCGCGACCATCTGCTCGGCGCGCCTTTCCGAGACACCGGGTAGCCGGGCACGCTCGACCCGGTCCATGGCGGCCAGCCGCTCCGCCCAGACGACGACGTCGGTGTGCTTGAGGTACCTCTTCACGTGGAAGCCCTCGCCCGACGGCGCCGCCCCGGTGATCCGGGCCAGTTGCCTGAAGGTCTTGGACGTGCCGACCGCGTGGTCGGCCGTGCCGCGGCGGAGGAACTGCCCCGCGTGCCGGGCGATCTCGGCCCGGACGTGCCTGCGCAGCGCGCGCACCTCCCCCGGCGCCGGCGGGTCGGCGGTGAACCAGTCACGGGTGAGCCGTCCGGCACCGAGCGGGAGCGACATCACCGTTCCCGGCTCCTCGTCCTGCCCGGTGGCGACTTCGAGCGAGCCGCCGCCAATGTCGATGACCAGCAGCCGCCCGGACGACCAGCCGAACCACCGCCTGGCCGCCAGGAACGTCAGTCGTGCCTCGTTCTCGCCGGTGAGCACCTTGATCTCGGCGCCGGTGACTTCCTTGATCCGGGCGAGCACGTCGTCGCAGTTGCTGGCGTCGCGCACCGCCGACGTGGCGAAGGCAAGGAATTCCTCGACGCCCTTGTCCTCGGCCATCCGCAGGGACTCGGCGACGACCTCGGTGAGCCGTGCCTCGCCCGCCGCGGACAGCGAGTTGCCCGCGTCCAGGTGCGCGGCGAGCCGCAGGTCCACCTTGTGCGAGAAGGCGGGTAGCGGGCGAGCGCCGGGGTGGGCGTCAACCACCAGCAAGTGCACCGTATTCGAGCCGACGTCCAAGACCCCAAGTCGCATGCATCAGACGCTACCCGGTAGTTCTGCCTGCTCACGTCCCTGCGATACCGTCTAGCCCATGCGCAGCGTCGCCAGGGGACGCACCCGTACCCTCCGACGCGCGCCCGACGCAGTGCTAGCCCGGGGGCGGCCCCTGGAACCGGCGATGGAAGCGAGTGCAAGGCCATGCGCAACGGCGAGGTGTCCTGGTGGTGGCGGGCGCTTGGCGGCCTTCCGGTGCGGCGGTCGTCGCTGCCCGGCCCGCAGGAGGCCGATGTCTGCATCGTCGGCGGCGGCTACACCGGCCTTTGGACCGCGTACTACCTGAAGGGCGTGCGGCCGGACCTGCGGGTTGTCGTGCTTGAGGCGGCGTTCGCCGGCTTCGGCGCCTCTGGCAGGAACGGCGGCTGGGTCACGGCGGAGAGCGTTGGCTCGCGCGACCGGTACGCTCGGGGGCCGTCCGGTGCCGCGGGAGTACGGGCGATGGAGGCCGCGCTGCGCGCTTCCGTTGCCGAGATCGAGCGGGTCTGCGCCGCCGAGTCGATCGACTGCGACTTCGTCGCGGGCGGGCGGCTGTCCGTCGCGACGACCCCGGCACAGCTTGCCCGGCTGCGCGCCGGCCTGGAAAGCGCCCGCGCGTGGGGCGACGGCGAGGACGTGCTGTCGTTCCTGCCCGCCGCGGAGGTGGCATCGCGCGTCAATGTCGCGGGCGCCCTCGGCGGCCTGTTCGCGCCGCACTCGGCCAGGATCCAGCCCGCCGCGCTCGTGGCCGGGCTGGCGGAGGCCGCGGAGCGCCGTGGCGTCGTCATCTACGAGGCGACCCCGGTCTCGGAGATCCGGCCGCGCATGGCGCGGACCATTTTCGGTGACGTGCGGGCCCGGACCGTCCTGCGCTGCACGGAGGGCTTCACCGCGAGGCTGCCCGGCGCCCGCCGCGCGCTGCTTCCGATGAACAGCTCGATGGTGGTGACCGAGCCGCTGGGCGAGACCGCCTGGAAGGAGATCGGCTGGACCGGAATGGAGACCCTGTCGGACGAGGCGCACGCGTACATCTACGCGCAGCGGACCGCCGACGGCCGGATCGCCATCGGCGGCCGGGGCGTGCCGTACCGGTTCGGCTCGGCGGTGGACGACCGGGGCGAGACCTCCCCGGCGACGGTGGAGGCGCTGCGGGCGATGGTGGGCAGGCTCTTCCCCGCCGCGGCCGAGGCGAGGCTGGATCACGCGTGGTCCGGCGTGCTCGGAGTGCCGCGCGACTGGTGCGCCGCGGTGAACTACGACAGCGTCACCGGCCTCGGCTGCGGCGGGCGGGTACTCCGGGCACGGCGTCCTGGCCGCCAGCCTGGCTGGCCGCACGCTGACTGACCTCGTGACGGACGAGCGGTCGGAGCTGGCTTCCCTGCCGTGGGTGGGGCATCACAGCCGCTCGTGGGAACCCGAGCCGGCCCGCTGGGCCGGGGTGCATGGCCTGTACAGGCTGTACCGCGCGGCCGACCGCCTGGAGGCGCCCGGTGCCGGGCAGGCCGCGCCCGCGGCTCGCGGGCCGCGCTCGCGCAGGCCCTCGGCCGGACGGGCGACCTCATATCGGGAATCCCGCACTGACGGAGCTATTAGCTTTGACCGTATGACAGAGGAGGACGCGGCCTCGACGACCCCTCCTGGCCCGCGCGACGGCCCCCCCGGGACGGCGCCCCCGGGACGGCGCCTCGCGGGACGGCCTCGCGGGACGCGCCTCGCGGGACGGCGCCTCGCGGGACGGCAGGAGCACGTCATGGCGGGCATCCAGTCGCTGCACGACCGGCTGGACGCGATCGAGAACGTCGTCCGGACGACCGTGGATGACGGGCCCGCATCGCTTACCGGGCCAAGGCGGTGCCCGCGTGGCGGCGGCCGTCCGACGGCGAGGCCCGCTGGGAGGTGGCGCTGGCCACGGCGGCGGCCATCGCGCTGCAGCTGCCCGTCGAGGGAAGGGTGCTGCTCGTGCGTCCCGGGCTGGGTCCTGCCCGCAGTGCAGGGACTGCTGCTCGTCGGGCTCGTCGCGGCCAACCCGCGCCGCATCAACCGGGAATCCCGCGTTCTCCGCTCCGTCTCGCTGACCCTGGTGGCGCTGCTCAGCGTGGCCAACGCCTGGTCAGCGACCGCGCTGGTCCTCGACATCGCGCGCGACAAGGGGCCGGCCACGGCAGGCCCGCTCCTGGTCACGGGGCTCGCGATCTGGCTGACCAACATCATCGTCTTCGCGTTCTGGTACTGGGAGCTGGACCAGGGCGGCCCGGTCGCGCGTGCCCTGGCGACAGGCAGCCCAGCTATCCCGACTTCCTGTTCGCGACCATGACCGTATCGGATGACCCGAACCTGTGCCCGAAGGACTGGAAGCCGACCTTCGGCTGACTACCTGTATCTCGCCTTCACGAACGCGACCGCCTTCAGCCCCACGGACACCTGCCGCTGACCCGCCGGGCGAAGATGATCGATGACCTTGCAGTCGCTGGTCTCGCTGATCACCGTCGCGCTCGTCATCGCCCGGGCGGTTAACATCTTTAAGTGAGCGCCGATAGCGGGGAGCCAGGCGCGAGTCCCCCTCACCAGGACACGCAGACGCGTCGACTCCGCACAGACCCGGGGACTGTCGCACGCCAGTCCCGCCGCTTCCGGCGGCGGGCTTTCCCCCGCGGGCGGCGGCGGTCGCGCGACCCTGCTCACGCTGGCAGTCCTCGCCGTGCTGCTCGTGGCGTTCTGCGCCGTGACGGCCCGGCTGTTCGTCTGGCCCGCAACGGGCATGCCGGCCAGTGTCGACGCCATCGTCGTGCTCGGCGGCCCGCAGGCACAGCAGCGCCTGGCCCTGGGCCTGCGGCTAGCCGAAGAAGGCAGGACACGGTACGTCCTCGTCTCCGAGGGGGTGACCGACCCGGTACCGGGCCTGTGCGTGGCACGGGCCACGTTCACCGTGATCTGCTGGAATCCCATCCCAGGGACCACCCAGGGCGAGGCCGAGTTCGTCGGCCGGATCACCCGGCAGCGCGGATGGCACTCGGTCGTCCTGGTGACGACGCCGGACCAGGTGTGGCGCGCCCAGCTGCGCGTGACGCGCTGCTATTCCGGCCACGTCTACTCCATGACCACCCCGCTGCCCCTGAGTCAGTGGCCATACCAGCTGGCCTACCAGTGGGGCGCCGCCTTCCGCGCCGAATTGCTCCAGCGTGCGTGCTGACCGCGTTGTGGGCGGGCGCGGTATACACCCGCGACGCGCCAGCGTAACGTGCTTGCCATGCTGCTGCCTACCTCACTTGTCGGAAGCTATCCGCAACCAGAATGGCTGATCGACCGGGCCAAGCTCGCCGGCCGGTTCCCGCCCCGGGTGCGGGCCAGGGAGCTGTGGCGCGTCGCTCCGGAATACCTGGCCCAGGCGCAGGAGGACGCCACGCTGCTGGCCATCCGCGCGCAGGAGGACGCCGGGCTGGACATCCTCACCGATGGCGAGATCCGGCGGGAAAGCTACTCCAACCGCTTCGCGACCGCCCTGGACGGGGTTGACATCGACAATCCAGGGACCGCCCTGGACCGCAGCGGCCACCCGAACCCGGTGCCCCGCGTCACCGGCCCGATCCGGCGCCGGCACGCCGTCGAGGCGGACGACGTCAGGTTCCTGCGCGCGCACACCGGCAAGACGATCAAGATCACGGTTCCCGGCCCGTTCACCATGAGCCAGCAGGCCCAGGACGACTACTACGGCAGCCGGGAGGCGATGGCCTTCGGTTACGCGGAGGCGGTCAACGAGGAGATCCGCGACCTGTTCGCGGCCGGGGCCGACATCGTCCAGCTGGACGAGCCTTACCTGCAGGCCCGCGCGGCCGAGGCCAGGCAGTACGGCGTCAAGGTGATCAACCGCGCGCTGGACGGCATCACCGGGACCACGGCCCTGCACATCTGCTTCGGGTACGCCGCCATCATCCACGAGCGGCCGGAGGGGTACTCCTTCCTGCCGGAGCTCGCGGCCTGCGACGTCGACCAGGTTTCCGTCGAGACCGCGCAGTCCAGCCTGGACACCTCGGTGCTCACGGCACTGGACGGCAAGACGATCATTCTCGGCGTGATCGACCTGAGCGATCCCGCCGTCGAGAGCGCGCAGACGGTGGCGGACCGGGTGCGCCGGGCGCTGCCCTACGTTCAGGCGGACCGCATCGTCGCGGCCCCCGACTGCGGCATGAAGTACATCCCCCGCGAGACGGCCAACGGGAAGATGAAGGCGATGGCCGACGCGGCGGCCCTGCTCCGCGCCGAGCTGAGCTGAGGCGGCGCGCGAGGCTTGAGGATGCCCACGGCGCGGGGCGACGCCGGCATCGCCCGGTCTCGCCGTGCTATCCGGATGGCGCTGGTTAGCTCCCGTTGCCGCTTGCCGGGCGCGCCGGATCCCCGCCAGCTAGAGTCGCCTCCATGGCGGATCTGACGTTCGTTTCCCTCTACTCGGGGTGCGGCGGTCTCGACCTGGGCTTCGCGCGGGCGGGCATGCGGCCGGTGTGGGCCAACGACGTCGCCGACTGGGCGGTGGAGACCTATAACCGGATCGCCAAGGTCGAAGACCCGCGATGGCGCGCGGCGGCGGCCCTCTTCGAGGGGCACAGCGCCGTCGCCGGGGACATCAGGGCCGTCGGCGGCGACCTCGGCCCCGGAATGGCGGACCTCGTCGTCGGAGGTCCGCCGTGCCAGGGCTTCAGCGTGGCGGGCCGGATGGACCCGGCCGACCCGCGGTCCCGGCACGTGTTCGGCTTCCTCGACGTGGTCACGCGGGTGCGCCCGCGGGCGTTCGTCATGGAGAACGTCGCGGCGCTCGCGCGCAACCGGCGCTGGTCGCGGGTCATCGCCCAGCTCGCCGCCACGGCGGCCAGGGAGTACGACACCTGCCTGATCGTCCTCAACGCCTCGCACTGGGGGGTGCCGCAGGCGCGCGAGCGGATGTTCCTGGTCGGCCTGCCGCGCGGGACGGGGCGGCTGGTCATGCCCGGCGCTCCGACCGCCGGCGAACCGCCCAGCGTCGGAGACGTCCTGCGGACGCTGCCCGCCGCGGGCCAGCCAGGGAACGCGTCCGTGTGCACGGCGCGGATCACCATGGCCAGGCAGCCGGTGCTGCGGCTGTCACCGTTCGCTGGCATGCTCTTCAACGGGCAGGGCCGCCCGGTCGACCTGAACCGCCCGGCACCCACGCTGCCCGCGACGATGGGCGGCAACCGCACCCCGATCATCGACCTTGACCAGCTCGAGCATGGCCAGGTGCCCTGGGTCGTGGGCTACCACCACCGGCTGGTGGCCGAGCGAAAGCCGCCGCTGAGCGAACTGCCGCCGCAGGCCCGGCTGCGCCGCCTCACGGTCGAGGAGGCGGCCGCCATCCAGACGTTCCCCCGCGACATGCAGTGGTGCGGCCCGCAGACGGCGAAGTTCCACCAGGTCGGCAACGCCGTTCCGCCGGTCCTGGCCTGGCACGTCGCCCAGGCCGTCCGCACCGCCCTGGCGCGCTAGCACCGCCCTGGCGGGCAGGCACCGCGGCGACGCTAGCCCTCGTCAAGGAAGCGGCCGGGCACGTGGTTCGCCCATCCCTGGCCCGGCCAGTTGAACCAGCCGGAAGACGCGTAGGTGCCCCCGTCGGGGTGCAGCGTCGCAGCCCGTCACGTACGACGACAGCGCCGACGCCAGGAACACGACGCACCCCGACACGTCGCTCACCAGCCCCGCCCGGCCCATCGGGATCGCGGCCCGCTGCCCTTCAGGAGTGGACATGCCGCCGTCGCCGGGGCCCTCGCCGGAGATCTTCACCAGGTTCGGCGTCGGGACGTAGTCAGGCGCGACGTTGTTCACCCGTATCCGGTCCGGGGCCAGCTCGACCGCCAGGGTGCGGCCGAACTGCTCGACCGCCGCCTTCGCGGCGGCGTACACGGCGAAGCCGGGGGCGGCACGGTGCGCCTCGATCGTGGTGATGTTGATGATGCTGCCGCCGCGCCCGCCGGCCTGCATCCGCCGCGCCGCCAGCGAGCAGGCGTGCAGGACGTGGTGCAGGTTCATCCGCAGCAGCGCGTCCCATCCCTTGGGGGTGGTGTCGAGGAAGGGCGCGCGGAACGTCCCGCCCACGACGTTGACCAGCGTGTCGACCCTCCCCCAGCGCGAGTCCACGGCCGCGAGCAGTCCCGCCAGCGCGCTGGGGTCCCGCCTCGGCCGACGGCGTGGCGCTGGATATCCCCTGATACGAGGACAGGAAGTCGAGCGCGTCAGCCCGGCCGGCCGCGGCCGCCGCGGACTTCACCTCCGCGATCATCTCGGCCAGGTGCGCCAGCGACTCAATGGCCACCGTGCGCGCGGTCGCCACCAGTTGCGCGCCGCCCATCATGGGCATCCATCCCTGGGCCTTGCTCACGACACGGCGACGGCTGAGCTTAGAGTTGCCGCCGATCCATATGGGGATTGGATTTTGCACGGGTCGCGGCCGGGCAATTACCCTGCGTGCATTGAAGTGCCGGCCTTCGAAGCTGAAAGGCTCGCCGCTCCAGTGCAGCGGGAGCGCGTCGAGAGCCTCATCGAACAGCGCGTTGCGTTCCTCGAAGTCGACGCCGAGCGCGTAGAACTCTGACTTCTGGTAGCCCGCGCCGAGGCCGAGTATCAGCCGCCCGCCGGACAGCTTGTCCACCGTGGCCGCGGCCTTGGCCAGCAGGAACGGGTTGCGGTACGGGGCCACCACGAGGTTGGTCAGCAGCCGGAGCCTCGTCGTCGCGCCCGCGACGTACCCCAGCGCCACCAGCGGGTCCAGGCTCTGGTGGCCGCCATTTTCCAGCCACCGCGCGCCCGGCACCGGATGCTCGGTCAGCGCGATCCCGTAGAACCCCGCGCGCTCGGCGGCGACCGCCACGTCGCGCAGTGGCCCCACGTCGAGCATGTCCGTCTCGGTGCCGGTCGTCTCCGGGAACTGGAAGATGAAGCGCACTTGACAGCCTCCGCAGCATCGGCGTCAATAAGGGCCTGATAATGTCGTTCTACCACACAGAGAATGAGATTTCATCATCTGGAATCGCGCCTGCAATCCCACCTTTCACGCGCGTCACGAGTTCAGTCCGATTGCTTGCCATGAGTAATCCCCCGGTCGTACGGTGATGACCGAACACTTTGTCCGGCCCCCCCGCGAGTGGGAAGAGGCTCATGTCGCAGCCGATCGTGCGCCGCATCGCTGTCCGGGCGTTGCAGGTCGTCATCGCTACTGCGGGGATGCTCGTTATCTTCCTGGTTTTCTCCCGGCAGGCGCACGCGGCCGCTCCACCACCGAAGACTGCTCCCTCAACGTCAGCTTCAGCTCTCCCGGCAGTCACTTCATCAGCCGCGTCGTCGGTCACCTCCGCAGTCAGCTCCGCCACTTCCGCGGCCGGTTCCGCGGCGTCGACGGCCACCCCGGGCACCCCGGCCGCGCCGACCGCGCCGGCGAGCGGCGCGCCGGCCCCGCCGCATCAGTCGTGAACGCTGCCGGGAAGGCGGTTGCCCCCGCCATCGCGAGCGCGGCGGCCGCGACCCCTGTCGTCCCCGCCGCTGCCAGCCCCGCCACCACCAAGCCCACGGCCCCGGTCACCACGAGCATCGCCCCGGTGGTCAGCACCGCCACCCAGGCGCTGGCCCCAGTCAACGCCACGGTCACCCCAGTCGTCAGCACCGCCACCCAGGCAGCGGCCCCGGTCACCGCCGCAGCCTCCCCGGTCCTCGCCCCGCAGGTAGCAGCCCCGGTCACCACGACCATCGCTCCCGTCCTCGGCACCACGCAGGCGCTAGCTTCCGTCACCGCGACGATCGCCCCGGTCGTCGGCACCGCCACCCAGGCAGCAGCGCCCGTGACCGCGACCGTCGCTCTCGTAGTCGGCAGCGCCACCCAGGCACTGGCCCCCGTCACCGCCACCGTCGCCCCCGTCCTCGACACGACCACCCAGGCACTGGCCCCCGTCACCGCGACCGTCGCCCCCGTCCTGGACACCGCCACCCAGGCACTGGTTCCGATCACCGCCACGGTCGCCCCGGTCACCGGCACGACCCAGGTGCTAGCCCCGGTCACCGCGACCGCCGCCCCCGTCCTGGGCACCGCCACCGAGGCGCTGGCGCCCGCTACCACGGTCGTCGGTTCGACGGGACCCGCTGCGGGGACCACGCCGGCGAGCCAGGTCACTCAGGGGACCGCTAGGCCTTCCCGGCCCGCCCGGACATCGGACGCGGGCAAGGGCACGGCGTCGCCGGCCTCGACTCCGGCCGCGAAGGTGATCCCCGCGACTCAGGGCGGCCAGCCTGGATCGCTAGCGACGGGGCGGCACGGGCAGCCGGCTGAGGCCAGCGGCCTGCCTTCATCGTCGTCGGTGCCGTCTGGGCCCGCCGGGACGGGGGGGTCTGGCGGGCCCAGCGGCACCGGCGGCTTCAGCAGTGGCGCGGCGAGCGGCGGGGGCGGAATCCTCGGCGGCGTCAGTGCCACCCCGGACGCGCTCCCGTTGCTGTCGCTATGGCTGACACGCCACGGCGATGCCAGCACCGTCTGGCGCTCCTACTTGCCGGAAGTCTCCCCGGCATAAGCGCTTTCCTTCCCGATCAGGTTCGTGCCCTCGGCGTCGGACCAGCAGCGTTCGACGCTGATCCTCAGGAAGGAAAGAAAACCCTTGCGCAAGTGGACGAAGTCCGCGTGCGTGGTGCTCGCCTTGGGCATCTTGCCCATCCTGGTAGCGGTCGGCATGCGCAGTCCCGTCCGCCCTGTCCAGGCGATCCACCGCGCCGCGAGCAGCACTACCCGCGTCACCCTGACGGCCTACACGGGGGCGGCCGAGCCCGCCCCCGCCGTGAGGTACGTCGTGCAGCCAGGTGACACCCTGTCCGGCATCGCGACGGCACTCACCGTCCGGGGTGGCTGGCAGGCCCTCTACGCGGCCAACAAGCACTCCATCGGCCGCAACCCCGACATCATCCACGCCGGCACCGTCCTCGTCGTGCCCGGGCGGGCAGCATCGGCCCGCTATACGGTCGCGCCCGGCGACACGCTGTCCGGCATCGCCACCGCACTCGCCATCCAGGGCGGCTGGCAGGCCCTCTACGCGGCCAACAAGCACTCCATCGGCCGCAACCCCGACATCATCCACGCCGGCACCGTCTTGACGATCCCGTTCGTGGTGATGCAGGCACGGTCGGCGCCTAAGGCTCGCCATCCGCGCCCGTCCGCGTCACCGTCGCGGCCGGCGGCCCGCGCGGGCCATCCGGCCCTGGCGACCGGGGCGGGCGCTCCCGTCGCGACCGCCTCTGGCATGCCACGGTGGCTGAAGTCAATGCTGCTGGCCGCGGGCATCGTCATCGGCCTCGCGATCCTCGGCGAAGCCGTCATCGCGACGGGCCGCAGGCTCGCGCGGGGCCGCAGGAGGCGGCTCGCGATAAGGAACGCCGGCATCATCATGACCGACTATGACCGGCTGATCGTGACGTACAGCCTCTACGACGACACCGTCTACGTGATGACCCCGCCCGGCGAGGATCCGCGGGCGGTCCTGCGGGCGGCCCGCCTGGTCGTGCCGGAAGAGAAGTACCAGGAGCTGGCGGGCCAGCTTGGCGTCTCGGCGAGCTGGCCGATGGAATGAGGCGGCGGCGCGGGCACCCGCTAGCGGCCCGAATCCTCTCGCGCTGCCTTGTTGCGCAGCGACTCGACGAGCGCGGCCACGTGGCGGCGGTCCTCGGGCGAGAGCTCGTCGATACTGGCGATCAGGAGGTCGCGCTCCTGATCGCCGGCATTCCCCTGCCCCGCCGGGGCCTCGTCGTAGTAGTGCAGCCCGGTGGACTGCGCGGCCGCGGCGCGAACGGCGGATACCGGCACGTCGAGTCCCTTGGCGAGCGCGTCGATGGTGGCCGGGCGCGGCGGCCGGACCAGGTTCCTGGTGGTCGCGAGCGTGTAGACGGTGGACCGGGGCAGCCCGCCGCGCCGGGCGACCTCACCGTAGGACCACCCGCGATCGCGCAGCCTGTCCACGATGAGGCGCTGCAACGGGTTGACGGCAGGGCCAGGCCCTACGGGGGCCTCCCGTTCGCCATCCTCCGCGCGTGCCGTCATACCCATCAACCTAACTCGTCATTGACTGATTTGAGATAGTACTGTACGTTCGTAACCGTACAGAATGTACGCCTACAGGCGCACACTCGCAAGATCTCCGAAGGAGGAGCTCGTGACCACTCAACCCGTGACCATGACGGAACTGGAGCTTGAGCACCGCCGAGCTGCTGCCGAGCCGGGAGACGCTCTGCGTGAGCAAGTGCCACCCGTCATGCGGCTCCGCTTCAGCTTCACGCAGATCGGCTACGGCAACACCGCCCAGTCCGGCCTGGTCAACGTGGCCGTCGGAAACGGCAGCCTCAACAACATCGCGAGCCTGGGGTCGGGCAACATCCTGTGACCCTCTTCGCGCCAGCGGGACGGGGCCGTCCGGATAATCCGGACGGCCCCCTCGCGCGCGACCCGTCTCCGCCGTGCCCGCCCAGCGCCTGCCCGACGACTATCCGCCCCGGCTCGCCTGGGGCGTCGAACTGCTCGGGGAGTTCAAGGATTCCGGCTTCAGCCAGCCGCCGTTCCTGGTGCGGCGAGGCGACGGGCAGGTCATCCAGATGTCCCGGCTGCTATACCTGGTCGCTAGCCAGGTAGACGGCACCCGCGGCCCCGACGCCATCGCGGAGCTGGCAAGCGCCAGCCTGGGCCGGACGCTCAGCGCCGACCAGGTCCGCTTCGTGATCACCAGCAAGCTGCTGCCCCTCGGCGTGGTCGCCGACCCGAGCTCTGCCGTCCGGCCACCTAAGGCGAACCCCCTGCTCGCGCTCAGGCTGCGGGGAACGCTGCTGCCCGAGCGGGCCGCCAACGTCGTGGGCACGCTGCTGCGGCCGTTGTTCCGCGGGCCGGTGGTCATCACCGTCATCGCGACGGTCGCGGCCATGGACTACTGGATCTTCACCGCCCACGGGCTAGCCGCCGGATTCGGCCAGGTGCTCCGTGACCCCGCGGACCTGCTGATCGTGGGCGCCCTGCTGACGGCCTCGGCCGTGTTCCACGAGTGCGGGCACGCTACCGCGTGCCGCTACGGCGGTGCCCGGCCCGGCCGCATCGGCGTCGGCCTTTACCTGGTCTGGCCGTCCTTCTTCACGAACGTCACGGACTCCTACCGGCTCAGCCGGGCCGGCCGGCTGCGCACCGATCTTGGCGGGGTGTACTTCAACCTCGTCTTCGTGCTGGCCATGGCCGCCATCTACGAGGCCACCTCGGCCGCGGTGCTGCTGGTCGTGATCGCCTTCTCGCACCTGGAAATGCTGGAGCAGCTGCTGCCGTTCGTCCGCTTCGACGGCTACTACATCGTGGGCGACATCATCGGCGTGCCCGACCTGTTCACCCGGGCGGCCGGCCTGCGCCGACGGTCCCGGATCCTGGTCACCTGCTGGACGGCGGGCGCGCTCGGCTTCCTCGCCATCACCCTCGGGTACCTCCTGCTGCGCTTCCCTGACATCAACCGGGCCCTGTGGCATTCCGCCGCCCATCAGGCGCACCTGTCAGCCTCGTCGTTCGGCGCCCGCGACTACCCGGCGGCGGCGGTCAACGCGATCGATACCGCGCTGGCGGCCCTGTCCATCGCCGCCTCGCTCTACATCGTCGTCGCGCTCGCGCGCCGGGCCTTCTCCGCCGGCCTGGGCTGGTCACGCGGGCGGCCCGCCCGCCGCGCGCTCGTCGTGGCCGCCATCCTCGGCTGCGTGGTCGCGCTGTCGGCTTACTGGACGGCGCAAGGCCAGTTCAGAGGCTGGTAACCGTGGAGCCTCACTTCGCGCCCATTCCGGTACCCAGGTGCCGGGTTCCCGGTGCCAGGTGGCACGGAAAAACTCGCGCAGCGCGGCGAGCGCGGGGTGCGGGTTGCCGGCACGCCAGATCAGCGACAACGGGCAGGCCGGGGCTGGGGCACGCACCGCGATGCGCCGTAGGTCGTGACCGGCGGGCCAGTTAACCCGGGTCCGCTCGCCGATGAGGCTGGCCAGGCCGGGCGACTGAGCCAGCTCGTCCGCCAGCGAGCCGGTACCGAAGTTCGGCCCCGAGGCCTCGATCGTCAGCCCGAGCTCCACCGCCAGCTTCTCGTAATACGCGGCCATTGCCGTACAACGGCAGCGCCTTCGCGGCACCGCCAGGTCATGGCTAGCCCGCTGGTGCGCCCGCCACCGAGCTACTCGCCGGTAGCAGTGTTGTCGTCCGCGATTATCGCCGAGAACAACACTGCTACTGACGGGTGGCCCGGCCCTGGGCTCGGCTGGCTCATCGGCTGGAGCAAAGGCGATCGCCGGGCCGGGCTGGCGCTGGAGGAGTGGCGCGCCCAACGGATCGTTGCGGGTGGCGGGCGGGGTCGTTGCTGGCGTGGCCGCCGGCGGGCCCGTTACGTTTCCTGGAATGGAGAAGGGGCGCGAGCGGCCGTCGCTGGGACGGCGGTTCGGGTGGCTGTGGGCGGAAATCTCCTTCGCGGTCGATGGCAACGTAACGGCGGCAGCCGCCGGGCGTCAACCAGAGCCCGCCTCTCCGGGGCACCCCTGGCTTCCTTCCGGTTCGTGTCGGATCCGGGCACTCGCCGTTCGTGGGGTAGTCAGAGGCATCCGCTGGGGATGCCTTGACGAGGACGAGGAGACGCGCGTGAAGTACGTGCTGCTGATCTTGAACACCCCGGCCGAGCCGGCGCAGGGCACCCCCGAGTGGAACGCGTGGTACGCCGAGGTCGGGGCCTGGTACGAGAAGTGGGGCGCGACGGGGAAGCTGGAGAGTGGCCACCAGCTCCAGCCGCCGGCGACCGGCAAGACCGTCCGGGCGTCGGGCGTGACCGACGGGCCGTTCATCGAGACCAAGGAGGTGCTCGGCGGGTACTCGGTGCTCGAGGCTGACTCTATCGACGAGGCCGTCGAGGTCGCCAAGACCTGGCCGGGCGTGGACCGGGGCTGGATCACGGTCGAGGTCCGCCCGGTCATCGAGATGGGCTGAGCCCCTGAAAGGCCCGCCGGCGGGCCGCTACAGCCGCCGGCGGGCCGCTAGAGGGGGAGCGCGCGGGTGAGCAGCTCGCGCTCGGCCGGATTCGCGGTCAGCGCGAGCGCTCGCTCGCTGGCCTTAGTCGCCTCGTCCGGCTGGCCGAGGGAGGTCAGCAGGCCCGCACGGAGCGCGTGGAACAGGTAGTACCCGTCGAGATCGGTGGACAGGGGCTCGATCTCGGCGAGCGCGGCCTGCGCGCTGATGGCGTGGCGGGTGGCGACGGCCCGGTTGAGCAGGACGACGGGGGACGGCGCGAGCTGCTGCAGCCGGCTGTAGAGCAGCCGGATCTGCCGCCAGTCGGTCTCCTCGTAGCGGGCCGCCCTCGCGTGCAGCGCGGCGATCGCCGCCTGCACCTGGTAGGGGCCCGCGCGGCGCAGCGTGATCGCGTGGTCGAGCAGGGCGATCGCCTCATCGCAGAGCCTGGAGTCCCACAGCACGCGGTCCTGGTCCGCGAGGCGGATGAGCCGCCCCCAGCCGTCAAAGCGGGCGGCGGCCCGGGACTCGTGCAGCAGGAGGAGGGCGAGCAGGCCGAGGACCTCGGCCTCACGCGGCATCAGCCGGTGCAGCGTCCGGGTGAGCGCGATCGCCTGCGCGGCCAGCGCCCGGCGCGCGGGCTCGCGGCCGGAGCTGGCCAGGTATCCCTCGTTGAACATGAGGTAGACCACGGAAAGCACCCCGGCCAGCCGGTCGCCGAGCTCGTCGGGGTCGGGCAGCCGGACGGGCGCGCCCGCCTCCGCGAGCGTCTTGCGCGCGCGTAGCAGCCGCTGCGACATCGTCGGCTCGCTCACCAGGAAGGCCGACGCGATCTGGCCGGTGGAGAGGCCGCACACGGCGCGCAGCGTGAGGGCGACCTGCGCCTCGCTGGCGAGCGCCGGATGACAGCAGGCGAAGACCAGGCCGATCAGCTCGTCATCGGCGTGCTGGTCCGGTCCGCCGCCGTCGGGCGTGGTGCCCGGTTCCGTGGCGGCCAGCAGCGCGAGCTTGTCCTCGCCGGCCCTGGCCCGGCGCAGCCGGTCAAGCGCCTTGTTACGGGCGGTCGTGGCCAGCCACCCGCCGGGGTTGGGCGGCACCCCGGCGCGCGGCCAGTGCTCGATCGCGGCCACGAAGGCGTCCTGTACCGCGTCCTCGGCCAGCCCGACGTCGCCAGTGCGCGCGGCGAGCGCGGCCCTGATCCGGGTCGCCTCTTCACGGTAAGCGCGCTCAAGCGACGGCCCGGCGTCCACGACGACCAGTCTAGGGCGGCCCGGCGGCCCGGTCAGGGCTTCGGGTGCCGCCGCACCGCCGGTGGCGCCGGCCGGGCTACTGGCTGGCGCGCTCCAGCCGGATCACGACCGACTTCGACGTCGGGGTGTTGCTCGTCTCGGCGGTCGAGTCCAGCGGGACGAGGACGTTCGCCTCGGGGAAGTAGGCGGCGGCGCAGCCCCGCGGGGTCGGGTAGCTCGACCAGCGCGGAACCCGGGCGCCCGGCGCTCGCCGTCGGACCAGACGCTCACCAGGTCGACGATGTCGCCGTCGGCGAGGCCGAGCTCGGCGCAGGTCGTCGGCGGCTGACGAAGACCACCCGGCGGCCGCCGTGCATGCCGCGGTAGCGGTCGTCGAGGCCGTAGACGGTGGTGTTGAACTGGTCGTGCGAGCGGATCGTCTGCAGCAGCAGGTGGCCGGGCGGCACCGCGACGGCGCTCACCGGGTTGACCGTGAAGTGCGCCTTGCCGGTCGGCGGTCGTGAAGGTGCGCGAGTCGCGCGGCGGCCGGGGCAGCATGAACCCGCCGGGCTGGCTGGCCCGGTCGTCGTAGTCGGCGAAGCCGGGCACGACGTTGCGCGATGTGCCGCGGATCACCGAGTAGTCGTCGCCCATCGCCGGTCCACCCGAGGTCGTCGCCGAACAGCTCTGGCCGCCAGCCCGGTGACGATCGCGACCTCGCTGCGCAGCGTGCGGCGACGCGGGGGCGAGCCGCCCCGGCGAGGCGTGCACCATGCTCATCGAGTCCTCGACGGTGACGAACTGCTCGCCGCCGGCGCTGCACGTCGCGCTCGGTCCGGCCGAGGCACGGCAGGATCAGCGCCTCGCGGCCGGTGAGCAGGTGCGAGCGGTTCAGCTTGGTCGAGACGTGCACGGTGAGCTCGCAGCGGGCCAGCGCCGCCGCGGTGACCGCGGTGTCCGGCGTCGGCGGCGGCGAAGTTGCCGCCGAGCGCGAAGAACACGTCGACCTTGCCGTCGCGCATCGCCCGGATCGAGTCGACGGTGTCCCAGCCGTGCTCGCGCGGCGGCTCGAAGCCGAACTCGTCGCGCAGCGCGTCGAGGAACGCGTCCGGCATCTTCTCCCAGATGCCCATCGTCCGGTCGCCCTGCACGTTGCTGTGCCCGCGGACCGGGCACGGGCCCGGCGCCCGGCCGGCCGATGTTGCCGCGCAGCAGCAGGAAGTTCATGATCTCGCGGATCGTCGCGCACCGCGTTGCGGTGCTGGGTCAGGCCCATCGCCCAGCAGACGATCACGCTGCCGGCCGCGATGACGTCGTCGGCGAACTCCTCGATCTCGCGCGCGGGACAGGCCGCTGAGCCGCTCGATCCGCGCCCAGTCGAGCGCGCGCCAGCGCGGCCGCGGCGGCGTCGAAGCCGTCGCGTGTAGCGCGTCGATGAACGTCGTGGTCGAGGACGGTTCCCGGCGCCGCGTCCTCCCGGTCGAGCAGCACCTTGTTCACCCCGGCGAACAGCGCCAGGTCGCCGTTCACCCGCACCGGCAGGAACCGGTCGGCGAGCTTGGTGCCGCGCCCGGCCAGCCCGCGCGGCCTTCTGCGGGTTCTTGAACCGGATCAGCCCGGCCTCCGGCAGCGGGTTGACCGCGACGATCCGCGCGCCGCGCTGCTTCGCCTCCTCGAGCGCGGTCAGCATCCGCGGGTGGTTGGTGCCCGGGTTCTGCCCGACGATCACGATCAGGTCGGCGTGCTCGGCGATGTCCTCGAGGGTGACCGTGCCCTTGCCGATCGCCGATCGTCTGCGCTCAGCGCCGCGCCGCTCGACTCGTGGCACATGTTCGAGCAGTCGGGCAGGTTGTTGGTGCCGAGCCGGCGGGCGAGCAGCTGGTAGACGAACGCCGCCTCGTTGCTGGCCCGGCCGCTGGTGTAGAACACGGCCCGGTTCGGGTCGTCGCAGTGCCCGCAGCCGGTCGGCGATCAGCCGCGAGCGCCTCGTCCCAGCCGATCGGCGCGTAGTGGGTGGCGCCGGGCGCCAGGTACATCGGCTCGGTGAGCCGGCCGTTGGCCTCGAGCCAGTGGTCGGTCTGCTCGCGCAGGAACGCGACCGGGTGGGCGGCGAAGAACTCGGCGTCCGACCCGCTTGCGGGTCGCCTCCCAGGCGACCGCCTTGGCGCCGTTCTCGCAGAACTCGGCGTGCTTGCGGTCCCGGACGGCCGGGTCGGCCCAGGCGCAGCTCGGGCAGTCGAAGCCGTCGGCCTG
>CAVTLB010000019.1:0-235173 GCA_963735415.1 uncultured Actinomycetota bacterium | reverse complement strand
TCCCGGGCTATCGCCGAAATAGACGCCGACCCTGCTCAGACGGAACGTGTCACCGCACCCCATCCGGTCGGCGACCTTCTTCATGGCCAGATCCGCCGAGGTCATGGTCGGGTTGGGCACCACGCCGAGCATCCTTTCGGCCTGGTCGTAAAACGGCGCGAGCTCGCCGCGCCAGTCCGTGATGCCGCTCCACTGCGGATCGTCGTAGAACGGCCCGGCGGGCCGGTACAGCGTGTTCGCGTAGTTGAGCGAACCGCCGCCCACCCCGGCCCCGGCCAGGATCAGCACCCGTGAATCTTTCTCACCGCGCAGCAGGTGGATGCGCTGGATCCCGGTCATGCCGAACTGCGGAGCCCACATGTACCTGAAGATCCGCCATGACGTCTTCGGCAAGCTGGCGTGACGCTGCCCGGGGACGGGATCGGCTGGATCGTCGAACCGGCGGCCAGCCTCCAGCACACCGACCCGGTACCCTTTTCCGTCAGCCGCAAGGCAGCGACACTGCCGCCGAAGCCTGACCCGATCACCAGAACGTCGTAATCGAGATCATTCATCGCAACCTCAGCTCCCCGGAACCACGACAGGACCGTATGGGCCGCCGTCCCGCGTCAAACCCTAGAATGCCGAGCCGCCGAATACTACCCCCCAGTAGCTTGCGGTCGGCGGACCGCCGCGCAGCCGCCCTTCACGGGCGGGGCCGTGGTGCCCTGACACGGGACCAATGGCTCTGTGAGGGCCAACGGCAGAGAAGCACATGATGGTGCATGACAACGACTGACTATGGGTACATGGGCGCGAGCGACGCGTTCTCCTGGTACATGGACCGCGACCCCGTGCTCAGGTCGTCCATCGTCGTCGTCATCTGGCTTGATCGCGCACCCGATTGGGACACACTCGTCGACCGCGTCGACCGGATGTCCCGGCTCATGCCCTCGCTGCGCCAGCGCGTCATCGACTCCCCCTTGCCCCTCGTCTCCCCTCGGTGGACTTACGATCCGCACTTCGACCTGAACTGGCATGTGCGCCGGATCCGCGCCCCCAAGCCCCGGACCCGGGACGTGGTTCTCGAGCTCGCGCGCCGGTCGGCGATGGATACCTTCGACCGTGCCCGTCCGCTCTGGGAACTCACCCTGGTCGAAGGCGTGAAGAACGGGAAGGCGGCGCTCATTGGCAAGTTCCACCATTCCTTGACCGATGGCGTGAGCGGGATGCGCATACTGACGATCATCACCGACACGCAGCGCGAACCGTCCGACCTGGGTGAGATGCCCCCGGTGCCGCAATGTGAGAAGCGGAGCGAGCTCGCTCTTGCCGCTGGCGCCGCAGCCGAAATCACCGGCCAGCTTAGGCACCTGGCCTGGCGCGGGGCCGGGGCCGCGATCCCGGCCCTGGTCCGCTCCGCACGTGACCCGGTCGGCGCGGCCGAGGCCACCCTGGCGATGGCCCGCTCCATCTACCGGACAGCCGCACCAAGTTCAGGCACCATGTCACTCCTCATGCGGGAGCGGGCGACGACACGCCATCTCGCCACGATGGAGGTCTCCCTGGATGCCCTGAAGTCAGCGGCCAAGGCCATCGAAGGGACCGTCAACGACGCCTACCTGACGGCCGTTACCGGAGGATTGCGCAGGTACCACTTGCGCCACGGCACGCCCGTCAACTTCTTGCGGGCCGTCATCCCGATCAGCCTCCGGACCAGAAACGACACGAACTGGGGCAACAGGATCACCTTGCAGCGGGTGACCCTGCCGGCCGGGGAACCGGACCCGGGCGCCCGGATGCGCAAGGTTCACCGTGTCACCCAGGCGGCCCGCGAGGAGCCGTCTCTCCCGGTCACCGGCATGATCGCCGGGACGCTCAACCTGCTGCCGGTCGGCTACGTTGGCGCGGTGCTCAAGCACGTCGACTTCCTGGCGAGCAACGTAGCCGGTCCCCCCGTCGCCGGCTACATCGCCGGCAGCAAGATCACCGGCCTGTTCGCGTTCGGGCCTACGATCGGGGCCTCCCTCAACACCACCCTCACTTCCTACGCCGGCACCTGCCATATCGGCATCAACATCGACGCCGCCGCGGTGCCAGACCTAGACGTCCTGGTCGCCTGCCTTCAGGAAGGCCTCACCGAGGTCACGGCCCTGGGCGCGCCGGAGCCAGCAGCGGCACGACCAGCTGCTGCTAGCGACCCTACGGACCGCGCGGGGGGCGCCAAGGCGGGCGGTGTCCATGAGGCCAGGAACCGGCCATGACGGCGAGCGGAGCAGGCGCCCGCCACCTCGTGGCTCGCGCGCGGCGAGGACCAGCTGCCTGCCGACGGCGACTGGCTCAGCGCGGCCGAGCGCAGCCGGGCCGGCAGCGCTGCGGTACGCCAAGCGGCGAACCGACTTCCTGCTCGGCCGATGGACGCTCAAGCTCGCAGTGACGAAGGTACTTGGCTGGCCAGGCGGATCCCGCCACGCTCGCGCGGATCGAGGCACGGCCCGCGCCAAGCGGCGCGCCACGGCTTTACATCGACGGCCAGCCAGCGGACCGCGGCGTGTCGCTCTCCGACCGGGCGGGGTGTGCCGTCTGCCTGGTAGCAGCCCGCAGCTGTCGCGGTCGGGTGTGATGTTGAGATCGTCGAGCCGCGCAGCGACGCCTTCGTCCGCGATTACCTGACGCAGCCGGAGCAGCAGCTGGTCGGCGCTGCGGGTCCGGCCAGGGACAAGGCCGCCAATCTCATCTGGTCCGCCAAGGAAAGCGCGCTCAAGGTGCTGGGCACCGGGCTGCGCCGGGACACCCGCTCGGTCGAGGTGACCGTGGCCGAGCTGAGTCCGCCGGAGCGCACCTGGTCCGCGCTGCGAATCCGCACCGCCGAGGGCGAGGTCTTCCCTGGCTGGTGGCGGCGGAGCGGGGCGTTCCTGGTGACCGCGTGCTGGCCGCCGGCGGACCGCCGCCGGCCGCGCTCGAGGCGCGGTCTCCGATCGACACGATGCTGCCGTCGCACCACTGGGTTGACCGGCCGGTCAGCTAGCCGGATTCGCTCTCCGCGCGCATGCCGGCACCGCGGGGCCGCTGTGGCAGCCAGCCGACGTTCCAGGGCGCGGATGACGAACGGCCGCAGTTGCTCTGGCGAGATGATCTGATCGACGGATCCCACCCGCATCGCGCGCCTGATGTCGTGGATGCCGTCGAACTCGTCGGCGACCTGCTTTAGCTTCTCGGCCCGTACCGCCTGGGTGACCTCGGCAAGCTCGTGGTGCGTCGTCTGCGAGCGCCTTTCCGGTCGCGGTCGTGAGCAGCGTCCCGCAGGCTCGCGACCCGGGGATCCTCGTCTGTCCTGGCCGACACCTGACGGGAGAGGACGACAGCGGCGGCGGGCGCTCCGCCGATCACCGAGGCGTAGGAACCCGTCACCGCGGCCGTTTCCATGTCATCGTGCAGTCGCTTGGAGAAGACCACGAACGCGCCGCCGTGATAGCGCGACACCACCACGAAGACGATGGGCCCGCGGAAGTTGATCACCGCACGGCCGATCTCCGCGCCGTACTCTAGCTGCCAGTTGCGCATGCTCTCCGGTGAGCCGTCGAAGCCGGCGAGATTGGCCAGCACGACAACCGGCCGGTTGCCGCTCGCCGCGTTTATGGCGCGGGCGACCTTGCGCGACGATTGCGGGAAAAGCGTTCCTGACGTCCAGGACGAGGGGCCGTCGGCGGGAACGAACCCGGCCCTGGGCACGTTGCGCGACTCGAGGCCGATCAGGCACACCGGGAACCCCCCGGTCCGTGCCTCCCACACGATCGCGCCCTCAGCGTCGCGCCACCGGGCCCACCGCTCGAACGGCACGTGGTCGGTGTCGGTGACAGCCCGCATCACCGAGCGCATGTCGAACGGCTTCTTGCGCTCGCCGTTCAGTTCGGCGGAGAAGACGTCACCGACCGTGGTGAACTCCGACCCCTCGACCTGCTTGTGCGGGAACGTGCACACGTCGCGATCGAACGGGTCGCTCGTCGCCGCCCGGCGGGGATGACGCTCGCCGGGGACGACGTATGTGTGCCCGTAGTGCCGCAGCAGCAGGGCGCATGCCGCGGCCAGGGTGGGCGCCCAGTACTGCGCCTGTCCGTTGGGGCCCATGACCCGCTCGAATCCGCCGATGCCGAGATTGTCCTCGGCGGACACGCCGCCGGAGTAGTCCAGCGATTTCTTGCCGGTCAGCACCATGGCGCTGGCCGGCGTCATGATGAGGATGCCGCGCGTGTGCATGAGCATGGTCGCCTCGGCGTCCCAGTACGGCTGGGCGCCGACGTTGATTCCGGTGACGATGATGTTGACCTCACCGCCGGACTGGGTGAACTCGACCAGGCCGCGCAGCACGGCGGCGATCCAGTCCATGTTCTCCGTCCCGCTGTCCCACGCGATCTTGGCGCCGGACGACAGCGCGAACCACTCGACGGGAACCCGCAACCGCCGCGCGAGGGCCAGCGCGGCGAGAATCCGGCGGCACTCCGGCTCCGCCAGGCTGCCGAGTCCCTCGGTCGGGTCGCCGAGAATCGCTACCCGGCGGATCCCCTCCGGCACCAGCGCCGTATAGCTGGTGATGACGCCGGTGACGATCCCGGCCAGGTTGCGGCCGTACGGCCGGCTCACTGGCACGAGCTCATCGGCGCCAGGGACCGTCCCCGTCATCGCTGAGGTCGTATTCGGTGAAGTCGCCGGCCGGGAAATCCGCGGGGGCGTCCCGCGGCGGTGTGAGCATGCGGATGAGCTCGTACGGATAAGGCAGCCCGAGCCGCTCGGCCCGCAGGGCCTTCTGCCGGTACTCGGTAAGCGGCTGGATGGGCCGGTCCGATGGCGGGCGAACGCGCACCGTGACGCCCCGGTCCGCTACGTTCTCCACATCGAGGATTGCTTCCCGCAGTTCGCCGGTGGCCTTATCCGGCATCCGGATCCGTGCCACGACCTTTTCCAGCCCGAGGTCGGCTGCCTGCGACGCCAGTTGGTGCGCGAGATTTCGCCAGGTGGCGGTGGGGACGTCCCACACCGGGCGTACGTAGAGCATCACCCTGTTCCGAAGCGGGCGCTGTCGCTGCGACTGGCCGCGGAGCGCACTGCGGATGTCGGCGAAGGCCTGGACCAGGATGCCCTCCAGCAGCGGATAGCCGATGATGTCGCCAGCCGAGTCACGGGCAGCGGTAAGGTCGCGTACCTCCGCGATGGCGATCAGCCGCTCGTCCTTTGGATTGGCATGCGCGACGGCGTGGAACAGGTACACGTCCTCCGCGCTGGGCAGCCTGCTCAGCGTGAAGTTCGACAACCGCCACAGGTCGAGACGCTCGGCGATCATCGGGTGCATGTTCCGGAACAGCAAGTCCTCGGCGAATCCGGTATCAGCTTGCGAATAGCTGAATGCCTGAGTCCGATGATGCTCCTCGGCGTGCTCGGCGCCCCGGGTGGCGCTGGTCACGGTGACGGTGAGGCGGCGCAGGTCGCGGCCGAAGTTCGTGCCCGCGAGCAGACGGGCGAGTTCGGCGGCCATTTCCTCGTCCGCGAGAAGAGGCTCCTCGCGCCACGACTCAATGTCGACGACAACGGGCTGGTCCGCGGCGAGCCCGCGCAGGTGCGGGGCAACCGCTTGGGCGAACGAGGGCAGGCCCGCGATCGGCACGTACGCGGTGACCAGGTGCACGGGCGGACCGTCCTGCCCCGGCTCCAGGTAGTCGGCGAGGCAGGTCAGGTGCTCCTCCGAAGGTCTCGCACCGCGTCCGCATCAGGTCGCGAATCCGGTAGAACCGGCGGGTGCGCACCTCCAGCAACCGGGCTCTGGCCGTCTCGTCCGCGGCGCGGTACCAGTCGCGGAGCCGCGCGCGCATCGGCAGCGGGAACCAGACGATCCGATCGGCGAGGTCGCGGCGCTGGTCGGGCGCGGGCTCGCCGCACAACTCGTCCAGGCTGGCCTCGATCTCCGCGTACGCCTTCGCCCGGGTGCGGTTGATCACGGGCGCGTCGACGTAGCGGAACCACACGTCTCTGGCCAGGTCACGCACATCGGGGTAACGTCCCGCCGTGGAGCCGATCAGCCGGGCGAGCACGCTGAGCCGGTCATCGGTCATCGTGGCCGCCAGCACGTCGTAGCTGCGGAGCCACCGGTCCAGGATGGCGATCACGATCGGGGCAGCGGCTGGCATCCTGCCCACCGACCGGTACACCCGCAGCAGTGCCTGTTCAAGCTCCGCCGTGCGGGTCAGTGACTGGATGCCATAGTGGGCCAGAGCCGTCCGCAACTGCCGCACGAAATGCCCGGAGTACCCCACTCCGCTCCGAGTCGAGGAACGACAGGTAGGTCAGCAGGTTCTCGTGAGAGCTTCGAGGGTGCTCTTCCTCTTCGCCGTCATCAGGGACGCGCTGGGAAAGCGCCGCCGCGTCGGCGAAGATCTCCAGGAGTTCTTGGTCACTGCGCAGTGTGCCCTCGTCGTCCGGCGCAACGCTGGACAGCCGCTTGGCCTCGCTCCCGGCTGAGCTCACGGGCGTCGCTGTCTTCGATGTCGTAGCCGAGCAGGTACGCCCGGAGCATCTGGTCGATGCTGGCCTCGCCATGGATGCGCGTGCCGCTGCGCCAGGCCAGCGAAGGCGACTGCCCCGCCGCCGGGTCCGCTAGAACCGGCCTGCTGCCCGAATGCTTGCAGCCTGACGAGCGGCGCCCCGGCCTTCACCTGCGTGTTCACCTGCGCGAGCACCGAGCTGACCATGCCATCCTGGGGCGCGGTGATGGTCGCTTCCATCTTCATGCTCTCGACCACAGCCAGCGGGTCACCGGCTCGCACGATGTCACCTTGCGCGACCAGGACGGCCACGACGAACCCTGGGGACGGGCATCGGACCTGCCCTCCTTCGTCGCGGGTGATGACGTGCAGGATGCCGTTGACCTCGATGAGCAGCCGGGGACCCTGGCTGGCGGCGACAATCTTGTACCGCCTGCCACGGCAGGTGATGGCCCGCTCGTAACGGCCGAGTCGCTGCACGGTGACGTCGACCACGGCGGTCCCGTGCCGGCGGCGTTGTCCGGTGGCTCGACTGACACACGGTAGTCGCCGCTGCCCCAGGCAGTACACGTGTACCTGGTAGGAGACGCCGCGATCCCGCAGCCGCATTCGGTGCCCGACTTCTTCGGGGAGCTCGGGACGTCCACGTGCCGCCGCGGCCAGGAAGTTGGCCTGCACCGCGGCCTGGTCAGCATCGGCGGCCTCGACCGCTGCCGCCAGCAGCGAGATCGGGTCAGCCGCCGGCAGATGGCCGCCAGCCTCGGTTAGCCGGTCGAGCCAGCGGTTGTCGTAACTGCCGGCCACGGACATCCGGGTGGCCCGCCAGGAACAGCAGGAACGCCTTATTGGTCGTCCCGCCGTCGATCACCACCAGGGATTGCGCAAGCGCGCGCCTTAGCCGGCTCAGTGCCTCCGCCCTGTCTCGCCCGCACGCGATGACCTTGGCGATCATCGAGTCGAATTCCGCCGCGACGTTGTCGCCCTCAGCCACTCCAGTATCGACGCGGATTCCGGGGCCTGCAGGCAGCCGCAGTGCCGACACCCGGCCCGGCGTCGGCGCGAAGTCGTGCTCCGGATCCTCGGCGTTGATCCTGGCTTCGATCGCGTAGCCGGTGACAGGGGGCGGGGACGGCGGCAGCCTTCCCCCGCGCGCGACGTGCAACTGCAGCTTGACGAAGTCGATGCCGGTTGTCATCTCGGTGACCGGATGCTCGACCTGCAGCCTCGTGTTGATTTCCATGAGAAAGAACTGCTGAGTCAGCCGGTCAACGAGGAACTCGACGGTGCCCGCGCCGCGGTACCCGGCGGCACCGCAAAGCCGCACCGCGGCGTCCCGCAGTGCGGCCTCGGCGGCCGGGCCGACCTCAGTGGAGCCTGACTCCTCGATGACCTTCTGATTCCGCCGCTGGATACTGCAATCGCGAATCCCGGCGTCCCATACGGTGCCCTGCCCGTCCGCGATCACCTGAACTTCGACGTGCCGCACGCCATCGAGCTTGCGTTCGATGAACACGGTGGGGTCGCCGAACGCCGCCTCCGCCTCATGCTGCGCGGAGGTGAACGCCGCCGGCATCGCGCTGTCGGAGTCCACCAGCCGGATGCCACGGCCGCCGCCTCCTTCGGCCGCCTTCACGAGCACTGGGTAGCCAAGGATCCCCGCCGCGATCCGCGCGCTCTGAATGTCATGCACCGGGCCCCGCTCCACGGCACGACCGGTATCCCGAGACGCTCGGCAAGTTGCTTGGCTCGCATCTTGTCGCCGAGCAGCCTGATGACATCGCTCGGCGGCCCGACGAACGTGATTCCCGCCTCTTCGCACCGCGCGACGAAGTCCGCGGACTCCGCGACAAAGCCCCAGCCCGGCCAGACCGAGTCGGCGCGGGCCTGGTCTAGCGTGCTCATCAGGTTGTCGATGTCCACGTAGGCACTGTGCCGGCCGCCGTCGGCGTCAGCGATCAGGGCCGGGCCGAGCGAGACGGCCTCGTCGGCCTGGCGGACGAACAGGGACGCCGCGTCGGGGTCGGTATACAGCGCAATCGTGGTTATCGGCTCGCCGAAGTCGTCGTCAAGCTCGCCCACGGCGGCTAGGCACCGCATGGCCGGCTCACCCCGGTTGACAATGGCAAGCCGCCTGACTCCTGACATCTTGCCTCCTTCGAGCCGCTCGTCGGCTATGTACTCATCGCGTCGTGGATCGGCTGCTGGAGATCGGCTGGCAACGGAGCGTCAAGGGCGACGGTCCGGTATCCGTTGACGCGGAGCAGGACGTCACCGTCGCGATCCACCACCAGGCACTCGAGGCTGCCGTCGTCAGCGGGATGAGCGACGGCGAACAGCTCTGTCTTGGGTAGGGGCTGGCGCGGCATGCTGACAAGATCCGCGTGAGCAGGCAGCGCCATGTGCCCGTCGTGGCCGATCTGCCACAGGCCCGCGGCCTGGAAGCACGCTTCCGTCAGCCGCGGCTCGGTGGTCGTCTGATCGGTTTCCGGCGTGTGGTCGGCGGGCATGTGCCGGGCGAGGCGGGCGACAGCGTCGGGGCCGCGGTGCCAGGCCTCGTCGACCACCTGATAGGCCGGGCCGTGGAAGAACACATGGTAGATGTCGTCGTGGGCAACCGCGGGCGTCGCGGGGGCACCGGGTGCCTGCGGCACGCTCGTGCTCAGCGGCGGCCGCGGTGAGCCTGACCCGGCCGGTGAAGTGCGACGTGATGCGCGGGACCTGCTCGCCGGCGAGCGTCCGGCTGGCGCTTAGCGTGCAGTCCGCGACCAGATCGGCCTCGTCGGGCCGGATCACCGCGGTGATGGTGATCGTGCGCGGCTCGTCCCGGTAGAACTTCAGCGGGGCGATGAAGTCCACCTGCTCGACGCCGGCCACCCGCATGCCGGGATGGGCAAGCGTGGCCAGGGCCGCGAACGCCTCGATGCCCATCACTCCCGGCAGCACCGGCGTGCCGTCGATCCGGTGGTCGTGCAGGAACGGCTGCGCCGCGGGATCGAGCGTGGTTTGCGCGGTGATCCCCGAGTACACCCCCATCCCGGTGATCGCGCCGATCATAGGGCCAGCCGAGCTGGTGTCGATCGCGCTGGGGTCAAGTCCGCCGGTGATGTCACGCTCGGCGGTGAGCGCGCCAAGCTGCCCGCCGACGACCACCTCTCCGCTGAACGACCCGGCGGCCAGCTCCCGCCTGATCCACGGGATGCCCGCCTCAGGTGCCAGCATCTCAATGCCCGCCGCGGCCATCACCTTCGGGATCGAGCCCCTGGTGGCCATGCCGAGGCCGCCCCACGCCGTCCAGTCGATCGCTATCCCTCTCGTGCCTGGCCGGGCGGCACGGAAGCTGGACATGATCTTGCACAGCAGGTCGTTGGCGGCGCTGTAGTCGGTCTGCCCCGCGTTGCCGAACCGGCCCGCCACCGAGCTGAATGCCACTACCGCGCCCACCGGCAGGCCGTCGGCCGCGTGCAGCAGGTTGAACAGGCCATCGCTCTTGACGTCGAAGACAAGGTCGTACTCGCGCGGCTCCTTGTCGGCGATGGCACGGCTGATGTCCAGGCCGGCGGCGTGCAGGAGCACGTCCACCCGCCCGTGCCGGTCGCGAATGTCGGCCATGACGCTCGCGACCGCCTCGGGATCGGTCAGGTCGACCGCGTGGTAGTAGGCCTGGCCGCCCGCGGCGCGCACCGCCTCAATGGCGATCAGGGCCGACTGCAGCCGTTCGCAGCGAGCCAGCTCCCGCTCGATCAGCACCGGTGTCGGCCGGGTGCCGCTGGCCGCGAGACGCTCGGTGATCACCTTCTTGAATCCGTCCCGGTCGGCCGCGAGCCGGATCAGGTCCGGGTCGGCGGGATCGGGCTCCGGCGTCAGGTCGATGAGATGGAAGATGCCGCCACTGGCCTTGGCCAGGTCCGCGACGATGGCCGAGACGATCGCCCCGGCCGCTCCCGTCACGGCGAACACTGTCTGGCCGCCGAGCGTCATTCCGCCGCTGCCATCACCGAACGGGACCTCCCGCAAGCCCACTGTCCAGCGGCACCCGCTGGCCCGGCCGATCTCGACCGCTCCCGGGTCGCGCAGCGTCTCCTCGATCAGCGCGTCGGCAAGCGCGGCGGCCTTGCCGGTGCCCGGGAAGTCGACCGCCTTGGCCAGCACATCCGGGCGCTCGCGCCAGTACGCCTTGACGAAGCCGGTCACCGCGCCGCCGAGCGGCGCCGTCGCTCCCCCGTCGTCATATCCGTGGTAGCCGCCCATCCGGGTGCCGGTGACCAGGAACGTGCCAGGCGACCCGAGCTGGCCGGCGCGATCGAGCCGCCGGACCACGGCGTACAGGTTCTTGACCCGGCGGCGCAGCGCCTCATGCCAGCCGGCCAGGTCGAGCTCGCCGAGCGCGGGCTCGGTATCGAGAGCCGCCAGCCAGTACAGGCCCTGCACCGGGCCCTGCGCCAGCCAGGCGGTCAGCCTGGAGTCAAGGTCATCAGCCGTGCAGCCCGGCTCGATCACCAGGGCGCTGACGCCGCGTGAGCCAAGCCGCTTGACGAGGGCCTTGGCAACGCCTCCCTCGTCGGCCATCACGATGACCCGGCTCGCCTGATCCAGCGTCACGGCGGTGGGCTTGCACCACTGCGCGGGCGGCCGCAGCACTGGTACCGGCACGCGGCGCGGCAGTCGCTCGCGCCGCGGCCATGTCGCCGGTGAAGGCCGGCTCCGCACGGAGCTCCGCTCGCGGTTGCCGCCTGGGCCTGCGGGGCGGCAGGACCGGCCGCCGCGGGCTCGGGCTGGCGCGGGCTGGGCTGGGCTGGCGTGGTCGCGGGCGAAGCCGATCACGTGCGCCAGGGTGGGGAAGTCGCGCAGCCTGAGGATGTCCTGGCGCGGGATGGCGAACCGTTCCCTGACCGCGGCGAACACCTCGGCCTGCTTGACGGTGTCCACGCCCAGGTCGGCCTCCAGGTCCAGGTCGAGGTCGAGCAGGTCACGCGGGTAGCCGGTGAGCTCCTCCACCACGTCAAGGACCGCCGCGGCGATCGGGTCCGCGGCCTGGCCGCGGCTCCTTCGCCGGCCCGGTACCGGTGACCGCCGGGCTCGGCCGGGATCCCGGTCGCGGCCGGGGCCCGGGGCGGTGCCTCAGGTGGCCCGGCCGCCGGTGTTGCCTGCGGGGCGTGGTCGCGGGCGAAGCCGATCACGTGCGCCAGGGTGGGGAAATCGCGCAGCCTGAGGACGTCCTGGCGCGGGATGGCGAACCGTTCCCTGACCGCGGCGAACACCTCGGCCTGCTTGACGGTGTCCACGCCCAGGTCGGCCTCCAGGTCCAGGTCGAGGTCGAGCAGGTCACGCGGGTAGCCGGTGAGCTCCTCCACCACGTCAAGGACCGCCGCGGTGATCGGTCCGCGGCTGGCCGCGCCGCCTGCGCCGGCCCGGTGCCGGTGACCGCGGGCTCGGCCGGGATCCCGGCCGCGGCCGGGACCCGGCGCTGCCTCAGGCGGCCCGGCCGCCGGTGCTGCCTGCGGGGCGTGGTCGCGGGCGAAGCCGATCACGTGCGCCAGGGTGGGGAAGTCGCGCAGCCTGAGGCTGTCCTGGCGCGGGATGGCGAACCGTTCCCTGACCGCGGCGAACACCTCGGCCTGCTTGACGGTGTCCACGCCCAGGTCGGCCTCCAGGTCCAGGTCGAGGTCGAGCAGGTCACGCGGGTAGCCGGTGAGCGCTCTCCACCACGTCAAGGACCGCCTCGGTGATCGCATCAGGTGCCTGGGGCGCCGCCGGGATGTCGGCCTGCGCCCCCCGGCTGGCCGTCCCGGGCCGGCTCGACCGTCGCAGCCGGGACGGCCGCCGTCAGCTCCGCTGCCGCGGGCTTCGCCGGCTGCTGGGTGGCGTCGTCGGCGACGCGGAGCCGGCGCTGCACGACCTCCAGCCGCGCGTTGTCATGGCCCGCTGCCTTCGCTAGCCATGAGCGCCACGCCGGCTCATCCGCGATGCGGTAAGCGAAGCCGAGCTCGCTTGGCGCGTGGTGCACGCCATCTGGCGGCTCGATCCAGTGCATCAGCGTCATCGAGATCTGCGAGCCGAATCCGGCGGCGAGGCGAAGCGCGTACGTGACCGGGTACGTCCCGCCGCGAGACAGGTTCAGCTGGCCAAGCTCTGGATCGGGTTCGCGGAAGTTCGGTACCGGCGGGACGATCCCCGTTTCCAGTGCCTTGACCGCGACGACCTCCTCTATCCCGGCGCCCATGGCATGCCCGGTGAAGCCCTTCGTGTTGGCGACGACGATCGAGTCCGCAGCTGGCCCGAACGCCGTCCGCAGCGCGCTGACCTCGGCCGACGCACTGCCACCGCGGGCTGGCGTGTAGGTCTCGTGCGACACGAACATCGTCTGGCCCGCGATCTGGTCGCGGTCGACACCCCGCCGCTCGGCCTGGCGGATAAGCCGCTCCATCACCTGGGAGATGTGCTCGACATCGAGGCGCGTGCCGTGGAAGGCGCTGTTGGCGGTGACCGCCGCCACGATTTCGCAGATCGGCCGGATGCCGCGCTCGCGCGCCGAATCCGCGGATTCCACGACGAGGGCGGCCGCGCCGGAGCCGATGATCATTCCGTGCCTGCGCCTGTCGAACGGCAGGGCAGCGTCCTCGACCACCGCGTCGGTGGCCGCCGCTCCGCTGGCGAGGAAGCCCGATCCGACCCAGGGCAACAGGGTGTCTGAGGCAACGTCGTCCGCGGAAATCACGACAACGCGCCGGCATCGCCCCGCCCTGATCCAGTCCTCGGCCACGCACAGTGCCTGCGCGGTGCTCGCGCACGCGGCGTTCAGCTGCGTGTTCGGGCCGCGGGCACCGATGCAGCTCGGCGAACTGCGAGTGTCCCATGGACAGAGCGCGGAACAGGAAGCGTCGGTTGAAGGTGAACGGCTCGGCCTGCAGCCGGTGCCGCAATTCGGTGATGCGCCTGTCCACCTCGCCCGCGGCCTGGTCATGCGCGCTCATCCGGGCACGGATGTCCTCAAGCACGCTGAGCTCGTGCCTGCGGGCGCGGTCCTCGTGGTAATGATTGAGGTCCGTCGCGAAGGACTCGTAGCCAGGGAACGCGGACGCGAAGATTACGCCGGTGTCGTCGCGCATGTCGGCCGGCAGTCGCCAGCGATCAGGCAGCTTGGTGCCGAGTGTCGTGGTGTGGTAGTGCAGCACCAGCGGGATGCCGGCATCGCGCAGCGCGTCGACGCCCGCGCCGATGGCCAGCCGGGTGCACTGGTCGAGCGCGGCGTCCCGGTCGGCGTCGACGCCGAACTCCTGGGTGAGGTCGAAGGTCCCGTACCGGCCGGCCAGCTTGATGACGTCGCCCTCGCTCTCGATCGTCTCGAAGGCTGGGTCGCCAGCCTCGCTCTTGACAAGCCGGGTGATGTGCTTGTCGAGCATCTCGCGCCGTACCTGGCGCGGTATCACATCGATGAACTGCTGGCCGGACAGGATGCGCGAGACGTTCTCATCGTCAAACACCCGCTCGGTGCCGGGCAGGCCGAGCGCGGCGCCGGTGATGACCACGGGCTCGGATAGCGGTGGCGCCGCGTCGTCCCGTGCAAGGGACGGCGTCGTGACCGGCCGGGCGGTGGACAGGCCCCCGGGCTGCGTGGCACTGGCGAGGATGCCGCGGCCGCGGTCGATGAGATCGGCGACCAGGTGGCCGAGCTCGGCATAGCTGTCTTCTGGCATGGCTGCTCCCGGTGCGGCAGGCGAGGTAACTGGGGCGGGCACTGGTTCGGCCGGCACGGGGCCGGCCGGCTCATGAGCCGGCGCGGGCTGAGCCGGGTAGCCGAGGCCCGCGGCGTACAGCCCGCAGAGCGCGGCGTTGAACGACGGCATGTCGCCGTACTTGGGGTGGTTCGTGAACAGGGTGAGAACGTCATCGTGGGTCGAGCCGAGCACGTCCTCGGCGAACCCGGCTAGCGCCCGCTTCGGCCCAACCTCGACGAAGACACGGGCGCCCGCCTCGTACAGCGTTTCGAGGCCCCTGACGAACTGGACGGGCGAGGCGACCTGGCGGCCCAGGATGTCCAGCATCTGCTCCCGCAGGGCGGGGCCGTTCGCGGGATAGAACTGTCCGTCGACGTTGGCCACGATCGGCAGCTTCGGAGGGCGGAGTTCCAGCCCGGACAGGGCCCGCCGCAGTGGCTCGCTCACCGGAGCGACGATCTCCGTGTGGAATGCGTGGCTGACGGGGATGCGAGCGGCCGTGTATCCGGCCGAGGCGAAAGCCTCGATCGCCCGCTCGACCGCTTCGGTCGCCCCGCCGATCACGGCCTGGTGGGTGCTGTTGATGTTGGCAACGACCATGTAGCCGTCGATGGACGCGACCACCCGCTCGATCTCGGCCAGTGGCGCCATCACGGCCGCCATCGCGCCGGTGTCGGGGATGCTGAGGCCTGCCATCCCCCGGCCGCGTGCGCTGACTGCCTCGAGCGCCGCCGGGAACGACAGGACTCCCGCCGCGACCAGTGCGCCGTATTCACCGAGACTGTGCCCCATCACCATGTCGGGCTTGATGCCATACGCCGCCAGCATGCGGGTGAGGGCCAGGTCGGCGGCGAGCACGGCTGGCTGGGTGATCTCGGTCTGCAGCAGCTGCTCCTCGGCCCGCGCCACCGCCGCCGGGTCGTTGCGGTCGACGAAGATATAGGACGTCAGCGGCTTGCCCAGCAGGGGAATCATCACCTCGTCCGCCTCGGCGAACGTCGTCGCCACGATGGGCTCGGCGTCGCGCAGGTCGCGGAGCATGTTGACGTACTGCGAGCCTTGTCCCGTGTAGAGGAAGGCGGTCTTGGGCGCCGGGCCGTGGCCGATGAACACGCCGCGCGAGCGCAGCATCTTGCGTAGCTCCGGAGCGCCGCTGGTCAGCGCCTTGACGGCGCTTCCCGCCTTATCGGCCAGCTCGGCGGGGGTCCCGTAGTCGATGGCGACCCGTACCTGGGCTGTTGCCAGTGCCGGGGCGGGAGGCACCGGGGGCGGTGCCTGCCCGGCCGCTGCCTGGTCCCGTATCCGCTCGAGCTGGACGGCCACGTCGGGCTCGCTGGCGCCGCCCACCACGAGGGCGCCGCGCAGCGGATGCTTGGCGTCGTGTATCTCAGCACCGGCGAAGATCCGCCGGCCCGTGCCGCCGGACCGGCCAGGAATGTACTCCTCGACCACGGCGTGGAAGTTGGTGCCGCCGAATCCGAAAGCGCTGACACCAGCCCGCCGTACGCCGCAAGGCGGTTCCGGCCACTCCCTGAGCTCACCGTTCACCCGGAATGGGGAGGTGGCCCAGTCAATGTTCGGGTTGGGCTCACGGAAGCCCAGGCTCGGCGGCAGTACCTTCTCGTGCAAGGCCATGACCTGCTTGAACAGGCCGGCGGTGCCCGCCGCGGCCTTCAGGTGGCCAATGTTCGACTTCACCGAGCCAAGCGCGATCGAGCCCGGCGCCAGCTCGCCTGGCCGGAAGACGTAGCTCAGGCTCTCCAGCTCGGCGGCGTCACCGACCCGGGTCGACGTGCCGTGCGCCTCGATACACGAGACGCTGCCCGGGTCAGCGCCCGCGTTGCGCCAGGCATGCGCGATGGCCAGCCGCTGCCCGGCCGGATTCGGGGCGGTGATTCCCTTGCCCTTGCCGTCGCTGGACCCGGCGATGCCGAGCAGCACCGCGTAGATGCGGTCACCGTCTCGCTCGGCGTCGGCCAGCCGCTTGAGCACGAACAGGGCCGCTCCCTCGCCCATGACGAAGCCGTCGGCGCCGGCGTCGAATGGCCGTGTCCCGGTAGCGGACAGCGCCCCGATCTTGCAGAACTTGACGAAGTTCGCGGGCCCCATGTTCCGGTCCACCCCGCCGGTGATGACGGCGTCGTACTGGTCGTCGGCCAGCCCCTGGGCGGCCGCGCAGAGCGCGGCGAGCCCGGACGCGCACGCGGCGTCGGTGGTGAAGCTCGGACCACGGAAGTTGAACAGGTTCGCTACCCGCCCGGCGATGACGTTCGACAGCTCGCCCGGCATGGTGTCCTCGGTGATGGCGGGAAAGAGCCTCAGGAACGACTGGCTCGTCTCGGCGATGACCGCGGCACGAGTGCCGGCGGGCAGCGCCGCGAACGCGGCGGACCGGGCAAGCTCGCGGGTGAACTCCGGAAGCTGAATCGCCAGGTTGGTCGCGTAGTGCTTCTCGCCGCCAATCGCGTTGCCGATCACTACGGCCACGCGCTCGGGATCCACGTTCCAGTTGGGCCAGCCGGCGTCGATAAGGGCCTCGCGCGCCGCGGCCACCGCCCACTTCTGGCCGTCATCCATCTGGTCGCTGACCTTGGGCGGCAGTGGCAGGCGCCAGCCAATCGGGTCCCAGGGAAACTCGCGAACCCATCCCCCGATCCGGGAGTAGCTCTTGCCGGGAGCGTGCGGGTCCGGGTCGTAGTACAGGCTGGGGTCCCAGCGATCTTTCGGCACGTCGGTGATGCTGTAGCGCCCGCCGGTGATGTTGGCCCAGAAAGCCGCCGTCGTCGGTGCCTGCGGCATGATGGCGGCCAGGCCGACGATGGCGACGGGCTGCCGTCCTGACCTGCCTGGATGGGTGGCGTCTTGCGGATTCGCGGTCATCTCACTAGCCCTTAATCGTTCACGCCGGCGCGCCCGTACAGGACATCGGCGACGCGGTCCATGTCGGCTATTAGCCCTTCCTGTGCCGCGCATGCGGCGTCCAGCCGCAGGTCGCTCAGCAGCAAGGCGGCTGGCGCGCCTCCGGCTCCGGTCACCCAGCGCAGCCCGTCGCAGGCCACCCGAAGCGCGGCGTCGCGGGCGAACACCCGGCTCATGGCGGCAAGCGCGACGCCGTCGAACCGGTGGTCAGCCTTGCCAGGCAACTCACGGTCGAGCGCCGCCGCGGCGCGGCGAGAGAAGCAGCCTGCGCCTTCGGCGGCGGCGATCAGCTCGCCCAGGCGGAGCAGCACATGCTGGTTACGGGTGAGCCGGCCAGCGCGGCAGGCCTCCAGCAGGCCTGCCAGTGCTTCGCAGGCCACTGCGGCGGTGCCGGCGCCGACATCGGGGTGACGGGCGTCCAGGGCGCGCAGCCCTGCCGCGCTGTCCAGGTAGTAGCGCCCTGCGGTCTTGAGGTGTTGCTGCCACCGGTCGCGGGCGATCGTCATCTCCATGATCTCCGACGTGCCTTCGTAGATCGTGGTGATGCGGACGTCCCGCCTGATCTTCTCCACCATGTACTCGCGGGTGTACCCGTACCCGCCGTGCGCTTGGATCGCGGCATCGGCGGCCTGGTTCCCCGCCTCGGTCGCCAGGTACTTCGCGATCGCGCCTTCGGTGTTGAGCCCGCCGTCGGCACCCTCACCCGCGTCGATGCGCGTGGCGACGGACTCGATGAACGCCCGGGCAGCTTCCAGCCTGATCGCATGCGGGACGATGAGCTTGTGCGTGTAGCCCTGCTTCTCCGATAGCGGCGCGCCGCCCTGGATCCGGGTGGTGGAATACCGGATGGCACGATCCAGGGCGGACCAGCCCGCGCCGAGGCCGAACGATGCGACCATCAGCCTTGTGTAGCCGAACACCTTCTGGGCCTGGATGAGGCCCAGCCCCTCGACGTCGCCGACAAGGTTGCCGACGGGCACGAACGCGTCCTCGAGGAATAGAGCAGCGGTGTTGGACAGCCGGATGCCGTGCTTGTCCTCGGGCCGGTTCTGGGTGAATCCATCGGTGCCGCGATCAAGCACGAACCAGGACGGCCCGCCCGGGGCGCTGGCCAGGATGGTGTACTTGTCGGCGATGCCACCGTTGCTGATCCACTGCTTGCGGCCGTTCAGGCGGTACCCGCTGACGTGCCCTTCGGTCAGCACCGGAGTCGCGGTCGTCTTGAGTGCGGCCAGGTCGCTGCCCGCCTCAGGCTCTGTCGCGCCGTAGGCGTACAGGATGCCGCGTTCGGCGATCTCGCTCAGCCATAGGTTCTTCTGCTCCGGCGTAGCGCCGACGAAGAGCGGGTCGCTGCCCAGGAAGGTGGCGAGCACGCTGGTGGCGATCCCCACGTCAAGGCTGGCCATCTGCTCGCAGACCCGGTAGACGTCAATCGTGGAGCCGCCCATCCCGCCGTACTCCTCCGGGATGAACAGCAGCTGGATGCCTAGCTGGTCGCCGCACATGCCACGGACCACGTCCACCGGGCACTCATCCTCGTGGTCGAGTTCGAGCAGCCGGTCGTCGGGGAGCGCGTCACGGACGTAATCCCGGACGGTTTCCAGCATCATGCTGAGCGTCTCGGCGTCGAGGCCCCTATGCGCCTCGACGGCACTTTGGCTGGTCGTCATCACGCCATCACCTTCTTCCTGCCATTAGGCAATCGGCCTACACCGCGCCTGGCAGGGTCATAGGTCCCCCGTGGGCATGACCATGATCTACCGCCGGTAATCAGCCGGACACTGTGGCCGCGTGCATGGCGAACGCGGGCGGGGCATGATGACGGCGACTGCCGCGCGTGACGGCAGGAGACGCGGTCACCATGCCCCCATCTTGTTGGACTGCCGTGCACCTTCGCCAAGGTGCCCGCCGGGTCAGGACCTGCTGATGGCGACCTTCGCGGCCGTCTCGTGCGTAGGTCCCGGGACGCGGATCTCCAGGACCCCGTCCTTGTAGGTCGCCGTGACGTCAGCCTCGGTCATGACCCCGGGCAGCGGCAGCGACCGGGATAGCGGCCCGTAGCGCAGTTCCTGCCGCACGTAGCCCTTCTCGTCACCCTTCTCTTCCGTGTGGCGCTCGGCCTCGATGCGCAGCTTCCCGTCCGAGACGGTCACATCGACGTCCTTGTCCGGGTCAATGCCGGGCAAGATCAGCGCGGATCACCAGAGTCCCGTCCTCCCGGAACTCCTCGACCCTGATGAAGTCCCCGGACTCCTTCCAGTACGGGAACAGCACTGGCCGGAACGGCATCATCCGCATCCACTCATCAAACAGCCGGTCGAAGCGGCCGAAAACGTCGGCTGCTTCCCCGAGAGACTCGCGCCTCATCAGACCTGCCATTGTCCTCACCTCCGCTCCTAGGCAATGCCGGGATCGGGCGAGTGGGTAGGGCAGTTGATCCCCTGATCAGCCCGCCCGACGGCACCCAGGTGAGGTGACCATCGTCCCTGGCGCCCGGCGTCAACCGAAGCGCTCGGTGATTGCCTGGGCGATCTCCTCCGGAGCGTCTTCTTGGATGTAGTGCCTGGCGTGTGGCAGCACTACGGTGACGTTGCTGGCGAAGGCGGCCTGCATGCGGGGCAGGAGGTGAGCGGGCCGGAACGCGAGGTCCTTCCTCCCCCATACCAGCAGGGCCGGCTTGGCCCCGAGCGTGGCAGGCACGTCACTGGCCAGGTGCTGCAACAGCGGGCGGGCGGCCAGGAGCTGCCGGGGCATCTCGGCGACGCCCCTGCGGGCGCTCGGTGACGGCTGTACCTTGCGGTAGTGGTCCATTTCACCGGGCGTCAGGTGGTGTGCCATCCCCAGGGGCACGACCCGCTCGACGAAGATGTTCGTCTCCAGGATCTGCCGCTGCATCCATGACGTGGACATCACCTTGCTGAACGCCGCCATCCTGAGGTCGGCGGGCCAGAACCAGGTATCGCCGAGGATGACGCCGCGGACACGCTCCGGGCGCACGGTGGCGACAGCCATGCTGACCGGGCCGCCCCAGTCCTGGCCCATCGTGATGAACCCGTCGAGCTGGAGGTGATCCACCAGTTCGCCGACGCAGCGGGCGTGTTCCTCGGTCGTGTAACCGTAGGCCTCGGGGCGCTCAGAGAGCCCGAACCCCAGGTAGTCAACCGCGATGCAGCGGAAGCTTCCGCGCAGCCTGGTGATGACCTTCCGGTACAGGAAGCTCCAGGTCGGGTTGCCGTGACAGAACAAGATCGGCGGCCCCGCGCCCTCGTCGACGTAATGCATCTGGCCGGCGTAGCTCTTGAACCAGTGCGGCTTGAACGGGTACAGGGACGGGTCTGGCGTGAAATCGATCCTCACGCTATGAGCCTTACCCCACGAGGCCGCGAATCTCCCAGGACGTGCGGGACTCTGCGCCGAGGACCTTCGGCCCTGACCACTGCGCTCATCGCAAGTACGTTCTTGCTAGAAGAGCTAGGCTGCGATTTTGCATGTGGGGGTCGCAATGCAGGAACTTTCCGTGTCCGCGGCATACGTTGTGAAGCCCGATGACAACATCACCGATGATGTCTTCTGGAATGCGGAGAACTGGCCTGACGCGGTCGGCCTGAGACGCCGGACGGACGGCGGCTGGACGCCGGTGACCTGGCGCGATTTCGCCGCCGAGGTGCGCCACATCGCCGCTGGCCTCATTGCCGCCGGCATCCAGCCGGGCGACCGGGTGGCGCTGATGTCGCGCACGCGATTTGAGTGGACGCTCCTCGACTACGCGATCCTGACCGCCGGCGGCGTCATCGTGCCGATCTACCCCACCTCCTCGCTCGAGCAGGTCGAGTGGATCCTGGGCGACTCCGGCGCTACCGCCGTCATTGTCGAGACCGACGATCACGCGGAGATGATCGCCGCGGTGCAAGCCAGGCTCCCGGCGCTCGCCCACGCGTGGCAGATCGACGGCAGCCGGCTCGGCGGGCTTCCCGACCTCAAGGCGCGCGGTGCCGGCGTCACGCCGGAGCAAGTCGAGGAACGTCGCCGGACCCGCGGGGCCGGCGACCTTGCCGAGATCGTCTACACCTCCGGTACGACCGGCCGCCCGAAGGGCTGCATGCTCAGCCACGGCAACATCGTCGCCAACGCCCGTAACTGCATGCAGAACGACGGCTTCCCGAGGGTCTTCAACGAGCACGCCTCGAGCCTGCTGTTCCTGCCCCTGGCGCACAGCTATGCCCAGCTCATCCAGTACGGCGCGATCTACTCGCGGACCGTCCTCGGGCTGGCCGACATGGCCGATGCCGTGGCCGAGCTGCCGGCATTCCGGCCCACGGCGGTCCTGTCCGTGCCGCGGGTGTGGGAAAAGGCCTACAACAGCGCCAAGCGCCGGGCCATTGCCGAAGGGCACGGCAAGATCTTCGCGAGCGCGGAGGCAGCGGCTATCGGGTACAGCCAGGCGCTGGACGCCGGTGGTCCCGGTCCGGTGCTCCGCCTGAGGCACCTGCTGTTCGACCGGCTCGTCTACGGCAAGCTGCGCGCGGCGCTCGGCGGCAGGGTGCAGTACGCGTGGAGCGCGGCCGCCCCGCTCGGTAGCCGCCTGGGGCACTTCTTCCGCGGCTGCGGCATCACCGTGCTCGAGGGTTACGGCCTGACCGAGACCAGCCCCGCGGCCAGCACGAACACGCTCGATGCCCAGAAGATCGGCACGGTGGGCCGGCCAATCCCCGGCTGCCACGATCCGGATCGCGCCGGATGGCGAGATCCTCATCAAGGGCCACGTGGTCTTCCAGGGCTACTGGAACAACGAGGCCGCCACCAAGGCGATGATCGACGACCGACGGCTGGCTGCACACCGGCGACATCGGGGCCCTCGACAACGAGGGGTTCCTGACGATTACCGGGCGTAAGAAGGACCTCATCATCACCGCGGCCGGCAAGAACGTCGCGCCCGCTGTGCTCGAAGACCGGCTGCGCGCCCACTGGCTGGTCAGCCAGTGCCTGGTGGTGGGGGACGCGAAGCCCTACATCGCGGCGCTGGTGGCCGCGGACCCGGAGACGCTCGCCCAGTGGAAGGCAGACAACGGCAAGCCGGAAACGGCGACCGTCGCCGAGCTTCGAGACGACCCTGCCCTGCGGGCGGAGATCCAGGCCGCCGTCGATGAGGCCAACAAGGCCGTGTCGCAGGCTGAGGCGATCAAGAAGTTCGTCATCCTTGACAGCGACCTCACCGAGGCGGGCGGACAGCTAACGCCGACGTTCAAGGTGCGCCGCGGCATCATCATGCAGCAGTACGCGGCTCAAATCGCATCCTTGTATGACAAGTCCGACGCGTAGCCTACGCCTGGGATTCGGCCCTTCTCCTCGCGGCAAAGCGCTCGATCGCGCGGAACCCCTCCTGCATGACCTTTGAGTAGCTGCCGGGTATGTCCACGAACCTGGCTGCCAGCCGCACCACGCCCTGCGGGTCGGTCCTCCAGCGCGTCGCGATCCGCGTGTGTCCGGCGTCGACCGGATCCACCGTCCATTCCTCGCTGCCGCGGAAGTCACCGTCGAAATACTCCAGGACGAGCCGCCGGTCCGGATCGAAAGCGGTCACTCGTCCGGAAAACCGTGCGGACCATCGCTGGTCGAGCCGGCTCTCGCCCGTGACAGTGATGTCCACCGCTGCCCCGATCTCGGGAAGGGGCTTGCCCCCGCGCTGGCGCATCCGCACGAAGGGCTGCCACCACTGGCTGCGGCCAGCCGCCTCCTCCAGGAAGGCACCGACAATTTCAGCTGGCGTCGCCGCGATGGTTGCGTCGTTCGAGACGTCGTACCTAGTCATCTCGCCCCTGCCCGGCCGGAGCCGCGTCGGCGGCGCGAGCCGGCTGGCCGCTGCCGCCCTATCCACCGCCAGCCGGGTCAGGCGCGCGTACTCGCCGCCTTTCGCCAGCGGCAGGTCGTGATCCGCGTCGACCTCGAACACGTGGGCGTGCAGCACCTCCGCCAGCTCGCGCTGCTTAGCCGGCCGGACCAGGCGGTCCCGGGTCGTGACGAGCACCGCTGCCGGGATACCCAGCTGCCCCGCCCACGGCCGGGCGTCATAACGGCTGAGCGCGCGTCCCGCGGCCACCAGGTCGCGCGCCGTCGCGCGCTGGAACTCCGCGGCCAGCCAGGGCCGGTAGCTGTCGAGTTCGGGAGCCTCATTGACTGCCTCGCGAATGATCCGCTCGACGAAGCGTCGCTGCCGACGCCAAGCCGCAGGCCGAGGTCGAGCGCGGGGAGCAGGCGCCACACCGCCCGCTCGCGGGCGGTGTGGCGCCACTCAAGCGCCGTAGCCTGCATGACGAGGGCCGCCACCTGCCCTGGGTGCCGCCGCGCCAGCAGCAGTCCGACCGGCCCGCCCATCGAGTACCCGACCACGATGACGGGGCCGACGCCGAGCCTGCTCCAGGAGCGCGGCGGCGTCATCGGCGCAGTCCTCGAGGCTGAACGGCTCCATCGACCGCATTCCGCGGCCATGGCCGCGCTGGTCTAGCGCGATCACCCGGTAGGACTCGGCGAGGCAGGCGTAGACAGGGAAGAAATTGATGTCCGCGCTGACGGTCCAGCCGTGCAAGAGGAGCACCGCGGGACTCGCGGACGTGCCGCCGGAATCGCGGACGAACACCTCGCCGCGGCCCGGCAGGTTCACCACCTGGCCCGGCGGAGGCGGACGGTGCCCGGGACCGGGCGACCGGATCGCCGCCCGCCGGGTGCCTGCCGCGGCCTCGCGGCGACGCCGCGACGCGGAGTGCGACCGCGCGATCCGCGCGGTGCTGCTCATCGTCGCCACTCCCGCTCAAGGCGCCGTCTGGCGGTACAGGGCGAGGGCGACCGTGATCCCTGGCCCGGCGGCGAGAAGCAGGGTGGTGCGGGCCTCGTCCAGCCGGCCCGACTTGATGGCCGCCTGCAGGGCGGCGATGGGCCCGGTGGTGTAGGCACCTTCCAGGTCCTCCGGGGTGTAGGCGACCCGGTCGCCTGGGACGCCGAGTCGCGCCCGCAACGGGTCAAGGAAGTCCGGGGCCGAAGGTGCGGGGACGAGCAGGTCGATGTCCTCGACGCCCAGGCCCAGGCGGCGCAGGAAGCGGCGGGTCGCCTCCTCGGCGCAGTCGGCCAGGCGGGCGTGGTAACCGGGTTTCATGGTGACGACCATCTCGTTGTGCCCGGTGCCCTGCCCCGGAGCGCGGATCCCGCGCCGTTCCCGCCACACCAGTCCGCTGGTGAACAGGTCTGCGTACTCCGGGAACGTCTCCGCGCCGAAGTCGGTGAACCCGGCGAAATCCTCGCGCCGGCGCAGGAGAATCGCACCGCCGGCTGGCCGCAGGAACGCGGCTCCCGGCTTCGCCGAGATCCGGCTGCACGTCGCTGGACACGACAGCGCCGAGCCGGATGACACCAGACTTAAGCAGGCCCGATTCGACCTGGATGGCGGTGATCGCGCCGCAGGCTCCGTTGAGGAGGTCGAACGAGAAGGTGCCGGTCCGTCCGGCCGCCGGCTGGCCCACGTTGGCCCCGATGTCCTGCTGTATCAGGGCGGCGAGCGCTGGCTCGCCCATGTTGTCTTCCCGGTACGTGCCAACGTTGATCAGCATGTCGATGTCGCACGGCTCGCGCCTGGCCAGCGCGAAGCAGTTGCGGGCGGCGGCGTCGGCGAGACGGCGCGCGGTTGCCCTTCGGTGTCCGTTGCCGGCCTGCGCCCAGACGGCGTCAATGTGCGTGCCCATAGCCGTCCACCAGACTGTCGATAGTGAAGATGGCGATGCCGATCTCGATGCCCGAGGCGAGCGCGAGCAGCATCACGCGGTCGCCCTTCTGGATCCGCTGTTCCTCGAGATACTTGTGCAGCGCCACGAAGAGCGTCGTCGATGACGTGTTGCCGTACTCCTCGAGGTTCGTGACCATGTGCTTCGGCGTGGCACCGAGCCGCCGGGCGAATTCCCTGGTGCCCGCGCGGATGGCCCGGGCCGAGGTCTGATGGGGAATCAGGTAGTCGATGTCGGCCAGGGAGATCCCGGCCTCGCCGATCGCCTCGGCGACCAGCGGCGGCATGTCCTCGATCGCTACCCGGTGCAGCGTCCTGGACTTGGTGTACATCTGCGCCCCGGGACCCAGAGAGCTGGGGAAGGCGAGGCACAGCCGGCTGTGCTCGGCGAGGGTGGTGAAGCCGATGACGTCGATGCCCGTACCGCTGGGTGCCCGCTCCACGATCACCGCGGCGCCTGCGTCGCCGAGCGTCAGCGACGCGAGCTGCTTACTGAACACGGAGCGGATCTGGCGGGCCGCGTTCCAGCTCAGATGCGAGATGTACTCGCCCGACACCACCATGCCGCAGCTGATCTCACCGCGTGCGACGAAATCCTGAAGGATGAACACCCCGGTCAGCATGCCGGCGCACGCGTTCGAGATGTCGAAGTTCACCGCCTGCGTGGCGCCGATCGCCTGCTTGATGGACAGGCTCAGCGAAGGCTCGAAAGACTGCGCGAACCGGCCCCTGGAGCGCGTGATGCTGGTGCTGATCAGCATCTCGATGTCGGACGCCTGATGCCGCGAATGAGACAGGCAGTCGCGCGCCGCCCCGGTGGCCAGGGTGAATGAGTTCTCGCCTGGGCCGACGACGTGGCGTTCGTGGATGCCGGTGAGTCGCTCGAGCTGGATGTGAGTGTTGTGGCTGGTCTTGCTCATCAGGTCCTTGCTGGTCAGCCGCTGGGCGGGCAGCTTCACGCCCACGCTGTCGATGCGGCACCCCCAGGGACCGCCCGATGCGGCCGACTCAAGTGTCAGCCAGTGCCCTTGTTGCTCGTTCCGGGTCTCGGTCATCCGGGTCTCCGCATGCTCGGCCTTCTACCGCCTCTTACCTGGCGCTATTCTCATAGTTTGAGGTTGTCTGTCTTATATGAGTGGTGTCTAGGGACGAATGTCATCCGTGAAGAGCCTTCGGCCCCGGTTCGCGGGGGATGGCTGCAGCCAACGATGGAGGGTGTAATGATGGATGGTGTGACGCATACGACGCATACGCTAACTTTCGGTCAGTACCGCCTGAACTACGAGGTCTACGGCTCAGGGGACCGGGTGCTCGTGTGGCTGAACCCGATCCTCTTCGACAGCAAGCTGAGCCGCGGCCTGGCCCGGGCGCTGGCTGCCAGGGGCAACCGCGTCGTCCTGCTCGACCTGCTCGGTCACGGCCAGAGCGAGAAGCCGGTGCAGCCCAGCGCTCACCGCATGGACCTTTACGCCCAGCACGTGCTTGCCCTGCTTGACGAGCTCGGCGTGGACCAGGCGGTACTCGGCGGGATCTCGCTGGGGACCAACGTGAGCCTGCTCGCCGCCGCGCAGGCACCCGAGAGGGTGCGCGGCCTGGTCCTGGAAATGCCGGTACTCGAGACCGCCGCCCCCGCGGCGGCGCTCACCTTCGTCCCGCTCATGCTGCAGGTGCGCTACGCACGGGGCCCGTTGCGGCTGGTCTCCCGGGTCTGTCTCCCGGCTGCCTTCGTCGGGTATCGGCCCGCTCGACTCGCTGGTCGGTACCATCGGATCGGACCCAGACGAAATCTCCGCCATCCTGCGGGGTGTGCTGATGGGACCGATAGCTCCGACCGTCGAACAGCGAAACGCCATCACCGCGCCGACGCTCGTGCTCGGGCACGGAATCGACCTCATCCACTCGTTCGCCGACGCGAAGAGGCTCGCGCGCCAGCTTCCCGACGCGAGGCTCATCCGCACCCGCACGTTCGCCGAACTGTGGGTACGCCCTGCCCGGCTGACCGCGGAAATCGCCGGGTTCCTTGACCGCGTGTGGGCAGCAAGGCCAGCCGCAGGGCCTCGCGCAGCCCAGCGAGGTCGCCTAACTGGGCCAGTCCTGGCCGGGCTCTCGCGAGCTGGCCAGGACGACCTCAGCTTGCCGCCGGAACCGCGTGCTGCCTGGCCGCTAGCAGCAACTCGGATACGCCGTGCTCGATGCCCCGGGCCAGCACGTCCAGGTCCGGATTCGCCGCGTAGTCGGCGGTGATGCCGAACGTAATGTTGCCGTCATAGCTGAAGATCGAGATGCCGGTGCGGACCCTGCTCGCGATGGGGACGTAGGGGATGATCTCCTCAAGCCGGCGTCCCATCCAGTAGAGCGGCTCACGGGGACCAGGCACATTGGTGGTGACCGTGACGATTTCCCGCTGCGGCAGCCAGAACGCCTTTCTGATCAGCCAGGACGTCAGCGGGTACACGCTGTACCGGCCTAGGGTGACGAGCGCCTGGCCGATCATCGCCTCGTGGCTCGCCTTCAGCGAGTCCTGTTCCGTCCGGACGGCGACGAGCCGTTCCACCGGGTCGGCGATGTGGACGGGAAGATTCGTCACCGTCGCCGAGACCTGGTTCCCGAAGCTGCCCTGATCCCCCGGAGCCCGGACGGAAACCGGGACAAGCGACGGAACCTCGTGCGGCCTGGGCTCTTCGCCCCGGTCGAGCAGCAGCGCACGGAAGCCGCCGCTGATCGCGGCAAGCACGACGTCGTTCACCGTGCCGCCGAACTCGCGCTTGATCGTCTTGACGTCTTCCAGGGACACCCGGGTCCAGGCGTACCGCCGTTGCTGGCCGATGTTCCCGCTCAGCGAGGACCGCACCGCGGGCCACAGAGACGGCGAGAACCTCGCGACGGCCCGTGCCACGTCGGTTGCCTGCCGAATGGTGCGGCCGGGGTCGGCCACAGCGGCGCCCAGCCAGCGGGCCTGCTGCAGGGGCAGCTGCACCATCTCCGCGGCGGCCTGGGCGGCGAGCGAGCTCGCCGAGGGCGGCTGGCCAGCCGGCGGGTTCTCGGGCGTCTGCACAAGGTCGGACGGGCTCCATGATCACGCGGTACAAGTCAGCGCCGCCAACCCCGTCGATCATGCAGTGGTGCACCTTGGAGATCAGGGCCCAGCGATCCCTGGCGAGGCCTTCCACCACCCAGTACTCCCAGAGCGGATGATCGCGGTCGAGCCGGCGCGACATCACGCGCGCCATCAAGTCGGCGAGCTGCCGGTATTCTCCGGGTTCAGGCAGGGCGGTGCGCCGGACGTGATAGCCGAGGTCGAAGTCCGGGTCGTCGACCCAGACCGGCCGCCCGAGGCGGAACGGCACGGTGCGCAGCTTCTGGCGGTAGCGGGGCACGAGTGGCAGCCGCTCCGCGATGAGCGCCATGACCTCCTTATGGGCCAGCACCGGCCCCTGGAACACGGCAATCGACGCGATCGCCATCGACGTGTTCTTGTCCTCGTCCTCCGCCTCGACGAACATGGCGTCCAATGGCTTCAGCCTGTCCATGATGTCCCCTTTACATGTCATCCGCCGCCACGCTTGACCGTGTCGGCAGACGCCGAGTGCCCGATCCCAAGCAGCAAAAGCAGCGTAGGCCGCGAGGATCGCCGCCTGACCTAGGCGATCGTCCCGGGATGTGGGGACTTCCGGCTCGGATCGCGCAGCATCTGCCGCCGTATTCTTTGCGAAACGGCAGAGCAGGGGAGGTGATGGCTGATGGCGTCGCAGACGCGGACGAATCTGACGGTCGCGGTGACCGGCGTGACCGGCACCCTGGGGTTCGGCCTTATGCCCCTGCTTGAGGCCGACGATCGGGTGGCGCACGTGACAGGCGTCGCACGGCGCCCGTTCGATCCCGCGGTGCACGGCTGGACGAAGACGAAGTACCGGCGCGGCGACGTCCGCGACGGCGAGATGCTGCGTGACGCTTTTCGTCATGCTGACGTCGTGGTGCACCTGGCCTTCCAGGTGACCGGTGCCGCGTCCGGTGAGGCTATAGAGTCAGTCAACATCGACGGCACGCTCAACGCCTTCGACGCCGCCGCGGCGGTAGGCGCGCGCCGCTTCGTCTACGCGTCCTCGGTGGCCGCTTACGGCTTTCACCGCGACAACCCCATCGGAATGACCGAGGACTGGCCGGCACGCCCCGCGGCCCGGCTGTTCTATGCCCGGGAGAAGGCCAGGCTTGAGCACCTGCTACAGGCCCGGGCCGCCACCACGGCCGGCGGGCCCGCCCTGTACCTGCTGCGCCCGTCCATCGTGCTGGGGCCGCATGCTGTCGGCGCGAAGAGCCTGCCACGCGGCCTACGCGGAGCATTGACCCGCACTCCGGTCCGGTGGGCCGGCCGGATGCCGTTCCCGGTGCCGGTTCCGGAACTGCGGGTGCAACTCGTGCACGAAGCGGACGTGGGGCAGGCACTGCTGCAGTGCATCGTCGCCGCTGGTCCGCCGGGTACCTACAACATCGCGGCTGACGGGATCGTCACCGCCAGCACTGTCGCGCGCGAGCTCGGCATGCGGTCGTTCCCCGTTTCGCCCCGACTGACTCAGGCCGCGGCCCGGGCCCTCGCCGCGCTGCCTTTCCTCCCGCCCGTCGCGCAGTGGGTGGAGGCGGCGTCCCATCCAGCGATCATGGACACCACCCGGGCGAAAGAGGAACTCGGCTGGGTCCCGAAGTTCACCGCGCTGGAGACGTTGCAGGACACGCTGCGCCACTACCGGAGGTAAGCGACCGCCATGGCCCGGCTCGGGCATTTCGGCTTTCGCCTGGACCTGTGGCCGACGAATAGCGGGTGAGGCCAGGTCCGGGGCTACAGCTCTATCGGAACGCGCACACGAGTTCAGCCGGGCGGCTCGTCGGCGCCCGGCATCCGGTTACCCGCTGGTAGCAGTGTATTTTTCGGTGATAATAGCGGAAAAAGACACTGCTACTGACGAGTAGGCGACGCCGGCACCGCCCGGATCATCCAGTGGTTCACCGCCCTAACCGGCGTTCAACTTTGGCTAGAAGTAGCGGTTGATTGGGCCCATGCAATTGCATCGCCGACGAAATGGGGCAAACAGAAGATCCAGAGAGGGCTAGCACAAAGACAACCGGGCTAGTTCCCGCAGTGCCGCGACATTCCGGAAGGCCAAGACCGGGCACTCCGATTCCTAATCTCCCCTTGATCATGCTGCCGTACGGTGCTAGACCCATTACGTCCAGGAACCCTAAAAGAGGGGTCCAACATGGAGGCAGCAGAATGTCGCTAACCCCCCGTAAGGCTGCTTCGTTGCTCAGCGCGGCCGCGCTCGGCGTCACAATGATGACCGCCGTCGGCTGGGCAACCACTTCGACCGCCCTAGCCGGCGTGCCGAGGCCCAGCTTTTCTAAGTTGAGCCCCAGCCAGGTCAAAGCCCGATCGTCGGGCAGGCAAGAGCGTATGGTGGTCGTGTTCAACGACCAGCTCAGCAGCCTGCCGGCGAACCGGGCCCACCGAAGCAGCCGGCAAGCAACGGCTACGTCCATGCAGGCTCCGCTCGTAGCCCAGCTAGCGCAGGTCGGGGCCACGCATGTCACGGCCCTGTCGCTCCTCAACGCTGTCGCGGCGACGATGCCGGCGGCCGAGGCACAGGCACTCAGCCACACCCCGGGCGTCAAGGAGGTCGTCCCCGACGGGACCATCATCATCGGGGACGCCACGTCGAGGACGAAGGCGGTGGCCACCTCCAAGGTGGCGAAGTCGGACATCCCGGCCATCGCGGCCGACGGGCAGCAGTCCTGCACGACGGCTAACGGCCAGCCGCTGATCGAGCCCGAGGCCCTCACGAGCATCCACGACGCGTCCAGCGACCCGAACGCCCCGGGCGAAGCCTCCTCGATCGCGACGGGCAAGGGCGTCATCGTCGGGAACGTCGACGCCGACACGCTGGCCGGGAACCCCAACATGATCCGTCCTGACGGGACGCCCGTGATCATCGATGCCCCGGACCCGACCGAGAACGTCTTCAGCGACGAGTTCAACGGCGACGTGTCCACCATCGGCGCCCAGGGCACGGTCACCTACACCTACGCGTCTCAGCTGCCCTTCTCCAACCTCCCCGCGAACTGCAGCTTCCGGATCGTGGGTGACGCCACCGGCGCCTCCATTCTGACCACCGGCTTCTTCTCCGACACCAACTCGCAGGGCCAGATCGTGGCCCCCGAGTCGCAGGTCATCGCCGGGCTGCAGCAGGCGGTGAACGAGGGCGTCAACGTCGTGTCGGAGTCCTACGGCTTCGGTGCCCTGCCCGGCGCGAACGACGACCTGCTCGTGCCGGCGAACGACGCCATGGTGGCGGCGGGCGTCACCGTCGTCGAGAGCGCGGGCGACAGCGGCTCTTCCGGCACGGTCGAGGCCCCCGCCGATGACCCCAACGTCATCGACGCCGGCGGAACGAACGACCTGCGGCTGCTGGCCCAGGCCGATGGCTACGCCAAGGGCTGGGAAGACGACAGCATGACGACCCTGTCGTCGGGCGGCACCGCTCCTGACGGCGCCGTGGTGGACCTCGTGGCGCCCGGTTACCTGGCGCTGGCCGTGGCCGGCGCCGGCCAGGACCCGCCCCTGCCGACCGAGGCCTTTGGCGGCACCAGCCAGTCGGCCCCCTTCATCTCCGGCGCCGCCGCCGACGTGATCCAGGCCTACCGCGACACCCACGGCGGTAACAGCCCGACCCCGGCCCAGGTCAAGGAGATCCTCACCAGCACGGCCACCGACATCGGGGCCGAGTCGGACCAGCAGGGCGCCGGCCTGCTGAACATCTACGCGGCGGTCCAGGCCGCTCGCCAGATGCCGGGCACGACGCTGGCGCAGTCCAGCACTCCAGAGCTGGTGAACAACCCCACCCAGCTCGACGTGCAGGGCGCGGGCGGCTCGACCGTGCACCAGTCGGTCACGCTGTACAACGCCTCCTCCGCCACCGAAAGGGTCACCGGCACCTACCGGGCGCTCGGCAGAGAAACGGCCCTGGGCAGGCCCGTCACCGAGAACGTCAGCGCCCCGCCGGCCAGCGCCCCGATTCCCGAGCAGGGCGCGACCGCGGCGGCACCGGTCACCTTCACCGTGCCGCCCGGCGTCAGCGTGCTCGACGCCGACATGCGCTGGCCGGACCCGGCCAACAGCGATAACAACATCCTGACCTTCATCCTGACTGACCCGGCCGGGAAGCTGGCGCAGCTGTCGTACGACTACGGCTCCTCCAACGGGACCAACGCCAGCCCCGACATCCAGCACGCCACGGTCGAGCACCCGATGGCCGGAAAGTGGACGGCCCAGATCGTGTGGGCCAACGGCCGCGGCCACGTGCAGCAACCGCCGGACACCCCCGGGCGCTACACCGGAACCGTGACCTTCCAGGCCAGCGGCCAGAACTTCACGACTAGCCCGGCCTCGGCCCCCGTCACCATCGCGCCCCGCAGCTCGGTCAGCGTGCCCCTTAGCATCGCCCTCCCCCTCAGCCCCGGCGACGCACCCGAGTCGGTGCAGTTCACCGGGTCAAACGGGCTCGCAGAGCTCGGTGCCGATCGCGCGACGCACCCTCATCCCGTCGTTCGGCGGCGCGTTCACCGCTACCCTGACTAGCTCGGTATCTCGCGGTCCCGGGCAGATCAAGACGTTCTACGTGAACGTCCCCCAGGGCGCGAAGGACCTCGACGTGTCGTTCTTCGCGCCGGACCACAGCGCCGACGACCCGGTGTACTACTACCTGTTCTCGCCGGCCGACCTTGAGCCTGGTGTCACCGAGTCCGGGTTCGTGGACGTCACCGCCGTCGACACCACCCCGACGCCCGGCAACCCGACCGGAAACGCCTCGCTCATCGCCCCCGATCCCCAGGCAGGCCTGTGGGAGATCGACGTGATGCAGGGCGCTACGACCGACGGGACGGAGTTCTCACAGAACGTCACCGGGTTCCTCGCCTACAACCAGCTCGCTCCCTTCCACGAGACCGGCCTCCCGAAGTCGGCGTCGACGACCATCGCCGCCGGCGCCAGCGTCCCGGTCACGGTGAAGGTCAGAAACACCACGAACCACGCCGGGCTGTTCATCCTGTCACCGTCGGGCACCGACATCACTGGCGGCGCCACCGCCACGCCGGTAGAGCTGGCACCCGGAGCCACCGGGACGCTAACGGCGACGCTGTCGCCCACGGCGGCCGCGGGCACCGCGGTGAGCGGCACCCTCAGCGTCATCGAGTCGACGGACTTGACCGACGCTGAGCCCTCCCTTGGGTTCCCGACGTCATTCTCCGATTTCCACGATTTCGCCTACGCCTACACCGTCGGGGGCTAGCCCGATCGGCTAGCACCGGCACTACGGCACGGCCCGGGCCTCATCGCAGGCCCGGGCCGTCGCCGTCCCAGGAGCGCTTAGAAGGGACATCCTGAGCATCGCGCGGAGGCGGCGGATGAAGGGCGGTGACTAGACAAGATCTACTCTACCTAGGTAGAATTCGGCGTCATGACCCGTCGCTCACGGTTCTCCGCCCAGGCATTGCTCGTCCTTGGCGCGCTTGAGGCAGATCCGGCCGCCTGGCTGCACGGTTACAAGATCGCTAAGCAGACCGGCCTCCGGTCGGGCACGCTGTACCCGATCCTGATCCGGCTGGCCGACCAGCGGCTAGTCGAGGCTTCCTGGGAGGAAGAACAGCCGGCTGGCCGCCCGCGGCGGCACAGGTACAGGCTCACCGTGGACGGCCTTGCCATCGCCCGGGCGGCGCTGGCCGAAGCGGCCCGGGCGCGGCCCCAGGCCGCGACAGCGCGGCCGGCCGGGTCGGCTGGCCGGCGGCTGACGGCGGAGGGGGCGTTATGGACAGGCTGGTGCACGTGCTAGCGGGCCTGCTGGAGCACGTCGCGGGGCTGCTTGGTGAAAACCGCGGCGACTGGGTGCGCGCCCTGCTGGCCGAGACGGGTGAGATGCCGGGCGGGCAGGCCCGCCTGGCCTGGCTGGGCGGCGGGCTGTGGCTCGTGGCGCGAGAGGCCGTCATGCGCAAGGCCGGCCAGGTGCTGGCGTTCCTGGCCGGGGCGGTAGCCCTGACATGGATCGGCTGGCCGGGCCCGTCGACGGACTCCGCGATCCCGGTCAACCGGATGTACGTCATCGGCGGCTTGCTGCTGCTGGGCATGCTCCCCGTGGTGGTGCGCCGGTACTTCGGCCCGGCCCGGCCGGGCTGGGTGCCGCGTGCCGCGCGGGTCGCCGGCTACGCGGCCGTGCTCGTGCTGATCGCCGCCAAGGACAGCAAGGACCGCCTCGGCAGCAGGCTCGGCGCGTACTTCGCGGTGGTTCCGGGGAGCTGGGGCCTTGACCTGCTGATGCTGCTGGTCATCGCCGGCTACGTGGCCGGGCTGCTCATCCTGACCACCGCGCGCCTGCGCCTGAGCCGGCTCACGCTGCCGGCCGCGGCCGGAATCGGGACCGCCACCGCCGTCGGGCTCTACGCCAGCGCGCCCTTCGGCGTCGATGCCGAGACCTCAGCCATAGCCGTGTTCATCGTCCCCACGCTGGCCGTGCCGCTGGTAGTCGGCTTCACCGTAGCGCGGGCCTGCGCGCGGGACGCAAGGCCGGCAATCGCGAGCCAGGCACGGCAGGGCGTCCTGGCCGCGACGTGCGCCATGGCGACGGCCGCCATGCTCGTGGCGGTGCTCACGACGGCCACGATCGCGCTGCTGCCGCACCGGGTTCCGCTGCAGAATCCGCCACTGAACCAGTCCTACATCAGCGGCGGCGGATGCGAGACCTGCGATCCTCTCATCACGATCCCGCCGGCCTTCCGCCACGAGTACTACGTGGAGCTCAGCGTCGGCCAGGCCGGGGACAGCGCCTTCACCGCGCTCCTTGTCGTGCCACTCGCCGGCGCGGCCCTCGGCGCCGCCGGCGCGGCCGCCGCCGTCGCACGCAGGCCCCGCAGCCAGTCCCGCCGTACCCGCTACCATGACCGATTCCTGAGGCCACCGGTCCTCGCTTCGGGTCGCGAGCGCACTCGAAGCGTTGCCAGCTGCTTACGTTGCGGCTTGGCCGTCGAATGTCGGCGGGACGCCCTACCATGTCGCTATGCCCGGGGAAACGAGCTTCGACGACATTGCCTGGCTGCGCGCGAACAGCCCGGCATGGCGGCTGCTGCGGGCAGAGAACTCCCCGCTCGTGCTTAGCTTCCTGCACCGGGTGTTCGTTGAGGATAATGCGCGGGCGGTCGCCGCGGGTGACCTGGAGAGCCTGCTCGACGACGAGTTGTACGCGCTGAACCAGCGGCAGCCGGGCAGCTTTCCGAAGAAGGCGCGGGCCTACCTGGACGACTGGGCGCACCCGGACATGGGCTGGCTGCGCAAGTACTACCCCGACGGCACCGACGAGCCGCACTTCGACGCCACGCCCGCCGTGGAGAAGGCACTGGCGTGGGTGCGGTCGCTGGGCGAGCGCGAGTTCGTCGGGACCGAGTCCCGGCTGAATACCGTCTTCGAGCTACTGCGGCAGATCGTCCACGGCACCGAGACCGACCCGGCCGCGCGGGTCGAGGAGCTGACCCGCCGCAAGCGCGAGATCGAAGAGGAGATCGCGCGGGTCGAGTCCGGCAATGTGGCTGTCCTCGATCCCAGTGGTGTCCGTGACCGGTACCAGCAGCTGACGGCGACCGCGTGGGAGTTGCTGTCGGACTTCCGGCAGGTCGAGGAGAACTTCCGGCGCTTGGACCGGCATCTGCGAGAGAAGATCGCCGGCTGGCAGGGAGGCAAGGGCGAGCTGCTCGATGACGTGCTCGGCAGCCGTGAGTCCATCGCCGGATCCGACCAGGGCCGGTCGTTCCAGGCGTTCTACGACTTCCTGCTGAGCCAGGCCCGCCAAGAGGAGCTGACCGGCCTCCTGACGCGGGTCGATGAGCTGACCGAGCTGGCCGAGCGTGATCCCCGGCTGCGGCGGGTGCACTATGACTGGCTGGACGCGGCCGAGCGCACTCAGGCAGTCGTGCGGCAGTTGTCGGAGCAGCTGCGCCGTTTCCTGGACGACCAGGCCTGGTTCGAGAACCGCCGGGTGATCGACATCCTGCGGGAGATCGAGTCGAACGCGCTGCGGCTGCGCGGCATGCCAGCGCCCGCCGCCACGATGGAGATCGACACCGCCGCGCCAGCGATCACGCTACCGTTCGAGCGCCCGCTGTACGCCCCGGTGCGCAAGCCGCGGATCGACAGCGACGACATCCGCCCGGCCGGGGCGGATGAGGAGACCGACCCGGCGGCGCTGTTCGAGCAGGTCTACGTTGATCCCGGGCCGCTGCGTGACACCGTCCGGACCGCGCTGCGGCGCTCCGCCCAGGTTGGCCTCGCTGAGATCGTGGCCTCGGTCCCGCTCACCCACGGCGTGGCCGAGCTGGTGACCTACCTGGCTCTGCGGGACGAGAGCTTCGCGATGGTCTTCGATGACGAGCATCCCGAGAACGTCACCTGGACCGAGCCAGACGGCCGGAGCCAGACCGTGACCATGCCTCGCGTCACCTTCACCCGGACAGGAAAGCCGCGATGACCGATGCCAGCCTCTCGCACGCCGTGATCCCGCTGATGAAGGGCGTCGTCTACCGCGACAGCAACGAGGGTGCCTGGCAGCAGGTCAGGCAGCTGCAGCCGCAGGTCCGTGATTACGTGGAGGTCCTTGGCCTGCAGGTCGTCATCGATGAGGCCGAGGGCTACGCGTACCTGCGCCAGCGGCCAGTCGATGAGGATGAGACCGAGCAGTTGCCGAGGCTGATCGCGCGCCGGTCGTTGTCGTTTCACGTGAGCCTGCTGCTCGCGCTGCTGCGCAAGAAGCTGGCAGAGTTTGACGCGCAGGGCGGCGACACGAGGCTGATGCTCACCCGTGCGCAAATCGTGGAGATGATCCGCGTCTTCCTGCCCGAGACGAGCAATGAGGCCCGGCTCATCGACCAGATCGACGCACACATTGGCAAGGCAGCAGAGCTGGGCTTCCTGCGCCCGGCGAAGAACGCCGAGCAGTCCTTCGAGGTCCGCCGCATCCTGAAGGCCTACGTCGACGGGCAATGGCTCGCGGACTTCAACGACAGGCTGGCGGGGTACGCCCGCCTGATGGCCAACGACGGAGCACAAGAGTGAGCGAGATCCGCAGCGGCTTCCGGCTGGCCGGTCTGGAGCTGTACAACTGGGGCACCTTCGACCAGCGCGTCTGGAAGCTGTGCCCGGGCGGCCGCAACGCCCTAGTCACCGGGGACATCGGCTCCGGCAAATCCACCATCGTGGACGCCATCACGACGCTGCTGCTGCCCGCCCACAAGATCGCCTACAACAAGGCGGCCGGCGCCGAGACCCGCGAGCGGTCGCTGCGCTCCTACGTGCTCGGCCACTATAAGTCTGAGCGCAACGAGGTCACCGGGGGAACCCGGCCCATCGCCCTGCGGGACCCGACGAAGTTCAGCGTGGTCCTCGGGGTGTTCACTAACGAGGGCTACGGGGAGACCGTCACCCTCGCTCAGGTCTTCTGGATGAAGAATGGCGACGTCGGCGGGCAGCCGGACCGGTTCTACGTCACGGCGGACAGCGCGCTGTCGGTCGGCGAGCACTTCACCGGCTTCGGCCCCGACATGAACGTGCTGCGCAAGCGACTACGCGGGACGGCGGGCGTGCGCCTGCACGACGGCTTCCCGGAGTACGGCAAGGACTTCCGCCGCCGCCTCGGCATCGAGTCCGAGCAGGCGATGGAGCTGTTCCACCAGACCGTGTCGATGAAGTCGGTCGGCAACCTGACCGACTTCGTGCGCGAGCACATGCTGGAGCCATTCAACGCGGCGAGGGCCGTCGCGGACATCGTCGCCCACTTCGAGGACCTGACGAAGGCCCACGATGCCGTCCAGCGAGCCCAGGCACAGCTCGCCCTCCTAGAGCCGCTGCTGAAGGAACTGGACGCGCACGATGCCGTCGATGCCGAGATCCGCACCCTCGCCGCGCGCCAGGGCGCCCTCCGCTACTATTTCGCCGACCTGAAGGCCACCCTCCTCGACAGGTCTCTTAACGACCTTTACGCGGAACGAAGCATCCTCTCAGGCCAGCGAACCGAACTGTCCAATTCATTGAAGGCACTGCGGGCCCGGGAGACGGCTCTCATGGTCGAGCGGGCCGGGCATGGCGGCAACCAGCTCGCCGACCTTGAGCGGCGGATCGCCGAGAGCGAGGAAACGCGCGACACTCGGCGCTCCCGTGCGGGGACATTCGGCGACCTGCTGGCGAAGGCGGGCCTGGACCCGGTCGAGACCGCGGAGCACTTCGCGGCTCGCCAGCGTGAGATCGCCGAGGCGCAGCAGATCGCGCGGCAGGCTCAAGTCGACAGCCAGAATGACCTGACCGACGCCACTGTCGAGAAGAAGGAACTGGACGCCGACGCCGCCCGGGTTAACAAGGAACTGCGAAGCCTGCGGTCCCGCAAGAGCAACATCCCCGCCCGTGACCTAGAGCTGCGGCAGCGGCTGTGCCATGAACTGAAGCTGCAGGAAGACGCCCTCCCGTTCGCCGGCGAGCTGATCGAGGTCCGCCCCGAGGAAGCGGACTGGGAAGGCGCGGCCGAGCGACTGCTGCGCGGCTTCGCGCTGTCAATCCTGGTCCCCGACGAGCACTACGCCGCCGTCTCCGACTGGATCAACGGCCGCCACCTGGACGGCCGGGTCGTCTACTACCGCGTCCCGAGAGCGGCCAGCCTGGGAGCGCTGCCACCCGACCCGGGCGTCGGTACGCTGGCCGCCAAGCTGGCGATCAAGGACTCTCCGTTCGCGCTATGGCTGGACCGTGAGCTCACCCGGCGCGCCGAAGTCGAGTGCGTCGAGACGATGGCCGACTTCCGCCGCATGCAGAAGGCCATCACCAAGGCCGGGCAGGTAAAGGGCGCCGGCGGGCGGCACGAGAAGGACGACCGTTTCCGCATCGACGACCGCAGCCGCTATGTCCTCGGCTGGTCCAACGAACGCAAGATCGACACACTGCTCCGACGGGCCACGACCTTGTCGGCGCAGATCGCGAAAGCCGAAGCGGTGATCAACCGGCATAAGTCGGCCCATGAAGCCTCCATCACCCGGAGTAACGTCCTCGCCAGCCTGGCGCAGACGACGCAGTTCGCTGACGTCGACTGGCAGTCCGCCGTCAGCAAGGTCGCTGAGCTGCAAGCCGACCATGACAGGCTGACAAAGGCCTCAGCCGAACTGGCCAAGCTGGATGAAGAGCTGAAGCTCGTCAAGCAGCAGATCGAGGACGCTGAAGCCGCAGACCGCACGGTTGGGGACAAGCTCGGCGGCGTAAACAAGAGCGTCACCGACGCGGAGGCAGCCCTAGACGAGACGCAGGCCATCCTGGCCGAGTTCGACTGCGCGGCGGCCCGAGCGCACTTCGCGGCGCTGGGGCCCCTGCTGGAAAAGCAGGGGCTGTCGCGGCCTGGCAGCGCGCGGTCCTGCGACAAGGCGGAGGCCGAAGCGGCCACGACCCTCGCCGCGATCGGGGACCGGCGCGGCCGGCGCCGCAATGAGCTGGCGGGCAAGGTCGTCGGCGTGATGGGCGAGTTCCGCCGCCAGTACCCGGTCGAGACATCCGAGCTGGATGCGAGCGTAGGGTCGGCGGCCGGCTTCCGGGAACTGCACGCTCGGCTGACCAACGACGACCTGCCCCGCTTCCACAAGCAGTTCAAGGACTACCTGAACACCAACACGATCCGCGACATCGCGACCTTCCAGTCCCAGCTCATCCGGCATGCCGACCTGATCAGGGAGCGGATCGACATGATCAACTCCTCGCTGGTGGACGTCGACTACAACCCCGGCCGGTACATCCGGCTGGAGCCTGAGCGTTCCCCGAACACCGACATTCGAGACTTCAGGTCGGACCTGCGAGCGTGCACAGAAGGAGCCGTCTCGCCCGGCGGCACGATGTCGTCTGGTGGTGCGGCCGATGACCAGTACTCCGAGCAGAAGTTCCTGCAGGTGAAGCGGATCATCGAGCGCTTCAAGGGACGGGAGGGCCAGACCGAGGTGGACCGGCGGTGGACGGCGCTGGTCACGGACGTGCGGAACTGGTTCCTGTTCTCCGCCTCCGAGCGCTTCCGCGAGGACGACACCGAATACGAGCGTTACGCCGACTCTGCCGGGAAGTCGGGCGGGCAGAAGGAGAAGCTCGCCTACACGATCCTCGCCGCGTCGCTGGCCTACCAGTTCAAGCTGGAGTGGGGCGCGGTCAAGTCGCGCACCTTCCGGTTCGCGGTGATCGACGAGGCGTTCGGCCGCGGATCGGATGAGTCCACCCGGTTCGCGCTGGAGCTATTCGGCAAGCTCGGGTTGCAACTGCTGATCGTCACCCCACTGCAGAAGATCCACGTCATCGAGCCGTACGTCGCCGCTGTCGGATTCGTTGACAATCCGACCAGCAAGTACTCCAGGCTGCATACGCTGACCATCGAGGAGTATCGCGCCAAGCGCGAGGAGCACGCGCTGGCCAGCCTGAACGCCACGCTTCCCGCCGAGACCATGCTGGCCAGCGCCTGACATGCCGTCCCCGTGGACCACCCTGGCGGACGTGCGAGAGACCGCGCGGAAGAGGCTGGGCGGATGGCTGGCCGGACTCATCGCCGGAGATGAGTTCGCATCGGTTCGCATTCCTGTCAGAGGGCCGGGCGCGGCCGACCTTGGTGCTCGCTTCGATGAGGTCCGCCAGTGGGCGGGCGAATGGGAGCGCGCGTCACGCGGGCCGCTGCGCCTTGAGTACAAGAAGGTCGGCGGCCGGGACTTCGGGGTCAACCTGATCCCTAGCGCCGCCTGGCTCGACTCCTACGGGCAAGCCTGGGAGCTGCTCGGCGCACGCGCGCAGGCACGGTGCCTAGCCGACCTGGCGGAGCGGACCACGGCATCGTTTCCGAGCTTGCTGCCTTGGCTTGCCAGGCGCCCGCTTAAGGCGCTGGACCTGCAAGCCGAGTGGGATCAGTTGCTGGCAATCGTCGGCTGGATCGGCTCACGCGACACGTCCGGCCTCTACCTGCGCCAGGTCGACGTGCCAGGCGTAGACACCAAGTTCATCGGGCAGCACCGCGGGGTCCTCACGGAGCTACTGGACCTGCAGCTCCCGCCGGAGCGCGTCAACACCGCGGGCGAGGGGTTCGAGGATCGCTACGGGTTCCTGCGCAAGCCAGGCTACGTGCGGTTCCGCTGCGGCAGCCGCCTCGGGGGCTTCTCCGAGATGGCCGTCCGCGCTGACGAGCTGACCGCCCCGCCACCGGGAACCAGCCGCGCTTTCATCGTCGAAAACGAGATAACGTACCTCGCGTTTCCGCTGCCGGCCGACGCGGTCGTGATCCTCGGCGGCGGGTACGCCGTCGGATTGCTGGAGCCGCTGACCTGGCTGGCAGACCCGGACATCGTCTACTGGGGCGACATCGACACGCACGGCTTCGCGATCCTGGACCGGCTGCGGCGACGCTTCCCCCACGTCAAGTCCATGCTGATGGACAGGGCCACCCTGCTCGCACACCGCTCCCAGTGGGTCACGGAAGCGGTTCCCACATCCATCGCCCTCGACCACCTGACCCCGCCCGAACTTTCGCTGTACCGGTCGCTCGCCGATGGGGATTTCGGGGCGGCAGTCCGGCTTGAGCAGGAACGAGTCAGCTACGCGTCCATAGCGCGCGCCGTAGCGACTGCCAGCCAGTGACCCGACTAATGATAATTTCCACCATTAGTTAGGTTCGGACGAACACGTCCCCAAGGGAGTCGCCGACCACGCAGAAAGCAGCGGATAGGCAGGACACTGACATGAGGAATATAAGGACAGGCTCGCCGACAGAGTGAGCGGCTTTCGGGTCGATGTTGACGGGCGCGGTCCAGCTACCGCCGTCGAACGTGACCATGTTCCCGCCGGTGCCGTCGACGGCGGCGCAGAAGTTGCTGGCCGGGCAGGACACCATGGGCCAGGAGACACCGCCCTCCCCCATGCTGAGACCGTCGGGAACGGCCTTGACGGGCGCGCTCCAGGAGCGGCCGTTGAACGTGTGCGCGTCCCCTTTGCGATCGAGGGCAACGCAGAAGCGGGCCGATGCGCAGGACACCGCCTGCAGGTAGCCGCCCGGGGCGATGGCGGATGGCTTACTCCAGGAAGCGCCATTGAAGGTGACCACATTCGGGCCATAGTCCACGGCGGCGCAGAAGCGTGCGCTCGGACAAGAAACCGTGCTCAGTTCGTTGCCAGGATCTATGGCCGTGGCGGGGCTCCAGGAGGACCCGTTGAACGTGAACGCGTTGGAGCCGTTGTCAACGGCGGCGCAAAAAGTCGGTGACGAGCACGATACCGATGCCACGCCCGACAGGGTGGTCGAGGCAGGATCGTCAATGCCCGGAGCAGGGCTCCACGTGCTGCCATTGAACAGGAAGGCGGATGTGTCTCGCGCGTCTACTGCCATGCAGAAGCTGACGGTCGGGCATGACACAGAACCGGGCTCGCCGGAGGAAGACAGCAAGCTGGGCTTGCTCCACGTGGTTCCGTCGTACACTGGCCGCGTAGCCTGATGCGAGCACGGCCATGCAGAAGGTCGCGGTCGGGCATGACACGGATGTCGGGTCTTCGGCGCCTCGGCTGTCGTCGAGGTGCGTCGCTGCCCCCCGCGCCGGCGCGGCACCGGACCGCGAGGTCGCGGGCTGGCCGGCTGCGGCGAAGCCCGCTCCTGCCCTGGGTGGCGCAGAAGACGACCCGGTGCACCCGGTGGCCGCGCCTATTAGCAGAATGGATGCGCAAGCCAGCGCCAGCCATAGCCGACCGGTGACGCGATGCGCCCTGGCGGCCGGCGTTCCCGTCAACGCGGCCCGGAATGCGTCGCTTATTTTTGTCCGTCTGCCTTCCCTCCACCGCGATGTCATGACAGCTCCGCGTCTGCTGACAGTTGCTCTCGCAGCCAGTCCGCGGCGAAAGCCTTCGACTCGTAGAACATGTTGTTGACGACGTGGTTGCCTCCTTCATAGAGCTTCCAGGTCGAGTTCGGCGCCTCTTGCGCCGTCCGCTGTGATTCACGCCATGGCACCAGCCGGTCGAGGTCTCCGGTGATGATCAGCAGCGGCTGCGAGATCTTGTCCGCGACGCCCGCGAGCGACAACGTCGCCGCGATCTTCTTCGCCTCGGCCTCCGTCGACGCGCCTGAGTGCTGCTGGAAGGTCGCCCTGGTCATGACGGGAAGCTCGTCCCAATGGTCGCTCAGCCGGTAAGCCCCGCTCATTCCGACCGCCGCCTTCACCCGGGGCTCAAATGCCGCCACCCGAGGAGCGTAGTAGCCGCCGAGGCTGAATCCGATCGCGCCAACGCGGTCCAGGTCGAGGTCGTCACGGTCGGCTATGTGATCGAGGGCGGCCGCGAACGGCACGTCGAAGTCGGGGCGAATGCTCAGGTGCCGTCCGGTGTCGCCTTGCCCCGGGCCCTCCAGGGTCAGGGTGGCCATTCCCCGGTCGTGGAAGATGGTCTCGGCACCGAAGAACTCTTCCTTGGTCGAGTCAAGCCCCGGGATCAACACGACGAGCGGGGGACGCTCCACACCCGCCGGCCGACGGAGAATGGCGGTCATGGCGGCGCCATCGAACGGGATCTCGAGCCATTCTGCCCCGGGAGCCAGAAGCCGGTGCGCAGAGCGCAGCGCGTCTGCCGCCTTGCCGGCTACCCGGTCGTGCAGTTCCATGTCCAGCGTCCATACGAACTTCCCGAAGTGATAGGAAAGCATCGCGCGGCGCCACATGTCGCCCGCGGTCTCAGGACGACCCGCTTCCTCCAGTTCCCGCGCCTCACCGGCGCGCTTGTCCCCATGGGCCTCCCACGAATTCAGCCATTCGGCCCAGGTCTGGATGCCGGCGGCCACTCGACGGTACTCGTACACATCAAGGCCGGCACCGACGAATCGAGGCTCCCAGTTGGCGATCACCGTCTCGATCAGGGCATCTGGCATTTAGTTCTCCGTTCCGCGTGAACCGGCTACTCAGCGATCGTCGCGCACCTGGACGTGCACGAGTCCGGCGGGGTCGCGCCCGACGGTCAGCGAGGTGAAGAGATCCGGCAACGTGTCCGGCTAGCTGTCCGACTTGGCTATCGGCATATGGCCGTCGTGATCGCGCGGAAGCCGTAGCGTTGTCAGCACTATGGACCTTCGCGTGATGTCGGATGACGGCGGCGTGCTTGAGCGCCGGTTCGAGGCCTTGTCACCCGGCGGGGGGCGGGTGCCCGGGCTGGTGTGGAGCCCCAGCGGGCGCACTGGGGAGGCCGCGCCCACGGCGACCGTGCTGATCGGGCACGGGCGGACGTCGCACAAGCGCAACCCCTACATACTCTCGCTGGCGCGCCGGTTCGCGGCGTGCGGCTGGCACTCGGTCGCGATCGACGCGCCAGGACACGGGGATCACCGCGCCCCGGACGCGGCACCGGAATGGCCGCGGCCGGACGTGGACGAGACCATCAGGGACTGGCGCGCGGCACTGGGCCTGCTGCGAGAGGAGGCCGGCCTCGACGACGCCCGGCTCGCCTACTGGGGCATGTCCATGGGCGCCTCGCTCGGCATCTCGCTCGTCGCGGGCAATCCGCGCTTCCGGGCCGCGGTGCTGGGGCTGATGCACGCGAACTGGCCCGCGCCGCCGGGCACTCGCATCCGCGCCGACGCCCAGCGGCTGGAATGCCCGGTGCTGTTCCTGGTCAACTGGGACGACACGCGCGCCCCGCGCGAGGCGGCATTCGAGCTCTTCGACCTGATCGGCAGCGAGGACAAGCGCCTGCACGCCTACCCCGGCGAGCACGGGCAGCTGCCGGAGGAGGCGCGGGCGGCCTCGGAGGAATTCTTCGCCCGGTACCTCTAGGGTTGTCGTGTGAAGTTCTCGCTCTGGCCGCACAATGGCCGTACTCCCGCCGACCTCCTGGCGGAGGTCCGCGCAGCTGAAAACGCGGGATGGCACGGCACTTGGCTGGCCGACCATTACATGCCCAACACCGGCGACACGACGCCCGCCCACGGAGACACATACGAGTGCTGGGCTCTCCTGCCTGCCCTGGCGGCGGTCACCGAACGGGTCCGGATCGGCACCCTGGTCTCGCCCACATCGGTCCACCATCCGGCGCTGCTCGCCAAGCGCGCCGCCACGATTGACCGGCTCTCCGGCGGCAGGATGACCCTCGGGCTCGGGGCGGGCTGGCAGGTCAACGAGCATCACGCCTACGGCATCGAGCTGGAGCCGCCCGGTAAGCGAGTCACCCGATTCGAGGAGGCGATCCAGGTCGTTCGCTCGATGCTGTCGGATGAGTCCACCACGTTCCGCGGTTCTTGCTACACCATCACCGAGGCTCCCTGCGATCCCAAGCCGGTCCAGTCCCCGCTGCCGATCCTCGTCGGCACCCGCAGTCCCCGCATGCTCCGCATCACCGCCCGTTACGCCGACCAGTGGAACACCTGGGCCACCCCCGACCAGGCCGCGGCCCCCCGCACGGCGCTGCTGGAGGCCTGCGACGCGGTCGGGCGCGATCCCGCGACCCTGTGGACGTCGGTCAACGCCCTCATGGAGCTCGACACGAGCGCGCCTCCGGCTGGCCGTACGGTGCTCTTCGGCTCGGCTGCGCGGCTAGTCGACCAGATCGGGCAGTACGCCGAGCTCGGCTACGACGAGTTCATCTTGCCCGACTGGAACCTTGGCAAGGACATGACCGAGATCGCCGACAACCTCGCCCGGATCAAGGCCAGCGTCCTGGACCAGCTGTAGGTTCACCACGCCCTGCCGCTCGCGGGCGCGGGCGTCCTTCTCGCCCGGGCCGGCGGTGCGCATCCGCGGTCGGCTCGCCAGGTCTATTCGGCGGCCCGGCCGGCATCGGGGTGAAGGGCGCGGCTTTGGCCGACGCGGCCACGGGCAAGATCTTGTGGAGCACTGGCCTCAACACCGAGCGTCCTATCGGAAGCATCGTGAAGGTCATGACGGCCCTGGTATCGCGGTCAGTCCTGGCCGGGCGCGGATCCGGCCCGCAGGTACCGGTCGTAGAGGATGACGGCCACCATCCCGCCGACCACCGGGGCGACCAGGTAAGCCCACCAGTCAGTGAACCGGCCGACCAGGATCATCGGCCCGATGGCCCGGGCGGGGTTGACACCACCACCGCTCACCGGTCCCCCGATGAGGACGGCGGTCGCAAGCGCGGCTCCAATAGCCAGGGCGGCCACCCCGCGCGGGACCCGCTTGTCGGTGGCCACCGAAAGGACGACTAGCACCAGGACGAAGGCGATGCGCATTCAGCGGCGAATACCCGTCCCGCGGACACCCCGATGGGCGGGTAGGTGGCGCCGAGGGCGGCCATGGTCTTGGCCCGCTCACCGTACAGTCCCCAGATGACGGCGGCGGCGGCGATCGCCCCGACAAACTGGGCGGCGACGTAGCCTAGCGTCCAACTGCGCGGGAAGCGGTTGGAGAGGGCTAGGCCGAGGGTAACGGCAGGGTTGAGGTGGGCGCCTGAGATATGGCCGAGGCTGGCGGCCAGGATGGCTAGCGCTAGGCCGGCCGCGACGGGCACGGCCAGCGATCCGTATGGCACGCCGGCGACCGGCCGGGCCAGGGTGGCAGGGGCACTTCGAGTGGCTATCCCGGGCGATGTGTGACTAGTGTGATCTTCGTTCATACTGTGGCCCTTCCGCATTCATGCCCTCATTAATCCGGGTGCCCGAGTGCACGGCCAGCCAGCGCGCGCCGACGACGTCCGTCGCGGGTGCGTGCCTTATCGACAGCAGCGGATCGGCGTGGTCAGTCGTCGATGGCCTGGTAGGCGGCGGTCCAGAAGTCTTGGAGGATCGGCAGCGGCGGTGGCGCGGGTGCCCGCTGGATCATGAGGATTGTCGTCATGTCCTCGGCGGGGTCGTTGTACCAGCCGGTGCCGTACAGGCCGGGCCATCCGTAGCTCCCGGCCGAGGCGGGCCAGGGATATGACACGCCTGGTGAAGCTCCGAGGTGCGCGCGCCGGGTGCGGACCGACATCCCGAGGCCCCAGCCGATGTCGTCGAAGTACCCCGGCGTGAACCCGGAGACCGCTTTCTGCGCCGGGGTCAGGTGGTCGGTGGTCATCAGCGTCACCGACGGCCGCGAGAGCACCCGCTCGCCGTCGCGGGTGCCGCCGGCCAGCAGGGCCGAGGCGAAGGCGAGGAAATCGGCGGCGGTCGAGACGAGCCCGCCGCCCCCTGACTCGAACGCGGGCGGCCGGCTCCAGTACCCGTCGGGGCCGTCTTCGACGACGAGCTCGCCGGTAGCGTCGTCGCGTTCGTAGGCGGTCGCCAGCCGGCTGACGCCCTCGCCGGCCACGCTGAAGGCGGTGTCGGTCATCCCCAGCGGCTCGCAGATCCGCTCGCGCAGGGCGTCCCCGAATGACATGCCGGTGGCGCGGGCGATGAGCACGCCGGTCACGTCGGCGGCGGTGTGGTACATCCAGCGCTCCCCCGGCTGGCAGACCAGCGGAAGCGCGCCGAGCCTGCGAATCCACTCCTGCGGCGACTGCCCGGGCTGCTCGCCCTGGAGCGCGTTGAGCGCGTCGGCGACCGGGACCGTTCCCGGCTCGGCCACGACGATGCCGGTGCCGGACGTGAAGGTGAGCAGGTCCCGCAGCGTGATCGGGCGGATCGCCGGGACGGTCTCTTCGAGTGGCCCGTCCGGATCGGCGAGCACGGTCATGTCCGCCAGTTCCGGGAGGAACGCGTCGACCGGGTCGTCCAGGCGCAGCGTGCAGTCCTCGACAAGCGTCATCGCGCATGCGGCGACGACCGGCTTCGTCATCGACCCGATGCGGCAGATCGTGTCGGCCGCCATCGGCGTCCCCGAGCCGGCGCCCTCGAAGGCGAGATTGCCCACGGCCTCGATGAGGACCTCGCCGCGACGGGCGACGACGGCGACCGCACCAGGAACGTAGCCGTCGTCGACATGACGAGAGAGCACGTCCCGCACGCGGGCCAGCCGTTTCGACGAGAAGCCACCAGTGGTCACTCAGTCCTCCGCATCCTTGCCCGCTTCCGCATCGCGCCGGGTCGGCCGTCGCCACAGCGCACAATGACGTATAGCAGTTAGACGATCGAAGTTGCGGCTACTCATCGCCCTCGCCGCCTCTAGCCGCCGACCAGAACGCGCTTTTCCATAGCTGCCTGTGGCGGCTGAATAGATGTCGAGGACAGTTTCTGCGGGCTCTGGGGCCGCGGCGAAGCGATCATGGTCGCAAGATTAGGGAGCACAGGGCGCGCTGCCATCCGTGATTACGCTGAACGAGTGAACGAGTACTGAGTGGATGGCAGGGAAGGGGATGAGGGATGGCTACCTTTGCCTTGATCCACGGCGGCGGAGATGTCGGATGGTACTGGCATCTGGTCGAGCGGGAACTGCGGTGGCACGGTCATGACACCCTCGCGCCCGACTTGCCCTGCGATGACGATTCGGCTGGGCTGGCCGAGTACGCCGACATCGTCGTCGAGGCGATTGGCGGCCGCCGCGGCGTGATCGTCGCCGCGCAGTCCTTCGGCGGGTTCACCGCGCCGCTGGTAGCGGCCCGGGTTCGGGCCAGCATGCTGGTCTTGGTGGCGGGGATGATTCCGGCTCCGGGAGAGGCTCCCGAGGACTGGCCCGCCAGCACCGGCTTCGATGAGGTCATGGCGCGGCAGGCGCAGCGGTACGCGGGCACGGACTTGATCTACCAGGACGTCCCCCCGGCCCTGGCCGAGCAGGCGCGCCGGAACGCGCGCGATCAGTCGGACACGCCGGGCCGCGCCCCGTGGCCGCTGGATGCATGGCCGCCGGTGCCCACCCGGTTCGTTCTCTGCACCGAGGACCGGTTCTTCCCGCCTGGCTTCATGCGCCGGGTCGTGGCCGACCGCCTGGGCGTGGTCCCGGATGAGATAGCCGCCGGGCATGCCGTTGCGCTCAGCCGCCCAAAGGAGCTGGCAAGCCTGCTCATCAGCTACCTGCCGTAGGGCCGGCTGGAGGTTGGCGCGGCGCGTGCCGGGCAGGAGCACAAGATGCCGGGGCCGGCTGCCGGGATTGACCGCGTGAGCGACGCGAAGGCGGCGTACGCGCGCCTGCGGGCTGGCCACCTGAGGGCGGTGCAGGCGGCGCTGGAGGACCACGTCACGCGCCTGGAGTGGCCGCGGGAACGGATTGAGCGCTACCGCGACCAGCGGCTGCGGGCTTTCCTCGCTTACGCGCGCGAGCGCTCGCCGTTTCACGCGGCGCGGATGCACGGCCTGGGCCCTTACTCGGCCACGCTCACGGGCCTGGCGACGCTGCCGGTGATGACCAAGCGGGATGCGCAGGAGCAGCGGGACGCGATCGTGACCGTCCCCGGCCTTGGGACTGGGAAATGTTCGTGGCCGCTGCCTGCCTTGCCTGGCGGACGCAGGCCCGCGAGGAGCGGGGCAAGCCGTCCCCGCGCCCGGCACGGCTCGTGGTGCTGGAGGCCGGCGGGCCGCCGCGAACGCCGAAGGATCAGCCGCCGCTGCCGTAGGGCCGGGTGAGGATCTCCAGCATGTGACCGTCGGGATCCTCGAAGTACAGGCCGCGTCCGCCGTCCCTGTGGTTGATCACCCGCGGCCGGCCCCGGCCAGGGTCTGCCCAGTACGGCAGGTCCTGGTCCTGGATGCGGCCAAAGGCCGCGTCGAATTCCTGCTCGCCAACGAGGAAGGCATAGTGCTGGGGCGTGATCGTCGCGGTGGTCTCGGCAAAGTCCAGCGAGACGCCATTGTCGGCCGCGACGACGAGAAACGGTGCGAACCTGGTCGCCGCCGGCAGGCCAAGGATCCCGGTCAGGAACGCCGCCGACCGCTGCTGGTCACGGCACCACACGATGGTGTGGTTCAGTTGCACGCTCACCCGGTGATTGTGCCCAGCGCGGCGGCCAGCGAACGATCCCACGGCCAGGTACCGCGATCCCCGGCGACGGCTTGCCTCAGGGCAGCAGGGCTAGCTTGCCGACCGTGGCCCGGGCTTCCAGTTCCGCGAGCGCCTTCGGGCCATCGGCGAGCTCATGCGTGACGGGCCGGCCAGGGGTGAGCACCCCGGCGGCGATGAGCGCGAAAAGCTCGCCCATGAGCTCGCCGTAGACCTGCGGCGCGGCCTGGATCAGCGCGCCGATATTCAGGCCGATGAGCTGGACCTGGTGCTTGTATATCAATTCCCAGTTCGTCACCGGGGCCTCGCCGCCGGCCGCGCCGTAGATGATGACCCGGCCCGTGACCCGCCTGGCCGCGGCCAGGCTGAGGCCGAGCGTCGCGCCGCCGGCTGACTCCAGCACCAGGTCGGCCCCGGTGCCGCCGGTCAGCCGCAGTACCTGGGCGGCGAGATCGGCGGCGCGGGAGTCGAGGACGTGGTCGGCGCCCAGTGCCCGCACTGCCTCGTGCTTGCCGGGCGAGGCGGTGGCGATGACCGTCGCGCCGTAGTGCTTGGCCATCTTCACCGCGGCCTGGCCGGTTCCGCCCGCCGCGGCGTGGACCAGCACGGCCTGCCCGGCGGCGATGCCGCCCAGTGGCCGGAGCGCGGCCAGGGCGGTGGGCCAGTTGACGAGCAGGCCCAGTGCCTCCTGCTCGGCCCATCCCGTTGGCACCGGGATCACCGCGACCGCGGGAAGCGCCGTGTACTCGGCGAAGGCGCCGCGTCCGATGCCGACGCCGACGACGCGGGCTCGGCTCCAGGCCGGTGACCGCCTCGCCCCTGGCGACGATCTCGCCGGCGGCCTCGAAGCCTGCCAGGTACGGCGGCTGCGGGCCGCCAAGGAACGTGCCGTAAGCCTGCGAGATGTCGCCGAAGTTGACGCCGGCGGCGGTGACCCGGACCAGGACGTCGCCCGGGCCCGGGACCGGCACCGGGACAGCGGTGATCAGCCGCAGGTCCTGCGGGCCGTTCAGGGACGTTTGCTGCAGGGCGCGCATGGTGGGGGGGATGCTCATGGCCATCGGCTTCCTTTCCTTGGCCGGCCCGACCGGGCCGGCCTGCTGTCAACCAGGCAGACCCGGCGAGGGGCGAAAAGGAATCGGCCAGCATGTCCGGCCGATGCCGTCACCGTCGCCATTCCAAGCTCGCGCTGGCCGCGTTCTCCTTCGGGCTGGCCGACGAGCTCGCGGCGGCCCGGGTCACGGTGAACTGCCTGCACCCGGCGACCTTCATGGACACCGCGATGGTCGCGCACGCCGGCATCACCCCGCTGTCCACGGTCGAGCAGGGCGGTGAGGCGACTATGCGGCTCATCACCGACCCGGCGCTCGGCGCGGTCACCGGGCAATTCTTCGACGGGCGCACGACCTCACGCGCCTTGCCCCAGGCCTACGACCAGCAGGTCCGCGCGCAACTCGGCGAGGTAACAGGACGGATGCTCCGTCCATGGGCACGGTGATGACCGTGCCCGTGGACGCGATGCCGCGCTGGTCCTACCCCTTGCCGCCGGAACGCGGCCGATCCGGCGCGGCGGCGCCGCGCCGCCCGGATCGTCATGGACGCCGCCCGGCAGGGCGACCCCGTCGCCACCGAGATCGTGACGGAACAGGGCCGCAGGCTCGCCTTCTACGCGCGGATAGCGGCCCGGAAGGCCGGGTTGCCCACCTGCGGCGGTGCGCGGGTACCCGTCGTCATGGCGGGCTCGATCCTCATGGACCCCGGCTCCCCGGTAGCGGCAGCGCGGCAAGAGCAGCTACCGGGGCTGGACCCCCGGCGCGCCAGCCTGCCGCCGGCGGCGGGCGCCGCGCTTGACGCCCTCGCCGAGGGCGGCGTCGCCATCACCCCCCGCGGTGATCCGCCGCCTGGGAGCCACCGTCCCGCCACCGTCGTTCTTCCGGACCTGAGGAAAGGCGGTCGCGGGGCCTCGTCGTCATTGACGGCGCGGCCGCGCCCGGGGGCCTAACTGGCGTGCTGCGAACTGAACGTCGGAAGCGCCGCTAGCCCCGTCGGGATGGCCACGCGATTGAAGTCGAAGTCGATTCCGGGCTGCACGTCAAGCCCGCTACCGTCCCTGGCCTGCCGTATCTGCTCGTAGGTAATTCTCTCGCGGGCGGCCCGCCTGAGCATATTCTGCGACAAGTATACAATCGCCGCTATCTCGGACCGAGGTTTAATGGCGGCTTCGGGCGCCAGGTCTGCCTCAAACCCGACAATCCAGAGAACTTCCGGCTCCATCACCTCCGGGTCCACGAAGCGCGTCCGCTTGTAGACGCAGTACGGCCTGGGCGAGTCGCTGAGCATAAGGGGCTCGAATTCGGCGCTGCTGGTGATGTCGCGGGTAAAAGCCGACGACCTCACCTTGAGGTCAGCGCCGATCTCCTCGTTGGACTCCCTCTGGAGGGCTTCCAGCCAGTCTTCGCCGTTATTCCTCTTGCCGCCAATACTGTGGAAGGGCAGCTCTTCTCCGCCGAGCGCGAGAAACCGTTTCGGCACCACGAACACCCACACTCCGCCGCGCTCCACGAGGGCCGCGACAGCGGAGGGATCGCCCGAGGTAATCATGTCGTCAATCCTGGTGTGCTGCGGGGCGCATTCTTCCCATTTAAGGTCAAAGTAGGTCTCCACCAAGCGATAGAGGGAGTTAGGATTCACATCAGTCTGTCCCTGCTCTCCGGAAATGATGCGGCTGAGTCTGAGCACGGGCGCCCGGCCGGTGTTCTCCGACCCGTACTGGTACGGTTGCAAGAATGCGTCGTCGTCGAATATGAACAGCCGCCACAGGTACCCCTCGGAGTGCACCCTGAGCTCCATCCTGCCACCCAGACGGGACTGGAGCCGACTCCCCGTTCGCACTGCGTACCCGATGTCCTCGCGCCACTCGCGGTAATTGCTATTTCGGCCCAGGGCCACCCGCTCGGACAAATAGGGGTTCTGCGTGCCGGCGTGGAGGATTTTTATGTCGGCGTCGGGCCGGCTTCTTTCCAGGGCTTTATAAATTATCGCCGCACCGGAAAGAACACTCTTCCCCATCTGCACGAAGATCTTTATGCGCTGGGACTCCCTGACCTTCAGGAGAATCTCGTCCTGGCACTCGTTGAAATTATTGTAGACCTCCATCAGCCCGACCCCGCGGACGAGCCCGGCAAAGGACGCCAGGTTCTCCTCTGGCGCGCGCGCCGGCTGGATGGCTGACGGGATCTTATACTGGAGCGCCTCTACGGACTGGAGGGGGATCCCCTCCAGGGCTGCGCTCACTTGCTGCGCCAACTGCGCCATGCGGCGCGCGACCCGAGCGGACCCGAAGGCCTCGAACCGCAGATCACGCCAATCCGTGTACTGCCGCCGGGAGATGATCTGAGAGATCTTGTCTGCCGAATTCTCGCTCTCCAGCTGATGGCACTTCACGTAGTAGACCGGAAAGATCAGATCGTCGCGCCCGAAGCTCTCTTTCACGCTCCAGGAAGCGCTCAAATTCCATTTGACACTGACGGCTTCTGAAGAAACTTGGCGTGATGATGGGAATCAGGAAGACCACGCTGTCGAGGGACGATTCGATCTGGCTCTGCCAGGCGTCTCCCCAGCCTATGTCCTGCCGATCCTGGAAGATCGTACAGGCCACGCCGGTCTGTATTTGTATCTCGCGTTCCAGCCGAACGCGGAACTCGGTGAGCTTCCCTTCATCCGCCTCATCGTCCGCGTGGACATAGCTCATGAAGCCAATCGCACTTGGCCTTTCCGACATTGCCATAGCGCGTTCCACCCTCCCCCAGGCCCACCAAGCCACCGTGATGCATGCTATCACCGGCTTGCGGGAAAACGTTCTCCCCCGAGCGACTTAGCCCTCATTAGGCGACAGTAATAGGATCTCCGTGCTGGCAACCCGGCGAGCTCACCCCGGGACAGGGGGCAACCCGCCCGTCTCGCCCGGCCTGCGGTGAGCGGCGGCTCCCTGTCCGCATCCACATCACAAGCGCCCGCAGCCGCGGGCAGAACTGGAGTTCCAGCGGCCATGCCGATCCTTACCGTCATCGTCGGCTCGATTCGTCCCGGCCGGGCCGGGCAGCCGATTGCCGAGTGGTTCATCGACCGGGCCCGGTCCCACGGCGGATTCGACGTCGAGGTCGCCGACCTCGCCGAGATCCGGCTGCCGCTGATGGAGGAGCCGAACCACCCGCGGCTGCGCCAGTACGTCGGCCGGCACACGCACGAGTGGAGCGCCCGCGTCGACCGGGCCGACGCGATCGTGTTCGTCACCCCGGAGTACAACTACGGGTACCCGGCGACGATCAAGAACGCGATCGACTACCTGCACCAGGAGTGGAAGGACAAGCCGGCCGGTTCGTCTCCTACGGCGGCGTTGCCGCCGGGACGCGCGCGGTTCAGCAGCTCAAGCAGGTCATCACCACCCTGAAGATGGTCCCGGTCTTCGAGAGCGTGAACATCCCGTTCCACGCCCAGTTCATCCGTGATGGCCGGTTCCACGCCAACGACGTGCTGGAGCAGTCCGCGACCGCGATGCTCGGCGAACTGCTGCGGCTCGACGGCGCGCTGCGCCCGCTGCGGGCCGGCACCGCCACCGCCGCCTTCTGACCCGGACCGCCCCGACCCGGGCGGTCCGGGTCGGGGCGGACCGCGGGCTCGGTCACGCGGGCGCCCGGGTCAGCCCGTCAGGTCCTCCCGCCGGCGCCGGCGCGGAGGAGGAACACGGTGGCGGCCAGGATCACGACCGTCGGAGAAGACCCGCACTACGGCGGTGGCCGAGACGTTAGCTGCCTGCCATGCGGTGCCCAGCGTGTCGGTTCCGGACGTGCCCGTCGTCGGGAACAGCGTGGAGCACGCCCCGCTGGCCGAGGGGCACCGATCACGAGCACCGCCGCCCTTGTGGGCACCGGCGAGCCTGCCGGTATCAGGCTCGCGGGCGCACCATCGCTCGATATATCGCACAGGCGCGATCAGATGTAAATAGCGGAAGCACATAACCCGTCGCCTGTCGCTGCGACAGACCTACAGGTTGAAGTCCGAGGGCCTGGCGGCCCGTCGGCGCCCGGAATCCGGTTACCCGCTGGTAGCAGTGTATTTTTCGGTGATAATAGCGGAAAAGGACACTGCTACCGGCCAGTAGCGACGGCCGCGGGCCGCGACAGGCCGCGTCAGGGCACCAAGGTTCTCGGCGACGCGGGTCTTCGAGTCCTTCCTGCCCCACTTGAGGTACCAGATCATGTACCACTCGTTATCGCGATGGACGAAGGCGGTCGCGTCCGGCGGGACGGCGTTGGCCTGGCCACGGCCCCGCAAGAACGACACGCGCGCGTAGACCGACGTCCCCGGCCATCGCCGCGGCCGGTAGAGCATGACGTCGATTGCCGCGCGGCTGACGGGGCCGCGTCCCCGTAACCCATCTTCTTGATGGTGGATTCGGGGGGCTTCGCCATCGCGTAAACGGGTGCCAGTATCCGCCTTAGTTCCGCCGGCGGCCCGAGCAGCTGACCCTCGAGGCGGACCGATACGTCCTTGCCTCCGTCGTCAGGGGACGCTACAGGCCGGCCTTCCGAATGGCAACCGGCAGTCCGCGTGGTATTGCCGGGTACTGACGGAAAAATGACGCGGGCCCGTTCTGGATTTAATTCAGGATGGAAAGTGGCGGTAACCGGAGGGCGAGCGAGGTCAGGCCTCGCCCGGCTCCCACGACTCTTGCCCGGGGGTGACGTACTCGCGCAGCTCGGCGGGCAGCGTCTCGGTCACCCGGGCCATCAGGCCGCCCTCGGTCGCCGCGGTGAGGGCGTCGATCACCGCGCGGGCGATGAACGCCGCCTGATCGTCGGCCACGCCGGCGCGGGCGGCGATCCGGGGGATGAAGTCCGCGCGGCCCAGTTCCTCGCCGGTGCCCGCGTCGGCCTCCGTCCGCCGCAGTTGCCCGCCGATCTCGCGCGGGAGCTGAGCGGCGATGTTGTCCGCCAGCCCCTCGGGCACCCACTCGCTGAGAGTCGTCACCGTCGCGTAGCAGGCACGTTCCGCGTCGACCCGGCTGGGCAGGCGGGCCTGGCGGCGGACTCGCTCGTAAAACTCCTCGTCCCGCATGTCGGTTCCTCCCTCTCGCTGCGCTCCGGGGCCCGGCGGCCCCTCTATGGTCGCCTGCCCGCGATTCGCGCCGTGTAACAAGCCGGCTGGCAGGCGGCGTAATGAGGAGCGGAGCTTGTGCGGGTCGGTGTCAGGCAGCCATGCACCGGGCGCGTGAATGCCGAGGTCCCCGACGCCCGCCGACAGGGCGTCGGCCACGGCGCGGACGGCGGCGCGCACGTCGCCCCGCCGCCAGACCAGCGACCACGTCCAGTAGGGCTCCGGATCAACCACGGCCCGCCGGGTCAGGTCGGGCGGGAGCGGGGTGCGCTGGCCCTTGGGCGAGTTGATGACGGGGCGGCGCGCGCGGCGCGCGTGGTCGAAGAAGGCGGGCCCGGTGATCCCGCCGTCGCGGACCCGCACCACCCGCGCGCCGGTGTCGCGCGCGAATTGCCCGGCCCAGGCGTTCCAGGTCGACCAGGTCGCGGCGTCGTCATCGAGCAAGACGATGGTCTCCTGCGCCCGGGCATCGCCGGCGTCCGGCGACCGGGACACGGCGTAGAGCCGGTCCGCGCCGATGATCCGGGCGTCCAGGCCGTGTTCCTCCAGGTCTCGGGCGCTCACCCAGCACACCGCGAGGTCCAGGCTCCCGTCGGCCACGCGGGCCACCTGGACGTGCGATGGCTGTACCCAGTCATCGACGTGCAGCTGCGCCACCGCGGAGGCGCGGGCGGCCAGGTCCGCGGGCAGCCAGTTGACGTAACCGATACGGACCGCCTCTGAGCCCGCGATCCGCGCCGCCCGGCTCCGCAGGTCATCGGCCCCCTCCAGCAGGGCGCGGACGTGCGGCAGCAGGGCCGCGCCCGCGGCGGTGAGGGCGACAGAACGGCGGTCCCGGTCAAGCAGTTGCACGCCCAGGTCACGCTCGAGCGCCTTAATCTGCTGTGATAGTGACGGCCCGGCAATCAGCAGCCGCTGCGCGGCCCGCCCGAAGTTCAGCTCCTCGGCGACCGTGGCGAAGTATTGCAGCTGGCGCAACTCCACGCTCGCTATGTTACGGTCGCCGTGGCCGTCCGCCGCGCCGAGTCAGCGGCCCCGAGCAGGGCAAGGCAGTTGGCCCACAGGACGTCGAGCCGCTGAGTGTTGTTGTAGAGCTTCGCGAAGAGCACATGCCCCTCAAGCTGGGCGACGATCGACGAGGCGGCCTCGTGGGGATCGGCGACGGCGACCTGGCCCCGGTCCAGGGCCGCGGACACGACGGCGGCCACCATGTCTACCTGCGCGCCGAAGATCTGCTGCAGTCGCTCGCGGATGGCTTCGGTCTGGTTGCTCATCTCCAGGGTCAGGTTCCCGAACAGGCAGCCCGAGACGGTGCCGCAGCTGCGCTGCCCGGCGCGCTGGCCCGCCTGGGTCGCCTCGAACAGCTGCCGCAGCCGCTCAAGCGGCTCGGCCTCGCTGCCTAGTATGCGGGCCCAGTCCAGTCGCTGGCGGGTCCAGTGCTCGTCCATGACGGCCAGGGCGAGCGCCTCTTTGGACTCGAAGAAGTGGTAGAAACTGCCCTTAGGCACGCCCGCGGCGGCGCAGATCTCGGCCACGCCGAGCGCGGAGTAACCACGCGACTCGATGAGCGACTGCGCGGCGGCGAGGATCTTTACCTTAGCGTCGCTCGTCCGTCCCATCCGCACTAGTATACGACCGGTCGGCTAGTACGCAGGCATCGGCCTGCTTTCTTCCCGCCCACCACCCCAAGCATCGGCCCGCTTTCTTCCCGCCCACCACCCCAAGCATCGGCCCGCTTTCCTCCCGCCCACCACCCCAAGCATCGGCCCGCTTTCCTCCCGCCCACCACCCCAAGCATCGGCCCGCTTTCTTCCCGCCCACCACCCCAGACATCGGCCCGCTTTCTCGCCCACCACCCCAAGCATCGGCCTGGCGGCGTCGGGGGCGCCGATTCCTTCCGCCTGGAAGGCTCAGCCTCCCACCGCAGGTCACAGCCCTGCGGCCGGGCGGGTGCCGTCGGCCGGCGACTGGCGGGCAGCCGATCGGCCCTCTACCTTGTGAGACGACCGGTCGCCTAATCGACCGGGCTAGGTCAACCATCTGGAGATAACCACCATGAGCAATCCCGGGCAGAAGGTCGCCGTCATCACGGGCGCGTCGCAGGGCATCGGCGCCGGCCTGGCGCAGGCCTACCGCAAGCTCGGCTACGCCGTGGTCGCCACCTCGCGCACCATCGCCGCCTCCGCCGACCCCGGCATCCTCACCGTCCAGGGCGACATCGGCGACCCCGCCACCGCCGAGCGCGTCATCGCCGCCGGCGTCGAGCGCTTCGGCCGCATCGACACGCTCGTCAACAACGCCGGGATCTTCATCGCCAAGCCGTTCACCGACTACACCAAGGAGGACTACGACGCGATCACCGGCGTCAACCTGGCGGGCTTCTTCCGCATCACGCAGCTAGCCATCGAGCGCATGCTGGAGCAGGGCGGCGGCCACGTCGTCCAGATCACCACCAGCCTGGTCGACCACGCCATCTCGGGCGTTCCCTCCGTGCTGGCCTCGCTCACCAAGGGCGGCTTGCAGTCAGCCACCAAGTCCCTGGCCGTCGAGTACGCCTCCCGCGGCATCCGCAGCAACGCCGTCGCCCTTGGCCTCATCAAGACGCCCATGCACGCCCCGGAGAACCACGAGGCTCTCGCCACCCTGCAGCCCGTAGGCCGCCTCGGTGAGATCAGCGACATCGCCGACGCGGTTGTCTACCTCGAGAGCGCTCCCTTCGTCACCGGGACGATCCTGCACGTCGACGGGGGTGCCAGCGCCGGTCATTAACCCGCTCCCCCGGGCGCCCGCGGGCGCCCGGGGACTTTCGCCGATCACGCGGGAATCAATTTCCCCGCGGAGGCAACCTTCGGCAGCGTGCGGCGTTTCTGGTACGTGGACATCAGGTCCAGCCGGGAGACGGTGCCTGCATCGGGTCTCCATGCCCGTGCCGACCGGGATGCTCCCTGGCATCGACGCCTGGTGACCGGCACCAGCGGCGTAGGCTCCCCGCATGACCGATGTGATCGTGAAGACCGTCGAGCCGACGCCGACGGCGGTGGTCGCGGCGGCCACGACGTGGGCGGACTTCCCGGCGGCGTGGCGGCCGATGCTGGACAGGGTGTGGGCCTTCCTGCGCGGCGCCGCCCCGGAGGGGCTCTACCAGCAAGGGCACAACGTCATGCTCTACAAGGACGACGTCCCCAACGTCGAGGTCGGCGTGGCGGTGAGCGGCTCGTTTGAGCCGGCCGGCGACGTCGTCCCGTCCGCCCTGCCGGGCGGGCTCGTCGCCACCGCCACGCACGCCGGCCCGGTTACCGCGATAGGCGGCACTCATGACGCGGTGCGGGTGTGGAGCGAGGCGAACGGGTACCGGCTGGCTGGCCCGCGCTGGGAGGTCTATGGTGACCCCGACCCGTCAACCGGCGGCTTCGAGGTGGAGGTGTACTGGTCGCTGGTCCGCCCTTGAGCCGGATATAGGTACTCTGACCTGCATGAATCACCCTGAGGAGATCACCCCTGAGCAAGTGGGCCGCCTGGTCACCTTGCTCTCGATGACGGGCGATCTTAGCCGAGAAGGCCTGGGCTTCCTGGTTGGCCATATGGCGTCGAGGAACATTGACCTCGCCATCGAGGCGTATGGCGCGCTCATGGGCACCGAACTGCCCCTGGAAGACTCATGACGGACGTCAGGGCAGGCAGCCGCAGCTCTCCCTGACGATGAGCCTCCGTCGGCATCCGCTCTACCCGGCTGCCCAGGGACGGGTCCGCGATCCGCTCCAGCAGCAGCAAGCAGGCGCGCTCGCCCATTAGCCGCATCGACTGGCGCACCGTGGTCAGCGGCGGGGTGAACATGGCCCCGAGATGGATGTCGTCGAAGCCGCCGACGGCGATGTCGGCGGGGACCCGGATCCGGGCGGCCTGCAGCTCCCGCATGGCCCCGATCGCCATCTGATCGTTGCCGCAGATGATGGCGTCGGGCAACTCCCGGCGCGGCGCGCTGAGGATCTCGCGCACCGCCAGCTGGCCGCTGATCGCGGCGAACCGGCCCTGGAAGCACCCCGTCAGCGTCACGCCGGGATGCCGGGCGACCGCGGCCTCAACGGCCCGACGCCGTTCTAGCGCGTCCGGGGCCTCCGGCGGCCCCGCGACGTAGAACAAGCGCCTGCGGCCGTGCTGTTCGATCATATGGCAGGCCAGCGCGGTCGCCCCGGACCAGTTTTCCGCGCACACGACGTCGGCGTGCGGCTCGGTCGCCGAGCCGGCGACCAAGACGATCGGGGTCCGCGCCGCCAGCAGCGCCAGCCGGTCCGCGGTGACGATGCCCTCCGCGATCATCATCCCGTCAACCTTCGCCGACACCTTCTGCAGCTGCTGGTAGGCACTCACCTGACCGCCCTCGCGCAGGACCGAGACAAGCACCGACCATCCGAGCTGGCTGAGGGCCAGCTGAACACCGCGCAGAACCTCCTCGACGAACAGCAGGCCTTCCTGCTCGATCTCGGTCTCCGGGCCGCGGCTCTCGATCGTGACCAGCCCGAGCGTCTCCTTGCGATGCCTGGCCATGCTCTGGGCCGCGCCATCGGGCACGTAACCCAGATCCTCGATCACCGCAAGCACGCGCTGCCTGGTAGCCGTGCGGACCCCGGCCTGGCCGTGCACGACCCGCGAGACCGTCGCCGTCGAAACCCCAGCCGCACGCGCCACGTCATACAGCGTTGACGCTCGGTAACCCATGGGAAACATGATAGGCGGACGCGGAAACTTTAGACATCATTTGATCGCCATGAACTGATGAGGTTCCGGGCAAAGGGCCGGCGGCGTTAATGGAACCAGGCGGGAACGCCGGCGGGCCGATGCCTTTCCATTGCTTATCGGCGGTGGCCGAATTGCCGGCGGACCCGCAGCCCGCATCACGATGGGCCGCGGTCGGGCGCGGGGCTGTGGTCGGGGTGGGCGATGCCGGATACCGCGCGGCCGGCCCAGCGGACGCTGGCCGACAGGGCGATCGCCAGGAACAGGTACAGCAGGCCGAGCAGGCCCCAGCCGAGCTGGCCTAGTCCCAGGATCATGGCGGTGACCAGGACCGGCCCGAGCGTGTCGTAAATGCGGGTGCCCATCGCGTAGGCGCCCAGGTACTCGCCCTGGCGGTCTTCTGGGGCCAGGCCGTAGGACAGCCCCCATCCCGCCGCCGACTGGGACATCTCGGCGAAGGTGAGCAAGACGCATCCGCCGCCGAGCACGGCGATCGCGCCGAGGGCGGATAGCCTTCCCGTGCTCGCGAACACCAGGCAGGCGGCCAGCAGGAGCACCCCGACCCGCGTCATCGCCCGGGCGGCTCCGTGCACCGTGTCAGTCCCCCGGCTCGCACGGACCTGGAGCGTCACCACCAGGACCGTGTTGAGCAAGACCGCGCCAGCGACCGTCCAGGCGGGCGCGCGCGTCCGGTGAACGATCCACAGCGGCAACCCCACGGTGAGGATGGCCCCGTTGGTCAGCAGAGCCCGTTCAGCACGCAGAAGGTGAGGTAGCGCAGGTCGCGCAGCACCGAGGGCAGGCGGGGCGCCTGGAGCCGCGGAGGTGGCGGCGCAGAGCCCGCCGGCCCGGTAGCCGCGGGCACCGGGCTGACGGGCACCGGCCTGGCCGGCGGCGTTGACGGGAGGGTCAGCAGCACGACGGCGCAGATCGCGAACGAGGCGGCATCGGCCAGCACCAGCCAGACGTAGGCGGCGCGGGTGCCGACGCCGAGCGCTACCCCGGCGCCGAGGGCGCCGAGCCGAAGCCAGCATTGCTGACGGCCTGGTTGTAGGCACTGGCGCGGACTCGCTGTGCCTTCCCGGCGATCCTCGACAGGTAGGCACCCCGGATCGGCGACGTCCCCACCTCCGCCAGCGAGGCCAGGGCGGCGAGGGCAAGGAACACCGGGAAGGTGCGCGCGAACGGGTAGGCGACGAAGACCAGCGCCTGGACCGCGGTGAGGAGCACCCATACGCGCCGGTGCCCGAACCGGTCGCCGAGCGTGCCGAGCGGTACCGCGCCGGCCATCGCCACCAGGCCCGCCAGTGACAGCCCCAGGGCGACCGACTTCGCCGGGAGCCCCACGATGCGGGTGAAGAACAGCACGCTGACCGTCAGGAACAAGCCGCTGCCCGTCGCGTCGACGAGCGACACGAACGCGTACCGGCGCAACGGCCCGGCAGGGGGAAGCACCGCCCGCGCCCGCGCCGTGACCGTCCCCAAACCAGACATCGCGGTCACGGTACCGGCCCGCACGGGGAGGTGGTTAATCGCTGGCGTGTCAACGCCGCCGCTGGAAGACTGGGCCGCCACCCCTTCCGTACGTCAGCCGAGGAGCGGACATGGAGATACGCACCGCCACCGATGCGGACTGGCCCCGGATCTACGAGTTCTACTCGGTCATCATGGCGGAGGGCAGGACCTACGCTTTCCCGGAGCAGCAGAGCCTGGAGGAGGCGCGGCCCTGGTGGATGGAGCAGCCGCCAGGGCGCACGGTGGTCGCCGTCGACGGAGCGACGATCACAGGCTCGGCGAAGATGGGCCCGAACCGGCCTGGTCGCGGTGCCCACGTCGCCACCGCGTCGTTCCTGGTCGACCCGCGGCACCGGGGTAACGGCGTGGGGCGGGCGCTCGGGGAGCACGTCATCGACTGGAGCGGGGCACAGGGCTACCGCGGCATCCAGTTCAACGCGGTCGTCGAGGTCAACGAGCCAGCCGTGCGGTTGTGGAAGTCGCTCGGGTTCGCGGTGATCGGCACGGTGCCGGAAGCATTCGACCACCCCGAGCACGGCCTCGTGGGCCTGCACGTGATGTACCGCCGCGTCTGACCCGGTGGTCAGCCCAGGACGGGCAGCAGCCGGCATTCAGGCAGCTGATTAGCGCCGGCGTTAACTATGACGCAAGTCTCAGGATTCTTTAGTGATTCTTCGCACGCAATGAGGAGTCCCCTAGGTTCAGAAGTGGCCAGAAAATGCCGTTCTGACGGCACCCAATCGTGGGTACATCGCCTATATGCCCGCACATGCGGCAGCTGACCGTGAGCAATCGGAGCACCGTGCCGCGCAGCTGAGATAGGTTGGGCTGCAATGAACGACTTCCAGCAGATCAGCACCCAGCGACTCTCGCTGCGCGCGGTCCGCGCCAGGGACGCGAGCCACATTTACTGGCTCAACTCCGACCCGCGCGTGTGGGCGCACCGTCCGTCCGGCGCCCACACCAGCAGCGAGCAGACCCGGGCGCAGGTCGCCGGGTACATCGCGGCGTGGGAAAGGGACGGTCTCGGTTGCTGGACGGCCCGGACGCACGACGGCACGTTCGTCGGCATCGGCGGCTGCTCGGTCAAGGAAGGCATCGGCTGGAACGTCTTGTGCCGCTTCCTGCCCGAGGTCCAGGGCCGGGGCTACGAGGCGGAACTGGTCCGCGCCGCCGTCATCGCCGCCAGCGTGGTCCGGCCTGAGCTGCCTATCGTCTTCCTGATCCTGGAGGATAACGAGTCGTCCAAGGCCGCCGCGCGCAACGCCGGGCTGGCCGAGGTCTGGCGCGGCCCGGACGAGGACAGCGAGGATGACGAGGATCCCGGTGTCGTCCGCCTCGTCTACGCGGACCGCGAGCTGCCCGCTGACGTCATCGATGTCCTGCAGGCGCACAGCAAGCCGCGCCGGCCCGATCCAGCGCAGCAGGACACGCGGGCGGACCCGGGGCCGGGCCGGCCGAGCCGTCACCGGAGCCGGCGGTACGGGAAGAACCGCCGGCACCGAAGGACCCGTTGCCTGATCAGGCACCGCCGGCCGGTCAGGGGCCACCACCGGCCGACCCGGAGCCTGAGCTGGCGCTGCCGGACGAGACGGGGCAGGGGCAGGCACCGCAGGAGCCGGACCCCGGCCAGGCACCGCCGGACGAGCCGCAGCGGCCGGGCAGGCGGCGGCTGCGATGGGCGTGGGCACGGGACTAGCGAACCGCCGCGGTGCCCGCACCGCGTCAGGCGCAGCGCGCGTCGCGGTTACCCCGGAGGCTGGTAGCCCTTCGCTGAATGCCTGGTCAGGGCGGTCTGCAGCGCGACAGGGACGGTCGGGGCGAAAGTGATGTCGAGGTAGGACCGCTCGTTGTTGGCGATCTTGTGCAACTCGTGCCGGTTGCCCTCGGGCGCGATGAAGACCCGGGTGCTGCCGTCCTTGGCGGTGTGCACCTTCCCCTTGATGTCGTCCACCGCCAGCAACTCGCCGGACGGGGCGATCGCGCCGGTCATCACCACGTCGTTGCGCACCATCTTGCCGGTGAGCAGCGACGCGAGCGCGGCGGCGATCGCCAGCCCGGCGGCCTCCACGCCGGCCAGCGGCGCGCCGCCATGCCGCGTCTCGCCCCAGGCCAGGCCCACCTGGACATCGTGGAGGGCAAACCAGTCCGGGCCGATGGCTGACCCTGGCGCGATCCCGGCGACGTGGTCACGGACGCAGCCGGCGGCGGCCTGCGCCGTCGCCTGGAGCTGGCCGCCGAGCGCGCCGACCGCCTTCACATGGCCCTTGCCCTTCGCCACCATCACCTCGATGGGCACCAGGATGCCGCCCACTGGCGTCCACGCCAGCCCCAGCTGCTGGTCGTGCCGGTGCGTGCTGATGTCAAGGCGGGCCGAGAGCGCGATCTTCTCCTGGACGTCGGCCTCGTAGTCCACGACGACCTTGGAGTGGTCATTCGGGTCATACCAGACCGGGACGTGGCTGCCCTGGGTCTTCAGGGTGTGGATCCGGGTGAGGACGGTCGCCTCGAAGGGCGCTTCCACGTGATCTTGCGGGACGACCCGGAGCTTCATCCGGACGTCGAACCACGTCGTCGTCAGGTCGGTGTCCGATGACCAGCCCGCGCGCAAGCTGGCCGCCTCGCCGATCGTCGTCAGGTCCAGGATCTCGCCAGTCGCCTGGCGACCGGTCCTGCGCAGCTCTTCCAAGAGATGTTTGTGCTTGAACAACACCCGCGGCCTCCCCGCCTCAGTGCCCACGAGCAGCGGCCGCTCAGTGGCCGCCGCCTTGCTAACCAGCCTCGCTAGCAGACAACTGAAGCAATTTACATGGGTGGTGCGGTGACGGCCATAGTCCGTCGAGTACGGGGAAAGAGGGGAAAGGGTGGCATGCCTCCGCGGCGGCGACGGCACGGCCTGGGGGCTGGGGGGTCGTAGTCTCGGGGTGTGGCGGGGCGCAGAAGGGGCAGCAGCGGACAGAACAGTAAAGGGGACCCAGCAAGTGACAGATTATTCCGATCAGTCGCGACAGCCGGGCGGGTGGCCGGCCCAGCCACCACCGTATGGCGGGGGCGCGCAGAGCGTCCCGGCCTACTCCCCGCCCCCGGTGCGCCGACGGCGGGGGCACCGGGCGCGGAACGTGCTCATCACCGTGCTCGTGCTCCTGGTGGTCGTGCTGGTGGCGGCCGACCGGATCGCGGTGGCCTACGCGCAGAACGCGATCGCCACCAAGATCCAGCAGCAGGCGCAGCTGTCGGCGAGGCCATCGGTCAACATCGAGGGGTTCCCCTTCCTCACCCAGGTCGCGGCCAGGGACCTGCGGCGGGTCGACATCAGCGCGAGCAACGTCCGGGAAGACAACGTCACCATCTCCCAGATCAGCGCCACGGCGACCGGCGTGCACGTCAACTCGGGCTTCAACCAGGTGACGATCGACCAGATCAGCGGGAACGCGCTGATCACGTTCGCGAATATCGCCGCCGCCCTCCCGGCCCCGCTCAACACCGCGACGATCACCGCCGACCCGTCGGCCGGCCCCAACGGCGTGACCGTGAGCCTGGGCGGCGGCCTCGCGACGGCCACCGGGCAGGTCACCCTCACCAGCCCGACTCAGGTTCACCTGCACATCAACAACATCGGCGGGCTGGCCAGCGTGTTCGGCGGCGGACTCGTCAACCAGGACTACTCCCTGAACATCCCCACGCTGCCCGCCGGCCTGACGGTGGACAGGGTCTCGGTGACCAGCCAGGGCGTCGTCCTGTACGCCGCGGCGCACGACACGTCGCTGTCTCAGTAGGCACGATCGCGGCGGGCGCGCCAGCCCCGGGTCTAGTACCGCAGGTAGGCAGCCGGCGAGAACGTGGCGTCCGCGCCGGGGTCGCCGTCGCCGAACGCGGCCGGCCCGGCCGGGCTGAGCGCCACCGACGTGATGGGGTAGCCCGCCGGGTCGGCCCACTCCTGCGAGACGCCGGAATAGGCCAGGTCCCATAGCTGCGCCGTGGCCCCGCCCACCAGCGCGAAGTTCCCGTCCGGGCTGAGCGCGATCGGGTAGTCACCGGACCGGCTCGCGGGCCAGGTGACGAAGGCGCGCAGGCGGCCGGTGCCGGCGTTCCACCGGTACACGCCGCGCCGGCCGACGCCGATCTCGACGGTGTCGTCGCCGCTGAACACGACCGCGTCGGGGTCATCCCACGTAGCGTCGCCAGCGCCGCTGGTCGGCGGGACGAGGGTGCTCCCGGCGTCCGCGCCGGTCGCGGTGCGCCAGAGCGTCACGGCACCGGAGTACCGGACCGTCGCGAGCATGCTGCCATCGGGGCTGAAGGCCAGCGCGTCGATCCCGACGTTGTCCGCGCCGGCCTCGCTGGTCGCCGGCTGCGCCGGGCCGAGGCGCGCCAGCAGGCGGCCCGTCCCGGCATCCCAGAGGCAGGTCACCCCCGAGTCGTCGCCGGCGGCCAGGATCGCGCCATCCGCCGTGAACGCCAGGGAGCGGATGGGCGCCTGCGGGACCGGATCGGCGAGGGCGTAGACGCGCCGCCGTGTCGCGGTATCCCACAGCTCGATCTCTCCGTTGCCGCCACGGTTGGCGCCGCCGATGGCCAGGGCATGGCGGCTCGGGCTGAAGGCGAGCGCGTTCGCGCTCGTGCCGGCCCCGGAGATGACGTACGGCCGCTGCGCCGGCCGCCGGGACGCCGGTCACCGGATCGATGGCCGTAATCGTCACGTCACCCGTGTCGTCGGCCAGGGCCAGGCTCTTCCCGTCGGGGCTGAACGCGACGCCGGCCACGGTGGCGCCGTCGGCAAGCACGCTGGCGCCCGGCCGGGCAAGTCCCGCGCGCAGCCCGGCGACGGCGGGGGCCGCCACGACGAGCACGGCGACGGCGGTGACCGCCAGCGCGGCCCGGCCGATCCGGGAGCGCATGCTGCTCGCGAAGCCTGCCCGCACGGCAGCGTGGACGGAGTGCCGCGAGTCGATGAGCGTGGACGCCAGCGCCAGGCCGACCGCCACGAAGGCCGCCGCGGCTCCGAGCAAGATCCATGACTTGTGCGCCGGGTCGTACCGCTGGTTAGTGAGAATGTGCGGCCCGACTATCGCGAACACCTCGTAGGCGAGGCCGATGACCAGCATGAGCACCCAGCTGGCGAGCCACCGCCAGCCTCCGCGGTTCCTCGCGAGGCTCAGCCCGCAGGGCAGCAGGACCACCGGCGCGAGGACCGCGAGCAGCGTGTAGGCGGCGAAGACCACGGGCGAGGCGGCGTTGCCGAACAATCCCGGTGCCAGCCACGGGTCGAAGCGCAGGACGCAATACACGGCCGGCGGAATGGTCCAGAAGGCGGTCAGGGCGGCACAGAAGATCCTGAGCTTGCGCGTGTCCCTCATGGTGCCCGCCACGCGACGAATCCTATGATCCATTACATGGTGGGGGACGAGTCAGGTTCGCGATCGCATGTCCTGTCCGTCGTCGTCTGCGCGGCGGCGCCGGCGTCGTCCGCCGCGACGCTCGTGCGGGAGGCAGTCTCGCGCGGCTGGACGGTGCAGGTCATCGGGACGCCATCGGCACTGCCGTTCCTCGACGTCAAGTCGCTCGCGGCGCTGTCCGGCGGGCCGGTGCGCAGCCAGTACGGCAGGCCCGGCGACCCGCGCTCGCTGCTGCCTGAGGCGATCATCGTCGCGCCCGCGACGTTCAACACCATCAACCAGTGGGCGCTGGGCATCGCCGATAACTACGCGCTGGGGATCCTCGCCGAGCAGACCGGGCTGGAGATCCCCATCGTGGCGATCCCGTTCGTGAGCCAGGCCCTGGCCGCCCGGCCCCCGTTCCAGCGCAGCGTCAGGGCGCTGCGCGCCGAGGGCGTCAGCGTCTTGCTCGGCCCCGGCGGGATCGAGCCGCACCCGGTGCACACCGAAGCCGAGCACGCCGGCGACTTCCCCTGGCTACTGGCCCTCGACGAGGTGAGCGGCATGACCGGATTCGGACTCGACGACACCGACTGAGCCAGGTCGCGCCACCCATTCCATTTGCATTCGCCCGCAAACACCCAGATCGTTATGTCACGGTCAAGGAACGGGGGTTTGTATACGCCTTGGAACATGCCACGATTTCATGAACGGGCGTGAATTATCAGCGTGCGTCACGCCATGGAACGGGGAGGCGTGAATGGCCGGTAACGGGATGCGGTCACTGGGGCCAGGCAGCCGGATTGCTGGGTACGTGCTAGAAGAGCAGGTTGGCGCGGGCGGGATGGCGGTGGTTTACCGCGCGCGCGACGAGGTGCTCGGGCGGCTCGCCGCGGTCAAGGTACTGTCCCCGTCGCTCGCCGCTGACCAGGACTTCCGCGTCCGGTTCCTGCGTGAATCCCGCGCTATCGCCTCCGTCGACGAATCGCACATCCTGCCCGTCTACGCGGCCGGCGAGGCGGACGGCGTCCTCTACATCGCCACCCGGTTCGTCGCGGGCGGGGACCTCGCGGGGCTGGTGCGCGCCAACGGCGGCCCGCTCCCACCGGAGCGGGCGGCCGACATCATCACCCAGGTGGCCGCGGGGCTGGACGCCGCGCACGCCGTCGGGCTCGTGCACCGGGACGTCAAGCCGGGCAATATCCTCATCGAGAACGCGCCCGGCCGGCCCGAGCACGCTTACCTGTCGGACTTCGGGCTGATCAAGTCCACCTCCGGGGCGACCGGGCTGACCGCGACCGGCATGTTCATGGGAACGCCTGACTACTGCGCGCCCGAGCAGATCACCGGCAAGCCGGTCAGCGGCGCCAGCGACCAGTACGCGCTTGGCTGCGTGGCCTACAGCCTCCTCACCGGGACGCTGCCGTTCCAGCGCGAGGACACCATGGCGGTGCTCTTCGCGCACGTCCGCGACGACGTGCCCTCGCTGACCGCGATCCGGCCCGAGTTGCCCCCGGGCATCGACGGCGTGCTCGCCAAGGCCATGGCCAAGGAGCCGGGCAACCGCTACGCCTCATGCGGCGAGTTCGCCACGGCACTGCGCGGCACCGTGCGACCCCGCCCAGCCGGCGCAGGCCTCAACTCCCCCGGCCCAGGAATACCAGCCGACCTGGCTCAACCCGCAGGCGCAGACGCCGCCTGGTACCCAGGCACCCTCGCAGCCGCAGCCCTACCAGCCGCAGGCGGGCTACCAGCCGCAGCCGACTTACCAGCCCCAGGTGCCGGTGCAGCCGCAGAGCCGTACCAGCAGCCCTACCAGCCGCAGCCGACCTACCAGCCGCAGCAGCCCTACCAGCCGCAGGTCCCCGCGCAGCCGCAGGCGTTCGAGCCGGCGACGGCCCGGGCTATCAGCCCGCCGCGCCGTACCAGCAGGCGGTCCCGTTCCAGGGGCAGCCGGGTTACCAGGGTTACCAGGGTTACCAGCAGCCCGGCTACCAGGGAACGCAGACGGTCGGCCAGTCGCCCGCCTACGGGACCCCGGCCGGCCCGACGTTCCCTCCTGGCACGGTGGGCGGCAGGGGCGGGGCGGGCGGAGGGGCGCGGCAGGGGCGGCGGGCGGGGTAAAAGGCAGCCGCAAGACGGGCATCATCGTCGGATCGGTGGTGGGCGCCGTCGTGCTGGCGGGCATCGGGATCGCGCTGGCCGCGCCCGGCCCCGGTCCGACGAGCAGCAGCACCCCCGGACCGTCGCCGACGCAGTCGACCGACTCCGCGTTCAAGCTGGCGGCCACGTTCGCCGCGCCGGACGGCGGCTACATCCACTACGCGTTCTTCAGCCTGGACGGCTCGATGGCGGCCGGCACGGGTACCGGCACCGACGCCTCCAAGGTCTACGTGTGGAACGCGACCGCCCGCAAGTACGTGACCACGCTCGCCATCCCGAAGGGGGGAACGGCGCAGCCGCTGTGCTTCACCCCTGACGACAAGTACCTGATCGCGGTGGACACCAAGAACTACATCGTCTACCGGTTCAATATCGCGACCGGCCAGGCGACCAACGTCCGCGAGGTGCCCTCGGCGGCCTGGAACGTCAGCTCCGACGCCAGCACGCTGGCCAACGAGGTCCTCGCGGGCAACGCCATCGACGTGTTCAGCACCAGCAGCGGCAAGCTCATGACCTCGTTCAAGAACCCGACGACGGCGGCCACGGTTCCCGACACCCTCTACCTCGACAGCAACGGGGGAGAGCTCCTCATCAGCGCCCAGAACGACGAGACATACGTCATCGACGTGCAGACCGGCCAGACGCTCGCGAGCTTCCACTACAACTACGCCCTGGCCAAGTCCAACGACTGGTACCCGACGATCAGCCCCGATGGCAAGACGGTCTACATCCCCGACCCCAACACCGGCCAGGCCCAGATCTGGGACGTCGGCAGCAAGTCCGACATCACGCCGCACGACTCGCGCTGGCCGGCCAAGGATAACGGCGTCATCTTCAGTACTGACGGGCTGACCATGCTCACCAGTCCCGCGAACGCCGACTACCTCGACCTGTGGAACGTCTCCACCCGGACTCACATCGGGCGGGCCGTGATCCCGGGCAGCCAGAGCTACTACCCGCAGGCGCTCGGTCCCGGCAACAGCGAGCTGCTGATGCTCAGCACGTACGACAACTCGGTCGAGGGCAGTAAGCAGCTTTTCCTCTACGACGTCCCGTAACGCCAGGGCTTGCCACCGGGACAACACGGCCGAAATCGTTCCTAAAGCGCGATCGCGGGGCCTGTTTCCGTGTCCCGCCCGTGCGAGAATGCTGTAGGCGTGCGGGACCATAGCGTGCCCGCGCGCGTGGGAGGCGTGGGTGACCGAGAACTCCAGCTCTCAGCCTGACGGCATCCAGGCGTGGATCGGCCCGGGCAGCCGGATCGCGGGGTACCTGATCGAGGAGCAGGTCGGGGCGGGCGGCATGGCGGTGGTGTACCGCGCCCGCGACGAAGTGCTCGGCCGGCTCGCCGCGCTCAAGGTCCTGTCCCCCGCGCTCGCCGCCGACCAGGAATTCCGTAGCCGGTTCCTGCGCGAGTCCCGCGCGATCGCCTCCGTCGACGAGCCGCACATCGTTCCCGTCTACGCCGCCGGCGAAGCCGACGGCGTGCTGTACATCTCGACGCGCTTCGTGGCCGGCGGTGACCTGGCCTCCCTGCTGCGCCGCCATGGCGGGCCGCTCCCCACTGACCGGGTGAGCGCGCTGATCACGCAGGTCGCGGCCGCGCTGGACGCGGCACACGCGATCGGCCTGGTGCACCGGGACGTCAAGCCAGGCAACATCCTCATCGAGAACATCCCCGGCCGCCCCGAGCAGGCCTACCTGTCCGACTTCGGCCTCACCAAGGTAACCTCCGGCGCCACCAGCATCAGCGTCACCGGCATGTTCATGGGAACCCCGGACTACTGCGCGCCCGAGCAGATCACCGGCAGGCCGGTCGATGGCCGCACCGACCAGTACGCCCTGGGCTGCGTGGCCTACAACCTGCTCACCGGCACGGTCCCCTACCAGCGCGAGGAGACCATCGCAACGCTCTTCGCCCATGTCAGGGACCCGGTGCCATCCGCGCGCGCCCGGCGCGGCGAGCTGTCGCCCGGCGTTGACGCGGTGCTGGCGAAGGCGATGGCCAAGGAGCAGCAGGACCGCTACGCGAGCTGCGGGGAGTTCGCCGCCGCGCTCAGCGAGGCGCTGCGGTCACCGGCGACCGGGCCGGGCGCGGTACCTGGCGGTTACCAGCCGGGCGGGTACCCGCCTGGTGGCAGCCAGCCTCCCGGGTACCCGCCTCCCGGCTACCAGTCGGCCGGGTACCAGCCCGGCTGGGGCGCCGCCCAGCAGCCCCGTACCAGCCAGCGGACCCCTACCAGCCGCAATCGCAGACCCCGCCGGGCACGCCGACCCCCGTTCCCGTGGGCTACGCCCTCGGGGCACCGCAAGCGTGGGGACAGGCTTCCGGGGCTAGTACCCCGCCCGGCCCGACCCCGCCCGGCCCCACGTTCCCCGGCGGCGCGGGCGGCGCGGGCGGACGTCCGGGCGGCACGGGGGCGGGGGGGGCGGGGGAACACGGCGGCGCAGGATGGCCATCATCGTCGGCTCGGCGGGCGCGGCGGTCCTCGTCGCCGTTGGCATCGGGACGGCGCTTGCCTTCTCCGGCGGCCACAGCTCGTCGTCCAGCACGCCTCCGGTGCGGCCAACCGCGTCGCCCACGCAGTCGAGCGACAAGTCGGTCCTCAAGGCCACGTTCACCGCGCCGGACGGCGGCTACATCTACTACGCGTTCTTCAGCCTCGACGGCACGATGGTCGCCGGCGGGGGCGTGAGCAGCGGCTCCAACGCCTCGAAGATCTACGTCTGGGACGCGAGCACTCGCGAGCTACGTGACCACGCTCGCCATTCCGCACGGCGGGACGGCTTACCCGCTCTCCTTCAGCCCGGACGACAAGAGCCTGATCGCGGTCGACGTGAAGAACTACATCGTCTACCGCTTCAACATCGCCACGGGACAGGCCACCAACATCCGGGTCGTTCCGTCGGCGGCCTGGAACGTCAGCGGCGACGCCAGCACGCTGGCCAACGAGACCTCGAACGCTAAGGACATTGACGTGTTCAGCGTCACCACCGGCGCGCACACCGAGCACTTCAAGAACCCGACGTCGGCGTCCACCGTGCCGAACAGCATCTACCTGGACAGCAACGGCCAAGAGCTGATCATCAGCGCGCAGAATGACCAGACGTACGTCGTCGAGCGTGCAGTCCGGGCAGACCCTGGCGAGCTTCCGCTACAACTACTCGTCCTCCGGGCAGTCGGTTCCCTACCTCAGCCCGGACGGCAAGACCGTTTACGTTCCCGGCGACTCGGCCAAGCCGGCTCAGCTCTGGAACGTCGGCACCAGGTCCGAGGTCACGCCGGGCGACTCGCGCTGGCCCGCGGCCGACAACGGTCTCGTCTTCAGCACCGACGGCCTCACCGTCGTGACCAGCCCGCCGAACGCCGACTACTTCGACGTGTGGAACGTCTCCACGCGGACTCACATCGCCCGGACGGTGGTACCCGGCGGCGAGAACGACGTGCTCGAGGCCCTCGGCCCCGGCAACAGCGAGCTGCTGCTTGGCAGCACCTACAACTCCTCGGCCAAGGGCGTCAAGGACCTGTACCTCTATGAGATCCCCTAGCGCCCCGCCGACCGCCTGGGAGGAGCGGGGGCTCGTGCCAGGCGGCCGGATCGGCGACTACGTGATCGACGAGCTGATCACCGGGCTCGGCGACCTCTTCGTCGTCTTCAACGCCCATGACGAGGCCAGCGGACGCCTCGTCGCGCTGAAGGTCGAGAACCCCGAACCGGGCTGGCCGCAGCACTCGAAGGCCCGGTTCCTGCGGGAAGTGCGGCGATCGCGTCCGCGTCCGGCCGGCACGTCCTGCCGGTCTACGCGGTTGGCGAGTCCGTTGCTGTCCCCGCCGTCCTCCTGGGCTGACGAGCCGTCGCCCCGTCTCCCTGATGGCCGCGACACCCCTGGCGTACGTCGCCGCCCAGTTCGTTTTCGGCACGAGCCTGGCCGCCGACCTGCGCGACGGCCGGGGCCGGCCCGCCCTCGGCCAGGTGCTTGACATCACCGCCCAGATCGCCGCCGCCCTCGACGCCGCGCACGGCATCGAGCGTGCTGCACCTCGGCGTCAAGCCCGCGAACATCTTCCTCACCTCCTTCCCGCGCAGTACCTCGAGTGAAGGCGCTGAGCACGCGTACCTGGCCGACTTCGGGCAGGAGAAGGTCAGGGCCGACGTCGAGCAGGCACGTCGCGCGCGGGATCCCGGATCTTCCGGCGCAATGGCCCGACCTGGACTGCTTCGCGCCCGAGCAGATACTCGGCCAGCCCGTCGACGCCCGTGCCGACCAGTACAGTCTCGCCTGCGTCGCCTTCTTGATGCTCGCCGGCTTCGCGCCGTTCGCCCGGCCCGGACCGGGCCGACACCGCCCAGCGGGCACGTGAAGGGCACGCTGCCGTCGCTGCCCGCGTACCGCCCTGACCTGCCTTTCGCCGTTGACGACGTCTTCGTCCGCGCCATGGCGAAGGACGCCGGCGACCGGTACCCCAGCTGCGGGGCGTTTGCCGACGCGCTGCGGGCGGCCATGCCGTAAATCCGATACGCACCCTCTTCGGCGTTCCCCGCAACCGTGGGAAGATAGGGTGTGCGAGCGTGCAAAAGCGGAATATTCACGCCTGCGAGGAGCGGTGAATGCCCGACGATTTCAGCGCCCAAAACTCGGGGGCAGCAGGGTCTTCACGGTACGAGCACTTAACCCGCAGCCCGGCGGCATGCAGGCGCGCCTTGGCCCTGGCAGCCGGATCGCCGGGTACGTCATTGAGGAGCAGGTCGGGGCGGGCGGCATGGCCGTGGTCTTCCGCGCCCGCGATGAGGTGCTCGGCCGCCTGACCGCGCTCAAGGTGCTGTCCCCGGCGCTGGCCGCGGACCAGGAGTTCCGGAACCGGTTCCTGCGCGAGTCCCGCGCCATCGCCGCGGTCGACGAGCCGCACATCGTCCCCGTCTACGCGGCCGGGGAGGCTGACGGGGTGCTTTACATCGCGACTCGGTTCGTGGCCGGCGGCGACCTCTCGTCGCTGCTGCGCCGCAACAGCGGGCCGCTAGAGCCAGGCCGGGCGGCGGACCTCATCGTGCAGGTCGCCGCGGCGCTGGACGCCGCGCACCAGATCGGCCTGGTGCACCGGGACGTCAAGCCGGGCAATGTCCTCATCGAGACCCTGCCTGGCCGCCCCGAGCACGCCTACCTGTCGGACTTCGGGCTCACGAAGGCCACCTCCGGGACTACCGGGCTGACCGTGACCGGGATGTTCCTCGGCACTCCGGACTTCTGCGCGCCCGAGCAGATCACCGGCCGGCCGCTCGACGGGCGCGCCGACCAGTACGCCCTCGCGTGCGTCGCCTTCAGCCTGCTCACCGGCGGCGTGCCGTATCACCGCGAGGAGACCATCGCCACCCTCTTCGCCCACCTGAACGACCCCATCCCGGCGCTGACCAGCCGGCATTCCGGCCTGCCCGCCGCTGCCGACGCGGTGATGTCCCGGGCACTGGCCAAGGAGCCGACGAGCAGGTTCGCGTCCTGCGGCGAGTTCGCGAGCGCGTTGCGCACGGCCCTGCTGGTGCCGGGCCAGGCGGTCGCGGCACCGACGGCGACCGCCCCGCCGCCGGGTTACGCTCCGCCGCCCTTCCCGTGCCTTACTCCGCCTTTCCCTCCCCCGCCCGCCTCCGCCTTCCGCGCCTTTCCCCTCGCCCGCGCCCTCCCCGCCTTCGCCCCCGCCCCCACCCCCCGCCCGCCTCCCCCGCCCGCCTACACCCCGCCTGGCTACCCGTCGCCCGCGTACGCACAGCCCGGCAGTTACCCGCCGCCTTCCTACTCCCCGCCCGGGTACGCACCGTCCGCTTATCCGCCTCCCCAGTACACCCCGCCTGCCCAGTACACGCCGCCCGCCCGCCCCGCGCTGCCCGGTACCCGGCGGCAGCCGCGGTCCCCTGGGGATACGCCGGCGCGGCAACCCCGGCCCCCCAGCCGTCGATCGGGACGACCCCGCCGCCGCCGGGCACCAGCATCCCGGACGGCTCCGGTGGCGGCCCCGGCGAGGCAAGCGAAGGACGGGCGTGATCATCGGTGTCGTGGCGGCGGTGGTCGTGGTCGGTGCGGGCGTAGGGTCGCGCTGACGCTGCCCGGGCCGTCCCGTCGCCAAGCCGAAGCCCCCGCCGCCAGTCGCGCTGTCCTACCACAGCGTCGCGCTTTCCGCCCCGTTCGCGGCAGAAGGGCTACACCATCGACTACGCGACCTTCAGCCCGGACGGCACGCTGCTGGCGACCGACAGCTTCAACGACAGCTCGGTCACCGAGAAGTACTTCGTCTGGAACACGGTCACCCACCAGCAGGTCGGGGTGCTTACCCTCCCGCAGTACAGCACCGGCGTGAACCCTCCCGTGATCAGCGCGGACGGCACCACCCTGACGGCCATCAACTCGCCCTCCAACCTCAACAACACCAGCAACACGCCGCTGGACATCCTGCGCTGGGACATCGCGACCAACCAGCGCACCACGGTGCTGTCGGTGACCTCGCCGGAGAGCCAGTTCATCAACGCGCTGAACACCACCGCCCTCAGCGGTGACGGCAGCACGCTGGCGATCGAGGACCCGGCGCGCACCGGCACCGACCTGTACAACCTGGAGACCGGTGCCAAGATCGCCGAGCTCCCCGAGAGCGCCGACACGTCCGCCATCACGGGCATCTCGCTCGACAACAAGGGGAACGAGGTCGCCGTCAGCCACAAGAACGGCGTCACCTACGTATGGAACACGGCGACCGAGAAGCATGCTCGGCACCTTCCACTACAACGACAAGAGCACCGTCAAGGACGTCACCCCCGTCCCGCCGCAGCTCAGCCCGAGCGGCACGACCATCGAGGTTTTCCCCAACGGGGACTTCAACGGCCCGGTCACGCTGTGGAGCGTGGCCACCCAGGGCAACGTCACGCCGCGTAACAAGCTTTGGCCCAACGGGGACTGGGGCGGCGCGTTCACCACGGACGGGCGGGTCTTCGTCAACGGCGACAACAAGAACGTCCACGCCAACATCTGGGACGTCGCCACCGGCAAGCACGTGTTCACCATCGCGTACCCCAGCGGCATCACCGATGAGGAGGTGCTCGCCATCAGCCCCAACGGCAAGGAGCTGGCGACGTCTGACCTGACGAAGGCGGGCGAGGCGGCGGGCCGGATGTACCTGTGGACCCTTCGGTAGCAGGCCCTTCCCGGCGGCCAGGCGGCGTAGCCTCAGCTGCATGAAGTCTTGGAAAAGCATGAGCAAGCGCAAGCGGGGGCTGATTACGGCCGGGGCGGTCGCCGTCTCGTACGCGGCCGGCACGCTCGCGGCGCGGCGATTGGGCTACCGGTTCGGACGGGACGTGGTGGTGAAGTGCCACGCGGGGCACGTGTTCAGCACCATCTGGATCCCGGCCGTGTCGGTCAAGGCCCTGCGGCTCGGCCCGTGGCGGGTGCAATGGTGCCCGGTCGGCAATCACGTCGCCCTCGTCCATCCGGTCAGGGACGTCGACCTGACGCGTGAGATGCGGGAACTAGCGGCCGGACACCCGCGACGTCCCGGTCCCCTGACTTGGCCGCCGTGCACTCGGGAGCTCCGCAGGCTCGCAAGCTGGGACTGAAGCCGGGGCTTCGGGTCGCGCTCGACGATCCGCCCCCCGGCTGGTCATTGTCCGGACCACCCGCCGGCCTGCTGGCCGCGGACGAGGCGGACGGGGCGGCGGACGTGGTCGTCGCGTTCTTTCTGTCGGCCGCCGAGATCCCCGGCCGGCTCCCGGCGCTGGCGCGACGGATCTACCCGGGCGGCGCGATCTGGGCGGCCTGGCCTCGCCGGGCCGCCGGGCACGCCAGCGACATCACCGACACCGTCGTCCGCTCCCACGCGCTGGAGCTAGGCCTGGTCGACGTGAAGGTGGCCGCGATCGACGACGACTGGTCGGGCCTGCGCCTGGTGTGGCGCGTCAGCAACCGCTGACGCCGCCCTGCGCGAACGGCCTGCTGGAGGCTGGGAACAGGGTGGATCACGCGATCGACCAGGCTCTGTAAGCGTTCCGAATCAAGGCGAGTTCCCGGCGTGTTGCGGAAGCGGATCGTTATGCCCGATTTGCCGCATTTACGTGGCCTCTGTCGCTGCTGGTCATCGTTAGCCGGCAGCGGTCAACGGGCCTAACTGATTCAGGCTTCGGGGGCGCCCGCCCCCAAAGTGTCAATCATTTAGGCCCGATGACGATGGACGACCATGTGCAACTGGCCTGCAAGTAACACGACAAGGCGGCGCCCGGCGCGCCGAGCGCGAAGCCGTCGGGCCACGGCCGCGGGAGATGCCCCCGACGACGAGCCCCACCGCGGCGACGACAAGCGGCGAGATGACCGCGCTGGCCAGCGACCCGGCGCAGGCGACTCCCGCCGACACCAGGCGACTCGACGCCCACAGCAGCCGCCAGGCCTGCCACCCGCTCAGACGTTCCCCGCTGGTCCCGGCCGGCCGGCCGCGCGCGCTTACCGCCACGTATGCGGACCCTAGCCGGTGACGCCGGGAAACTCACGTGAATATCGCCGGACGCCCACGGCATCCGGCGGGTAGCCGACGGTGAGCCGCGCGGTGCCTAGAGCACCCTGCTGGCTATATTGATCATCTCTTATCGATTGATATATTGCGATCTGCCGGATGCCGGGCATGTCGCCGGTCTACAGTGACGAAATAAGTCGTAGTGCTACGGACCACCAGCGGGACTAGGCGATGGGGCACCAGGGACGACCGGCAGCGGCCAGGCTGCCGGCGATTAAAAGCAATAGCAGGCCGAGCCGTCGCTGGCATTCGGCAGCGGCAGGTTCTTCGCGGCGCGCACGCGGCGCCGCCTGACATCCGTGCCACTGCCGCCGCCCAGGTTGGCTGACGCTGCGGAACTGGCCGGTTGCCTACCGACTGTTCGCCGTCATCGTACTGGCGACCGTGATGGGCCTGATCTTCGGCGGCCTGCAGGTCTCCGCGGCCGTGAGCCAGGCGAACCACTACGCGCGCGTGACGAAGCTGGCGCTACTCGGGCAGAAGGGCGTCGCCCTGGCGACGACGCTGGAGGAAGAGCGTGCCCAGACCGCCATGGACCTCGCTGTTCATGACGGCTCGAGCCAGACCTTGTCCAAGGACCTGGCCGCCTGGTACGGGCCGCCGACAAGCAATGGCTCCAACGTCGGCACGAAGGGCCGCACGGGGCGCGCCGCCGACGCCTTCAACCAGGCGGCCACGGGCATTGACTCCTCGTATCCGGCGAGCGTGCTGGCGCCGCTCGCCAACGTGCAGGGCGACGTGATCAACATCCTGCCCGGGCTGCGCTCCGAGGCGTGGTCGGCCGGGACGCTGCCACCCGCCGGCGGACAGCTGGGCCCCGTCGTCTTCTACTCGCTCGCGGTCGGCAGCATCTTCCAGCTCGATGACGCGATCGCCCTGAACAGCGGCGACTCCGTGCTGCTGCAGGACGTGCAGCAGCTGGGGGCGCTGTCGCGCGCGGCCGACCAGATCTCACAGCAGCGGGCGATCGTGTGGGCGGCGCTGACCAGCTACGCGAAGAAGCCCGGCCCCTACTCCGGACGCCGCCACGCCGGGTCCCCCGCCAACCTGGCACAGCAGCAGATCGAGCAGACCCTCCTCACCTCCGAGGCACAGCAGGCCGGGTACCTTGGCACGTTCGAGGCGGCCGCCACGCCCGCCGAGAACCAGGAGCTCCTGACGACGGCGTTCCAGCAGCCGAGCGCCAAGATGCTGGGCATCGAGAACTACATCGTCCAGCAGCACTCGTACGACATTACCCCGCTCGGTTTCACCACCTCCCCCGCGACGGCCGCCGCCTACTGGAACACGACCTCATCGCACGCGGCCACCGAGTACGGGCGAGCTGGAGGCGCAGGTCGCGCAGTCCATCGTGAACCGCAGCGAACTGCTCCAGCGCAACGCGTCGCGTGCGGCATGGGAGACCTCGATCCTGACCGGGGGCTTCTTCCTGCTGGTACTGCTCGCGGCGCTGCTCGTGGCCCGGTCGGTGGTGCGGCCACTGCGGCGGCTGCGGGCCGGAGCGCTTGAGGTCGCGTCGGTCAGCCTGCCCGACCGGGTCCGGGAGATCGCCGAGGCGACGGAGCCGGTGACGACCCTGGCGGTCGAGCCGATCAACGTGCTCGTCGGCGGACGAGATCGGCCAGGTGGCCCGCGCGTTCGACCTTGTGCACCAGGAGGCGGTGCGCCTGGCGGGCAACGAGGCGATGCTGCGCGGCAGCCTGAACGCGATGTTCGTCAGCCTGTCCCGGCGCAGCCAGTCGCTGGTCGAGCGGCTATCGCGGATGATCGACTCGCTGGAGTTGAACGAGGACGACCCCGAGCGGCTGGCCAGCCTCTTCTCCATGGACCACCTGATCACCCGGATGCGGCGCAACTCGGAGAACCTGCTCGTGCTCGCGGGCTACGAGGGGGCCCGCAAGCGGATGGACCCGGTGCTGCTCGCCGACGTGGCCCGGGCCGCGACCTCGGAGATCGAGCAGTACGACCGGGTCGTGCTCAACATCCAGCCCGGGATCGAGGTCTCCGGGCAGGCGTCCACCGACGTGATCCACCTGCTCGCCGAGATCGTCGAGAACGCCACCCTGTACTCACCGCGCAGCACCGAGGTGTACGTCACCGCGCAGGAACTGGCCACCGGCGGAGTGCTCATCGAGGTCACCGACAGCGGCGTCGGCATCTCCGAGGCCCGGCTGGAGGAGCTGCAACTGGCGGCTGGAGCACCCGCCCGTCGTCGACGTGACGGTGTCGCGGCACATGGGCCTGTTCGCGGTCGCGCACCTCGCCGAGCGGCACGGGATCCGCGTGCGGCTGCGCCCGTCGTCCCCGCGCGGCCTGTCGGCGATGGTCTGGCTGCCCGCTCCGGTGGCGATACCCGCGGTCGGGTACGCTGAGCGACTGCGACGGCTGGGCGGGAGGCCTCTCGACCCCCGGCAGGCCGGAGGGGAGGAGCGGGTCGATGACTAGCCGGGTCGAGCGACGGCTTCCCCGGTCCCGCGCATGCTTCCGGTGCTTCCGGGCAGGCGCTATCACCGCAGGACCAACCCTCAGCGTGGGCACCAGGCCAGCGGCCGCTGCCGACACGGGCGCAAGCGGCCCGGGCCGCGGGACCCCAGGGACCGACGACAGGGCAGGAGACAGTGCACCCCAATACAGTGCAGCCGACCTCGAACTGGTTCCGGCCTCGCGGCGCGCCCGGCCAGCGCGCCCGGCCAGGTCGCGCGGCAGGGCACGTGGCGGGAACAGCCCGGCCCGGTCGCGCCCGGCTGGGCGGCACCCCGGCCAGGGCAACGGCGGGATGACGAGCGCGGGGCTGCCCAGCCGCGTCCCGCAGGCCAGCCGGGCCTCGTCCGACCGCCAGCCGGATTCCTGGGACTCGCGGGGCGCGGAAGCAATGACCGCCCCGCTTGCCTCACCATATGAAACTGGATCATCACTTACTGTACCCTCGGCCACCGCGCCACGGACGTCGCCACTGCCACAGCGATCGCCGGAAGCGGCGCGCAGCCGCCTGGCGGGATTCCAGCGCGGGGCCCGCCGGGCCGAGGGACAGATACCCCGTGCAGGAGAGGGAGCTGAACGTTGAGCGACTTCGGCCGCCAGGATCTCGACTGGCTCGTCACTGACTTCACCGCGCGAGTCGCTGACGTCGCGCACGCGGTCGTGATATCCGCGGACGGCGTGCCGCTCGCGCTTTCCGATGGCATCCCCGCCCAGCACGCCGAGCAGTTGTCCGCCATCACCGCCGGGCTGACCAGCCTGATGCAAGGGGCCGCACGGGTCTTCGAGGGCGGCGAGGCCATCCAGGCCCTCGTCGAGATGGAGGCGGGCCTGATGCTCATCAAGGCGATCAGCGACGGGTCCAGCCTGGCGATCCTGGCCGTCACCCCAGTGCGACACGGACCTTGTCTCCTACGAGATGACGCTGCTCGTCGAGGCGGTCGGCGAAGTGCTCACGCCACGGGCACGACAGGGAATATGAGGGCCTCGTTACAGGCCATTCTCAGCCATCTAGCCCATGGTGGGCATGGCGCTGCCTTCCCTCGGCATGGAGCTTACTTCAGGTATCCAGCAGATAACCAAGCGTAGCGATGCGATGGCAGGGGGGATCTCACCGAGGTAGAGTCGCAACTCAGTTTTCCCAGCTACTGAGACAGGAGTAGAAATGCGCGTCCTGGTGCTCGGCGGCGACGGCTTCTGCGGATGGCCGACGTCGCTCTACCTGTCCGACCGCGGACACGATGTCACCATCCTGGACAACCTCAGCAGGCGGAAGATTGACGTAGAGCTCGAAGTCCGGTCCCTCACCCCGATCCGCCCGATCGGCGAGCGCCTGCGGGCCTGGCGCGAGGTCAGCGGCCGCGAGATCGGCTTCGTCGGCCTTGACCTGGCCACCGAGTACGACCGGCTCACCGCGGTCTTGCGTGAGCTGCGCCCGGAAGCGATCGTCCACTTCGCGGAGCAGCGCGCCGCGCCCTACTCCATGCGAACGGCCGCGACCAAGCGGTACACGGTGGACAACAACGTGCGCGCCACGCACAACCTGCTGGCCGCCCTCGTCGAGACGGGGATCGACGCCGCGATCGCGCACCTTGGCACCATGGGGGTCTACGGGTACGGGTGGTCCGGGTCGGCGCCCATCCCTGAGGGCTACCTGACGGTCAAGGTACCCACGCCGGAAGGTGACCTGGAGCGCGAGATCCTGCATCCCGCCAACCCCGGCTCCGTGTACCACATGACGAAGACCCTCGACCAGCTGCTGTTCGCGTTCTACGCCAAGAATGACGGGCTGCGGATCACTGACTTGCACCAGGGGATCGTCTGGGGGACGCAGACCGAGCAGACGGCGCGGGACGAGCGGCTCATCAACCGCTTCGACTATGACGGGGACTACGGGACCGTGCTGAACAGGTTCCTCATGCAGGCGGCGATTGGCCACCCGCTGACCGTGCACGGGACGGGCGGCCAGACCCGCGCCTTCATCCACATCAAGGACACCGTGCGGTGCGTCGAGATCGCCATCGAGCACCCGCCGACGGCCGGCGACAGGCCCCAGGTCCTCAACCAGATGACCGAGACGCACCGCGTGGTCGACCTGGCCAAGCTCGTCTCCGACACGACGGGCGCCGAGGTCGCCTACCTGCCGAACCCGCGCCGGGAGGCCGAGGAGAACGAGCTCATCGTCCGCAACGACCAGTTCCTCGCCCTCGGCCTGGAGCCCACCACGCTGTCGGCGGGGCTGCTAGAGGAGTGCACCGACATCGCCGCCCGCTACCGGCACCGGGCGGACCTGACCAAGATCGTGTCGCGGTCGGTCTGGCGGGCTGGCATGGAGACGTCGGACGACCTGCTGACGAAACTCCCGCACGGAGCTGATCTCCTGGCTTTCCTGGCGGGCGGCTCACCGATCCACTGCCTCGCGGCGAGATTCGTGATATCGTTACGGAATCCCCAAGCCACACGAGGTAATCATGGCTCCCGGTGCACCACCGCATTACCTCAGTGCACAGCGACAGCGAAGCCAGTTGCCTGCCGAGGTCACGGGCTTCATCGGCCGGAGAGCGGAGCTCGCGCGGATCGCCGCCTTGCTCGGCCAGCGGCTCGCCTCGTCACCGTCACCGGCCCGGTAGGCGTCGGCAAGACCCGCGTCGCGCTCCGCGCGGCCGCCGAGGCCGCTGGCAACTACCGCGACGGTGTCTGCCTCGTTGAACTGTCCGGCCTGCGGGACCCGGCGCAGCTCGGCTGCCGCCGTGGCGGGCTGCCTTGGGCTGCCGGAGCCCGATCACCCGCCCGCCGGATGAGGCGGTCCTCGGCTACCTGCGCGACCAGCGGATGCTGCTGATCCTGGACACGTGCGAGCACCTCATCGACGCGTGCGCGGCGTTCGCCGAGGCGGTGCTGCGGGAAGCGCCGGGGGTGACGCTGCTCGCGACGAGCAGCCAGCCGCTGGACATCCTCGGCGAGCACACCTGCCTGGTCCCGCCCCTGCCAGTCCCGGCGGCGCCGGCGGCGGACCGGAGGCGGGGCGGGAGGCGCGGACGCGGTCGAGCTGTTCGCCGAGCGCGCCGCGGCGGCGCTGCCCGGTTTCCGGGTGACCGCCGCCAACCGCGGCGACGTGATCCGGCTTGTGCCAGCGACTGGACGGCATCCCGCTGGCGATCGAGCTCGCGGCCGTCCGGCTGCGCGCGCTGCCGCTTCCCGAGCTGACCAAGCGGCTACAGAACCGCTTCCAGATACTGAACAGCGGCCGCCGGGGCGCGATCCCGCGGCATCAGACGCTGCGCTCCGCGATTGAGTGGGCGCTATGAGCTGTGCTCTCCCGCCGAGCAGGAGATGTGGGCACGCATGTCGGTCTTCGCGGGCACCTTCGACGCCAGACGCGGTCCACGAGGTGTGCGCCGATCCCGGCGCGCCGCGCGAGGACACCATCGCGACGCTCGTCGGCCTGGTCGACAAGTCCGTCCTGCTGCGGGTGGGGCGAAGGCACCCGCTACCGCCTGCTCGGCACGCTGCGGGAATTCGGCGCGGAGCGGCTAGCCGCCGGCGAGAGCGAGGCGGCGGTCCGCGGCCGGCTGATCGCGCGGTACATGCGGCTGGCGCGGCGCTTTGACGAGCACTTCCTGGATGACAACCAGATGGCGATGATCGCGGAGCTGCGCTGCGAGCACGCCAGCATCCGCGTGGCGCTCGCCACGCGTTCACGCGAACGGCCCGGGCAGGAGCGAGCGCGAGGGCGCTGACCTCGTCATCGCCCTGCACGCCTACTGGACCATGTCCGGGATGCTGGCGGAGGGCGCGCACTGGCTGGGCAAGGTCCTCGACCGGTTCGGCGCCCCGTCGCTGCGGCGGGCCCTGGCCCTGTCGTCCGCGGCATGATCGCTACCCACCAGGGCGACATCCCGGCCGCGATCGCGGACATCCGCGAGGGCATCCAGATCGCCACGGAGCGCGGGAACGACCTGATAATCGCGCGCGGCTACCTGCACCTGAACCTGGCGCTCGCGTTCGCCGGGCGGCACGAGGAGGCCGAGGCAGCGGGAGCGGAGGCGGCGCGGCGGATGGAGGCAGCTCGGGCAGCGCGCGGCGCTCATCATCCTCCAGGCGCAGCTAGCGCACCTGTCCCAGCTCGTCCGGCGACGCCGAGCGGGCCGTCGAGCAGTGCGCGGCGGGGCTGGCGATGCTCGGCGAGCAGAGCACCGAGGTGTGGATCCACAGTTACCTGCACCTCGTGGCCGGCTTCGCCCTTTTCCAGCAGCCCGGGAAGGGCGCCGAATGCGCGGCTGAAGTGCGCAACGCCCTGCGCGCCAAGCAGGAAGCTCGGTGACCTCGCCGGCGTCGCGTACGCGCTGGAAGCCCTCGGCTGGCTCGCCGCGCGCGATGGACGGCACGTGCGGGCCGCCTGGCTGCTCGGTGCCACCGACCCGCTGTGGGCGCAGGCTGGCAGCAGGCTCGGCAATACCGCGATCCTCGAGGGCTACCACCAGGCCGCGGTGCGGGTGGCGCGCGTGTCACTGGGCGACAAGCGCTACGCGTCGCTCGCGGCGTCGGGTACGCGCCGTCCGCTCGCGGCGATCATCGGGCACGCCCTAGCGGACGCTGATGAACTGGTACGGGGTACCGACGGCGGCGCGGGCGTGGTAGCCGCCGAGCCCGTCGGCCCCGGCGGCGGGCTGACCGCCCGGGAGCGCGAGATCGCCGCTCACGTGGCGACCGGGCTGTCCAACCGGGAGATCGCCGCCAGGCTGTTCATCTCCAAGCGCACGGTCGATGCCCACGTGGAGCACATCTTCGGCAAGCTCGGGATCTCCTCCCGGGTGCAGCTCACCGTCTGGCTGCGCGACCGGCAAGCCGACAGCCACGCGGGCCAGTCACCGCTGCCCCGCGCCTCCAGCGTCGCAGGCGCCGTCGACCCCGGCCCCGATGACGTGAGGATCCCATGGCTCCCGTCCAGCCGCAGCGCCGCTGCGACCAGCTGCCCGCGGAGGTAACCGGCTTCGTCGGCCGGGAAGCGGAGCTCGCCCAGCTCACGTCGGTGCTGGCGCACGCCAGGATCGTCACGGTGACCGGCTACGGCGGAGTGGGCAAGACCCGGCTGGCGTTGCGCGCCGCGGACAGGTCGGCCTTTCGCTATCCCGACGGCGTGATCCTCCTCGACCTGGCCACGGTCCGGGATCCCGCGCTGCTGCCGCCCGCCCTGGCGGCGGCTCTGCGGCCGGAAGGCGCCCAGCGCCGCTGCGCGGGACGACGCCGAGCCGGATGCCCGGCTGCCCATGATCCTCGGCGACCTGCGCGGTCGCCGGCTGCTGCTCATCTGGGATACCTGTGAGCACATGATCGAGCCGTGCGCGCGGCTGGCCGAGCTAGTCTTGCGGCACGCCGCTGGCGTGACCATCCTGGCCACCAGCAGGCAGCCACTCGACGTGCCTGGCGAGTACGTCATCTCCGTGCCGCCGCTTCCCGTCCCGGGCGTCACCGTGGGCGCGGACTCCGGCAGCGCGGTGGAACTGCTGGCGCAGCAAGCCGCGAGCGTCGTCCCCGGATTCACCGTGACCGGCCGTAACCGCGCGGCCGTGATCGCGCTGTGCCATCGGCTGGACGGCATCCCGCTGGCCATCGAGCTGGCCGCGCTCCGCATGCGTGCCCTCCCGCTTGAAGAGCTCACCGCCGGATGCCCCGGGCCGGTATGCTCACCGGGACCCGGCGCGCGGGTGTGGCCCGCCACCAGACGGTCCAGCAGTCGATCGAGTGGAGCCGGTCCCTGTGCGGTCCCGTCGAGCGCACCGTGTGGACGCGCCTGTCGGTGTTCGCCGGGAGCTTCGACCTCGCGGCGGCCGAGGCCGTGTGCGGCGGCGGCTTGCGACCGGGACAGGTCACCGAGGCGGTGATCGGCCTTGTCGATAAGTCCGTGCTGTTCCGCGAGCGCGACGGCGCCGACGGCGGCGCGGCAGCCGGCCGTCACCCGGTACCGGCTGCCGCACGCGGCACGCGAGGCCGGCGGCGAACTGCTCGCCCGGGCACCCGACGCCGGGACCGTCCGGGGCCGGTACGTGGCGCACTGGACGGCCGCCGCCGAGCACTTCGCCCGCCACGTCGTCGATGACCAGCTCGGCCAGTACCGCGCGCTGCGCCGCGAGCACGCCAACCTCGCGGCCGCCTGCCAGCTCGCCCTCGCGGGCGACGAGGCCGACGAGGCTGGCCAGGCGGCCAGGCTGGCGACGGCACTGCCCTTGTACTGGGTCATCGCCGGCCATCTCCGCGCGGGCAGGCACTGGCTGAACCAGGCGGCGGACCGGTACTCGCGGGCGTCGCGTGAGCACGCGCGGGTGCTGGCCGTCCGGGCGCTCGTGGCCGCGGAGGCGGGCGACCTCACGGCGGCGCGTCACCGACGCGGAGGCCAGCATCGCGCTTGCCGCGCAGGCCGGCGACACCGTGGCCGGCCTGCGCGGCAGCATCGCGCTGCACCGGGCGCTGTGCTGGAGCGGCGAGCTGGCGCTGGCCGCGCGGGTGGCGAGCCGCACGGCCCCCGCCCTGGAGGAAGCCGGCGACGTCCTCGGGCTCGCCCAGCTGGACATCCAGGCCGGCACGGCGCTGCTGGCCACCGCGCCCCAGGAGTGCGCGCAGATCTGCGGCCGCGCGCTGGAGCGGCTGCCGTCGGCCGAGTTGTGGGCGACCAGCTCCCTGCTCGCGACCATGGCCCTCGCCCTGCAGCGTGCCGGCGACCTCGACGCGGCAATCGGACACGGCCGTGCGGGCGCTGGCGATGAAGCGCGAGCTCGGCGATGTCACCGGCATCGCCACCGGCATCGCCGTCCTCGGCTTCCTGGCCGGCGATCGGGGACGGCATGACCGGGCGGCGCTGCTGCTCGGCGCCGCGACCCCGCTCTGGGAGCCGGCCGGCATCCGGTACGCCGGCCTCGCGTTCCTTGAGGACCTGCACCGCGCGACCGTGCGCAGGGCGCTCGACAGCCTCGGCGAGACCACGTACGCGGCGCTGCGGAAGGCAGGCAGGGCCATGCCGCTCGATGAGGTCATCATGCTCGCGTCCCAGCTGGGCAACGATCCCGACGCCGGGGCCCGCACCAGTCCCTGGTCCGGCGAGGCACCGCCCGCGGCGCCCGTCGGGCCGCTCACCGGCCGTGAGGTTCAGATCGCCGCCCTCGTCGCCAGCGGGCTGTCCAACCGGGAGATCGCCGAGCGCGTCACGGTGTCAAAGCGCACCGTCGACGCGCACGTCGACCACATCTTCACCAAGCTCCGCATATCGTCGCGCATTCAGCTCACCAACTGGCTACGCGACCGGGTCCCGCCGGCGTAATCCGGGCCAGGACGCCGGTCGATCGCGTCACGCGGCCGTTCCCCTGATCACGTGCCGGGTCATGTCACAGGTTGCCGCGGCTGTCTTGCTCCCGCTCGATCGCCTCGAACAGCGCCTTGAAGTTGCCCTTCCCGAAGCCGAGCGAGCCGTGCCGCTCGATCAGCTCGAAGAACACGGTGGGCCGGTCGCCGACTGGCTTGGTGAAGATCTGCAGCAGGTAGCCGTCCTCGTCGCGGTCCACCAGGATGCCGCGCGACTGCAGCTCGGCGACCGGCGCCCGCACGGCCCCGATCCGGGCGCGCAGCGCCGGGTCGGTGTAGTACGAGGCTGGCGTCTGGAGGAACTCCACGCCGCGCTCCCGCAGCGCGTCCACCGCCGCGAAGATGTCCGGGGTGGCGAGGGCAAGGTGCTGGACCCCGGGCCCCTGGTAGTACTCCAGGTACTCGTCGATCTGTGACCTGCGCTGCCCGACGGCCGGCTCGTTGAGCGGGAACTTGACCCGGTGGTCGCCGCTGGCGACGACCTTGCTCATCAGCGCTGAGTACTTGGTCGCGATGTCGTCGCCGATGAACTCGGCCATGTTCGTGAAGCCCATGACCCGGTGGTAGAAGTCGACCCACTGGTCCATCGCGCCGAGCTCGACGTTGCCCACCACGTGGTCGACCGCCACGAAGACCGGCGCGCCTCCCGCCGCGGCACTCGACTCGCGCCGCACGTATCCCGGCAGGTAAGCGCCCCGGTACCGGGACCGGTCGACGAGCGTGTGCACGGTGTCGCCGTAGGCCGCGATCGCCGCGAGCCGCACCGTCCCGTCAGCGTCCGACTCGTCGTGCGCGGGGACCACGATCCGCGCCCCGGCGGCCTGGGCGTGCTCCACGCACTTGTCCACGTCCAGCACCGCCAGGGCGACGTCGATGACGCCGTCACCGTGCCGCCGGTGATGGTCGGCCAGCGGGCTTCGCGGGCGAGACGGCGCCCTTGATGACGAACCGGGCCTCGCCCGACCGCAGCACGTACGCGTGGTAGTCGCGGTTGCCCGTCACCGGCCCGGAGTAGGCCTCCAGCGTCATCCCGAAGGCCATCTGGAACCACATCGCGGACTGGGTCGCGTTACCCGCCACCCATACCACCGCGTCCCACCCGGCGACCGGGAAGGGATCCTGGCTCACGTCATGCTCCACGGCCCCGACCAGGACGTCCGGGCTGACCTGCGTACCGGCTGCTGTCATGGTTGCTGTCATTCCCCTATCAGAACGGAGCTCGCTCTTCGCCATGCAACATCCCGCTTATCCGCTAGTCATTCATGACACTATGATGAGTTCATCGGGTATAGAGCTATACAAATCGACTAGTTACGGCGGAGTCGCGTGGCGGAACTGGACTCCCTTGACCTGGCGCTGCTGCGGACGCTGCGCGAGCATCCGCGGGCCGGCGCGCTCAGCCTGTCCCGGCTCACCGGGGTCGCCCGCGCGACCGTCCAGGCACGGCTGGACCGGATGGAGAAGAGCGGGGTGATCACCGGCTACGGGCCGAACGTGGACCTCGCGGCCGCGGGCTTCCCCGTGCGGGCGCTCGTCACGCTGGAGATCACCCAGGGGGCGCTGGACCGGGTTGCCGCCGACCTGGAAGGCATCCCCGGCGTCCTGGAGGCGTACGCGATCACCGGGTCGGCGGACGTGGTCGCGACGGTCGCGGCGACAAGCCACGCGGACCTGCAGCAGACGCTGCTGCGAATCGACTCCTCCCCGTCGGTCGCCAGGTCCATCAGCGCGATCGTCTTGTCCACCGTGATCCCCCACCGTGACCTTCCGCTGCTCGCCTCGCGGCCGCCCGCTCCGGCACCGCGCGCGCCGGCGTTCCGCGGCGGGTAAGGCCCCAGGAGTCCCGGCCCGCACGTTGGCGGCGAGCTTGCCGAGCACGGCGCCGAGCTGGCGCAGGTCCGAGTCGGGCAATCCCCGCGCGCAGGCGGGCGTCGAAGGCGATCGCCGCGTCCCGCAGCCGCAGGAACGCGGCCTCGCCGTCGGCGGTCAGGGCCACCACCTGGACTCGCTTGTTGGCCGCCTCCCGCGTCCTGGCGATGAGGCCGCGCGCCTCCAGCGCCGCGAGGTGATGCGTCAGGGTCGCTTCACGGACGCCGACCGCCTCGGCGAGCTCACGCTGGGTGGCGGGCCTGCGGACCTTCAGGTTGAGCAGGATCAGCCAGACCGGCAGGCTGCCGCCCGCGGCCGTGAGCGCCTCGTCGAACGCCCGCTCCACCACCCGCGCGACCTGGGTCAGGCGCAGGCCCACCGGAACGTCGAACCCCTCGGGTGGTCCTGGCCGTGCCATGCGCGCGAGCCTAACACACCGTTCCATGGCTAACAGTTTGACATCTAACACTTAGCTATCTAATGTTCTTTCCATGAGCGACGTGAAGGCAACTCCGGGCAGCCCTGGCGGAAACGGACGGCCGGCCAGGCAGGCGCGCATCATGCGGGCGGTCAACGTCCCCATGCGAGTGATCCTCGGCCTGCCGTTCCCCACCCCGCTGAGCCGCAACCTGATGCTCCTGCGCTACACGGGGCGGCGGACCGGGAAGGCCTACAGGCAGCCGCTCAGCTACGCCCGCGACGGCGTGGCGCTGCTGACCCCGGGCGGCGGCAAGTGGACGCTCAGCCTCGGGGACGGCACGCCGGTGCGCTTGCGGCTGCGCGGCAGGGACGTGACCGCCCGGCCCGAGCTGATCACCGACCCGGCCGGGGTCGACCGGCCTTCGGGGCGATCGCGCGAGGCAACCCGCGGGCCGCGCGGTTCGTGCCGATCCCCCGCGACGCGGACGGGCACTTCGCCGCCGAGCCGCTCGCGCTGGCGATCAGGCACGGCTTCTGCATCGTCCGGTGGCACCTGGAGAGCTAATGCTGTACGTAATCAATCGGTTACGTCAGCATCTGGCGGGGTATCGAGCCGGCATGAAACTTCCGCTTTTTCGCCATGGCTACCAGGGCAAGCACCAGCGCGGCCAGATCCCGCGGCAGCGCACCGCGGACCCCGCCGAGCTGAGCAGTGCCGACGAGCGGGAAGCCCGGGAAGAGCACACGAGCGCGGCCAGCCGGGACGGGGACGGCGACGCGACGCCGGGAGGCGACGCGGCCTGACCAGGGACTGCCGCCCCCGTCTTGCCTAAGCCAGGCAGGGGCGCACACACTAGAGCAGTGAGCTGGGTCGGTTACCTGGTCATCGTGATCATTGGCATGCCCGCTGCCGGGTATGCGCTTGTGGCCGGATGGCGCGCCGCGTGGTGGCTGGAGGAGCGCCGCCGCACGGTGCCGCCTTCCCCGTCGCTGGCGGACCTGGCGGCGGACCTGCGGCGGCTGCGCGCCGAGTTGGAGGACACCGAGACGCGCGCGGGCCTGATCGCGAAGCATCACCGGGTCCAGGCCGTTCGCGCCGCCTACCTCGACGTCCTGAGCACGGCCTGCCAGCGGCTCGGCGTCAGCCCGCCGCCCGGCGGCGCGCGCGCCACGCTGGCCGATGTCTACCGCGCGGAGGCAGCCCTGCGCCAGCGGGGGCTGCCTGTACACGAGCGGGCCGCCGACGAGAAGGCGCCCCTTTGACATGCGCGGCGTGGACGCTACCCCTGGTTGCCACGACGGGGTTTTCGTGCTCGCCGTCTCCGACGAGCCCGACGAGGTCCTGGCGGCCGGCTGCGGGGGACGGCCAGGTAACCGCGGTTGCCCGGCCGTCCCCCGGTGTCGCTTACGGGCCGCCGGGGCCGCCGGCTGTCCCGGGGGGCCGGGTCGCCGGCCGCGCCGAGCGACAGGTTCCGGCCGCTGGCGGGGTCGAACACGTGGATCGCGCGGGCATCGGCCCACAGCTCCGCGTCGCTGCCCTCACGCAGCCGGGTGGCCGCCGACAGCCGGGCCACCACGGCGTCGCCGACGGCGCCGGTGTCCGCCTGGCCCGAGTCCCTGGCGAGCTCCTCCAGCTCCGCCGCGCTCGCGGTGGCCTCACGGTCCTGGGTGAAGTACACGAACACGTCCGAGCCCATGGACTCAAACACGTCGATGCTGGCGCGGAAGGTGATGCCACGATCCTTGTCCCCGGACGGGACGAGCGCGGCGTCTTCGAAGTTCTCCGGCCGGATCCCCACGATGACCTGCCGTTCCGCCTTGGCGTCCGCCAGTTCGCGGCGCAGCCTGTCGCTGAGCGGGAAGTCCCCCAGGCTGGTCCGCAACTTGCCCTCTTCCAGGCTGCCGGCCAGGAAGTTCATCGCGGGCGAGCCGATGAAGCCCGCGACGAACAGGTTGCGTGGCTGGTCGTAGAGCTCCTGCGGGGTGCCGACCTGCTGCAGGAGGCCGCTGCGCATCACCACCACCCGGTCGCCGAGCGTCATGGCCTCGGTCTGGTCGTGGGTGACGTACACCGTGGTGGTGCCCAGCCGCCGCTGGATCCGCGACACCTGGGTCCGCATCTGGACGCGCAGCTTGGCGTCCAGGTTGGACAGCGGCTCGTCCATCAGGAACGCCTTCGGGTCGCGGACGATGGCCCGGCCCATGGCCACCCGCTGGCGCTGGCCGCCGGAGAGGTTGGCCGGCTTGCGGTCCAGGTGCTGGGTCAGGTCAAGGATCCGCGCCGCCTCCTCGACCTTGGCGTTGATGACGTCCTTGGGGGTCTTGGCGAGCTTCAGCGCGAAGCCCATGTTCTCCCGGACGGTCATGTGCGGGTAGAGCGCGTAGCTCTGGAAGACCATCGCGATGTCGCGGTCCTTGGGCGAGGCGTTGTTCACGACCTTGCCGCCGATGCGCAGCTCCCCGGAGGTGATGTCCTCCAGGCCGGCGATCATGTTGAGCGTCGTGGACTTGCCGCAGCCGGACGGGCCGACCAGGATGACGAACTCCCCGTCCTTGATGGCCAGGTTGAAGTCGTCGACCGCGAGCGACCCGTCGGGATAGCGCTTGGTGATGTGGTCCAGGACGATGTCAGCCACTTTTGACGCTCCTTATCCCTTGACCGCGCCGGACGTCAGCCCGGCGACGATCCGGCGCTGGAAGAACAGCACGAAGATGACGATGGGGATCGTGATGACCACGGCGGCCGCCGAGATCGGGCCGGTGGGAACGGTGAAGACGTTCCCGCCGCTGAAGTACTCCATCGCGGCCGGCGCGGTGCGCGAGCTGATCGTGGACGTGAACGAGATCGCGAGCAGGAAGTCGTTCCAGCAGGCGAGGAACACCAGGATCGCCGTGGTGACCATGCCCGGGGGCGGCGAGCGGCGCGATGACCCTGATGAAGGCCTGGAACGGCGTGGCGCCGTCCATCTTGGCGGCCTTCTCCAGCTCCCACGGGATCTCCCGGAAGAACGCCGACAGGGTGTAGATGCCGAGCGGCAGGCCGAACGCCACGTACGGGATGATCAGCCCGGGCCAGGTGTTGAACAGCCCGAGCGCGCGCTCGATGGTGAACATCGGGGTGACCAGGGCGATGAGCGGGAACATGGCGATGAGCAGCGCCATCCCGATGAGCACGCTCTTGCCGGGGAACGTCAGCCGCGCGACGGCGTACGCGGCCATCGAGGCGAGCACCACGGCGATGGCCGTGGAGATCAGCCCGATGCCGATCGAGTTGACCAGCGGCCGCAGGAACTGCGAGCTGGTCAGGATGCCGCTGTAGTTGCTCCATGTCCACTGGGCGGGCCACAGTGACGGGTCGAGGATCGCCGCGGGCGTCTTGAAGGAAAGCGAGAGCAGCCACAGCACGGGAATGAGCGCGAGCGCGAGGACGACGAAGTTCGCCGTCGTCCATCTGGCCCGCTGGCGGGCGGTGATGACGGCCATCAGCGAGTCACCTCTTTTCGAGATTGGTGCCGGGGGCCGCGGTGCCGAAGCCCAGGATGAAGATGACGGCGATGATCGCCACGCAGATGAAGATGAAGATCGCGATGGTCGACCCGATTCCGAGGTTCAGCGCGTTGAACAGGTTGTCGTAGCCGAGATTCGAGACCGCCCCTGTTCCGTTGTTGCCGCTGGTCAAGATGAAGATGCTGTCGAAGATCCGGAACGAGTCCAGCGTCCGGAACAGCAGCGCGACCAGGATCGCCGGCTTCATCAGCGGCAGCGTCACCCGCGTGAACCGCTGCCAGGCGGTGGCGCCGTCCACCCTCGCGGCCTTCAGCAGGTCCTCGGGAACCAGCGACAGCCCGGCCAGGAGCAGCAGTCCCATGAACGGCGTGGTCTTCCAGATCTCCGCGATGATGATCACGATGATCGCCTCGGCCTGGTTGGTCAGCGGCGCGCTGTTGTTGAACAACGACGACAGATAGCCCTGCTGCGGCGTCCACGCGTACTGCCAGCTGTAGGCGGCGGCGACCGTCACGATCCCGTAGGGGATCAGCGATACGGTTCGCGTCGTGCCCCGGCCGAACGGGACACGATGCAGCACCTGGGCGAGCAGCATGCCGAGCACCAGCGTGATGGCCACCGAGAACACCGTGATGATCACCGTGACCAGCAGCGAGTGCCACCAGTACGGCGAGCTGAGCACCGCGGCCCAGTTGGCGAAGCCGATGAACTTCGTCTGCTGCGGCAGTTCCAGGTTGTACCTCTCCAGGGAGAGGAAGATGGCGTAGCACAGGGGGTAGGCGGTGACCGCGATCATCACGATGACCGCGGGCGCGCACAGCAGAAAGGCGAGCCTGCGCTCGGCCCGCGCGCCCTCCGACAGTCGCGGCCTTGCCCTCTTCTTCGCGTGCTGCCCGCCCTCGCGGGCGGGCGCCTGTGTGGTGGCGGTCATGGTACGAGACCCTTCGATTGCAGGGCATTGCTGATCTGGCCCGACATCGACTGCTCGGTGCCCGTCGGGTTGATGCCCGACGCTGGCGAGATCAGGTGCGAGATGTCGATGGACACGACCTGGTAGAGCGGGGTCTGCGGGCGCACGCTCGCGTTCTCAAGCGACTTCAGGATGTCGGCGTGGAACGGGTAGTCGGCGAACATGGCCGGGTCGTTGTAAAGGCTGGCGATGGTGGGCGGGACGCCGCCGACGGTCGCGCCGATGAGCTGGTTCTGCGCGTCGCGCAGGCACAGCGCGGCCTGGAAGGCGAGGTTCTTGTGCTGCGAGTACGCGCTGACCGCGAGGTCGATGCCGCCGATCGTCACCTTGGCGGGCACGCCGGGGGTCACCTCGGGGTACGGCGCCCACTTGAAGTTCTTGAACATCGCCGGGTTGTCCGCCTTCATCCCGGGATAGACGAACGGGTAGTTCAGCTCGAAGGCGGCGGTCCCCGCCTCCATCGCCAGCCGGTTCTGGTTTTCCATCTGCACCGGGAGCGACGGGTCGGCGGCGGGCGAGGTGGCGAGCTGCCTTCATGATCGACAGCGCCTTGACGGCGGGGCGCGCCAAGCGCGGGCGCGGTCGCGCCGGAATTCAGGACGCTCCCGCCGGCGCTGGCCACCATGGTGTTGAACCAGACCGTCGCGCCCTCGTACTGCGCGCCCTGGATCTCGATGTAGTGCGGCTTGCCTTCCCGGGCAAGCTGCTCGGCGTCGGCGATCATCTGCGCCCAGGTGGTCGGCGGGCTGGGCACCAGGTCCGACCGGTACCACAGGAGCTGGGTGTTGGTGTTGTCGGGGACCGCGACGAGCTGCCCCTTCCAGGTGGCCGTCTGCAGCGCCGGCGCCAGGGTGCCGTTCTCGGCCTGCGCCTTGTACGCGCCCGTCCACGGCACGATCCAGCCCGCCTGCGCGAACTCGGCCTCCCACGTCACGTCCAGGCCCAGGATGTCGATCGTAGCGTCGTGGGCGGCCAGCCGCCGGACGAGCTGCTGCCGCTGCCCGTCAGCGGCGGCAGGCAGTTGCTGGTAGGAGATGACGTACTGGCCGTGGCTCTGGGCGTCACAGTTGTTGATCGCCTGCTGCGTCGCGCCCGAGGTGTCGGGGTAAAGGTAGAAATTCAGCGTCACCGGCCCGCTCGCGGATGAGACGCCGCAGGCGGCCAGGCCCGATCCCGCCAGCACCACGCTGGCGACCGTGGCGGCGAGCCGCCAGGCCCTACGGCGGACGTGCCCGCGCCACTGCGGGCCGGCTGGCCGCCGGGCACCGTCCGCCCGCAAGAACCGGCCGGCCCTGCGGGCACCACGGGCGGCCCGCGCCGGGTGCCCCCTGCTTCCTCCGTCACCGATCATCATTGACCTCCTGTCGGGGAGCCGCTCGCTAGCGCGCCAGCGCGCGCCGGCGAGCGTGTTTTTCACCTTGCGGCTGTCGTTTGGATCTCGGCCTGCCCGTGGTCGCGCGGGCGACCACGGACAGCGGGAGCCGCTGCATCAGTGGCAGGACCCGCTCGCCGCGCAGCAGGGCGCACAGGCGGCGGGCGGCCTCGGCGCCGCTGTCCCACAGCGGCTGCCGCACGGTGCTCAAGCCCAGGAGCGCCGCGGCCTCGATGTCGTCAAATCCCAGCACCGACAGCTCACCAGGAACGCTGGCCCCGCGCCGGTCCGCCGCCGCGAGCACGCCGATTGCCTGGGTGTCGGAGGCGGCGAAGATCGCCGTCGGCGGTTCCGGCAGCGCGAGCAGCTCGCCGGCCAGGGCCTCCGCGTTCGCCGGGCCGTGCGGCCCCCGGCGCACCAGGTCCTGGTCCGCGTCCACGCCCGCCGCCCCCAGCGCCTGCCGGTAGCCCGCGAGCCGGCGCTGCGACGACACGAACCCGAGGCGGAGGGGTCCCGCCGCCGGCGCGCCGTGCATCGTGTCCCCGACGAACCCTATTTTGCGATGCCCGAGCGACAGCAGGTACTCGGTGGCCAGCCGGCCCCCGCCCACGTCATCGACGACCGTGTGCGGCACGCCCGGAACTGGCACGTCTATCGTGACCAGCGGCAGCCTCGTCCGGCGGAACGCCTCGGCCTGCTCGGCCGTCAGCCGCAGCGACATGACGATCGCGCCGTCCGCGCGGTGCCTGCTCGTCAGCGCCGCCAGGTGATGATCTCGCTGCTGGGGCGTCTCCACGCTGCAGATCACCGTGTCGTAGCCCTGCTCGCCGAGCGCGGCAAGGGCGCCCGCGACCCGCAGCACCACCGACGGGCTCGTCAGGTGCGGCACGACAAGGGCCACGGTGCGCGCCGTTCCCCGCGACAGGGACACCGCCAGGTGGCTGGGCCGGTACCCCAGCCTTTCGATCGCGGCCAGGACGCTCGCCCGGGTCGCCTCCCGCACGTTCGGCGCCCCGTTGAGCACCCGGGACACCGTGCCGACGCCGACCCCCGCGGCGGCGGCGACATTCGCGATCGTGGGCGGTCGCGAAGTCGTCATGGCCCTCTCCGGTACGCCGCTGATTGGAACCGGTTCCAATACGCATGTCTCGACATCGTGACTCGGGACCCCGCCATCGTCAAGAGCGGCCCTACCCCGGCCTGGCCGGTCTAGCCTGGTCATCATGGGCACGATTGGAGAGCCGAGGCACCTGCCGGTCGGGATCAGCGCGTCGGGGGCGCGGCGGGAATCTGACTCGATGGGCGACATTGACGTACCAGCTGACCGCTATTGGGGCGCGCAAACGCAGCGCTCGCTCATCCACTTCGGCGACATCGGCGCCGACCGGATGCCGCTGGCCGTCTGCCACGCGCTCGGGCACGTCAAGAAGGCCGCCGCGCTCGTCAACGGCCGGGCCGGGCGGCTGCCAGAATGGCAGGCGCGTCTCATCGCCCAGGTCGCCGACGAGGTCATCGAGGGCGCGCTCGACGACCACTTCCCGCTGCGGGTCTGGCAGACCGGCTCGGGCACGCAGACGAACATGAACGTCAACGAGGTGATTAGCAACCGCGCCATCCAGCTGCTTGGCGGGACCATCGGATCCAGGTCACCGGTTCACCCCAACGACCACGTCAACCTCGCCCAGTCCTCCAACGACGCCTTCCCGACCGCGATGCACATAGCGGCGGCGCGCGCGATCCACGAGGACGTGCTGCCCGCCGTCGACGCGCTCCGGCAGGCGATCGCGGCGAAGGCGGAACTCTGGCGGGACATCATCAAGATCGGGCGCACCCACCTGGAAGACGCCGTTCCGCTCACCGTGGGCCAGGAGTGGTCCGGCTACGCCCGCCAGCTTGAGCTCGGCCACCAGAACCTGGCCGCGTCGGCTGACGGGCTCTACGAGCTGGCGGCCGGCGGCACCGCCGTCGGCACCGGGCTGAACGCCCCGCCTGGCTTCGCCGAAGCCATCGCCGGGCAGATCGCCGCGCAGACCGGGTACCCGTTCCGTACGGCGGCCAACAAGTTCGCGGCACTGGGCGGCGCGGACGCCATCGCCACTGCCTCCGCCGGGCTGCGCGGCATCGCCGTGCCGCTGAGCAAGATCGCCAACGACATCCGCTGGCTGGCCTCAGGGCCGCGGGCCGGCCTCGGCGAGCTGATCTTGCCGGCCAACGAGCCGGGCAGCTCGATCATGCCCGGGAAGGTCAACCCGACGCAGTGCGAGGCCATGCTGATGGTGTGCACCCAGGTTCTCGGCAACGACTCGGTCATCGCCAGCGCTGCCGCCCAGGGGAACCTGGAGCTGAACGTGATGCGCCCGGTCATCATCGCGAACTTCCTGCACTCGGCGACGATCTTGGCGGGCGCGTGCCGTGCGTTCCGTCAGTACTGCGTGGAGGGCACCGAGCTGAACCAGGCGCGCATCGCCGAGCACGTCACGCGATCCCTGATGCTCGTCACGGCGCTCACCCCGGTGATCGGATACGACAAGGCGGCGCAGATCGCCCACCGGGCTGACGCCACCGGATCCACGCTGCGCGAGGCCGCGCTCGCCTTGGGGTATATCAGCGCTGACGACTTCGACCGGGTAGTCGACCCGGCGGCCATGGCCGGGGAGCCCGGGGCCACGCGCCCGCGGCTTCGGTAGCCGGATAATGGTGCCGCGGGCGGGCAGGGGCACCGCGGCAGTGATCTGATGGCCTTTCGACCGGAGGAGCTGGGATGGCAGACGAGTATGACGTGATCGTGATCGGCGCGGGGCCGACCGGCGAGAATGCCGCCGCCAGGGCGGTGCGCGGCGGGCTGACCGCCGCGATCGTGGAGTCGGAGCTCGTCGGCGGGGAGTGCTCGTACTGGGCGTGCATCCCCAGCAAGGCGCTCCTGCGGCCGGTCGCGGTCGCCGCCGAGGCCGGCCGCGCGCGCGGCGTCACCGGGACGACGCTGCAGCCGGCCGAGGTGCTCGCCCGCCGGGACTACTGGGTGTCAGGCTGGAAAGACGACGGGCAGGTCAAGTGGCTGCGCGGGGCGAACATCGAGTTGTTCCGCGGCACGGGGCGGATCGCGGGACCGCGCACGGTCCAGGTGGCAGGCGGCCCGCGCCTGCGGGCACGGCACGCGGTCGTGGTGGCGACCGGCAGCGACCCGGTCATTCCGTCGCAACTGGCCGCGGCCCGGCCATGGGGCAGCCGGGAGGTGACGAGCGCCAAGGAGGCGCCGGCGCGGCTGGCGATCGTCGGCGGCGGGGTCGTCGGCTGCGAGATGGCCGCCGCGTGGTCCGCGCTCGGGTCGCGCGTGACGCTGCTCGCACGGGGCAAGCTGCTGGACCGGGTGCCTGAGTTCGCCGGGGACCTGGTGGCGGCGGGACTGCGCGAGGCGGGCGTGGACGTGCGGCTCGGCGCGAGCGTCGCCAGCGCGCGGCGGTCGGCCGACGGCGTCGTCCAGCTGACGCTTGACGTCGCGGGCGAGCCGGCCGGCGGCACGGTCATCGAGGCGGACGAGGTGCTCGCCGCCACCGGGCGGGCACCGCGCACCGCCGACATCGGGCTGGACTCCGTCGGCCTGACGCCGGGACGCTGGCTGGACGTCGATGAGACGCTGCGGGTGCGCGGGGCGGACGGCGCGCCGGTCGATGGCGGCTGGCTGTACGCTGCCGGGGACGTCAACCACCTGGCGCTGCTCACCCACATGGGCAAGTACCAGGGACGGATCTGCGGCGACGCCATCGCCGCGCGGGCCGCTGGCCGCGAGCCTGCGGTCACCGACCAGGCGAGCACCCGGTGGGTGCCGCAAGTGGTGTTCACGGTCCCCGAGGTCGCGGCGGTCGGCTACACGCAGCAGCAGGCCGAGCGGGCCGGGCTGCGCGTCCGGGTCGTGGAGTACGACATCGGCAACGTGGCCGGCGCGGGGCTGTACGAGGATGACTACGCGGGGCGCGCGCAGATGGTCGTCGATCTCGACCGGGAGGTCATCGTGGGCATGACCCTCGTGGGGCCGGGCACCGCGGAGATCATCCACGCCGCGACCATCGCGGTTGCCGGTGAGGTACCGCTGGGCCGGCTGTGGCACGCGGTGCCCTCGTACCCGACGATCAGCGAGCTCTGGCTCCGCCTCCTTGAAGAATACGGATTGTGATTGCGATGTTGCGGAAAAAAATCCCGATATGCCTGTAACGTCCGGGACTGGGGCGGCGTTCTTGCTATAGGGCTTCGCCCCCCGCGTAGTCCCCGGATGCCCCCCCGTCCGGGGACTACGCGCTTTAGGACGCTTCCCGCGCCCGCTGAAGGGCATGGTCGTGGCCGTGATCGTGGGCCTGCTTGCCCGCGCGGCTACACGCCAAGCTTGCCCGCGCGGCTACACACCAAGCCGCGCTCAGCCCTCACGATCCTAGCCACGGCCGATGAAGGGCATGGTCGTGGCCGTGATCGTGAGGAACTGGACGTTGGCGTCCAGTGGCAGCCCGGCCATGTAGAGGACGGCGTCCGCGACGTGGCGGGGGTCAAAGGTCGGCTCTGGCCGGATGCTGCCGTCCGGCTGGGGCGCGCCGGCCGCGATCCGCTCGGTCATCTCGGTCGCCGCGTTGCCGATGTCGATCTGGCCGCAGGCGATGCCGTAGGGGCGGCCGTCCAGCGAGATCGCCTTCGTCAGCCCGGTGATCGCGTGCTTGGTGGCGGTGTAGCCGACCGATCGCGGGCGCGGCGAGTGCGCGGAGATCGAGCCGTTGTTGATGATCCGGCCGCCCTGCGGGTCCTGCGCCTTCATGATCCGCACCGCGTGGTGGGCGCACAGGAACGAGCCGGTCAGGTTGACGCCGACGATGGACCGCCAGCCCTCCGGGCTGACCTCGTCCACCGCGCCCGCTGGCGAGCCGGTCCCGGCATTGTTGACCAGCAGGTCCAGCCGGCCGTACTCCAGCTCAATCACCGCGAACAGCGCCGCGACCGACGCCGGATCGGTGACGTCAGTAGCGACCGGGAGCACGCTCCCCCGCGCCGCGCCCGCGACGTCCCGCGCCAGCTCGGCCGTCGCGTCCAGGGCCGCGCGACGACGGCCCGCCGCCGCGACCCGCCAGCCGGCGCCCGCCAGCGCGAGCGTGATGTCGCGGCCAAGACCCGAGCCAGCGCCGGTCACGACCGCCACGCCAACATTCTTCATGCCGCCAAGGGTAGAGGGCCGGGCCGCAAGGCGTCGATGACCACCTGCCCGCGGGCCCTGAGTTCACCCGGCGCGCCGCTCACTGCTATATCCTCAATCGATTGCCTTCTTTCTATCGGCGCCAGGACGGGAATCTTCCGGTGGCCCGGAAATGTACCTTTCACGTCCGCTGCCGGCCGAAGTCACCAGAACGGCCGTGTGACTTTTCCTTTTCCAGCGGCATATTGTTCCAGGCTGCGCCCGCCGTTGACAATCATGACGAAAATGTCATCTTGACAATATTGTCCGGCTGCTCTCGGCACTTCTACTGTTGGCGCACTTGCTAGCGGGTTGCACCTGACCAGCCGGCCTCCCATCGGGAGGCACCGACCGTTTGGGGCAATCCCTGCCGACGAAGGGAGGTCCCACCATGGATTCCGACAACCTCGCGACGAACAGAAATCGTGACGGGGCGGAGCCGGGTCAGAGGCCCGGAGGAGGTGCCACCGCCACGGGCGCCAAGGACACCATTGCCGCCATCGGCAGGCGCGCCCTGCTCAAGGGCGCCGGCGGCCTGGCCGTCGCCCTTGGCACCATCGAACTCGCGGGACGGCATGCCGTCCTCCCGCAGCGGCTGCAACTGGATGCCAGCACGCTGCCGGACATCCAGTTCAACATCGGCGCGTTCATCGCCGCGGCGAAGACCGCCAACGACGGCGGCGGGAACGTCACCTTCCAGCTGCCACCGGTGCACACCCTGCTCATCACCGCGAGGCTCAACCGCACGCCGACCACGGCCGACCAGACGAACCTGGCCAGCGCGCTGACGGCGCTCGAGTCCACCTATCAGTTCGCGGCAGCCGGGATCATCACGTTCGTCTCGTACGGGATCCCGTACTTCAACCGGCTGCCCGGGGGGATGACCGGTTCCCTGGTCTCCTCGCACATGCCCAGGCTGACCTCCAACACCAGCCGGTTCGCGCTGGAGGAAGCCGTCCCCGGCCCGACCGACGTCAGTTCGGCCAATCCCGGGATCACCAAGGAAACGTTCAACGTCCCGGTCACGATCGAGAGCAACGACCTGCTCATCACCTTCCGCACCGACAATCCGACCATCCTCAGCGACGTGGTGGCGTGGCTCCAGGGCAGCAACAGGCTCAACGGGCGGACCGTCGCTTCGCCGACGCTGTTCCAGGGACTGGCCACCATCACCTCCAGTCGCGCCATGTTCGTCGGGGTCTCGCTCCCGCGCAACATGGCCGAAACGCACGGGTTCCCGTACTCCCAGGAGATCAACTCGGACTCGCCGATGTGGATGGGCTTCCTCGACCAGCAGACCAACGGCGCCGGACCCGCCGCGATCTGCACGTTTGCCGGGAACTCCTCGGCGAGGCTCACCACCGCCCAGCCGGGTGACTATTTCGACAACGGCTCCATCCAGCACCTGTCGCACGTCATCCAGGACCTGGCCCAGTTCTACCAGAAGCCGACGGCGACCGACGCGGGCGAGCCGTTCACGGAACGGGCGCAGTACATGTTCCGCTCCAATCCGATCCCGTCGGTCGGCAACTCGGATCAGTTCAACGCCGGCGGCGGGCCGGCCTACCTCCCGAACGTCTTCCAGGGCACCAACGACGCCGCGGCCAACGCCCAGGCCATCAACACATTCCAGGGCGAGCACCGCCTTGGGCACCTGTCCTGCCTTCAGCGGTCCTCCCGGGCCGCCGACGGCACGCCGATCCACATTCGCATGGACGGCCCCGGGCTGGACAACATGGACGTCCCCAATGGCTCGGTCCAGCCCAAGCTGCAGTTCACGATATTCGTCCCCACCGCCGACTTCTTCCGGACATTGCGGGTCAACCAGGCCTCGCTTGACCTGCAGAACCAGTTCGGCGTGGATCCCGACGACAACGGCCTCGAGCGGTTCACCACCGCCACGCGGCGGCAGAACTTCCTCGTACCGCCGCGCCGTCACCGGGCCTTCCCCCTCGTCGAACTGGCCTGAGCCCGCGTCCGGGCCGGGCACGTGGCGGCCCGGCCCGGACGCGGCCCCGGATCCGCGGGATCTCCAGAATGCATGATCGTGAAGTTGCGGCCGGCAAAGACATCGAGCTTGTCCTGGTCACCGGCGCCGGGGCTACCACCGAATTCGGCCGTCGCGGGGCGAACGTGCCCATGATGGCCGAGTGGTCGGACGCGCTTGCCGAAAAGATCGGCAAGGCTTCGCCGGCCTACCTCGAGGCAACCGGCCTGTCAGGGGACATCACCGGACCTGAGCTCGAAAGACGACTGGACCAGTTCCGCCGCCAGGTACTCGCGTTCTCCCAGATTGGCGGCATCCTGGAGCCGAGCCTTGAATTCGAGCCGGCGGGCCTGCCGATAGCCGGGCCGGCGCTTTCACGGTGGCACGGCCAGACAGGACTTCACCTGTCGAGGATCACGGACCTCATCCATGAGTCATTGCAGGAAAACTTCTCCGCCGAGCAGATCGACCTGGAGGCGGCAGCGAATTCATACGCGAGGCTATTCCATGACCTCCATATCGGGAACATGGACTCGCTCGTCTACGCGACAACTAACTATGATCCCGCGGGCGAGTACGCCATCGAGCGGCTCGGCGGCATTCCCGATTGGGGGGCGCCGCGCCAGGTGAGCGGATCCGGCCCCTCGCCACTTCGCGTCGAAAGGATCATCGACGGGCTGCCGCGATACGTTCCTGTTCTTCATTTGCGGGGCCGGGCGGACTGGTATCACGGGGAGCGTGACGGTACATTCCATGACACGGAGCCGACTATTCGGTCGCTGTGGGAGCAGTTCGGCCAGGCGCTTCGCCGGGCCCGGCGCGTATTCGTGCTCGGGCATTCCCTCAATGATCGCGCCCTTGTCGAGAGCCTGCGGCGGAACATATCGCCGCCAGAGCGGCTCGCCGTGGGCCTGCTCGCCAGGAAGGACGATCCCGGCCACGCCGACCCCAGCGCGACCTCGACGATGAACACGCTGCGGGACTGCCTCCCAGCGGCGGGCATGATCACCGTGCGATTCGGCCCTGACCCGATTATCTCCGCGCACGGGGTGAGGACCTGGACCGAGCGGATCAGGGAAGCCACCGGGCGGCGGTGAGGCGTGGCCGCCACGCTAACGGCACGCTAACAACGGGTACAACTGGGTACATGGCCACCAAACACGAGCACGAGACCAGCGGCAAGCGTCACGCCAAGCGGCAACCACAAGGCTGGGCACGACGGCTCAGGCGAGCCCCTGAAAAAGGCCGCCTACGAGAAGGAGCTGTCCCGGCTCCAGGCTGAGCTCGTGAAGATGCAGGAATGGACGCGCAGCTCAGGCGCGCGGATCGTGGTCATCTTCGAGGGCCGGGACGCGGCGGGCAAGGGCGGCACGATCGCGCGGATCACCGCGTACCTGAACCCGCGCTTTGCCCGCATCGTGGCGCTGCCCAAGCCAACCGAGCGCGAGAGCACCGAGTGGTACTTCCAGCGCTACATCGCGCACCTGCCCGCGGCGGGCGAGATCACGCTGTTCGACCGGTCCTGGTACAACCGGGCGGGGGTTGAGCACGTCATGGGCTTTTGCACCAAGGAGGAGTACGCCCGCTTCATGCACCAGTGCCCGATCTTCGAGCGGATGCTGGTCGAGGACGGGATCTTGCTGCGCAAGTACTGGTTCTCCGTCAGCGACGAGGAGCAGCAGCGCCGGTTCAAGAGCCGGCTGACGGACCCGATGCGCCGCTGGAAGCTATCGCCGATGGACCTGGAATCGCATCACCCACTGGGAGGACTACTCACGAGCCAAGGACGACATGTTCACCCAGACGGACATCCCCGAAGTCGCCGTGGTACGTGGTGGAATCCGACGACAAGCCGCGCGCCCGGCTCAACATGATGGCCCACCTGCTGTCCACGATCCCCTACCACGACGTGCCCGAGCCGAAGCTCACGCTGCCCAAGCGGCCGCCATCATCGGGGTACGTCCGGACGCCACGCGACATGCAGACGTTCGTCCCCGACCACGCCGCCACGCTCTGAGCCGTGCCACGGGCTACTGGCGTGTAGCTACGGCAGGGGTACGGCAGACTATGGCGAGTGAGCTACGGGGACCTGCGCGACCGCGCCGCCGCCATGGGCATCGAGGTGACCTACTGGGACTGGAAGGGCCACCAGACGGTGGTGGGCGACGAGACGCTCGCGGCCATCGTCGGCGCGCTCGGCAACGCACCGCCCGCCGGGCGCGCCGATCCGACGGAAACCGGCCTGCTGGATTCCGTCGCTCCCGTGCCCGCGCGGCGGTCCTGGGGCTTCACCGTCCAGCTGTACTCGCTGCGGTCCCGTAACTCCTGGGGCCATGGGGACCTGCGTGACCTGGCCGACCTGGCCCGCTGGTCGGCCCGCGACCTGGGCGCGGACTTCGTCCTCATCAACCCGCTGCACGCGGCCGAGCCGCTGCCGCCGGTCAGCCCGTCGCCGTACCTCGCCATGAGCCGCCGCTTCTTCAGCCCGCTCTACCTGCGGATCGAGGACATCCCCGAGTATCAGCACCTGCCGGAATCGGAACGATTCCACCTCGGTGTCCTGTCCCAGCCGCTGCGGGACGCGAACACCACGTCCGAGCTGATCGACAGGGACTCGGTCTGGACCGCCAAGCGCGCCGCCCTGGAGGTCATCCGGCAGGTGCCGCTTTCGCCCGACCGGCAGCGGGCGCTCGACGATTTCAAGGCGTGCCAGGGAGCGGCGCTGCGGGACTGGGCCGCCTGGTGCGCGATCGCCGAGTTGCACGGGCCTGACTACCGCACCTGGCCCGGCGCGCTGCGCGACGCGACCGCCGCTGAGGTGACCGTGCTTCGCGCGGACCTCGCCCGGCAGGCAGAGTTCCACGCCTGGGTGCAGTGGCTGGTGGCCGAGCAGGTCACCGCCGCGCACCTGGCCGCGAAGCACGCCGGGATGGAGATCGGCATCATTCACGACCTCGCGGTCGGCTCCCACCCTGGCGGCGCGGACGCGTGGGCCGGGCGTGACGTGCTCGTCCGCGGCATGAGCGTCGGCGCTCCGCCGGACGGGTTCAACCAGCGCGGCCAGGACTGGTCGCTGCCGCCCTGGCATCCCGGCTACCTCGCCGCGACGGGCTACCAGCCGCTCGGCGACCTGATCGGGGCGACCATCCGGCACGCGGGCGGGATCCGGATGGACCACGTGATGGGATTGTCCCGGCTGTGGTGGATCCCGGCCGGCATGACCCCCGACCGGGGCGCGTACGTGCACTACAAGGCGGACTCCGCGCTGGGCCTGCTGGCGGCTGAGGCGGCGAGGGCGGGCGCGCTCGCCGTCGGCGAAGACCTGGGCACAGTCGAGCCGTGGCTGCGGGACGCCCTCGGCGCGCGCGGCGTGCTCGGCACGTCGATGCTGTGGTTCGAGCGCGGCTGGTCGAACGAGCCGCTGGCGCCTCACTGGTGGCGGCGCAACGCCCTCGTCACGGTCTCCACTCATGACGTGCCGCCAGCCGCGGCGTTCCTCAGCGGCGAGCAGGTCACCGAGCGCGCGCTGCTCGGCCTGCTGACCCGGCCGGTCGAGCGGGAGCGCGCGGAGGCTGAGCGACTGGTCGCCGACTGGCTCAAGGCCCTGGCCGAACAGGGCCTCCTGCACCGGGCGACGGGCGACGGCGGGCCGCCCCCGGGGCAAGCGGGGCACGACCAGCGGCCGGACCCGGACGCGTTCACCGTCGCGCTGTACGGCTACCTGGCGCTGCACCCCGGCGCTGCTCATCGGCGTCTCGCTCGCCGAGGCCGTCGGCGAGCGCCGCTCGCAGAACGTGCCTGGCACCACAGCCGAGTACCCCAACTGGCGCATCCCCCTCGGCGGTCCCACCGGCTCCCCCGTCCTGATGGAGGACCTCCCGGACATCCCCCTGCTGCGGGCCGTCGTCGCGGCGGTCTCCTCCCCGGATTAGCCCTCACGCCACCAGGCTGTACCGCCGGGATCTCCTGCGGCGGCAGGCCGTCGGTCACGGCGACCCGGAGAACCGTCGACGGCGGTGAACTCCACGATCCGGTAGTGGAGCGTCTCGCTGACGACGGTCCCGTCAGCGTTGATGATGCGATTCGGCGGAGTCCAGGCGCGGCGAGGGGGCGACCCAGCCGTTTGCCTGGCCGTAGTCGCCCGGCTTCCGCGGTGTGGAAGGATCAGAGCTGACGGGTATACGGCCGAGCCTGGCTTGGTGGGTAGTCAGGCGGGACACTGACGGGAGACACATCATGCCAGCGACTCCGTTGCGGGAGCGCAAGGCGTGGCAGGCCCTTGAGCGCCATCACGCTGAGATCGCCGGGCGGCACCTGCGCGACCTGTTCGCCGAGGATCCGGGGCGGGGCGAGCGGCTGACCGCGGAGGCGGTGGGCCTCTACCTCGACTACTCCAAGAACCGCGTCACCGATGAAACCATGCGGCTGCTGATCGAGCTCGCCCAGGAGTCCGGTGTACAGGAACGGCGGGACGCGATGTTCCGCGGCGAGCACATCAACGTCTCCGAGGACCGGGCCGTCCTGCACGTGGCCCTGCGGATGCCGGCGACCGCGTCGCTGACCGTTGACGGGCAGGACGTCATCGCGGACGTCCACGCGGTGCTCTCCCGCATGCGGCAGTTCGCCGACCGGGTTCGTTCGGGAGATTTCAAGGGCTTCACCGGCAAGCCGCATACGCAACGTCGTCAACGTCGGTATCGGCGGGTCCGACCTGGGGCCGGTGATGGCCTACGAGGCACTGCGGTACTACAGCACGCGGGACATGACGTTCAGGTTCGTCTCCAACGTCGACTCGACCGACTTCGTCGAGGCGGTGCGCGATCTCTGCGGCCGACGAGACGCTGTTCATCATCTCGTCCAAGACGTTCGGCACGCTGGAGACCCTCGCCAACGCCAACTCCGCCCGCGACTGGGTCGTGTCCGAGCTGGGGTCGGCGGACGCGGTGGCCAACCACTTCGTGGCGGTCTCGACGAACGCCGAGCGGGTGCAGGCGTTCGGGATCGACACCGCGAACATGTTCGGGTTCTGGGACTGGGTCGGCGGCCGGTACTCGATGGACTCCGCGATCGGGCTGTCCACGATGATCGCGCTCGGCCCCGAGCAGTTCGGCGAGATGCTGGCCGGGTTCCACGAGATGGACGAGCACTTCCGCACGGCGCCGCTTGAGTCGAACCTGCCGGTGCTCATGGGGACGCTGGCGGTCTGGTACCGGGACTTCTTCGGGACGCAGACCGTCGGCGTGATGCCGTACGAGCAGTACCTCAAGCGCTTCCCCGCCTACCTGCAGCAGCTCACCATGGAGTCCAACGGCAAGCACGTGACGCTCAGCGGGCGCCGGGTCGACTACGACACCGGGGCCGTCTACTGGGGCGAGCCGGGCACCAACGGTCAGCACAGCTTCTACCAGCTCATCCACCAGGGCACGACGATGATCCCGGTCGACCTGATCGGCTTCGGCGCTACCCTCAACCCGCTCGGCGACCATCACGACCTGCTGACGTCCAACGTGTTCGCGCAGGCGGCGGCGCTGGCATTCGGCAAGACCGAGGCGGAGGTCCGCGCCGAGGGCACGCCCGAGCACGTGGTGCCGCACCGCGTCTTCGAGGGCAACCGGCCATCCAACGTGCTGCTGGCCCCGGTGCTGACGCCGCGGCTGCTGGGGTCGCTGGTCGCGCTGTACGAGCACAGCGTCTTCGTGCAGGGCACCATCTGGGACGTGGATTCCTTTGACCAGTGGGGAGTAGAGCTGGGGAAGGTGCTCGCGCAGCAGATCATCCCAGAGCTGACGTCCGTCCAGGAGCCGACGCTTTCGCACGATTCGTCGACCAACGCGCTCATTCGCAAGTACCGCTCACTGAAGCCTTAACCTGGGGGTTAACTCAGATGCCTACTGACAAGCCGATGCAACTCGGCATGATCGGCCTGGGCCGGATGGGCGCCAACCTCGTCCGACGGCTCATGCGGGACGGCCACTCGTGCGTGGCCTACGACGTGAACCTAGACGCGGTCAAGGGACTCGCGGCCGAAGGGGCTGATGGAGCGTCATCGCTGGCCGAGTTCGTCGAGAAGCTGGCGAAGCCGCGCAACATCTGGATCATGGTGCCGGCCGGCATCGTGCAGCGGACGCTGGACGAGCTGGTGCCGATGCTGGACGCCGACGACGTGGTGATCGACGGCGGCAACTCCTATTACCGTGATGACATCACCCGGTCTAAGACGCTGCGCGAGTCGGGCATCCACTACCTTGACGTGGGCACCAGCGGTGGCGTGTGGGGCCTGGAGCGCGGGTACTGCCTGATGATCGGCGGCGACGTGGCGGCGTTCGAGCGCCTGGAGCCGCTGTTCCTCACCATCGCTCCCGGTGAGGGGTCGGTAGAGGCCACGCCGGGCCGGGCGCCCGGGACCACCGCGTCCCAGGGCTACCTGCACTGCGGGCCGTCCGGGGCCGGGCACTTCGTCAAGATGGTCCACAACGGCGTCGAGTACGGCATGATGGCGGCCATCGCCGAGGGGCTGTCGATCATCGAGCACGCCGACATCGGCCTGCACCAGCAGGAGTTCGACGCGGAGACCACGCCGCTGCGTGATCCGGAGGCATACCAGTACAACATCAACGTCGGGGACGTCGCCGAGGTGTGGCGGCGCGGCTCGGTGATCTCGTCGTGGCTCGTGGACCTGACCGCGGCCGCCTTCGCCAAGTCGCCGGACCTGAGCGACTTCAGCGGGCACGTGTCGGACTCCGGCGAGGGCCGCTGGACCGTGCTGGCCGGCGTGGAGGAGGGCGTCCCGGTCTCGGTGATCTCCGCCTCGCTCTACCAGCGTTTCGAGTCCCGGGACAACGGTGCCTTCACCGGAAAGATCCTCTCGGCGATGCGGTCGGAATTCGGCGGGCACGCGGAGAAGAAGCCGTGACGCCTCGCTCTCAGAAGGGCCATGTCCGGCCGCGCAACCATGTCATCGTGCTCTTCGGCGCGACCGGGGACCTGGCGAAGCGCAAGCTGCTGCCGGGCCTGTACCACCTGTACACGGCGGGCCTGCTGCCGGAGGGATTCCGGATCATCGGCTCGGCCCCGACGGAGTCCGCACTGTCGGACGAGGACTTCCGCAAGCACGCCCACGACGCGGTGTCCCAGTTCGGGAACACCAAGCCCTCCTCGCCAACGTGGGACAAGTTCGCGGCGGCGCTGTCCTTCGGGGCGGCCTCGCCGGCGGACGCCTCGGCGCTGGTCTCCGCTGTCGCGGCGGCGGAGCAGGCCATCGGCGGCCAGGTGGAGCGGCTGTTCCACCTGGCGATCCCGCCGGTCGCGTTCACGTCCGTCGTGGGCATGCTGGGTACCTCCGGGCTGGCGACGAAGAACTCGCAGGTCATCATCGAGAAGCCGTTCGGCGTTGACCTGGAGTCGGCGCGGGCGCTGAACGCCGCGGTGCACTCCGTGTTCGACGAGTCGCAGGTGTTCCGGATCGACCACTTCCTCGGGAAGGAGTCGGTCGACAACATCCTCGCGTTCCGGTTCGCCAACGGCCTGTTCGAGCCGGTCTGGAACCGGCAGCACATCAGGTACGTGCAGATCGACGTGCCGGAGACGCTGTCGATCGAGGGCCGGGCGGCGTTCTACGACGCGACCGGCGCCTACCGGGACATGGTGGTCACCCACCTGTTCCAGGTGCTCGGGTTCGTCGCCATGGAGCCGCCCACCTCGCTGCAGGCCAAGCCGCTACGCGACGAGAAGCTCAAGATCTACGACGCGCTCAAGCCGATCGACGTCAGGCACGTCCTGCGCGGCCAGTACGCCGGGTACCGCGACGAGCCGGGGGTCAAGCCGGACTCCGACACCGAGACGATGATCGCGCTCAAGGTCGAGGTGGACACCTGGCGCTGGCACGGCGTCCCGTTCTACCTGCGCTCAGGCAAGTGCCTCGGTGCCTCGCGGCAAACGGTCACGCTGGGCTTCCATGCGCCGCCGCTGCGGATGTTCCGCACGGCCAACCTGGACCCCAGCGGCCGGATCAACGAGATCGTGATCAACTTCGCCGATCCCGGGTCGATCCACGTCGAGTTCATGGCGAAGATGCCCGGCCCGGAGATGAAGCTGGGCGCGGCGACGATGAACTTCCGTTACGAGGACTCGTTCGCCCAGGCCAACGCCCTGGAGGGCTACGAGCGGCTGATCCTGCTGGCTATGTACGGTGACCAGTCGCTCTTCACCAGCTCCGACGGGATCGAGCGGGTGTGGGAGATCTCCCAGCCCCTTCTGGACCACCCGCCCGCTCTGCCTGCCGTACGAGCGCGGCTCGTGGGGCCCGGAGGGCATCAACAAGCTGATCGCCCCCTACCACTGGCACCTGACGCGAGCCGAGATGGGCCGCTGAGCGTCGATCCGGGCGGGCTCGCCGGGCTTGCCGTGCGAGCCCGCCCGGATGGCCTTCTCTTCTCTGGCGTCGGGGCCGCCCGCCCTGGCGTTCCGCTCGCCGCCCAGCCTGGGGCTACTTTTGCTCCCGGGATCTCCGGGTAGCCTCTACGGGTGCCTGTCGTCGCCTTCATCATCAACGGGACGCTCGCCGGCGCGGGGCACCGCTTCCAGGCGCTTTGCGAGACGGGTGCCTCCTGGGCGGGGCTGAAGCCTGACTTCCTCATCACGCACAAGACCGAGGACGGCACCGAGGCCGCGCGACGATCGGCCTTGTCCGGAGCGGACCTGGTCGTCGCGGTCGGCGGCGACGGTACTGTCCGGTGCTGCGCGGAGGGGATGGCCGGCACCGGCGTCCCGATGGGGATCGTCCCGCTGGGCACGGCGAACCTGCTCGCCCGGACGCTTGGCATCCCGTCGCACCCGCGCGCGGCGCTGCGCCTGGCCCTCCCCATGAGCGGCGGCGCCAGGCGGCACGCGGACCGGTGGGTCGACCTCGCCGTCGCCGACGGCATCCCCTTCACCGCGATGGCGGGCATGGGGCTGGACGCGGCGGTGGTGGCGGCGACGCACCTGAAGCACCAGCTCGGCTGGATGGCCTATGCCGTGTCCGGCGCTGCCCACCTCGCGCTCCCGCCGGCCACGTTCACCATCCGGCTAGACGGCGGGAAGCCGTTCACCCGCGTCGCCCGGTGCGTGGTCGCCGGCAACTCCGGGCTGCTGCCCGGCGGCTTCAGCCTGCTGCCGGCGGCGCGGGTCGACGACGGGCTCCTTGACGTCGGGATCCTCGCCCCGGCAGGCCCGCTGGGCTGGGCGCGGCTGGCCACCCGGATCCTGGCGCACAGCCATTACGAGGACCAGCAGCTTGAACGGTTCCACGCCCGCCATGTGGAGATCACCGCCGACCGGCTGCTGCCCCGCGAGGTCGACGGCGAGGTCATCTTCGCCGGGCTGTCGCTCACGACGGAACTGCGCCCGCGTGCCCTGCTGGTGCGCGCGCCGCGTTTATCCGGGGGGATAGGCCCCGCCCTAGATCGCTCCAAGCTTCGCTCGCTGGCGCTCGCTTCGCGTCGCGGCCTCCGCGAGCAGCTCGCCTTGCGGCGGTGTCCTTCTCTGTGGGGCGCTTTCGGTGACACCCCGGGTCGCTTACCGGCGGGGTGGTGCTATACCTGAGTTGGCGCTCTTAACGCGAAAGCCGGTGGATCGTGCCAATGGACGCGCGACGCTCGTCTAACCGTCCCGACCCGGGAGACCAGCAGGAAAGCCTGCTCGGCAAGGTCGGACGGGTGACGGTTTCCATTCCGCTCAACGGTCCAGGCGAGGTGCTGCTGCCGGTGCGCGGCGGCAGCGAGGCATTCGCCGCCCTGTCCGACGAGCCGATCCCGCGGCACAGCCGCGTCGTGGTCGTGGAAAAGCTGTCAGCACGCTCTGTGCTCGTCACCCCGGTCCCGTTGTAGTCGCCATTCGCCCCCATCTCTCGGTCCGCACGGGCCGGAAAGAAGAAGAGCCATGCTGTTCTGGCATGTACCAGCGCCGAATGAGGCCCTGCTCATCTCGGGCTCCAAGCGCCGCAAAGACGGGACCGAGTTCCGGATCGTTACGGGTCACGGGAGCTTCGTCATCCCGGTCAAGCAGAAGGCCCGGATATTGTCGCTCGCCCTGCGCGAGGCGGAAATCACCGAGGAATGCATCACCAACCAGGGAATCCGGCTTAACGTCCGCGCCGTGACCGCGTTCAAGGTAGGCGACGACACGACGTCAATCGCGAACGCCGCCCGCCGCTTCCTTTCCGAGCAGGACCGCATGGAGGTGCTGGTGGGGCGGGTATTCGCCGGACACCTGCGGTCGATCATCGGCGGCCTGACGGTCGAGCAGATCATCCGGGAGCGGGACCGCGTCGCCCAGGAGGTGAAAGACGGCAGCCACTCCGAGATGGAAAAGCTGGGCATCGTCGTGGACGCGCTGGAGATCCAGGAGATCGAGGACGCGAGCGGGTACATCAACAACCTCGCCGCGCCGCACGCCGCCGCGGTCGCCAGCCAGGCCCGGATCGCGAAGGCGAAGGCCGACCTGGACGCATCCGAGCGCGAGTTGGAGGCGTCCGCGATGAAGGCCCAGTACGAGCGGGACTCGGCCATCAAGCGGGCCGGGTTCGTCGCCGAGACCGAGGAGGCCAAGGCGCGGGCCGCGCAGGCCGGCCCGCTCGCAGAGGCGCAGGCAAAGCAGCAGGTCATCCAGCAGCAGACCGCGCTGGCCCAGCACGAGGCGCAACTGGCGGCGCAGCGGCTCGAGGCCGAGGTCCGGCGCCCCGCGGACGCGGAGGCCTACCGCAAGCGGACCATCGCCGAAGCCGACCGCGACCGCGAGCAGTTCGCCGCCGAGGCGGAGGCCTTCCGCAAGCGGACCCTCGCCGAGGCCGACCGCGACCAGGCCCGGCTCGTCACCGACGCGGACGCCTACCGGAAGACGACGACGGCCACCGCCGACGCGCAGGCGGTGCTGGTCAGGGCCGAGGCGGAGGCCAACGCCGAGCGAGCGACGGCCCAGGCGGAGGCCGACGCGAACACGGCGCGGGCCGACTCGCTGCGGCAGGGGAACCAGGAGCTGATCGCGGCCCAGGCCATCGTGGAGAGCCTCCCGGCGATCGTCGAGGCGGCCGCGCGCGGCCTGGCGGGCGCGAACCTGACGGTCTTGAATGGTACTCAGGGCGTGAACGACGTCGTCGCGGGACTGGTGGGGCAGGGACTCACTGTCTTCAGCGCGCTGCGTAAGGCGACCATTCTGCCGGTCAGCACCGACTCGGGCACGGATATGTCCCAGTCGGCCAACGGCAGCAGCGAGGCGGCCCCTAGCAACGGATAATCATGGTTCGTGAGCACCGAGCCCCCTACGGGCGGTGCCGCCGAAGGCGATAGCTACCTGGCCAGCCTCCCGGCAGTCTTGCTGGAGTGGGGCCGGATCGGCTGCATCGGCTTCGGCGGGCCGCCCGCGCACATCGCACTGCTGCGCGACCTGTGCGTCAGCAGGCGCGGATGGCTCGACGCGACCGAGTTCGAGGACGCGATCGCCGTCTGCAACCTGCTGCCCGGGCCCGCCTCCACGGAGCTGGCGATCTTCTGCGCGTGGCGAGTCCGTGGCCGGCTCGGCGCGCTGGCGGGCGGTGCCGCGTTCATCATCCCCGGCCTGGTCGTCATCCTGGCGCTGTCGGTGGTGTTCCTCGCCACCGCCCCGCCCCACTGGGCGCGCGGCGCCGGCGCCGGGGCGGGCAGCGCCGTGGCCGCCGTGGCGGTGCAGGCCGGCTGGTCGCTCCTGGTCCCCAGCTGGAAGCGCACGTCGCGGGATGCCCCGCCGGCCGGTGCCCCGCCGGCCGGTGCCCCGCCGGCCGGTGCCCTGACAGGCATTGCGCCAGCGGCCGGTGCTCCGGCGGAAAGTGCCGCTGAAGGCGGCGTTACCGAAGAAATCGCCCAGCGCGAGCGGACCGTGGCCCGCCGGCGGGCGCGCTGGACCGGCTACCTCGTCGCTGGCGGGGTCGCGGCGGCGGCGATCGGCCCCTGGCTCGTGCTGGTGCTGCTCGGCTGCGGCCTTGCTGAGCTGGCCATCCGCGAGGGCGTCCGGCGGCAGCCCGGCCGCCAGGCCATGGTGCTCACCCCGTTGCTGGCGAAGGCCTCGAGCGCCCCCGTCCTGGCCATGACTTCGCTGCTCGCCCGCCGGGCACTACCCGGCAAGACTGCCGCCGGGACCGTGGCCGGTACCGCCGTGCTCGGGGGGATCGCCTGGGTCGCGTTCAAGGTGGGGGCGCTGTCCTTCGGCGGAGGCTTCGTCATCGTCCCGCTCATGCAGGCCGACGCGGTCGGGCGTCACTGGATGACCAACGCTCAGTTCCTGAACGCCGTCGCGCTCGGCCAGATCACCCCGGGCCCGGTCGTGCTGACGATCGCCGCGGTGGGGTACGCGGCGGCGGGCGTTCCCGGCGGGCTGCTGGCGACGGCGGTCGCGTTCGCTCCCTCGTTCCTCTTCATCCTCGCCGGCGCGCGGTACTTCCAGGCGATCCGGTCGAACGAGACGCCTCAGGCGTTCCTCGACGGGGCCGGCCCGGCCGCGATCGGCGCGATACTCGGCTCGTCGTACCTGCTGGCAGGGACGCTGTCGCAGCCATGGCAGTTCGCCATCCTCGCGGCGGCGGTCTTGCTGCTTTTCGTGGCACGGCGCGGCGTGGTCCTCACCCTTCTGTGCGCGGCCGCGGCCGGGCTGATCATCGTCGTGTCCGGCGGGCCACTGCCGTAACGCCGGAGGCGTAACACCTGTTACAAGCACTCCCGCGGGTAAGGCAGGCTTAGAGCATGGCAGTGTCTCTCAACCAGGCTTCCGGCCAGCCCCTCACGCTGATGGCGGTCCACGCGCACCCCGACGACGAGTCCTCCGGCGGCGGCATCCTCGCCGCCTATTCCGACCAGGGCGTCCAGACAATCGTTGTCACCTGTACCAACGGCGAGTACGGCGACGCGCCTGGCGGCATCAAGCCCGGCCAGGACGGGCACGACGCCCAGGTGGTGGCCCAGCTCCGGCTGGCCGAGCTGCGGCAGGCGGTCAAGATCCTGCGCGTCAGTCACCTGGAGACCCTCGGCTATCACGACTCCGGCATGGAGGAGTGGGAGTACAAGGCCAACCCGGACGCGTTCTGCAACGTGCCGCTCGAGGAGGTCGCCGGCCGGATCGCGGGCCTCATCGAGGTCTACCGCCCGCAGGTGCTCGTCAGCTACGACGACGCGGGGGCTTACCAGCATCCCGACCACGTGCACGCGAGCCGGGCCGCGCAAATGGCGGCGGCGGCCACGGGCATCCCCGCGAAGGTTTACCTGTCCACGATGCGCGGCAGTTCGTGGCGGAAGATCTGGGAGGCGCTGCGCGAGCGCGGCGAGCAGGTACCGGACTTCACCGAGGACCCCGAGCGCGCCCGCGGGCAATGGAGTCCGAGGAGCGGATCACGACCACGATCGACATCCGGCCGGTGCTTGTCCCGCAAGCGGGAAGCGCTCTTGACGCACGGCAGCCAGATCAACGACTCGTGGTTCAGCAAGCTGCCCGCCGGAGGTGGCCGAGGAGGCGTTCGGCTACGAGTACTTCATCCGGGTCGCCGACACGACCGGGACCCCCGTTCCCGAGACTGACCTGTTCGCTGGCCTGCGGACCGGGGAATGACCGTCATGTGAGCAATAGTGCCGACGGCGGCCTAGTCGCCCGGGCCGTCGCCGAGTTGTACGCGGGACTCCCCGAGGACTTCACCAGGCGCCGCAAGGAACTCGCCGCCGCGGCTCGTGCGGCCGGCGACCGGGAGGTCGGCCCGGCTGATCACCGCGCTGCGCAAGCCGACCCGCGCGGCCTGGGTGGTGAACCGGCTGGCGCACGCCGAGCCCGGGGTCGCCGCCATCCTCGCCGACCTCGCCGCGGGCCTGCGGGCAGCGGAGGAGGCCAGGGACGGCCCCCGGCTGCGCGAGCTGAGCGCGCGCCGGCAGTCCCTGATCGACAGCCTGAGCGTGCAGGCCCTTGCCCTCGCCGGGCTGGCCGATCCGCCGCCGGGGCTGCGCGCGGAGGTTACCGCGACGCTCGCCGCGGCCCTCGGCCAGCCAGGAGGTCGCCGACCAGCTCGCGGCCGGCACCTTGACCCATGCCGAGAGCTGGTCCGGCTTTGGCCTGGCGTCCCAGCTGACGGCCGGCGAAGACGAGCCGGCGGACGCGGCCGAGGCCACGCTGACCCCGCCGGATTCCGCCGAAGCGGCGAGCGCGGCACCCGTCCCGTTGCCGCCGCAGGCCCCGCGCCGACTGCCGCCGCAACGGTCGCGCCCGAGCGCCCGGCCGTCGACGGCAGCTGCCGACCTGCCCGCGCCAGCGACCAGGACTGGGCCGGCCACCTCATCCGTGAGACCCGCCGCGCCCGGCGCGGTGCCGCCCGGGGCCGGGCGCGCGCCACGCGGTGCCATGCCGCCCGCGCCATCGGTCGAAGACGCCGAGAGGTCGGTGGCCACGGCCGCGGCCGTCGCCGCCCAGGCGGCCGCGGCCGAGGAACGGCTTGAGGTCCACGTCCGCGACCTGGAGCAGCAGCTGACCAAGGCGCGGACCGAGCTGGCCAACGCTCGCCTGCGGGCACGGCACACCGAAGCCGCCGAGCGCAAGGCCCGCCAGGCCCTCGCGCGCCTCCAGTCGGCACCGAGCCGGTAGTGCCTGAGTTGCGACATGATTGGCGGCCTGGAAGGCGGGCGACTCGCTATCTGGTCGAGGTGGGGTCGGCGGCCCGTGCGGGTGGCCGCTGCTACTGCAGCGTCGCCAGGAAGGCCGTCCACGCGCCGGCGGGCACGCTGAGCGTGGAGCCGTCCCGGTCGGTGGTGTCGCGCACGGCGACCCCAAGCGGGGTGGTCGCCGCTCGACGCACGAGGTGCCCGCCTGCGCGCCGCTATGGCTGCTCTTGCGCCAGTCGCTCATAGTGCTCTACCGCCTCTTGTATCAGTTGCCTGCTGCGCGTCCTGGGGTACGCGTCGCCGCGAACATCGTCAAAGATAGCCGCCGCCCGCCGGATGAGCTCCTCGTCGCGGGTCACCATGTCCTCGACCAGCCCGTCAGCGAGCAAGACCGTGTCCGAGGCGCCCTCGGCCAGCGTGACGGCCCCGCCGACACCCGCGTTCAGTTCCGGCACGACCTGCACCGTCACCGACCTGGGCGGGTCGGCCAAGCGGGCGAGCTGGTCGCGCATGTCACCGGGAGCGCCGACCTGCCGCCGCAGCACCACCTCGTCCAGCAGGGCGATGACGCGGGGCGGATCCGCCCGGTCGAAAACCGCCTGCCGCTGGCCGCGCAGCCGGACCTGCTCGGCCACCTCATCAGCGGCCATGCCCGCCACCGTGAACAGCGCGCGGGAGTAGCCAGATTCCTGCAGGATGCCATGCACGATGCTGGGGCACCAGATCCGGATGGTGCGCGCGGCCTCCTCGGCGGCCACGTAGCCCGACGTCCACAGCTTCGCGGGCGCATCGTCGCCCTCGGCCCGCGCCAGCCGCCACACCGCCCAGATGGCGCTTTCTGCGAGCCCGGTCACCCCGGAAGCCCGCAGGATGTCGCCCAGCACGTCCTGCGACGGCGGGTGCCCGGTCTCGGCGTGCGTGACGGTGGTCCGGTCCTTGGTGATGGCGCGGGCCACCGCCTCCTGGGTCAGCCGCGCCTCGTTGCGCGCCTGCCGCAGCAAGGCAGACAGCTCAGCGCGCGCCCCCGGCAAAGGTGAGGTCATGTGAGCCAGCTCCCGCAGACGTTAGTCGCTAGTGCCAATAAGGGAGACTCTCCGCTATTAACTCGCAGCGGAGCATCACCACCGTGAAACTAACTTACGGCACGGCAGCGGCAAGGGAGCGAAAAATGGACAAGGAGCCAGCGCCGGCCAGCAGGAAGCGCCAAGAACCCAAGGCCATGAGTGCGCGAGCACCTGCCCGTCTATTACGACCCCACGTGCAAGACCCCGCTCTACGGGCCAGGGGCACAGCTGACCAGCCAGGCCGCGATCGAGCGGGCCATCCAGCCCCCGAAGCCAGTCAGGGCAATCGCGGGCTGAGGCTCATATCCCCCGCGGAAAATTGGTGTCCACGCCGACAGACTTGAGGTAGGCGGTGTTGAGCTCGTGGAGGGCCGCGTAGGCGGCGTTCTCGGCCGTGTCGTAGTCGGGCTGGCCGGCCTGCGACCCGCGGTGGTCGGCTTCGGCGCGGTAGACGACGGTGGCGTTGCCCTCCAGGACCGGGTACCAGCCGCCGTCGCGCACCTGGATCGTCGCGGCGGCGACGCCGCCCGCGTTCCGCACGACCATGCGCTGGCCGGGATCGGTGCCCGTCACCCGCGAGTAGGCGGCGCGGGACGCGGCCACACCCGAGCCGCACGACGGGGTGAGCCCGGCACCGCGCTCGAAGGTGCGCACGAAGACCTCGCCGCTTCCTGAGAGCGGCAGCAGGAACGACACGTTCGCGCCCGCCGGGAACCACTCGGCCGCGTGCTTGCCCGCCTCGATCAGGTCCGCCTCGCGGTAGTCATCGACGAGGGTAATAACGTGCGGGTTGGGGACCATGACGGCCGTGTAGCCGTCGAACGGGCCCGTAGGGGCCGGGGCAGAACGAGACCTCGGGCAGTTCCAGGAGCACCTGCCGCACGCCCTCGGGCGTGGTGGGGGCGCGGCGGATCGTGTAGTCCCGGCCGCCGCTGGAGATCACCTCGGTGTCGGTGCCGCGCAGGTCGAGCACTAGCCGGCCGAGGCCGCGCATGCCGTTGCCGCAGAACTCGGCCGATGAGCCGTCCGGGTTGAAGAACCAGGCTCGCGCGTTGCCGGCCGCGCCCGCGTCGTAAAAGTAGATCCCGTCGCTTCCGCCGGTCCACGAGTCACGGTCGCACACCCCCCGGACGAACGCCCGCAAGTCGGCGTCGGAGGCGAACGACTCGGGTGTCGCCTCGGCCGCGAAGATCTCGTTCAGTGACCCGTGGGTCTTGACAAGGTGCACTCAAACGATCATACGGGAGGTGGCCAGGCGGCCCGTTGGGCTAGCAGCCGAACGCCGGGTACGTGGAGAACCCGACGCCGGCCGCGTAGTTACGCACGGCCACCCGGGCGCGGTCGATCATGGTCGCGGGCAGATCGTCGATGTCGAACCAGTCGAAGTCGCTATAGCTGGCGGCCCGCTGCCTGTCAGTACCGCGGCGGCCCGTTCCGCCGCCGGGCTCGCCGTCCCAGCCGTCAGCGGTGAGGAAGAACGCGATGCGGCCCGCGCCCGAGACGTCGTGCATGACGTGGGCCAGCGACACGTGGGACGGGCTCAGCGCGATGCGCGTCTGGGCCGCCGCGACCCTGATGGCCGCCTCGACGATCGTCTCCCGCTCGGCGAGCCGGCTCGACGGCGGCTCGTAGGCGCCATCCCCGTACCCCGTGTTGGTCCGGCGGCCCAGCAGGACCTGCCCGTCCCGCATGAGGAGCAGGTGAACGTCCACGATCGCCTGGTAGTGCTGGTGCACGCGTCTTACCTCGGCCTCTGGCGATCGCATGGCCGAAACGCCTGCCTGTCCGGGGGCCACGGGGGTCGTCCTCGTCGCCCTCCGGGAGGCGGCAGCGTCGGGCATGCTTCGGGGGGTGCGGGGGGCCGTCCCCCCGGATGGTAGCTGCGTTCGGGTTCTGGTCATGGCATATGTCCTGCTTGGCTCGCCATTGCGCTGTTCACCGCTCCCCGGCTCCCAGTCCCGGCGGCAGAGCTTCGTACCCCCGGGACACGTAAAGTACTCCTGCCGTCCTGTGGATCGCCATGTGCGTAAAGCCGCCCAGGCTGTGGATGACGGCCGGATACCGGCGGTGCCGGCTGTGGGCCCGGGAAGCCTTTAGCCCGCGCGAGCATGGGATGGGCGCTGTGGAGGTCGCTCACGCAGGTGTGGACGAGCGCGAGCGGAAAAAGGTCACTAACTCATGTCGCGGCGGTCACGGATGGCTTGAATGTTCTCGTTAAGCCGGTGCAGCACCATGAAGACCTCGAACCCCACGCGGACGCTGCCCAGTCCCAGCAGGAACAGGATGGGCGCGGCGATGATGAGGAAGATGATGGTCGAGCCGCCGCTCCCAGCGATGCGCAGGCACAGGCTGCAGAAGGCGATCGTCAGGATCGCCGTCCAGATCGTGGCCAGGACGTACAGGGCCCGGATGATCTTCGGCGTCACGAACGAGGAGAAGCTGAAGTCGAACAGGGACGCCACGAAGCCCTTGGAGCGCGGCGCCTGGCGGGCTTCCGCCCTCAGGCCATGATAGGCCTGGTACGCCTGATTGGCCTCGTAAGCCTGCTGCTCCTGGGGCGCTTGGTGCGTCTGGTAGGCCGCCTGCTGGTAGCCGCCGTCCGCCCCCGGCGCGTATTGCTGCTGCTGGGGCGGGTAGGGCTGGTACGGGGCCTGCTGCTCATGGGGCTGAGCCTGCTCGTACGACGGTGGCTGCTGGCGCGACTGCGCCCACGACCCATCAAGTGGCTGACCAGCCATTGCTGTCTCCGTATGCTCGAGGCGGGGCGGACCCCTTCGTCTCGCCATACTGCCACAGCTTGGCGCGATTATTCCGCGCCGAGCTGACGCCATGGCAGTGGACACGCTCGGCGGGGCTGGGATTTACTGGGTAGGACGGGCGGGCAGGTATACGTAGTCACCGACTCTGGGGACGCATGGGCCCCTATCGCACGTGACCTGCCCCCCCGTCTTGCCGGCCGAGGCCCGCGAATTGCGCCGTTATGCCGGGTTGCGGGGCGGATAATGGCCGGTGTGACCACTCCCCCTCCAGCCGGCGGCGCGGCCTCGCTCGCCAGCGGCCGCACCTTCCTCGTCACCGGCGGCAACACCGGAATCGGCCTTGCCACCGCGACCGCGCTGGCCCGCGACGGCGGCCGGGTCTACATCGCCTGCCGTAACCCCGATCGCGGCCGAGGCCGCCGTCGACGGCGATCAAGTCGGCGGCCGGCAGTGATTCGGTGGGGCTGCTGCCCGCTCGACCTGGCGTCGCTCGCGTCGGTGCGTGCCTGCGCGGCGGCGTTCCTCGCCCGCGACGAGCCGCTGCACGTGCTGGTCAACAACGCGGGCGTCGGCGGGCAGCGCGGGCTGACCGCCGACGGCTTCGAGCTGCACTTCGGCGTGAACCACCTCGGCCACTTCGCGCTGACCATGCTGCTGCTCGACCGGCTGACGGCCAGCGGCCCCGGCGCGCGGATCGTGAACGTGTCGAGCGCGGCGCACTACGGCGCCACGGGCATCGACTTCGACGCGCTGCGGCGGCGCACCGCGACGCTTCACCGGGAAGCGCGAGTACGCGCGTCTCCAAGCTGTGCAACGTGCTGTTCACCCAGGAGCTGTCGCGCGCCTGGGTGGCGGCGACGCGGCGTGACCGCCTACGCGCTGCACCCCGGCGTGGTCGCCTCCGACATCTGGCGGCGCGTGCCGCGGCCGGTCCGCGCCGCTGATCACACGCCGGATGCTGACCACCGAGCAGGGCGCGGTCACCTCGCTGTACTGCGCGACCTCGCCGGAGGTGGCGGCGTCCGCCGGGCTGTACTACGACAAGTGCGCGGGCCGCGCCCCGAACCCGGTCGCCACGCCAGAACTCGCCGAACTGCTGTGGAAGCACAGCGCCGAGTGGACCGACGCCGGCCAGGAGTAGGGCAGGCTGAGAGGGGCCGGGAGGTCCGGGGAGGGCCGGGAGGTCCGGGGAGGGCCTGGGGCGGAGGTGACAGGCTGGGAGCCATGGACCTTCCGGTGATGCCGCCGGTGGCGCCGATGCTGGCCAAGCCGGTGACCGCGATCCCGACGGGGGACTACGTCTTCGAGCCCAAGTGGGACGGGTTCCGGTCGATCGTGTTCCGCGACGGCGACGAGGTGGAGATCGGCAGCAGGAACGAGCGGCCGATGACCCGCTACTTCCCCGAGCTCGTCGCCGCGATCCTGGCCGAGCTGCCCGCCGCGCTGCGTGATCGACGGCGAGATCGTGCTGCCGGACTTCGCGGCCGGGCGGCTCGACTTCGAGGCGCTGCAGCTGCGGCTGCACCCGGCCGCGAGCCGGGTGCGGCTGCTGGCGGCGCAGACGCCCGGCCCACTTCGTCGCGTTCGACCTGCTCGCGCTCGGCGACGGCGACCTACACGGAGCGGCCGTTCGCGCGAGCGCCGCGCGGCGCTGGAGGCGGCGCTGGCGGCGGCGCGGCCGCCCGTCCACCTCACCCCGGTGACGACGGACCGCGCGACCGCCGGCCGCGTGGTTCACCCAGTTCGAGGGGGCGGGGCTTGACGGGCTGATCGCCAAGTCGCCGGTCGGGCGCCTACGAGCCGGACAAGCGGGTCATGTTCAAGGTCAAGCACGAGCGCACGGCGGACTGCGTGGTCGCCGGCTACCGGCCGCACAAGACCGGCGACGACGCGATCGGCTCGCTGCTGCTCGGCCTGTACCAGCCGACGGGCGAGCTGGCCAGCGTCGGGGTGATCGGCGCGTTCCCGATGGCGGCGCGGCGGGAGCTGCGGGCCGAGCTCGACCCGCTGGTGACGACGTTCGACGGCCACCCGTGGAACTGGGCCGCGGAGCACGAGGCCACCGGCGGCACGCGGACGCCGCGCAGCTCCGAGTACAGCCGGTGGAACGTGGGCAAGGACCTGTCGTTCGTGCCGCTGCGCCCGGAGCGCGTGGTCGAGGTCCGCTACGACCACATGGAGGGCACGCGGTTCAGGCACACCGCGCAGTTCGTCCGCTGGCGCCCCGACCGCGTCGCCGTCCTCGTGCACGTTCGAGCAGCTGGAAGAGCCCGTCAGCTACAGCCTGTCGCGAAATCCTGCGCCAGAGCAATCAGCGTAGCTCACATCGTCCCTCGAACGGACCGGGGCTGACTCGCCGGTGGCGGAGCCCGAAGACCGTCATCGAGGTGGCGGGCCGCGAGGTCGCGCGTCTCCAATCCGCAGAAGGTCTTCTTCCCGCGCACCGGGCACACCAAGCTGGACCTGATCCGGTACTACCTGGCCGTGGCCGACGGGGCGCTGCGCGGGGTCGCGCGGGCGGCCGATGGCGCTCAAGCGGTTCGTGAACGGGGCGGAGGAGGAGCCGTTCTTCCAGAAGCGCGCGCCGTCGTCCGCGCCCGGACTGGATCGAGACCGCCGAGCTGCGGTTCCCGTCCGGCCGGACCGCCGACGAGGTGGTGCTGCGGGACGCGGCCGGGCTGGCCTGGGTGGTCAACCTCGGCTGCATCGACCTCAACCCGCACCCGGTGCTCGCGTCGCGACCTCGACCATCCCGACGAGCTGCGGGTGGACCTGGACCCGGTGCCGGGGGTGGAGTGGCCGCAGATCAGTCGTCCGTCGCGCTGGTGGCCCGGTCGGTGCTGTCCGACTTCGGGCTGACCGGGTGGGCGAAGACGTCGGGGTCGCGCGGCATGCACATCTACGCGCGGATCTCGCCCCGCTGGGCGTTCACCGACGTGCGCCGGGCGGCGGTGGCGGTGGCGCGGGAGATCGAGCGGCGCGCTCCCGACCTGGCCACGTCGAAGTGGTGGAAGGAGGAGCGGCACGGGGTCTTCGTCGACTACAACCAGAACGCCAAGGACCGCACCGTCGCGTCCGCCTACTCGGTCCGGCCGCTGCCGGACGCGCGCGTGTCGACGCCGCTGACCTGGGACGAGGTGCCTGGCGTGCGACCCGGCGGCGTTCACGATCGACACGGTGCCGGCCCGCTTCGCGTCGGCTCGGCGACCCGTGGGAGGGCATGGACGCGGCCGTCGGGTCGCTCGACGGCGCTGCTCGAGCTGGCCGCGCGCGACGAGGCGGCCGGGCTGCCGGACGCGCCGTGGCCGCCGCACTACGAGAAGCAGGACGGGCGAGGACGCCGCGCGTCCAGCCGTCGAAGCGGCGGGCGCCGCCGGGCAGCGCCGGCGGCGTGGCCGGCAGTGCCGCCGGCGCGTGCCGCCGGGGCCGGTGCCGCCGGCACGGGGACGGCCGCCGAGCCCGACCGGCCGCCGCAAGTCGACCAAGCCGCTGATCGAGATCGCCCGGGCCAAGACCAAGGCCGAGGCGCTGGAGGGCCTGGAGCGGTGGAAGGCGCGCCACCCGGACGTCTGGCCGCTGCTGGAGCCCGCCGACGTGCTGGTCGACTCGATGCGCGGCCGCAGCATCACCTGGACCGGATCCGGCTCAACCTGGAGCACGTCCCGGGGAGCAGCGCCCGGCCCAGGAGCCGCTCGAGGTCGACTACGACCCGTGGGCCGGGGCTGACCCGCGAGCCGACCGCCCTGAACCATCGGCGTGATAACGTATCGTCACGCCGCTGTAACGATTCGACGTGACGCGCCGGGGTTATTGTGCTGGCATGCTGATCTCCCCGCATGAGCAGGAGCGGCTGCTCATCCACGTGGCGGCGGGACTCGCGCGGGAGCGGCGGGCGCGCGGGCTGCGGCTGAACTACCCCGAGGCGGTCGCGCTGATCACGTCGTTCCTGCTCGAGGGCGCCCGCGACGGGCGGCACCGTCGTCGAGCTGATGGCGGCCGGGCGCGACCGTGCTCGACCAGGGACGACGTGATGGACGGGGTGCCCGAGATGCTGACCGAGGTCCAGGTCGAGGCCACCTTCCCCGACGGCACCAAGCTCGTCACCGTGCACGAGCCGATCCCGTGATCCCCGGCGAGATCCTGCCCGGCGATGGGCCGGTCACGCTGAACGCGGGCCGGCCGGTGCTGACGCTGGTGGTGGCGAACACCGGCGACCGGCCGGTCCAGGTCGGGTCGCACTTCCACTTCGCGCAGGCCAACGCGGCGCTGCGGTTCGACCGGGACGCTCGCCTGGGGCCACCGGCTGAACGTGCCCGGCCGGCACGGCGGTGCGGTTCGAGCCGGGCGTCGAGCGCGAGGTCGTCGCTGGTGCCGCTGGCCGGGCGGCGGGTGGTGCCCGGGCTGCAGATCGGCGGACGGCGGCTGGGCACGGCTCGGTCTGACCGCCGGAGACGACCGTGAGCTGAGCTGAGCCGGGAGCGGTACGCGCTGCTGTACGGGCCGACCGCGGGCGACCGGATCCGGCTGGCCGACACCGCGCTGCTCATCGAGGTCGAGCAGGACCTGTGCGCCGGGCGGCGACGAGGCGGTGTTCGGCGGCGGCAAGGTGATCCGCGAGTCGATGGGCCAGGCGGTCGCCACCCGCGCCGCGGGCACGCCCGACCTGGTCATCACCGGCGCGGTCATCCTCGACCACTGGGGCATCGTCAAGGCCGACGTCGGCGTCCGCGACGGCCGGATCGCCGCGATCGGCAAGGCCGGCAACCCCGACATCATGGACGGCGTCCACCCCGACCTGGTGATCGGCCCGTCCACCGAGGTGATGGCGGGCAACGGGCTGATCCTGACCGCCGGCGGCATCGACTGCCACGTGCACATGATCTCGCCCACGCAGCTTCCCCGAGGCGCTCGGCGCCGGGATCACCACGCTGATCGGCGGCGGCACCGGGCCGGCCGAGGGCACCAAGGCGACCACGGTCACCCCGGGCGCCTGGAACCTGGCCCGGATGCTCGAGGCGACCGACGCCTGGCCGGTGAACATCGTGCTGCTCGGCAAGGGCAACACGGTCTCCGCCGAGGCGCTGTGGGAGCAGCTGCGGGCCGGCGCGGCCGGGTTCAAGCTGCACGAGGACTGGGGCACCACGCCGGCCGCCATCGACGCCTGCCTGTCGCGTGTCGGTGGCGGCGGGCGTGCAGACCGCGATCCACACCGACACGCTGAACGAGGCCGGGTTCGTCGAGGACACGCTGCGCGCGATCGACGGGCGGCCGATCCACGCCTACCACACCGAGGGCGCGGGCGGCGGGCACGCGCCCGACATCATCACGGTGGCCTCCGCAGCCCGAACGTGCTGCCGTCGTCGACCAACCCGACCCGCCCGCACACGGTCAACACGGTCGACGAGCACCTCGACATGCTCATGGTCTGCCACCACCTGAACCCGGCCGTGCCCGAGGACCTGGCGTTCGCCGAGTCGCGGATCCGGCCGTCGACCATCGCGGCCGAGGACATCCTGCACGACATGGGCGCGATCTCGATGATCGGCTCGGACTCGCAGGCGATGGGCCGGATCGGCGAGGTGGTGCATCCGCACCTGGCAGACCGCGCACGTGATGAAGCAGCGGCGCGGCGCGCTGGCCGGCGACGGCTCGGTGCCGTCCGACGCGGCGGGCCCGCGGCGCGGACAACGCGCGGGCGCGGCGCTACGTCGCCAAGTACACGATCTGCCCGGCGATCGCGCACGGGCTCGACGGCCAGATCGGCTCGGTCGAGCCGGGCAAGCTGGCGGACCTGGTGCTGTGGCACCCCGCGTTCTTCGGCGTGCGGCCGCACGCGGTGCTCAAGGGCGGGTTCGTCGCCTGGGCCGCGATGGGCGACGCCAACGCGTCGATCCCCACCCCGCAGCCGGTCCTGCCCCGGCCGATGTGGGGCGCCTACGGCCAGGTGCCCGCGCGCGACGTCGCTGTCGTTCGTCTCCCCCGCCGCCCTCGAGGCCGGCCTGGCCGAGCGGCTCGGCCTGGCCCGGGAGCTGGTCCCGGTCGCCGACGTGTCCGGGCGCGGCAAGGCCGACCTGGTCAACAACGACGCGCTGCCGGACATCCGCGGTCGACCCGGACACGTTCACCGTCCGATCGACGGCGACGTCGTCGAGGCCGCCCCGGCGACCGAGCTCCCGATGGCCCAGCGCTACTTCCTGTTCTGATGCCCGTCCCGACGACCGCCGCCGCGCTGCTGCTCGGCCGACGCGCGGTTCCCGGCCGGGGGGCACGCGCATTCGGGGGGCGTGGAGCCGGCGGTGACGGCGGGCACGATGACCGACCTGGCCTCGCTTGAGCTGTTCCTGCGCGGGCGGCTGCGGACGGCCGGCCTGGTCGCCGCCGGGCTGGCGGCGGCCGCCTGCGGGCGGGCCGGCGCCGTCTGCACGGCACAGCGACTGCACCGGACTTCTGGGCCGCGATCGACGCCGAGGCCGACGCGCGCACGCCCGTCCCCCGCGCAGCGGGAGGCCTCGCGGCGGCAGGGGCGGGCGCTGCTGCGCGCGGCCCGGGTCGCGTGGCCGGACGCCGCGCTGGCTCAGTGACCTGGCGACGCCGGCCCGCCGCGCGCGCTGGCACGGGCTGCGCCGGGATCCGAGGGTGACAACCGCGGGCGACCACCGGGCCGCGCCGCACCACGCGGTCGTGCTCGGCGCGGCCGCGGCGGCGGCCGGGTGCGCGCCCGCCGAGGCCGCCCGGATCGCCGCCTACCAGGCGGTGGCCGGGCCGGCCAGCGCGGCGGTCCGGCTGCTGGCCCTCGACCCGATGCGGGCGACGGCCGTGCTGGCCCGGCTCGCCAGCGACGATCGACGAGATCGGCGGGCCGGGCGGCGCGGCTGCGCCGGCGGGCCGCTCGACGGACCTGCCCTGCCCGTCCGCGCCGGCCCTCGACCTGCTGGCGCGAAGCGCATATCCGAGCGGAGGTGCGACTCTTTGAGTCCTGACCACGCCACGCACGCCGACCACGATCACGGCACGCCGCACGAACACGGGACGACCAGCACCCGCGCCGCCGCGCGCGGGCCGGGCGCTGCGGATCGGCATCGGCGGCCCGGTCGGGCAGCGGCAAGACCGCGCTCGTCGCCGCGCTGTGCCGGGCGCTGCGAGACGAGGTCAACCTCGCCGTGGTGACCAACGACATCTACACCACCGAGGACGCCGACTTCCTGCGCAAGGCCGGGCGTGCTCGACCTCGAGCGGATCAGTGCCGTCCGGACCGGCTGCTGCCCGCACACCGCGATCCGCGACGACATCGCGGCCAACCTGGACGCGGTCGAGGACCTGGAGGCGCGCTTCGGGCCGCTCGACCTGGTCCTGGTGGAGAGCGGCGGCGACAACCTGACCGCCACGTTCTCCCGGGGCCTCGCCGACCTGCAGATCTTCGTGCTCGACGTGTCCGGCGGCGACAAGGTGCCGCGCAAGGGCGGTCCTGGCGTCACCTTCTCCGACCTGCTGGTGATCAACAAGACCGACCTCGCCCCGCTGGTCGGCGCGTCCCTCGAGGTCATGGACCGCGACGCGAGCGCGGTCCGCGCGGGCCGCCCGGTCCTGTTCACCTCGCTGCGCGAGGACCCGCTCGCCTCGTCCGTGGCGGAGTGGGTGCGGGCCGCGTTGCGCAGCCCGTCCTTCACTTAGGCTCCCCACGGACATGCCAGCCCACCCGCCCGGCCACGGGGCCGCGCGAGCAAGCGCCCCGCAGGCCCGCGATCGCGTCCGCAACCGGGTGACCGCCAGCGCGGAGATCGTCGCCGAGTCGCCGGCCCGGGCGGCACCACCCGGCTGCCGCTCCTGCGGTCCGCGGCACCGCTGGTGCTGCGGCGGACGCCCGAGGCCGTCTACCTCGTCAGCGCGGCGGCGGGGCCGCTCGGCGGCGATCTCCTGGACCTGCGCATCGAGGTCAGCGCGGGAGCGGCCCTCTGCCTGCGCACGGTCGCCGCGTCCGTGGCGTTGCCCGGGCTGGACGGCGGCGAGTCGCTGCTTACCGTGACCGCCGCTGTCGCGGCGGGCGGCCGGCTGGAGTACCTGCCGGAACCGGTCGTGGTCGCCGACGGCGCGCGGCACGCCACGGACATCCGGGTAAGCGTCGCCGAGGGCGGGTCCCTGGTGCTTCGCGACGAGCTGCATCCTCGGCCGCCACGGCGAGCGCGGCGGCGCGTACCGCGGCAGCCTCCGCGTCGACTACGCGGGCCGGCCCCTGCTCCGCCAGGCCCTGGACGTCAGCGGCACCGACGCGGTAACGGGCGGCCCCGCGATCTTGTCCGGCCACCGCGCCGTGGGCACCCTGCTCCAGGTGGACCCGGTGCCGGCCGCGGCACCGGCACCGCGCGCGGGCACGGGGCCCGCGACCGCGGCACTGCCCGGCACCGCCCCGTGGGTCACCGTCATGCCGCTGGCAACCGGCCCGGCAACCCTGGTCACCGTCCTGGCGCACGACGCGGTAACCCTGCGGGAAAGCCTGGTCATGCGGCGCGCCGATGCGGGCATCGTTCCCGCGCCCGGCGTCAGAACTGGGACTTGAGGTCCTCGATCTGCCGGGAGTGGGCGCGGATCTGCTCGTAGGCGGGACGCTCGCGGATGCGGGCCAGCGCCCACCGTACGGCCTCGGCCCGGCTGCCCGCGATGCCCGCCGCGATCAGCGTGTCCAGGGTCTCCAGGTCCTCCTGGCCGACCCGCGCCATCACCGGGGTGAGTGACGGGTCGCCACTCATTCCGCGCCCGCCCATCTTCATCTTGAAGATCGGGCCCTTCTCGTGCGGGTCCGCGTTCTGGCCCGCGACGGTGATCTCCAGCGTGACGGGGCCCGCCCGGCCGTCGAGCTCCTTGCGCAGTTCCCTGATGGCCTCCCGGTGCGCGTCATGGAACGCGTCCATCACCTCCCGGCGCACGTTGCTCGTCGTGTCCGCGTCCGGTGGCAGGGCGAGGACGATGCGGCCAAGCAGTTCGCCCGGCTCGATCTCTGGCGCGTCGCCGTATTGCAGGACCTCGACCTTCTCGATGGCCGAGCCCTCGAACCGGCGGCCCACCTCGCGGTCGAGCATCTCCCGCAGGCGCTCCAGTTCTGCTTGACTCATTCCCGCCCACCACCCCGAGCATCAGCCTGACTCATTCCCGCCCACCACCCCGAGCATCGGCCTGACTCATTCCCGCCCACCACCCCGAGCATCAGCCTGCTCCATGTTCAGCCTCCATGGGCTCATCGCAACGTAGCGCGAGTTACGCGCGTAATCACGGTAACTCGCGCTACGCCCGCATCGCAATGGCGTTTTCCTGCCGGGCCGCTCAGCCGGCCAGGCTCACCGCCAGCCGTGGCCATGCCTCCGGGTCGTGGCCGGGGATGAGGGAGTAGCCACGTTCCCTGGCGATCTTCTTGAGCTTGCGTATCGCCTCGACGCCCTGCTCTACCGGCGCCTTGACCAGCGGGCCGGGGACCTCGGCCGCGCAGTTGTGGGTCAGGTTCACCGCGTCGAAGCCGAACACCAGTCCCCCGCCGCTGGCCAGGTCGACGATGAAGCTCTGATGTCCGGGCGTGTGCCCGGCGGTGAGCACGGCTGTCACGCCGGGGGCGATCTCCGCGTCGCCGTCGGCGATCCGCCAGTCGATGGACGGGTCGTCGTAGTCGATGCGGAACATCCCGTACTGCCCCGGCTCCGGCCCGGGCTGGAGCGCGAAGTCAAGCTCAGCCCGCTGCGCGTGGACCGGCGCCCGCCCGGCGAAGTGCCGCAGCCCGCCCGCGTGGTCCCAGTGCAGGTGGCTGACCGCGACCGCGTGGACGTCGGCGACGTCGATGCCGGCCGCGTCGAGCGCCTCTTCCAGCGGCTCGCCCGGCCCCGGGATGACCGGGCGCATCGCCGGGTCGCCGAAGAACCGCCGCCTCAGCGCGGTGTCCCTGATCAGGGCCGTATTCATCCCCGTATCGAGCTGCACCCAGCCGCCGTCGCACTCGAGGAGGACGCCGGGCACCGGTACCCGCATCTCCTCGTCCGTGTCCCCGTGCACCAGAACGTGCCGAGGCAAATCGATCCATCCCAGGGTCAGCGGCACCACACGCCGTACGCCATCCATGCCAGCAGGCTAGCGGCGCAGCCCCCTAGTGAGGTCCGCCACCGTGATAGTCACCCGAAACGGGCGGTCTAGCGTGACGGTCCGCGTGGTCTTCGCCTCCGGCGCGTAGTGGCCGTCGCGCAGTTCGAAGACGGTCAGCTCGGGCCGGGCTGGCTCGGGTCCACGACCCAGTACGACGGCACGCCGAATTTCTCGTACGCCGCCTTGTTCCGGCTCAGGTCAATGAGCGCGGTGCTCGGCGACCGCACCGCCGTGTCGCCACCCACTGGTGCGCGATCACCGGGCGCGGGCTCACGACGAGCACCCCGTCCAGGAGCTGATACCGCCGGCCGTCATCGGGGGTCGCGTCCAGGTCCGCGACCGTGAACGGGGTGCCGGCGGCGGGCCGCGCCTCGGCGTCCACTGTGCCATCGGCCACCGACATTCGACGGCCGTCAGGGCGTGGCCTGCGGAAACAGGGCAGCAATGACGTGCGGAGGCTACGCCGGGATGACCGCCCGCGTGGTGGTCGAGGGCAGGCCCGCCGGCCCCGGGCGCAGGTGCAGCAGGCGGCCGGCCAGCGGCTGGGACGCGAGCTCCTCCGGCGCGAGGTCGATGCGGGCGGTCGTGACGTACAGGTCCTCGAGGTCAGGCCCGCCGAAGGCAACGCTCGTCGGGCGGGCGACGGGCACAGGGACGACGGCGTCCAGGGCGCCCGACGGCGCCAGGCGGCGGATGACGCCGCCCGCCCACATGCAAACCCACACGTAGCCGTCGCCGTCTACCGTCAGCCCGTCCGGGAAGCCGTCGAAGCCAGACAGGTCGGCGAACATCCGCCGGCCGGTTGCCTCGCCGGTGACCGGGTCGTAGTCGAATACGTCAACCTGACGCGTCGGGGAGTCCGCGTAGTACAGGCGGGAGCCGTCCGGGCTCCAGCCAAGGCCGTTGGACACCGTCGCGCCTGGAGCTACCGCGGTGAGCACCGCCCCGGCAGGTGGTGCACCCGGGTCCAGCCGGTACAGCGTGCCCAGCGGTTCGGTCTCGCCGTAGTGCATCGACCCGATCCAGACCCGGCCGGACGGGTCCACCGCGCCGTCGTTGAAGCGGACCTCGGGGTGCGGCGGGGCGGCGGCCACGACGCGTTCGGTGTACTCGCCCGACACGCCGGACTGGCCGGGAACGGTCTCGCGCAGGATGAGCTGGTGCCCGGCCGCGTAGAGCAGCCCGCCGCCATGGACGGGGAAGACCGCCGACACCTGGCCGAGCTCGGTAGTCACGGTCTCACCGGATGGCACCTCGGTGCGGTGCAGCAGGCCAGCCGGGATGTCTATCCAGAGCAGCACGGACTCCCCGGGAAGCCAGTACGGCCCCTCGCCGAGCACGGCGGCCACATCGCCAACAGGCTGCACGGTGATGGCAGAACGCACCTCAGTCGACACCCCGTGACCATATCGCAATTACCCCACGTCGACCCAGTCCAGGGTGCGGGCGATCGCTTTCTTCCAGCCGGCGAAGCCGGCCTCGCGGCGGTCGGCGGACCACGAGGGCGCCCACCGGCGGGACTCCCGCCAGTTGGCCCGCAGCTCACCGGTGCCGCGCCAGAAGCCGACGGCCAGCCCCGCGGCATACGCGGCGCCAAGCGCGGTGGTCTCGGCCACCACCGGGCGCGAGACCTCGACCCCGAGGATGTCCGCCTGCAACTGCATGCACAGGTCGTTGGCGGTGACGCCGCCATCGACCTTCAGCAGGTCAAGCCGGACCCCGGAATCTCGGGTCATCGCCTCGACGACGTCGCGGGTCTGGTAGCAGATCGCCTCCAGCGTGGCGCGGGCCAGGTGCGCGTTCGTGTGGAACCGGGACAACCCGACGATCGCCCCGCGCGCGTCCGGCCGCCAGTACGGAGCGAACAGGCCGGAGAACGCGGGCACGAAGTACAGGCCGGCCGTGTCCGCTACCTTCCGCGCGAGATCCTCGCTGTCGGCCGCGCCGCTGATGATGCCGAGCTGGTCGCGCAGCCACTGCACGGCTGACCCCGTGACCGCGACGGAGCCTTCCAGGGCGAATACCGCCGCGCCAGCCCAGGTGGTACGCGGGCGTGGTGAGCAGGCCGGACGTGGACGCGTACCGGTGGGCGCCCGTGTTGAGCAGCAGGAAGTTGCCGGTTCCGTAGGTGTTCTTCGCTTCACCTGGCGCGAAGCATGCCTGCCCCATGGTCGCGGCCTGCTGGTCGCCGAGCACGCCGCCGATCGCCACCCCGGCGGCCACGCCGGGCGAGGCCACGAAGCCGAATTCATGAACGCTCGGCACGATCGGCGGGAGCATCGCGCGCGGCACGCCGAAGATCGCGCATAGCTCGTCGTCCCAGTCCAGCGTCGCGAGGTCCATGAGCATGGTGCGGCTGGCGTTGGTGACGTCGGTGAGGTGGACGGCCCCTTCGGTGAGGTTCCACAGCAGCCAGGCATCCACCGTGCCGAACAGCGCGTCGCCGCGCTCCGCGTCCGCGCGCAGGCCGGCGACGTTCTCCAGCAGCCACTGCAGCTTGCCGCCGGAGAAGTAGGTGGCGGCCGGCAGCCCGGCCCTGGCCCGGATGAGCGCGCCCCGCTCGTCGCGCGACAGGGCGGTCGCGATCTGATCCGAGCGGGTGTCCTGCCAGACGATGGCGTTGTGGTAAGGCTGGCCGGTGTGACGGTTCCACACGACGGTGGTCTCCCGCTGGTTGGTGACGCCGATCGCGGCCAGGTCGCGCGCCGTCAGGCCCGCCGAGTTCAGCGCGGCGGCGATCACCGTCCTTGCGCGTTCCCAGATCTCCAGCGGGTCGTGTTCCACCCAGCCCGCCTGGGGCAGGAGCTGCCCATGCTCGAGCTGGTGCCGCGCCACCTCGGTGCCCGCGTGGTCGAAGATCATGAACCGGGTGCTCGTCGTCCCCTGGTCGATAGCCCCGACGAAGTCTGGCAAGGTGTCTCCTTTGACGGTGCCGGATTCGGGTCAGTCTTTCAAGGTTCCCACGACTATCGCCAGCAGCCCGGCCCGGTCACCCGGCGCCTCCTGGCGGCGGGGTACGGTGGAGACGCGGGTGCTAGCAATGGCGAGCAGGCCGTTAGCCGAAGCAAGCGAGCGGGGTATTTACCCTGTAATAGCGGAGTCCTTTCCTTGGGCTCGGGGAGGGAGAGGCTGGCCCATGCCCGGTGTTCTGAATGGCGCCCTCGATGCGACGAAGCGCGCTGACGCGCTGCGGAAGCTGGCCGAAGGGCCGCTCGACGTCCTGGTGATAGGCGGTGGCGTCACCGGGGCGGGCGCCGCCCTCGACGCCGCGTCTCGCGGACTGCGTGTCGGCCTCGTCGAGGCGCGCGACCTGGCGGCAGGCACGTCCAGCCGGTCGAGCAAGCTCGTTCACGGCGGCCTGCGATACCTGGAACAGCGGGACTTCAAGCTGGTCAAGGAGGCACTGCGGGAGCGGGACCTGCTGGTCAGCAGGCTGGCGCCGCACCTCGTGCACCCCATACCGTTCCTTTACCCGATCTACAAGAAGGTCGTTGAGCGGCCCTACGTCGGGGCAGGCCTGGTCATTTACGACGCGATGGAGGGGACCAAGCGCCCGGTCCCCTATCACCGGCACCTCACGACGCGGGGCGCGCTGCGGCGTGCCCCCGCGCTACGGGCCGACCGGCTGGCGGGCGCGATGGTCTACTACGACGCGCAGGTCGATGACGCCCGGCTCGCGCTGACGGTCGTGCGCACCGCGGTAGCGCACGGGGCCATCGCGGTGACCAGGGCGAGCGCCGTTGAGCTGCTGCGGTCGCCCGCTGACGGGGACGCCCGCGGCGCGCGGGTGACCGGCGCGCGGATCCGGGACGAGGAGACCGGCCGCGTTCATGACGTGCACGCGACGCGGGTCGTCGTCTGCGCGGGAGTCTGGTCGGACCTTGTCCACGAGGCCAGCGGGGTCAAGGCGGGATACCACGTGCGGATGTCCAAGGGCGTGCACCTCGTGATGCCGCGCGAGGCGATCAACGCCGACACCGGGATGATCGTGCGAACCGAGAAGAGCGTGCTGTTCTTCATCCCGTGGGGCGAGGATCGCTGGATCGTCGGGACCACCGACACCGACTGGTCCGGCGACCGGGCCGAGCCCGCCGCGACCGCCGCCGACGTCGCCTACATCCTCACTGCCGCCAACCGCGTGCTAGCCAAGCCGCTGACCGCCGCCGACGTGCTGGCCGTTTACGCGGGCCTGCGCCCGCTCGTCGCCGATGCCGAGGGCGCGGCTCCGGCAGGGAGCATGCCCGCCGCCGCCGAGAACGGGCCGGCGCCGCGAGGCGCCAAGGGGATCGCCTCCCTGGCAGGCGCGAAGGCCGATCCTGAGCCGGCCGAGAAGCCAACCACCAAGCTGTCGCGCGAGCACGTCGTCGATAACCCCCTGCCGGGGCTGGCCTCCATCGCGGGCGGGAAGCTCACCACCTACCGGCTGATGGCCCGGGACGTGATCGACGCGGCCGTCGCCGACTTCCCCCGCTCGGTGCCGGCGTCCGTCACCGATCAGCTGCCGCTCCTTGGCGCCGACGGCCTGCCCGCGGTCCGGGCCGCCGTCCGGCGGCTGGCCGAGGATCACGGGGTCCCGGAGCAGGCCGTGGAGCACCTGATCGGCCGCTACGGCGCGGTGGCGCCCGAAGTCCTCCAGCTGGTGCATGCCGACAAGTCGCTCGCGCTGCCGCTCACCGACGGGTACCCGTACTTGCGGGCCGAGGTCGCCTACGCGGTCACCCACGAGGGCGCGCTGCACGTCGAGGACGTGCTGGCCCGGCGGGTCCGGCTGCTCATCGAGTCACCCGACGCGGGCGCGCCCGCCGCCGCCGAGGTCGCCGCGATCATGGGCAAGCTGCTTGGCTGGAGCCGTCGCCAGCGCGTTGCGGAGACCCAGCGCTACCTCGACTTCGCCGCGGCCGCGTCCCAGGCAATCCGGCCGCAGGCCGGCGCTGGCTCGCCGCTCCTGCCGCCGCACGCGGGCACGCCGCAGGCCGCGCTGCCCGTGGCGGGGACCGGCCAGGCGGAACCGGAGCGGGACGGCGATCAGGGCGCGGGGCGCTGGCCCCAGAAGGCATCCCTCCGGCTGCGCAAGCGGCCCAGCCGACCCGAGGAGCCGACCACCCCGGTCCCCGTAGCCGTGTTATCTGGGGGATACACACCCTAAGTCAAGTGGTCTGATGTCCCCCAGACAGCGGCCGGACAGTGGCTTGACTGGCTTGCCGTGCCTGGCCTGGGGTTTCCCGCGTGTGGCGGGGGTGTCCCCTGATCCGGGGCCCGATTGTCCGGGGGCCGTCCGTCCCGCGTAGGGCACTCCTTCGTCGCGTCGCCTGCGGCGATGGCGCTTCGCGCCACCGTGACCCGGGGCGGCCGTGAGTCCCCCGGTCCCCTGGTCGCCTGCCGGTTCAGGGGGCGGCGTGACCCTGGCTGCGGCGGGCGCGCGGTTCACCGACCGCTGGCTGCGGGACCATGTCCGCCCGCCAGCGGCGAATCCCGACGTGGGACCGGCTCCGGCCGCGCCCACGCCCTTCACCGCCTGTGCTCTAGCGTGCACGCTTGCAGGTGTCTTCGCCGTCACGCCTTTACCCGAGCCTGGCTTAACCTCAGCGTTTTGTTGTCGCCCCATCCGCAGGGGTTTGACCCGGGCGTTCGGCTATCGCCCTAACCGTTGAATAGTTTTGAGTCTGATCTTGACTTTGACTTCCCCAACCCCATGCCCCCCGTCGATGACAGGCGCGGCCGGCCTCCGGGCCCGGTTTTAGGGTTTCGGGGCGCTTTCCGTTTCCCCTGCGGTACCGCATGGCCCTGGCCTGCGCTTTTTGCTTGCCCGCTCCACCCTCATCGTAGTCGGTATAGTTACCGTGTGCCGCAGATGATCCTCGTTATACCCAAAGATCCGATCATTTGGCGGCCGGTAAACGGCGGTTGCCTCGCCCGCTTTCCAAGTATCCCGGTAGGTTGCGGCACCATCCTTCCTGGGCCATGTTCCGCCTGGCCTCTGCGGCGCTTTTGTGCTTGATGCAAACATCTTTGGACAGTGGCGGCCACATACCCACGCTACAATTCTTCCAACGATCTGCTCGGCAACCTGAAAGTTGTGCACAGCCTGCGCGGCAGGCCTACTGAGGGATGCGGCGGATTCCTGCCGCATCCAGGCAACCTATGCCGAGGGGAAATAGATGTCTCTGAAATCGAAGCGGATAGCAGTAGCCGGAGCTGGGCTGCTGCGGAAGGCCATTCCCGCGCGCGGCTGGCGGCGTTACGCCGCCGGCACCATCGTCGTCGCACTGGCGGCCGCCGGCACGGTCACGGCGACCGGGGCACTGCCCGCGCAGGCGGCGCACGTGCGGACCGTGCAGACGGCGGCGCCCGTCGGGGATTCCGCGTGCACGCCGCCCGCGAGCCCCAGGCTTGCGGGCTTCAGGCAGGGCAAGGTAGCCGTATCCGGCGACACCGCCGTTCATTACGTCATCGGCGGCTCAGGACCGGTCCTGGTGCTCATCCACGGCTGGCCGATATCGTGGTGGGAGTTCCACATGGAAATGCCGAGCCTGTCCCATTCCTTTACGGTGATCGCGTTCGACCTGCCGGGACTTGGTAATTCGGCACCTTCCACCAGCGGATACGACGAGGCCTCCGTCGCGACGATACTTCACGAGGCGATCGGGACGCTGGGTTATGGATCCAAGAGCATCTCGGTCCTCGGGCACGACGCCGGGTCGAATGTCGCTTACGCGTGGGCTCGGCTCTTCCCGGCGCAGGTCAACCGGGAAATGGTGATGGAGTCGGCGCTAAACGGGTACGGGCTGGAGGACTTCAATGGCAGCAGCTTCCACTTCCTGTTCAACATGCAGCCCTCGACAGTGACTGAGGGCATCATCAACAACAGGAAGTCCTCGGACGCTTACCTGGACTACCTGTATTCGTTCGCCGCCGTGCCAAATGCCATTACCCAGCAGGACCGGGACGTGTGGGATGGCGACTACGGCTGCCCGGCGAACCGCGAGGCCGGCTATGACTACTACCGGGCGGGTCCCCAGGACGCGACCTTCAACACCACGACCAACACGTCGAAGCTGGCCGTGGAGATCGGGGCGATGGGCGGCGAGGATAGCCTCGGTAGCTTCACCGCGCAGTCCTTCGGCAATGTGGACTCAAACGTGCACACGATCATCGCGCCCGGGTCGGGTCACTACATTCCCGAGGAGGTCCCGGTCTTCCTCAGCACGTGCGCGACCCTGTTCTTCAGCCCGAATCCGCCAGCGACTGCGCCGGCGGGTTACGAGGCCTGCCTTCCTTAATGCCAGAACGTCCCCACGGGCGCCCTAAGGCCCGTGGGGACTGCCAGTAGCTACTGTATCAAATCGGGCATTCCCGCACTCGTGAACACACCCGGCTACATGACACCAACTCGCCGATCCCGCACCTGTGGCCCCACGCGCAAATCTACCACTCACTTAAAAGATCTGCCCCTTACTAGGAGCTAACTTAGCTTGACAGCGCTTCGATCATAGGTTTCGATGTTACCTGTAAACGGAGCGGAAAACCGAGATAGGAGACCGTTTATACTTAGGCAGAAGCGAAGGACCATAAGAAATGATCTCTCTATTTGCCACTGCCGCGACGATAGTGGGCGTCATAGGCGTAACATTCGGTCTTGTATTCAACGCTTATCAGGTTCGCATACTTGCCAACCAAACTCGGACTCAGAATCAGATTGCTAAAGCGGAAAGTATTTACAATGGGGTTATTGGCCTAAGGGACCTCTACGGGGTGTTCGTTGATCGGCCAGAGCTTCGAAAGTACTTCTATGATTGTGTTCCCACCCCGGTTGAGCAAGAGGAACGGGATCGCGTTATTCCCCTTGCAGAGATGCTGGCCGATACCATCGACGCGGTTCTGCATACTATCTATCGGTTTGGGGCGGATGAGGATCACAGCGACTGGACCGATTACACAAAGTATATGCTTGCCCATAGCCCAACTCTCACAGAGCTAGTACTAGACCATCGGATATGGTGGCCAGAGATAGCAAGCATGCTGCCGGAGAGGTCATCACAAATCCAAGAAATCGAGGGGGGTGATGGATCGCTCCCGGCCGGTCTGCCCCGTCCAACCTGATAGGTGTCAGTGAGTTTTCCGTGGAAGATCAGGGTCAAGGTGGAGCGCCCGCTATCAGTTTCCGAAGTCGTCTGCATGGATGTCCGAGCTCCTCTGCACCTGGGGCCGGAATTGCTGATCCGGTGATCCGCTCGGCATGTAGTTGGTCCTAGGTCTACTAGCCGAGCGCGATTACCCGGGAAGCGTGGCGCCTCGTCGGGCCAGGAGCCAATGCCGCTTAGCTTATAAGCCACTGGGTTATCACCGGCCACGTTGAGCACTCGGGCCGCGAGGTGTCGGAGCGGTGGGATGCCGTTGTGATGGCGGCCTGCCACCCGTTGGCGGCGTTGCTGGTGCGGGATCCCGCACCCGTTGGCGGAATCGGACGTCTCACAGCTGTTCGATGGCGGCATCGGGTGCGCGTTTTTGCCGCAGCGATACCGCCTACGGGTGGCCATCTGGGTGGCAGGGCGCCCAGGACTGGCGGCGGCCGAATTCCGGCCATCCTGGGACCGCACCCCCTTCCAATGGCCAGACAAGCCACTGACCAGCACAAACCTAAGCTAAGGGGCATTCGGCCAGGAGCTGAGCCGGGTCCCCATCCAGTCAGGGCTGACCGGCATACCGTAAATATGGGGCAGTCCTGCGGTGGCATAGGAGTTGCCGGCCGCGTCGGCAACCTGGCCAGTTCGTGAAACCGCCAGCCCAGCGGGGTTGGCCAGCCGAGCCTGCTACGCGTGTCCGTTAGGGGCCGCTACGGGGTTACCGTGATGTTGGAGGCGAAGTCGGTCAGTCAGCGCGCCGCGATCATCAAGAACCGCCTCAAGCGCGTCCAGTAACGGCCTGACTTTTATCGTCGGGGCGGGATTCGCGCGGTCAGATCGCCGTGAGCTGGCAGGCTTGCCGCTAGCTTCCGGCGGATTTGCGCACTAAACAGCGCCCTGGACTGGCCTGGCGCGGTGCATCAGCGGATGGCTATCGGGCTGGGGACGGACGAATTGGGAGTCGGCGTGCCGGATACAAGGGTGCGGCGGTGGGCTGGCAGTGGGTACGTGCCTGGGCGCTTCGGGTTCTGGGGCATCTCGGGGCCACTGGTCGTCGTGGAGGTGGCCGGGTCGAGGCTCACTGTCCGGTTGCGGCCGAAGTTCCTCGCGCGGCTCCTCGGCGTCGCGCCTCTGACTGCGGAGCCGGACAGCGGCCTTACGGTAACCGTGGCGAGGGTGCGCGCAGGCTGGGGGTGGTTCATAAGGTTCCGGTTGCCTGGTGAGCGGCATTTTACCTTCCAGGCAACCGGGCAGCGCCGGGACGAAATGCTGTCGTGCCTGGCAGACGCGGGCTTTCAGTTCCCCGACTTGCAGCAGAGAGCAGATGGCGGCCGCACGGCGTTTCGGCCGGATCCGCGCCCGGTGGCGGCAGCGGTGTTGCGGGATCCGGCACCCGGTGCCGCCTCCGGGTGCCTCAGAGACCATCAGAACCGCCAGCGGGTGGGGGGCACCGGGCACGGGCCTGGCCTCGGTGGAGGGGTGCGGCGGCTGGCTGGCATCCTAGGAAATCATGACTTCCGCGAGCACTACTGATCATGCCGCCATGCAGGATGCGACCAGGGACGAGGGAGACCAGTACGCGCTGCCGTTCGTGGTTCGGGTCGAGCGGGCGGCGCCGCCGGCGCGGACGGACGCGCTGGAGTGCGCGGCTCGCGCGGTGCTCAGCCTCCTGACGGATGCGCGTTCCGGCAGCGATGGCGAGTGGGCGGCGGCCATCCGCGCCTGGGAGGACGCCCGCATTCGCAAGGTGGTCCGGCGCGCCAGGGGCGCGGCCTGGGATCGGGTCCAGGACCTTCCCGGCATCACGCTGGCCCACCGCACCGCGCAGGTCCGGGTCTTCCCGCCCGTGCCGGTGAACGACTGGCCCGCCGAGCTCGCCAGGCTGCAGGTCTCCGGGACCGACTTCGACGATCACGAACGGCCCGCCCCCCCGCCGCCTGCCCAGCCCACCATTTGGATCACGCCGGAGGTCTCGATGACAGCGGGCAAGGCGATGGCGCAGGCCGCCCACGGGGCGCAGCTGGCCTGGTGGCGGCTGAGCGCGGGCGATCGCGCCGCGTGGGCGGCGACTGGCTTCGACCTCGCGGTGCGGACGGCGTCGGCGGCGCAGTGGGCACGGCTGCTGGCCAGCGACCTGCCCGTCGTCCAGGACGGCGGCTTCACCGAGGTAGCGCCGGGCTCGCGGACCGTGGTAGCCGACCACCCCGCACTCCGCCAGGACTGACACCAGGCTCGGGATCAAACAGAAAGCACTGAGATAGTCCGCATTCGATCAGATGACAATCACTAGAAACATCTCTCGTACCTGCGGAAACTAACCGCACACACTCCTAGTTGGTTGAAGATGTAATATCCCAGATCTTTGCGCTCCATGCGGCGATGCCAACACCGCAAGCACTAGGATTTCGTAGTACGTCGGGTGTACGCCTCAAATGCATGGGGCTGTGAGCGCACTAGGCAAGGTGGCCGCGGGCGCACCAGAGCAGGCTGTCGCGGCAGTGCGGCCGCGGCCGGGGAGTTGACGCCGACCCATGGACGTGCAGAGCAGCCGAGTTCGACGAAAGAGGGTTGGTGATCGTGGGTGCGCAGCGCGCTGCGGCTCCGGTGCTCTCCGGGGTCGTGCCCCCGCTCGCGGATGCCTATCAGACGCGCCTCGAAACAGGATTCGGCCTGACGGACGGCCTGCGGCCAGGAGAGACGATCGTCTTGGCCCGGGCTGAGGCCGACGGCGCGGACAGCGGCACTGAGGGCGTCGGCAAGACGCAACTGGCGGTCGGCTTCGCCCACGCGGTGTGGAACGCGGGCGCCGTCGACCTGCTGGTGTGGGTTCCGGCCGGCAGCCGCGAGTCGATCGTGGCCAGCTACGCCATGGCGGCCGGCGCGCTGGACGCCGATCATCCCGGCGAGATCGCGGACGTGGCCGCGCGGCGGTTCACCGACTGGCTGAGCCGGACCCGGCGGCGCTGGGCGGTGGTCCTCGACGACCTGACGTCCGTAGCCGACCTCGAGGGACTGTGGCCCCATGGCAGCGCGGGCCAAGTCGTGGTGACGACGCGGCTGACCGAATCGGAGCTGCAGGCCCCGGACCGCCGGGTGGTCGGCGTCGAGCGGTTCAGCAGGCGCGAGGCGCTTGGCTTCCTGAACGCCCGGCTCAGCGGCTACCCTGACCAGCGGATCGAGTCGCTCGACCTCGCCGAGGACCTTGGCGGCCTGCCGATCAGCATCGCCCAGGCGGCGGCGCAGATCATGGAAACCGACACCACCGCGCGTGACTATCGCTTGCTGTACACCGAGCGGCAGCAGGCCACCGCCGGCTCCACCATCAGCGGTTGCCCGGCCTCCATGCTGGCCACCTGGTCGCTCGCGGTCGAGCGGGCCCACGACCTCGTACCCGCCGGGCTGGCCTGGCCCGCCCTGGCGCTCGCGTCGATGCTCGCCACCAACGGCATCCCCGCGGCGGTGCTGACATCGCCCGCCGCCTGCACCTACATCACCGGCAACCCGTCGGACGCCAGCGGTGCGGACCAGAACCTGGTCCGCACCGCCTACGGCAACCTGGCCAAGCTCGGCCTGGTCAGCCTGGACAAGTCCAGCGGGGTGCGAACCGTCTGGGTGCACGGCGCCGTGCAGTCGGCGGTCCGTGCCTACCTGCCGCGCACCAGCGTGGAGCAGATCGTGACGGCGGCGGCGGGCGCGCTGCTCGAGGCCTGGCCCGATCCCGGCGCGGGCGCTGGCGCCGGAGCGCCCGCCGCGCAACTGGAGCAGGCGCTGCGCGATTGCGCGGCGTCCCTGCGCTTCTACGCGGGCGACCTGCTGTGGAAGCCGGACGCCCACCCACTGCTGCTGCGCGCGGGCCTGTCCTTGGAAGACAGCCTGCTCGCCAATTCGGCCATTGACTACTGGCAGTCCATCGCGTCGACCTGCGCTCACCTGCTCGGCCCGGGGCACGGGCAGGCCGTGATGGCCCGGGACCGGCTCGCCACGGCCTACGAGAAGGCGGGCCGGATGGCCGAGGCGATGTCCGTGTTCGAGGCGGCGCTTGGCGACCGGGAGCGTAACCTCGGCACCGAGCACCCGGAGACGCTGGCCGCCCGGCGCAACCTGGCGCATTCTTATAAGGCCGCCGGGCTGCTGGCCCAGGCGATCGGGCTGTATGAGCAGACGCTCGCCGAGTACGAGCGGCTCCTGGGCAACTCCGACCGCAACACGCTCGCGCTGCGGGCCAGCCTCGCCGCCGCCTACCAGGCGGCCGGCCGGCGCAGCGACAGCATCCGGCTGTACGAGCGGATCCTGGCCGAGGCCGAGCGGTCCCTGGGCGCGGCCCACCCTGACACGATCGCCGCGCGATCCAACCTCGCCGCCGCCTACCAGGCGGCCGGCCAGGCCAAGGAGGCGATCGCCACCTACCAGCGGGCGCTGGCCGACATGGAGGGTAGCCAGGGCGCCGGGCATCCGGAGACCATCGCCATCCGGGGCCAGCTCGCGAACGCGTACCGGCAGGCGGGCAAGCAGAAGGACGCCCTCGCCCAGTACGAGCGGGTGCTCGCCGACCGGGAGAGCGCCCAGGGCGCGGATCATCCGGACGTCATCACCGCGCGCGGCAACCTGGCGTTCGCCTACCGCAGCTCGGGGAGGATCCGGGAGGCCATCCCCGCGTACGAGCGGGTGCTGGCCGACCGGGAGCGGGTACTGGGACCCGACCACCGGGATACCCTGACCGCGCGATCCAACCTCGCCGCGGCCTACCAGGTGGCCCGCCGGCTGAACGAGGCGATTCCCACGTACGAGCGGGCGGTCGCCGACAGCGAGCGAATGCTCGGCGCGGGCGACATCGAGACGATGACGACGCGGTGCAACCTCGCGACCGCGTTCTACGAGGCGGGCCGGATGATTGACATGGTCCGGGTGCTGCGCCGCGCACTCGCCGACTGCGAGCAGTACCTCGGCCCTGGCCACGAGATGACGGTCATGGTCCGGGAGAACCTGGAATCCGTCACCAAGTAGCGCACGAGCAGGGAGTTAGTCAGTAAGCATGGCGGCAGCGATCTTCGATTACATCATCGTGGGCGGCGGTTCGGCGGGCAGCGCCCTGGCCAACCGCTTGTCGGCCGATCCCACGACCCGGGTGCTGGTCCTGGAGGCGGGCCGCCCGGACTACATCTGGGACCCGTTCATCCACATGCCCGCCGCGCTCACCTTCCCGATCGGCAGCCAGCTCTACGACTGGAAGTACGAGTCCAGCCCGAGCCATTCCTCAACGGCCGGCGGATCTACCACGCCCGCGGCAAGGTTCTCGGCGGATCGAGCAGCATCAACGGGATGATCTTCCAGCGCGGCAACCCGCTTGACTACGAGCGGTGGGCGGCCGACCCGGGGATGGAGACGTGGGACTACGCGCACTGCCTGCCGTACTTCAAGCGCATGGAGAACTGCCTGGCCGCGCCGGGCACGCCCTCGGAGAAGTTCCGCGGTGAGTCCGGCCCGCTGGTCCTTGAGCGCGGCCCGGCGACCAGTCCGTTGTTCACGGCGTTCTTCGAGGCCGTGCGGCAGGCCGGCTACCACATCACGGACGACGTGAACGGGTACCGGCAGGAGGGCTTCGCCGCCTTCGACCGCAACATCAGCAATGGCCGGCGGCTGTCCGCCGCGCGCGCGTACCTGCACCCGGTCATGGACCGGCCGAACCTCAAGGTCGTCACCCGCGCCATGGTCAGCCGGATCACCTTCACCGGCAAGCGGGCGAGCGGCGTCGAATTCAGCCTGAGCGGGTCAGGCACGCGCGTCGCCAGGGCCGGGGAGGTGATCGTCTGCTCGGGCGCGTTCGGGTCGCCGCAACTGCTCCAGCTGTCCGGGGTGGGCAACCCGGGCGAACTGTCCGCGCTTGGCATCGACGTCGTCGCGGAACTGCCCGGAGTGGGCGAGAATCTCCAGGACCACATCGAGGTGTACGTCCAGTACGGCGCCAAGCTCCCGGTCTCGGTCGCCCCGGCGCTGAAGTGGCGCAACCGTCCGATGGTCGGCGCGAAGTGGCTGTTCCTGCGGTCCGGTCCTGGCGCGACGAACCACTTCGAGGCGGGCGGGTTCGCCCGGTCCAACGAGGACGTCGCCTACCCGAACCTGATGTTCCACTTCCTGCCGATCGCGATCCGCTACGACGGGTCGGCCCCGGCGGGCGGGCACGGGTACCAGGTGCATATCGGGCCGATGTACTCCGACTCGCGCGGCACCGTGAAGATCACCTCCAGGGACCCGGACGTGCACCCGGCGCTGCGGTTCAACTACCTGTCCACGCCGACCGACCGGCGGGAGTGGAAGGAGGCGATCAGCATCGCGCGGACCATCCTCAATCAGCCGGCGTTCGATGAGCTCAACGCCGGGGAGCTGTCCCCCGGCCCGTCGGTGTCGACCGAGGAGGAAGTGCTTGAGTGGGTCGCACGGGACGCGGAGACCGCCTTGCACCCGTCCTGCACGTGCGCGATGGGCACCGGGGACCTGTCCGTCACTGACCCGCTGTCGCTGAAAGTGCACGATGTCGACGGCCTGCGCGTCGTGGACGCCTCGGTCTTCCCGTACGTCACCAACGGCAATATCTACGCGCCGACCATGATGGTCGCCGAGAAGGCCGCCGACCTGATCCTCGGCAACACCCCGCTAGCGCCTGAAGTCATCCCGTACTACCGCCATCATTCGGACAATTGACGCATCTCGTGCATCGTCAATCCCTTGAGTCGACTGGAATCACGACTTCAGCCCACATGATGGAATCAATTCCCAGTTTCGGGACGAACGTCTAGACGCGGAGGACCCCTCCTCATCATGATCAGAGCATCCGTGAGCGCTCTTCCCGCTGCGGATCGCAGCAGGCCGTGGAGCGCACCGAGCACAGTCAAGGAGCAGTCCTGCCATGACGACGGCCGCTAACGATCCGCTGCCCGAGGCGATTGCCCTCGTCCGGGGGGCGGCCGAGGCGGGGCTGGCGCTGCGACTACTGGGCGGTCTGGGGGTGCGCGCGCTCTGCCCGGGCTTCCCGCCACGGCTGCGGCCTGGTCAGGACATGGACCTGGCCTGCCCGGGCAAGGGCCGCCGGGACGTCGCGGCGTTCCTGGAAAAGAGCGGTTGCACGCCCGACCGCCGGTTCAACAACCTGAACGGCGACCAGCAAATGTACTTCACCGCCCCGTCCGGGCGGCCCATCGACGTCATGGTCGACCGGCTGGTGATGTGCCACACGCTGGACCTGCGCCCCTCGCTGAAGAACTCCTCGCTCACCCTGGACCCGGCCGACCTGCTGCTGTCGAAGCTGCAGATCATCGAGCTCAACGGCAAGGACGTGCACGACATCACGCACCTGCTCTCCGGGGTCGGCATCGACGGGGAGGGCGGGGGAACGGCGCCGACTATCAGCACGGCCCGGCTCGGCGAGGTCTTCTCGGCGGACTGGGGCTGGTGGCGCACCTGCACCGGCAGCCTTGAGAAGCTGCCCCCACTGGTCAGGGAGAACCCGGCAGTGGTGCCGGCGGACGCGCGCCATGACCCGCTTGAGCAGGCGGCGAGGCTGCTGGAGTTCGCTCACGCCGTGCCCAAGAGCTCCAAGTGGAAACTGCGCGCCAGGGTCGGCGACCGCGTCAAATGGTACGAGCTGCCCGAAGAGGTCGCTCACTAGGCAGCCTTGCGGAAAGCTAGGCAGCATCTCCAGAAAGACAGTGTTAAATCTCTATGAAGATCTTCTTCGCGACTGACATCCACGGGTCCGAGATCTGCTGGAAGAAGTTCCTGAACGCCGCCGCCTTTTACAAGGCGGACATGGTGGTCCTCGGCGGCGACGTCACCGGCAAGGCCATGGTGCCGATCATCGCCGGCCCTGGCTACTGGGAGACCAGGATCCGGGGCGAGCTGATCCGGGTGGAGAACCGAGAGGACCTCACCGCCGTCGAGCAGCGCATCCGGGACCGCGGGTTCTACCCGTTCGTGATCACGCCGGACGAGTACAGTCACATCGCCGACTCGGAGGAGGCGAAGGACCGGCGGTTCGAGGCCGAGATGCTCCGCTCCCTCGACCGGTGGCTCACCATGGCCGACGACAAGCTGGGCCATCGCGGCGACGTCCCGTGCATCCTCAACGGCGGCAACGACGACATCTTCGACATCGACCCGGTCATCGAGAACTCCGCCGCCGTCACCTTCGCCGAGGGCAAGGTGCTCGACCTGGACGGGTTCTACATGGCGTCGATGGGCTGGACGAACCCGACGCCGTGGGACACCCACCGGGAGGCACCGGAGGACCAGCTCACCCGGAAGATCGACGCCGTCGCCGCCAGCGTGCCCGACCTGAGCAGGGCGATCTTCAACTTCCACGCGCCGCCCTACGGGACCGGCCTGGACGAGGCGCCCGCGCTTGACGCCAACCTGCGGCCGACGCACGGCGGCGCGGTCATGAAGCCGGTGGGCTCGACCGCCGTGCGGGAGGCGATCACCAGGTACCAGCCGCTCCTGTCGGTACACGGCCACATACACGAGAGCAAGGGCGTCGCCAAGCTGGGCCGGACGCTGGCCCTCAACCCAGGCAGCTCCTACAGCGACGGCGTGCTGCAGGCGGCTCTCCTCGATCTAAACCCAAAAAACGGTAAAATTAAGTATGTCCTAGTAAACGGGTGACTGTTACTGTGCTTCCTGGATCGTTCGGTTATGCCGACTCCCCAGAAGCGTTCGGGTGATTTGTCGGTTTATGCGACTTCTGTCCGTTTAGTGGATCTGTTTCGATAATAATAAATATTAGGAGGGGTCCCCTATGGCCATGGGCGCCATTGGTGACGAAAGACCGGAGCTCTTCCTCCGGAAGGCCACCGGCCTGGTGCGTGGCTGGTCCGTCCGTGACTCGATGATCTACGCCTGCCTGTCCACCAACGTCATCACGCTGGGCCTGGTGGAGTTCGCCTACCAGGACGCCTTCCCGAGCGGGCAGTTGCTGACCGCCGTGCTCATTTCGGGCGTGTGGGTGTCGTTCCTGGTAGTCGCGTACGCCGGCCTGGTCGTGACCATCCCGCGCGCGGGCGGTGACTACGTCTGGCAGAGCCGCATCCTGGGCAGCGGCGTCGGGTTCGTGATGGCAGCCTCGGGATGGTGGTTCATCCTGTGGCTGTGGGCGCCGATCTACGGACAGGTGCTCTCGGAGGAGTTCTTCCAGCCGTTGTGGGCGACGTTCAACGACGCGTCAGGAGCCGCCTGGTTCGCGACGCCGACCGGCGGCTTCGTGGTCACGCTCATCACCGTCGCACTGGCCGGCGGGCTGGTGTCGCTGGGTATGTCCGGCTACGCCAAGGTGCAGCAGTGGTGCTTCTACGGCGGACTGCTCGGCCTCGCGATCATCGCCGTCCTGCTGCTGATCTTCAGCAAGCAGGACTTCATCAACTCGTTCAACACCGAGTCAGCCAAGCTCTTCGGGATGAAGAACGGCTACGCGGGCACGATCGCCGACGCGGGTAGCAAGACGATCGGGTACGCGCCGCCCGCGTTCGGCGTGTCGGGCGCGTTCGGCCAGTCGATGCTGCTGGTCCCGATGCTGATGTTCTACCTGCTGTGGCCGAACTGGGGCACCACGCTGTACGGCGAGGTCCGCGGTGCCTCCGACTTCAAGCGCGTGTTCAGCGGCATGTTCCTCGGCCTCTGGACCACCGTGCTGCTGTCGGTGGTCTTGCTGGCGCTGTTCGCGAAGACCTTCGGGTTCAACTTCTACCAGGACGCCAACGCGCTGTGGATCGACAACGCCTACGGCCTGCCGTCGGCGCACGCGCTGCCGATCTTCCCCTACCCGGTGATGCTGGTCGGCTGGCTCGTGCACAACACGGCATTCCAGGTGATCCTGATCCTCCTGATGAGCCTGTGGTTCTTCGGCTGGGTGGGCACCCTGTTCCTGTCCTCCACCCGGGTTATCTTCGCGGCGGCGTTCGACCGGATCCTGCCCGACGGCGCCGCCGCGGTGTCGGAGAAGCGCCGGGTGCCAGTGTGGTCGCTGGCGCTCATGCTGCTCCCGGCCATCGGGCTGTCGGCGCTGTACTGGTACAACTCGTCGTTCCACACCTACACGCTGGACGCGACGCTCGTCATCGCGGTGACGTACCTGTTCAGCGCGATCGCCGTGGTGGTACTTCCGTTCGTGAAGCCGGACCTGTGGCGCGCCTCGCCCGCCTCGCGGCTGAAGTTCCTCGGCGTGCCGATCGTCCCGGCCGCTGGCGTGGTCACGATCGGCCTGCTCGGCTACAACCTGTACGAGTGGCTGACGAACGCCGGCTACGGCGTCAACAACCACGACTCGCTCATCTACATGGGCGCGATGTACGTGCTGGCGATCGTGATCTACGTGACCGCCCGTATCGTCCGCAACCGCCAGGGCATCGACCTCTCCCTGATCAACAAGGAAATCCCGGTCGAGTAGCACTACCTCTTCTCGTCAAGCGCGTGGCCCGCCTCGGGTACCTGAGGCGGGCCACGGCCGTTCCAGGGTGCCGGGGCCCAGTCCCGCCGGCATCGCGGCTAAGCGTCGCGACGCAGGACGAGGATCAGGCGCCATGCCTCGGGGGCGTCGACCGGTGTCGTTTCGTCGAAGTCGCCGTAGGTCGCCGCCACCGAGAGGCCGCCCGCCAGGGTAATCGCGGCAGTGAGCTCGGTAGCGGTCCAGAACCGGTTCGGCACCACGTCGGTGACGGTCCGCTTAGCACCGTCCGGGTAGGTGACGGAAATGGTGACATGCTCGCGCGTGACCTGCGTCACCGGGTCGATGGCGTCGAGGGGGCCGCCCCACCGGACGTCGGCGGTCAGGCCGTCCTTGTCGATGGTCCACTCGCTGCTCGTCCGGGATGCCTGCGTGAAGTAGTCCGCCGGGTGGGCGAACTCCATGATGTACAGCCCGCCCGGGACCACGTTCGCCGCCACGGCGTTCAGGTGGGCGACCATGTCATCGAGGGTGAACAGGTGGCAGGCAGAGTTGAGCATCGTCAGGGCCAGGTCAACGGGGCCCGGGAGCGCGAAGTCGCGCATGTCGCCCGGGACGACGTCGAGCGCGACCCCCTGCCCGCCAGCCCGCGCCGCGGCCCATTCGCACATCGCCGGGCTGATGTCGAGTGCCGTCGCGCGCAGGCCCCTGCGGGCCAGTTCGATCGCGTGCTCGGCCGGCCCGGCGGCCAGCTCAAGGACGGACCGCGGTGCGCCGTCTAGTTCCCAGTGCTTGCCCGCCCAGGCCAGCAGGGCGTCGGCCTCGGCCGGAATGTCCCGGTAGGCGCAGGCGATCTGGTATACCTCGGGGTCGTCGTAGATGCCGCTCACCCATGAAGTATCGCGCAGGGGGACGTAGTGCTCCCCGGCGGACGCATTCAATCCCCGCCACCCCAGGCCGCCCGCCGATCATCACTACTGAGAGGTACAACGAGATCACCCTATGTATAAGAAAGGTGCGCATTACCCACTTTGGCGCGAGATGAAACATGAATCGCGCCATCCCGCCAATTCTGTAGCGTGTCTATCGTCGGCGCGCTGCGTGGGGCAGACTGACCGCATGATGACTGAGTCCGAGGCACTGGAAACGCTGGCCCGCGAGGACCCAGCGGTTGCCTCCGACGCGAGGGCGGCCCTGCGCTGGCTGACCTCCGGCGGCGGCCTGGAGGTGATCTCGCAGCTGCGACTGCAGGAATTCCTCTGGCACGTACTGCCATCCAGCTGGCCGCTCAGTCCCGCCGGGCAACTCGCGGTCGCCCGCGCGCTGGGCAGGCTGCTCACCCTGGCAGGCCTGGAGCGGTACGCCGACGTTCTGCGCCAGCACGGACACCGAGCGGATCATCACCGCGTACGATTCCTCGCTCGCCGACGGCATCACCTCCTACCAGCGGGCGGTTGAGGCATCCCAGGTGGTGCCGCCCGACACCGACCTGCTCGCCTGGGGATCGGCCAAGGGCCCAGAGGAGCAGGCCGCCTACGAGGCCTGCGCCGCGGCGGTCGAGCTCGCGGTCTCGTCGCGCGAGCTGAAGCCGGGCATCACCGGCTGGCGGACGAAGCGGGCGACACTGGTCGACCGCTGGCTGACGAACGCCGACCTCGGGGCGGACACCCTGCTCGGCAAGATCAGCGCCGAGCGCATCGACGAGTGGGCGCACGGCCACCCGGGCGATCGCGCCCGAATGGCCCGGCGCGTCGTCCCCCGCCTGCTCGAGCCCCCGGTGCTGCCTAACGAGCCGCTACCGACACTTCGCTGGCTGCTGCAGCATGCCGACGCGGGTCTTCCGCTGACCACCCGGCACTACATCTCCCCCCGCTCTGGTGGCGGAGGCGGCGGACATGTTCGGCTGGGCCGAGCAAGCCGGGAAGCGGCACCAGGAGCTGGCCGTGTTCCCGCTGCACACCCTGCGCGGCCTCGCGCAGCGCGAGATGGGGGCGGTGCGGCGCAGTGGCGCCAGCCTGGTCCTGACCAGGACCGGCCGGCTGATGACCGATGACCCCGGCATCCGGTGGCACATCGGTACCTCCGCGCTGATCGGGCCGGACGACAGGCCCGACCCGGACTTCATGGTGGCCGTCCGCGAGGCGGCGCTGCTGGTCATCACCCTCAGTGGCGACGCGGTCAGCTACGACGAGCTGGCCAGCCGGCTGACCGGGCTGCACGCCACCGAAGGGTGGACCTCCCGGTCCGGCGGCAAGCTGGGCGACGCGATCCGCTACGAGGTGAGCGTGCTCGGCCAGCGACTACGGGCACTGCAACTGCTCGACCTCTCCGGGCCGGTTGGCAGCCTCACGCTGACGAGCACCGGGATCGCCGCCGCGCTGTCCGCGTTGCTGGCGCGGGCACTTCGGCCGAGGCATGGTTAGCAGCGGGGCGGGCTGGGCGCGGCTAGGGCTAGATTTCGAAGGCTGGGGACTCGTAGCCGGAGTAGTTTTCCGCCAGGGAGGTCGCGGCCGCGCTGGAGGTCGTGACGTAGCGGAGCTGTGCTAGCTGGATGAGGTCGTCGAAGGGGTCGTCCGGGAGGACGTGCATCATCGACGTCATGAAGTAGGAGAACTGGGTGGCCCGCCAGGCACGGTCGCGGCAGGTGTCGGAGTAGGCGTCGGCCAGCGTGGACGATCCCTCGTTGAGCAGCGCCGACAAGGCGGACGCGAGGACTACCGCGTCGCCGACCGCCAGGTTCAGGCCCTTGGCCCCGCAGGGCGGCACGATGTGCGCCGCGTCTCCGGCCAGGAACAGCCGGCCGTGGCGCATCGGCCCGGCGACGAAGCTGCGCATGGGCGTGATCGACTTGTCGGTGATCCGGCCCTCGGAGACCGACCAGCCGGGCAGCCCGAACCGCTTTTGCAGTTCCGACCAGATACGGTCGTCGGGCCAGTCCTCCAGCGGCTCGTCCGCCGGTACCTGCAGGTACAGCCGGCTGACCTCAGTTGACCGCATCGAGTACAGCGCGAACCCGGACTCATGCCGCGAGTAGATCAGCTCGCCGGTCGAGGGCGGCGCGTCGGCGAGGATGCCCAGCCACGAGTACGGGTAGGAACGCTCGTAGACCGACAGCCCAGGAACCATCGGCCGTGAGATCCCATGGAACCCGTCGCACCCGGCGATGACATCGCACGTCACCTCGTGCGCGACTCCGGACGCGTCCACGTAGGACAGCACGGGGGCGTCTGACGTGACATCCGAGACGGCCACCGACGACGCCGAGAACTCGATCACCGCGCCCGCCGCCAGCCGCGCGGCGATCAGGTCCTTGACGATCTCGGTCTGCGCGTACACGGTCACGGTCCGCCCGACGAGCTCACGGAAGTTCACGTGGTGCCGCTCGCCCCGGAACTGCAGGTAGATCCCGTCGTGCTCGAGGCCCTCAGCGTCCAGCCGCTTCCCGACCCCGGCGCCGCGCAGGGCGGCGACCGTCCCGGCCTCCAGCATCCCGGCCCGCTGCCGTGCCTCGCAGTACTGCCGCGTCCGGTTCTCGACGACAACGGAATCGATCCCGCGCAGCGCGAGCAACTGGGACAGCATCAGCCCAGCCGGCCCGGCACCGACGATGCCTACCTGAGTCCGGGACGTTACGGCCATGACAGCACCTCAAGCATCCGTGTACCTTGCGGAGCCTGCCTGCCCTGCGGGTCTTTCCGCAGCGCGGATCCGCGTTCCCGCCTGCCGGTCCGAAAATCGCACACCGGTTCAGTGGGCGAACATCAGGCCAATCGGTTTACGATATCGAACGATTTACGATGAAGCACACCTGAGCCAGGAGGGGGAACGTGACCGAAGACGCGCCACTTGACGGCGACTATGTCCAGTCCCTGGAACGCGGGCTTTCGGTCATCCGGGCGTTCGACGCAGACCACACGAACCTGACCCTATCGGAAGTAGCCGCCGCGACGGGGATGAGCCGGGCCGCCGCCCGCCGGTTCCTGCATACGCTCGTCCACCTGGGCTACATGCACAACAACAATGGCCGGTTCTCGCTGCGCCCCCGCATCCTCGAACTCGGGTATGCCTACCTGTCCAGCCTGACCCTGCCGGAAGTGGCGATGCCATACCTGGAGGAACTGGTCGAGCAGGTCCGCGAGTCCTCATCGGTCAGCGAGCTTGACGGCGAGGACGTGATCTACATCGCCCGAGTGCCCACCAAGCGGATCATGACGGTGGCGATCGCCGTCGGCACCCGCTTCCCCGCCTACGCCACCTCCATGGGACGCGTGCTGCTCGCCGACCAGCCGGCCGAGTGGCTCGATGACTACCTCGCGCGGGCCAACCTGCACGGCTTCACCGGGCACACCATCACCAGCCCGGCCGAGTTGCGCCAGGAGCTGCGGAAGATCAAGGCGCACGGCTGGGCGCTGGTCGACCAGGAGCTTGAGGAGGGCGTGCGGTCGATCGCCGCGCCCATTCGCGATGCTGACGGCAGGGCCATCGCCGCCATCAACATCTCCACCCACGCCGGCCGGCGCACCCTGGAGGGCATCGTCGCCGACCTGCTGCGCCCGCTGCTCGCCACCGCCGAGCGGATCGAGCGCGACCTCGCCAGCTCGCGTTCCTCCGCCCGGTCCCGGGTCAGCGACTGAAACGGGCAGCCGCGCGAGCGAGGTCCCGGCACGCGGGGTCCGGGTGGCTGGCGTTTACTCCCGGGGAATCTGACAGACTTGCTGTCCATGCGCACGCTGCTCGCCGATCACCCCCTGGTCGCCCACAAGCTCACCCTGCTCCGCCAGGAAAGCACTGACACCGCCGAGTTCAGCGCCCTTGCTGACGAGCTCGTGACGCTGCTGGCCTACGAGGCCACCCGCGAGGTCCGTGCTACTCCCGATCACGGTGCAGACGCCGGTGGCGCCTGCCCCCGGGGTGAAGCTCTCCTCGCCCAAGCCGCTCGTCGTGCCCATCCTGCGCGCCGGCATCGGCATGCTCGACGGCATGACCCGGCTGCTGCCGATGGCCGACGTCGGCTTCGTCGGCATGGCGCGCAACGAGGACACCCTCATGGCGACCACGTACGCTAACCGGCTGCCGGCCGACCTGACCGGCCGCGAGGTGTTCCTGCTCGACCCGATGCTGGCCACCGGCGGCACGCTCGTCACCGTCATCGAGATGCTCAAGGGCAGGGGCGCGGCGACGGTGACCGCCATCTGCCTGCTCGCCGCGCCGGAGGGCCTCCAGCGCGTCCGCGAGGCATTCCCCGAGGGCAGCAGCCCCGCGGTCTGCGTCGTCACCGGCGCGATCGACGACCACCTGAACGAAAAGGGCTACATCGTCCCCGGCCTCGGCGACGCCGGTGACCGCCTCTTCGGGGCTGTGTAGCCCAGGGGGGCGGCTGCGCTTAGGTCGTTCCTCCCGCGCTCCGCTCAGTCCAGGCGACCGCTAGGCGCCCTATTAAGACATTCCGGGGATTCTCCGCTTTCGCGAGGCGGCGCTCAAGTTCGGCCAGCCTCAGCTCCAGCTGATCGACGCGGTGGCGGAGGATCTCCAGCTGGGCCTCATCGCCGAGTCGGCGCTCGGCGGACTTGCGCAGCCTCGGGGAAGCCTCGGCGCGGGCCGCCACGACATCCAGCGGAACGAGCCGCTGCGGCCCGTGCGGCCCGTCAACGAGCCGCGACGCGATCTGTCCTGTGCGATACCAGGTGCGCAGCGCCGCCCGGGACACCCCGGTCTCCGCGGCGGCCCGCTCAAGCGTCACCCATTCCGAGCCATCGAGTCGCGCGGTCAGCTCGAGCTCAAGCTCCCACCCATCGAGCCGGTCTTCCCAGTCCATGCCCCACCTTTCAGCCATACCCTATTAGTAGCATGGTATTGACTGGGTTCAAGGCGCGGGGCACCCTGAAGGCATGTTTGAGAGATTCACGGCCAAGGCGCGCCGCTCCATCGTCCTCGCCCAGGAAGAGGCGCGGCTCCTCGATCACAACTACATCGGCACCGAGCACATCCTGCTCGGCCTCATCCATGAGGGCCAGGGGATCGCGCCGCGCGTGCTCACCCAGTTCGGGCTGACCCTGGACAGCACCCGGGCAGAGGTCACCGCCATCGTCGGTGTCGGGAAGAAGCCGACGCCGGGCGGGCACATCCCCTTCACGCCGCGCGCGAAGAAGGTCCTCGAGCTCGCGCTGCGCGAGGCCCTGTCCCTGCACCACAACTACATCGGCACCGAGCACATCCTGCTCGGCCTGATCCGCGAGGGCGACGGCGTCGCCGCCAAGATCCTGCGCCAGCATGGCGACCTGCTGCAGATACGGGTGGCGACGATCGACCTGCTGGAGGTCGCGGAGCCCGCCGCGGCGGCTCGCCCGCGCAGGTGGGCGCGCCGCGTGGCCCTGCAGGTCAGGGAAAACCTCGGCCAGCGCGAGGGCGAGGACGCCGGACCGGAAGAGGAGGCGGCCGAGCTGAGTGCCACGCCAGCCGCCGACGAGACCATCGCCACCGCCGCCAAGCTGGCGGGCGGGGAGCCGGTCGGCTCGCACCACCTGCTGCTGGCCGCGCTGACGGACGACAACTCGGCCGCCGCGCGCGTCCTGGCGTCCCTCGGCGTGGACCTGGTGCGGGCCAAGGACGCGCTGCACACCGCGGACATCACCGGCACCACCGATGAGCTGCCCGAGGAGGCCTGCCGCCGGCAGATGAACCTCACGGTCACCGACGAGCTCGTGACGATCGTGGTCGCCGACCAGACCCTGGTGACGTCGGCCAATGCCGCCCTGGCGGCGCTCGGCGAGAAGGCCACGGCTGGCCGCACCATCCGCGGAGCCGACCTGACGGGACTGCCGGCGGCCAACCTCGCCAAGGCCTGGGCGGCGCTGAACAACGCCCTCTCGGCGATCGCGACCCGCGCGGGCGGCACCGCGGCCGACGCCGGCCCGGAAAGCGAGCCCGGCGCGGAATCCGGCAACCAGTAGTGGCGTGCGCCAACATCGCGCGGCGCGGGTAGGACTGTCGCCCAATTGACAGCATTCTTCGCACGGTAAAGGGTGAAACCGGGCCGGCCTGGCGGTTAGGCCGGCTAGGTCTCGCGGAGGTGCGGCATGCTCAGGGCGGGCGAAAACGAGATCCTGACAAGGGTCGGGCCGGGGACCGCCATGGGCGACCTGCTACGCCGGTACTGGACGCCGGCCTGCCTGTCGGCCGAGATTCCGGACGCTGGCGGCGATCCGGTACGGGTCCGGCTGCTCGGCGAGAACCTGGTGGCCTTCCGCGACACGCTCGGGCGAGCGGGACTCCTCCAGGAGAACTGCCCGCACCGGGGAGCGTCGCTGTACTTCGGCCGCAATGAGGACGCCGCCATCCGGTGCGTCTACCACGGCTGGGCGTTCGACGTGACCGGGCGGTGCGTGGACATGCCGAGCGAGCCGCAGCCGTTCTGCGAGAAGGTTCGCATGCGCGCCTACCCCACGCACGAATCCGGCGGGGTGGCCTGGGCGTACTTGGGGCCGCGGGAGACGATGACGCCGTTCCGCGACTTCGGCACCGAGGGACTGGGCGCGGGCGAGTTCATCGCGGCCAAGCAGCTGACGACCTGCAACTGGGTACAGGCGATGGAGGGCAACATCGACACCGCCCACATCTCCCACCTGCACCAGTTCGACGGCGTCGATGACATCCCCGACGACGGGTCGGACAAGCCGGGCTACCCGGCCAACGCGATGTCCTGGAAGTTCTGGCGGCACGACCGGGCGCCGCGGCTGGAGCTCGAGGAGACCTGGTACGGATACCGCTACGCCGGCCTCCGCACCACGCCCAACGGGCACACGCACGTGCGCGTCACCGCCTATGCGATCCCCTACTCGACGATGGTCGCGAGCATCCCGTTGAGCACCGGCCACGGGATGTTCATCCCGATCGACGACGAGAACTGCTGGCGCTACTTCATCGCCCCCAAGGACCGGCACAACCCCCGCAACCTCGGCGGGGATAACCTCTTCGCCGTCGCCCCGTTCTCGACGCCCATCACCGGGCGCAGGGACGGGATCATCCCCCGGCTGTACACCATGGGCAATGACTTCCGTATCGACCGGGAGGCGCAGCGCAACGGCGTGTTCAGCGGCGTCAGCGACTTCGTGAGCCAGGACTTCATGGTGACCGAGTCGATGGGGCCGATCTACGACCGCAGCCAGGAGCAACTCGGCTCCACTGACCGGGCCATCAGCCGCATGCGCCACATCCTGATCTCGGCGGCCAAGGACCTGGCGGAGGGCAAGGAGCCGCCCGGCGGTGTGCGGTGACTTCCGGGCCGTCCGCGGCGCGGAGAAGATCCTGGAGCCCGGCGAGGACTGGCGCATCCTGGGAACCAACGCCGACCCCGTCGTCCGGGAAGCCCTCGGCCTCGGGAGCGACGCGCACGGCTGATCTCGACGTCGTGGTGATAGGGGCCGGGTTCGCCGGGATATACGCGCTGAAGGCGCTGCGCGATGCCGGGCGCATCCCGGGACCCGCCGGCTCGCTTCCCGTGCGGGTGTACTCGGCGGCATGGCACTCGGGCGAGGTAGTCAAGCACGTCCTGACGATGCCGGACTGACCACCCCTGACGGCTCGCAGCGTTGCGGCCCGGTGGTGTCAGCGCATTGTTTTCAAGATCATTTCGATGCAAAATCATGGACATATGACTGACTGGGCGGGGCAGGCCGCTACCGAGATCGCGACCGCCGTGCGGAGCGGGAAGGCGACCGCCGCCGAGGTGGTCGCCGCGCACCTGGCGCAGGTCGCCGCGCGTGATGCCGGCGTTGGGGCATTCACCCGGGTCCGGGCCGCGGCGGCAGCCCGCGAGGCGCAGGACGTCGACGCGCGGCCGGACATCGCGGAACTCCCGCTGGCCGGGGTGCCGGTCTCGGTCAAGGACATGATCGCGGTGGCCGGCGAGCCCGTGCGCACGGGCAGCGCCGCGACGCCCGCCCGGCCGCAGGAGGAGGATCACCCGCTGGTCACGCGGCTGCGCGCGGCCGGCGCCGTGGTGATCGGGCTGACCAACCTGCCCGAGCTGGCCATCTACCCGTTCACCGACAGCGCGTACGGGATCACCCGCAACCCGTGGGACGTGTCCCGGACGGCCGGCGGGTCCTCGGGCGGCGCCGCCGCGTGCGTCGCGGCCGGGATGGCGCCACTGGCCCACGGCACCGACGGGCTCGGCTCGGTCCGCATTCCGGCGGCGGCATGCGGCCTTTTCGGCATCAAGCCGGGTCCCGGCCTGCTGCCCGGATCGGGCGGCTGGTTCGGCCTCTCGGAGAGCGGGCCCCTCGCCACGACGGTAGCCGACGCCGCCCTCATGCTCGGCGTCCTGGCGGGCCGTTGCTACCCGTTGGACGCCCCCCGGCCCGCTGCGGGTCGCCGCGTCGGGCCGCGCGCCCGGCCCTGGCATCCCGGTGGCCGCCGGCTGTGCCGCCGCGGTCCACGAGTCGTCGGCGCTGCTGGCCAGCCTCGGCCATCGCGTCGAGGACGCCGAGCCGCCCTACCCTGGCTGGCTTACCGCGGTCCTGCTGTCTTACTGGCTCGCGGGGCCGGCCAGCGAGGCCGGTCCCCACGCGGCCGAGATGGAGCCGCGCACCCGCTGGCATGTCCGGGCCGGCCGGCAGGTGCTGCGCACCCGCCCGCCCCGCCCGACGGACCGTGAGCGGCTGCGCGCGGCGCTGGCACCGTTCTGGGAGCGGCACGATGTCCTGATCATGCCGACGCTGGCCCAGCCCTGCCCGCCTGCCCGCCGCTACGGCAACCTGTCCTGGCCGCGCAGCGTCACCGCCGCGCTCCGGTTCGCCCCGATGACCGGCGTGTGGAACCTGGCGGGCTACCCGGCGGCCACGGTCCCGGTCCCGGGTGACGGCCTGCCGCGCTCGGTCCAGCTCATCACCACCCCGGGTCGGGAGGAGTTGCTCCTCAACGTCGCCGCCCAGCTCGAGGAGGCCCGGCCGTGGCCCCGCCATGCCCCGGGCTACGTGTCGCAGGGAAATGCCCGCCAAGATTAGGCAGTGCTCGACATCAGGGCATTAGTGATACATGCGGACACTAGAGATAACTGACTTGCTGTGGCAGGCCGACGCCGCCGGGCAGCGCCTGCCGGTCGTGCAGTCTGAGGCGGTCTCGATGCTGGCCAGCCTCGGACAGCGGCGGGCGGCGCGGATCGTGGCGCGGATGCCGTCCGGCCCCGGCGGGGTGCTGGATCCCGGCTACGTGGATGACCTCATGGTCCGGGTCCACTGCGAGCTGCAGCGCCTGGCGGAGGAACTGCGGCTCGCCCGGCGGATCGCGGACCTGCTCGGGCCGCTCGTCAGGGGCGTCCGGGCGGCGGGCGGCGGCGGTGCCGTCCGGGTCGTCGACGTGGGCTGCGGGGTGGGGCACGTGATGCGCTGGCTGGCCGCGACGGCGGCGCTGGGCACCTCGGTCGACCTCGTGGGCATCGACCTGAACGCCACGCTGGTGGGCATGGCGTCGCAGCTGGCCTCGCGTGACGGGCTGAGCTGCCAGTTCGTGCAGGCGGACGCGTTCGCGCCCGGCACCGTGATCGAGGACGGGCCACGGACCGTGGTGATCTCCAGCGGGCTGCTGCATCACCTGTCGACCGCGGAGCTGGGCGAGTTCTTCGCCGCGCAGGCAAGGCTGGGTGTCGCCGCCTTCGCGCACTGGGACCTGGTGCCGGGCCCGTGTTCGGCCCTCGGCGCGCGCGTGTTCCTCTGGGCACGCTCGCGCGAGCAGGTCTCCCGCCATGACGGCATCGTGTCGGCCCGGCGAGCCCATGGGGCGGCGACGCTGCTGGCAGCGGCGCGCACGGGCGCTCCCGAGTACGGATCGCGCGTCCTGGAGAAGACCCGGTGGGGACGGGGCGCGCTGGACGTCGTGCGCCCGGTCGTGGGGATCTCGGCCGCCCTGGAGCGCCGCGGCGAAGGCCTCAGCGATCCGGGCCCAGATGGAGGAAGGCGCGCTCAAGGCTTTCTTTAAAGCTGGTCAGCTCCGGCTCAAGCGGGGCAGGGAGGGCGCCGTCGTCGGCTAGCTCGAGGATGGTGTGGGCGGCCGCCCTGAGCCTTTCAAGTTCTTCCCACCGGAATAGGCCAGCCACCCGGCCACACGCCGCCGACTCCGCCCCGCCACCAGCCGGAGGCCTGGCAATACTTACGCCAGTATCTGAATCCGGGCGGCCGGAGGCGGAGCTGGGATGGGACATGGCTGGTCCGTTCTGCACACTAAAAGAGGAAGCCAGGACACTGGCCCGCGGGCGCCGCGGGTCGCGGTCCAGCCGTGGCCGGTGGGAAGGTAAAAGGAGCTCATGGTGCGGAAGCCCAGCACCGCGACGACGCGCTCCACGCGGGCGGAATCACCGACGGCCAGGTGCCTCTCGGCCTCCTCGATGGCACGGTCAGCGTCACGCGACACGCCCGTGGAGCGCTCCCCTGCTTGCCATTCCCACATGAGCATGAGTGGTCCCCAGAGCCTCCGCCGTATTTCGCGGCGCGCGATTCCTTCCGTAGAATGCTGGCACGTAGCCAACACTCAAAGTAGCCATTGGTTATGACGTCCCGGGAACCCTAAGTTGACCATTACGGTAAGAACCGCTGGCCAACTGGCTTTTCAGGTCAGCGCGCTTTACGGGAGTGACAGGGGTGATTCCCCGCAGTAAGCGGCGGTCCGGGACGCGGTCACGGGAGTCACGGGAGGAGGTCGGCGGGCGCGTAGGCGTCACTCGCGGCCCGGGCCATGGCGAAGCCGGGCTTGATCAGCGTGTCGATCAGCCGGATGCGCTCGTCGAAGCCGATGAACGCGCTCTTCATCGCGTTCAGCGTCAGCCACTCGATGTCCCTCCACCCGTAGCCGAACTCCGACGAGAGCAGCGCGAACTCCGACGACAGCGATACCTGGCTCATCAGCCGGTTGTCGGTGTTGACGGTAACCCGGAACCTGAGCTGGCGCAGCAGGCGCAGGGGATGGGTGGCGATCGACGAAGCCGCTCCCGTCTGCACGTTCGACGACGGGCACATCTCCAGCGGTATGCGCCGGTCCCGCACGTAGGCCGCCAGCGGCCCCAGCTTCACCTCGCCGGAGCGCGGGGAAACAGTGATGTCGTCAACGATCCTGACGCCATGGCCGAGCCGCTCGGCACCGCAGTACTGGACGGCCTCCCAGATCGACGGCAGCCCGAAGCCCTCGCCGGCGTGAATGGTCGTGTGGAAGTTCTCCCTGTGCACGTACTGGAAGGCGTCGAGGTGCCGGGACGGCGGCCAGCCCTTCTCCGCGCCCGCGATGTCGAAGCCGACCACTCCGTCGTCACGGAACCGCACCGCGAGCTCGGCGATCTCCAGCGACCGCGCGGCCGTCCGCATGGCGGTGAGCAGCCCGACCACCCGGATCGGTTGCCCCTGCGATGCCGCCGCCGCCGAGCCCTTCCGGAAGCCCTCAAGCACCGCGTCCACGACCTCGTCGAGGCTAAGCCCGCGCTCGGTGTGCAACTCCGGGGCGAACCGGACCTCGGCGTAGGCGATCCCGTCCGCCGCCAGGTCCTGCGCGCACTCCGCCGCCACCCGGACCAGCGCGTCGCGTTCTTGCATGACGCCGACGGTGTGCCTGAACGCCTCGAGGTACAGGTTCAGGTGCCCGCGGTTCGCCCCGGCCGCCAGCACCTTCCCCAGGTCCTGCGGGTCGCCCGTCGGCAGGTCCCGATACCCGAACTCGCTCGCCAGCTCGATGATGGTCGCTGGCCGCAGGCCGCCGTCGAGATGGTCATGGAGCAGCACCTTGGGTACTTGGCGGATCTTCTCCTCGGAAAGGCTCACGTCAGTCACTCACCTCTCCGCGCTCCCTTGGCCGATGCGATCGATGACCACCGCCAGCTCCGATGGCGGCTCCCTGCCCACGGTAACAGCAGCGGAGAGAGCATCCATCACGTAATCAGAACGAACGCGCTCGTCGCCGTGCAACTCGACGATCGGCTGGCCGCGCCGGACGTAATCGCCTGGCTTGGCCAGGCATATCACTCCTGCCGCGTGATCGACCGCGTCCTCCTTCCGCGCGCGGCCCGCGCCGAGCCGCCAGGCCGCGACCCCGATCGCCAGGGCGTCCAGGCGGGTCAGGTAGCCGTCCGCCGGGGCCGGGAGCGCGGCCTCCACGTGCGTGGCGCGGGGCAGCGGCGCGTCCGGGTCACCGCCCTGCGCACGCACCATGGCCTCCCAGGCCCGGTAGGCCCGGCCGCTCCTGATCGCCTCGGCCGGGTCGGCCCCGGGGTTGTCGTCGGGGTGCAGCCCCGCCAGGTCGAGCATCTCGCGGGCGAGCGCGAGCGTGATCTCCATGAGGTCGGCGGGACCGTCGCCCTTGAGGGCCTGGACCGACTCCGCCACCTCGAGCGCGTTGCCGACGGCCCGGCCGAGCGGCGCGTCCATCCGGGTGACGAGCGCCCGGGTGCGGACCCCGTGCTCCTCGCCGAGGACGACCATGGTGCGGGCCAGTTCGGCCGCGCGGTCCAGGTCCCGCATGAACGCGCCTGACCCGGTCTTGACGTCGAGGACGAGCGCGCTGGTCCCCTCGGCGATCTTCTTGGACATGATCGAGCTGGCGATGAGCGGGATCGACTCCACGGTTCCGGTGACGTCGCGCAGCGCGTAGAGCCGTCGGTCGGCGGGGGCCAGGCCCGGCCCGGCGGCCGCGATGACGCAGTTCGCCTGGCGGAGGATCTGGCTTATCTCGCTGTTACCGAGATCGACCCGGAAGCCCGGGATGGACTCCAGCTTGTCCAGGGTGCCGCCGGTGTGCCCCAGGCCCCGGCCGGACAGCATGGGGACGAGCGCGCCGCAACTGGCCACCAGTGGCGCGAGGATAAGCGACACCTTGTCGCCGACTCCCCCGGTGGAGTGCTTGTCGACGGTCGCGCCCGGCAGCGCGGACAGGTCCAGCCGCTCGCCCGAGGCGATCATCTCCCCGGTCCAGGCACGCAACTCCGGCCCGGACATCCCGTTGAAGTAGATCGCCATGAGCAGCGCCGACATCTGCTCGTCGGCAACCTGCCCGGCAAGGTAGGCCCGGAAGAGCCAGCCGATCTCCGCGTCGGCCAGCGGCCGCTCATTGTCCCGCTTGACCCGGATCAGCGAGACGACGTCTGTATTTTCCGGGGGGTAAACAGTATTTTCCGGGGGGTACACACCAACCCCCCGGCCCCCGGCTATCGGCGGCCTGGGGTTCGTGCATCCGGCTTCGCCTGCGGGGGTCGCTCATTCTTCGCGACCCCCGCGGCTCGCCGGATCGCTCCAAGCTTCGCTCGCTGGCGCTCGCTGCGCGTCGCGGCCTCCGTGGTCCCCCGGGCCAGTCCCGACCCCACCCCCCTCGGCCGCTGGCGCTGGCTGGGCGTCGCGGCGGGTGCCGAGGTCCTCGGTGCCGAAGGCGGCGGGGAGCAGCCTGCTCAGCGGGACCGGGCCTTCGCTGGTGTCGACCAGCATCGATGGGCCTCCCGCCTCCAGGAGTAGTTGCCGGCACCGGCCGCAGGGCATCAGCGGGGCACCGTCCCCGGCGACGACCGCGACCGCGAGCAGCGCCGGGGCGGCGCCGGCCGGGGTCGCGGCGCCGCCCAACGGAGCGGTCGTGGCTGGCGCCGTGGCGTGCAGCGCGCTGACAAGCCCGCACTCGGCGCACAGCGTGAGGCCGTAGGAGGCGTTCTCGACGTTGCAGCCGGTGACCAGCCGGCCATCGAAGGTCAGCCCGGCCGCACCCACCCGTAGCCGTGAGTACGGGGCGTACGCGCGAGCCGCCGCGTCCACGGCCGCCGCGCGCAGCCGCGCCCAGTCAACATTCATGAAGATCATTTTCCCGCGGCGGGCGCGGGCCAAGCAGGGCCGGGGGTTGGTTTGCATGCCCTGAGGCACCTTGATCCCGGGTCGCGGAAGCTGGCCTTCCCTGGCCGAACGCTCCCGGTTAAGCACGCTTTGCCGGGAATGCCGAACTCGTAGAGTTTTCCCGTTCGGAAGAGTTTTCCTGTTGGAGTGGGGAAAAGTCTTCGAGCAACCCGCCGGCGCGGGTGCCCGCGCCCGGGGCCAGCCCTGTACCCCCCGGGGGAAATCCGCATTACCTTGTATGCGTGACGCATGTTCTGGTGGTGGAGGACGACCCGGGGATCGCTACCCAGCTAGTTCGTGGCCTCGACCGGGCTGGGTACACGGCCGAGAGCGTGGCGCTGGGCGCTGAGGCGCTGCGCTCGCCAGCGCCGGACGTCGTCCTGCTCGACCTTGGGTTGCCTGATATCGACGGCGTGGACGTCTGCCGCCGGCTGCGGCAGACATCGCAGGCGGCGATCATCGTCGTGACCGCGCGCGGTGAGGAGGCCGACCGCGTGCTGGCCCTCGACGAGGGAGCCGACGACTACCTGGTGAAGCCGTTCGGGCTGGCAGAGTTGCTCGCGCGGATCCGGGCCGTGCTGCGGCGCGGCCAGCGGGCCGGGAACCCGGAGGTGCTGCGGCACGGGCCGCTCACCGTTGACCTGCGCACGCGCAAGGTGTCCATGCATGGCACCGACGTGACGCTCACCCCCAAGGAATTCGCCATCCTGGAGTGCCTGGCGACCGACCCCGGCCGGCTCGTCAGCCGCCAGGAGATCATCGAGCGGGCCTGGGACGAGCACTGGTACGGGCCGACGAAGGTGCTGGACGTTCACCTGGCGGCGCTGCGGCGAAAGCTCGGCGAGCACTCGCTGATCGAGACCGTCTACGGACACGGCTTCCGCCTCGCCGACCCGTGACCAAACGCATCCTGGCGGCGTTGCTCGCGCTGACCGCGGCGTTGCTGGTGGCCGCCGTGGTGCCTCTGGCGCTCAAGGCGACGCAGCACGTCCAGGAGTCCTACGAGTACGCGGCCCAGGCCGCCGCGCACTCGCTGGCCGCTATCGCGGTGGAGAACATCGATGCCAACAGCACCGACCCGCGGTTCCAGGCCACGCTCGGGAGCTACTACGGGCATGGCGACGAGCTGGTCCTTGCCACGCCCGGCCTGGCCAGGGTTACCGGGCGAGGCAAGCCGCTGGTCAGCTGGCGCGGCCTCGCCGCCGCGACGATCAAGACGGGCATCACGAATACCGCGGTGACCAAGACGCGGGTCGTCGTGACCGAGCCAGTCTGGGACGACAACGGCCATACCGACAGCCCGGTCGGCGTGGTGGTCCTCGAGCGGCCCACGGAGCAGCTGAACGACAACACCAGTGGCCTGTGGCTGTACGTGGCCGTGCTTGCCGCGATCGCCATGATCGCCGCCGCCGCCATCGCCGTGACCTTCGCCCGGTGGGTAAGCAGGCCGCTGGTCACGATGGACGCGGCGGCGCGCAAGCTCGCGGACGGTGACCTCTCCGTCCGTGCCGCCAGCGGGTCGGCCCGCCCGAGCTGCGGCGGATGGCCGCCACGTTCAACATGATGGCGGGCCGCCTGGAGACGCTCGTGCACGGTCACCGGGCCATGCTGGCGGATGTATCGCACCAGCTGCGCACCCCGCTGGCCGCGCTGCGGCTGCGGATCGACCTGCTGGCCGTCGACGTCGGGCCGACCGCTGCGGCCGAGCTGGCCGGGGCGCAGGAGGAGATCGCCCGGCTGTCCCGGCTCGTAGACGGGCTGCTCGCGACCGCCCGCGCGGAGTCCGTCACCGAGCAGCGTGTCGTCATCAATCTGCTCCCGAACGTCACCGAGCGGGTAGCGGCCTGGCAGCCGGTAGCCGCCGGGTCGGGCGTCAAGCTGGTCACCGAGCCGTCCGGCGAGAGCGCTGAGGGTGGCGGCCCCCAGGTCTCGGTCGGCTCGGGGCACATCGAACAGATCCTCGACAACTTGCTCGCCAACGCGATCGAGGCACTCCCCGAGGGCGGCCGGGTCACGGTCGGCGTGTCCGCGACGGAAGCCAGCGCCCAGCTCGTCGTCGCCGACGACGGCCCGGGGATGTCCCCGGCGGAGCGGGCCCGCGCATTCATGCGGTTCTCTACCACCAGGTCAAGGGGCACCGGCCTTGGCCTCGCCATCGTGCACCGGCTCGTCACGTCCGACGGCGGGGCGGCCCGGCTGAGCGAGACGCCGGGTGGTGGGCTCACAGTCACCCTGGAGTTCCCTTCGGCATCGCACGAGGGTACGAACTCGCAGGCGTGACCAGGATCTCAGTTTACATTCAGGTCACCTAACGGCAAGGCTACGGTCGCGATTGTGCAACGAGGTGGCGGTAACGCCCGTATGCCCCTTTCCTTGAGGTAGGAACAAGTTTTACGGTTTGGGCAGCCTGGACCAATGGGGAGACCAGGCCCGGCCTTTGCCAACTGGGTACAACCCACGTGGTCCATGGAGGGTAACGACGGTGAGACACACCTCGCTGATTACGGCTGTCGCGGGTACCGCGGCGGTCCTGCTGCTAGCCGCCTGTGGCAGCAGTTCGTCGGGCGCGAGCCTCGAGCAGTTCGTCGGCTTCGGGCGGCTCGTCGGCCTCGAGCACGCCGAGCGCGTCCAGCTCATCCGGCTCGGCCAGCGGCAACTTCCTCGCCTGCATGGTCACCGACACCGGCGGCATCAACGACAAGTCGTTCAACCAGTCCGCCTGGGAGGGCATGCAGCAGGCGGCCGCCGCGAACTCGAACGTCGCGATCCGCAACATCCAGTCGATCCCGCCGAACACCGACTACGCGCGGAACATCGACACGTTCATCAACCAGAAGTGCGGCATCATCGTCACGGTCGGCTTCGCCATGGGCGACGCGACGCAGACGGCCGCGCAGAAGAACCCGACCCAGGACTTCGCGATCGTCGACAACGCCTATCCGAAGGTGATCAGCAACATCGACTCGCTCGTGTACAACACCGTCCAGGACGGCTTCCTCGGCGGGTACCTCGCGGCCGGCATGACCAAGACCGGCAAGGTCGCGACGTTCGGCGGACAGGAGTTCCCGACCGTGACGATCTACATGGACGGCTTCTGGGACGGGGTGCAGTACTACAACTCCAAGCACGGCACCCACGTGCAGGTGCTCGGCTGGGACGAGCAGACCCAGAAGGGCTCGTTCACCGGTGACTTCACGAACGAGACCAAGGGCCAGACGACCACCCAGACGTTCATCTCCGAGGGCGCGGACATCATCTTCCCGGTCGCGGGCAACGTCGGCCTCGGTGCCGCGAAGGCGGTCCAGCAGGCGGACGCCCAGGGCGGCAAGGTGAACATGCTCTGGGTCGACACCGACGGCTGCGTCAGCGCCGCCCAGTACTGCCAGTACTTCATCTCCAGCGTCACCAAGGGCATCCAGGCCTCGGTGAAGGCCGCCGTGCTCAGCGCCGCGTCCGGGTCGTTCAAGGGCGGCGACTACATCGGTAACCTCAACAACGGCGGCGTGGTGCTCTCCCCGTTCCACGACTTCGCCAGCAAGGTCCCCGCGCCGCTGCAGTCGGAACTGCAGCAGATCGCGAGCGGGATCAAGGACGGCTCCATCAAGACCCCGACCAAGAGCCCGGTTTGAGTTACCCGGGGGGGCGACCCCCCGGAACCCCCGCTTCGTAAGGGATCTATCAACTAATGCAGCTTGAGCTCAGGGGAATCACCAAGAGGTTCGGTTCCCTCGTCGCCAACGACGAAATCAGCCTCACGGTGGCCCCTGGCCAGGTCCACGCCCTGCTCGGCGAGAACGGGGCGGGGAAGTCCACCTTGATGAACGTCCTGTACGGGCTGCTGCAGCCCGACCAGGGCGAGATTTACATAGATGGCAAGCCGGTGAGCTTCCACTCGCCGAAGGACGCGATCGCCGCCGGGATCGGCATGGTTCACCAGCACTTCATGCTGGTGCCGCCGTTCACCGTCGCCGAGAACGTCACGCTCGGCATCGAGCAGGTCCGCCCCGGCGGCCTGCTCGATGCCGAGCGGACCCGCCGCGAGGTGCGCGAGCTATCCCGCCAGTACGGCCTCGATGTCGATCCTGACGCGATCGTCGAGGACCTTCCCGTCGGCATCCAGCAACGCGTCGAGATCATCAAGGCGCTCGTGCGCAACGCGTCCGTGCTCGTGCTTGACGAGCCCACGGCGGTGCTCACCCCCGGTGAGACGCAGGAGCTGTTCCGCATCGTCCGGCAGCTGCGCGACGGCGGCGCTGCCGTGATCTTCATCTCCCACAAGCTCAAGGAAGTCCAGGAAATCGCCGACCACATCACTGTGCTGCGGCGCGGCATGGTCGTCGGCGAACGGACGCCGCCCGCCACCGAGGCGGACCTGGCGGCGCTTATGGTCGGCCGGGACGTGCAGCTGAAGGTGAGCAAGGCACCCGCGACGCCGGGTGAGGTCGTCCTCGCCGTCCGCGACATGGTCGTCCCGGCAGCCACCCAGGCACCCGGCGGGCTGGCCGAGACCGCTGCCGCGGTCAACCGGCTGTCCTTCGAGGTGCGCGCCGGGGAGATCCTCGGGATCGCCGGCGTCCAGGGCAACGGGCAGACCGAACTGTGCGAGGCCCTCATGGGCCTCCTGCCGACGGTGAGCGGCTCGGTGACGCTGGCCGGGCGCGACATCACGCACGCCGTGCCGCGGGCCCGGCTGGACGCCGGGATCGCCTACATCCCCGAGGACCGCAAGGAAGACGGCCTCGTCGGGTCCTTCTCCGTCGCGGAGAACCTGGTCCTGAACTCCTACGACCGCAAGCCCTTCGCCCGGGGCCTCAACCTGAACCTGGCCGCGATCGCCGCGAACGCCGCCGCCCGCATCAAGGAGTTCGACGTGCGTACCGGGTCGGCGGACACCCCGGCCAGCACGCTGTCAGGCGGCAACCAGCAGAAGGTCATCCTCGCTCGTGAGCTCGGCCGCGACACCTCGGTGGTCATCGCCAGCCAGCCCACCCGGGGGCTGGACGTCGGGTCCATCGAGTTCGTGCACAAGCGAATCGTCGCTCAGCGCGACGCCGGCCACGCCGTGCTTATCGTGTCCTCCGAGCCTCGACGAGATCTACGCGCTGGCCGACCGCATCGCGGTGATGTACGAGGGCAAGATCACCGGATTCCGCGACCCGGACGTGCCCGCCAGCGAGCTTGGCCGCCTGATGGCAGGCGGTGCCGACGTAGCCGACGGCGCCGACGTAGCCGACGGTGCCAATGCGCAGGCGCCTGCTGACAGCGCGGCCCTCATCGAGGGTGGCGCCCCGGCCAGCATCGACAGCGCAGCCCCTGCCAGCCCGGAGGGCGATCAATGACTGAGCCACAGCCGGCATCTTCCGAGGCGAAGGCAGGGCCGGCGGCTGAGCAAGGGCCTGCGCCGGAGTCCCGGAAGAGCGCGCCCGGCGCGGCAGCGGAGGCGAAGTCGTTCGGACTTAGCTTCCTGGATGCCCTGCGGGAGGGGAACACGGTCACCGTCACGGTCCTGGCGATCGTGACCGCGACCGTGGTGGGCGGCCTGCTGTCCGCTTTCACCAGCCCGAACGTCCTGCACGCCTCGGCTGGCGACATCATCCCGCAGGCGTGGAAGGCCGCCGCCGCGACGTATGTGGCGCTCTTCGAGGGGTCGATCATCAACCCGCACACGGTGGCGGGGCTGTTCCAGCAGGCCGGACTGCCGACCGCGCTGCACGACGGGTACTTCTCGGCGGTGTTCAACCCGCTGTCGGAGACCTGCGTGGCCGCCACGCCGCTGATCCTGGCGGGCCTTGCGGTCGCGCTGCCGTACCAGGCCGGCATGTTCAACATTGGCGGGCAGAGCCAGCTGATCTCCGGCCTCATCATCGCGGCCTGGCTCGGCTACAGCGTCAGCCTGCCGCCGTTCATCCACGTCGTGGTCTGCGTCGTCGGCGGGTTCGCCGGCGGCGCGGTCCTTGGCTGGCTGGTCGGCGAGATCAAGGCACGGACCGGGGCGCATGAGGTGATCGTCACGATCATGCTCAACTACGTCATGGAGTACCTGCTGTCGTTCCTCCTGTCCTCCCAGTCGATGATGGAGGCGCCGGGCGCGAACAACCCTGTCACGCCGGCGATCGCGGCTGACGCGCAACTGCCGCACCTGTTCGGCAGCAACCTCCGGGTCAACGTGGGCTTCCTGATCGCGCTGGCCTGCGCGTTCGCCGTCTGGTGGCTGATGAACCGCACGACGGTCGGCTTCGAGATGCGCGCCGTCGGGGCCTCCGCCTCGGCCGCCCGGGTAGCCGGGATGAAGGTGGAGCGGGCCTGGGTGCTGGTCATGCTGATCGCCGGCGGCCTGGCCGGGCTGGCGGGGTCGACCATCGTGCAGGGCACCGCGTTCTCGCTGAACTCCTCCACGTACGGGACCTACGGCATCGACGCGATCACCGTGGCCCTGCTCGGCCGGGGCAAGCCGGCCGGCGTGGTGTGGGCCGGGCTGCTGTTCGGCGCGCTGACCGCCGCCTCCGGGCAGATGCAGTCGGCGGCGAACACCCCGGCTCAGATCGTGCAGGTGCTCGGGGCGGTGATCGTGCTGTTCATCGCGGCCCCGCCGCTGATCAGGACTATGTTCCGGCTGCGCGCGGCGCGCGCGGGCGGCGTAGGCACCACGATGTCGAAGGGCTGGAACTCGTGAGCGCTGTCACGACACCGTCACCGTCGCGGTCGCCGCGGCTGCCGGTGCTGATCCCGGCCGACGCCGGCATGTCGCAGGCCCGGCGGTTCGCGGCCCCGCTGACGTTCCTGGCGTTCGGGCTGGTCGACATCCTGCTGCTCGGACGAGCGCACGGCTCGGCGACCTTGGGGTTCACCCCTGAGTTCGCCAAGGTGACGGTGCCTGACCTGACCCTGCCCGCGGCGGCGACCTGCCTCGTCTGCGGGGCCCTCACGCTGCTGCTCGCCGTCGCGCTGCTGCTTGAGGTGCTTGGCGTACTGCGGCCGGGCCGGGCCCGGGTAACGCGCCTATGGCGGCGGGCGGCGGTCACGGCCATGCTTTTCCTCTTCGTGGTCGCGTTGCTGTGCTGGTCGGACGCCTCGCAGTCGATCCCGATCAACATCGTGAACCTGCTCCAGGGGACACTCAGCCAGTCCATCCCGATCATGCTGGGCGCCATCACCGGCGTGATCTGCTCCAGGTCCGGCGTGATCAACATCGCGATCGAGGGACAGCTGATCACCGGGGCGTTCTGCGCGGCGATCGCGACGTCCGCCACGGGGTCGCTGTGGCTGGGCCTGGTGTGCGGCGCGCTGGCCGGCTCGGTGGTCGGCGCGCTGCTGGCGGTCTTCGCGCTTAGCTACCAGGTCGACCAGGTGGTGCTCGGCGTTGTCCTTAGCACCTTGTTCCTCGGCCTCACTGGTTACCTGTACAACGCGATCCTGGCGCCGTACGGCAACACGCTGAACTCCCCCGCGACGTTCAACCCGGTCAAGATCCCGCTTCTTGGCGACGTCCCCATCCTCGGGCCGGTCCTCTTCGACTCGACGATCTTCCTGTACATCACGTACATAGTGCTGGCCGGCGTGTCGTTCGGGCTGTTCCGTACCCGCTGGGGACTGCGCACCCGGGCCATCGGCGAGCATCCCGTCGCGGCCGACACCGTGGGAATCCGGGTGCTGCCCCTGAGGTACCGCAACGTGATCCTGGCCGGGCTCATCGCGGGCATCGGCGGCGCGTACTTCACGATCGGCTCGGTCGGGTCGTTCGGCATCGGCATGTCTTCCGGTGACGGGTACATCGCGCTGGCCGCGATGATCTTCGGCCGGTACACGCCCGTCGGCGCGGTCGGGGCGGCGCTGCTGTTCGGCTTCACGACCGAGCTGCAGTCGGTACTGTCCAGCATCAACGTGCCGATCCAGTCGAACCTGCTGCTCATGACGCCGTACGTGGTGACGATCATCGTGGTCGCCGGCCTCGTCGGCAAGGTCCGCGGCCCGAAGGCGGAAGGCGTCCCGTACGTCAAGTCCTAGACGGCGCATGACGCGCCCGGCCAGCGGGTGGATCGCGCGTTTCATCCCCTGGGCGCATCCTGCCGGAGTCATCCTGCCCCCAAGCGGGGATCATGAGGACAGAACCTGATTGAAACTGTGAGATTGAAGGGGCCGGTGTGGCAGTCGGGGCTGAATTGCGGGCGAGAGTTGAGGCCTGGATCGCCGACGATCCCGACCCGGTGGACCAGGCGGAGCTGACAACGCTCCTCGACCATGCGCTTGAAGGAGACTCGTTCCCGGTGGCGAGCCCCGCTGCCGACGCGCTCGCCGACGAGGTCATCGCGCTCGCGGCCGGCGGCGACGCCGAGGAGGCGGCGCGGCAACTGGCGGACCGGTTCGGGGCCGGCTGACGTTCGGCACCGCGGGGCTGCGCGGCCAGATCGGCGCGGGGCCCCACCGGATGAACCGCGCCGTCGTGCGCGCGGCCACCAGCGCGGTGGCGGGCTGGCTCCTGGAGACGGCGAGCCCGTCCGGCCTGCGGGTCGTCGTCGGGTGCGACGCGCGGCACCGGTCGGCGGAATTCGCCGACGAGACGGCGCGCGTCCTGGCCGGCGCGGGCATCAGCGTCAGCCTGCTGCCCAGGCCATGCCCCACGCCGCTGGCCGCCTTCGCCGTCCGGCACCTGTCGGCCCAGGCGGGAATCATGATCACCGCCAGCCACAACCCGCGGACCGACAACGGCTACAAGCTCTACCTGAGCGACGGCGCGCAGGTCATCCCGCCGGTTGACGGCGAGATCGAGGACCGCATGGCGGCGCTCGGCCCGCTGCTGGCCATCCCCGCCTCCGGCCTGGATGACCCGCTCATCACCCGGCATGGCGAGGAGGTCGCCCAGGCCTACCTGGACGCCATCACGGCGGGGAGCACGGCGCAGCCCGACGAGGCGGCCGGGCGCCCGGAGCACTTGCGCGTGGTCTACACGCCAATGCACGGGGTCGCCGGGCAGTTGCTGCTGCAGGCGGTCCAGCGCGCCGGGTTCCCCAAGCCGCACGTGGTCACCGTGCAGGCGCAGCCCGACCCGGACTTCCCGACGGCCGCCTTCCCTAACCCGGAAGAGCCCGCGGCGCTGACCCTGGGGCTCGCGGACGCCAAGGCGCTGGACGCTGACCTCATGCTGGCCAATGACCCGGACGGGGACCGGCTCGCGGTCGCGGCACCAGAGCCCGACACCCGGCGCAGGCAGCGGACGATACCCGGCACGGCGGTGCCGGAAGACGGACGGTGGCGGGTGCTTACCGGCGACCAGGTCGGCGTGCTGCTGGCCGCCTACCTGCTCGGGGACTGGCGCGACGGCGAGGACCCGGCGAGCGACGCCGGCCCGGTCCCGCTGGTGGCCACCACCATCGTCTCGTCCACGCTGCTTTCCAAGATCGCCGCGAAGGCGGGCGCGCGGTACGCGCAGACGCTCACCGGGTTCAAGTGGATCGCCCGGGCCGCGGACGGCCAGCCCCGCACGCGGTTCGCCTTCGGCTACGAAGAGGCGATCGGCTACGCGGCCGGCGACGCCGTGCGGGACAAGGACGGGATCGGCGCGGCGGTCGCGTTCCTGCGGCTGGCCACTGAGGCGGCGCGGGCCGGGCGGTCGGTCCTTGACCTCTACGACGCGCTTGAGCGCGAGCACGGGGTGCACCTCACGTCACAGCTGAGCCTGGCCGTTCCCGAGATAGGGGAGGTCATGCGCCAGCTGCGGGCCGCTCCCCCGACCAGCATCGGCGGGCAGGAGGTCGATGACCGCACCGACTACGCCGGCGGCGCGGCGACGGGGCTGCCGCCGGCGGACGTGCTGAGCTTCCGGCTCGGCCGCGACCGGGTGGTCATCCGGCCCAGCGGCACCGAGCCTAAGGTCAAGGCGTACTTCGAGATCGTCGAGCCGGTCCCGCCTGGTGGCCTGATTGCCAGCCGGCTCATCGCGCAGCGTCGCCTCGCGCCGCTGCGCGAGGCGGTCAGCGCCCTGCTCACCGGGATGTCCTCGACCTGGGGCCAGCTCCACGGGTGAGCCCTGCCGCCGCCGGCGCCGGGACTAACCTGTGATCATGGCGGCACGCAAGGTGAAGACCGCATGGCGGTCGACGACGGCGCGGCGCCATCTGTCCTGGCCGAAGGTCACCTGGTCAGTTACCGCCGCGATGCGCGCGGTCCGGGCCACGATCGTCATCCCTGGCCTGTTCGCCCTCACCTCGAAGGTCATCGGCGACCCGCAGATGGCCCTGTTCGCGACGTTCGGCGGGTTCGCGACCCTGACCGTCACCGCCTTCGGCGGCACTCGCAAGGACAAGCTGAGGGCGCACCTGGGCCTTGCCGTCGCCGGCAGCGTCGCGCTGGTCATCGGCACGCTGGTCAGCGGCACCCCGTGGCTGGCGGCCGTTGTCACGGTCCCGATCGTCTTCGCGATCTTCTTCGCCGGGGTACTCGGCCCGGTCCCGGCCGCCGCGTCCACGGGGCTCCTGTTCGCCTACATACTCCCGGTCGCGTCCGCGGGCGGCGCGGGCACCATCGCCAGCCGCCTTGAGGGCTGGTGGCTGGCGTCGGCCGCGGGCACCCTGGCGGTCTTGCTGCTGTCCCCGAGGAGCTCCGGCGACCGCATCCGGGCGGTGGCGGCGGAGCTGGCGACCGAGATCGCCGGCCGGGTCCGCGGGGCGTGCGAAGGCGAGGCGAACGGCTCGGCCGCGGTGCTGGCCGCCAGGGAGCGCCTGCGGGCCGAGTTCTCCGGCGCGCCCTACCGCCCGACCGGCCTGGCGACCGCTGACCAGGCCCTCGCGAACGTCGTGCAACTACTCGACTGGGCGGCCATGCAGGTGGCCGACGCGCTTGACGGCCACGTCGACATGATGGCGCTCGGACCGGCGGAGCGGGACCTGCTCAGGATCTCCGCGGCCATGTTCTGCGACGTCGCGGCCCTGCTGGCCGGGACCGCGGGCGCCAAGGACGCGCACGCGAGCGTGGCCTTCGACGACCTTGAGCGGGCACGGGCCGCCGCCACCGAGCACCTGAGGCACCTGTCCGCCAGCAGCGAGCCGACCCCGGCCGCCGCCGCCGCGCACGCCGTTCACGCCCAGTCGATCGCGGTAGCCGCCCGCAGCGTCGCCGCCGACGCGCTGATCGCCGCCAGCCGAGCGGACCCGGCCACCATCGCCGCCCAGCGCCGCCAGTGGTACGGCCTCGCGGCTCCCGACGATGGGACCAGGCAGGGCGCCCCCGCCCCCGGCTTCACCGCGTCCCTCATCGCTAGCGCGCATCCCGGCTCCCGGCTTTCCGGCGTCGCCGGGGCCACGGGCGTCGTGATCAGGCATGCGAGCGTTCGTTCTGTATATTTCGCCAATAGCCTGCGCGCCGCCGCGGCCCTGGCTCTCGCGCTGGCGGTCGCGGACATCAGCGGTGTCCAGCACGGCTTCTGGGTGGTGCTGGGAACGCTGTCGGTGCTGCGCACCAATGCCACGGGCACCGGGGCGACGGCGCTGCGCGCGCTGGGCGGCACGGTCGTCGGGTTCGTCCTGGGCGCGGCGCTACTGACGGCGATGGGAACCGGGGAGACGGCGATGTGGGTGACGTTCCCGATCGCGGTGCTCGTCGCCGCCTACGCGCCGGGCACCGCGCCGTTCGCCGTCGGGCAGGCGGCGTTCACGATCTTGATCGTGCTCCTGTTCAACCTGCTCGCCCCGGTCGGATGGAAGGTCGGGCTGCTGCGGGTGGAGGACGTGGCGATCGGCTGCGCGGTGAGCGTGGCGGTCGGCGTGCTCTTCTGGCCGCGCGGGGCATCGGCCCTGGTCGGTAACGACCTGGCGGACGCCTTCCGCAACGGCGCGCAGTACCTGACGCAGGCGGTCGACTGGGCGCTGAGCGAGCGAGCGCTGCCGCCAGTGGCGGCGGCCACGGCGGTGACGGCGGGGCTTCGGCTCGATGTCGCGCTGCGCGGCTTCCTGGCCGAGCAGGGCGCGAAGCGGATCAGCAAGGAGGACCTCTGGTCACTGGTCACGGCGACGCAGCAGCTGCGGCTGAGCGCGCACACGCTGGCCGGGTTGCGGGACGTGCCCGGGGCCAACGGAGTCGTGGCGCCCGTGGCCTGCCTGCCGTTGGAGGGGTCGGAGTCTTACACGGGCACGCCCGCCTGCGTGAGCCTGCAGATGTCGGCGGCCGAGCTGGCCGGCTTCTACGGGCAGGTCGCCGATGAGGTGAGCCAGCACGGCCGGGAGGTCCCCACGCTGATCCCCCTCCCGCCGATGATCGGCCCGGCGGTGCCACGGCACGCCGTGCCCGGCCTGGACGCGCACCCGCATCTGCTGTGGGTGAAGGACCACCTGCACCACCTGAGCCTCAGTGCCCAGGCGATAGCCGAGCCCGCGCTGCACGTGGCCGAGGGCCGCCGCCGTCCCTGGTGGCGCTGACCCTTCCTGGATCTTCTGCCGTGGCCCTGCTCCCGCCGGCGCCTACTGGATCCGCCAGTAGGTCGTGTACCGCTGGTGCACGACGCCGGAGACCGGGACGAGCCGGACGAGGCGGGCGTCGCCTGGGGTGCCGGACCACGCCATCGCCTCGAAGGCAAGGGGCGACGCGCTCACCCGCCGTATGGACGAGACATCGAGGACCGGCATGGCGCGGCCGTCGCCGGTGAGGCCCGCGAGGACGACCGGGCCGTACGCGACCGCCGCGACCCCCGGGTTGTCCGGCGCGCGCTGCAGGGCCAGCCCCATGCCGAAGGTGATCAGCAGTTCGTCGCCCGGCCGCCACGTGCGGGAGACCTCGATGCTGGCCGGTCCCGGCCCCGCGGGCGCAGATCGCGGGCGCCCGTTCAGGAGCGCCCGCACGGACGTGGCCCAGGCGGGGACGCGCACCCTCAGCGTCATCGGGCCGGAGCCGCCCTCGATCGCAAGAGCGGTCGTCGGCGCCTCGGGGATGCTGGTCTCCTGGCGGATCGCCAGCCCGCCGGCCCGGGCCCGCGACGGGATGAAGAGGTTGACCCGGAGGGCGCCGTCAGGATCGCGGGTGTAGATCGTGTCCGTGAAGCGGGTCGGGATCTCCAGGCCGGTCGCGGTGTCGCAGGTGAACGTGTCGTAGTCGGTCGCGAAGACGTTGTCGCTGCCGTGGCCGAAGTAATTAGCCGGGACCTGCTTGTGCGCGCCCGGGGACAGGCCCGTGTAGTAGGCGACGAAACCATGCCGGGACCCGGGATCCTGGGCACCGAGCAGGTGGTTGACCAGGGCGCGCTCGTAGTAGTCCATGTAGGCCGCGCTGTCCGGCTCGTGGAAGTGCAAGAGCCTGGTCAGCTTCAGCATGTTGTAGCTGACGCAGCCCTCGCAGGTGTAGTTCGACAATGCCCCGGCGACCACGCCTGGCGGTCCCCAGTGCTCGCCGTTGCCCTGGCCGCCGATCGCATACGTGTGGTAACCGGTCGAGATGCGCCAGAAGTTGGCCGCCGCGTCCCAGTACTTCTGGTTCCCGGTCTCTTCCGCGAGGCGCAGGGCCGACACCAGCTTCGGCGTCGAGACGTTGCACTGCCAGCCATTGAGGTGGTCGGTGTTGCCCGCGAGCGGGTCGAGGAACCTCGCGTGGTGGAAGCGCTCGGCCGTCTGCAGGGTCGCCGCGTCCGCGGTGATCGCGTACAGGTTCGCGAGTGCCTCCGGCAGGCCGCCGAACTCGGCCTCCAGGATCGCCTGCATGTGCGGGTAGGACAGGTTCCTTGTGCGGCGGTCGACCCAGCCGGCGAGCCGATGCGCCACGTCAAGCGCCAGCGAGTTTCCGGCCAGCTGGTACTGGTCGATGAGGCCGGCCAGGTACTTGTGGATCATGTAGTACGGGGACCAGACCCGGCTGGCCTGGCCGTCCTCCAGCCAGGTGAAGTACTGCTCGGGGAACGCCGACAGGTACCCGTCGCTGTAGCCGGCCGCCGGCGCCCGGGCTTGCAGGCGGGCGAGCTCGCCGACGATGTAGTCGCCCTTGGCCTTGAGTGCTCGCCGGCTGGGGTCGCGGGCGGTCGTGCCTGTGCCCGCGTAGGCCCAGGCCAGGGCCGAGAGCAGGTGGCCCGTCACGTGGCCGCGGATCTTCGAGGCCGGGTTCTCCCAGCCGCCGATCGGCGCGGCCCTGTCGGGGAACCCGTAATTGATCCTGAAGCTGCGCAGCATCCGGTCCGGGTCAAGGAACAGCAGGTAGGCGAGGTTGCGCTGCTGGTTGCCCTGGAACGGGCCGCCGAGCAGGCGGACGTCGGCGCGCGGCACCGCCGCCGTCTGGCCCGCGGTGCCGTCGGGGGCGTAGGCCGCACCGGGAGCGTACGCGTCGGGGACGCGGAAGCCGGAGCTGGCGAAGCGGTTGCCGATCACGCCCATGCAGGCGGAATCCCCCGCGATGATCGCCGCGCCGCCGAGCAGGGTAAGGGCTTCCCTGCGCCGGAGTGTCCCGCCTCTCACTCCCGCTGCCTCCTGCCATCCGCCAGATGGCCTTTGATGGCATTGTATGAACCATGAGCGATGTTGTCCCAGGCCCAATCCCCGCGCCGGGCCCTGAGGTGCTGCAGGCGCGCAAGAGCCTGATCGGCGACGGGAACGAGGTGCGCCGGCTCCTCCCCCACCGCACCGTGCGGACCATCGGCGCGTGGTGCTTCCTTGGCCACTACGGGCCCGACGACATCTCGGCGAGCGCCGGCATGCGGGTCCCGCCGCACCCGCACACCGGGCTGCAGACGGTGAGCTGGCTGTTCGACGGGCTGGTGCTGCACCGCGACAGCCTCGGTACCGAGCAGCTGATCCGGCCAGGCGAGCTCAACTTGATGACCTCCGGGCGGGGCATCACGCACTCGGAGGAGTCGCCCGCCGGGACGCCCGCCCGGCCCGCGCTGCTGCACGGAGTCCAGCTGTGGATCGCGCTCCCGAAGGCGCGGCAGTTCATGGCGCCCGGTTTCGCGCACCACGCGGAGCTTCCGGTCATCGGCGTAGCTCCTGGCGCGCGCGTGACGGTCGTGATGGGAGAGTTCGCCGGCCAGCGGTCGCCCGCTGTCGTGCACACGCCCCTGGTTGGCCTGGAGGTCGCGCTGCCGGCCGGGGGGAACGTGACGCTCGCCACACGGGAAGACTTCGAGTACGGGGTCATGGCCGCGGACGGGCCCGCGAGCGTGTCCGCTGATGGCTGCTTTGTGGTGGCTTGCGACGGCGCTGATTCCGGTGTGGCAGACGGGGCCAGAGCGGCCGTGGGGTCGGCCGCGATCGAACCGGGCTTGCTCGCGCACTTGCCCGCGGGTAGCGGCTCGATCGACTTGTCGGCCGCGGGGCCGGCCAGGTTTATCGTGGTAGGCGGCGCGCCGTTCGGCGAGCGCCTCGTCATGTGGTGGAATTTCCTCGGCCGGACGGCCGAGGAAATTGCGTCCGCGAGGGACTCGTGGGCGGCCCGGGACGGCCGCTTCGGCGAGGTGCGAGGCTACCCGGGAACCCCCCTGCCCGCCCCGCCGCTGCCGCCCGGCACGCTGCGGGCGCGCTGACACCCGGCTACGGTGAGTAGTATCGGGGATCGCCAACAATCCTGAGGGGCAAGCAGTACCCTCGGTTCTCAGAAACGAAACCCACTTCACGGACGTTAGCACGTCACGGGGCGTGAAGAAGCAGCGGTGTATCTCACGGGATCACTCAAGGGGACACATGAGGCCAACGATTGGCATTACCACGTACCACACTCATGCTGACTGGCGCGGATGGCGTGAAGAGGGCGCCATCCTTCCGTGGACGTACGTAGCGGCAATCCGGGAGAACGGCGGCATCCCTGTGCTGCTACCGCCCGGCGGAAGCGAGTCGGATGCCGAGGACGTCGTGTCCGCCCTCGACGGCGTCGTGATCGCGGGCGGCGGCGATATCGACCCCGCCCGATATGGCGCCAAGCCGCATCCGAAAACCGAAGCCACCGTCCCCGACCGCGACGCCTGGGAACTCGCCATCGCGAGCGCGGCTACCCGGCTCAACGTCCCGATTCTTGGCATCTGCCGCGGCATGCAGGTCCTCAACGTGGCCTGCGGGGGCACCCTGCACCAGCACGTGCCCGACCTGGTCGGGCACGAGGAGCACAGCGGTCCCGCCGACGGCTTCGGCATGCACAAGGTCCGCGTCACCGCGGGCGAGCTGCTCGCCAGCATTCTCCCCACCAGCGAGTACTTCGAGGTACCGACCCACCACCATCAGGCCGTTGACCTGCCTGGTGCCGGGCTGACGGCCGTCGCCTGGGCCGACGACGGCGTCGTCGAGGCCATCGAGGCCGCGACCGGTTTCGTCATCGGCGTCCAGTGGCACCCCGAACAGGGAACCGATGAGCGGCTGTTCGCGGCGCTGGTCCGGGCGGCTGAGCTGCGCAACTCCGAGCGGGCCGTCGAGTCCCTGCCGGACATCCCGAGTGACCTGCCGGAACTCCTGGCAGACGCGTAAGGGTCTAGACCCTTGGTCCCCAAGCGGCCCGCCCGGAGGCATCCGGGCGGGCCGTTATCATTAATCGGGTAGTTTCGTTGTGTTACGCACCGTGGTCTGAGTGATACAGGACCACATGACGCGGGGAGAGGCTTTGACTGCCGGAACGGTTCAGGCCGACGAGACCGTCAAGCGCGCGCTGCTGCTTGAGAACATCCACCCGGACGCGACCGCACGACTGGCCAAGGCTGGCTACGAGGTAATCACCGAGTCGCGGGCGCTGACCGAGGACGAGCTCATCGACGCGGCCCACGGCGTCAGCCTGCTGGGCATCCGCTCGCAGACCCAGGTCACCGAGCGGGTCCTGGCGGGGTTGCCGAACCTGCTCGCGGTGGGCGCGTTCTGCATCGGCACCAACCAGGTCGACCTGGTGGGCGCGGCCAGGCGCGGGGTGGCGGTCTTCAACGCGCCGTTCTCTAACACCCGCAGCGTCGTCGAACTGGCAATAGCAGAGATCATCTCGCTGGCCCGCCGGCTGCCCGAGAAGAACGCGGGGCTGCACGAGGGCTACTGGGACAAGTCCGCCAAGGGCGCCCACGAGGTCCGCGGCCGGACCCTGGGCATCGTCGGCTATGGCAACATCGGCACCCAGCTGTCGGTCATCGCCGAGGCACTCGGCATGACGGTCTACTTCTACGACATCGCCGACAAGCTGGCGATCGGCAACGCGCGGCGCTGCTCCACGCTGGAGGAGCTGCTCCAGTCGGTCGGAGACCGTCACGCTGCACGTGGACGGGCGGCCGGGGAACCGGGGCTTCTTCGGCGAGGAGGAGTTCGCCCAGATGCGGTCGCGGTCCCTGTTCCTCAACCTGTCCCGAGGGTTCGTGGTCGACCACGCCGCGCTGCGCCGCAACATCGAGTCCGGGCACATCGCCGGCGCGGCCATCGACGTCTTCCCCCAGGAGCCGAAGGGCCGGGGCGATGAGTTCGTCTCCGAACTGCGCGGGCTGAAGAACGTCATCCTCACCCCGCACATCGGCGGCTCCACCGAGGAGGCGCAGCAGGACATCGGCGAGTTCGTCTCCACCAAGCTGGTGGACTACGCGACCGCGGGGGCGACGGCGATGTCGGTGAACCTGCCCGGCGTCGCGCTGCCGACGGCGCCGGGTACGCACCGCCTCATCCACCTGCACCACAACGTCCCCGGCGTGCTGGCCTCCGTCAACCGCATCCTGGCCGAGCACGGCGTCAACGTCGAGGGCCAGCTGCTGCGGACCAAGGACGAGTACGGCTACGTGGTCACCGACATCGGCACGTCCTACAGCGAGGAGGTCCTCGACCAGCTCCGCGCGATGGACGTGACGATCCGCCTGCGCACTATCGAGTCGCAGTAGCGGGCCCCGGGCACTGATCATGGCCATCATCGGACTGGTGGTGTGGACGCTCACCGTCGCCGTGGGCGTCTACCTCCTGGTCACGAGCACCCGGGCGACCCCGCGGCTGCCTGACCCGCCCGTCTCCGTGGCGGCCGGGCCGCGCGAGGAAGGCCGGCCGGGCAAGAACCTGTTCGACCCGCCGTCGCTCGCGCGGGCGAAGGCGGAGCCGCTGCCCGGCCTGCGCGCACTCGGCGAGTTCCTGCACCCGCTGCTGGGCATCACGGGCTTCGGCCTGTTCCTCGGCTACGTCCTGGTCCGCGCCTGGGTCATCGGGGCGCTCGCCCTCGGGGTCGGCGTCGGCACGGTCGCGGCGGGGCTGTCGTGGGCCATCGTCAACCTCCGCGCGGCCCGCCGCGAGCCGCCGGATGAGCACGCCATGACGTTCACCCCCCGCCTGCTCATCCTGCACGGCGCGGGCGCGGCCGTGACGATCCTGGTCGCCGCCCTCATCGTCGCCCGTGTCTAGGGACCTGATGGCCTGGGCGCAAGTGCACGAACGAGCGGCGGCACAGGAAGCCCTGACGACGAGTCGCGGGCCCGGCTGGTCCTCGCGGCCGGCGCGATCATCATCGTCATCGTGGTCGTGCTCGGGTTCGCGATCTACAAGGTCACCCTGGGAAAGACCTCACCCGCCGCCGCCGCCTCAGCGGCGGCATCCTCGGACGCCACCGGGAACGCGCCCAGTCCGGGCAGCTCCAGCCTGCAGGCCCTCGTGGCCCAGGTGACCAGCGTCCCCCCGGCCGCGGCGAGCCGGGTCGGCCCGGGCAGCGTCCAGGCCCCGCCCATCAAGATCGGCGGCCAGCCGCTGACTAGTGGCGGCAAGCCCGAGGTGCTGTTCGTGGGCGCGGAGTTCTGCCCGTACTGCGCGGCGCAGCGATGGGGGCTCATCGTCGCCCTCAGCCGGTTCGGCACGTTCACCGGCCTGGCGACCACGCACTCGGCGGTCGAGGACGGCGCGGGAAACACCGAGCCCTACCCGAACATCCGGACCTGGACGTTCGTCAACGCGAAGTTCTCCGGCAAGTACCTGGCCTTCACCCCGGTCGAGACGGAACACGAACATCCCCGACCAGGCCACCGGCGGCTACACCAAGCTTCAGGCGCTGACGAAAGACCAGCAGGCCATCGTGGCCAAGTACGACGCCCCGCCGTACATCCCGGCGGCGAACGCGGGCGCCATCCCGTTCATCGACTTCGGCAACAAGTGGATGATCGTCGGGGCGACCTACTCCCCCGCCGTCCTGCAGGGCCTGACCTGGGCGCAGATCGCCGCGGACCTGCGCGTTCCCAGCAGCCCCGTCGCGCAGGGGGTGCTGGGAACGGCGAACGTGATCACCGCCGCCATCTGCTCGACGACCGGCAACCAGCCAGCAGCCGTCTGCACGCCCGCGATCAGGGGCCTGGAGCGGCAGCTATAGTACTTTCAGCTTCCGCAGAGGTATCTCTCAGCGGAGGGCGAGCATAACCGCGCGAAAAAACCTCTAGGCTTACCCCCATGGGTAAGGCGTCAAGAGGCAAGGGCGAGGACAGCCGTCGCGAGCGCATAGCGGCGGCACGCGCGGCAGAGCGCAGGCGACAGCAGCGGCAACGGCTGCTCATGGCGGGTGGCGGCATCCTCGCGGTCATCGTCATCGTTGTCGGGTTCGTCATCTGGAAGACCACCAACAGCAATCCCAACAACCTTGCCGGCGGCGGCGAGCAACGGCCCGACGGGCACGGCGCTTGCCACCGTGGTGGACAATGTCACGGGCGTCCCGGCCAGCACGCTTGACCGGTCGGCGCGGGCGGCTCCAGCTTGCAGAAGGGCCTCAAGACCATCTCCGGCAACCCCGCCCCGCTGACGGAGAACGGCAAACCCGAGATCTACTTCGACGGGGCCGAGTACTGCCCGTACTGCGCGGCCAACCGCTGGGGCATGATCGTCGCGCTCAGCCGGTTCGGGACGTTCACCGGGCTGAAGACGATCCACTCCTCCACCACTGACTCCCCGGCCAATGTCCCGACGTGGACGTTCCACGGATCGACGTACACCAGCAAGTACATCGCCTTCACCGCGGTGGAGGAGACCAGCAACATCCCGAACAGCAAGCAGACCGGGTACACGCCCCTGGACACGCCCACCACGGCGGAGAATGCCCTGTTCACCGGTACGACGCCCCGCCGTACGTCGCGCCCAACAACGTCGGCTCGATCCCGTTCGTCGACTTCGGCAACAAGTACCTGCAGATCGGTGACCTGGCGATGCTCGCGCCGTCGAACTTGACCGGTAACTGGGAGAAGATCGCCGGCGACCTCAAGAACCCGTCCACCGCGAACGCGAAGGCCGTCGACGCCGCGGCCAACTTCATGACGGCCGCGATCTGCAAGCTGACGAATAACCAGCCCGCGACGGCATGCACCTCGGCCGTCCAGGCACTGGAGTCCCAGCTCTAACCGGAGGCAGTGCCCTAATGGCCAGCTCGAAGTCCAAGGCGCGCACCGCAGCCCAGCAGCGAGCCCGGGCGCAAGCGAAGAAGGCGGCGGCCCGCACCGCACCACCAGTGCGGGCCACGCCCACGTCGTCGACGACCATCCGGACGGCACGGCCCGCCGCTAGCGCCACCGCCGTGACCCGACGAGGCCGACGTCCAGCCGCAGGAGATCGAGGCGCCCTCCGGCCCGCCGTTGTGGTTCGGGATCACCACGCTCGTCCTTGCCATCCTCGGGCTGGCGATCTCCGGCTACGAGACCTACGCGCACTTCAACGGGTCGCACCTGGCCGGCTGCTCAGCCAACCCGAAGGCCGCCTTCGACTGCACCGCCGTCATCACCAGCTCGCAGTCGATGGTGTTCGGCGTGATCCCGGTCGCGATCCTCGGCCTTGCCTTCTACGTGGTCGCGGTCCCGCTCTTCAGCCCGTGGATCTGGCGGTGGAAGGGCGCTCCCCGGCTGGGCATCACGCCGCGCATGATCGGGCTGGTCCGGCTCGGCTCGGCGATCGTCGGCATGGGGTTCGTCATGTACCTCATCTACGCCGAGGTCTACCAGATCGGCAACATCTGCGAGTACTGCACCGGCGTCCACATCGTCACGTTCTTGCTCTTCTGCATGACCCTGGTCGCCGCGGCCCTGTGGGGCCTAGGAGACGCCACCCGCCCGTCCTCCCGCTGAGCCGTGGCCGGCCTCAGTTAGGGCCGCCAGATAGGTGGATGTCGGTGGGCGGCCGTTCCTTGGCCTCCCGCGGGGGATGCGGGAGGCCGGGCAGGCTGAGGGCCCCGGACGGTGGCCAGGTACGCAGCTGGGACAGCGCGGGCGCCCGGGCGACGAGGATGACCCCGGCGACGAGAGCGGCGATCCCGCTGGCCTTGATGGCCAGCTGGAGCGGGGCGACCTGGATGCGGTCGCCGAAGACCACGATGCCCAGCATGATGCCCACCAGTGGCTCGCCCGCCGAGATCGCCGGCAGTGACAGCTGGATCGGCCCGGCGCTGAACGCGCTCTGCATCAGCCAGATGCCGATCGCCCCCGCGCCGAGCAGCGCGTACGGCGCCCAGGTGGTGAACAGCCCGCTGATCCCGCCCGACTGCAGGACCTCCAGCGTCTGCCTGGTCAGCGCGTCCTGGATGCCGTAGACGAGGCCAGCGGCGACGCCGGTCAGCAGGGCGCGGCCGCGCCCCTGGCGGCGGCGGCCCGCCTGCACGCAGATGAACGCGATCGCGGCGATCACCGCGGCCGCGGGCCAGTGCGAGAACGAGCCGAACGACAGGCCAATCGGCTTCGTCGAGCGCTGGACCGACAGCAGCCCGACGCCGATGCACAACACGGCCGCGCCGGCGACCTCCCAGGCACGGACCGCGCGCTTCGGCTTCCCCGCGGACGTCACATCGGCGGCGGCGACGGCGGCGGCGAGGGGCGGCGGCGCGACCGGCGGCGGGCGCGACCGCAGAGGGGTCGCCGCGCGCCCGCAGCCGCCGCGCCGCCAGCGGTACCGCGAGGATGAGCGCCCAGATCAGGTTGGTCGTCAGCAGCGGCTCGACGACCGACAGCGTGAGGTGGCCGATCGACCACGCGGCCAGCACCTGGCCGGTGATCATGGCAACGATCCCGGCCAGCCAGAGCGGGCGGCGCAGCAGGTCGGTCATCAGCCGCAGGCTCAGGAATCTCGAGTCGGGCTCCCGTGCGGCCGAGTCCTGCTGCAGGACGAACCCGGTGCCGATCAACAGCGCGGCGAGCAAGGTGAGCGCGTAGTCGTAGGTGATGTCGATGTCCACGGCTGCTTAACCCGCCCGTCTCGCGCATGGTCGTATGGTAGCCGCGTAAGGTCGGCGTGCGATCAAAGGCGCGGCCCTTGGCGGCGCCCCGGAGGGTAATAGGGCGAGCCTCCGGCGCCCTGTCTCACGGCGGCGGACGTTCTGCCCGCGAGAACGACACGACGGTTCAGATCCTGCACAGACTCAATCATTAGTAGCCACAAAGTGATAACGATGCGGCAACCGCGCACCTCCCAGCGCAAGCCCCTGACTATTTATCACACAATGAGCGCAGCCTTCCCAGATGTGGCGCTGACCTGGGGTCGCGGGTCTATCATGAAGTCATCAGCGCAAGGTCGCGCGTGATTGCAATCCTGAGGGAGCGCCAAGGTGGGGGACACTAAGGGCGGGGCTAGGTCGGCGCGCGCCGGGGCTAGACCTGGTAATGGTAAGGACGGGATCCGGCGGCGCGCCGTGGGCACGCGGGACCGGATCATTTCGTATCTGGGATCGATCTCCGACATCACGGACCCAGGCGGGATGGCGAGCACCAGGCTCGCCGAGGCGGTCGGGTACCCCGGCTCCAGCGTGGCGTTCGCGCAGCTGCTGTCGGGCATGGAGCGGGACGGGCTGATCATGCGCGAGGTCCGCGGCAAGCGGACCTACCGCATCATCCTGGCACCGGGGGTTCAGCCGGGCCGGGCCAAGGCCGGCGACGCCACCGCGGACCCGGCGGCCCAGGCCGTCGATGGCCGCCTGCGGCCGGACCGCCATGCCGGCCGTCATCGGCCTGCCGACCGCGGCGGTGCCCGCCTTCGACTACGACGAGCTGGCCCGCAGGCTGCTCATCCAGGTCATCAAGCGGCTCGCCACTCCCCCTGAGGGCCAGGAGGGCGTCGTGGCCGACCTGGAGCACGAGCTGCACCGTGGCGCGCGGCCGCGCGAGCAGCCTGACCGCCGAGAACCGCAGGCTGCGCGAGCAGCTCAGGCAGGTCCAGTCCAGCCTGGACGCGGCACGGCGAACGCTCGACGCCGACGAGGCCGACTCCGGTGCGGGCAGCGGATTCAACGGCACCGGCCCGGTCGCCGTCGAGCTGAGCGACGCCGAGGTCGTCCTGCTCGAGCGGCTGGTCTCGCCCGTGCGCGATACCGCGCGGGAGGCCGGCTCGATCGAGCCGGACGCGACGGCAAGCTAACCGCGGGCCAGGCAGCTGGGCGGCTCACTAGGCAGGCTCGACGGTGGGCACCCGGGCTACCGGGCGCACCGTCAGCAGCCTCCGCAGTGAGCCGTCCAGATGGCGGAGCGTGGCGTCGGCGGCGGCCTGTGCGTCGCCGTTGATGATCGCGCGCAAGATCTCCTCATGCTCGGCATTGGCGTCAGGCGTGTGGCCTGGGTATGCTCGCAGCGCTTCTTCCACATGTGCGCGGGCAAGCCCGCGCAGCTCGCCGAGGATTGCCGTCGTCCGGGGGCCGCTGCCCGCGTCCTCGATCAGCCGGTGAAAACGGAAGTTGTACTCCGCCCATCGCCGCCCGGCATCCTCCGTTCGCATCCTCGCGACGAGATCGACGGCCTCAAACACCCATTCCCGGCTCCCCAGCGCGGCCGTCCGCGCGACCGCCATCGGGCCAAGCAGCTTCCAGATCTCGTACACCTCCACTAGCTCGGCGCGGCTCAAGGTTCGCTCCCAGGAACTAGGCATGTGGATATTGTGACGGCAGGACGCCAGCCGGTCCACCACTAGGACGCAAAGTCCGGCACACCGGACGGCGGGCTACCCGATCCGGCGCAGCCCGGCGCGGTGCTGCCGCGACGTGTGGATGTACGTCTGCACGGCGCCCTTGGTCCAGCTCGCGTCGACATCGGTCCGCTTGACCTTGCCCGGGACCCCGGCGATGAGCGATGCCGGCGGGGCGAGGAAGCCCTCGGGGACCAGGGCGGCGGCCGCCACGATCGACCCGGCGCCGATCACCGCGCGGTTCAGCACGACCGATCCTGACCCGATGAGGCAGCCGTCCTCGACGACGCAACCTTCAAGATGCGCGTTGTGCCCGACGACGCAGTCCGCGCCGATGACCGTCGGGTACTGCGCCGTGCAGTGCACGACGGTGCCGTCTTGCACGGAGGTGCGCGCCCCGACCGTGATGGTCCCGTGATCACCGCGCAGCACCGCGCCCGGCCACGCCGACGCCTGCGGGCCTAGGGCGACCCGTCCGATCACGACCGCCTCGGGGTGGACATAGGCGTCTGGATCGATATCGGGCACGTAATCGCCAAGAGCGTAGATCGGCATGAGGAAACGGTATCGTGCAAGCTTGTGGGCGATAGTACGCAGGGCGCTGAGCCGGAAGACGCGGACAGGGCGGGCACCGACCGCGGCGACCCGAGGATCGCGGAGCTCCTCGCCGTTGCCGTCTCGGGTATCGGCGGGGCCGAGCGCCCCGGGCAGAGCCTCATGGCCCAGTCCGTCTGGACGGCGATCAATACCCGCACCCACCTCGCCGTCCAGGCCGGGCACGGGGACGGGCAAGTCACTGGCGTACCTCGTGCCCGCGCTCCAGCTGGCCGTCGACCACCAGGGCCCGGTCATCGTGTCGACGGCGACGATCGCCCTGCAGCGCCAGCTGGTGGAGCGGGACCTGCCGCGGCTGTCGCAGGCCCTGCGCGAGCCGCTCGGCCGCGTCCCGTCCTTCGCGATCTTCAAGGGCCGCGGCAACTACGTCTGCCGGCACAAGCTCAAGAACGCGCCCGAGGATGACGCGGACGCCGCGCTGATCAGCCGGGCCAGCGCCGCGGGCGCCGCGCTGGGCGCGCACGTGAAGCGGCTGCACGAGTGGGCGGAGCAGACCGCCACTGGCGACCGGGACGGCTCGTGCCCGGGGTGCCCGACTCGGCGTGGCGGCAGGCGTCCGTGACCGCACGGGAGTGCATCGGGGCGGGCAAGTGCGGCTTCGGCAGCAAGTGCTTCTCCGAGAAGGCCCGCAAGACGGCGGCTGACGCGGACATCGTGGTGACAAACCACGCCCTGCTGGCGATCGACGCGCTCGGCGAGGGCATCTTGCCCGAGCACACGGTCGTGATCGTCGATGAGGCGCATGAGCTCGTGGACCGGGTGACCTCCGTCGCGAGCGGCGAGCTGTCGGTGACCGGGGCGGAGATCGCGGTGCGCCGCACCGGGAAGCTGGCGCCCGAGGCCGAGGTCGCCCGGCTCACCGACGCGGGCGCGGCGCTCGGGCCGCTCCTCGCGCCAATGCCGGCGAGCCGGATGGACGTGCTGGACGCCGTGCTGTCGGCCGCCCTCGAGGAGCTACGGGAGGCCGCCGCGGGCTGCGCGCTCGCGGTCCGCAAGCAGGCGGAGGCCGAAGGTGGCCTGGATGCCGCCCGGCAGGCCGCCGCGCAGCTCGCCCTGGTCGCGCTCGATGACATCGCGGCGACCGCCGACCGGATCGTGGCCTCCTTCGAGCTGGAGGTCGAAGAGCGCGAGGAGGTCGTCTGGATCGAGCGCGGCGAGGACAGCGCCGCCGGCGGCGTTTCCGGCCCGTCCACCCTGCGCGTCGCCCCGCTGGAGGTCGCCGAGGAGCTGGCGCAGCACCTGTTCGGCGACCGTACCGTGATCCTCACGTCGGCCACGCTGACGCTGGGCGGGTCGTTCGGGCCGCTGGCCACGAGGTGGGGGCTGGACGTCGGAGAGCCAGGGCCACGAGTGGGACGGCATCGACGTCGGGTCGCCGTTCACCCACGGGAAGAGCGGCATCCTCTACGTGGCCAGGCACCTGCCGCCGCCCGGCCGGGACAGGCTGGTCCGATGAGTACCTGCAGGAGCTGTGGGAGCTGATCCAGGCGGCCGGCGGCCGCACGCTTGGCCTCTTCTCCTCGATGCGGGCCGCCCGGCAGGCGACGGCGGCGCTGCGCGACTCGCTCAAGTTCCCCCTGCTGTGCCAGGGCGACGACTCGACCGGGCAACTCGTCAAGCAGTTCGCCGAGGACGAGCCGACCTGCCTGTTCGGCACGCTGTCGCTGTGGCAGGGCGTGGACGTGCCCGGCCCGTCGCTGCGCCTGGTCGTCATCGACCGGATCCCGTTCCCGCGACCGGATGACCCGCTGGCCTCGGCGCGTACCCGCGCCGCGGAAGCCCGTGGCGGCAACGGGTTCATGGAGGTGTCGGCCGCGCACGCCGCGCTGCTGCTCGCGCAGGGCGCGGGCCGACTGCTGCGCTCGGTGAACGACCGCGGCGTGGTGGCCATCCTCGACCCGCGCCTGGTGACCAAGAGGTACGGGGACTTCCTGCGGGCGTCGCTGCCGCCGTTCTGGCAGACCACCGACCCCGAGGTAGTCCGCGGCGCCCTCCGCCGTCTCACCGAACCCTAGCCCCGGGATAAGCCGGCCAGGCCGAGCGCGTCGAACTGGTGGCGTTCCCACAGGTGCATCGACGCTTCTTCCGGATATGGGTCGACCCCCGGCGGGCGAGCCGTAGATGCGGGCCAGGCGGCGCTCGGTCCCGTAGACCGGCCAGCCCGGCTCCCCGCAGCCGGCGAACGCCAGCCACTCGGCGCGCATCAGGCCGCCGAGCCCGGTGAACTCCTCCGGCGGCTCGGGACCGGTCATGACCAGCCCCATTCCGTCGGGCTTCCCGCCCCAGACGAGCGGCACGTCCAGGCCGTGGCAGGCGCCCAGGGCCTCCGGCGCGGCGGGTGCCGGGTAGGTCAGCTCGTACAGGAACGTCCGCCCGCCCGATGCCGCGTGCGCCTGGGCGAGATGGAGGCTGGGCATCCGGAATAGCCAGTCGGAGAAGACGACCTCGTAGAGCCGTTCGGGATCGATGCCCGGGTATGCCTTACGGTAGGCCTCGGCCCCGGACGGGGCCGGGGCGAACGCGCGCAGGACCTGGGCCGCCTCCGCGTCGGTGATCCGGCCCGCCTTGCCTGCCGGCCTCGATGAACAGCCGGTACTCGTCCTTGTTGTGGCCGACCAGGAGGTCGATGTCGCGAGCGGCCCCGGACAGCAGCGCCCGCCACGGGGCGCGCGGCAGCACCTCGCCATCGACGACCGGCGAGAACGGGGTGACGGTCAGCGCCACCGGGCCCCACTGCCCGTACTCGCGCAGCGCCGCGGTGACCGCCATCTGCGCCGCCACCAGGCGATGCGGCGCGGCCGTGGCCAGGGCCTCCCGCGTCGGGGGCCGGCCGATGGGCAGCGACCCGGCCGCCACGATCCCGGCCTGGGCGGCGATCGCCCTGGTGATGTCGCTGGCCAGGTCGGGCGCGAAGAACGTGCCGGGCACGCTCTGCGCGATCGCCCGGCGGAACAGCCCCTTCGCGGCCGGCATCGCCAGCAGCGCGGCGACGATCCCGGCCCCGGCCGATTCGCCGAACACGGTAACCGCCGCCGGGTCGCCGCCGAACCCGCGATGTTCTCCGCCACCCAGCCCAGCGCGGCCACCACGTCGAGCAGTCCCCGGTTGGCGGGGGCACCGGCGATCTGGGCGAATCCCTCCACGCCGAGCCGGTAGTTGCACGTCACCACGACGGCACCGAGCCGGGCCAGGGTCGCCCCGTCGTAGCCGGGCTCGCTGGCGCTGCCGAAGATGTACGCCCCGCCATGGACCCACACGAGCACCGGCAGGCCCCCGGCCCCGCCCGCCGGCGGCGGCGGGGTCGGGGGTCCAGACGTTGAGCGTCAGCCAGTTGCCGTCATCCCCCGATGGCAGCCCGTCCCGACGTGGCACCCCCTCCGGTGCCGCGCGCGGCCGCGAAGTGGCCTGCGGCGCGACGGGCCCGAACGCCGCCGCGTCCAGCACCCCGTCCCACCGCGCGGGCCGTCGCGGGGCCAGGAACCGCAGCTCGCCCACTGGCGGGCGCGCGAACGGGATCCCCCGGAAGACCGCTACCCCGGCTGCCCCGCCCGCCTCATCCCACCTGCCGCGGATCCACCCGGCGGTGGTGCGTACCTCAGGGTCGCCCTGGCTGACCGGGAACTCGGCAGCGGCCATCGGGGACCTCCCGCTACGTCGACGGAGCGTTTCGGCACTAAGGATTTTAGGTTCTACGAATCACCTGACGGGGTCAAGCACGATAACGGGGATCTTGCGTGGCGCCGCCTTCTTCTCGTACTCGGCGAATTGCGGGACCCGCCGCTTCTGCCGGTCCCAGATCACGTCCCGCTCGGCCGGCTGGGCAACCCGCGCCATCACGGGAACCGTCTCCGTGCCGATCTCGATCGTGGTGTCCGGGTGGGCGACGATGTTGTAGAGCCAGTCGGGGTTCGCCGGTGACCCCGCGCGGGACGCGAAGACGGCGTAGCTCTCGCCGATCCGCTGGTAAGCGAGCGGGCTAACCCGCTGCGGTCCCGGACTTGGCCCCGGTATGGTGCAGGAGGAGGAGGTCGGCGCCTGCGAACATGCCCCCGAGCTTGCCGCCGTTGGCCCGGTACTCATCAACGATCTTGGTGTTGAAGTCGGCCGGGCTAGCGGTGCCGACGCCTGACGCGCCTGTGTTCGTATCGCTGCTCTCAGTCACCCACCTAGTGTAGGGAGCCACGCGTGAAAACGCCACGTAGCCTCGCCGACCTGGCCTTTTATGCGTTTTTGTCGCCGTTGGACGGTTCTCTCCATGTTGATGGCGATTACGACGGAGCGCTCATCAACGGCGAGGCGCTGGGCACCGATACCGTCGACGGGAGCGGTCGCCAGCGGGTCACGGTTCGCCGAGAGCGCCGTCACGGGACTCACCTTCGACGGCGGGACCCTGCGCAAGTGCCGGATGTCGGACGTGTGGTTCGGCGATACCCGGCTGGTGTCGGCCGACCTCGCCGAGTCCGCGCTCGTCGACACGTGGTGGTCGGGGTGCGTCCTGGCCGGCGTGCAGGCCTTCTCTACCCTGCTGCGGCGCGTGTCGTTCCGCGGCTGCAAGCTGGACTCGGTCAACTTCCGTGACGCGACGATGACCGACGTGACCTTCGAGGACTGCGTGCTGCGCGACGCCGACTTCTCGGGCGCGACGCTGACCCGCGTCCGCTTCCCCGGCTGCACCCTGACCGGGGCGACATTCGAGCACGCCACCTGCTCCGCGGTCGACCTGCGCGGCGCCTCCCTCGGCATCACGGCCGGCTTCGGTGCCCTGCGCGGCGCGACCATCGACTCACTGCAGCTCATGGCCCTGGCCCCGCTGCTCGCCCACCACCTGGGCATCGAGGTCAAGGACGGGTGAACTGGCGTCACTGCAGCCTCAGAATTTCGCTTCCCCTATGAAACGGCCCTTTTCGGGCCTCGTTTGGCCGCTGTGGGGGCAGTTTTGCATGGGAAGCGAACAGGAGGGGCCTGTGTTACCACTGGGGCGCGCGGCGGGTGAGGCGGGCGTGGCTCTGGTAAGCCTGTGCTTCCCTGGTAAGACAGCGAGGTTCCGCATGATGGCCGCGAAGGCGTCGCCGCGGTCGCGGTAGTCGCGGAAGTGGCCGAAGCTCGGCGCGGCCGGGGACAGCAGGACGACCCGCTGGCCGGCCGCCGGCTCGGCGCCCGCGTCCCGTGCCCACCGGAAGCCCGCGGCGACCGCTGACTCCAGGTCGGGGCAGTCGATGGCCTCCCCGCCGCGTTCCTTGAACTCCGCGCTGATGCGGGGGCCGCTGTCGGGAAGGGTCAGCACCAGCGTGGCGGCGGCCCGCTCCAGCACGCCCTCGCGCCAGCTCGCCGTAGTCGATCCCGCGATCCTGGCCGCCGACGATGAGGGCGACTCGCGCTCCGGGGAAGGCATCCAGCGCGGCCAGCGTCGGCAGCACGTTCGTCGAGAGGCTGTCGTCCACGAAGGTCACGCCGTCGACCTCGCCGATCGTCGCCAGGCGGCTCGGCAGCCCCTGGTAGCCGGCGGCCGCCGCGCGCAGCGCGTCCTCGTCGTCCGCGCCGGGAATGCCGAGGGCGTGCAGGCAGCGCTGGGCGATCAGCGCGTTGCGCCGGTTGTGCCGCCCGGGCAGGCCGAGCACGTCCATCCAGGTCGCGCCGGGGCTGTCGGACTGCGACACCCACTCGACGCGCGGGCCCATCAGCGGGAACCGCTCGCGCAGCAGGTCACTGTCGCCGTTGGCGATGGTGAGGTCGGCTCCCGGCTGGGAGCAGGCCGACAGCTTGTCCCGGTAGTACTGCTCGACCCCGCCATGCCACGGCAGGTGGTCGGGATGCAGCGAGGTCACGGCCACCACCGGCGGCGAGACCGGCAGGTCGGTCGCCTGGTAGCTGGACACCTCGATGACCCAGTAGTCGTACGGGCCCGGGTCGATGCCGGGATCGTAGGGCAGCACGCCGATGTTGCCGCCGACCAGGGCCGGCCGGCCGAGCCCGGCCAGCAGGTGGCCGAGCACCGACGTCGTGGTGGACTTGCCCTTGGTCCCGGTGATGCAGACGACCCGGTCCAGGTCGGCCTCGGCGAGCCACAGGCCCAGGCCGCCGACCAGCGCCACGCCGGCGGAGCGCAGCCCGGCCGCGTCGTCCCGGTACCGGCTGATGCCGGGGGTCTTGACGACGACGTCGCACGCGTCCAGCGCGGCCAGGCCCGGCCCTTCGGTGGGCAGCACGGAGGCATCGTGCGGGCTGTCGTCCACGAGCACCGGGTCGATGCCGAGCGAGCGGAGCTTGCGGAGGTTCGCGGCGCCCTCGCGGCCGAGGCCCCAGATGCCCACCTTGGCGCCGGGCAGGTCTGACCACGAGAGCTTGGGGCGCCCGTCAGGCACGCGGCGACCCTTCCGAGTCGAACCAGTAGGCCGGCGGGAATGTAGTTCTGCCCCACCGGGCGCCGCATGGCGGCGATCTCGGCTTCCGAGGGCGCGTCCGGGCGGCCGGTCACCTCGGCGGCGAGCTCCTGCAGCAGCGCGGTGCCGGCCCGGTCCGGGCGGCGGGCCGCCAGCACGACGGCGGCGCGGCACTCGTTGACCTCGCCCACGCACTCGAACGGCTTGGTGCCCGAGCCGAGCAGCGTGCGGAACTTCGGCGCCAGCTCGGCCACCTCCAGCGGCTCGGGTACCACGCCGAACACGTCGCGCAGCGCCGCCGCGGGCATGAACGGGGCGAGGATCAAGTCGATGAAGCAGCACTTGTCGCACTCCCCGCACCAGTGGTCCAGCCGCCGTGCCGGATCGATGTGGAAGGCGCGGTTACAGCTGCGGAACGTGCCGTGATAGGTGGTGAGCCTCGCGAACTCGTCACCGACCCACAGCTCAGTCCGGTCCCTGCAGCGCGGAGAAGTAGTCCGGGAGGCCCTCGGGGGCTGCCGCGAGTACCGCGCGGAACGCCGCCTCGAACGAGGCGCTCTTGGAGTACTGGTGGTTGACTGGCTTGCCGTCGTGCTCGAGGGTGGGGACGGACGCCGACCACTCGTTAGACATGACCACGGCGTCCCTGCTGTCCACAACGGCGGCGAGGACGCCGATCGCGGAGATGATCCCGGTCACCGGCACGTGCCCGTTCAGGAAGCCGAGCTCGGCCGAGCGCAGCAACTGCGGGTCGATCTCCCGGGCAGCGCGCACGACGGGCAGCCCGGCGACGGCGGCTGGCTTCTCGATGGCGTCGAACCGCGCCGCGGGCTTGCTGACGACGAACAGCGCGCTGTCGGGGGCCAGGGCGCGGATCTTCTCGACGGTGACGATCGAGTCGATCCCCCCTCCGAACGGGATGAGAGGGCGAGGTGGCGCTAGCCCGGGGGGGCGCCTGAGCGCGGCCTCTTCGGGCGCAGCCGGGGCATCGATCCGGAGGCCGGACAGGTCCAGGTTGTTCTTGTAGGCGTACTCGCCGAGGCCCTGGAGGTAGAAGTCGCGCAGGAAGTCGCGCTCCAGATCGGTCAGCGCGGTCTCGCCGAGGTCGATGACGGGCGGCGCCGCTGTCTTGTAGTACGAGACGCCGGCCAGCAGGAAGACCAGCCGGGCGGCGGCCTGGGCCTGCGGGGTGTCCCACCGGGACCCGGGCGGCGAGCGTGACGCTTTCGGTGAACTCACGCCCGTCGAGTGAATATCGGCAGGTCAGCAGGCCCTGCTCGGCATCGGCCGAGAAGGACTCGTAGCGGAAGACGTGGCCCTGACGGGTGGTCTGACTCATGGAGCGCTCCGTGGGTGAAGCCGGGCGATCGCCGCGAACCGCCCGCAGGGCCGCGCCTCACGATCGCTGAAGAACTGGCCGCCGCCAGCGGCGCCGGTTGGCTCGGCGGCGACGTGGACGTTCTCGTCGCGCAGGCCGGCCTGGCGCAGCACGATCCGGTTGGCCGTCCACAGGTCGAACAGCCACCGGCCCGTTCCGTCGGGTCGCAAGACCTCCTCCGCCCGCGAGCCAAAGCACCGCTCGCGCGGCCTCGGCCACATCCGCGCCTACCTGATACCGGTCGGGGGCGATCGCGGGGCCCAGGCAGGCGATGACATCGGCCGGGTTGGCGCCCAGCGTGGACATGACGTCGACGGCGGCCTCGCTCACCCGAGCGACTGTACCCCGCCAGCCAGCGTGGACGCATGCCAGGACGTGGGCCACCGGATCATGCAGGACAATGGGAACGCAGTCCGCCACCATGACGACCAGGACGATCCCTGGCTCGGTGGTCACCAGCGCGTCGGTCGAGTCGATGGCGTCCGCGAGGCTCAGCGTCCCCCGCCCCCGGTCCGCCGCCGTCACGACGCGGACCGCGCGCCCGTGGGACTGCTGGCAGAAGACCATGTCGCCCAGGTTCGCGCCCAGCGCGGCCGCGGCGCGCCCGCGGTTCTCCAGGACAGCCTTGTCGTCGTCGCCGACGTGGAGGCCGAGATTGAGCGAGGCATAGGCGCCCTGGGAGACTCCGCCGTGCCGGGTCGTCACCACCGCGTCGAGCCCGAGGCCGTCGAAAGCCGGCCATGCCAGCACGTCCAGGTCACCCAGTCGGCGAACTTCAGGACTCGCCATGCCCGGTGCCGCCACCAGTTACGCCTCCTCGCCTGACTCATTCCCGCCCACCACCCCAAGCATCGGCCTCGCCCCGCCGCAAGGGTACACGCCGTGGCCGCGCGCCAGGCCGGGCACGCGGAGCATAGCGCTCGCCTACTCCGTCATCGGCGCGGCCTTTGGCTTGGCGCAGCGCTCACCCGCGCGGGGTCAGTGCTGGCGTAGCCGAGCCGTGGCAGTGTGGGAGGACAGGGACAGGACGAAAGGACCTGGCAAATGAACCTGAACCGAAACCACGTACTGGCTGGCCTGGCGGCGACCGGGATCACGGCCGGTGTGCTGGCGGGCGGAGGGGTGGCCGTCGCGTCGACTGGCCCGGCCGCGTCGCCCTCGCCGACCGCGACGGCTTCCGGCCTGCGGCCACGGCCACCACGGCATGTGGTCCGGCCACCACTCGGTCCTGACGCCCATCGCCGATTACCTGGGCCTGAGCCAGGACAAGCTGCGCGGCCAGCTGGAGTCCGGCAAGTCGCTGGCCGACGTGGCCAAGGCGCAGGGGAAGCCGGTATCCGGCCTGGAGGACGTGATCCTCAGCGCCGTGACAGACCCGGATCAACGGCCTCAACTTCCTGACCCCGGCCCAGAAGTCGGCGGTGATCACCGACGTGGAAAGCCATCTCGGCCACATCGTGAACGCGACCTGTAAGTCGGGCGGGACGGGCTCGCCCGGGCCTAGCTACAGCTCGCCAGCGGAGCCGCCGACGAGCACGATGCAAGGATCGTAGCGGCCGTTACCCCGCGTGGGCTTGCGCGGCCCGCATCACCCGCAGGATGTTTCCGCCGGCCAGGGCCTTGCAGTCGGCTTCCGACCAGCCGCGGCGGACCAGCTCGGTGAACAGGGCCGGGTAGCGGGACACGTCCTGCAGGCCGACGGGCAGGTCGGGGGTTCCGTCGAAGTCGCCGCCGATCCCGACGTGCTCTACCCCCGCGACCTCGGCGATGTGCTGCACGTGGTCGGCGACCTGGGCAAGCTCGCGAGCGGCGGCGGGCTGGCCGCGGCGTACTCGCGGGCGATCCCGAAGACCCCGGCCAGGTCCTTCGGGTCGATGCCGCGGGACTCGGCTTCCTTCTTCAGGCCGACGAGCCAGTCGGCGTTGGCCTGCGAGACGAAGGCCGGGACGAAGGCGACCATGCAGACCCCGCCGTTGCCGGCCAGCCGCCGCAGCACCTCATCCGGCACGTTGCGCGGGCTATCGGTGACCGCCCTGGCGCTGGAGTGCGAGAAGATCACCGGCGCGGCGGCAACGTCGAGCGCGTCATGCATGGTGGTGACGGCCACGTGGGAGAGGTCGACCAGCATCCCCAGGCGCTGCATTTCCCGGACCACGTCACGGCCGAAGTCGTTGAGGCCATGGACATCGGGAGCGTCGGTCGCCGAGTCGGCCCAGCCGACGTTCTGGTTGTGGGTCAGGGTCATGTACCGGACGCCGAGCGCGTGCAGCGAGCGCAGCACGGCGAGCGAGCCGCCGATCGAGTGGCCGCCTTCCGCGCCGAGCATGGAGGCGATCCGGCCCGCCGCGAACGCCTGCTCCACGTCGTCGGCGGTGAGCGCGAGCTGGAAGCGCTCCGGGTACCTGGCGATCATCCGGTGCACGATGTCGACCTGCTCCAGGGTGGCCCGGACGGCCTCATCCCCGGTCAGCGTGCCGGGCACGTAGACCGACCACCACTGCCCGCCGACGCCGCCCTCGACCAGCCGCGGTATGTCGGTATGGAACCGGGGCAGCCGCTGCTCGATGCTGGCCTTGCCCAAATCGCTGTCGCAAGCGGTGCGGATCTCCCAGGGAAGGTCGTTGTGCCCGTCGATCAGCGGGAACCGGCTGAGCATCGCGCGTGCCAGCGCGTTGGAGAGGGCGGACCCGTCGGCAGTCACCGGGCTAGCCTACGCGGCCTGCGGAGGCTGAGCTTTGCAGGGCGCCCCGTGATCGCCTGGACTGAGCGGAGCGACCGAGGAACGAGGGAGCGCAGCGAGGGAAGCCGACGCCCTTACTTGCGACGGCCCGGGGTGAGCCGGATGAGCCGCCAGTTGGCGATGGCCAGGAAGACCACGGCCAAGACGATCAGCCCGGCGATGTTGATCAGGTAGTGGCTGGGATCCCAGTAGGAGACGGGCTTCTGCTGGGTGGGCACCTGGATGACCTGGTTGAGGTCCACGGTCGAGGCGAGCGCGTTCATGCCCCAGAAGGACGGGAACAGCGCGGCGAAATACTGAGCCGGGGTATTGCCGATCACGAGGCCCACGCCGCCGGACAGCACCACCTGAACCATCGTGATGCCCACCAGGATGGGCATCGCGATCTCGTTCGTGGGCACGAGAGCCGACAGCAGCAGGCCGAGGCACATCGACGTGATCGACAAGACGATCATCGTGATGAGCAGGAACAGCAGCGCGGCGGTGCCGTGCGGACCGCCCTGCGGGGCGGCCGGCAGCGTCCCGTAGGACCGGCCCAGGCCGATCCCGAGGATCACCACCGACTGGACCACGCTGATCACGCCGAGGACGATCGCCTTCGACAGCAGGTAGGCGAGGGCGGACTGGCCCGCCGCCCGTTCTCGGATGTAGATCGGCCGTTCTCGCACGAGTTCTCGCACGGAGTTCGCCGCGCCGGCCAGGCAGGCGCACACGACGAGGATGAGCAGCTGGGTGACCGCCCCGCTGTTGGGATGGGCGGGGTTGGGGCCAATCCGCAGCCCGGACCCGCCGAGCGCGATGACCAGGCCGCCAAGAATGACGGGCAGGATCGCGCTGACGTAGAGGAAGCCCCGGTCCGCCGCGAGCACCTTCACGTAGCGTCGGGTCAGCGTGAGCGTCTGCCCGAAGAAGCCCTTGCTCGGTGCCTTCTGCGCGGCACCGACCGGGCCCGCCTGCTGCGGCTGGTTCTGCTGCGGCCTGGGCTTCATGGACAGGACGTACTTCTGGTAGTACGGCGACGCCTTGTACTGGCCGGCCCAGTCGAAGTCGGGCTTGTCGTTCAGGTCGACGAACACTTCGGGCCAGCGGGCCTTGCCGAAGTACGTCAGGCCCTCCGCGGGCGGCCCGTAGTAGGCGATCTTGCCGCCCTTGGCCAGCACGAGGAGCCGGTCGCAGGCGTTCAGGTTCTCGGTGGAGTGCGTGACGACGATGACCGTGCGGCCGTCTTCCGCCAGCTCCTTCATCTTCGTCATGACCTGCAGGTCCAGGCCAGGGTCGAGGCCGGAGGTCGGCTCGTCGAGGAAGAGCAGCGAGGGCTTGGTCAGCAGCTCCATCGCCACGCTGACCCGCTTGAGCTGGCCGCCGGACAGCCGGTCGGCCCGCGTCTGCGCGTGCGCGGTCAGGCCGAGCTCCTCGATGACCTCGACGACCCGCGTGTCCCGCTCTGACTTCCCGGTGTCATTGGAGAACCGCAGCTCGGCGGCGTAGTCGAGCGCCTCGCGGGCGGTGAGCTGCAGGTGGACGATGTCCTTCTGCGGGACCAGCCCGATGCGGTGCCGCAGCTCGGCGTAGTGCGTGTAGAGGTCACGATTGTCGTACAGGACCGTGCCCTCGGTCGCCGGGTCGAAGCCCGTCAGCGCGCCGAGCAGGGTGGACTTGCCCGCGCCGGACGGGCCGACGACCGCCATGAGGCACTTCTCGGGGACCGGGAAGTCGATGTCGAGCGTGAGCTTGGGCGGGTTCTTGCCGTTGGGGCGGAAGACCTTGAGGCCCTCGGCGGTGAAGGAGATGCCGCCCTGGTCGACGAACTCCAGGAGCGCGCCGCTCACCAGGGTAAACGTCGAGTGGCCGATCGAGATGACGTCGGTTATCTCTTTGATGATCTGCTTGGTGATCCGCACGCCGTTGACGTAGGTGCCGTTGTGGCTGCCCAGGTCGACCAGCTCGTAGCGGCCGCCGGGCAGCGGGCGCAGCTCGGCGTGCTCCCGCGAGACGCCAAGGTCGTCCACGACGACGTCGTTCGTGGGCAGGCGGCCGATCTTGATGGCCTTCTGCTGGACCTGGTAGCGGCCGGTCGGCCGGAACAGCACGCTGGGCTGCGACAGGTCCGGTGCCAGGTTCGGCGGGAAGCCGGGCGCCGGCATGCCGCCCCCCGACGGCTGTGGCTGGTAGCCGCGCCGCCCTGGGACGGGCCGGCCTGGCCCGGCGGCTGGTAGCTCGGCGGCTGGTACCCGCCCGGCTGCTGGTATCCCGGGCTGGTACCCGCCCGGGCGGTAGCCTTCCTGCGCCGACGGGCGCCTGCGGGGCCTGCTCGGGCTCCAGCCGGAGCACCTGGCCCTCCTGCGCATCGCCCAGCATGAGGACACGGAGGCCGGTGATCTCGACGCGATGCACGCGCTCGGTCCCGACGAACGTGCCATTCGTGCTCCGGGGATCCTCGTATACCCAGACCCCGCCCTCGACCCGGAGCCTCGCGTGCTCCCACGACACCCGCGTGTCATCGAAAGAGATGTCAGCGTTCGGGTCCCGCCCGATGGTGAACACTGCCTTCTTGCTAGTGTCCAGCGTGAGATCCGACCGCCGGGTTCTCACTTGCAGTTTGGTGGCGCGCTGGTCAGCCAGCACAATCTTCTCTCCCGCTGGCGGCCAGCCGGAAGGCTCAGGCGTCATGTCTCCCCAGTCTCGCGATGTCCCTAGTCTCGCGATGTGTCCCCAGTGTAGGGTGCGGGCCCGAAATCGGGAATCGGCAGAACTATAACTGTGATGGAGACGTTTTAGCATATGAGCGGGCGCGGCACTGATACTGGTAATGAGCCGCTGACAACCTCCTGGGGGCCACAGACATGAGCACCGACGAGACCCTGCCGACGCGACGGCCCAAGCCCGCGTCGCCGGATCCAGCCAGCCAAGCTCCGACCGAGGTGCGTCCGACGTTCGAGTCGGCTCCGTCCCCCGCGCCGCAGCCGTCCTTCCAGCCCGCGCAGCCCAGGTTCGTCCCAGGCAGCACGGCCCAGCCCGCTGCCGAGCCAGGCTACCAGCGCTCCGCCGAGCCGCCGACGGTCCAGTCCGAGGCGCTGCGGCCCGGCCCGGCGCAGGCCGGGCAGTCGCCGCGGCCCGGCTTCGGTCCAGGCAGCGCGGACTCGCCTGCCTCGCCTGCCGCGCGACGCCGCAGTACGGCAGGCCGCCGTACGGGTCGGCGGGACAGTACGGGTCAGGCGGCGCAGAACGGGTCGGGCGGCAGCAGTACGGGTCAGGCGGCACAGCACGGGGCCGCGGAGACGGCCAGTATGCGGAAACGGCGCAGTACGGGACGCCGCCGGTACGACACCCCGCAGTACGGCATGCCGCCGACCGACACCCGGCAGTACGGATCGCCACAGTACGGATCGGCACAGTCCGGATCGGCACAGTCCGGCCGGGAGACCGGTTACGACGACCAGTCGGCGATTCCCCCGGCCGGGCAGGCAGCGGCGCCCGAGGCGGCGCAAGCGACGGATCATCATGTCGGTCTTCGTCGTCATCGTGGTGCTCATCCTGCTCGTCATCGGCGACTTCGTGGCCAAGGCGGTCGCCGAGCACGAGATCGCCAGCCAGATCACGTCGGCTGACTCCCAGATCCACCCCTCGGTCGGCATCCAGGGCTTCCCGTTCCTGACCCAGGTCGCCACCCGCGACCTGCGCGAGATCGACATCAGCGCCAGCAACGTTCCGGCCGGCCCGGTGACGATCACCAGCGTCAACGCGGCGGCAAAAGGCATCCACATCAATGGGGGATTCAACGGCGGCGAGGTCGACAGCATCTCCGGGACTGTCTTCATCGCCTTCGGTTCGCTGTCCAACGCGCTATCCAGCCAGAGCCAGGGCATCGCCAACATCTCGCTGGCCGCCGCCGGGCCGAACTCGATCAAGGCGAGCTTCGGCGTCCTCGGGGCCAACGTCCTCACCCAGACCGGCACCGTGATCATTCAAGGGGAACGCAGATCAACATCGTGTGGAGCCAGAGCGGCGGCGGCGACAACGGCGGGATCCTCGGCTCCGTGCTCGGCAACAGCGGCACGCTGCCCAACCTCAGCTTCGCGCTGCCCAAGCTTCCGGCGGGCCTGCAGGTGAAGAGCTTCGCCGTGACGTCGACGGGCGTTTCCCTCACGGTCGCCGCACAGCACACCTCACTGTCCCAGTAAAGGGCACACCACACAAAAAGAGTCATGCTGACGCGATAATCAGCAGATTGAATAGCAAGCCGACATTGTCATCCGGCGCGATAATCGGCAGCATGACTCACGCTGTCGCGGCTAACGCCGCCGAGGCCGAATGCGCCTTCTGCCGGATCATCCGGGGCGAGCTGCCTGCCACGGTGATCCTGGAGACCGGCCGCCTGCTGGCGTTCCTGGACCACCGGCCGCTCTTCCGAGGGCACACGCTGCTGGTGCCCCGGCAGCACATTCGCCTGCTGTCCGACCTGCCGGCGGAGATGGCGGCGGAGTTCCTCACGACGGCGCAGCGACTGGAGCGTGCCATCGAGGACGGGCTCGGCGTGAGCGGCACGATGATCCTCATCAACAACGTCGTCAGCCAGTCGGTGCCGCACCTGCACCTGCACGCGATCCCCCGCGAGTTCAAGGACGGCCTGCGGTTCTGGCTGGGGCCACGGCATCCGTACACCGACGAGCACCCCGCGCAGGCGTACGCGGAGAAGATCCGCGCCGCCCTGGACGCCCAGGTCTCGCCCGGGTTACAAGTTAGCCGCATCTTGAGGCGCGAAACGTCACACCTAGCGCCACCGCCCCCGCTAAACTAGGACATATAGCGTGAAAAGTTACCAAACAGGAAGAATCGGATCTCCTATCAGAACGGGCAGCGGTTGGCCCATAATTGGCAAGAGCGCAGCGTGCACAATCTTCAGGAGTCGCCCGTGACGTCCGGCAAAAGGGTGAGCCGCAAAGCACCGCCGGCGAACGCGAACGCGAACCCGTCGGTGCGGACCTTGATACTCGGAATCGATCGTTCCGGCACGATCGTCCAGCATGACCGGACCGCCCCCACGATTCTCGCGCGCGAGCCCGGTGACCTGCTCGGTGCTCACCTCAGTGATATCACTTCCGACGCGCATGAGCTGGAGCAGGGCCCGAACGGGCTGGCCCGGTCGCGCGGCAGGTCAGCGAACCGGGACGGGGTCCAGTCGCTTGCTTGACGCGGTCAAGAACGACAAGGAAGGCTCCGCCGTCCTGACGATCGCCACCGCCCACGCCACGGTCTCCGAGGCCATCGTCACGGTCCGGCCCATGCGCGGCGCGGGCGAGACCTCCCTCGCTGCCCTGGCCACGCTGCAGATCCCGGCGCCGATCACCGAGCAGTTCGTGGACGTGCGCATGATGCGCACGATGCTGCTGCACGAGACGTTCCAGGGGATCGACAACACGCTCGACTTCGCCGACCTCGCCAGCCGGCTGATGGACAAGCTGGTCCCGCACTTCTGCACGGCTGGCGACCTGCTGGTGCTGGAGAGCCTGGTCGGCGACGACGAGTTCCCGACCCACGGCCCGGACGGCAGCCACCCGCTGCGCAGGCTGGCGATCAAGCACAAGCTGAACGACCCGGCCTGGCAGGCGGCCTTCCCCAGCGGTGAGATCCTGCGCTATCCGGCGGGCTCGCCGTACGTCCGGTGCATCGAGTCCGGTGAGCCGGTCCTCGAGTCCGTCATCACGGCCGAGGCCGCCCGCCAGCTGTCGCGGCAGTGGCGCCGCAAGCCGGTGGCCAAGCTGCTCGCCGGCGTCTCGATGCTGATCCTGCCGCTGATCGCCAAGGGCACCACCCTCGGGTTCTTCGTGTGCACCCGGGAGCCGGGTACCCACAAGTTCGGCCCGTACGAGGTGGAGATCGGCAGCGAGTTCGCCGCCCGCGCCGCGGTGCTCATCGACGCCGCCCGGCAGTACAACCGCGAGCACGCCACGGCGCTCACCCTGCAGCGGTCCATGCTGCCCAGGGACCTGACCGCGCCGTCGTCGGTTGAGGTGAAGCACCGGTACCTGCCGGGCTCGGCCCTCGTCGAGGTCGGCGGCGACTGGTACGAGTCGATCAGCCTGCCCGGCGGGCGGGTCGCGCTGGTCATCGGCGACGTGGCGGGGCACGGGGTGCGCGCCGCCGTCACGATGGGGCGGCTGCGTACCGCCATCCAGACGCTCGCGCGGCTGGAGCTGCCGCCGGCCGAGTCGCTGCAGCAGCTCGATGACCTCATGGACGCGATGCAGGGCAGTAGCGACCCGCACTTCGCGACCTGCGCGTACGCGGTCTATGACGCGGTCACCGGTGAGCTGGAGCTGGCCAGCGCCGGCCACCTGCCGCCGCTGCTCGTCAATCCCGACGGGTCCAACGAGCTACTCCAGATCTGCAGCCCGTCGCCGCCGCTTGGCGTCGGCGGCACCGTGGAGCCGAATGACGGGTATGAGACGCGGCGGCTCCAGGTCGAAGACGGCAGCCTGCTGGTCCTTTACACCGACGGCCTCGTCGAGGACCGCGAGAAGGACATCCAGGAAGGGTTCGACTGGCTGACGGAGACCTTCGGCCCGGGCACGCCGCAGGAGCCGCTTGAGGACCTGTGCAAGAAATCCCTGCGCGACGTCTACTCCGTGCACAAGCGGGATGACATCGCGGTGCTCATCGCGAAGCTCCGCAAGATCCCGGAGGACAACCGGGTGCTGTGGCAGCTGTCGCCGGACGAGACCTCGGTGCGGCAGGCCCGGATGCTGATCCGGGACCCCATGAAGCGGTGGGGCCTGGAGGACTACATCCCGGTGACCGAGCTGCTCGTCTCCGAGCTGGTGACGAACGCGGTGCGGTACGGATGCAAGAGCGAGTTCAGCAGCGGAGAAGACATCGAGGTGCGGCTGATCCTCGAGGGTGGCCTGATCTGCGAGGTGTACGACCCCTCCCCCGCCCTGCCGCGCGTGCTGCAGGTCGACCGGGACGCGGAGAACGGCCGCGGGCTGCACGTCGTCTCGCAGCTGTCCAAGCGCTGGGGCGCGCGGCGCACCCAGGGCGGCAAGGTCGTGTGGTGCGAGCAGAACGTCCCCGAGGAGGTCCTGGAGGCGGCGGGCGCGGTGCAGGCCAGCGCCGATCCCACGCCCATCACGATCCTCGAGCCCTTCGAGGCCGACCCCGAGGCAACCGGCCCGATGCCCGCCCTCGATGACACCGGGCCGATGCCCGTACTTCCCGGGTGATAATTCCTACTCGACCGTGACGCTCTTGGCCAGGTTGCGGGGCTTGTCGATGTCGCGGCCTAGCTTGGCCGCGGCGTGGTAGGCGAAGATCTGCAGCGGGATGTTCAGCAGGATCGGCTCCAGCTCCGGCTCGGTGCGCGGGACGCGGATCACCACGTCGGCGATGGTGTCCGGCAGTTCTGCGACGCTGGTCAGCGCGATGACGGGGCCGCCACGCGCCTTGATCTGCTCGATGGTCGAGACGTTCTTCGCGACCAGCTCGTCGGACGGGATGATGACCAGGCTCGGCATGTCGGGGCTGATCAGCGCGAGCGGCCCGTGCTTGAGCTCGCCCGCCTGGTAGGCCTCCGCATGCACGTAGGAGATCTCCTTGAGCTTCTGCGCGCCCTCGCGGGCCACCGGCCAGCCGCGCACCCGGCCGATGAAGAACATGTGCTCGGCCGTCGCGAACTGGTGCGCGGCGGAGGCGATCTCGGTCTCGTTGGCCAGGATGTCCGACACCTGGGCCGGGAGGTTGCGCATGCCGTTGACGATCCGCTCGCCGCTCGCCGCCGACAGGTCGCGCACCCGGCCGAGCAGCAGGCCGAGCAGCGCGAAGTTGACCGCCATGTTCGTCAGCGCCTTGGTCGAGGCGACCGCGACCTCCGGACCGGCGTGCAGCAGGATGCCGTGCCCGCACTCGCGGGCGATCGTGCTGCCGACCACGTTGACGGCCCCCATCACCTGGCCGCCCTTGCGCTTGAGCTCCTGCACCGCCATGAGCGTGTCGCTCGTCTCGCCGGACTGGCTGACCGCCACGTACAGGGTGTCGGGGTCCACGACCGGCGAGCGGTAGCGGAACTCGCTGGCGGGCTCGGCGTCGGCCGGGATGCGGGCGAGCTCCTCGACGATCGCGGCACCCATCTGCCCGGCGTAGTAGGCCGAGCCGCAGCCGAGGAACTTGACCTGCCGGATCGCGCGCAGCTCGCGGGCGTCGAGGCTGAGGCCGCCGAGCCGGGCGGTGGCGAAGCGCTCGTCGAGCCTGCCGCCCAGCGCCCGCCGGATCGCCTCGGGCTGGTCGTGGATCTCCTTGCGCATGTAGTCCGGGAACGTGCCGAGCTCGTAGTCAGCGGCGTCCGCGTCCACCATGGTCGGGTTCTTCTGGCCGGCGCCTGAGGCCGCCGCGCCGGTCAGGGACCTCGTCGAGTAGTCCCCGGCGCGGACCGTGGCCACCTCGCCGTCCTCCAGGTACACGACCTGGCGGGTGTAGCGGACGAGGGCGGCAACGTCAGAGGCCACGAACATCTCGTTCTCGCCGATGCCGAGCACCACCGGGCTGCCCTTGCGGGCGACGACGAGCTGGTCGGGGTTCTTGGCGTCCATGACGAGCAGGCCATAGGCGCCCTCGACGCGCGCCAGCGTACGGCAGACCGCGTCTTCCAGCAGGCTGGAGGAGTCGTTGCCATCGTCTTCAAGCGCGCGGAGCTCGGCGGCGATCATGTGCGCCGCCGCCTCGGTGTCGGTGTCGCTTGCCAGCTCGACCCCGGCGGCCGTGAGCTGGTCGCGGAGCTGCTCGGCGTTCTCGAAGATCCCGTTGTGCACCACGGCGATGCGCCCGGCGGTGTCGGTGTGCGGATGAGCGTTGACCTCATTGGGCTCGCCATGGGTCGCCCACCGGGTGTGCCCGATGCCAGTCGTCGCCTTGCCCGACCCGCGGAGCTTGTTCCGCAGGTCGGCGACGCGGCCGGGCGTCTTCGTCACCTGCAGGCGGCCCCGGTGGATCACCGCGAGGCCAGCGCTGTCGTAGCCGCGGTACTCAAGCCGGTGCAGTCCTTCCACGAGGACCGGCATCACGTCCCGCTTGCCGACGTACCCAACGATCCCGCACACAGCAGTTGTGCCTCCTTGTCAGCCACTTGCTTGGCCGTAAGCCCTGTCAGCCGTAGATAATGCGCCTGAGCTGGCGCTCGGAAAGGTCCGGTGCCCCGAACCGGCGCCCCGCCAACTCGGCCGCGATCTGCGGCCAGATGTCGTCGTTCTTGCGATGCAGCACCCGCATCTCACTATGCCGCCGCCGGACGAAGTCCTCGACGGTCTCGGCGAAGTATGCGGCTATGTCCGCGACGACCCGGGCGGCGGTCGCCTCCGGCAGCCCGGTGGACGCCGCGACGTGGCGCACGAGGTCCGCGGGGGACTGGTCGCTCACGCGCCCAGCGCCACTTCTAGCCGGCACTGCCAGCTGGCGCTGTCCGCTAGCACTGTCTTGTTGTCGGTCACGGCCACCCCGATCATGCCCGCTGCGCTCCCAGTCAAGCGCTCAAGGCTGAGCCGATGATGCCACACGCGGCAGATACCAGCGAATTCTTGCCCGGATCCGGGCAGGACTTGGCCGGTTACCTGCATGGCGACAGAGCATACCCGCGACACACGGCATTTGCGAGGATTTCACGGTTACGGGCCGCAACGGGCGGCCCGTAACCTCACGGGCGCGTGGACGGCCGTGGCGGGCCGGCGGCTACGAGCCACTCCCGGTCAAGTTGAACTGCCAGCTCTGCTGCGGGCAGTAATTGCTGCTGCTCACCTGGATGTACGGGGAGCTGACCTGCATGGTCCCGTGCCAGGCAGTCCAGCTGCCATGGGACGTCTTGCCGGAGTTCGCGGCGATGCTGACCGTGATGGTGTTGGTGACGTTGGTCCCGCCGCAGTTGGTGAGCTTCGCGGTGGCGGACCCGTGGTACCCGCTGCCCGAGGGGGACAGCTTCACCGTGAACGTCCCTGGCTGCAGGTTAGGCGGCGCGAACTCGGCGCTGTCGGTCATCGTGCAATGGCTCGAGCTGCAGGTGGACGCGAACTGCCAGGTGTCGCTCCAGTGCTCGCCGTTGGTGATCCCGGAACTTCCCGCTGGGGACGCTGACGGCCTTGAACTGGACCGGGGCGGAGCCATCCAGCGGCGGATCGAGCGGTGGGGCGTCCAGGGAGGTGGACGGGGAGGACGTGGCCGATCCCCATTGCGCGGTCACGGTCAGCTGGTGGTCACTGCCCGGGGTCAGCCCGGTCAGGGTGTAGGAGCGGGTGGCGCCCGTGACGGTGCCGAGCGAGTTGGTCCCGTCGTAGACCGTGTACTGGTCCGGCTGGGGGCCTTGCGGCGACGGGGACCAGGTGAGCACCTCGGTCGTGTACGTCACCTTGGACACCGCGAGCCCGACGGGCGACGGGGTGATCGTGGTCACCGCGGCCTTCACCGAGGGGCCGGACTGCTGCCCGCCGCCCGCCGCCGCCACCGTGTACTTGTGCGCGCTGCCCGGGGCCAGCCCGGTGTCGGTCCACGACGTCTGGCCGTCCGGGACCTCGCCCGCCTGCTTGCCGTCACGGAAGATGATGTACTTGTCCGGCTTCCCGCCGCCCTTGGACGCGGTCCAGGAAACGTCCACTGTGGTCGCCGTCTTCGAGGCGACGTGAATGGCGGTCGGCGCGTTCGGTGGCGGGTTCCACGGCTGCCACACCAGCAGGCCGGCGATCAGCGCGACGACGGCAACGCCCCCCGCCACGAGTGCCCACCTCGGCCGAACGCGCCACCGTCTCGGCCCCGGCGGCGCCGGGGGCTGCGGCTGCGCGGGTGGCCAGCCGGGAATAGGCGCGGTGGTGTCGTACGACATGAAGGCGACCCTCCTTCGGTTACTGTCGCCCCCCAGTACGTTGTGTAGACGAACGCCGCTATGCGTCAAGTTCCATTGAATGCGGGGCAATAGTGGCGCGACAAGCTAAGTCAGGCACATGCGAAGAAACAGCCATTAATCTACACGCGCGGCCCGGGTACTCAGCGATGCAGGGCGCGCCTGGCGGGCAGCTCGCGCAGCAGCCGGGCTGACTGGGCCGACGGCAATGCGTATACCTTGAGCTGCTCGAACGCGCGGGCGTAGGCCGCCACGTCGGCCGCGTCGGTCAGGCAGATGCCGCCGCGGACGCCGGGCACGTGCACCGCGCCCAGTGACGGCACGCCACCGATGCCGACGATCGTCATCGGGCCGGTCGCGGCGACCTGGGTGCCCCGCGTCAGCGGCAGGACGTGGATCGTGACGTGCCCGCTGTCGCTGCTCACCCGGGCCAGTTCGGTCAGCTGGTCGCGCGTCACCTTCGGCCCGCCTACCACGTTGAGCAGCGCCGCCTCCGCGATCACAAGGGCGATCTGCGGCCGGCTGCCGAACACCGCCTGCTGCCTGGCCGCGACCGCCGCCAGCATCTGGTCCCGCGCCTCGTCGCCGTCCGTTTCCCTCGCGTCGATCAGCGCCCTCGCGTAGTCGGGCGTCTGGAGAAGCTCGGGAACCCGGTGCGCGTCGTAGACGCAGACCGAGGACGCCAGCGCCTCGATGGCGGCGAAATCCTTCATCCCCTCGAGAACGACCCCGCCGTAGTCCTGCCACCAGCATCTGCCCCCCGCTGGCCGGGAAAGCCCGGCCAGCGCCTCCTTGGCCGGAGAGTCCACTCCGTACTCGGTGAGCAGCGCGTGCAGCTCCGGGGCGCGAATGCCGCGCTCCCCCGACTCGATACGGCTGATCTTGGACCTGTCGCAGCCCAGCACGCGCGCCGCGTCGGCCAGGTCGTAGCCGACGGTCTCGCGGTAGCGCCGCAGCGCCGTGCCGACGAGACGGCGGCGCGCGGGAGGAACAGCGCTCATAACGCCCTGATGCCCTTCATGGTTGCCTGGTACGACGTCATTTAACATACGAGTTGAGGTCGGGACCGGCAACCCATTTACCCACATCCGCGCGGCTTGCCGCAAACTGGCGGCACCTGCCGATAGGAGTCGACTAGCGAAGTGTACCCGCAGTGGCGGCGCGAGCGGCCTTGATGATGCGCTCGGCGGTCCTGCGGGCGACGTTCCACGTCGCGGCCAGCTCGGCCGCGACCGGCTCGCGGCCGGCCCTCAGCAGGTCCTGGACTTCGTGCAGCCGCGGGTCGCCCGCGTACGGATGCGGCTTGGCCGGGGCGCCGGGGGTGCCGCGCTTGTGGCCGCCCCCCTTGCCCGTCCTGGCGTCGGCGGCCGCCCAGACGGTCGAGCGCTTCCACAGCGGCACCGGGCGGCCGTTGACGGGCGGGCCGTGCTCGTCGGCGCTCGGGAAAGTAGCCGAGCCTGCGGTTGGAGTGAATCACGTTGCGACCCCGGTAGCCCATGATGCGGGCGGCCTCGGCGGCGGCGACGAGGTCGCCTTCGGCACCGGATTTATCACATTCCGTGAGGGCGGAAAGCTTGGCCCTCATGTAGGCGTCGCGCCATTCCTGCCATTCGTCGGCGTACCAGTAGTCGGTCCGGCCGATGCGGCCGGCCTTTTCGGGGTGGCCGGTGACGACGCGGTTGCGATACCACCCGTCCACCGTGGACCGCCCGATGCCCAGCGCGGCCATGTCGGCCCGGCTGATGACCGTGCGCCCGTCGATGATGTCCGTGATGTGCCTGTCCTTCGCCGAAAGCCTGGAACCCAGCTTCCTGGCAACACGTTGCCGGTAGTAGCGAGCAGAATAACGGCGGGGGCGCCATCTGTGCTCGCACCGATTCCTACTCCATGATTCAACGGAGTGGCGACACATGCTCAAAAGGGGGACCAGAGTTGTTGAAGTCACGGATGTCAACCATTCGCCTGTCGTTCCTGGCCGCCGCGATTGCCGTGGCGGGCCCTGTTCTCGGCGTCGCCGGAACCGCCAGCGCTGTGCCGGGTAAGGGATCGGCGCCGGCGCCGAAGCCGGCCCCGGCCGCGCTCGCCGGGATCTCGTGCACGTCCGCGACGTTCTGCATGGCCGTCGGCGGCGCGTCCGCCACGATGCCCGCGCAGGTCGCCGCCGAAGACTGGACCGGCGCCTGGCACCGCCTCTCGATCGGCAAGCCGGGTGGCGTCTCCAACGTCTCGCTGAGCGCCGTGTCCTGCCCGTCCGCCGCCGAGTGCGTTGCCGTCGGCTGGGGCACGATCAAGAAGGGCAGCCTGGTGCCGATCGCCGAGACCTGGACGCGCTCCCGCGGCTGGGGCGCCCGGCCAGCCCGTGGTGCCCGCGGGCGACGGGGACTCCATGCTCAGTGCCATCTCGTGCCCGTCCACCAGCTTGTGCTACGCGGCCGGGGCGGCGGATCAGTTCGGCACGATCGTCGCCGGCCAGCTGCCGCTGGTCGAGCGGTGGACCCCGCGTGGCGGCTGGACGCGCGTGAAGCGTACCGGCGCCGCGCGGCTCGTCGGGGAACACGCTGAACGGGATCTCCTGCGAGTCGGCCACGCGGTGCGCGGCGGTCGGCACCTACAGCGCCGCGGCGAGCCAGTTCGGGCTGATCGAGCAGCTCAAGGGATCGGCCTGGAGCGCCAGCCAGGCCCCTAAGTCGGGGAACGGCGCACTGAGCGGCGTTTCCTGCCCGTCTACCGCGCTCTGCGTGGCGGTTGGCCAGCTGATCGAACGGCCACAACCTGGCCGAGCGGTGGAGCGGCGGCAAGTGGGTGGCTTTTACCCCGCCCGCCCCGGCCGGGCCGGGCAGCTCCTCCTGGCTGGACGGGGTCTCCTGCGCGTCGGCCGCGCACTGCGTCGCGATAGGGAGCACCCTGTTCGCCGACGAGTCCACCGCCGCCTTCGTCGACACGCTGAACGGCGCTGCCTGGACGAAGACGGCCCAGTCCGGCTCGGCCTTCAAGGTCGGCGACCTGTACGCCGTGAGCTGCTTCTCGACGTCGACAAGGGCGGTGAGCTGCGCGGCCATCGGCGGCACGACCACGACCGACGCCACCTCCAAGCCGCTGTCGGCATTCCTCACCGGGAGCAAGTGGCGCATCGTCCCCACGGTCTAGGCCTGTCGTCACCCAGTCTTCTCAACCCGGCTCCATGCCGCGGGCGCTCCTTACATGACGTGCGTCACGTAAGGAGCGTCACGTTGTGTGCACGGAAGATGCCCGTAGCCACTGGAGTTCCCGTAGAGGAACTTGAAGCTTCCATCATGAGCAAGGCGAGACATTCCCGATGACTTCCGAGGCAATCGAGTACCCGGCGCTTGGCCGGCTGGACGGCAACGCCCGCGCGGTGCTGTTCACCGACGCCCGCACCGCGAACACGTGGGCGCCCGCCCCGGTCAGCGACGAGGAACTGCGCTCGATCTGGGAACTGGCCAAGTGGGCGCCCACGTCGGCCAACGTCCAGCCGCTGCGCGTGCTGTACGTGCGCCCGGGTGAGGGGCGCGACCGGCTGGTGAAGCACATGTCGGAGGGCAACAAGGCCAAGACCGAGGCGGCCCCCGCCGTCGCCGTGCTGGCCGTGGACACCCGGTTCCACGAGTACATCCCGACGGTCTGGCCGGTGCGGCCGGAGCTGAAGGACGTGCTCGACGCGGACGAGGAACGCCGCGTCAGCGGCGGCAAGCTCAACGCGGCGCTGCAGGCCGGCTACTTCATCCTCTCGATCCGCGCGCACGGCCTCGCCGCGGGCCGATGACCGGGTTCGACCCGGCCGGGCCTGGACGCCGAGTTCTTCCCTGACGGCCGGTTCACGTCGTTCGTGGTCATCAACATCGGCCACCCTGGCGAGAAGCCCTATCGCGACCGCCTGCCACGACTGCCCCACGAGGACGTCATCAGCTGGGCGTAGCGCCCGGCGACCAATACCAGCGGCCGATCCGGCCGCGCCTGACAGCGTCCCCGCCGACTGACCCCGGAGCCGGCGGGGACGCTTCATGGTGGTCTCCGCAGCGGACACGCCAGAAAGCTGACCCGCGACGGCGTGGCGGCCGCCTTCCGGGACCTGAGGAAGGCCAGGCAGACGACGGCCGCCGTCGCGGCGAACGCCACGGCCGTCAGGTAACCGCCGGCGGGACCGTTGATGCCGTCATCGCCGATCAGGCCGCCGGCGACCGCCACGCCAGCGGCGGCCCCCAGGCAGATGCAGCAGCCCGTACCACGACAGCGCCCCGGTCAGGTGGGCCGGCGCGACCAGGCCCCGCAGGATCGAGAATCCGCTGGTGACGGCCGGCCGCACGAAGACGCCGAGCAGGAAGAGGCTCACGGGCAGCAGCCCGCAGGTTCGGCGCGAGCCACAGCAGGGCGGTCGCGATGGCGACCAGCAGGAGCGCCACCATCAGGCAGCGGTGGGCGGGGAGCTTCTGCCAGCCTTTCCATAGCCCGCCGACGACGCACCCGACGGCCGCGAGCGCCAGGAACAGCCCGGAAAGCGCGTGGTGCCCGTACCTGTCGGCGGCGGCGACCGTCGATATCTCGATCGCCGCTACCACGGCCGCCGACAGCGATGCGATCAGGGCCAGCGCGATGAGGGCAGCCGGACGGCGTGCCTGCTCCTGACTGGCGGCCATCGCGGCGGTCGCGGTTGTCGCGGCGCCGTTGCGGCCGGAGCGCTCGGCCCGGTCCACGCTTGGCTGCAGCGCGAGTCCAGCGACGCCGAAGAACGCGAAGGCGGCGACGCCGATGAGCCCGCCCCTCGGGTGCCCGGTCGCCACCAGGAGCATGGTGAAAAGCGGGCCGAGGACGGCGATGTCGCCGATGGCGGCCCATTCGAGCGTGACCGCCCGCCGGGCCGGGTCATCGCCGCTCTCCGTGGAGCCGCCGCGGCCGCGCTCCACCGGCACAGCGCGGTCCACGCGGTCCGCGCGGGCGCCCCCACGGTCGGCAGCGTGGCCCCGGCGATGGTGCCCGCCAGGTAGAGCATCGAGACCGGCTTGCGGAACTCAGCGTCTTGCATGAGGGCGATCGTCGCCGCGCAGAAGACCAGCACCTGCGGGATAAGCACCCGCCTCGGGCCGTACCGGTTGCCGATCGCGGCCAGCGACGGGAGCAGTACCGCCCGCACGACGAGGCCAGCGGCCAGCACGTCGCCCATTTGCGCGTAGCTGTACTGCCGCAGCGCCATGATGACGAGGGTCGCGAGCGAGAACATGGCCACGGGCAGGCCCGCCGCGACATTGGTCAGGCGCAGCGCCCAGGCTCCCCTGATGCGCGGCAGCCGAGCGTAAGGCGCCAGGACGCGTTCGTTTCCCTGCATCGGGCAATCGTCCCATTTCAGGGGCCATGCCGCAGCGGATCGACTCGGGAACAACGACACCCGCGGGCAGTCCTCATCGGGCCAGAATGTGGTGGATGACCGCGTCCCGGATCGGCACGCCGGGCAGGAGAGGAGGACCGCCAGCATGAGCACGGCAGTAAGAGCGGACGGATGGCACGGTAAGATCAGGCGCGCCACAAGCGAGGACGCCCGGAATGTCGGCCACCTGGCCAAAGAGCTTCGCGCTGTCGTTCACCTTCGACGCGGACAAGTTCCGCGTCCATTACCCGGTCCTGCTCGCCGAAGGTCGCCACCGGCGACGCCTGCCTCCTCATCGCCGTCGATGGCAGCGATCAACTCGGGCTACCTGCTCGGCTTCCAGCACGTCTCGTTCTTCGCCAACGGCCCGGTGGCCCAAGTCGAGGAGATCCTCGTCCGAGGCAGTTACCAGGGGCAGGGCATCGGCAGGGCCTTGATGGACGAGTTCGAGCGCTGGGCCGCAGCCCTGGGGTGCACGCTCGTCACGCTGGCCACCCGCCGGGCGGCGCCGTTCTACCACGCCCTGGGCTACGAGGAGTCCGCCACGTACTTCCGGAAGGTACTCGCCGGCGACGAGCAGGCCGACTCCTAGGCGGCATCTGTCCAGCCTGTTCCCAGCTTGCTCCGCCAGCCCTCCAGCATGCCCGGTTTTCTCTGATTCGCGCCGAGTATATGGAATTCGTGGCCGACTCCCGGCGACGGCCCTATCGTGGCGCGTCGTGACCCGAGCTGACCCGGGGGGAATATGGAGTCGCATTAGGGTAGCCGCCTGCACCCGGCAGAAGATCAGGCACGGTACCGCTGACCTGCACAGATACGACGCACGGGAATGTGCAATTGCAGCGACATGACGCGGTGCAATGGTCGCTTAGAGTGACCTCTCAGGGCATAAAGCAGCGCCGGCTGGGTCCTGACGGACCAGGCCGATCTGGCTGGCGATCTCGGCGACCAGCTGGCCGGCCAGGACCGGCGCGGACACGCAGACGCGGTCGCGGCCAGCCTGCTTGGCCCGGTACAGCGCCGAGTCGGCGGCCGTCAGCAAGTCGGTCAGCTCGCGGGTGCGTGCCGCGCTCCAGCGCCGAGACGCCGATCGAGATCGTCACCTGCACGACCGGGGCCTCGTCCCTGTCGTCGATCGGGACGGCCAGGTCGCCGATGTGAGTACGCAAGCGCTCGGCGATGCGGCACGCGTCTTCCTCGTCCGCCTGGGCGAGCAGCAGCACGAACTCCTCGCCGCCGAACCGGCCGACCTTGTCGTAGTCGCGCGACTGCCCCTTGATCGCGTCCGCGACGGCACGCAGCACCCGGTCGCCCACCAGGTGCCCGTAGGTGTCGTTGACCCGCTTGAAGTGATCGATGTCCAGGATCGCGAGCGCAACCGCCTGGCGCGTGCGGACCGAACGGGACAGCTCGATCTCCGCTTCCTGCTCCCACGTGGACACGTTCAGCAGGCCAGTCTTGGAGTCGACGCGAGACTGAGCGATGAGGATCGGATGCACGAGGAACCGCCGGACAAGCAATACCGTCGGCACGGCGACGACGACCAGGGCCGGGCTAATCGCCACGGCGAGCGTGATCATGACGCCGAGGTCGATTTCCACGAACAGGCCCTGGAGCGCCTCTCGATTCCATTCCATCTGCCAGATGTGCACCGTCGGGTCAGACAGCTTCACGGCGCCGACGATCAGGAAGTGCTGGACCCTGCTTGCCAGCATGTAACATCCCGCGACCGCAACAGCCCAGGTAAAGGCATGCAGTCCCCTCCCTACCGACTCACCCGCCAGGGAAGCCGGGAGCGCGCGGAACGCCCATGATGCCGCGGCATAGCTCAGGCTGATCGAGGCAGCCGTAAAGACCCTCCTGTAAAGAACCCCCCGGTGAACGAAATACTGGACGATCACCAGGAACGGTATCGACACGACCGCCGCGTATACCGGCGGCAGCAAGATCGCGATGGGAAGAACCCACATCGCGGTGAAGTCTCTCGTCAGGCCGCCCGGGCTCGTGTACGCGATTCTCGGCGTGGATGAGATCGAGATCGCTCCGCAGCACATGAGCAAGGCAAAGCTCTCGAGGTCGCGCGGATGCCAGTCAGTCCAGGCGCCGGCGATGCCCATCACGCAGATGGCCGCGGCAGTCACGACTGCCACATACCCGCGCAGGACTGGCGGGAGTTGCCACCACTGCCAGGCCGTTACACAGCGCTTGATGCGACTGGTGAGGGGCAAGGCTTGCATGTTCCACCGTTCCGCATGTGACACCAGCGTCTGCCTACTAGTAACAGCTCACCGTAAATGACTAGCTGCGTATAGCTACCATAACCCATCCTTGCCGGTCGAGGTAGCCATTGATGCAAGTTTCACGGACATCGCATGACAACTGGGCGCTTAATGGTGCGTGTCGGCCGCGCGCCGATACGCAAGAGCATGGAATGATCGCAGTGGACGCGGAGGCGAAAAGCGTCTGCTGTGACTGGAGAGAGGGAGAGAGACATGCGCGTCACCATTTGGGGCTGAAGTCACTGAAGTGATGGCCATGCCTATCCGCTTCGACCAGAGAGGAAGAGCCGCGATGCGCGACACCTGGGTCTGACGCCTAGCCATCCCGCTAGCCCCTTACCGCAACTGAATCCTGGACTGGAGCTTGCCTGGCAAGCGAGGCCTCCCGGCCGAGATGCTTCGCAGAGTGACGCCCGACGACCGGCGACATGCGCCGCGAGCGGAGCGCGAGACCACAGGCGATGACGGCACCGAGTCCACCCGCTAGCGCTACCACCGTCGAGGGCGGTACCACCTCAGCGACAGCGCCAGCAATCGCCAACACCATCCCCTGGCCGACGATCAAACCGGCGTTAGCCAGGCCGAATGCTTCGAGCCGGCGTTCGTTCGGCACTCTCTCCACGAACGCGGTGTTAGCGGCGATCTGATAGACGGTGAACACATTCGACACCGCGAAGATCGCCATAGAGACGGCGAGACTTGGGCGGAGGACCGCCAGCACGAGCACCAGTTGGGTGCACACGGCCATCGGTCCCATCCAGCGTAGTCGCGTCCGCGGACCGATCCGCTTGGTGAAGTACGGCATGACCAGCACCGAGCCGATCTGGGTGGACGCGATCAGCAGGCCGGCAGCGACCGGTCCTCCGCCGAGTTTCCCAGCGAAGGGCGCGGCGAGACCCTCGGGAACCTCGTAGAACGCGGCTAGCCATCCGATGAGCATCAGCGTCCGCAGTGCCCTGTCCCCGAAGACGAGGCGAGCGCCGAAGACCAGGTTGGCAAGTGCCCCGGCTCCGTCCGGAGCCGCTGCCGCGGCCGCGGCCCGGGTCTTCAGCCCCACCCTGCAGGATCAGCCCCGACACGACGAATGTCCCGGCGTCCACGCCCAGTGCCCAGCGTGCTCCCAGCAGGGCCACGATCAGCCCGCCGATGGCGGCTCCGAGGACGACCATGACGCGCATCGTCGACTGAATGACGCCGATCGCCATCGGGAACAGCTCGCCGGGAACGATGTCCCGGACGATGGCGGACTTGGCTCCATCGAATACCGGCTGGACCGCCGTCACCGCGTACAGCAAGCGCGATCAGAGCGTCCAGCGGCATCCCTGGAACGAGCATGAGGCCCACCAGGACCGTCCGCGCGGCGTCGGCCATCACCATGACAGAACGGCGCGGGAAGCGGTCCGCGAGGCCCGACAGGAACAACGCCCCGACGATGTAGGGCAGCGTGCCCGAGGCGAAGGCCACCGCGGCGAGCAGCGGCGAGTGGGTGCGGTCGTAGACCAGCAACGTCAGCGCGACGAGTGCCAGCCGGTCGCCCCCGGCCGACAGGATCTGGGATGCCCACAGCGCGCGGAACTCGCCCACTGCGAACACGTCGCGAAAGGATGCACGTCGGGCCGGAATTGTGGCGACGGAGCTGCCAGCGGCGCGGCTCATGGCTTGTACCTCTCGGCTAACCGGCAGGCGCGTGAAGTGCCACGCAGGGGGTTCCGCCGGTTACTAGACGCCATTATTGACCGAGAAAACGACGTGGCGTGCAAGATTGGTCACAGTTGGTGCGCACGTGACAAAGTTGACCCTGCCGAACTACTCATCGGTCAGTCGACGTAGTTAATAGGTACTAACAAGGACTATAGGAACATTCCGTCTATTGCGTCATTTACCACGATCAAAGCACCCATACAGAGTTGACCCGTCAGACGACTTGAATCTCTTTAGCACCTCATGTCACATACTTCTCTTCCGTACCTATCATCACAGAGTTACACCCCGGCAGGACACGTACGGGATCCGTTCGGAAAAAGTAAGAAGACTAGTTCCGTGTAACTAGTGAGCCCGGCGGGACCGACGCGGCGCCGGACGCGCGCCAAGTGGCGCGGCAAGGTCGTGCTGCGCCACGAGACCTGCGGTTTCGTGACGCTGTACAAGCCCGGCACGACACCCGTGCCGCAGGCAGGGGCCGCGCAATAGCAAGAGCGTACGATTTGCCGCATGACTGCCGGACTCGGCCGCACGCTTTTCCGGGCATACGCTCGCGATGAGTTTTTCTCGACCCCCTGCTGGGCGGAGCTAGAGCATATTTTCGCGGGCACCGCGGCGGCAGGCCGACCTTGCCCGGTCAGCGGGCGACCTGGCGGCCGTGAGTACCTGCGGTCGGCGCTATCGATCTACGTCATGATCTCGGATAGCTACTGCGCCCGCTCGGAGAAGGAGTCCGCCAGCCGCCTGCTCCTGCGGTTCGCCTGACGTCGTGCACTGTTCATTGCATCGCGACACAGTTACACTCAATGTAACCGATACGTCGCGTAACGCATCGGACAGGAGAGGTGATCACGGGCGGACGGTGATCATGAGTACGGCAGAGGCCAGCGTGGCATCTGGTGAAGCATCTCCAGGAACGTGGCTGAAGCGGCAGCGTAAGGCGGCCGGCCTCACCCAGGAGGATCTCGCCGAGCGCTCTGGCGTGAGCGTGCGCACGATCGCGGATCTCGAGCGTGGCCGGACGCGCAAGCCGTACCCGAGCTCGTTGCGGGCGCTGGTCCGCGCCCTCGGCCTGCCCGAGGCGGCCGGAACCGACCTCCTCGCCCGCTATCGCATCGACCACGGTGGCGATGAGCCGCCCGCCGTCGCCCTGGAGGACGAGTCGGCGCGGCGCCCCACCGGGCGTCCCGGCCGCGGGCCAACCGCGCCGCCTGGCCTGCGCAAGCTCCCCGTCGGCAGCCCGGGCAAGCCGGACGTCCCCGTGCCGCGGCAGCTACCGACCGCCGTCGCGCACTTCTCCGGACGGACCCGCGAGCTCGCGGAGCTCGACGAGCAACTCGCCGAGCTTGACGGCGGCAACGCCGCACCCGACGCCTGCGGCCGCCCGGGCACCGTCATCATCTCCGCGATCGGCGGCACGGCCGGCGTCGGCAAGACCGCGCTCGCGCTGCACTGGGCGCACCGGGTCGCGCCGCGGTTTCCCGACGGGCAGCTGTACGCGAACCTGCGCGGCTTTGACATGTCAAGCTCGCCCGCTGACCCGGCGGACGTGCTGCGCGGGTTCCTCGACGCGCTCGGCGTGCACCCGGCGCAGCTCCCGGCCGACCTCGAGGGGCTGGCGGCGCTCTACCGCGGTCGCGTCGCGGACAAGCGGCTCCTCGTCGTGCTCGACAACGCGAGCGACGTCGCCCAGGTCAGGCCCCTGCTGCCCGCGTCGCCGCGGAGCCTGGTGGTGGTGACAAGCCGACGGGAGCTCACCGCGCTCGCGGCCTCCGAGGGCGCCCGGCTGCTCAGCCTCGACGTGCTCACCGGTCCCGAGGCCGAGGAACTGCTCACCGCCCGGCTCGGCCCCGACCGCGCGGCGCGCGAGCCGGACGCGATCCGCGACCTGGCCCTGCTGTGCGCCCGGCTCCCCCTCGCGCTGTCGGTCGTCGTGGCGCGGGCCGCCGCTCAGCCGCGGCTCCCGGTGTCAGCGCTGACGGCCGAGCTGGCCGAGCTCGCCGGGCGGCTCGACGCGCTCGACGCCGGAGACCCCACCGCGAACGTGCGTACCGTCATATCGCTGTCCTACCAGCACCTGTCGGACGGGGCCGCGCGAATGTTCCGGCTGCTAGGGCTGCACCCAGGACCGGACATCACCACCCCGGCGGCCGCGAGCCTGGCCGCGGCCACGCTGGGCCAGGCACGCCAGGCGCTGCGCGAGCTCGCGCGCGCGAGCCTCATCGGTGAGCACGTGCCCGGCCGGTACGCCTTCCATGACCTGCTGCGCAGCTACGCGGTGGAGCGGGCAGAAGATCAGATCCCATATTCCGAACGGAATGCGGTAATGCTGCGCACGCTAGATCATTACCTGCAGTCAGCCCATGCCGCCCGGGTCCTGCTGTACCCAAGCCACGACACCATCCGCCTTGACCCGCCGCTGCCTGGAGTCCGGCCAGAATCCTTCGCGGCCAAGCAAGCCGCGCTGGAGTGGCTCGACGCTGAGTATCAGGTGCTCTTGAAAGCAATTGACGGGTCCGTTCGAAATAATCTCGACGACTATGCGTGGAAGTTCCCGGTTGTCCTGTGGACGTATTACTACGTGTGCGGGCACTGGCACGACGGCGTGGCGACGCAGCGCGTCGCGGTCGAGGCGGCCCGGCGGCGCGGGGAGCGGAACGGCTTCGCCCGGGCGATGCGCGGGCTAGGCGGGGCGCTGACACAGCTGGGCGAGTATGCCGAGGCGCAGGAGTGGCTGCGGCTGGCACGCGAGATGTTCGAGGAGACCGGCGACCTCGTCGGGCTGGCGCGGACGGCCCTGATGATGAGCCAGGCCTATGACTACCAGGGGCTTTACACCGAGAGCCTGCAGGCGACCGACGACGCCCTCGCCCTGTCGTCCGCGGCGCCCGGCGACCCGGACATGCAGCTCGTCCGGGCGGCCGCGCTGAATAACTCTGCCTGGTGCCGCATGCGACTCGGCGAGCTGGAGCAGGCACGGGACCGCTGCCTGGAGGCGATCTCGCTGTGCCGGTCGATCGGCTACGCGCCGGGCGAGGCGGGCACCTGGGACACCCTCGGCTACGTGTACCAGCACCTGGGCGAGTACACCGAGGCGGTCCGGTGCTTCGGGCACGCGCTGGAACTCGGCGCGCTGTCGGGGAACCGGCTGCAGGTCGCCAACACCCTGGGGCACCTCGCGGAGACGCACCAGGCGGCCGGGGACATCGCCGCGGCGCGATCCGCGTGGGCCCGCGCCCTGGACGTCTACGATGACCTGCGCCACCGCGACGCCGCCAAGGTCCGCGCGAAGATCCGCAAGCTGGACTCCGTGCCCCTGGCGGCCAGCTAGCCGCCTGACGCCGCCGCAGCACGCCGCCGCCACCAGGCCACCAAAAAGTCTGCCGGTTACTCCGCCGGGAACCTCTCATGGCTGGCTGGGCGTCGCGGCAGCATCCTGGATTACGTGAGGCCGTCAATCCACGCCGAGAAGGGGAAAACGGCGATGCGCGACACGTGGACCTGAACTTAAATGTATCCGCAAAGGGATCGTCTACCTCAGACAGGTAAGACAGAATCACGGTAGGAAGTCAGGGACGCCTACCCACCGATCGAGGGGGATTCACATGCCTGATCTTGTGCCACTTCCGGGTAGCGAGCGGTCCGAACTGCCCAGCGCCACTCCGGCCACGCATGCACTGGACCAGCGGGCGACGATTGAGGTGACGCTGGTACTCCGGCGTCGCGCCCAGGTTCCGGCCGAACTGGTCACCGGGCCGCAGACGATCACCACGGACCAACTGGCCGCCCGGTACGGGGCGGCACCAGAGGACATCGAGCTCGTCAAGTCCACGCTCGAGGGCCTGGACCTGACCGTGACCGAGGTAGACACCGGCTCCCGGCACGTGAAGGTGAGCGGGACCGTGGAGGCGATGTCGGCCGCGTTCGGCACCTCGCTCAGCCGGGTCACCTCGGACCACCTCGGGACTGGAGCGGTGACGCACCGGTACCGCTCGGGCGGCCTCTCGGTGCCGGCCGCGCTGGCCGGGATCGTGGTGGCCGTGCTGGGCCTGGACGACCGCCCCGTGGCCCGGCCGCAGCTAAGGCGGTCCAGCCGGGCCACCGCCCCGGCCAGGCAGGCCGGGACTCCCGTGCCGCTTACCGCCCTGCAGGTCGCCAGCCTGTATGACTTCCCCGCGGGCACGGATGGCACCGGCCAGACGATCGCCATCATCGAGCTCGGTGGCGGCTACCAGATGAGCGACCTGGACGCTTACTTCAGCGGGCTAGGCCTCGCGACCCCGTCGGTGACGGCGGTGGCGGTCGACGGCGGGTCGAACTCCCCTGGCCAAGACAGCGGCGCCGACGGGGAGGTCGCGCTGGACATCGAGGTCGCGGGCGCGGTGGCACCGGGCGCGACCCAGGTCGTGTACTTCTCCAACAACACCAGCGACAAAGGGTTCATCGACGCGGTCGCTGCCGCGGTGCACGCGACGCCGACGCCGACCGTGATCTCGATCAGCTGGGGCGGTCCGGAGCCGCAGTGGGCGAAGCAGAGCCTGAAGGCGATGGACCAGGTGTTCCAGGACGCCGCCGCGCTCGGCGTCACCGTGACGGTCGCGTCGGGCGACAACGGGTCCAGCGACGACCCGCGAAACGCTCACGGGCCGGCGCAGGTTGACTTCCCCGCGTCCTCCCCGCACGCCCTGGCCTGCGGCGGGACGACGCTCGTCGGTGACCACTCGTCGGGCACGATCGTCTCGGAAGTCGTCTGGAACGAGATCACCCACAACGAGGGCGCGGGCGGCGGCGGCATCAGCACGGCCTTCCCTGTGCCGTCCTGGCAGTCTTCCGCGGCCACGCCGGCGCTGTCCGGGGCGCGGCGTCCCCGACGTCTCGGGCAACGCCGACCCGGTGTCCGGCTACGAGATCGTGGTCGGCGGCCAGCAGCAGCCGATCGGCGGCACGTCCGCGGTGGCACCGCTGTGGGCCGGGCTGATCGCGCGCCTGGCGCAGGCGACGGGCACGAAGTTCGGCCTGCTGCAGCCGCTGATCTACGCGGGCGTGCAGCCGGGCGCTGACGTGGCGGGCTTCCACGACATCACCCGCGGCACCAACGGCGCCTACTCGGCCGGCCGTGGCTGGGACGCCTGCTCTGGCCTGGGCTCACCCGACGGCGCGGCGATCCTCGCGCCGGCTCCCGGCGGCTGTCCCCTCGGGCAGCTAGCCGCTGCTGGCCTGGGCGGGAGCGCCTCCTCGGCGCTCCCGCCGGGCATCGCCTACAGGACGTCGTGCCCGGGGCGGGCGGGCTGGGCCGGGATCGTGCCGAGGCGGCCCTTCTGGAAGTCCTCGAAGGCCTGGACCAGCTCGGCGCGGGTGTTCATGACGAACGGGCCATAGGCGGCGACAGGCTCGCGGATCGGCTCGCCGCCCAGCAACAGGATGTCGAGCGACTGGCGACGGGCCGTCCATGACGCGGTCACCGGCGATCGTGATGGACGATCCGGGCCCGAACACGGCGAGCTGACCCGTCCGCACCGGCCGCTTCTCGGCGCCCACGGTGCCCGACCCCGCGAGTACGTACCCCAGGGCGTTGAAGTCCGCCCGCCACGGCAGCCGCACCCGCGCGCCCGGCGACACGGTCGCGTGGACCAGGGTGATCGGGGTGTGCGTCACGCCCGGGCCGTCGTGGCCGTCGATCGAGCCGGCGATCAGCCGCAGCAGCGCGCCGCCGTCGGCCGACGTCAGCAGGGCGACCGACCGGGCGCCGATGTCCTGGTACCGCGGGTCGGTCATCTTCAGGGCGCGGGGCAAGTTGACCCAGAGCTGGAAGCCGTGGAACAGCCCGCCGGAGGCCACCAGGTCCTCGGGCGGTTCCTCGATGTGCAAGATCCCGGCGCCGGCGGTCATCCACTGGGTGTCGCCGTTGGTGATCAGCCCGCCGCCGCCATTGGAGTCCTGGTGGCGCATGGTCCCGTCGATCATGTACGTCACGGTCTCGAAGCCGCGGTGCGGGTGCCACGGCGTGCCCTTCGGCTCGCCCGCGCCGTACTCGACCTCGCCCATCTGGTCCATGTGAATGAACGGGTCGAGCATCGCCAGGTCGACGCCGGCGAACGCGCGGCGAACCGGGAACCCCTCGCCCTCGAATCCGGACGGGGCGGTGGAGACGCTTGATGACGGCGCGCTCGGCCTCGAGGCCTGGCTCGGTCACCCGGGGCAGGACCAGAAGGTTCTCGACGGTTACCGCTGGCATGACGACCACCTCATTGCCTGTGTTCCAACCGTAGTACCCGACGTGCACGGTCGCTCATCCGGACGCTAACAGTATTTGAACCTTCAACATTCCCGGCCGGTTGCGCCCTTACAGCGGGAGGCCGGCTTCCAGCATCGCGAGGGCCTGCGTCGGCGCGGTCGAAGACCGCCGCGTCGATGCGGCCCTCCGAGTACGTCTCCGGGCCCATCACCGCCATGAGCGCGCCGAAGACGGCCCCGGCGTACACCCGGACGGCCAGGTCCTCTGGCGACCGGCCGAGCCGCCGGGCCAGCGCGTCGGCCACCGTGTTAATGGTCCGGGTCAGCTCGTCCATCATGCGGGCGCGAACCTCGGGGATGCCCATGCCGAGCGCCGTCATCTCCTGGAACTCCGCCCACTCCGCCGGCGTCAGCGTCGCCAGCGCCTCGCGGATCCCGGCTCGCAGCGCCGCGACGGGCGACAACGACGACGGCTGCCGCTGCGAATGCCTCGAGCATCCGGTCGTCGAAGTCGTCCCGCAGGACCACGTCTTCCTTGGTCGGGAAGTACCGGAAGAACGTGGACGGCGACACCTCGGCGGCCGCCGCTATCTGCTCGACCGTGGTGGCGGCGTAGCCCTGCGCGCGGAAGAGCCGGAGCGCGTGCTCCCTGATGGCAGCACGCGTCCTGGCCTTCTTCCGTTGCCGCAGGCCGCAGTTCGCAGCGGTGTCCGTCACAGTTGAGATTCTGCCCCCTCCCATGCCCCGTCAGCCACATCCTCGATGCCGGCTCGCCGCATTCGCCGTCGCGGCCACGGCCGCCGGGGCGGACGCGGAGCGCCGGGCAGGAACGCGACTGCGAGCAGGGCCGCGGCGAGCGCGATCCCGCCGCAGGTCCACAGCATGATGTCCATGCCGTGCACGAACGCGGTCGCGCACCTGCTCCAGCAGCGCGGCGGACTTGAGCATCCGCGCGACCGCGACACCACCAGTGACCGAGCTTCGCGCCAGTGACGCCACCGCGGCCGGCAGCCCGTTCGCCGGCACCCCGGCCGTGTAGGCGTTGCTGATCAGCGTGCCCAGGATGGCCACCCCGATCGTCGCGCCCACCTGGCGCAGCGCGGAGATCACCGCGGAGCCGGACCCGCTGCGCTCGGCCGACAGCTGGCTGAGGGCGACGTTCATCGCGGGCGGCATCGCCAGTCCCAGCCCGAGGCCGGCGATCGCGATCCAGGCGGCCGCGTACCCCGTGGAGCTGGCGACCTGCGGTGAAGGCTCCCATGCACCATGGCGGCGGCCATGATCGCGAAGCCGCCGGCGATGAGGATCCGCGCGCCCACGAGCGCGGGTGCCGTCGCACCCGAGCGGTCCTTGCGCGGTGACGAGAGCCGGGCACCCGAGATCATGCCGACCAGCATGCCGCCGACCATCGGCAGCAGCCGCAGGCCGCTGCCGAGCGCGTCCGTGCCCCGGACCTCCTGGAAGTACTGCGGCATGGCGAACAGCAGCCCGAACATGGCGAACGACACGGCCGTGGTCAAGATCGTGCCCCACCGGAACCCCGCCGACCTGAACAGGTCCAACTCGATCAGCGGCTGGCGACGGCCGCCGACCATGACCAGCCGCTCCAGCCGCACGAACGCCGCGAGCAGGACGACCCCGCCGACTGATCGTCGCGATGGCGACGGCGCTGCCCCAGCCGTCCTGGCCTGCCCGGATGAACCCGTAGGTGAGGGCGGTCAGCCCTCCGCTTGAGACGACCAGCCCGACGAAGTCGACCGACTGCCGCCGGGCGGATCGCGACTCCGGGAGCAGGAAGATGACGGCGACGAGGGCGATCAGCACCACCGGCACGTTGATGAGGAAGACCGACCCCCACCAGAAGTTGTCGAGCAGGTAGCCGCCGACGATCGGGCCGATCGGGAAGCTGATCATGTTGGCGGAGGCGATGACGGCGATCGCCCTCGGCAGCTCCTCCTTGCTGAAGATCACCGGCAGCACGGACAGGGCCAGCGGGAAGATCGCCGCGGCCCCGACGCCCATGATGGCCCGCGCCGTGATGAGCTCGCCCACGCTGGCCGAGTAGGCGCAGGCGGCCGAGCTGAGCAGGAACAGGACGAGCGCGATGAGCAGGACCCTCTTGCGGCCGTACCGGTCGCCCAGCATCCCGGCGGGCAGCATGATGGCGGCGAGCACCAGGCTGTAGGAGTCGGAGATCCACTGCAGGTCGCCGGTTGACGCGTGCAGGTCCCCCGCGATCGTTGGCAGCGCGAGGTTCAGCACCGTCAGGTCAAGCCCGACGACGACCACGCTCGCGGCGATCGCGATCAGCGCCCACCACCGGCGGGACGACGAAGCAGTCACGAGAGTCACCACCTTTCGGTAGTTCATTTAATTTGGAAGCTACTATCAAAAGATAGGCACACCGAGATTGCGCTGTCAACCGGTGCGGCGCCCGGTGATGCGCGGCCGTGCAGGCGAAAGCGGCACTGCGTTCGGGGGCAGAGCGGGGACTAGGCACCGCCGGGACTAGGGCCAAATACCGCGTGAGCTGGTTCGATACGTCGATCTTCTCTTCGAGCGCATTCAAGTCGGAGTCGCGGAATAACGTCCACCAATCGCCCCGCAGGGTGGCATCGGACGGACTCGCGGCCTTCCACTCCTTGTACGATTCCGGCGGCGCCTCCTTATAGGCAGAGGGCGCCTGCACGGTGGGACGCTGATATTTCGGCCCTACGGTACAACCGGCCGCGAGCAGCGCGAGCACCGGCGCCGATGGCGGCTTCATCACGATTTACCTTCCGGCCCCACTACGCGAACCGCTTCTCCCGACACCAGCGAATGGGCAGGATTGGCAATCAGTTGATCGCGTAGGGTCAATCCCGACATCACTTCCAATTCATTGCCGTAATCGCGCCCCACCGCGATGGGGATCAATTGTGCGTGCCCGTCGCGAACCACGCCCACGCGTAGCCCTTCCGAGCGGAACAAAATCGTATTCGCCGGAATCAGTGAGTCCGTGCGTCGTCCCACCCGGTAGCTTCAAATGCACTGAGACGTACGAGCCGGGTAGAAGTTGGCCGGTGGGGTTATCGACATCCACTTCCACCAGCAGCGTGCGCGAAGCGGTGTCGATGGCGTTGGCGTTGCGCACCAGTGTGCCGGTGAAAGTCCGGCCCGGATACTCCGCGAGTTGTAACGAAGCGGGCGCGCCGGATTGCGCGGCGCGATCGAAATTTTCCGGCACATTGACGAAGACGCGCAGTTGATGCGTCGCCGCCAGGTGGAACAACTCGCGCGCCGGAGTGTTGGCCCCGCCGTCGATCAGCGCGCCGACATCGGTATTGCGCGCGGTAATCACACCATCGAATGGCGCGGTCACCTTTTCGTACGCTTGCAGATCTTCCAGGCGGTGTACCGCGTTCTCCGAAGCGTCCACCATCGCCTTCTTGGCGTTGAGGTCGCCGGTCTTTTCATCGGTCTCCTGGCGCGACACCGATTCCGTCTTCAAGAGGAACACCCACCGGTCCGCCGTGGTCTGCGCGAGCTTCAGGTTTGCCTGCGCGGTGGCCAGATCGGCTTTCGCCTGCTGCAACTGGTGATCGAGTTCCGGCGCGTCGATTTGGGCGAGCAGATCCTCACCTTCACGCGCGTCCCGATGTCCACATACCACCTTCTCAAGTAACCGCTCGTTCGCGCGTGAATGGAGAATCGGTGAACGCCTGCGGAGTGTTGCCGGGTAGCCACTTCTTCCTCGGCGCCGCCCATCTTCGGATGGACCACCGACACAGCCAGGACCGAGTCTTCGCGTGTTTGCGCCGCCAGCGTATTGGCGGAAACGGTGCGGCTGTGGATGCCGTAATAGACTAGCGCCGCGCCCCCTACCACCAGGATCAGGAGCATCACGAGAACGGCTGCCGCAGTCCCCCACCCCGGCTTGGAAGCAGTGGCGGGCTTGATTTGTTCTTGCTGTGGCTGTTCAACAGTCATTTTCAAATTCCCTCGTGTGTTCTTTATCGATGCGCCGGGGTGAAATCGGATTCCGTCACCGGCGCCGCGGGATTCCGTCGCCGCATTCCATGTAACAAACTGAATACAGCCGGAACAAAAATCAACGTCGCGACTGTGGCAAACATCAGGCCGCCGATGACCGCACGACCCAGCGGCGCATTCTGTTCGCCGCCTTCGCCCAATCCCAAAGCCATCGGCACCATACCGATGATCATCGCCAGCACCGTCATCAATACCGGACGGAAACGTGTAAACCCGGCTTCGATCGCCGATTGGATCGCATCGCCGTGCTCAGCCAGCCGCTCCTTGGAGAAGCTGACCACCAGGATGCTATTCGCCGTTGCCACACCCATGCACATGATCGAGCCCATCAGCGCCGGAACGCTCAGGCGCGTGTGGGTCACGAACAGAAAGACCACGATGCCGGCGAGCGCGGCGGGCAATGCTGTGATGATGATGAACGGGTCAAGCCACAACTGGAAGTTCACCACAATTCACGGATCAGACCGGCGCAATGGCGAACGCCAATCCCCCAATCAGTCCCTGATACGACGTCTTCATCGTCTCGATCTGTCCGCGGATGGCGATGGTGGAACCGCGCGGCAGCGACTTGCGGTTGGCGTCCACAATGCGTTGGATGTCGCCGGCCACCGAGCCCAAATCGCGCCCGTCCACCGACCCGAATACATCCACCACGCGGCGGAGGTTGTAGTGCGAAACCACCGCCAGCCCGCTGCCGCGCGAGATGCTGCTCACGTCGCCCAGAATCTCGGGGCGCATCGATGAGGCCGAGGCGATCGGAATGTTCTGCAGGTCTTGCAAGGACTGCACGCTGTACTGCGGCGCCTGTATGGCGACGTTGTAGCTGACGCCATTGCAGGATTTCGCCGAAGGTCGGCTGTAGCTCTGGAAGCTGCCGCTGAGCGTGACCAGCATGCTGCTGGCGACGTTCTGCTGCGTGAGCCCGGCCTCCGCCGCCTTGGTGCGGTCCACCGTCACGTGCAGCATCGGTTGATCGGCGGGCTGCTGAATACGCAGGTCGCCCCGGCCGGGAACCTGGCGGAACTCGCGCAGCAGCTCATCGGCCACCTTCAGGCTGGCATGTACGTCGTTGCCCTGTATCTGCACGTCGATGGGAGCGGGCAAGCCGAAATTCAGGATCTGCGTGACCATGTCGGCCGGCAGGAAGTAGAACGTGATGCCAGGGTATTGGAGGACAGATCGCGGCGCAGCTTGCGGACGTAATCGTTGGTGGGATGATGCTCCTGTTTCAGAGACACCAGGATGTCGGCGTCTTCGGAACCGATCACGCCGTTATTGCTGTACCGCATTGATACCGCTGTCGCAGGCCAAATTCGTCCTGCGGCTTCGCCTGAATGGCGGCGCTGGTTTCCGCAACCGTCGCCGTCTGGATGCGCCGTACCTGCCTTCGCGCGCACATGCAGGCGGAACTGGCCGCTATCGGTGTCTGGGAAGAAATCGCGTCCCAGCCAGGGCACCAGGAAGAAAGCCGCGCCGCAAACCGCGAGAAACGCCGGCACGAAGAAGTAACGCCGATAGACCAGCGACGTAAGGAGTAAATTCATACCCAGCCGCAGGCGCTGGAAAACCCCGCTGAACCGACTCTGAGCCAACGAACGGATACCGACCAGCCGCCATGCGAAGGCGCGCGCAGCAGGTACATCGCGAGCGTCGGCACCAGCGTGCGTGAGAGAAGCGTAGGACGCCAACATGGCGAACACCACAGCTTCGGCCAGCGGAATCAATAGATAGCGCGCCACGCCGGTGAGGAAGAACATCGGGATGAACACAATGCAGGATGCAGAGCGTGGAAACCAGGGCCGGCACCGCAATCTGCGCCGCGCCGTCCAGAATTCCGGTGAGCAGGTCCTTGCCTTCATCGAAATTGCGGTCGATGTTTTCGATAGTGACGGTGGCGTCGTCAACCAGGATGCCCACCGCCAGAGCCAGGCCGCCCAGCGTCATGATGTTGATGGTCTGGCCCAGCGCGCTGAGGACCAGGACGAGATACAGAATCGAAAGCGGAATAGATACCGCAGATGATGAGGCGTACTACGCCAGCTCCAGGAAAAGCAGAATCATGAGGCCGTCAGCGCGGCGATCACCGCTTCGCGAATCACGCCCTGCACCGCCGCGCGCACGAACACGATTGATCGGCGATTGGCTCCATCTTCAGATCCGGCGGCGAAAGTGGCGGCCGGTGTGCGGCAGGAGATTGTGGCCAGACCAGTAGATGTAGAGCGTAGAATCGCGGCCCGTCTTGAGGATCGACACCAGTGCACCGCGCTGCCCGTTGAGCTGATGATGTTCATCTGCGGGGCGAAACCGTCGCGCACATGCGCAGCGTCGCGCAGGTAAATGGTCGAGTTGCCGACCTGCTTCACCGGCAGATCGTTCATCTCGGCGACCTGCTTGGGGCTTCGTCAATCAACGTGGTGTTCGAACTACCCGTACGCATGCCTGCCGGCAAGATCGGATTGCTGCTGATTGTTGAACCCGCACCACGTTTCGCTGGGTGCGATGCCCTTGATTGCAATAGCCCGGGATTCAGGTCGACCATTACCTGGCGCTGTTTGCCACCGTAGGGATAGGGAATCGACGCGCCCGGAATCGTCACCAACTGCGTGCGGATGAAATTTAGGCCAAGGTCGCCCAATTGCTGCTCCGAGAGCGTATTGCTCGAGGCCGAGTTGCAGAATCGGCACGCTCGATGCGTTGTAGCTCATCGCCGCAGCAGCCGCGCACCGGGAGGCATTTGTCTCAAAATGGTTTGCGATGTTGCGGCAACTTGCGCCTGCGCCGCATCCAAACTAGCGTGCGGCTGCAGGAAGATTTTTACCACGGCCAGACCGTTTACCGTCGTCGACTCGATGTGCTCGATGTTGTTGACGAGCGTGGTGAGCACGCGTTCGTAGACGGAGGTCATCCGGCCTTCCATCTCCTCGGCGCTCATCCCGGTGTAACTCCAAACGACCGCGATCACGGGGATGTCGATCTCGGGAAAAATATCGGTCGGGGTTCGCTGGATTACAATTGGGCTCAGAATCAGGATGAGCAGAGCGACTACGATGAAAGTGTACGGTCGATTGAGAGCTACTCGAACGATCCACATAAAATATCTGCTCCAATGGATGAATTACGAGACGAATTAGTCTCGGAAATCTTGTAGAAAAAATGGACGGTTTATCACAAGTGGTCAAAGGGCCCGGTCGCCCACGCGATGAAGAAGTGCGCAAGCGGATTCTCGATTCAGCCGCTCAGCTCCTGCAAGATCTTTGTTATGATGATATTACAGTGGATGCGATTGCCGTAGCCTCGGGTGCCGGCAAAGCCACCATCTATCGGTGGTGGCCAAACAAGGCGGCGGTGCTGATCGAGGCCTTTCGCGAGCGGATCGCTCGCGAAATCCCATTCCCGGACTCCGGCGACTTCCGCCAGGACGTCCGCCAACTTCTCCAGAACTTCACCGAGATCATCTATCGCGGACGGCGCGGCAAAGTTTTCCGCACTCATCGCCGGGCGCGGGCCAACCGGAGATCGCCAAAGCGTATCGCGAATCGTGGATCGCTCCGCGGCGCGCCGAAGCGCGCAAAATCTTCGAACGGTACATCGCGGCAGGTGTCGCCGACGCCAGTCTCGATCCCGACCTGGCGGTCGAAATGGTCTTCTCCCTCTACTACCGCCTGCTCACCGGCTGGGGCGAGATTACTCCTGAGTATCTAGATCGTCTCACCGACACCGCACTCCGCGGCCTGCTCGCGCGCAAGTGACGGTTTCTGCCGCCGTGACTGCCAATGGACACCGCTCCCTCGCGGTCGCGGCTCTGTAAGCTGGTTAAAGTACGCGGCACTATACTGAGCCGCGCGCGCCAGCAAGCGGTTTTGGCTTTTCGGGCGCAAACTGGCATCCGCGCCTCACACCGTGCAGAGTTTCCACCGCTCTTCGGTCGCGCAGTGACGCCATCGGGTCCTTCGCCGGAATGAACTCGTGCGCAAAGTAACCCTGGTAGCTGAGATCCGCGATCGCTTTAGCGATCGTGCGCCAGTGCAACTCCTGCGTGTCGTTCAAGCTCATGCCTGCCCGGAACGCCACCCGTATGGAAGTGGCCAATATACTCGAAGTTATCGCGGATGTTACGGATAATATCGCCCTCCATGATCTGCATGTGATAGATGTCGTAGAGCAACTCACCCGCGGCGAATCCACCGCCTCCATCACATCCGCGCCCCACGCGATATGGTCGCACATGTAGTCCTTGTGGTTGACCTTACTATTGAGCAGTTCGAGAAGGATCGTCACGCCTTTATCCTCAGCGAA
>CAVTLB010000018.1:0-231851 GCA_963735415.1 uncultured Actinomycetota bacterium | reverse complement strand
GAGATCTCCCGGAGGGAACGACCGGCCACGGACCACAATCAGCGCAAAAACGAGCGTGCAGGTTAGCCCGCGCGACTGCCAGGCGTCTCCATGCTGGCGAAGGTGCGCCTGTAGGCGGTCGGGGTCGTGCGGAGCCGCCTTCCGAAGTGAGCCCGCAGCGCGGCCGCGTTCCCGAAACCGCAGTCACGGGCGATCTGCTCGACCGGGCGGTCAGTGGTCTCCAGCAGTGACTGGGCTGCCCGCAGTCGCTGCTCCAGCAGCCACTGGGCCGGCGTCACCCCGGTCTCGGACCGGAACCGCCTGGAAAACGTCCGCCGGGACATGACGGCACGCTCGGCGAGGTCGTCGACCGACGTGGGCTGGTCGAGGTGCGCCAGCGCCCACGTGCGGGCAGGCTCGGTCGTCCCGCCCGGCGAGTCGCCGTCGGCGGCCCTCGCGGGCGGCGGGATGAACTGCGCCTGCCCGCCTTCGCGATGGGGGGCGATCACGGTGAACCGCGCCACCTCCGCAGCGGCCGCGGCGCCATAGTCCCGGCGCACGACGTGGAGGCAAAGGTCCAGCCCGGCGGCGACGCCCGCGCTGGTCAAGATGAGCCCTCGTCCACATACAGGACATCCGGATCGACTGCCACCTTCGGGAACCGCGACGCGAGACTCTTCGGCTGCGGACCAGTGGGTGGTCACGCGCAGGCCGTCGAGCAGGCCCGCCTCGGCGAGGACGAAGGCGCCCGTGCAGATCGACATGATCCGGGCGCCGCGCAGGTGCGCCCGGGTCAGCGCTGAGGCAACTCCCGGGAAGCTGGCGCGGAGTAGCGGTCGAGGCCCGGAACGACAATCGTGTCCGCTTCCTGGAGCGCCTCCAGCCCCCGTCTGGCCACGATCGGCATGCCTGTCGAGGTCTCGACTTGGCCTTTGCGGAGGCCCGCGAGCCTCGAAGAGGTACCGGTCGCCCCCGCGCTGGCCGAAGATCTCCGCCGGCGCGGCCAGGTCGAGCAAGATGACCGTCGGAAGGGCCAGGGCGACGACTCGATGGAGGACTGGCACTAAAACAATGATAGTCGGTTCCGCGCGGCCGTCGCTCGCCGAGGTACCGGGCCTCAGCAGGCTCCCGGCTACCCGGTCACCTCGGGCGGCAGGCATCGAGGGCGTGCGCGTTCGGCCCCTCACTCGCCAGGCCGGACACGCCAGCGCTGCCGTGCTGACAGCCTGGCCGGCAGGGCCGGGGCAAGTCCGGCCTTGCTTGGCCGGAAATCGACGATAGTTGGCTTCAGCGCCCCTCGCACGGTGACGGAGCCTTTGGCATTCTTTTAGGCACAGTGTTCTTGCTCGTAGCACGCGTCCTGGAGTCTGACTCCGTGGAACGACTGGTCGCTGGTTGCGGCCAGAACGGCAGGGCATGATGGCCGACGGGACCGCGCCCTTCTGATTCGACGCCTCAGCCCGTCGGCCTGGTCCGGCGTGTTCGTCGGCCTGGTGCATCAGCACTGGCCGGCTGTGTCAGTCAACCGAGAGTATGAAGACTAGGAAGGATTGTCCGATGGTGGACAACCGTCAGCGCGCCAAGGCCGAGACGTTCCGTTCCCTGCACGGCGAGGGGACCTTCGTCCTGCCGAACGCCTGGGATGCCGGCAGCGCGGTCATGATCGCCGCTGCCGGGGCCCAGGCGATCGCCACCACGAGCGCCGGGGTGTCGTGGTCGCTCGGCAAGCCAGACGGGGAGCGCCTGAGCCGGGCGGAGATGATCGACGTGATCGCCCGGGTCGCGGCTGCCGTCGACCTGCCGGTAAGCGGGGACGTTGAGGGCGGCTATGGCGATGACCCGGAGGCGGTGGCGGCCACCGTGCGCGCCGTGATCGCCGCTGGCGCGGTCGGGATCAACCTGGAGGACTCGCGCAGCTCTGACGGGACGCTGCACGACGCTGAGGCCCAGGCCGCGCGGATCCGCGTCGGCCGGGCTGCCGCCGCCGAGGCGGGCCTGCCCGGGCTGGTGATCAACGCCCGGACCGATGTGTTCCTGTTCGGGATCGGGGAGCCCGGCGGGCGCCTTGACGACGTTCTGGGGCGGGCTGCCGCCTACGCCGATGCCGGCGCAGACAGCCTTTTCGTCCCGGGGCTGCTGGACCTGGACACGCTGTCCGAGCTGACCAGCAAGGTCTCCCTGCCGGTCAACGTCATGGCGGGTCCCGGCGCGCCTGACGTGAAGGCGCTGCGCGCGGCCGGGGTCCGCCGGGTCACCGTAGGCCAGGCGATCTCCCAGGCCGCCTACTCCCTCGCCCGCCGCGCCGCCGTGGAGGTCCTCACCGCGGGCACCTACGACCAGCTCGCCGGGGCCGACGACTTCGGCTCGATCAACGGCGCGTTCGCAGCCCGATGAGCGGCGGGTGAGCACTATGACCACCACGGATCCGGCAGGCGCTGCCAGGGAGCGGCTCGGGCCCGTCGGCGTCTGGCTCGGTGCCCTGCGGACCGCTGGTGCCGGCGAAGAACGCGACGCCGCCCGGCGCACCGAGACGCTTGGCTACGGCTCGCTGTGGACCGGCCAGTCCCTGGACACGGCCTGGTCCCAGACAGGAACCCGGTGTCGGCGTACAGGTCCACGTGCAGAGTCAGGTACAGGCCGACGTACAGAGACGGCGTACATCACGACCCGGAAATCACGCCCGCCGTAGCACGGTCATGCGAGCGCCGGCGCCAAAACGTCGCTGCGCAAGGGGTAACTCGATTATGGAACGCTGGATCGGCAGCTGCCGGCGCGAGCTGCTGGACCGGACCTTGATCTGGAACCGGCGCCACCTGATGACCGTCCTGCGCGAGTATGAGGACTTCTATAACACCCACCGGCCGCACCGCACCTTGAACCAGGCCGCGCCGCTTCGCCCGCTGCCAGATGGTGTCACGGACCTGGACCACTTCCGCGTCCTCCGCCGCGACCGCGCCGGAGGCGTGATTCATGAATATCGCCTGGTGGCATAGGTTTTCGGCACGCACACTCATCTTCCGGGGCCCTACTCGCCGACGTTATTCCGGTCAGCCGTCCGGACTGGCCAGTGACGTTATGAGTCGTCCCGCTGCGGGTACGGCACGCGGTACCGATAGGCATGACGGCCCATGATGATCACATGCGCGCGGTCGCCAGCGCGGCCCGCGCGCCTCGCAGGCACCACCGGGAGCGCTCCGCGGGGGCGGACGCCCTGGTCGCGGGGTCGTGTGCGCCGGGAACGTGCAGAGGAACCCCGCTACATCAGGGATGTAGCGAATCTCGGCGCCGGCCATGAGGCCGGGAAATCCATGCCCTGAATCGCCGCGTCGGCCAGGCCGATCCCCGCCTGATCGGCAGACCCGCGACCGAAGCGCCGGCGCCGCGCACGCAGCGTCGGCAGTAAGCGCTGAAGCACTCCGAGGAAGAGCAAGAACGTGAACGACGCCAGGCAGTCCGGCGAAGCGCCGGGCATCCGAACAGGAAGGAACAACAGGCTTATCGCGCTCATCGCGGCGCTGGTGACGCTCCTCGCGGCCTCCGCGGCCCTGAGCTCGCAAGCATGGGGCGCAACCCGCGGGCACGGCCCGGCGGCGGCGCAGCCGCCTTACCCGCAGTCCCAGCCGCCCCCTGGCTTCCAGTCCAAGTACGCGGAAGTAGACGGCTTCCGCATGCACTACCTGATCGGCGGCAAGGTGCACCCCGTGGTGATGATCCACGGGTTCCCCGAGAACTGGACCGAGTGGCGGCAGGAGATGGGGCCGCTGTCCAAGACCCACACCGTGATCGCCGTCGACCTGCGAGGTACTGGCGAGTCCCAGGTCACCAGGAGCGGCTACCAGTCAGCCCAGCTGGCCAGGGACGTGCACCAGCTGCTGACGCAGCTGAAGCTCGCCAACGGCGTCCAGGTAGTCGCCCACGACGTCGGCGTGTGGGTCGCCTACGACTATGCGGCGCAATACCGGCCGCAAGTGCGGAGCATGGCCGTGATGGACTCCCAGATCCCGGACCAGACCATGTACACCTACCCCGCGCTCAACGCCAACCCGAACCAGCCCTCCCCGTGGCACTGGGGCCTGTTCCAGCTGCCCCTCGCCGAGCACCTCATCCACGGCAACGAGCGCGTCCTCGTCCAGGACATGATGACCGAGTACCTGGCCGGCGACAAGTCACCGTTCACGGCATCGGACTACGACTACTACGCCCACCTCCTCAGCGACCCCGGCCACACGACGGCCTGGATGAGCGTCTACCGCGGGCTGCGCGCCGATGTTAAGCAGAACAAGCAATTCCTGGCCCAGGGCAAGCTGACGATGCCCGTCCTCGCGATCAGCGGCCAGGGGTCCTTCGGCGCGAAGTTCCCCGCCCAGTGGCATGAGTACGCCGTCAACGTCCAGGGACGAGTCCTGAGCCATACGGGCCACTTCGTGACGCAGGAGAGGCCGCAGGAAGTGACGGCCATGCTGCAGTCCTTCCTGCAGAAGTAGCTGCGGGCCCGTGATCGCGCGGTTACGCAAGCCGCCCATCCCGGCACGGGAGCGACAGGCCAGCCGGAGCAAGCGCAATCCAGACTGAGCGCACCCGCTGTCGTACCTACAGGCCCCTTCGGGGTGGCGGATGGCTAGGCGGCGCTCGCGCTTGCCACCCGGGCTAGGACGTCTGGGCGGGCGGCCCAAGGCGAGGCGGTGTGGCAAAGTGACATGAGTACCGAGTTCTCCGCCGCCCGTACCGGGGGCATCCGAGCAAACATGGAGCAAACATCGGCGGGGAAAGGTCTAGACCACTGCAAGGACCACTGCCGGTAAAGGTATAACTGTCCGCCGCGACGCGCCGTGCTGGCTGCGATCGGGGCCGTCGAGAGGTGCCGACACGCTCGGTAATCCTGGTGGCGGCGTACCCGGCCCGCTGGCACTGACCGACCCTTCGGCATCCAGGGCCTGCGGACCGCGAGCGGCTAGCCGATACCCCGGGCCACAATAGGGCGTACTGCAGGGACCATAAGGCAAAGAGGACGAGGACGTGGCAGGCGACATCCGTAACAGCAACCGGTTCCGCGTGCTGGCCGCGTTCCTGCGGGAGCGTGCCGGGCGGGAGGGGGTGAAACTAGTGGGAGGTGAAGCCGAGGACCTGCTGGCCGGCCGGCTGAACGGCGATTGCAACCCAGCTCGGAGTGACTCCGCGCACGGCCCTCGGTTACGTGTCGGAGGACAACCTCGAACTGCTCGCCCAGGAGCTGGGTTCCCTGGCCGGGGAGTACGACGATGCAGCCGAGACAGCAGAGCCCGTTACCATCCAGCTCAGGGATGCGGGCCGTGTCGTGGCTGCCCTCGGCATGGCCGTCAAGCTCGCAGGTGAGCACATCGAGGGCCATCAGGCCGACGCCCTCGGGATAACCACAGATGGTGCCGATGCCCTGGTCGGTCTCGGAGTCGCGATCAGCGCGGCAGAGGGCGCTAGCGAGTTCCGGTTCGGCGGGCAGCATCTAGTGTGGACACGGAAGGTGCTCGTGCAGACCATCGAGTTCATCGGAGACAGCACCTGGGCCTGCCCCTGCGCGGGTCCGCACAACGGCAAGTCGGCGTGCCGCCTGCAGCGGCAGCTGACCGGGGACTTGCACCTCGTCGGAGGCTGGGTTCCCGGTGAGCATTAGACATCCCGACAGCGACATCATCATCGCCCCCGCCGCCTAGACCCCAAACCCCAGGCCCTCCACCCGCACCGCCACGGGCCCTAAAACCATGCCATCATCTGGTAACTGATTCTCTCGGTCAGATGGGAGAAGGCCGGCGATCAGGATGCGGTGTCGCGTGCGGAGACCTGGGGCTGGTGGCTACGGCGGCTTCATTTGGGATCTGGGATCTGGCCCAATTTAGTGATGCGGTCGGCCCCGCTCTGGCTGCGTACCGGACGCGCGCCTGGCGTGCTTATATCCGTGGTTGTCGCACTACAGTGCGAAGCAAGAGGACTCCTGGTAGTCCAGCGGTTGTCTAAGCCTGCTGTTCTTCCAGGAGTCCGTGGTGTTGCTCCCGAGGGCGATGTCATGCCTGCCTCGCGTTGTTCAGGACCGGTGGTGTTCAGGACTGGCCTTGGCCCTGGACAACGAGGCCGTTCCTGACGACAACGGAGCCGTTCCTGCTCAGCAGGTGACCGTGCCCGTCCACGATCTGGCCCCGCTCGTTGACCACGACGTCGCTCCAGAAGTTGTCCCACTTGTCCCCGACGTACTGGGGAACCTCGCCCCGCGGATAGCTCACGTCACCGGCCGGCGGGCGCGTGCCATCCTGCTGGCAGGCTCCTCCGGTCGTGTTCCCCACCGCCTTGACGGGGTACTCGCCGACCTCGCACATATGGTCCGCCGTCACCCCGCCGGCAGCCACAAAGCCCACGGCCATTTGCGCGACGACGATCAGGGGCAGTGAGCAGACCGCGACAAGCGCACCCTTCACTACAGCAGAACTCCGGAACCGAGTTTTCTTCATGACTTGCCTCTCTCTCGCTGGTAGAACCAGCTTGCGGGAGGAAAGGCGGCCCGCCATCTGCGCACCTACTCATTAACGGCCAGGTACCCATACTCAAGTCCGGTCGCCCCTAGATCCGCCTGTGGGGTGCCAGAAGTCTGCATCACCTGTGACCTGCCACGATGGCAGCTAGCTGTTCGGCATCATAGTCTCCCGTGTCCCTGCGCCTGCTCTATCTCATCTTCGTCCGGCTCTGCGGCTGGCTCGTCCTGCTCGGCCGGTCATCGGCCTCCAAAGATGCCGAGTTGCTCGTGCTGCGGCACGAGGTCGCCGTGCTGCGCCGTGCCAATCGGCGGCCCCGGCTGGACTGGGCCGACCGGGCGGTCCTCGCGGCGTTGATCCGGCTCCTGCCGGCCAGGCTACGGGCGCACCGCCTGGTAACCCCTGGCACCGTCCTGCGCTGGCACCGCCGCCTGATCGCCCGCAAGTGGACCTATCGGCACCGGGCGGGACGGCCGCCGGTCAGCGCCGAGGTCGCCGCGCTGATCGAGCGGCTCGCTACCGAGAACAAGGGCTGGGGATACAAGAGGATCCAAGGCGAGCTGCTGAAGGTCGGCCACCGGGTCAGCGCATCGACCATCCGCCGGACCTTAAGGCCCTGAAGATCCCTCCTGCACCCAGACGGGACACCGACACGACCTGGCGGAAGTTCCTGCACGCGCAGGCCGCCACGATGCTCGCGGTCGATTTCTTTCACGTGGACTGCGCGGTGACCCTGCAGCGCCTGTACTGCTTCTTCGTGATCGAGGTCGGCTCCCGGTACGTGCACATCCTCGGCGTGACCGCAAACCCGGACGGCCCGTGGACCACGCAGCAGGTCCGCAACCTGCTGATGGACCTCGGTGATCACGCTGCGGACTTCCGGTACCTGGTCCGTGACCGGCCCGGGCAGTTCACCGGGGCGTTCGACGCGGTCCTGGCCGACGCGGGCATCAAGGCCGTGAAGATCCCGCCCCGCAATCCCCGAGCGAACGCTTACGCGGAAAGGTTCGTGCTCACCGTCCGGACGGAGGTCACCGACCGGATGCTCATCTTCGGCCAGCGGCACCTGCGGACGGTCCTAGCCGAGTACGAGGCCCATTACAACGAGCGGCGACCCCACCGCAGCCGCCAGCTCCGCCCGCCCCGGCCCGACCACCCGGTCGCAAACCTTTCCCAGGAGCGGATCAAGCGTCGGGCCGTCCTGGGCGGCCTCATCAACGAATACGAGCGAGCTGCCTAAAAGCCCAGGTCAGGGCTTGTGGCCGAGTTTCGGAACCCCACAACCGGGACGTTCGCCTCGCTCGACCCGGTGCTGGAGAAGGCCAGCCCGCTGGAGCTCAACGGCTACGCCTATGCCGGGCTAATCCCGTCGGTAACAGCGACCCCACCGGGCTGAACTTGCCCTCCGAGGGGCCAAGCTGCGCCGGGGGCTGTCCCCCGGCCAATGACAGTGCCCCGTCGGGCAGCAGCGGGAAGGGCACCGCCAACACCGGAGACGGGGCGGGGCCGGGGTGCAATAGCGTTAGCCAGCGCTATGCCGGCGGGCCGTGCCAGGCGGTCGGGCTCGGGCCGACGGCGACGGGCGGGCCGCTGAGCGGCTTGGCGGGGATCGGGGGCTACTTCGCCGGGATCGGGGACATGGCGTACTGCGCCATCAACCCGGCCGACTGCGGGTACGCCGCGGTGGACGGGGACCTGCCGTCCCAGGAGTACCAGGACTGGATTGACGGGCTCGGCGTTGACACCAGCTCGACCAGCGGCTACTTCGCCGGGGAGTTCATCGGGGGCATCCTGACGCTACCCCTCGGCCCGGAAGTCGGGGCAGGGGGCGAGGCAGCGGACGTTTCCAGTGCGGCGAGAAATATCGCGACGGGTCCGATGCTGGCCAAGCAACTCCTTGCAGAAGAATCAGCAAGCCCCTTTCTTTCGGGTGGGGAGCTGAAACCGCAAATAATTGCAGAATCGCGGGAAATCATCAATGGTTCACGGTTGGGAAATCAGTCCCTCAGGGCCAGGCTCACGGCGGATGGGTCGAATATTGCAGATTGGGGGAAATACGAAACCCCTTCCTTCAGGACGCCCAGCGGGACGGTCAGAATGCACTTCTACTATAATGACGTTATCAAAGAAGCGTACTATGGACTGGACTATAAAGCCATTGTAAGCGGCATGTCCCGTCAGGAGGAAGTGCAGGGGTTCACGTCCGGGGGAACCTACTACCCGTAGTATCACATGTTTGGAGAGAATCCGTGAGGGTCACGTGCGTTAGCCTCGGCGATAAGCCGGGCGAGTCGGGCTGGATAACCGTAGGTCAACAGTATGACGTGCTATCGGTGATGTTCACCCCGAATAAACCGGCCAAATTGAGGATCATGGCGGATAATGGCGAGACGCCGTTTCTTGCCGACGCCGCTCTATTCGTCATGTCGACTCAGGCAATTCCCGGAAATTGGGCGATGGAAGTGCTGCGCGATGGAGTAATTGAGATCGGTCCGGCATCATGGATGAAGCCAGGATTTTGGGAACGATATTTTGATGGAGATCCAACGGCTGTTAGATCGTTTCGGGGCGAGGTGGAGAACATGCGCTTATCTTCCATGGCGGGTGAGGTAAGGTGTCCGAAGGGCGCACTTCTTGCGTGTATGTTCAGTCTCGCGTATTCCTGGAGAGCCTTGATCGCTAGCTTCTGGACTTACGTGTCAAGCTTTTACGCAGCCTTCCCATGGCATGCGCGGGTGATGTAGTCGTCGATGCGCTTGTTCAGGGTGCGAATGAGCTGGTGTCGTGTGTCGCGGGCCTAACGATTTTCAATTGTGGGGTTACAGGAGTGGCGTCAGGTCGAGCCTGGTGCCGGTGAGGTAGCCCTCGATCAGGCCGGGCTGGTACTGCATCCGGCGGAGCCGTGTCTTGACCAGCGCGGTGAGCTGGGCGATGTCCCGCTTGGCGAGGTTGGCCAGGGACCTGTGGGTGCCGAAAACCCATGCCACCTGGGCAGATGCCCTGAGGGGCGCGGGTTGGTTTCATCCCGTGTCCGGCGGCCGGAAGGCTGGGCACGGGTGGGATGATCTTCGGCTTGTGGGCTTGAAGCTGATCTTCCTGGTTGTCTCTCGCGCGGTATCGCTGCTGGGGTTGTCGCGGCGGGAATCGTGGTGGAAGGACGCCGAGATCTTGACGCTGCGGCACCAGCTTGCTGTCGCCGAGCGCGAGAGGCCAGGAGTTCACGCCCGGTTGACGTGGCCGGACCGGGCGTGGCTGGCGCTGCTGGCCGGGACGGTGCCGGTCGAGCGCCTCGCCGCGATGCGGCTGATCGTCACTCCCGGCACCATCTTGCGCTGGCACCGCGACATCGTCCGCCGGCGATGGGCGCGCCGGTCGCGCCAGGGCCGGTCCGGGCGCCCTGCCACGCACCGCAAGGTCCGGTCAGAGGTGTCTCGGCTGGCCCGGGAAAACGAGTCATGGGGATACCGGCGGATCCACGGCGAGCTCGCGGGACTCGGCATCACGGTGGCGCCGTCCACGGTCTGGCAGGTCCTCAAGAACGCCGGCATCAGCCCGGCGCCGCGCCGGGACGGCCCGGGCTGGGCGGAGTTCCTGCGATCCCAGGCACAGGGGATCCTGGCGCTGGACTTCTTCACCGCCGACCTGCTCAACGGCACGACGGTCTACGTCCTAGCGGTCATCGAGCACGGCACTCGCCGTATCCGGATCCTCGGAGCCACCGAGCATCCGGTCCAGTCCTGGGTAGTGCAGCAGGCCAGGAACCTGCTGATGGACCTAGACGATGCGGGGACGAGAGTGAAGTTCGTCTTGCATGACCGGGATGCCACCTTCACTGCTGCATTCGACGCCGTCTTCCAGGCCGCTGGCGCCAGGGTCGTCCGCTCCGCGGTCCAGGCGCCCCGAATGAACTCGATCACGGAACGCTGGATCGGCAGCTGCCGGCGCGAGCTACTGGACCGGACCCTGATCTGGAACCAGCGCCACCTGATGAACGTCCTGCGCGAGTACGAGGACTTCTACAACACGCACCGGCCGCACCGCACCCTGAACCAGGCCGCACCGCTCCGCCCGCTGCCCGACTGCGTCACCGACCTGGACCGCTTCCGGGTCCATCGCCGCGACCGCGCCGGAGGCGTGATTCATGAATATCGCCTGGTGGCATAGGTTTTCGGCACCCACAGTACCTTCTTCCCGCCCAACTGGCGCTCCAGCACCGCGACCTGGTGGCGCAGGACCAAGATCTCGGTGTCCTTATCCCGATCGCTCGCGAAAAGAAGGCCCAGGACCGCGAAGGTGTTGGCCACCGTTAGGTAGGCCAGTCGCATCAGCACAGTCGCACATCATGCCGCCGACGACCGCTTCGCCGTGGCGGTTCCCGCGTCATAGAAGGCGACGAAGACCAGAACCGGGGGACGGCGGGTGACACGTCTCTCACCTGCACGGATGAATTTTCGGCAGGCACAAGGTTTCACTGAGCGTGACAACATCGGTATAAAAGCAGTCCGGGCGCGCTGCGGCCATCCTGGTAGAGGTCTAGACCATTGGTCTAGAGACTGAGCGGCCCGCGGCCCGGATCTGACAAGCCAGCAGCGACGGGTCCCGGCACGCGAGCAAACGTAGGAGCAAACATGAGGACAAACCGGGCACATAAAAAATGACCTGGGGCGATAAAACCCCAGGTCAGAACGGGTGCGCCGCCAGGGACTTGAACCCCGAACCCGCGGATTAAGAGTCCGCTGCTCTGCCAATTGAGCTAGCGGCGCGTCTTCGCGTCTCGCGAACAGGGTGATGTTAGCAAGGATCCGGCTGGCTTGCGAATCGGGCGCGCGGCCGGCCGGCCGGGACGTCCGCCCCCGTGTCCGCCGGCGATCCCGCGCTGGCATGCTTGGACGCATGTCCCGCACCCCAGCCGCCCAGCCGGCGCCCCCGCTGCCACCTGCCCGCGATCCGGCCGGGCCGTACCGGGTGTGCCTGGTGTGCCTGGGCAACATCTGCCGGTCCCCGATGGCCGAGGTCGTCCTCCGCGCCCGGCTGACGGCGGCGGGCCTGGCCGACCGGGTCACGGTGGACAGCGCCGGGACCGGCGGGTGGCACGTGGGGGAGCAGATGGACCCCGGCGCCCGCGCGGCGCTGGCCCGGCGCGGCTACGACGGCGAGGCGCACCGCGCCCGCCAGTTCACCGCGTCCTGGCTGCCCGGGTGCGACCTGATCCTGGCCATGGACGCCGGCAACCTGAAGACCCTCAGATCCGTAGCCCCCACGGACCCGGATGAGGCGGATCGCCTAAGACTCTACGGGGATACCGCGGAACTGCGCGGGGCTGACGTCCCGGACCCGTACGGCGGCAGCGCGGCCGAGTTCGACCGGGTACTGGCGATGCTGGAGAGGGCGACGCCGGCCCTCGTCGCCCAGCTGTCCGCCGTTGCCGCCGTCTAGCGCTCCACGTCCGGCCAGTTAGTCGGCGTAGTCGTCGACCGGCTCGTCCGGGTACAGCGCGTCGGCCGACAGCGGCAGCTTGACGCAGAAGTCGGCGCCCTCGCCCGGCGCGGTCCGCACGGAGACCTCACCGCCGTGGGCCGTGACGAGGCCCGTGACGATGGCCAGGCCCAGGCCGGTGCCGCCGGAGGAGCGGTTGCGGGCCGCGTCGGCCCGGTAGAACCGCTCGAATATGTGCTGCGCCTGGTCGGCGGTCATGCCGGGGCCGTCGTCGATCACGTCGAGCACGACCGCGGGGGCGCCGCTCTTCAGCGTTCCCGAGGCGATCGACACGGTGATGGACGTCTCTGGCGGGGTGTGCGTGCGGGCGTTGGTCACCAGGTTGCCGATCACCTGCCGAAGCCGCGGCTCGTCGCCCTCCACGAGGAAGGCCGCGCCCGGTGCCACCGTCAGCTCGATCTTCCGCTCCGGTGCCACGATGCGCGCGTCCTGCACCGCGTCGGCGGCGAGGGTCAGCAGGTCCACCGGGCGGATGTCCAGCGGGCGCTGCTGGTCCAGCCGGGCCAGCTGCAGCAGGTCCTCAACGAGCAGGCCCATCCGCGACGCCTCGGACTCCAGTCGCCGCATGATCCGGTCGAGCTCGTCCGGCGTCATGCCATCCGGCTGGACGCCGCCGCGCTGGCGGTAGAACTCGGCGAAGCCGCGCAGCGTGGTCAGCGGGGTGCGCAGCTCGTGGCTGGCGTCGGCGATGAACCGGCGCATCCGTTCCTCCGACCGGTGCGCGGCCTCCTCGGACTCCTGCTGGGCGTGGAAGGCGGTCTCGATCTGGCTGAGCATCGCGTTGAGTGACTTGCCGAGGCTGCCGATCTCGGTGCGCGGGTCCCGCTCGGTGATGCGGTGGTTAAGGTGGCCGGCGGCGATCTGCCCGGCGGTCAGCTCGATGTCGTCCAGCGGCCGCAGGTTGGCCCGCACGACCCCGATGGCGACGACCGCGAGCATGATCACGATGCCGACGCCGACGATGAGGTCAACCAGGATGAGCCGGGTGATCAGCCCGTCAATGTTCCCGAGGTCGATGGCCACCACGAGGGTCGCGGTCCCGTTTTGTCCCGTGACGCGGTTCGTGGTGGGGACAGTCTCCGCCATGACCCGCCAGGTGTTGGCGCCGGCTTGGGCGCGGACGGTGAGGGTCTCAGCCGGGGCGGTGCCACTTGGCCGAGAGACGCGCCCGCCCAGTTGGCTCGCGTCGGCAGCAGGGGCAGCGAGTCCCCTTGCCTGCCCATGCCTGGTAGGTTCGTGTGATGGATCCCAGGCGAGCTGGGAATTCGGTAGCTGGACTCCCACCACGATGCTCGACAGGGTCGGGGCCGTATACCCCACCTCGACGTGGTTGGGAAGCTGGCCGGTGGCGTTGTAGAAGCTGACGTCTGACGTGAGATCCCGGTCGTGCTGCCCGATCAGGTACGACCGGAGCATGTACGTAGACGCTGGTGACGCTGATCGCCGCCAGCGCCGCGATGACCAGCGCGAGCACCGCGGTGATCAGCTTCGTCCGCAGCGAGGTCCGGTCGGACAGCCGGCGTAGCGATCCGAGCCGTCCCCGCGAATGGCCGGGGGGCCTCGGGGGCGGGGGGGCGAGTCATCATCTCCGGCTCGTCCGGATCCAGTGGTGCGTCCGGGGCCATTGCCGGGGAACCTTTCTTACGAAGCGGGGAGCCGCAGGACGTAGCCAACGCCGCGCAAGGTGTGGATGAGCCGTGGCTCCTTGGTGTCCACCTTGCGGCGCAGCACGGAAACGTAGGACTCGACGATGCCGGTATCGCCGCGGAAGTCGTAGTCCCACACGTGATCGAGGATCTGCATCTTCGACAGCACCCGGTTGGCGTTGCCCATGAAGTAGCGCAGCAGCTTGAACTCGGTGGGGGACAGCTGGATCTGGGCGCCGCCGCGCCAGACTTCGTGGCTCTCCTCGTCCAGCTCCAGGTCGGCGAACTTGAGCCGCGGGGTCGGCTCGACGCCGTCGCCCCTCGTCCGGCGCAGCACGGCTCTGATGCGGGCGATCACTTCCTCAAGCGAGAACGGCTTGGTGACGTAGTCGTCGCCGCCGAGGGTCAGGCCGCGCACCTTGTCGTCCGTTCCGTCGCGGGCGGTCAGGAACACCACGGGGATGCGGGTGCCGCCGCCGCGCAGTCGCCGGATCACGTCAAAGCCGTCCATGTCCGGGAGCATGACGTCAAGCACGATCAGGTCGGGCCGGTGCCGCTGCGCGGCCTGGACCGCGTCGGTGCCGCCCGAGGCGGTGATCACGTCGAAGCCGGCGTACCGGAGGCTCGCTGACAGCAGTTCCAGGATGTTCGGCTCGTCTTCGACTACCAGCAGCCGCGCGTCTGGCTGCTGCCGCGCTTCGGTGGTCGGCATGCTCATAACGTCCACTCTGTCACGCGTAGCTGAGAGAATCCTGAAGGTGACCTGGGAGGGTCCTGTTGCATCCCCAGGGTAAGCCTGCCCGTCTGCACTCGGCCGGGCGAGGCTATCCGCTGCGTGACCTCAGAGGAGCCGCAGATTAGCAGGAGCTGTGACGTGAGCGTGGGGGGCGAAGCGGCGAGTCAGGGCGCGCCGGAGGCCGAGTGCGGCCTCGTGCTGGCGGCGCGTGAGGCGGCGCGCGCGAAGTCCACCCAGCTCGCGATGGCCGCCGAGCGGGAGCCGACGCCGAGCTTGGAGTAGATCGACCGGACGTGGTTCTTGACCGTTTTTTCCGCGAGGAACAGCGACGAGGCGATCTCGCCGTTGGTGTGGCCGTCGGCGATCAGGGACATGATCTCCGACTCGCGCGCCGACAGCGACTTGCCGCCGTTTCCTGAAGAGCTGTGCTCGATTGAGGTGCCTCGCTCGCCCGGAAGGCCCTGCCCGTTGCCAAGGCCCTGCGTGATACCAGTGACTCCGCCATCCATGAGACCTCCGCCAACCCGGCCCGGGGCTCGGGCCATGGTCATTCGTACAATCTCACCGTTCAGTCAACCCTGACCTTTATAACTACACATACACCAAACAATGACCTCTCAAACCGTTTTGCGTGACACCCGCCCGCCCGGCCGTGCTGTGTGCTCGCCCAGTAACAGCTCTCAAGGGGTCTGGGGGATTGGTGTGTCCCCCCGGGTTAAGCAGTCCCTTGCAGCGAGGTGCTGGTGAGGAGGCTCTTCGGGACGGGCTTGTCGGCGGCGAGGTCCCGGAACATCTCAAGGGCCTGCGACTTGTTCCACACCACCACGGACCCGGCGCTGGTGTTCTCGAAGCCGCCGAACGGCACGGTCGTGCTCACCGGCGAGCGGAGCGCTTGCCCGACGGAGTACAAGTCGAGCAGCTGGGTGCCCGAGTCCACGTCCAGCGTGCCCGCGACGGCGTAGGCGGCCGGGATGCTGGCGAACGGGTTGAACATGACGCCAGGGGTCGTCATCTTCTTGAGCAGCGCCGACAGGAGCAGCCGCTGGTCCTGCTCGCGCTGCAGGTCGCCGAGCGGGAAGTTCCGGGTCCTGACGAAGGCAAGCACCTGTGCCCCGTTGAGGTTCTGGCAGCCCTTGGGCAGGTTGAGGCCGGACTTGGGATCCTTGTACGCGGAAGGCAGGCACAGCCGCACGCCGCCGACCGAGTTCACGGCGCTGACCAGGCCGCCGAGCCCGATGCCCATGTAGTGGCTGATGTAAAGGCCCGTGACGTTCTGCACGGTCTCGGCGAGAAGCTTTGGCCCGCCGAAGTCGTAGGCGGCGTTGATCTTGTTCCGGCCGTGGCCGGGGATCGGCACGTAGGAGTCGCGCGGGATGCTGACCAGCGTCGGCGCGCTCCCGTTGGCCGGGATGTGCAAGACCATGATCGTGTCCGAGCGGTTCCCCGCCACGTTATGCCCGAGCGCGAGCTGCGCCTCCTGCGCGCGGCTCAGCCCGCCCCGGCTGTCGGACCCGGTGATCAGCCAGTTCGTCCCCGCGCCTGCCGCGGGCCGCCCGCTGTAGGCGGTGAGCACGTTCGCCCGGCTGAGCTTGCCGTTGATGTTGAAGTACAGGAAGCCGATGGCGATCACCAGGACCACCAGGAGGGCCGTGAGCATGAGCAAAATGCGCTTGGGCCGTAGCCAGCGCATCCTGCCTCCCCTGGTTCCCGCGCCGCCGGTGCCGTAGCCGTTCCTGCCAGCGCCAGGGCCGCGACCCTGGCCCGGGTCCTGCCGGCCAGCGTCGCCTGATCGCGCCGGAGGCTGCGTCGGCCAGCCGCGACCCGCGCCGCCGTTGCCGCTGTTTCCATACCCGCTGTTACCGTAGCCGGACCCGCCGTAGCCGGTGCTCCCAAAGGCACTGCGCGTCGACTGGGCCGGCGCGTCAATCGTCGGCTCACCGCCAACCGCCGGGTTCTCGTTCTGGTACCAGCCATGCGGCCAGTCATCGCTCATCGGGCACTCCCTCTTGCTCTCGCTGGCTCGCCCCCTAGGGGAACGAGCGATGCCGTGCGTGAGGTTCGAAGCAGTCGGCATTACTGGCCGTTACGGGCGCGTTGGGTATGAGTGTATGTGCTCGCCCGTACTGTCCTGCTGGCCTTCGTCGGCATTACGCGAGAGGGCTGGGGCGGCACCGCCGCCCCAGCCCGGAAGGAAGCGCGTAGAGCTACTTCCGCTTGTTGTTGTCCCTCTTAGGGCCCTTCTGGCCGGGGCGCCCCGGGTCGCGCTCCTCTCCGGGCATGTCCTTCTCGCGCTCCTTGGCGGGCTGGCCCGGCTGGCCTCCCCGGCTGCCCAGGCATTGGCTCGTTCTTGCGCTGGTGCAGGTTGCGGTGCATGTCCGAGCTCTGCTCGTCGCTCATTCCCCGTGCCCCCTTGCGGCGGTCTTCGCGCATGTGATCGTCGATCGTGTTCTCGTTGCCGTCGTCCATGATGACCTGATTGGCCACGGTTCCCCCATCTTCTTCGCGTCCCAGGCATCCGCGGTGCATCTTCCCGGCCTGAGCGCGGTGTAACCGTATCCCGACAATGAGTGACGCAGCCTTCTCCGCCGACCGAAGCCGAATATTCCCCCGCCGTACGGGCAATCCGCAGTGTCGCCCGGAGATTGGAGAGGCGACTGGGGTGGAACCGTTCGGACTATGAGGGACCTGATCCGGTTCGCCGGCGAGCGTACGGAAACCCGCCGTGCGCCTACGCTGTTGGATCATGAGCACCTGCATCACCTGGGAGCACGTCCCCGCTTGCCGGGGGCGCCACCGCACCACACCGCCCCGGCCGCTGCCCCGCGGACCTCCCGCTATCGAGCACCCGCACCACGCTGCGCCGCCACAAGGAGCGCGGCAGGGCGGATCGATCGAGCCTGTACGAAATCCTCGACGCCGGGCTGATCTGCCACCTTGGGGTCGTTGCCGATGGCGTGCCCCTGGTGCTGCCGACCGCCTACGCGCGCGAAGGCGACACGATGTACCTGCACGGGTCGTCGGCGAACGGCGCGCTCATGGCGGCTGACGGCCAGCACGTCTGCGCCACCGTCACCCACATGGACGGCATCGTGTGCGCGCGGTCGGTGTTCAACCACTCGGTGAACTACCGCAGCGCCGTGGTGTTCGGGGAGGCGGCGATCGTGACCGACGAGGACGAGCGCCGGGAGGCGCTGCGGCTCATCACCGACCACCTGGTTCCCGGCCGGTGGGCGGCGGCCAGGCAGCCGACCCGCAAGGAGATCGCGGCAACGGCCGTCCTCGCGCTCCCGCTGGCCGAGGCGTCGGTCAAGATCCGCACGGGGATGCCGGTGGACGAGCCCGAGGACATGGGCCTGAACGTGTGGGCCGGGGTGCTGCCGATGGCCGTCTCCTTCGGCGAACCGCAGCCGGATCCGCTGCTGGACGGGGAGATTCCGGTACCCCCGCGCATCCGGGGCGCTGTCACATCCAGGAACACGCCGTAATCTTTATGGATGAACGACCGGCTGGTATGGATCGACTGTGAAATGACCGGGCTCGACATCGAGACCGACGCCCTGATCGAGGTCGCGTGCCTGGTGACCGACGCTGAGCTGAACCTGCTCGACGCCGGCATCGACCTGATCATCAAGCCCCCAGCCGAGGCACTCGACCAGATGTCGGACGTGGTGCGCACCATGCACACCACGTCCGGGCTGCTCGCCGACCTCTCCGGCGGTGTCTCGCTGGCGGAGGCGAGCGAGGCCGTGCTGAGCTACGTCAAGAAGCACGTCGCCGAGCCGCGCAAGGTGCCGCTGTGCGGCAACTCGATCGCGACCGACCGCTGGTTCATCGCCCGCGACATGCCGGAGCTGGACGCCTACCTGCACTACCGGATGATCGACGTGTCGTCGGTCAAGGAGCTGGCGCGGCGCTGGTACCCGCGGGCGTACTTCGCCTCGCCCTCCAAGCACGGCGGGCACCGCGCCCTCGCCGACATCACCGAGAGCGTCCAGGAGCTGCGGTACTACCGGGAGGCGATCTTCGTCCCGCAGCCCGGGCCGGACTCAGCGACCGCCCGCGACATCGCCGCCCGGTACGCCAACCACCCGCCGCACGCCGCCGAGTAGGCGGCCCGCCGAGGGGCGTTCGGGCTGCCGAACCACCCTCCCGGGTGGCTATACTTTGGTGAGTCGCGCGATGCCCTTCCGGGTAGCGCGCGTTCTGCTGTCAGCAGCCCCGTCAGGCTGCGGGCGGTAAGGTAGTACCGATGGTGGGTGTAGCTCAGCTGGCAGAGCACCAGGTTGTGGTCCTGGGTGTCGTGGGTTCAAGTCCCATCACTCACCCCATCGTTTCAGCAGGTCAGCGGCGGCCCCGGCTCAGCACAGAGCCGGGGCCGTTCCCTTTCCATGTCCGGCCGAGTCGAGCATGGCCATCAGCCGTGTTACCGTCGCCCAGTTGCGGGCGGTGCCGTCCGCCAGGCCGCTGGAGCGTGCCAGCTGCAGGGCCAGCACGCTGCGCCCGAGGCCGTCGGGGGTGCTCAGGAACAGCGTCCGCCCGACGACGATGGCCTCGTCCTGGCTGCCTTTTGCCCTGGCGGAATGCTGTGCGGCGGTGATGGCCGCGATCGCGTCGGGAGTCATGTCCTCGCGCCGGAACACGGCGTGAAGGTATCTGGGGTTTGTCTCCTGCGGGAAGGGGTTGTCCGCGATCACCCGGGCAAGTCCGGCGCGGGAGAGCACCACGACGGCAGGCCGCACGGCCAGGCTGCGGGCGATCTCCTGCTCCAGGGCGTCGGCAAGGCTGGTGACGCTGGTGTCCGGGCTGGTGAAGACGACATTGCCGCTTTGGATGTAGGTGGCGACCTCGGTGTGCCCGAGTGATGCCGCGACCCGCCGGAGGTCGGCCATCGCGATCTTGTTCCGGCCGCCGACGTTAATGCCGCGCAGCAGGGCGACGTATCTGGGCATATCCCGGGCACTGTATACCAGCGGCGGCCGGGCCTTGCCTGAATCGTTCGGATCACTACCATCGCGTTCGCGGGCAGCGCGGATGCCGCCACGGCTCCCGCCACGACGATCGCGACAACGGCTAACAAGAATGTGGTCAATGCCGACGTCGGCCAGGGCCGGGCCAGGGCCAGGGCAGCCACGCGGGCGGGCATCTCCTGACCGCGCCACTGGCGCCTCGTGGCGCTCATGCAAGCCCGCTCCGGGCCAGGCGTGCTGCACCTACCCCCGGGACCTCCCCGTGGGTCTCACCGGCCGTCGCCACGCTGGTTCGTTATTACCGGGATGTTCAGGGCTGGAGTGTCGTTCGGGAGAAAGAGCACAAGGGGTTCCTGTTTACCGGGATGGCTCGCCGCGCCGAGTTCCAGCCCAGTCCGCCCGTCCGGGTGGTCGCAATTTGCCGCATTCGCGTGGTTTGTGTAGCTGATGGTCGTCATTAGCCGGCAGTGGTCATCGGGCCTAACTGATTCAGGCTTTGGGGGTGCCCGTTGCCCGCCCCCAAACTGTAAAACATTTAGGCCCGATGACGATAGGCGACCATGTGCGACGCGCCCGCCATCCTCGCCGCCCGGCGGGCACCAGAGCACGAGCGAGGCTCGATAGCAGATTTAGAGCGCGACTCGCCGCAAAGCCACCTTATTTTTGAACCTGTCCGTAGCCACGCTGAAGGTGGCTAGCGGCCGGTCGCGCTGGCGCGGATGCTCGCCATGAACCGGTGCCACTCGGCTGGGCGGACGCTGATCACCGGGCCGGCGCCGTGCTGGGTAGTGTCGCGGACCAGGACGCGGCCGGGCACGCTCCCGGCCTCCACGCATGATCCCTGCGCGTTGCTGTAGGTCGACTTGCGCCATGTCGCGCTGGTCATGTCGCTGCTGCTCATCGCAGTTCCTCCGCGGCTTCGTGTAGCAGTGCCCTGGATGCGTTCTCGTCTAGGGCATTGTCCCAGATCCTGCCCGAACGCCTGATCGTATCGGGCGACTTCATGTGGCTTGTCCAGGTAGAGCGCACCCGTGTACTGTTCCGCGTACACAGTCGGCGGCTCGCGGTCCTCCTCCGCTGCCGTTCAGCGGGAAGCGCAGGATCTCGAACGACCCCGACTGCATCCCGGAGTGGAGGCCGACCGAGAACGGCGCGACCCGCAGCGCTACGTTCGGCAGTTGCGACACCGCGGCCAGGCGGTCAAGCTGGGTTGCCATGACCTCGTTCCCTCCTACTGGGCACCGCAGGACGGACTCCCTGAGGACGACCCTCAGCAAGTGGAGGATCGATGGGGCGCCGGAGGATGGCCTGGCGGGTGAGGCGAAGTTGCACGCGGCGGTTTACCTCATCCTCTTCCGCGTCAGGCATGTCTTCGCGAAGCAGTGCTCGGGCGTAATCCTCGGTCTGAAACAGCCCGGGGACCAAGTCCGGCTCGTACCACGAGATCCGGGTCGCAGCCGCCTCCAGGCCGATATAGAGGTCCATCCACTCGGGGACGACGTCGCCATACGCCTGCCACCAGCCACGGGCCTTAGTTTCCTTGGCCAGCGCCATGAGGGCCGCCGTCATTTCCCCGGTGGCCCCGTAGAGCTCGCACATCACCCTGACTTCAACGGAACGCGTCGAGGTCAGCCCTGACTCGATGCGCCAGATGGTGGGTTCCGACCGTTCCAGCTCGCGGGCGGCGGCCCGGACGGTCAGTCCCGCCGCGCCGCGCAGGTCGCGCAGGTACCTGCCTAGCTGCCTGCGGGGGACCGTCGATCCCGCCTGGATGTCAGCCATGCGTCCTCCATCGTGAAAGACAACCGGACCTGAAACTGAAAGACATGCAGAACCGCTATTGCAACACTGACAAGCATATTTCTGTAGTGCAACTTATTATATGAAGTTTTTGCCAATACGTTCTCGTGAAATACTACAGTTCAACGTCTCACGATGGCACTCTTGCTCTACGGATCGCACGGCCAGACTGGAATAGATAAGCCACACCGTCCCCTGCCGCAAAGGGAAGCCACCCTATGAGCATCCCCGGCGCGCTCGCAGCAGCGCGCATCCCGCCCGACCCGGCACTGCCACCCCACCAGCGCAACTGGCACGAGCGCTTTCCGTGCCAGGACTATGCGGAGCTTGCCGCCGACCTGGCGGCGGTCCCGGCCGCACGGCTCCGGCTCCGCGCCGACCTTAGTGAATGGGGACTCGGCATTCCCGCAGAAGACGCCGAGCTCGTCGTTACCGAGATCGTGGCCAACGCGGTGAACGCCACCCAGGCCATCCGATGGCGCTTTTCCCGGCCGCCGGTGCGCTTGTGGGTACGCGGGGACACCGGCGTGCTGTTCGTCCTCGCCTGGGACGCCGCCCCGCAGATTCCGCGGCTTGGCAACCCCGGCCACTGGGATGAGGCCGGCCGAGGCCTGTTGCTGATGGATGCCCTCTCCAGGTGGGGCTACTACCAGCCGCGCGGCGATAACGCCGGAAAGGTTACCTGGGCGCAACTCCCTAAGCCGCCCCTAGAGAAAGGAATCAGCCCGTGAACCACGACTCCCTGGCCGACTTTGAGCGCACCAGCCTCGACCGGCTCAAGCTGGCCGCCGACATTCTCCTTGCCGAAGGGGGGGTCGTCCACGACGCGCTGACCGTCGAGCTCACGATCTTCCGCGAGCGAGTCGAGCGCGCCCTCCTCCTGCCGGCCCGGCCGCAGTCTGGCGGCCAAGTCCCCCAGTAGCGGCGCGCCGCCTGCACGCCGCGTTTCCGCGGAAACGCGGACGATCAGGCTGCCGGGTGCCGGGCGCTTCCCATCAGGAAGTCAGCGCAGTCCCGCGGGCTCAGGTCGCTGCGCAGGCGCCTTCCGGAGCCGAGCGGTCCGGTGCCCGGACGTCCGGCGCCGTCGCCTTGCTGACGCTTCTCTTTCCTGAACAGCCCCATTTTTATCCCCCAACGGCCCGGAGTTGTTCTGCCGCTATTCGGGCAGCCTGTGGATGACCCGAGCTAATCGCGTAACGGTAGGCGGCGCGCGCTTCCGCGAGCTCGCCCTGCTGCGCGTGCAGCATGCCGAGCATGACCGCCGATCTGGGTGCGGCATCTGGCTCGCCAGAGTCAATCGCGGCCTGACAGGCGGCCTCCGCCCCGGTCAAGTCGCCCTCCGCGCCCAGGAGGCCCGCGAGCGACAAAGCCCCCTGCGGCCCGGCGTAAGCGTGTCCCGAGCTCATGGCCTTCTCATACGCGGCCTTAGCGCCCGTGATGTCGCCTCCTTGCCGCAGCGCGTGCCCCAACAGCAGCGCGGCGATCCCCGCAACCCGGGGGTGACCAGACTCGGCGGCCCTGCGCAAGGCGAGTTGCTCCCCTTGCTTATCGCCGGCGTTACCCCGCACGATGCCCAGTCCCAGCCAGCCATCCGGTGCGGCGTCGGGATGGCCGGATTCGATCGCCCGCATCAGGGCAACCTCCGCCGCCTCATGCTCACCGAGCTCGACGAGCATCTGGCCAAGATGCGCGGCGGCGCGCGGTCCCTGCTCCTCGTCCTCGGAATCGATCGCGAACTGGTAGGCGGTCCGGGCGCCGCCGGTATCGCCCTGTTGCTCGAGCAGGTAGCCGAGTTGCCGGGCCGAACCGGGCGCCGCCCGAGGATGCCGTGAATCGACCGCGTACCGGTAGGCGGCGATCGCGCCGTGCGTATCTTCCAGGTCCGCCAGCAAGTTGCCCAGGTCGTTCGCGGCCGTGGGCGCCGCCTCGTGGTGGCCGGACCCGATCGCCTCCTGGAAGGCGTTCACCGCGCCCTGGAAATCGCCGGCGCTCTTGAGCAGCACGCCGAGATCGCGAGCCGCTAGTGGAGTCACGTACGGATGACCGGAATCGATAGCCTGCTGGTAGGCGGCCCTCGCGGCCGCCACATCACCCAGGCTCTTGCACGCCAGGCCAAGGTCCATCGCCGCGAACGGGGCCACTTCCGGGTCGCCGGGCCGGCCGCCCGCTGGAGCAGCGCCCGGGCGCTTTCCATATCGCCCCGGCGCCCGAAGTCAACCCCACGCTCGTACACGGCTCGCGCGTCGCCGCCGGAATCGCTACTAGCGCGGTTCATGTCAGGACTCCTTAAGGCCCGGGTCTCGGCCTCCTCCATATAGTGTGGGCCGGCCGTCGGCCGCCTCAAAGGAATTCCACGTCTTCCGTCCACATCGGAGAATTTCGCGTAGCCGAATGGCCATGGTCGTGGCCCGGGCGGCGGGCGGCGAGGGCCCGGGCGCGCGTGGTGACCTCATCCGGCGACACGGTGCCCGCGCTGGCGAGCACGTCCTCGAGGGCGCTCAGCCAGTGCTGGTAGTAATTCCAGCATTCGCCCTGGACCGGTGCCGCCTCCCACGGCCGCGATCCGGGCGATCAGCGCGGCCTGGAACTGCGGCCAGGTGAACGCCCCCGCCTCATGCAAGGTGACGGCCATGCCGAAGGCGCGGCTCTCCCACGGCGCGGCGAATGCCAGCTCCCCGTTGGAACGGGGCGGCGCGGCCGCGCCCTCGATGTCGAGCGGGGCGGTCACGGCGCCTTCACCGTGGCCACGCCGACCATCGCGTCGCGGGTCACCAGCGGCACGAGCTGCTCCTCGGAAAGGTGCTCGGTGCCAGCCGGGCGTTCGGGCAGGACCATCCAGCGCACCTCGCTGGTGGAGTCGCGCACCGTGATCTGCACGTCGGCGGCGAGCTCGAGCCCCATCTCCGACAGCACCGTGCGCGGTTCCCTGACCACGCGCGCGCGGTAGGCCGGATCCTTGTACCAGCTCGGCGGCAGGCCGAGCACCGGCCACGGGTAGCACGAGCACAGCGTGCAGACCACCACGTTGTGAATGGTCGGGGTGTTCTCCACGACGACGATGTGCTCGCCCTGCTGCCCGGAGAAGCCCAGTTCCTTGATGGCGGCGGTGCCGTCGTCGAGCAGCCGCCGCCGGTATTCCGGGTCGGTCCATGCCCGGGCGACGACCTTGGCCCCGTTGAGCGGCCCCACGCTGGTCTCGTAGGTGGTGATGATCCCGTTCATCACCTTCGGGTCGATCAGGCCCCGCTCGGTGAGCAGTTGCTCGAGTGCCTCGGTGCGCAGGGCGACCGGGGGCCGCCCGCCCGGATCGCTGGTGGTCACGAGGCCGCCTCCAGGTAGCTCTCGAACAGCTCCGCCGTGACGGCGAACGGATCGGCGTCGGCCCCCCACAGCTCGCGTGAGTCGAACCGGACCGAGTAGACGTGCTGCGGGTTCTCGCCCTGGAAAACGGCGTTGGTGTCGGGCAGCACCGCGGCGGGCTGGATGAGCTCGACGACCCCGGCGCGTCCCCGCAGGTAGCCCGGCAGCCGGGTATGCCCGGGAGGCGACATGTCCTTGGCGTGCACGCGCTGGCCGACGTGCGAACGCTGGCGCGGTGTTCACCGTCCGCAACGAGCCCGGGGCGGTCGGCGCGTAGTCAGGCCGGGCGGGCTCAGGGACCGGCGGCTCCTCCACGTGCTCGCCGCGCAGGTTGCGGGCGCGGGCATCGATCGCGCCAGGCGCCAGGATGGAGCGCTCGGTCAGCATGAGCTCCCCGCCGTTGAGCCAGCGCCCGTAATAGCCGTCATCCAGGTAGGCGGCCCGGTCCAGGCGCTCGAGCGCGTACCGGAACGCGTCGGTGTTGATGCCGCCGAAGGCGACGCGGCCGGAGAGCATCCCCAGCGCGAACGCCTTCCCCTGCCAGGGCTCGCCGAAGACCGGCTCGTCCGGCCTCGGCGGGTGCGCGCGCCCCCAGCCCTCAGTGCCCCCCATATCGGCGAGTCGGCTCATGGCGTCACCCCCCTTCGCCCGCACCGGTCAATGCCCGGGAAACCAGCCGGGTAATCGTGCCCGCCGCACCCGGCGCGGAAGCGCTCAGGCCGGGATCGGGAGGATGGCCGGGGCCCGCGGGTGCCGCTGCTCGCGCGGGTGCACCTGCAGGATGTGCGTCCCGGTCAGCCGGTCGGTGTCAATGCCGCCTGGTCCCTGGCTCGCGCAGCCGGGCACCTGCGACGCGCCGAAGTGCCCGCCGAGCGCCCACAGCGCCCGCGCGCGGACGGCGCTGGCGGCGCACTGCGCGCCCGGCCGCCCGGCGGGCCAGCGCCGGGGGACGCCCCAGGAGTCCAGCCAGCTCACGAGCGTGCCGACGTCCGCCAGGGGGCCGCTGGTGAAGGGGTCAGCGCAATGGCCGAGCACGCCGATCTGCACGCACACCCGGCCCTCGGTGTTGACGTCCACCGTGTCCGCGCCCCTGATGCCCGCCGGCGCGCTGCTTCCGGGCCTGGCGTGGCCGTCGCCGAGAGCGCGCGCGGGGCCGCCCGCCGACGGCCCGGTGCCTCCTGGTGCCGCGCCGCCCGCGGCGGCGCCGAGGGCGAGCCCGGCCCGCAGGATGGAGATAAGCTGCGCGATCTCGCCGGTCACCGGGTCCCAGACGAGGTGGCAGGGGCATCCCTCCGCCAGCAGGCGCGCGGCGGCGGATTGAACTGAGACCGTCCCCGGCGCCGTTCCGAGCGTGAGCCAGACCGCCCGCGGTGATCCCCCCCGCAGCGGCCCCCCGTCCGTCCCCGCTCGGATGCGGCGTGCTCCGGGCATCCACGCGTGCGCCACAGACTTCCCTCCCAGGTAAGGGTCTAGACCAGCGTGGCCAGCGCCACGCCTCCCCACTTGCTTACGCCTAGGTAGGGATTTCGTCTAGGGGAGGGAAGTTAAATCTGAGGAGGCCCGGCGCCCCGCATTCGCCGGACCTCAATAAGAGTGACGCCGGGGGCGACTTAGCGGGACGTGGATCCCGCCCTGCTGGACTTCATGAACGCGCTCGTCTCCGGCAGCCACAGCTGGGAGAGCGCGGCACCGCCGATGCCCCAGATGACCAGCATGATGATGAGGTCGACGAGGCCGACCGTGGTGTTGGCGGTGGCGAACGACCGCCAGGTCCCGTAGGTCCACAGCAGGAAGAGCACCGACGAGGCCACCCGCGCCCAGCCAAGCCCGGCCCGGTTCGCGCGGGCCATGAACACCCAGACCGCGGCGAAGGCGAGGCAGACGACGATCGTGAAGACGACGGCGGCGGCGAAACCGGAGTTGGCCTGGCTTGCCGTCATGTGATTGAGCGATTCGTAGTAGTGGATCACCGCGGCCTTGCTCGTCAGGGCCGCGATCACCCCGTAGATGCCGAAGACGACGGTCCCGGCGGCCCCGCCGAGCATCAGCGCGGACGCGCGCCGCGTAGCCGGGGGCACCGTCGGAGCGTTCTTGGCCGGCGGTTTGCCGCTAGCCTTGCTCTCGCTGCCTGTGAATGCCTTGAACATGGGTGCGCCCTTACATAGGTCATCGGGCGCACCTCGCGCGCCCGATGAGGAGAGCATAGCCGTGCCAGGAACGGGTTGTCCGTCATGCCCGTGTCCGGCATGCTCGTGCCGTGGATGGGGAAGTGCTCTGAGTGTCACATCTTTGCGAGTATTGACATGATCTCGCTCTCGCCCGGTATCCCGCGATATCATCTTCGGGTCATCGCGGGGCGCAAGCGCGGATGCGCGTGCAGAAGGTACGTGCATGTGCTATGAGTAGCGATGAGTTTGGGTGGTGAAGAGTGCCGGTGAGGGGGGAGTGCTGGTCCGAGAGAGGGCCAGAGAGGGGCTCGCCATGACCGTCAGCCTGCCTGGCGGAGGGCCGTCCGTCGGTGATCCGACAGTGCTGAAGATCCTGCTCGGCGCGCAGTTGCGCCGGCTGCGGGAGGAAGCTGGCGTGTCGCGCGACGACGCCGGCTATCACATCCGTGCCTCCGGCTCCAAGATCAGCCGGATCGAGCTGGGCCGGGTCTCGTTCAAGGAACGCGACGTCGCGGACCTGCTCGACTTCTACGGCGTTGCCGGCGAGCAGAAGGACCAGCTCCTTCAGCTCACCCATGAGGCGAACGCGACGCCCTGGTGGCAGAAGTACCGCGAGGTCGTCCCGGACTGGTTCCACGTCTACGTGGGCCTGGAGGAAGCCGCCGCGCTGATCCGTATCTACGAGGTCCAGTTCGTGCCGGGCCTGCTGCAGACCGAGGACTACGCGCGGGCCGTCGTCATGCAGGGCGCGCCGGCCCTGTCGCCCGAGGAGATCGACAGCCGGGTCGCGCGTGCGCATGGGCCGCCAGAAGCTGTTCTCCAGGGAGAACCCGGCCCGGCTGTGGGCGATCGTGGACGAGGCGGCGCTGCGCCGCCCGATCGGCGGCCGCGACGTGCACGTCGGCCAGGTCAACCGGCTGATCGACGTGATCAGCGAGTCGAACATCACGCTCCAGGTCATGCCGTTCAAGCACGGTGGGCACGCGGCCGAGGGCGGCGCCTTCACCATCATGCGGTTCCCCGAGACAGACCTCCCGGACATGGTCTACATGGAGTACCTGACCGGCGCGCACTACATCGACAAGCCGGAGGAAGTCGAGTGTACGCCGCGGTGATGGAGCGGCTCTCGGTCGCGGGCACGTCACCGGACAGGACCAGGGATATCCTGGGCGACATACTGAAGGAACTCTGACGGGGGTGGCGTGACCGACCTGAGCAGGCGGTCTACAACGGAATGCCGGCCGCTGAGCTGCCGGGTGCCCAGTGGCGGCTCGTGGCGGCACCGGACGGTCCCGGCGTCGAGCTCGCCCGGCTGGCGGACGGGCAGGTCGCGGTGCGCAACGCGGCGGACCCGGATGGTCCGGCGCTCATCTACACGCGGGCCGAGATCGAGGCCCTCATCGGCGGCGCGCAGGACGGGGACTTCGACGACCTCATCGCTTGACACAGCGGACGAGGCTCCGTCTGCCGAACCGCCGCTGACTGGGCGCGCCCGGGTCCTGCAGTGGTGGGAGATCGTCGCCGTCTTCGCGGTGTCGCTCGGCGCGAGCGGCGTCTACGCGTTCGTGTCGCTGATCGGCTCGCTGACCGCCCACCAGGCGCTCAGCTCTCAGCACGTCGTGCTCAACGGCTCGCAGGCACCCGGCCGCCCGCTGCTCGACCTGTTCCTGCAGCTCGTGTCGCTGGCCAGCGGCGTCGCGCCGGTCCTCCTCGTGTTCTACCTGCTGGCCCGCAACGGCGAGTCGTCGTCATCGATCGGCGTGGACCGCAGCCAGCCGGTGCAGGACCTCCTGCGCGGCGCGGCCCTGGCCGCGCTGATCGGCGGCGGCGGCCTCGGGCTGTACCTCATCGCCTACAAGCTCGGCATCGCGTGAACGTCGTCGCCGAGAACGAGCCCGACGTCTGGTGGCGGTTCCCCGTACTGGTCCTGTCCGCGCTGCAGAACGGACTGCTCGAGGAGGTCCTGGTCATCGGCTACCTGCTGACCAGGCTGCGCAGGCTGGACGTGTCGCCGTTCGGGCGATGGCGATCGCGGCGGTGCTGCGCGGCTCCTACCACCTGTACCAGGGCTTCGGCGGCTTCGCCGGGCAACGCGGTCATGGGCATCATCTTCGGCGTCCTGTTCCTGCGCTGGCGGCGCGCGACCCCGATGATCATCGCGCACACCCTGATCGACGCGGTCGCCTTCATCGGCTACGCCCTGCTGGTCGGCCACGTCTCCTGGCTGCTGTAGGCGTAGACAACGCGTGAATTGACGCTTCCGCGGCGTATCGTTATCGTGGCGTGCAAGTCGTCTTATGATTGGATGATACGAGCTAATTGGCCACTCACTCGAGTGCCTCCCTGGCGACGGGGGCCGAGGGCGCACGGCGGGTGCTCGCGGTGCTGCAGGCCTTCCGCCGCTCGCCATACCCTGACGGCCCGCGACCTTGCCGAGTCCACCGCGATCCCGCTGCCGAGCATGTACAGGTACATCGCGCTGCTGCGCGAGACCGGCCTGCTGATCGGCGACGAGCGCGGCGCCTATCACCTGTCCGCGCGGCTCATCTCGCTGGCCCGCGCGGCCGAGGCGGCAGAGTCGATCATCGAGCTCGCCGACCCCGTCATGCGCGACCTGGCCGTGGAGTGCGGCGAGACCGTCATCCTCGTCCGGCTCATCGCGCGGACGCCGGTGTGCGTGCACCGCGTCGAGTCCGAGCACCACCTGCGCGCCACGTTCGAGCCCGGCCAGCCGCTGCCGCTGGAGCGTGGCGCGACCGCCCAGGTGCTGCTCAGCGGGCTGACCCCGCAGGCGCGCCGGGAGTACCTCGCCGGGTTCGCGAAGGCCGACCCGGACGGCGCCGCCCGGCTGGAGGAGGCCGTCAGGCTCGCCGGCGGCGCGGCTGGGCGACGAGCGAGCAGGAGATCGACCGGGGAGTGTGGGCGGCATCGGCCGTGGTCACCGACGGCCGTTCCGTGCTCGCCGCGCTCACCGTGCCCTCGCCGCTGGTCCGGGCGCCCGCCGAAGAGCGGGAGCAGCTCCTGGGCCAGGTCCGGTCCGCCGCGGCGCGGCTCAGCGGCCTGCTCGCCGCGGCCCATAACACGAATGTGGCGGCCGGCCCTGATTGACCTGCGGTTGCCCGCATTGGGCTATCCTGCCCCCATGCCGGACTTCGCGCGGGACGTCCCCGCTTTGGATGCCCCCGCCCCGGTAGCCGAGATGCGGCGGGCGATGGACGCCGGCGAGACCACGTCGGTGGCCCTCACCTCCCACTTTCGCGGCCGCATCGACGAGCTTAACCCCGTGCTTCACGCCGTCATCACCGTCGACCCGCAGGCGCACGAGCAGGCGGTGGCCAGCGACGGGCGCCGCGCTCGCGGCGCCGCGCGCGGGCCGCTCGACGGCATCCCGGTGCTGGTCAAGGACAACGTGCAGGTGCCGGCATGCCGACCACGGCCGGCTCGCCCGCGCTGCTTGACGCCCAGCCGCCCGACGCGTTCATCGTCACCCGCCTGCGCGCGGCCGGCGCGGTCATCCTCGGCAAGGCCAACCTGTCGGAGTGGGCGAACTTCCGCTCGACGCATTCCTCCAGCGGCTGGTCGACGCTGGGCGGCCAGGCCGCCAACCCGTACGCGCTCGACCGTAACCCCTCCGGCTCGAGCTCGGGCTCGGCGGTCGCCGTCGCCGCGGGCCTCGCGCCGCTCGCGGTCGGCACCGAGACCGACGGCTCGATCGTCTCCCCGTCCAGCGCCTGCGGCATCGTCGGCATCAAGCCGACCGCCGGGCTGGTCAGCCGCACCGGCATCATCCCGCTATCGCCGGTGCAGGACACCGCGGGGCCGATGGCGGCGACGGTCGCCGACGCCGCCGCGCTCCTGTCGGTACTGGCCGCCGCCGACCCGCAGGACCCCGCCGTCGAGTTGCCCGCGATCTTCTCCGAGCCCGGCGAGCGATCGCTCGACTACGCCGGCTTCCTCGACGCCGGATCGCTCGACGGCGCCAGGATCGGGGTCTGGCGAGCGGGGTCGGTCACGGCGAGCGCCGCCACCCGGTCGGTGCTCGACGCCGTGGCGGGGAGCCTGCGCAAGCTCGGCGCGACCGTCATCGACCCGGTGGACCTGCCGGACGTCGAGGGCATCACCGAGCCGGAGTGGGCCGCGCTGAAGTACGAGTTCAAGTACGGGATCAACGCCTACCTGAAGTACCTGGCGGCCTACGGGGGCGCCCGGCGTGCCGGGGACGCTGGCGGACCTGATCGACTTCAACCAGCGCAACGCGGCCATGGTCTTGTCCCGGTTCGGCCAGGAGATCTTCGAGCAGTCGCAGGCCACGACCGGTGACCTGGCCGACCCGGTCTACCTTGACGCGCGCGGCACGGCGACGCGGCTGGCCATCGCCGCCCTGGAGGCCCCGGTGCGGGAGCACCAGCTCGACGCGATCGCCTGGCTGACCGGGACGCCGGCGTGGCTGACGGACTACGTGCTCGGGGACCATGAGGTCTTCGGCAGCGCCCGGCCGGCGGCGGTGGCCGGCTGGCCGTCCATCACCGTTCCGGTCGGCCAGGTGTCCGGCCTGCCGGTCGGGGTCACGCTCACCGGACCCCGCTGGAGCGAGCCCCGGCTGATCGCGTTCGCCTACGCCTTCGAGCAGGCCACCGCCGCGCGCCGCCCGCCCGGCCTCGCCCGCACGGCGCAAATGCCGCTATCCGGTAGATAACGCTCGCTCTGTCGCACGCTAACCTGGGGCTATGGATGCATGGCGTACTGCGGAGGTTCCCGTCCTGCCTGGCCTCGGCGTGGAGCCGAGGCTGCGGGACACGGCAACCGGTGAGGTGACGGTCGCCGCCACGGGGAAGAATGCCGCCCTGTACGTGTGCGGCATCACCCCCTACGACGCGACGCACATGGGGCACGCCGCGACCTACAACGCGTTTGACCTGCTGGTCCGGGCCTGGCGCGATGCCGGGCACGAGGTCGTCTACACGCAGAACGTCACCGACGTCGATGACCCGCTGCTCGAGCGGGCCGCGCGCGACGGCGAGGACTGGTGGGAGCTGGCCCAGCGGGAGATCGCCCGGTACCGCGGCGACATGGAGGCGCTGCGGATGCTGCCGCCGGCGCACCTCATCGGCGCGGTCGAGGCGCTGCCCGTCATCGACGAGTTCGCCGAGAAGCTGGCCGCCCGCGGCGCGCTGTACGACCTGGACGGCGACGTGTACTTCGCCCGCGGCGCCGACTCGCGTTTCGGCGCGCTGTCCGGGCCGGGGACGGCGTCGGACTTGTCGGTCGCGCAGATGACCGAGCTGTCCGCCCAGCGCGGCGGCGACCCGGGGCGCTCGGGCAAGAAGGACCCGCTGGACCCGCTCGTCTGGCGGGCCGAGCGGCCGGGCGAGCCGGCCTGGGATTCCCGGTTCGGCCGCGGCCGGCCAGGCTGGCACGTGGAGTGCGCGGCGATCGCCGCCTGGTACCTCGGCCGGTCCTTCGACGTGCAGGGCGGCGGGAATGACCTCATCTTCCCCCACCACGAGTTCAGCGCCTCGCACGCCCGCGTCGCCCTGGGGGCCAGCCCCGCGCCAGTCTTCGCCCGCGTGTACGCGCACTCGGGCATGGTCGCCTACCAGGGCGCGAAGATGTCCAAGTCCCTCGGCAACCTGGTGTTGGTGTCACAGCTGCGCGAGTCTGGCACCGACCCGATGGCGATCCGGCTGGCTCTGCACGCCCACCACTACCGCTCGGACTGGGAGTGGACCGACGAGCTGCTCGCCGAGGCGACGCGGCGGCTGGCCCGCTGGCGCGCCGCGGTGGCCGCGGCCGGCCTGCCCACCGCGCTCTTTGACACCGTCTCGTCCTTCACCGCCGCCCCGCTCGCCTCGGCGGTCCTCCAGGCCGTGCGCGAGCGGATGGCCGACGACCTCGACGCCCCCGGCGCCCTCGCCGCGATCGATGAGTGGGCCGACGCCGTCCTGGCCAACGGCACCGCCTTCGAAGCGGAGGCCGCACTCGTCCGCGACACCGCCGACGCCCTCCTCGGCATCGCCCTCTAACGCCAGGCGCGTAGCCTGATGCGGTGCACCTGAGCCTGGCCGCCCTCGTGGTCGATGACTACGACGCGGCGATCGACTTCTTCGTTGGCGTGCTGGGATTCGAGCTGGCCGAGGACAGCCCGTCGCTGACCAACGACGGCCGGCCCAAGCGCTGGGTCGTGGTCCGGCCGCCGGGCGCGGCCACCGGCCTGCTGCTCGCCCGGGCCGACGGGGCGGAGCAGGCCGCCGCGGTCGGCAACCAGGCAGCGGGCCGCGTCGGCTTCTTCCTGCACGTCGATGACTTCGGCCAGGCGTACCAGCGGCTAGTGAAGCACGGCGTTGAGCTCGTCACGCCGCCCCGCGACGAGCCCTACGGCCGCGTCGTGGTGTTCCGGGACATCGCGGGCAACAAGTGGGACCTGATCGGCCCGGCTTGACGCCGAGCCGTCCCCTGCCGCCAGCAGGTACCGTCCTCCTGGGCGGATGTCAAGGCTGAAAATTGCACATGTGGATAAAATCCGCCGCAATCCACAGGCATCGACAAATTTTTGGCCTCAAGGCCCGCCAGTTTGAGGCTGGATGCATGACGACAAACCGCGCGGGTGAACCGGCCCCGCAGTCCACGCTCGCTTACCAGGTCCACGCCCGCTCCCGGGAAAAGGACGAGTCGGGAGGCGGGAAAGTCGTGCGGATTACCTCGCCGTCCTCGCTGCTCGCCCTGGTCCCGCAACTCATGGGATTCGAGCCGCGCCTGAGCATCGTGGTCATCGGGACGCGGCCACCGCGCGGGCAGGTGCAGCTCACGGTCCGCTTCGACTTGCCGGGCACCCCTGACCCCGGTACCGCCGACGAGGTGGCCAGGCGCGCGCTGAGCGTCCTCGTGGCGCAGGGATTCAGGACGGGCGTCGCGGTCGGCTATGGCCCGGGGCGGCTGGTCACCCCGGTCGCCGACGCGCTGCGGGGGCGCGCGGCCGGCCTCGGATTCCGGCTGACCGAGGTGCTGCGGGCCGAGGACAGGCGCTACTGGTCCTACCTGTGCACCCAGCCGGCCTGCTGCCCGGCCGAGGGCGTGCCTTACGACGTGCCGGGCCATCCGGTCACGGCCCAGTTCGCGGCGGCGGGGGCGCCTCCCGTGCTCGCTGACCGGGCCGAGCTCGAGGCGACGGTCGCGGCGCTGGACGGCGCGGCCGGGGAGTCGATGAACGAGGCCACCCGGCGGGCGCAGGACCGCGCGGACCTGCTCGTCGAGCGGGTGACGCGGTCGGGGCGGCGCGGGGCGGCCCGTGCCCTGATCGCGAGCGAGGGACTCGACGCGGTTCGCCGTGCTATCGACGCCTACCGCGCGGGCGGCGATATCGTCTCCGACGATGACGCGGCCTGGCTGACGCTCGCCCTGCGCGACCTGCGCATCCGCGATGACGCCTGGGCCCGGATGGATCCCGCGCTCTGGAAAGTGCACCTGCGGCTGTGGACCGACATCACGCGCCGGGCGCGACCGGGCTACGTCGCGCCGGTCGCCTCGCTGCTGGCCTTCGTCGCCTGGCAGGCCGGCAACGGCGCGCTCGCGAACGTGGCACTCGACCGGGCGCAGGCCGACGACCCCGGCTACACCATGGCGATCTTGCTGCGCGACGTGATCAACGCCGGCACGTCCCCCCGTCGTGCGCGCCCGCCGATGACCCCGGAGCAGGTCGCCGAGAGCTACGGCGAGCCGGGCATGGGTCCGGGCCACCCTGGGTAGTGCGGATGTGGGTACCCGGTGTCCCCGCGCCGCCGCTGTCGCGGGGACACGCCGGGTGACCCCGCCCCCGCCCGCCCTCTGGCCGCCGCGCATCCTGGTCTGGACGCGGACGACCTGCGGCAAGCCGATAGGATTCGTGAGCCGTTCGTCCGGTTCGGCGTGACGCTTGCCCAGTTAAGGAGGAGCACGTGACCGGTCTGGCATCCTTGCCGGCCCCGGGCCTTGCGCCCGCGAAGCTCGCCGCCCACGAGGCGGCGGTCGCCCGGCTGCGCGAAGCCTACGCCGCCGTTCCGCCCGGCACCGCGGTCCGCCTGGCCAAGCCGACGTCGAACCTGTTCCGCTTCCGTGACGCCAACCACGGCCGCGTGCTGCTTGACGTCTCCGACTTCAGCCGGGTGCTGCACGTGGACCCGGAGTCGAGGACCGCCGTGGTCGGCGGGATGACGACCTACGAGGACCTGGCCGACGCGACCCTGCCCCATGGCCTGATGCCGTTCGTGGTCCCGCAGCTCAAGACGATCACGCTCGGCGGCGCGGTCACCGGCCTTGGCATCGAGTCGACCTCCTTCCGCAACGGGCTGCCGCACGAGTCCGTGACCGCGATGCAGATACTCACCGGCGATGGCCGGGTCGTCGTGGCCACCGCCGACAACGAGCACCGCGACCTGTTCTTCGGCTTCCCGAACTCCTACGGCACCCTGGGGTACTCGCTGGCCCTGACGATCGAGCTTGAGCCGGTCAAGCCGTACGTCCGGCTGCGCCATGTCCCGTTCACCGACCCGGCGGCCTGCATGGACGCCGTCGCGGAGATCGCCGCTACCGGCCAGTACGCGGGGCAGCGGGTGGACTTCGTCGACGGGACGGCGTTCAGCACCAGCGAGCTGTACCTGACCGTCGCCGCGTTCAGCGACAAGGCGCCGTGGCTGTCGGACTACACCGGGCAAAAGGTCTTCTACCAGTCGCAGCGCGGCGCGCGCGAGGACTACCTCACCATTCGCGACTACATCTGGCGCTGGGACACCGACTGGTTCTGGTGCTCGCGCCCCTTCGGCGTGCAGAACAAGTACATCCGGCCGCTGTGGCCGCGCCGCTACCGGCGCTCCGACGTGTACCGCAAGCTCGTTGCCCTGGACCGGAAGTACGGCCTCACGGCCACGCTGGACGCCCGGACTGGCCGCCCGCAGAAGGAGTCGGTCATCCAGGACGTGGAGATCCCCGTCGAGCGGGGCGCCGACTTCCTGCAGTTCTTCGCCCGCGACGTGGGGATGGCCCCGGTGTGGATGTGCCCGCTGCGGCTGCGCGGCGAGCGGACCTGGCCGCTGTACCCGCTGCAGCCGGGCGAGGTGTACGTGAACTTCGGCTTCTGGGGCATGGCGTCGCTGCCCCCGGGCGCGGAGCGACGGGTACTACAACCGGCGCATCGAGGACGAGGTCAGCGCGCTCGGGGGGCACAAGTCGCTCTACTCGACCTCGTTCTACTCGCAGGACGAGTTCCGCCGCCGCTACAACGGCGAGGCCTACGACAAGCTGAAGGCGGAGTACGACGGCGCGGGCCGCCTGCTCGGCCTGTACGACAAGTGCGTTCGCGGCCGCTAGCGCGCGCCGCCCGCAATAGCTCGCAGGAAGAAGAGAGCCGCTCGCCGAACCGGGAGCGGAGGAAAGGAACGGACATGCCGCTGGCTGAGATATTCGAGGCGGTCGCGGGCCCGGACGCTCCCGTGGAGTTCCGGGCATACGACGGCTCGGTCGCCGGGAGGTCCGGACTCGGACGTACGGATCACCGTGCGGTCGCCGATCGCCGTGTCCTACCTCGCCCAGGCGCCAGGCGCGCTGGGCCTGGCCCGGGCGTACGTCTCCGGTCACCTTGACGTGGACGGCGACATGTTCACCGCGCTGTCGCGGCTGTCGCGGGCGCAGGAGCTGCACATCGGCCTGAGCGAGAAGATCAAGCTGCTGCGCGCGCTCGGCGGCCCGAAGGTGCTGCTGCCGCGCATCCCGCCGCCGCCGCAGGAGGTCGTGCCCAGCCGCCGCCGGTTCATGCGTCGGCCGGATGCACTCCAAGAACCGCGACGCGGAGTCGATCTCCCACCACTACGACGTCTCCAACCGCTTCTACGAGTGGGTCCTCGGCCCGTCCATGGCCTACACCTGCGCCTGCTACCCGACCGCCGACGCGACGCTTGAGGAAGCCCAGGAGTACAAGTTCGACCTGGTCGCACGCAAGATCGCCCTCAAGCCGGGCATGCGGCTGCTGGACGTCGGCTGCGGCTGGGGCGGCATGGTCATGCACGCCGCCCGCGAGTACGGCGTCAAGGCCTCGGCGTCACCCTGTCGGAGCAGCAGGCGCTGTGGGCGCAGCAGGCGATCAAGGCCGCCGGGCTGGAGGACCTCGCGGAGGTCCGCTTCCAGGACTACCGGGACGTGCCGGAGACCGGCTTCGACGCGATCAGCTCGATCGGCATCACCGAGCACATCGGCAAGGCCAACGTCGACGGCTACTTCAAGTTCCTCAACGGCAAGCTCAAGGTCGGCGGCCGGATGCTGAACCACTGCATCACCCGGCCCGACAACACCGGCCCGGCGATCGAGCCCGACGGCTTCATCAACCGCTACGTCTTCCCGGACGGCGAGCTTGAGGGTCCCGGTTACCTCAACAGCCTGATGAACGACAGCGGCTTCGAGATCCGCCACCAGGAGAACCTCCGCGAGCACTACTCCAAGACCCTCGCCGCGTGGTGCGCCAACCTGGACGCCCACTGGGACGAGGCCGTCAAGGAGGTCGGGCAGGGCACCGCCCGGGTGTGGCGGCTCTACATGGCCGGGTCGCAGCTCGGCTTCGACACCAACATCGTTCAGCTGCACCAGATCCTCGGCGTGAAGCTGCCCAAGGACGGCACCTCCGGCATGCCGCTGCGTCCGGACTGGGAGCCGTCCATCGCCCGCGCCGCCGCCAAGGGCTAAACCAGGCGCGGGAATGAGCCACGGGACGAGCGACGACGCGGCCCCGGCCCGGCCGGGGCCGCCGGCGGCGCCGCTCCACCCGGCGATCTGGGCGTAGACGGGCAGTTCCGCGGCGCGCGCGTCGGCGGCGCGCATGAGCGCCACCATGCCGCACCCCTCGCCGGGCAGCGGCCCGGTCGGGCTGGCGTCGTACACCCGGATGTCCCACATCGGGCTGGCACCGGTCACGGAGCTCACCCCGCCGGCGAGCATGAGGTCGAACTCGCCGCAGCGAGCAGTCCGCCGGCGCGGGGACCGAGGTTCCCGCGATGATCGCGCTCGCCCGGCCGCGCGCTGCCCGGCGCCCGTCAAGGCCGGCGTCCGCCAGCGCGGCGGCGGCGGTCTCGGCGGGATCCGGTGCCGCCTCCAGCCGGAGCAGCCGCCTGCCCGACAGGGTGAGGTCGTGGAAGGACACGGGATCGGGGGATCCAGGGAACCATGCTCCCCCCGGGTGGTCACCGAACCGGCACCGAACGCGCCACGGCGCAGGCAGCTGTGAGGTTTCCGCCATGGCCGCGAACGGGATAGACAGGGGTCGCATCGGATGCGGCAGCGGAGTGTCACCACTGTATTCACGGTGAGTAATTGAGGTCAAGGCGCTTGGCGTAATAACGCGGTTCGTCCTCGTGCGACCGCGTGATGACGCGTGCGGTATCCTTCAGTCATGCGTTCCGTCCGGCTGCTCCTTACCTAGCCGCGTCGGCTGAATCTGCCGCCGGCGCGGCCGCCTCTCGTGCGCGAGGGGCTTTGTTGTTTCCGGGGCCAGGCACCCCGACCGGACTAATCAATGATGAGGACACGATGACAGCGGCCGAGAACGCTGAGGAAGCGCGGGGCTACGACCCGCGCGAGATCCAGGACAAGTGGCAGGCGCGGTGGGCGGAGATCCAGCCGTTCCTGGCCAGCGACGACCCGGCTGACCCGCGCGAGCGCTTCTACCTGGTCGACATGTTCCCCTACCCCTCCGGCGACCTGCACATGGGCCACGCCGAGGCCTATGCCATCGGCGACGCGATGGCCAGGTACTGGTTCCTGCGCGGCAAGAACGTGCTGCACCCGATTGGCTGGGACGCGTTCGGGCTGCCTGCCGAGAACGCGGCGATCAGGCGCAACAGCCACCCCGCCGACTGGACGTACGCGAACATCGAGACGCAGGCGGCGTCCTTCCGCCGGTACGCGATCTCGTTCGACTGGACGCGCAGGCTGGCCACCTGCGAGCCGGAGTACTACCGGTGGAACCAGTGGCTGTTCCTGCGCTTCTACGAGCGCGGTCTGGCCTACCGCAAGGGCGGCTACGTCAACTGGTGCCCGAAGGACCAGACCGTGCTGGCCAACGAGCAGGTCATCGCGGGGCGCTGCGAGCGCTGCGGGACCGAGGTCGTCCGGCGGGTGCTGACCCAGTGGTACTTCAAGATCACCGAGTACGCGGACCGGTTGCTGGATGACGCCCAGGCCCTGGAGGGGAGCTGGCCCGAGCGGGTGCTGCTCATGCAGCGCAACTGGATCGGCCGGTCCACCGGTGCCCGGGTGCACTTCACGGTCGACGGGCGCGACGAGCCCGTCACGGTCTTCACCACCCGGCCCGACACGCTGTACGGAGCGACGTTCTTCGTCGTCGCCGCGGACTCGGCACTGGCCGCCGAGCTGTGCACCGACGAGCAGCGCCCCGAGTTCGAGGCGTACCTGGCGCAGGTGCGGAAGCTGACCGACATCGAGCGGCAGTCCACCGACCGCGAGAAGACCGGAGTCTTCCTGGGCGTCCACGCCGTCAACCCGGTCAACGGCGAGCGGATCCCGGTATGGGCCGCCGATTACGTGCTGCCCGATTACGGGACCGGCGCGATCATGGCGGTGCCCGCGCACGACCAGCGCGACCTGGACTTCGCCCGGAAGTTCGGGCTGCCGGTGCGGATCGTGGTGGCAACGGACTCGCCGGACCCGGCTGACACAGGCGTCGCGACCCCGGGCGACGGCCTGCTGGTCAACTCCGGGCCGCTGGACGGGCTGTCCAAGGCCGGGGCCATCGCCAAGATCATCGAGATCTTGGCCGAGCGCGGGCTGGGCGAGGCCGCCACCTCCTACCGGCTGCGGGACTGGCTGGTGTCCCGGCAGCGGTTCTGGGGGACGCCGATCCCGATCATTCACTGCCCGTCGTGCGGTGAGGTCCCGGTCCCGGAGGATCAGCTGCCCGTCGTGCTGCCCGACCTGCGCGGCGCTGACCTCTCGCCCAAGGGGGTATCGCCGCTGGCCGCGGCGTCTGACTGGGTGAACGTCGCATGCCCGAAGTGCGGCGGTCCCGCCACCAGGGACACCGACACGATGGACACCTTCGTCGACTCGTCGTGGTATCAGTTCCGGTACTGCTCGCCGCGCTACGACGGCGGCCCCTTCCGCGCGCAGGACGTCGCCCGGTGGGCGCCGGTGGACCTGTACGTCGGCGGCGTCGAGCACGCCATCTTGCACCTGCTGTACGCGCGGTTCTTCACGAAGGTGCTGCAGGACATGGGACTGCTGGCCTTCGGCGAGCCGTTCACCCGGCTGCTCAACCAGGGCCAGGTCATCAACGGCGGCAAGGCCATGTCCAAGTCGCTGGGCAACGGCGTCGACCTGGGCGAGCAGATCGACCGGTTCGGCGTCGACGCGGTCCGGCTGACGATGATCTTCGCGTCCCCGCCCGAGGATGACATCGACTGGGCGGACGTGAACCCGGACGCGATGGTCAGGTTCCTGGGACGAGTGCGGCGCATCGCGGCGGACGTCGCGGCCGCTGGCGGGCCGGCCACCACGGCAGCCGACGGGGCGGCTTTCGCGCCGCTGCGGCGTGCCACCCATCACGCCATCGACGAGGTCACCCGGCAGGTGGAGGCATACCACCTGAACGTCGCGGTCGCCCGGCTGATGGAACTGGTCACGGCCACCCGGCGGGCCATCGACTCAGGTCCCGGCGCTGGCGACCCCGCTGTCCGCGAGGCGGCCGAGGCCCTGGCCGTGATGATCTCGCTGTTCGCCCCCTACACCGCCGAGGAATGCTGGCGGGACCTGGGCCGGGCAGCCGACAGCGGGCCGATGGCGTCGGTCGCGCGGGCCGCGTGGCCGGTCGCCGACCCCGCGCTGCTGGTTCAGGAGACGGTCACCTGCGTCGTCCAGGTGAACGGGAAGGTCCGCGACCGCCTTGACGTTCCGCCGGCGATCACCGAGGACGAGCTGCGCGAGCTGGCGCTGGCCACTCCCGGGGCGGCGCGCGCAGTAGGCGACCTGGGCATCCAGCGCGTCATCGTCCGACCCCCGAAGCTCGTCAACATCGTCGCCAGCTAGCCGCGCTGTCCCCCGCTCGCGTCAACACCGCGACGCGGGGGACCGGGGACATCCCTCGGGCGCGTGCTTTCAGACGCGGCGCAGCACCGCCACGACCTTGCCCAGGATGCTGGACTCGTCGCCGAGGATCGGGGCGTAGGCAGGGTTGTGCGGCATCAGCCACACGTGACCGTCGCTCTTCTTGAAGGTCTTCACCGTGGCCTCGCCGTCGATCATGGCGGCGACGATGTCGCCGTTCAGCGCGTCGGGCTGCTGCCGCACGACCACCCAGTCCCCGTCGGCGATCGCGGCGTTGATCATCGAGTCGCCGGCCACCTTCAGCAGGAACAGCGTGCCCTCGCCGACCAGCTGCCTGGGCAGCGGGAAGACGTCCTCGACCGACTGCTCGGCCAGGATCGGGCCGCCTGCCGCGATGCGGCCAACCAGCGGTACGTAGATCGCCTCCTGCGACGGGATGTCGAAGCTCGTCTGGACGGGCTCAGGCTCGACGGCCTCTCCCTCGCGGTTGCCCTCCGGGCGGATCGGCGAGTGCCCGGGCAGCCGGACCTCCACGGTGCGCGGACGGCCCACATCCCGGTGCAGGTAGCCCTTCTTCTGCAGCGTCGAGAGCTGGTAGGAAACGCTCGACGTGCTGGTGCAGCCCGACCGCCTCGCCAATCTCCCGCATTGACGGCGGATAGCCCCGCTTTTGCACGGAATCGCGGATGACCTGCAGCACCTTGCGCTGGCGCCAGGTCAGCACGTGGTCGGGATCAGGCCGGTCCGGCGTCTCGACCGTGACGACGGGGACGCTGCCCTTGGGCTTGCGGCCGGGCCGCCCCTTGGGCCTCACGGGTACTTCCGGCAAGCCGGCGCGTTCTTCGGTGTCTTCCATCGGATAAAACCTCCGGATCACGTCTCTGGTAGGGACACTGTCGTTGTAGAGCACTGTTGTTGGTCTTGCAGCTCTGTGGTCTTGCAGCTCTGTGGTCTCGCGGCTCTGTAGTCGAGCAGCACTGTCGCTTACGGATATGAGATTAGCCGTCACGTGCGTCAACGCCAAACATCTGTTCGACGTGTCGTCCAAAATGTCCGGCCCGTGTGCTCTACAGGGGGAGTGCCGTTCCGCTTGCCATGGTGCCGCGTCCTCGGTTGCTACTTCCTTCGTTCGAAACTGCGCTTCTCTGGAAACTATACAGCGTTCGATCGAACTACTATACTATCGAACTAGCGTACCATCGAATGAGCGTTTGGTCAGGGAGGCGAACGTGAACGCGACGGTAGCAGCGCGGGGTCACCGACGGCGAGCTATTCGAAATCATGGTCCACGAGACGCGCGACGTGGCGTGCCACGGCCGAATCGCCCGAACGCATCTGCGGCTCGTCGCCGACCATGGCCGTGTGATAGACCCGGCGTTCATTCGGGCGAGGTCGACTGGGACGACGCGGCGGCCCGTGCGGCTCACGCGGCGGGGGCGGCTTGTGGTCACGAGCATGATCCTGCTCATCGCCGTCGCGTCCATGGTGCTGGCGAGCGCTGCCTGATTTGTCGGGAAAGTCAGCGATACGGCCAGATGGCCGGGTGGTGAACGGCGGAGCGGGACGCGTCGCATCGATGACCGTCTTCCGCTTGCCATCGGCGCGGGTCTTGGCTACGGTTGACCACAACATCTAGTAGTTACACCGGTGTTGTTCATCCACAGCTTGTGGATATCATGGTGGATAAAGGCATCGAGTAGTCCCGTGCAAGGAGGTGATCGCGTGTACTGCCCGTTCTGCCGCCACTCAGACAGCCGGGTCATCGACAGCCGGGTCGCCGAGGACGGTACCGCGATCCGACGACGGCGATCCTGTCCCGAGTGCGGGCGCAGGTTCACCACGCAGGAGTCGGTCATCCTCATGGTGGCCAAGCGAAGCGGCGTGACGGAGCCGTTCAACCGGGACAAGATCGTCCGCGGCGTGCAGCGGGCGTGTCAGGGCCGTCCGGTGGATGAGGACCAGCTGGCCATGCTCGCCCAGCGAGTGGAGGAGACGATCCGGTCGCGCGGCCTGGCGGAGGTGCCATCGCACGAGGTGGGACTGGCCATCCTCGGGCCGCTCCGCGACCTCGACGAGGTCGCCTACCTCCGGTTCGCCTCGGTCTACCGGGGCTTCGAGTCGCTTGACGACTTCGAGAAGGAGATCACCTCGCTACGGCAGCGGCACCTGGAGTAAGAGCTTGCACGATAACGGAACCGGGCGGCATGCCGTGCCGGTGAGCGAAGCCATGTCCGCGTGGCCAGAGAAGCGACGAGAAGAGCAGGGGGAAAGGAAGGTCATGACGGAGACGACGAGTGGTCCGGCGGCGCGCAAGGGCAAGCGGCCGCGCAAGGGCCTGACCGTCCAGCGGATTAACACCACGCCTGGCGTCCACCCATACGACGAGGTCGCATGGGAGCGCCGCGACGTCGTGATGACGAACTGGCGGGACGGCTCGGTCAACTTCGAGCAGCACGGGGTCGAGTTCCCCGGCTTCTGGTCAGTGAACGCGACGAACATCGTGACCACCAAGTACTTCCGCGGCGCGGTCGGCACCCCGCAGCGCGAGTGGTCGCTCAAGCAGCTCGTTGACCGCGTCACCAGCGTCTACACGGCCACAGGCCGCGAGCATGGCTACTTCGCGACCGACGAGGACGCCGAGACGTTCGATCACGAGCTGAAGTGGGCCCTGATCCACCAGGTGTTCTCGTTTAACTCGCCGGTCTGGTTCAACGTGGGCACGGCGTCTCCCCAGCAGGTCTCGGCGTGCTTCATTTTGGCAGTCGACGACACGATGGACTCGATCCTGGAGTGGTACAGGGAAGAGGGCCTGATCTTCAAGGGCGGTTCGGGCGCGGGCGTGAACCTGTCCCGGATCCGGTCGAGCAAGGAGCTCCTGACCAGCGGTGGCACCGCCAGCGGCCCGGTGAGCTTCATGCGCGGGGCCGACGCGAGCGCCGGGACGATTAAGTCCGGCGGCGCGACCCGTCGTGCGGCCAAGATGGTCGTCCTCGACGTGGACCACCCGGACGTCGAGGAGTTCATCCAGACCAAGGCCCGCGAGGAAGACAAGATCCGCGTCCTGCGCGACGCCGGGTTCGACATGGACCTCGGCGGCCAGGACATCGTCAGTGTCCAGTACCAGAACGCCAACAACTCCGTTCGCGTCTCCGACGAGTTCATGCGGGCGGTTGAGGACGGCGGCAAGTTTGACCTGCACGCCCGGCTCACCGGCGAGACCCTCGAGACCCTGGACGCCAAGGCCCTGTTCCGCAAGTTGGCCCAGGCCGCGTGGGAGTGCGCGGACCCCGGCATTCAGTACGACGACACGATCAACGACTGGCACACCAACCCGGAATCGGGCCGGATCACCGCGAGTAACCCCTGCAGTGAGTACCTGAGCCTGGACAACTCTTCCTGCAACCTGGCGAGCATTAACCTGCTGAAATTCCTCCGCGCCGACGATACGTTCGACATGGAGAAGTTCGCGCGGGTCAGCGAGCTGATCATCACCGCGATGGACATCTCCATCACCTTCGCCGATTTCCCGACCGAGAAGATCGGCCAGGTGACCCGGGACTACCGCCAGCTCGGCATCGGGTACGCCAACCTCGGCGCGCTGCTCATGGCCACCGGGCACGCCTACGATTCCGAGGGCGGTCGCGCCATCGCGGCCGCGATCACCTCGCTCATGACGGCCTCGGCCTACAAGCGGTCGGCCGAGCTCGCCGGCGTCGTCGGGCCTTATACGGGCTACGAGAAGAACGCCGCCGCTCACAAGCGGGTCATCCGCAAGCACGCCGCCGCGAGCGACCAGGTCCGCCCGGTCGGCGCGGTCGAGCGCGACATCCTGAAGCTGGCCAACAAGACCTGGCAGGAGTGCGTCAAGCTCGGCGAGGACAACGGGTACAGAAACGCCCAAAGTAGCCTATTGGCACCTACAGGCACCATAGGCTTCATGATGGACTGTGACACCACGGGCATCGAGCCTGACCTCGCGCTGGTCAAGTTCAAGAAGCTCGTCGGCGGCGGGTCCATGCAGATCGTCAACCAGACCGTCCCGCGTGCGCTGAAGAACCTCGGCTACCAGGGCGAGCAGATCGAGGCGATCACCGAGTACATCGCCCAGCACGGCCACGTGGTCAACGCCCCGGGCCTGCGGTCCGAGCACTACGAGGTGTTCGACTGCGCCATGGGCGAGCGGTCCATCAGCCCGATGGGCCACGTCCGGATGATGGCCTCGGTCCAGCCGTTCCTCTCCGGCTCCATCTCCAAGACGGTCAACATGCCGGAGTCGGCGACCGTCGAGGAGGTCGAGCAGATCTACTTCGAGGGGTGGAAGCTCGGCCTGAAGGCCCTGGCGATCTACCGGGACAACTGCAAGGTCGGCCAGCCGCTGTCGGTCTCCAAGAGGAAGGCCCCGGCCGAGGAGGCCCCGGCCCCGGTCCAGGCCGCTGCGGTTCCGGCCCCGCACGAGCACCGGCCGGTTCGCAAGCGACTGCCCAGGGCGCGCTCCGCGACCGTGACCAAGTTCGACGTGGCGGGCGCCGAGGGCTACATGACCGCCTCGACCTACCCCGATGACGGCCTGGGCGAGATCTTCCTCAAGCTCGGCAAGCAGGGCTCGACCCTGGCGGGCGTGATGGACGCGTTCTCGCTGTCGATCTCGGTCGGCCTGCAGTACGGCATCCCGCTGGAGTCCTACGTCGCCAAGTTCACCAACTTGCGGTTCGAGCCGGCCGGCATGACCGACGACCCGGACATCCGCATCGCGACCTCGGTGATGGACTACATCTTCCGCCGCCTGGCGCTCGACCACCTGCCCTATGACCAGCGCTCCGAGCCTCGGCATCCTGTCCGCCGCCGAGCGCGCCGCCCAGCTGGCCGGCCAGGACCCGGCGACGCTGGGCGAGGAGGTCGACCCCATCGACCTCCGGCAGTCCGCGGGAGTCCAGGCACCCTCCGAACGGACTGTCGTCAGTCCCGCGTCGGCAACCGGTCCGGTACCGCCCGCCGTGCCAGCGCAGGCCGGGCCGCCCAAGGTGGCGCGCGACCAGGCGGTCAAGGCAATGGCGGCAACGCCGGCAAGGCCGGCGGCCCGCACAGCACGGCCGAGCTGATCGAGTTCCAGCAGGGCCGCACGGCCGACGCCCCGCTGTGCCTCACCTGCGGCACGAAGATGCGCCCGGCCGGAAGCTGCTACGTATGCGAGGGCTGCGGCTCCACCAGCGGCTGCAGCTAGCGGTATCGCGTCAGCTGAAACGCCGCACGCCCGGGCCTGCAGGGGTCCGGGCGTGCGCGGCGGCGCGAGCTGATGTCGTGCCTAACTTGGAACCTGGATCCGGTCACGCGGCAGGAAGGGCGCGCCGGCGGCCGAGTTGCAACGGATCGTGCACCCGGAATCAGGGCCGGAACTGGTCAGCGACGGCGTGGATACCGCGACGGGTTCCCACCTGTCCGCCCGTACAGGCGGTGATGGGTGATCCAGGCGAACCCGGTGACGTCCGGCGCTGCTTGACGGGCCAATGGCCCGTTGCGCCCCGCCGTGATCGGGCGAGAGTGGAGGTGAGTGCCTGGCCGCGCTCAGCCCCTACTTCCTGGAGGCAGCCATGACGACACGGTCTTCGCGCCTGACTAGTGCCGCGGGGCCGAGCGCGGCGTCCACGGCTCCCGCGGCGGGTCGCCATGATCAGGCCCTGAGGAGCATGGGTCCGCGCGTGCGGGCAGACCCGCAATCAGGCCTGCCGGGCCGTCTCGGGCAGCTTGCCTGGGCCTCTGTGCCGGTCTGGTCGTTTTCCGTGCTCTCATTCGCGCCGTTCCTGCGGGTCGCGCTCGCCAGGCGCCGCCCACGCGACTGGGCAGTGGCCGCCGGGTACCTAGCGGCTGTCATCGTCACGATGATCCTGATGTCCGTCGCCGGCCCGGACGACGCGATATCGGTGGTGGCCGGCACCCTGGTCATCGTGGTGGCAGGCGTGGCGGCCGTGCACGCGTTCGTCGCGTTCCGGCCCGGATGCGCAGCAGGCAGCAGGCGCGCGAGCTTGCCGACAGCAATCCGGCGCTCGCCCGCGAGCTGGGAATCGGCAGGCCGGACATACCGCACGAGTACGACGATGGCGGGCTGGTCGACGTCAACCATGTGCCCGGCGGCGTGCTGGCCTCCAGCCTGGGGCTGACAGCCGCCGAGTCATGCACAGACCTGGCCCCTGACCGCGTCGATGCCCTGCTCGACCTGATGCTGTTCGGCTGAGACGCTGTCGGGCCGTCCCGTAGCGGTCATCGCCTACCCGCTCCGGTGCTACGGGGCCGCGCTGCACATCGTGGCACCCGGCGTTTCCGCGGAAACGTGCAGCCACCTATCCAACCGGCTCGGCGACCATCGGCCATGCTGCTAACAATCGCGGCGGACTGGTTCGCCAAGGAGGCGCACGTCATGACGCCACGCTCACAACCCTCGACCGTAAGATGCCCGCTCGCTACCCCTCTGTCCGGGTCGAACTGCTCCCTTGACGCTGTCTCACCGGCGAAGACGGCATCCAGCTCGTCCGGGTCAGCGTGGCGGCGGTGGCGAGGTCGGCGGGAAGGAAAGCCTCCAGTTTCAGCTCGGATATCGTGACGTCCACCGCGGTGGCGAAGCTGGTGATGGTGGTCATCAGGCGCAGTTCGCCGTGTGGCGTGCGCAACTCGAGGGGGACGGCGAAGCCCAGGTGACCTGGCATGACGCGGGCCGGCGGTACGTACTGGCGGAGCTCGGCGTGCAACTCGGCCAGCTGCTCGTCTGGGTTGCGGGCGAGTTCGGCCGCCATGCCGTTGAGCACGTGCCAGGCCCACTCGGTGAAGTTGGCGATTCGCGGCGCCATGCCGTCCGGGTGCAGGGCGAGCCGGTAGGCGTTCGCGTGCAGGTGCTCAGCGCACCCAGCGGTCAGGAGTTGCCGCCCCGCGTTGGCGGAGATGATCTCGCCGTGCCGGTCGATGATGATTGCGGGGTAGGGCATGTGCGCGTCGAGGATGTGCGTGAGCGTGCCCAGGACGGGGGCCAACTCGGGGCTGTCGAGCGGAGTTTCGGGATAGGCGGGCGCGTAGCCGGCCTTGAGTAGCAGTTCGTTGCGTTCACGGAGCGGCAGGCTGAGCGACTCGGTGAGCCGGATGACCATCTCACGGCCCGGCACCGAACGGCCGCTCTCGATAAAGCTCAGGTGCCGCTGAGTAGTTCCCGCCCGCAGCGCCAGCTCGAGCTGGCTGAGCCGGCGGGAGGCACGGCGTTCCTTAAGCGCTGCGGGGAAGTCCACGCCTTCCAGTTGTAGCCGGTCCGGGCACGCCCGCGCGATTCCCTGCCAGGAATTGCCCGGCTGGGCGGTGGCTCGCAGGATGGCTCGCATGGATGACATCGAGCTCGGGGTGCTGATCCCGATCGGGACAGCGCAATGGGGTCCGCAAGCGGACCCGCGTGAGCTGCTGGATTTCGCGGTGCGGGCGGAGGAGCTTGAGTACTCGTCGGTATGGGTGAACGACTCCCTGCTCACGCAGCGGATCGAGGCCCTGACGATGCTGGCGGCGGTGGCCCCGCTGACCAGCCGGGTGACGCTCGGCACGGCAGCGCTGATCCCAGCGCTGCGGCGGCCGGTCCAGGCGGCGCAGGCACTCGCCTCAATCGACGTGTTGTCCCGCGGCCGGCTGGTGCTGACCGTGGGCGCCGGGTTCCCCGGTCGGCTGGGAGCGCCACAGTACGTGCTGTCGGACGTGCCGTGGCAGCGGCGGTTTGCCCGGCTGGACGATACTGTCGCGCTGTGGCGGCAGATGTGGGCCGCCCCGCGAGGTGGCGGATCGTTCGACGGGTCGCTGCTGCACCTCGGGCAGTTGCCGCCGGTGATTGCCCCGTTCAGGTCCGGCGGGCCGCCGGTGTGGCTGGGCGGCGCGTCGCAGTCGGCGCTGCGGCGGACCGGACGGCTCTACGACGGGTGGATGCCTTATCCGCCGTTGACGGATGACTACGCGGACGGGCTGGCCGTAGTACGCGCCGCAGCCGTCGAGGCAGGCCGCGACCCGGCCGCGGTGACACCCGCGTTCTTCGTGTCCGTGGTGGTGGCGGACACCGTCGAGCGAGGCCGTGAGTTGCTCGCTACCTTTGCCGAGGCGAGCTACGGGATGCCGCTAGAGCAGCTGGAGAAGATCCAGGCGCTGGCAGCGGGACCCGCGGAGGTGGTGGCGGAGAGACTGCGCGGCTATGTGGCGGCGGGGCCCGGCACCTGGCGGTGCGGATCGCGACCACGAGCCTGGAATCGCAGCGCGAGCAGCTTGAGCGCATCATCAGGCTGAAGGGATGCCTGCGATGACCCCGCCACCATCACGATTGGCTGAAAAGACGTTCAAAATGGGCAAGTATGGTCGCGGAACGTGCCTAACCTCGGTGGGTGTCAATAGCGCGAGCGGTGCGGGTGCCATGGCCGCTGCTCGCGGTGCTGGCCGTCCAGGCGGCGCTCTCGGCCAGCATGGTGCGGGGCAGCACCGCGTTCGGAGACGAGGCGCTGTACCTGTCGGCCGGGCACCTTGAGTGGGCGCACTGGTTGCACGGCATCCAGATTCTGCCGTACCAGACCTGGTTTTCCGGCGCTCCTGTCCTCTACCCCCCGATCGGAGCCATCGCCGATAGCCTCGGGGGACTGGCCGCGGCGCGGCTGCTGTCCCTGGTCTGCATGCTCGGCGTGACGTCCTTCGTCTGGGGCACGGCGACCCGGTTGCTGGCGGACAAGCGCGCCGCCTTCTTCGCCGCCGCGCTGTTCGCCGTCCTCGCGCCGACGTTGCACCTGGGCTCGTTCGCGACCTACGACGCCCCGGCGTTGCTGCTCCTCGCCGCGGCGACCTGGTGTGCCGCCGGAGCCCGGGGCAGTCAGCACGCGATGCGGCGGATAATCGCCGCGGGGATTGTCCTGGCGCTGGCCAACGCGACGAAGTACGCGACAACTCTCTATGACCCCACGGTGCTCTGCGTCACCTTCCTGAGCTCGTGGCCGGACGCCGGGCCGAAGGCAGCGCTCCGGCGGGCGGCCTTCCTCGCTGGCGTCGTGATAGCGGTCCTGGCCGTGCTGCTCGCACTCGGCGGGCCCGGCTATCTGACCGGGATCAGCCTGACCACGACCGGGCGCGTGCACGGAACCGATAGCGCCGCACTGGTCCTGGCGGACGCGTGGTCGTGGACCGCCGTCGTGATGGTCCCGGCCGTCGTCGCGGCCGTCGTCTGCGCGCTGCGCCGGCAGTGGCCGCGGGCACTGCTCCTGGCCGTGCTCGCGCTCTCGGCGCTGCTGGCACCAGCTGACCAGGCACGCCTTCAGACCACGACATCGCTGAACAAGCACGTCGACTTCGGCGCCTGGTTCGCCGCCATCGCGGCCGGCTACCTGCTGAGCAGCCTGTCCCGCCTGTCCCGGAGGCGGGCCGTCCTGGCGGTGCCGCTGGCCGCCCTGATCCCCGTCACCTCGGTGGGCATAGCCCAGGCGCACGCCATGATCGACTGGCCGGACGTGACCGGGCTCGTCAAGGTCGTCCGGCCGATGACCACCCACGGCGGGCACTTTCTCGTGGAGACCACCGATGTTCTTCAGTACTACCTGCCGAACACGACCTGGCGGCAGTGGTCGAGCACCCAGAACGGCAATCCGGAGTACTACCAGCAGGCGATCGCGCGGCACTACTTCTCGGTGGTGGTCCTCAGCTTCAACCAGACGCTGGCGATGGACTATGCGATAGCTCTTGACCTGTCCGCGACGAGCGGGTACCAGCTCGTCGCGAAGGTGCAGCTCCGGAAAAACCGTCTTCTGCGTGTGGGAGTACGTGGGCCAGGTGTGATCGTGCCAGGGCACAGGTCTCCCGGCCGACGACCATCCCATTGCGGACGGCCACGAAGCGGTCGGGGCGGATCGTGATGATCACCCGGACGTCGGCGTCGCGGATCGGGTAGTCCATGCCGTAGCGGCGCTGCAGGGACCGGTAGAAGTCCGCGCCCTGGTCGTCCTCGATGCTCTCCACCGTGCCCCGGACCTCAACGAACCGGTACTGGTCGTCGGGGTCGGCGATGGACAGCGCGACCCGAGGCTCCAGGGCCAGGTTGGCGAACTTCTGCCGCGTGCGGGTATGCGTCATGAGGATCCGCGACCCGTCCCAGGCGAACCACATGACGCTGCTTTGCGGCGAGCCATCCGGGCGCACCGTGGCCAGGTGCGCGAAGGTCGGCTTCTCGAACAGGTCAGCGTGGCTTGCGGGCAATTCAGGCATTGGCTTCTCCCTACTGCATCGGTCGCTGTCGTATCAGCATTCCCGTAGCTGCCCGTCGCAGGCCTGCACACACGAGCTATGAGGCCCAAAGCTCCGGCCAGCCCCTTTCCCGGCGACGTGGACCGCCCGGTAGAAAGACGGCGCCCCCGCGCAGTTTTCACCCTGGTTCTCCGGGTAGCCGGTGCTCCAAGCTTCAACCTCTGAGGAGCACATGATGACCTATCCAGAATCGCCAACTGAGGTGGGTCCGGCTCGCGTCCGGCCCGACGCCCGCCAGTTCTGGGCGGGCGGCGCGGCAACCGCGGTCGTCGCCGCGCTCATCGCCCTGGTCGGCATCCTCATCTGCCGGTGGACGCTGCGCATACCGATCCTGGCCCCGGCCGGCGACGGCGCGTGGGGCAACGCCTCGACAGGCGTGTACGTGCTGCTGGCGGCGTGCGTGGCCCTGGTCGCGGCTGGCTTGCTCTACCTGCTCATCCTCGGGACGCCGCAGCCCAGCATGTTCTTCGGCTGGATCATGGCGCTGGCCACGCTGGCGGCGGTGGTCTACCCCTTCAGCACGTCCGCGCCGATCAGCCAGAAGGCCGCCACGGCGGTCGTCGACCTGGCCCTCGGCGTGGCCATCGCGTCGCTGCTTTCCGCGGTGGGGGCCAGGGCGATCCGCCGCCTGCTGCCCCCGTCGGGCCAGGTGCGCCGGCGCGAGCGGATCGTGCAGCGCGACCAGTACGTTCAGCCAGGAGATGTCGACTACGTGCCCGGCCAGCCCGGCGCCGGGTTCACCGAGCCCATCGACATGCCCGATGACCCTGCCCCGCGGCGGCGCTGGCGCTAGCGGCGACAGGCGAAGGCGAGGGGCGGCGGCACGTGCCGCCGCCCCTTGACAATGCCGCCTCATGTAAAGCATGCTTGTCATGACAAGGGAACTTGACAAGGATGGGAGGCCGGCGATGAAGGTGAAGTCGGGAAGGACATGGCTGCGACTCCTGGCGGGACTCGCGGTCCTGGTAGTCGCCAGCCGCGCGGCGGGATGAAGAATCAGGTCCGCGCGTTGCGCATGGAGAAGGGGATGGCTCAAGGGGAGCTAGCGGAGGCGATGGGGGTGTCGCGGCAGACGATCAACTCGATCGAGAACGAGCGCTACACCCCTTCCCTGCCGCTAGCGCTGTCCCTTGCCCGGTACTTCGGGGTCACGGTAGAGGAGATGTTCGATGATCAAGGCTAGCTGCCAGTGGCTCGCCAGGTCCCGGTGGCTGGTGCTGGTGTCGTGCCTGGTTCTTGGCGGTGTCGTGGCCCTGGCGGGCTCGCTTGGCGGGCAGGTCGCCCTCGGCCTGACCGGGCTGGCCGTCATGGCCGCCTTCGGCCTGGTCGTCACCCTGGCCAGCGGGAGCGAGACGGTCCGCGGCCTGCGCGGGGACGGCCGCGACGAGCGATTCGCCCAGATGGACGTGCGGGCGACCGCCATGACGGGACAGGTGCTCATCCTCGCGGTCATCGTCAGCTGGCTGGTCGAGATCGCCCAGGGCCACGACGGCGAGCCGTACCAATGGCTCGGCATGATCGCCGGGGTGACCTACCTGGTCGCCATCGCCTACCTCCGCTGGCGCGGATAATCGAAGAAGCGTTTGATAAGCCAAGGGCTGACGGCTAGACTACCGGAACGGTGTCCATCGAACTGGAGGGCTAATGATGGAGCGTTCCGGACTGCCCGACCTGGACGACCAGTGCCTGGAACAGGACGCGTACCTCGATGACGGCCTGACCAGGCGCCAGCACGAGATCATGCGGATCATCAAGGAATCCGTCCGGTCCAACGGCTACGCGCCAAGCTACCGGGAGATCGGCGAGCAGGTCGGGCTGTCCAGCCCGTCAAGCGTCGCCTACCAGGTAGCGGAGCTGAAGAAGAAGGGATACCTGCGCAGCGCGGCGAAGCGGTCCAGGACCACGGTGGTCCAGACGCCGGCCCCCGGGCCGGGATACGTCGAGGTCCCGCTCATGTGGAAGATCGCGGCCGGCGGCCCGATCTTCGCGCCCAGCCTCACCCGGGAGGACGCCGAGGACGTCATCTCGCTGCCCGAGCAGCTCGTCGGCAAGGGGGACCTCATCATGCTGCGGGTGAGCGGCGACTCGATGATTAACGCCGCGATCACCGACGGGGACCTGGTGGTGGTCCGCCGGGAGACGGACGTCAGCAATGGCGACATTGTCGCCGCCATGCTCCGCAGTGACACGTCCTCCGACGGCGAGGTCACGGTCAAGACGCTGAAGCGGCTCGACGGCCACGTCTGGCTGATGCCGCAGAACCCGGCCTATGATCCGATCCTCGGCGACGGGGCGACGATCATCGGCAAGGTCGTCACCGTCATGCGCAAGCTCTGACCCCGTCCCCGAAACTCTGTGGCCGCGCATGATTCCTTCTCGCCTCCGCGGCGAGTTCGACCACGTCATCGTCGAGGCGGGCGGCCCGGACACCAATATGATCGGCGAGCGCTGCGCCGAATTCCTCCTCGGGTAACTGTCGCGTTGGCTCAGCGGCGCAGCAAGCCCGCACGGCGGTGCCGCCGTTTCGCCGCCAATCCGGTCGGCGGACCGAGGCCCAAGGTGACGGACCCGCCGCCAGCCGCCGAGCGGCCGACCGTCATGGTCCCGCCCGACGCCTCGGTCACGCGCCGGGCAATGTCCAGGCCAAGGCCGGTAGAGCCGCCGCCGGACAGGCCGCGCCGGACCGGGCCGCCCGGCGGGAAGCCTGGCCCGTCGTCCGCCACGACCAGCCACGCGCCGCCGCCTGCCCGGTGGCTGAGCCGGACCGTGAGCGCCACGCCTTCAGGGGTATGCGTGAACACGTTCTCCAGCAGGACGTCGGCGCAGGCCGCGAGGTCCTCGCGGGAAACTCCGTACGATGTCAGCCCGGAGGCCACCTGGACGCTCATCAGGCGGTCCTGGTCCTCGGCGAGCGGACGCCAGAACGCGGCCCGCTCGGCGATCACCGCGGCCGCGTCGCACTGGCCCGGCCGCGGCTGGCCGCCGCGCTGCCGCCGCGTCTCGTGGATGATCTCGCTGACCGTGCGCTCCATCGCGGCGACGTCGTCGAGAAGCCGGGCGTCCCGCAGCGACTCGGCGTCGATGCGCAGCGCGGTCAGCGGCGTGCGCAGCCGGTGCGACAGGTCGGCGACGCTCTCCCGTTCGTGCGCCAGCAGGTCGTCGATGCGGGTCGCCAGCCGGTTCAGGCCGTGGCCGGCCCGGCGGACCTCCGGCGGGCCGGCGATCGCCGCCCGTGCCGACAGGTCGCCGCTGGCCAGGCGGTCCGCCACCAGCGCCAGCCCGGTCAGCGGCCGGACCAGCGACCGGGCCAGTTGATCGGCGACGGCCACGCTGAGCAGCAGCAGGAACGTCCCGATGCCGAGCAGCAGCAGCCACGCCCGGGTGACGCCATGCCGCAGCACCGCGTCCGGGACGAAGGAGCGGATCACCGCGGTCCCGCCGGTACAGCCCGTCCACCGTCACGAGGACCTCGACCCCGCCAGGCACCGACGTGCTGAATGACTTCCTTTCCCGCAGCGCGAGCAAGACGCTCGGCGACCTTGGCGCCGGGACGCCCGCTTCGTGCCCGTCCGGGAGGAAGATCGTGACCGGCGCGCTGCTGGTGGCGTTGACCTCCGCCACCGCGAGCTGCAGGTTGCGGCCGCTCATGGCGGTGACCAGCGGGGCCACTGACTGGGCCTCGACAGTGGCGTTGGAGATCGCGTGGTCGGCGGCGAGCGTGCGAAGCACCAGCGCGAGCGGCAGCAGGAAGGAGACGAGCACCAGCGACGTCGTGGCCACCACGAGCGCGACTATCCGGAGTCTCATCCGGGCGGCAGCAGCTTGACCCCGACCCCGCGCACCGTGTGCAGGTACCTGGGGCGCTGGGCGGTCTCGCCGAGCTTGCGGCGCAGCCACGAGATGTGCACGTCCACCGTCTTGTCCGCGCCGCCGTAAGGCATCTGCCAGACGTGCGTGAGCAGGTCACGGCGGGTGACCACCTGGCCCGCGTGCAGGGTCAGGTAGTGCAGCAGGTCGAACTCCCTGCGGCTCAGGTCCAGCGGTATCCCGTCCAGCGTCGCCTCGTGCGCGTCCGGGTCGAGCCGCAGGCCGCCCGCCTCAAGCGGACCGGCGGCCTTCCGGCCCTCCTGGCCGCCGCGGCGCAGCACGGCCCTGATCCTCGCCTCGATCTGGCCAACGCCAAACGGCTTGACCACGTAGTCGTCCGCGCCGGCGTCGAGCACCCGGATGATCTCCCGCTCGTCATCGTGCGCGGTGACGACGACCACAGGCACGGCGCTCACCGCGCGCATCATCCGCAGCGCCTCGTAGCCGCCGAGATCGGGCAGCCCAAGGTCCAGCAGGATGAGGTCCGGCGGGGTGTCGAGGACGTGACGCAGCGCGGTCATGGCGCTGGCCGTGGAGGTCACCGCGTGCCCGTACTCGGTGAGCGCCCGGATCAGCGCGCCGCGGATCGCCGCGTCGTCTTCCACCAGCAGGAGCTGTGCCACGGGACCGAAGTTATCCCGTTTGCGCACTACAGGGGCGGTCAGCGGTGATTTAGTTATCGTCACCTTAACCTGCGCTTATCACTGACCGTGCGACGCTGTAGCATGCACAGCCGTATCCTCTTCGGCACAGCAGCCTGGCTGCTCGGGGCTGCGACCGCTACCGCCGGGAGCCTGCTGGCGGTCTCGCTGCTCGGCCAGGGCATCACGAGCAGCTCGGGGCAGCTGCTGACCCAGGACGCGGTGAACAGGGAGCTCGCGAGCGAGGCCGCGCGGGCACCGCGGTCCGCCTCACCCGTCGGCACCCCGGCCGTGACGGTGAGCGGGCCGCCGTCCAGCACGCGGGCCACCCCGGCCCCGTCCCCCGTGATCACCTCAGCGTCCGCCCGGGCCGTCCCCCGTGCCGACGTCCGCGGCACCGCCCGGCGTCGCCTGGCGGCACCGTGCTCACGTCACCGGGCGGCGAGGTGGTGGCCTCCTGCCAGGCCGCGGGCGCGTACCTGATCTCCTGGTCACCGCTGCAGGGCTACGAGGTCGATGACGTCTCCCGCGGCCCGGCCGCCACAGCCCGGGTGACGTTCGACTCCGGCGCCGGCCGGGTGACGATGGTGGTGTCGTGCTCAGCCGGCGTGCCGTCCGCCACGTGGTACGACCCGCAACGGTGGCGACGACTGAATCGTCGGTCAGCAGTGCCAGTGTCGGGCAGGCGTCGGCGGCGCGCCTGGCGTGGGCCGCGAGCGCGCGCGGTACCTCGTCGGCGGTGAGCATCGGGTAGCCCCACGGGTCCAGCGTGATGAGCTCCGGCAGCAGTTCGGCGCACATGCCGTGGCCCTTGCAGGTGATCGGGTTGACGCGCAGCCTCATCGGTCCTCCTCCTGGCAGGGGCAGCAGCGGCTCGCGGACGACGCCCCGGCACGGGCCAGCCTGATCATGCCGTCGCGCGTCCTCGGCCGCCGCGCGCAGCGCGCTGCGGATCAGCTGGGTGACTCCGTCCGGGTGCTTGCACGCCCCGCGCCGCTCGACGAGCGGAATCAGCGTCGCGAGCTGGCCCAGGAGCCGGCCCCGGCCGCCGTGGAAGGCGAGGTCGGTCATGGCGTCGGCGAGGGCGGGCAGCCCGAACACGCACGGCCCGCACTGCCCGGCCCCCTCGTCGGCCAGGTAGCGGACGACCCGCGCGGTCTCGGCGATCAGGCAGGAGGACGCGGGAAGCGCGATCACCATGCCCGCGCCAAGCGCGCCGCCCGCCGCCTTCAGCGCCGCGTGCGTCATCGGCACCGGCCAGGCCACGTCGGCCGGGAGCCAGGCGCCGAAGTAACCGCCGACCAGCAGCGCCTGCGGTCGCTCGGCGGGACCGCCCGCGCGCGCCACCACCTCCCCGATCGGGGTGCCGAGCTCGATCTCGTAGACGCCCGGTCGGCAGACCGCCCCGCTCACCGTGACCAGCATCGAGCCCGGCGCGGCGGGAAGCCCGGCGGACCGGAACCAGCGGTCGCCGTACCGGGCGATCAGCGCCAGGTGGGCGAGCGTCTCGACGTTGTTCACCAGCGTCGGCAGGCCGCGGACGCCGCGTTCCTGCGGCCGCGGCGGCGAGAACGTCGGCTTGGCGGGGCCGCCGTTCAGGTACTGCACGATCGCTGACTGCTCGCTGGCGACGTACCGTCCGGGAACGCCGGTCACCCGGATCGGGACCGGGTCGTTCCGCTCGGCGACCGCGTCGTCCAGGCTGTCGAGCAGGTCGGCCTCGTGGTCGTGCACGCACAGGTACGCGTCCTTGGCGCCGATCGCCATGGCCGCCGTCACGATCCCGTCGAGGACAAGGTGCGGCAGCATGGTGAGCAGCAGCCGGTCCTTGCTCGAGGCAGGTTCCCCCTCACAGCCGTTGGCCACCACCACCTTGCCGCCGCGCGCGTCGGCGACGATGCGCATCTTGCGCCCGGTCGGGAATCCCGCGCCGCCCCGGCCGGTCAGGCCGGAGGCGTCCACCACGTCGATGAACCGCCGTCGCACGGCGGGGAGCGGGCCGTACTGCCGGTAGTGGTCGGCCAGGTCGGCCGGGCCGTAATAGGACAAGCCCGCCAGCAGGCGCGGGATCGCGCGACGGGTCGAGTGTCGCGGTGTTCACCGTGCTCCGATGGTGACGACTCGCCAGGTGGCCACGGCGCCGACGCAGACCACGCAGGCCAGCGTCAGCGCGATGACCCAGGTGACCGACCGGTCCGTGCCGATGCCCAGGCCGTGCGCGACGGCCACCGGCCAGCAGGCGTAGGCCAGCCAGTGCAGCCGGCGCCAGGTCCGGTATCCCAGCCGGCCGCGGACAAGGCTGGTGACGACGAGCGCGATGAGCAGGTCGAGCGCGATCGCGCCGAGGGACAGCCACACCGGCTTGTAGGCGGACGCGAACGGGACGAACGCGGCGGCCAGCGATATCGACGTGTAGCTGTCCAGCACGGTGGCGCCGATGTGCAGCGTCAGGAACACCAGGACGAGCAGGGACACGTTGCGGTGCAGGCCCAGGGTGAGGAACCGCGGCCAGCGCTCGCTGGTGAACCGGCCCGCCACGAGCAGCCCGAGGACCACGCGACAAGGTCAGCAGTACCAGGGAGACCAGCCCGGTCGCCCGCGTGACGTACCACAGCCCCGGGCCCTGCAGGTTGACGTTCATGCATTTCCGCCTATTTCCTATGTTTCGTGCCGTGTTTTCCGCTAGCTCCGGGGCGGGCCAGTCCGCGACCGTGACGGCGCTGCCGTCGGGCCGGACGAGCCGGGCCGGAAGGCAGAGCCGCTCCAGCCAGGCCACCGCGCGCTCGCCGCGCACGATCGCGGCGGTGCTCGCGATGTTCGCGTCGACGCAGCTTCCCGCCGCGACGCTGACGGTGCGCCAGCAGGAGCTCGCGGGCATCCCGGTGCGCGGATCGATGATGTGGTGCAGTTGGGTGCCGCCCCGCTGCCACGCGCGGCCGAGCACGCTGGACGTAGCGAGCCCGCCGTCCCTGATCACGATCACCTGACTGGTCCGGACGCGTCGTGGTCGTCGTATCGAAGGTCGCGTCATCCGCGACGCCGACCAGCCACCCGCCCTCGGGTGGCTGGCCGGCCACGCTGATGTCGCCGCCCAGGTTGACGAGGACGCCGCAGCCGATGGCGGCCGCGATCGCGGCCGCCGCCCGGTCCGCGGCCAGCGCCTTGGCGGTCGCCCCGAGGTCGAGGAGCACCCGTCGGGAACCGTCACCTCCTGGCGGGCGGTGTCGAGAAGGATCCCGCGCCAGCCGCCTCCGGGCACGGGCGGCTGGCACGGGGAAGCTGGTGTCCTGCCTGGCCGACGCGAAGTCCCGGTCGTAGCCGAGGCGGGCCAGCGCCTGCCCGCAGGTGGGGTCGACGTCCCCGTCGGTAAGCTCGGCGGCCGTCAGGGCCACCGACAGGGCTTCGGCGAACAGCGGGCTGACCGGAACCGGGTGCCCGCCCGCGGCGCACGCGCGGCTCAACTCGGAATCCGGGCGGAACCGGGAGCAGGCGGCGTCGATGGCCGCCAGCTCCGCGGCGAGCAGGTCGCGGCCGGTACCGAGGGCGGCGGGGTCCGCGACGAGCAGCGTGGCGAACGTCCCGAGCGCGTTCACGGTGTGCTGGCCATAGGTGGTCGTCGGCATCAGCCCCCTGCGTGCGTGGTGCTCGTGGCGGTCGGCGCGGGAGCGGAGGTGGACGGCGCGGCTGTCGGCGTGGTGGTGGGCGGCGCCAGGGTCGGGCTAGGCTTCGGCGCGGGCGCCTGCGTGGTGGGCTGCGGCGTTGGCTGGCCGGCCGAGGTGGTTGGCTGGCCAGCCGACGACCCCGTCGTTGACGTCGAGGCGGGGTGCGCGCTCGCGCTGGCCCGCGGCTTCTTCGTGGGGTGCCCTACGGGCGTGCGTCGCCGTGGCGGTCGCCGTCGCGGCCTGTGTCGGCGTTACGGTCGCGACGTCGGCAGCAGGTGGCTGCGCGGTCCGCGCGAATACGATCGCGAAGCCCACGGTGGCCAGCGCCCCGAGTTGAGTGGTGCGCCAGGTCAGCCGGCCCAGCCGGCGCAAGCCGACCTCCCGGGTCTGCCCGGGTGAGTCCTCGTAGCGGTCTCGATAGCTGTCTCGCATGACGGTGATCTCATCAGCGCGTGGGTTAAGACGACGTGAAGAGCGCCTCAAGAGGTGGTGTTCCCCGGTGAGGGACAGCCGTGACATTTCAGGATGTCTGTCATGGCTCCTCGCGGACCTGGTGTCGCCGCCGACCTGGCCCCGGCCCATCTGCGAGGCCGGTACAACGGACTGTGGGGAGTGGCGTGGGGCGCGGTCGCGATGCTGGCGCCGCTCGGCTCAGGCTCCCGGCGAGCCGGATCGGCAGGCGACGCCGGCGATACCCGAAGCCACGGTCGGCTGAAATGTCGTACTTGCTGGTTAAAGTCGAATACATGATCAGTTCGTCTGCTTCCGTTCTCGAAAAGCCGGTCACGCCGATCAACGGCATCGCGTGCGAGACCGATGACCCGATGGCGATGCCGGTGGAGCACCTGGAGGCGCGGATCTGCGAGCTGGCGGGGCACATGGCGGCGGCGACCTGCCGGTACCTGCTGCTGGTCGCCGACTTCGATGCCCGTGAGGGGTGGGCGCAGTGGGAGATGCCGTCGTGCGCGGCGTGGCTGGCGTGGAAGTGCCAGGTCGCCCCGGGCACGGCCCGGGAGCAGGTCCGCGTCGCCCGGGCCATCAAGGGCCTGCCGGTGATCCGGCGTGAGTTCGCGGCGGGCCGTTTCTCCTACGCCAAGGTCCGGGCGCTGACCCGGATCGCGACCCCGGAGACCGAGGCTGACCTGGCGGAGATGGCCGAGTGCATGACCGCCGGGCAGCTGGAGCGGTTCGCCCGGGCCCACCGTCAGGTCTCCCGTGGCCAGGACGCCGCCCGGCAGCGCAAGCGCAGGCTCACCTGGCGGGTGAACGACGACGGCACCATCACCGTCAGCGCGACCCTGCCGCCCGAGGACGGCGCCGTCGTCCTGCAGGCGCTGCGCGCCAGCCGCGCCGACCTAGACCACCCGCACGACGGCACGACGGGACCCGTGCCCAGCGACTACGGCAACTGGACGAGGACAACGGCACCGACCTGCACGGCGGCGGCAGGCCGCCGTGGGATGAGGCCGCCCGGGTACCGGTGGAGGACCTGGCGGACGCGCTGACGGAGGTCTGCGCGAGCTTCCTGCAGGGCAAGATCGCCACCGCTGACAACCCGGACGTCTACCAGGTCATCATCCACGCCGGGGCCGCCGCGATCACGGGGGACGAGCCGGCGGGCGTTTCCGCGGAAACGCGGGAGCCGGCGGCGGCCGCCGCCCACCCGGCGCGGCAGGACCGCTGCCACGTCGAGGACGGCCCCGCCCTCAGCCCGTCGGCCCTGCGGTACATCGGCTGCAACGCCACCATCTCCACGATGGTCCACGACGCCAGCGGGGCCATCCTGGCCGTCGGCCGCCGGACCCGGAAGGCCCCGCCAGCGCTGCGGCGCGCCGTGCTCGAGCGCGACAGGCACCGCTGCCGCTTCCCCGGCTGCCAGTCCCGCAAGGTAGACCTGCACCACATCCGGTACTGGTCCAACGGCGGCCAGACCAGCCTGGACAACCTGACCAGCCTGTGCAAGCGCCACCACAGGCTCGTCCACGACAAGGGCTACATCATCACCGGCAGCGGCCAGTTCCGCACCCCCAAGGGCATCCTCATCCCGCACAGCCCGCCGCTCCCGCAAGCCGATGGCGACATCACCACCAGCCACGACGCCGACGTCGCCTACCACACCATCGTCCCGCCCTACTCGGGGGAACGGCTCAGCCTGCACGAGGCCATCTGGATCTGCCTGAGCAACGCCGAGATAAAAGCCGAGCGCCAGCGGCTCAGCCAAGCCGCGTAGGACGTAGCCCCGCGCGGGACGGGTCGGCCTCGACGTCGATCAGGTACCAGGCGCTCTTGGTGTAGCCGCGCTGACCGGTCGCGGGCCAGCGTGCCGACGTCGAGGTTGCTGCCGGGTCGCCCCGGTGGTCATGTCGTACGTGACCGTGTCCCACCGCCCCAGTCGCGCCGCACTCGGTGTCCCGCTGATTGCTAATGCCTGGTCAGCGGATTCCGTCGGGGTGTTTCAGTCCAGCGTTCGCTGAAAGTTACCGGAGGAACTCGCCGCCGGCCGAGGCCGGGAGGACCGGGGGAGTCAGGAACGCTGGCTCGCCGTCGAGGTCGAGGGCGGCCAGCGGCGCACTGGCCGCCGCGTCGCGGCGGGTCAGCGGCGGGAGGTTCCACTTCTCCTCGATGAGGCGCAGCACCGACGTGTGGTCGTAGACCGTGGAATCCACGAAGTCCGGCCGCGCGTAAGGGGAGACGATCACGGCCGGGACGCGGAACCCGAACCGGTCGTAGGCGTGCCCGCCCTCGTCCTTGCTGACCAGCCGCGCGAGCTCGCCGCGGATGTACGGGACCCGGGTCGCCAGCCATCGCAGCCAGGACGGCAGGTCGAGTTGCCAGTTACGCGCCGGGACGTCGTCCGGCGCGGGGGCCTCCGGCGGCGGCACGTGGTCGTAGTAGCCGCCGTGCTCGTCGTAGCACCAGATCAGCAACGTGCCCGGCCAGCCGGGGCCATGCATGACGGCGGTTACCACCGCGGCGGAAAACGCCTCGCCGGCCGTGATGTCCTGCGGGTTCTCCTCGGAGTACGCGCTGAAGTCCGGGTCGACGATCGACACGGCGGGCAGCGTCCCGGCGGCGGCGTCGGCGAAGAACTGCTGGGTGGTGCGCAGGTGCCGCATGGCGCGGGCGAGGCCAAGCGGGTACAGGTCGGCGGTGAAGGACTTGTTGCCGCGGACCGCGTTCGCGACGCCGGGCAGCCAGCGGCCCACCTGGGCCAGCCGGCGCAGCGCGACCAGCCCGCCGGCGCCGAGGAACCGCGTGAGCACCACGCTCGCCGGGTGCACGCTGTGGTAGTTGGCCCACGAGATGTCGTGGGTGGTCAGCGAGTCGAAGATGGTCCCGGCCGCTGGGTAGTCGACCATGTCCCAGGGCAGGTCGTCGATGAGGCCGTGGGCGGTGCCGCTGATGAGGAACCGGCGGTTGGGGAACGTGGGGCCCAGGCACGAGCAGAACCAGCGGTCGGCCACCGGGAACGTCTTCGCGAGCCCGTGGTAAAACGGCAGGTCCTCTTCCGTCCAGTAACCCAGGGGGACGGCCGGGTCGCCGTCTTTGACGGTGCTGAAGACGCTGGCGGCGAACCCGTCGCAGGCGCCGTCGGCGTACTGCATGTGGCTGGCGTGCCAGGCCTGGGTCGGGTCCGCGGGCGTCTGCACGGTCGAGGTGAAGCGGCGGCCGGCTACCCGCTGCCCGTTCGGGAGGACGTTGACGACGGAAGGGGCGCCGTCCGGCCCCAGCGGGAGGCCGTCGCCGCGGCCGGGGAGGGTGCCCAGGTAGTTGTCGTAGGAGTGGTTCTCCTGCATGAGGACGACGATGTGCGCGATCTTGGGGATCAGGTCGGTGCCCGGTGGCAGGTCGGTCCGTGGCCGCGTCCCGAACGGGGCCGCCAGCGACCGGCGCTCGATCTCGCGCTTCTCCAGCCGTTCCCACATCCCGGCCACCCCCCTCTGCGCAAATCATGACACTTTGCTCAGATGTTGGCGCAGAGAATCGGCCGGAAGTTGATGGTCGGCTGGCCGTCGCTCAGGATGTCGCTGGCGTTGCCCTGGTGCAGGTTCAGGTACCAGCCTCCGGACAGGTGCGCCGCGGTGACGCCCGTGACGGTGCGGGTCTCGTTCGAGATCACGCCGCGGGAGTTGGCGGTGAAGTCCGTCAGCATGTGGATCGACGGCACCCTGCTGCTGGCAGCTGCCGGCGTGGATGTGCGCGGCGTGGGCGCCGGGGGTGAGGCCGGTGGCGCTGACGGTGACGGAGATCGTCTTCGCGCCGGGGTTGTACACGATGGTGGCGCTGCCGGGCGTGATGTCGCCCCGCCCGGGCTCGACGGCGTGGACCGGGTACCGGCCCAGCCCGGTGAGCGCCGGGGTCCGCGCGATGGCCGGGGTGCCCCGCCCGCCGTCGAGGATGACGAGCTCTGCCCGTGCCTGGCCAGGGCGCTGGTGATCGTGGACGGTGACGTCGACCGGTTCACCGAGCCCGTCGCGCTGGCGGTCACGGTGCCGAGGGGAATCTCGTTCCCCGGCAACGACAGGGCGACCTCGTGGCTGGAGCCGGGCGTGAAGCCGTACCCGGTGAGCCTGGCGCCGCCGGTCCCGAGCACGAGCTGGCCCGAGGGCATCGGCGTGAGGCGCAGGTGCAGCGTGACCGGCGCCGTCCCGGACGGCGCGGCGCTCGCGGACGCGGCCGTGCCCGCGAGAGCGGCGGAACCAGCGATGGCGATGGCCCCCGCGGCCATCGCGGCGCGGCCGCCCCGCCGCCGCAGGTAATGGGCGATCTTCATGGAATATCCCTCTTTCAGTGGGTTGGCCCCCAGCACGCGCTCGCTAAAAGTAGTTGAAAAATCACTGTATTCGGGGGAGCCTGTCGTCCTCTCTACGGGTGGCGGGGACCAGGGCGACGGCGCGGGCACCCACCGGGGAGGTTGCTCGCGCCGTCTGCCCTAGGACGCTCTGGCTGAGCTGTGCCTTTGACGGCATAATTCGGGCATGACCACGATGGAGTGGCAGGGGACCCCTGCAGATGTAGCGGCGGAGCGGGCGAGCGTTCTGGCCGAGGTCGGTGACTCGACTCTGCTGAGCGTGTACGCGCAAACGACGCTGGCCTGCGGCGACGCCGAGGCGCACCGCTGGCAGCTGCCGTCAGGGGGGACTTCCCCCGATGGCTGGCGGTCGCTGACCTACCGGGAGGTCAGGGAGCGGGTGCGGGACGCCGCCCTGGGGCTGGCGGCGACCGGGTTCCAGCCGGGCGAGTTCGCCGTGATCTGGTCACGCAACCGGTCGGAGGCGACGATCGCCGACTACGCCGTGATGCACGCGCGGGGCGTTCCCGTGTTCCTGTACAACACGCTCGCCCCCGAGCAGGCCGCCTACATCACCGGGCACTGCGAGGCGACGGTCGCCATCGTCGAGGGCGCGCCGGGCGGCGAGGGCGGGGAATACCTGGAGAAGCTGCTCAGCGTCCGCGATCAGCTGCCACGGCTGCGCCGGGTCATCCTCATCGAGGGTGCCGCGGACGGCGTCACGACCTGGGAGGACCTGCTCGAGAGTGGCCACGTGGCGGCGGAGCGCGACCCCGGCGCGTTCGACGAGATGTGGCGGCAGGTCGGCTCCGGCGACCTGGCCACGCTGATCTACACCTCGGGCACCACCGGGCAGCCGAAGGGCGTGATGATCACGCACCGCAACGCCCGTAGCTACCAGGTGGCCGTGGACCGGGTGCTGCCCGCCGAGCGGCGCAGCGACGCCGACGGGGCGCAGCGGCTGATCTCCTACCTGCCGATGGCGCACGTCACCGGCCGCTCGGTGGACCACTGGGGGCCCATGGCCACCCCGGCCACCGTGGTCTACTGCCCCGACCAGCTGAAGATCTTCGAGGTCGCGGCGCGGACCCGGCCGACGCTCTTCTTCGGCATCCCGCGCGTGTGGGAGAAGCTGCACACCGCCATCCGGGTCGGCCTGGCGCGGCAGGGCCTGCCCGACGCGACGTCGCAGACGGTCGCGGCGCTGCCGGACGAGGCCAAGAAGGCCACCCTCGCCCGGCCGGGACTGGACGCCTGCCTCGTCGCCTCCAGCGGCTCGGCCCCGCTGGACCCGGAGATCATCGCGTTCTTCCGCGCGCTCGGCCTGCCGCTTACCGAGGGCTGGGGCATGACCGAGCTGTCCAATGCCGCCACGCTCGCCGCGCCGGACCGCGCGCGCGTCGGGACGGTGGGGACGCTCCTGCCCGGCGCGGAGGCGCGCATCGCCGACGACGGCGAGATCCTGATCCGCGGTCCCCTCGTCATGGCCGGCTACTACAAGGACCAGGAACGGACCGCCGAGGCGCTGGACTCCGAGGGCTGGCTGCACACCGGGGACATCGGCGTCCTCGATGAGGACGGCTACCTGCGGATCACCGACCGCAAGAAGGAGCTCATCATCACCTCCGGCGGGAAGAACATCTCGCCCGCGCTGATCGAGTACCACCTTCAGCGGCACCCGCTGATCGGGCAGGCCTGCGCGATCGGTGACCGGCGCAACTACGTGACCGCGCTGCTGGTCCTGGACCCGGAGGCGGTCCGCGCGTGGGCCGCGGAGCAGGGGATCGACGGGGCCGACGCGGCGAGCGGCCCGCAGGTGCTCGCCGAGGTCGAGCGGGCCGTGGCGGAGGCCAACTCGCACCTGGCCCGCGTCGAGCAGGTCCGGCGGTACACGGTGCTGGCGCGCGAGTGGACGTCGGACAGCGGCGAGCTGACCCCGACGCTGAAGAAGCGCCGCCGGGTCATCACTGAGCGCTATGCGGACGAGATCGACCTGTTGTACCGTTGACGGCTTGTTCCCCAGACGGCCCAATATCATGGTCAGGTGACTAGCGGACAGCAACTGCGGCTATACAACTCACTAGGGCGGCGCCTGGAGGACTTCACGCCGTCCGGGAGCACTGTTGGCCTGTACAGCTGCGGGGTGACTGTCTACTCCTACCCGCACCTGGGCAACCTGCGGCCGTACGTCTTCGCCGATACCCTCCGCCGGGCGCTGCGCTGGAAGGGCATCCCGGTGCGGCACGTCGTCAACATCACCGACGTGGGGCACGCGGTCGCCGATTCCGACATCGGCGAGGACAAGCTTGAGGTCGCCGCGGCGCGTGAGCTCCGTTCGGTCGAGGAGATCGCCGCCCGCTATACGGACGCGTTCTTCGAGGACATGGCGTCCCTGAACGTGCTGCCGGCGGACGAGAACCCGCGGGCGTCGGCCTACGTGCCGCAGATGATCGACTTCGCCGCCCAGTTGGAGTCGCTGGGGTACACGTACCTGCTGCCGTCCGGCCTGTACTTCGACACGTCCAAGTCGCCCGGCTACGGGACGCTCGCGCTGATGGACATCGCCGGGCAGCGCGAGGGATCCAGGGTCGAGCACGTCGAGGGCCGCAGGAACAAAAGCGACTTCGCGCTGTGGCGCAGCGAGGAGCCGGGCAAGCGGCGCGTCATGCGCTGGGAGTCGCCGTGGGGCTGGGGCGCGCCGGGCTGGCACCTGGAGTGCTCGGTCATGTCGATGGCGCTCCTCGGCGCGCATTTCGACATTCACACCGGCGGCGTTGACCACCGGGAGCTGCACCATGTTAACGAGATCGCCCAGAGCGAGGCCTACCTGGGCGACGGCGAGCCGTGGGTGCGCTACTGGCTGCACAACGAGTGGCTGCTGATCGGACTCGGCGAAGATGGCCAAGTCCTCCGGGCCGACGCCCCGGCTGGCCGACCTGGTCGCGGCGGGCCAGCACCCGATGGCCTACCGGCTGTTCCTGCTCGGCGGGCACTACCGCTCGCAGCTTGACTTCACCCCGGCCGGCGTCGAGGCCGCGCAGGCGACGCTGCGGCGGCTGGTCGCGCGGGTGGCGTCCCTGCGGCCGTTGCCGCTGGTGGAGACGCTGGCCGACGCGGAGGCGCTGGCGGCCGACGACCCCGCGACGAAGTCCTACATCGACCAGATCGACGCGGCGATCTCCGCCGACCTGGCCACCCCGAAGATCCTCGCGGCGCTCCAGGAGTCCCTGCGTGACCCGGGGCTGAGCGAGTCGGGGCAGCGGCTGGTCGCCGCGGTGGCCGACGCCCTGCTCGGACTGCGGCTCGGCTCGCTGGAACTGCGCGAGGTCGAGGGCCGCGCGTCGGTCGACGACCTCCCGGCTGACCAGGTGGAGGAGATCGAGCGCCTGATCGAGGAGCGCACCCAGGCCCGCAAGGAGAAGAACTGGGCCCGCGCCGACGAGATCCGCTGCGCACTCGACGCGCTGAACGTCCAGGTCACCGACACCCCGGGCGGCCCGGTCTGGGAGCTGCGCTAGACCATCACCTAGGCGCTCAGCTCCCGCTCGAGCGGAGTGCGGAAGCGGGGCGTGACGCGCGACTCGCCCAGCCAGGACTCCAGGCGGGCGGCTTCGGCCGCGATAGCGGCCGCCGCGGCCGACCCGGCATCCTCCAGCAGCCGGAACACGACCTCGCCCGACGGGCGTTGCGCCCAGCCGCCGACGACCCGGCCCTCCCACCAGACGGTCGGGCCGATGTTCCCGGTGCGGTCGAACAGCACCGGCCCGTGCGGTCCCAGGAACCACTGTCGCGACTGCCATCCCATGGGCGTCGGGTCCAGCGCGGGCAGCAGCGCGGCACACGGCGCACCGGGGCCAGCCGGCAGTAGCTCGATGTCGGACGCCAGTGCCAGCCCTGGCTGGCCATCCAGGTCCACCTCGGTGACGGGCAGCGTCGCCAGGGCCGCCTTCACCTGGCCCGCCGTCCAGCCGGCCCACCACTGCAAGTCCGCGGCGGTGGCGGGCCCGAAGGCGCGCAGCCACCGTCGCGCGAGCTCCGTGCGGGCCGCGGCGGCGTCAAGCGCAGCCGCGTGCAGTCCCGGCCGCCAGGCCTCCGTCGGGAACCACTCGAACTGGCCTGAGGACCAGCCGCCCCGCCGGTGGCCCCGCACGATGAGCCCCTCGGCCGATAGCAGCATCAGCAGCCGGCTGGTGATGTTCCCCGTGCCGCCGTACGCCTTATCCGGAGCGTAGACCAGCTGCGTCCGCAGCCGCGGCTCGTCCGCCGCGAGCTGCGCGCCCGACGCGCTGCCCCGCGCCGCCAGCGCCCGTAGCGCCCCCTCGCCCGCGTCCCGCAGCCAGGCGCCGGGTCGGCCTGGCCGATAGCGCTGATCCCGCCCGGCCCGCCCCTGGCCAGGTCCCGCTCCAGCCCCCGCCGCAGCCGCGCCGCGACGTCATCGGTGCAGGCCCGCTGCACGACGGCCGCCAGCGGGGCCGGGACCACGAACATGGTCCGCCGCATGCCCAGCATCCGGACGATCCCGCGCTCCGCGTACAGCGCCGCGTCCACCTCGGCCAGGCCGGCGCATCGCGTGCGCGCCCAGGCCGACAGGTAGACGGTCGTGGGGTCGGTGGCGTGCAGCGCGATCATGGCATCGGCGGCCTCGGTCACCGACGCGGCGCGATCGTGCAGCATGTGCCGCGCCATGAGCCGTGCCCGCCGCTGGCCGACGCTGATCTTCGGCGTCACAGCGCCTCACGTGTCCCGGTCACGACGGTCGAGCCTAGCTCGTCGTCGCCGTGGACCGCGGCGGCCAGGCCCGATTCGGTCATCGCCGCCGCCATGGACGGTGCCTGCCGCTGGCTCGTCTCCACGATCAGGAAGCCGCCGGGCGCGAGCCAGGCCCGCGTTTCCGCGCAAACGCGGCGCAGGATCGCCAGCCCGTCGCTGCCTCCGTCCAGCGCCATCCGCGCCTCATGGTCGCGGGCCTCCGGCGGCATGAAGGCGATCTCGTCGGTCGGCACGTAAGGGGCGTTGCAGATCAGCACGTCCACCTGGCCCCGGAGCGTTACCGGCAGCGCCGCGAGCAGGTCACCTTCGTAGACGTGCCCGCCCGGCGGGTTCCACGTTGCGCCGGGCGCAGGCGACCGCCGCCGGGTCAAGGTCGGCCGCGTGAAGGGCGGTCCCGGGCAAGAGCCGCCGCGGTCGCGAGGCCGAGCGCCCCGGTCCCGCAGCACAGATCCACGATGATGCCACCACGACCGTGCGCGGAGTGCAGCGCGATCGCCGTGTCCACCAGGAACTCGCTGCGGCGGCGCGGCACGAACACGCCCGGGTCCACGACGAATCCGCAGGCCGTGAAACTCGGCCCAGCCGACGACCTGCTCCAGCGGCAGGCCCTCCGCCCGCTGGGCGACCATGAGCTCCAGTTCGTCCGCCGAGCCGGCGCGGGCGCGCAGAATCTCGGCCTCTTCCTCGGCGAAAACGCACCCAGCGGAGCGCAGCCTGTCCACGATGGCGGGCATTGACAGTGACATGAGAGCTTTCCCGAACGGTCGCGGGCTCCAACAGTACCGGTTGACGGCGCGGGTTGGGACTATGGCGAGCGGTCCGGAGGCGGCGGCCCGGCCCGCGCGCCGTCCGAAGAAGGTCCCGTCCCCGAGGGACGTCCCGCTGACGTAGCCCTCCCCGTGGATGCCGGCCGCGGCCCGGCCCGCGGCGTACAGGCGCGGGACCGGCCGGCCGGACACGTGCAGCACCGCGCCGTCCACCGTGGTGTGCAGGCCGCCGAGGGTGAAGCCGCCGACCCCGGTGGGCATCCCGATGAGGGCGCCGTAGGCCCGCGGGCCGACCGCCGCGAGCGGCCCGGTCAGCGGCCGCAGCCACCGGGCGTCCTTGTGGAAGTAGGGGTCCTCGCCGTCGGCGGCGTGCCGGCTGTAGGTCGCGATCGTGGACTCGAGCGCTCCCGGCGGCATGCCCAGTTCCGCCCCGAGTTCCGCCGCGGTCTGCGCGGCGTGCTGCGGCTGCAGCCCCGGTGCCTCCGCCGCGGCGATCTCCTCGAATCGCTCACCGTCGATGATGATCCACCACGGCGCCGGCTGGCGCAGTGCGGCGTGGCTGTACAGGCCGGGGTAGACGTCCTCGTTGATGAACCGCTGCCCGAGCGCGTTGACGAGCATGCCGTGGCACGCCAGTGACGGCGGCACGGGGATCGCCGCCTCCACCACCGCCATCCGCCGGGTCGCGGCGCCCGCGGCGACTGCCATCACGATGCCGCTGCCGTCGTCACCGCCGTCGCTGACCTTGCCCTGCCCGACCAGGAGGGTGGCATGGTCGGCCAGCATGTCCTCGTTGTCGACGAAGCCGCCGGTCGTGAGGACGACGCCGGCCCGTGCCCGGTACCGCACCGGGCGGCCGAACCGCCGTGCGACCAGGCCCGCCACGCCCCCCGACTCGTCGGTGACCAGCGCGGTGGCACGGGTGTCCAGGTGAACAGGAACGCCGGCGGCGTCCACCGCGGCGATGAGCGTGTCCATGAGCAGCCGTCCCCCGAAGTACGGGACCGGGGGACGGTGCCCGCGCGGCGCGGGGCGGGCGATCGTGGCGTACGGCCAGGCCCTCTCGCCCAGCCACATCAGGCCGTCGGTCGTCGTCGCGAGCCATCCCGGCGCGTCGTACACGGACTCCTGGAAGGTGACCCCGTGCTCGCGGAGCCAGTCGAAGTGCTCGACGCTCCCGTCGCAGTAGAGCCGCAGCTTCTCCTCATCGACGTGCGGGCCGAGCGCCGCGTGCAGGTACCGGTACATGTCATCGGGGCTGTCGTCGAACCCGCACGCCTTCTGCACCGCGGTGCCGCCACCCAGGTATATCTCCCCGCCGGACAGGGCGGAAGACCCGCCGGGACCGGACAGCCGCTCGAGGATGAGCACGTCGGCGCCGGCCGCTGCCGCCTCAAGCGCGGCCGCCGCGCCGGCGCAGCCGAACCCGGCGACCAGCACGTCGGCCTCGTGGTCGAATCGTTCGACGGCCGCCAGCGGCACTGGAGTGACCGAGGCCGAGCGGTCCTCGTTGCTGCTGCCCATGGTGCTCCTCTCCGGTCAGCCGGCGACGGCGTCATGGTCTGCCCGCGGGAGTCGCCCGGCAACCCGTGCTCCCGCTCAGCAGGACGGGGCTGCTAGGCCGGGCCTACCGCGGTGACGTGGACGACCGCGGTGCCCTCCTCGTCCGAGGCCGCCAGGTCGACGGTCGCCGAGATGCCCCAGTCGTGGTCGCCGGCCGGGTCGTCGAAGATCTGCCGGATGGTCCATTGCCGCGATTCCTCGGCGATGACGAGCATGCCGGGGCCGCGTGCGTCGGGGCCGGTGCCGATCTCGTCGTACTCCTCGAAGTACTCCTCCAGCGCCTCCGCCCAGTCGCGGGCACGCCAGCCGTCATGGCCATCGAGCTCGCCAAGCTCGTCGTACCTGCGCAGGGCGGCGAGGGTGACCCGGCGGAACATGGCGTTGCGCACCAGCACGCGGAACGCGCGGGGGTTGCTCGTCACGCCCTTGGGCTGCGCCCGGGTGGCGTCCCGCCCCGGTGCCTCGCCGTCGCCCGGATGGGTCAGCCTCTCCCACTCGTCGATCAGCGACGAGTCAACCTGGCGGACGAGCTCGCCGAGCCACTCGATGACGTCGGCCAGGTCCTCGGTCTTGGCGTCGTCGGGAACGGTCTGCCGCAGCGCCCGGTAGGCGTCGGCGAGATAGCGCAGCACGATGCCCTCCGACCGGGACAGCGCGTAGAAGTGCACGTACTCGGGGAACGTCATCGCCCGCTCGTACATGTCCCGCACGACCGACTTGGGCGACAGCTCGTAGTCGGCGACCCACGGGTGGCCCCGGCGGTAGATGTCGTAGGCGGCGTCCAGCATGTCCGCCAGGGGCTTGGGCCAGGTGACGTCGTCGAGCAGCTCAAGCCGGGTCTCGTAGTCGATGCCCTCGGCCTTCATGGCCGCGACGGCCTCGCCCCGGGCGCGGAACTGCTGCGCGGACAGGATCTGCCGCGGGTCGTCCAGGGTCGACTCGATGACGGACAGCACGTCGAGGGCGTAGCTGCCGGGCTGGTCAGCGGGCGAGTCCTTGCTCAGCAGCTCGATCGCGGCGAGGGCGAACGGGGACAGCGGCTGGTTGAGGGCGAAGTCGTACTGCAAGTCGATGGTGACCCGCACCAGCCGCCCGTCCTCGTCCGGCTCGTCAAGCCGCTCGACCACGCCGCCCGCCAGCAGCGCCCGGTAGATCTCGATGGCCCGGTGGACGTGCTTGCGCTGCCGGTCGCGCGGCTCGTGGTTGTCGCGCAGCAGGTGCTTCAGGGCCTGGAATGCGTTGCCAGGCCGGTCGATCACGTTGAGGATCATCGCGTGGGACACCGCGAAGCTGGAGGTCAGCGGCTCGGGATCGGAGTCGCGGAGCCGCTCGAAGGTGGGCTCGCCATAGCCGATGAAGCCCTCGGGCGGCTTCTTCTTGACGACCTTGCGGCGGGCCTTCGGGTCGTCGCCCGCCTTGGCGAGGGCCTTCTCGTTCTCGATGACGTGCTCGGGGGCCTGCACGACGACCCGGCCGCTGGTGTCGTAGCCCGCCCGCCCGGCGCGGCCGGCGATCTGGTGGAACTCGCGGGCCTGCAGGAGCCTGGTCTTCTTCCCGTCGAACTTCGACAAGGACGTGAACAGCACCGTGCGGATCGGCACGTTGATGCCGACGCCGAGCGTGTCGGTGCCGCAGATCACCTTGAGCAGCCCCGCCTGGGCCAGCGTCTCGACGAGGCGGCGGTACTTGGGCAGCATCCCGGCGTGGTGCACGCCGATGCCGTGCCGGACCAGCCGGGACAGCGTCTTGCCGAAGCCGGACGCGAACCGGAAGTCGCCGATCAGCTGCGCGATCGCTTCCTTCTCCGCCTTCGTGCAGACGTTCACGCTCATGAGCGCCTGTGCCTGCTCAAGCGCCTGCGCCTGGGTGAAGTAGACGACGTAGACGGGCGCCTGGCCGGTGCTGAGCAGCTCCTCCAGCGTCTCGTGCAGCGGCTGGAGCACATAGGAGAACACGAGCGGTACGGGCCGCTCGGCGTTCTTGACGACGGCGGTCTCCCGGCCGGTGCGGCGGGTGAGGTCCTTCTGGAAGAAGGTCACGTCGCCCAGCGTCGCGGACATCAAGATGAACTGGACGTCCGGCAACTCGATGAGCGGCACCTGCCACGCCCAGCCGCGCGCGGGGTCGGAGTAGAAGTGGAACTCGTCCATGACGACCTGGTCGACGTCGGCGTCGGCGCCGTCCCGCAGGGCGATGTTGGCGAGCACCTCCGCGGTGCAGCAGATGATCGGGGCCTTGGCGTTCACGCTGGCGTCGCCGGTCATCATGCCGACGTTGGCCGCGCCGAACGTGTCGCACAGCGCGAAGAACTTCTCGCTCACCAGGGCCTTGATAGGGGCGGTGTAGAAAGTGCGCTGATGACTGGCCAGGGCGGCGAAGTGCGCCCCCGTGGCGACCAGGGACTTCCCGGACCCGGTGGGGGTCGACAGGATCACGTTCGCCCCGGTCATGATCTCGATAAGCGCCTCTTCCTGGTGCGGGTACAGGTCAAGGCCCTGGTCCTTGGCCCAGTCCGCGAACGCGCTGAATACGGTATCCGGGTCGGGTGCGGTGCTCGTGGCCGATGCGGTGAATGGCGTGGACGTGGGCTTGGGCGCGGGGATCAGGTCGGTGAGCGTCATGGCCCTTCTATGGTAGGAGCGCGCCCACCCGGCGCAGTACCTCGTCCCGGCCCAGCGCCGCGCAGATCGAGGCGAGGTCCGGGCTCTGCCGCGTCCCGGTGATGAGGACCCGGATGACCGCCGAGGCGTCCGCGATCGAACCCGGGTAGGCGTCCGGGTCCTTCTTGTAGACCTTCTGCGACGGCGCGAAGCCCAGTGCCGCCGACAGCGACCGGATCTGGTCGAACCACGCGACCTCCGGCCCCGGCTCCGCGTACCCGTCCGCGAAGCCCGACGCCAGCGCCACGACGAGCTCCGGCGGCAGCTCGCGGAACCGCGCGTCCGCCGGGTCGGTGACCGGCTCGAAGATCTCCGGGAAGAAGTACCCGTAGACCGCGCGGAAGTCGGCCCACTTGCGCAAGTCCTTGCGCGGGTTGGCGACGCCCTCGCCGCGCTCGACCGACAGCGCGCGCAGGGCGACCGGGCGCTCGGCCCGCACGACGGCGGCAAGGCCCGCGTCGTGCGCGTCCGCCCAGGCGAGCACCCGGTCCACGATCTCCTCGCCCGGCAGCGATGCCACGTAGTCCGCGCAGATGTCGTCCAGCTTCACCATGTCGACGAGCGGCCCGGCCACGCCGAACTCGGCCAGCCGCAGCGGCTCGGCCAGCGACTGCGCCAGCGGCAGCTCCGCCAGCCGCCCGTTGGCCAGCCCGCGCAGGTAGTACTGCACGGCCTCGACCGGGAAGCCCTGCTCGATGTAGAAGCCGACGCTCGCCTCGGGGTCGTGCCGCTTGGACAGCTTGCGACGGCTGCCGCCCGCCTGCTTCATCAGCGGCGCGAGGTGCGCGTACCGGATCCGGGGGAACCCGAGGGCGTCGAACAGCTGGTGGTGCAGCGGGACGGAGGACAGCCACTCCTCGGCGCGGATCACGAGGGTCACCCGCATCAGGTGGTCATCGACGGCGTGCGCCAGGTGATAGGTCGGCAGCCGCGGCACCTGGTCGCTGCTCTTGAGGATGACGACGTCGTTGCGGTTGTCGTCGAAGGAGATCTCGCCGCGGATCGCGTCGGTGTAGCTGACCCGCGCCCCGGAAAGGCCCGGCGACCGGAACCGCACGACGTACGGGTCGCCGTTGCCGAGGCGCTCAAGTACCTGCTCTTGCGGGGCGTCCCGCCAGATCGCCCAGTCCCCGTAGTAGCCCGGCAGGGCGCCGGTCGCCTTCTGCCGGGCGGCGATCTCCGCCAGCTCGTCCTTCGTCGCGAAGCAGGGGTAGGCGCGCCCGTGCCGCAGCAGCTCCCGGACGAACGCCACGTACAGGCGCGCCCGGGCCGACTGAATGTAAGGACCGTAGGGACCAGCGGCGCCCGTCTCGGGGTCATCGGATTCCATCGGGCTCAATGCCGAAGTACCGGAACGCCGTCGCGAACTGCCCCGCCGAGCTCTCGTCGAACCGGGACTGGTCGGTGTCCTCGACGCGGACCAGGTAGACGCCGCCGGAGTGCCGGGCGATGTCCAGGTCCACCGACGCGGTGAACACGCCGCCGATGTGCAGCGAGCCGGTCGGGCCGGGGCGAACCGGGTGACCTCCGCGCCCGCCGGCAGGTCGCGCGGCGGGTAACGCTGCTCTAGCTCGGCCGGCGCGGGCAGGTCGGCGGGGAACAGCGAGTCAATGAGGTCGTGATCCAGTCCGGTCATGGCCGAAGCCTATCGCCGGCATGCCGCGCCAGGAGCGACAGCCAGCCGCGGGGCGGGCGGCCGGAGGACGGGGGATCTGGGGGAACCTGGTAGTCGGCGAGGCGATCGGTGACAGCCTGGGGCAGCCAGTCCCGGGGCATGGGCCGGCCGCCGCGTCCAGCATCGCGACCAGCATGGCCGCCGACGGGCGCTGCCCCGGCGGCTGTAGGCACGCCGTGACGACGGGCAGCAGCCCGGCCGGGCAGCCAGACAGGTCCGGAGCCTCGGTACCCGGGCGCTCGCCGCCGGCCGGGCAGTCGCCGAAGGGCATGCGGCCGGTGGCGGCGAAGAAGGCGAGGCAGCCGAACGCCAGGATGTCGTCGTCGGTGTCTTCGGTGGCCGCGCGCGCCGCTGATGGCCGGCCAGCTGGTGCCGACGTCGGTGAGCACTGGGCCGTCCGGCCCGAGCACGGCGTTGGAGGGCCGCAGGGACCGGTGGGCGAGTCCCGCCGTGTGGATGTCCGCGAGGCCGCGGGCCACGCCGGCCGCCAGCCACAGCGCCGACTCGGCGGGCAGCGGCCCGGTCTGGGTGATCACCGCGTCCAGCGACGGGCCTGGAATCAGGAGCGACGCGATCCAGGGGGTGGCCGCGTCGGGATCGGCGTCCACGAGCACCGCGGTGCGCGGCCCCCGGATCGCGGCGGCTGCCCTGACCCCCGCCGCCAGCCGGCCGCGCGCTTCCCGTTATCCCGCCGAACGCGTCGCGCCTGAAGGCCTTGACCGCCACCCGCGTGCCGTCGGGGGCCAGCGCGAGGTACACCGTGCTCGCGCGGCCGACGGCGAGCCGGGCGGCAAGGCGGTAACGATCCGTGTTCGGGACGGCCGACAATACGCGGATCGCTCCTGCTGAGCGGCGCGTACGCGGGCTCGGTCCACTGCCGCGCGGAAACCCATATCCAGGCGGGCGCGCGATATTCCTTCTCGGCCACATCCACCCGCGTGAACTGGGTTCCGGGAATCCCCGGATAACCCGGGCGGATGATGGCGGAATACACCTGATCCGAAATCGCCGCCACAAGATCAGCGCGAGGATAAGCCTCCAGCGAGGACCGCAGCGCGGCGCTGTTGACCATACGGCTCATCTCGATGATCATCGGGCCGCCGAATCCCGCCGTGCTGTTCTCGACGAGCCCGATTCCGACCGACATCCGCAGCCGCATCCGGTCGTCGCCGCGGGCGTTGTCCTGCCCGAGGAGCGCGGCCAGGGTGCGCAGCAGAAGCGGAAGCGCGACGGTAGGGTCGGCGTCCGCGGGGATCACCACGTTGATCCCGTCCCCCGTCCACTCATGCTCAACGCTCTCCAGGGCCATCCCGGACTGCAGAAGCATGGTGCTCACGAGCCTCGGCAGTCGCCGCTGCACATCGCTGCGCAGCGGTGCCGATCGCGCCCCGTAGCCGACGACATCCAGCACGAATCCCATTCGAAGCTTCCGCTCCGCCACGCCGCGCTCTGGCCGTGCCTGATCCCGCCTCCGGGCCCCGGCCGACACGCCGTCTCCCATTTCCCCACGCTCCTGATTCCTCAGCGTAATAGGAGACCATGCCCGGCGGAAGAATGCGTTCATCACATTCAGGTCCCCGGATTGGGCCGATGTCTCATAGCGGGCGGGCCGAACTGGCATTATGTATAGCGTGAATCTCCCGCGCCACCCAGACCGCGCCGCCTGGCCGCAGGCAAGCCTCATGGGGTCACTCACGCCGAGTGACCGAACCGCCCTGCTCGCGTACGGTACCCGCGTTCAGTTCGGCGACGATGACATTCTTGTCATGCAAGGTGACATCGGTGACGCGCTGTACGTCCTGACCGGAGGAATGGTCAAGATCACGGTGAGTGCCGAGACGGGCGTCGAGACGATGCTCGCGGTGCGCTCCAGGGGCGACCTGATCGGCGAGTTCGGCGTCCTGGACGGGCTACCGCGGGCCGCCACCGTCCGCGCGGTCGGGACGGTGGGCGCGATGAAGATCACCGGGGCCCGGTTCGCCGCGTTCACCGACACGCACCCGGGCGCGCTGCCCGCGGTCACCCGGTCCGTGGTGGCCAAGATGCGGGCGGAGACCGAGCGGCACGCGGCCGAGCGCAACTGGGGGGCGCGCGAGAGGCTGGCCCAGGTGATCTACGACCTGGCGACCGGATACGGGGAGAAGGCCGATGACGGCGGGATCGTGATCCCGCTGCCCCTCACCCAGATGGAGCTCGGGGAACTGGCCGGGGTCGCCGTGTCGACGACCGAGCGCGTTCTCGCGGAGTTCCGCCGGGAAGGCCTCATCCAGACGGGTTACCGGGAGATCGAAGTCCGTGACATGGCCTGTCTAGGCGATACCCGGTTCGTTTGAGTACACTGGGCACTGCGAAGGGGAGTAGCTCCGACGCCGGGACACCGACAATCCCGGCCCCGTGTGGGCCCGGTTCCCGGGGGCCTGAGAGGTCATGACCTGGCTTCTCGGGCTGAGTGAGACCTTCGGCCGCAGCTATTGGCGCTGCTGTGCCGAGGACTCACGTAGACCGGGGCACAGCGTGAACGACGGAGTGTTCCCCGCATGAGCCTGACCGCCGCCCTCGCGACCTTCGTGGTCATCCTGCCCGCTGAGCTGCCGGATAAGACCATCTTCGCGTGCCTCATCCTGTCCAGTAGATACCGGCCGAGGTACGTGCTCGCGGGGGCAGCCGCCGCGTTCGCGGCGCAGGTCGTGCTCTCCGTCGCGGCGGGGGGACTGCTGGGCCTGCTTCCGCACCGCGCCATCGAGGCGGCCGCCGCCGCGGCCTTCCTCGGCGGTGCCATCCTGCTGTGGCGGCACCGGCCGGACGCGGACGAGGACGTCACCCGCAGCAGCGCGCGGGACGCCTTCTGGCCGGTCGCGGCGCACGTCCTTCCTGGTGGTCTTCCTGGCTGAGTTCGGTGACCTTACCCAGATCATGACCGTGACACTGGCGGCGAGGTACCACGATCCCCTCGCGGTCGGGGCCGGGGCGGTGCTGGCCCTGTGGACCGCGGCCAGCCTGGCGGTCATCGTCGGGTGGAAGCTCCTGAAGGTCATCCCCGTCACCTGGCTGACCCGGGGCGCGGCGGTAATCATGCTGGTACTGGCGGGGACCAGTGCCCTCGCGGCGGCCTCCTGACGCGCCGGTCAGGGACCATCACCATATGTGCCTAGCCTGCGGGGAGAGGCTAAGCTCTAGTAATGCTCGATATCCGCAGGCTCCGCATGCTGCACGAGTTCGCGGCACGGGGTTCCATCGCGCGGACCGCGGACGCGCTCGGCTACACGCCGTCGGCGGTGTCGCAGCAGCTTGCGGCGCTCGAGCGGGAAGCTGGAATCGCGCTGCTCGACCGCACCGCGCGCAGCGCCGGCCTGACGGACGCGGGACGACGGCTGGCCAGGCACGCCGAGCGGATCCTCGCCATGGTGGAGGAGGCGGAGGCCGACCTTTCCGCGCACGCCGCCGAGCCGTCGGGGCGCGTGGTGGTCACCGCGTTCCCGTCCGCCGCGGTGGCGTTCGCCCCGGCGCTGGCGAGGTCGCTGCGCGCGCACCCGAGGCTGACGCTGCTGCTGCGGCAGTCCTCCCCGGATCACGGGCTGCAACTGGTCCGCTCGGGTGAGGCGGAGGTCGCGATCGCCGATGACTGGACCGGGAGCATGGCGGCGAGCCTGGGCGTGCTCACCTGCTATCACCTGCTGCAGGATCCGCTCGTGCTCGTCGTCGAGCGAGGCCACCCGGCCGCTGACCCGAAAGCGCCGGTCGACCTGCGGGCGCTGCGGGACGAACCGTGGCTCGCGGCCCCGGCGGGCGAGCCCTCCAGGCAGGCGACGGACCGCCTGCTGGCCGCCGTGGGCGCGACGCCGCCGGTGCCCTCGGAGTTCGAGGGCCTCGGCACGGTCGCCAACCTGGTGGCCCGGGGCCTCGGCATCGCGATCATGCCCCGCCTGGCGGTCGGGGCCTACGAGCGCCGCCTCGTCGTCCGGGAGCTCCCCGCAGGCCTTGACCTGGCCCGGGACATTTACGCGGTCGCCCGCACGGCGAGCGTGGCGCGCCCGTCGGTGGCCGTCATCATCGCGGCGCTGCGCGGTGCCGCCCGCTCGCTCTCGGCCCGGCTGGCTCCTGACCCCGCCCAGCCCGACCCCTTCCCTTAACCCGGTAGGTTGTCGTGCGTGGACTACGACCTTGACCTGTCCGCGGACGCCGCCGCGCTGACGGCGGCGCTCGTCGACATCGCCTCGGTGAGCGGTGACGAAGAGCCGCTGGCCGACGCTATCGAGCGGGCCCTGTCCGCCGTCGCGCACCTGACCGTCCACCGCGACGGCAACACGGTGATCGCGCGCACCGGCCTCGGGCGCGCGGAGCGGGTAGTGCTGGCCGGCCACATCGACACGGTCCCGCACGCCGGCAACTTCCCCTCCTCCCTCAATCCGCAACGGACCCGCCTCATGGGGTGCGGCACCTCCGACATGAAATCGGGAGTCGCCGTCGCGCTGCGACTGGCCGCGCAGGTGCCCGAGCCTAATCGCGATGTCACGTACGTGTTCTACGACTGCGAGGAGGTCGCGGCCGAGCGGAACGGGCTGCGCCGCGTCGCCCGCAACTCACCGGACCTGCTCGCCGGCGATTTCGCGGTCCTCATGGAGCCGAGCGGCGGCGTCGTCGAGGGCGGCTGCCAGGGAACGCTGCGGCTGGCGGTGCGGACCACCGGGGCACGCGCCCACACGGCCCGGTCGTGGATGGGCGACAACGCGATCCACAAGGCCGGCGCGATCTTGGACGTGCTGCGCGCCTACGTGCCCCGCGAGCCGGTCGTGGACGGGCTGCGCTACCACGAGGGCCTGAACGCCGTGTCGATCACCGGCGGCGTCGCGACCAACGTCGTCCCTGATGCCTGCGAGGTCCAGGTCAACTACCGGTTCGCCCCCGACCTCTCGCCCCAGGACGCCATCGAGCACGCGGAGTCGCTGTTCGCGGCCTTCGAGACGGAAGTCCTCGACGTGGCCCCCGGCGCCCGTCCGGGCCTGGACGCGCCCGTCGCGGCGGCGTTCGCCACGGCGGTCGGCGGTGACCCCCGCCCGAAGCTCGGCTGGACGGACGTGGCCCGCTTCGCCGCCCTGGGCATGCCCGCCGTCAACTACGGCCCCGGGATCTCGGAGATCGCCCACACCCCCGGCGAGTACGTAGAACTAGCCGCCATCACCGCCTGCGAGTCCCGCCTCCGCAGCCTGGCTGTGTTAGGGGAGTTACCTGGCGAGCGAGCCCAGGGTCACGGTCGTGGACTGGGTGCTGCCGTTGGCGTCGATGAAGGTGACCGTCAGCTTGTCGCCGGGGTGCTTGGCCGCGAGGTAGGTGGTCAGCCCGGTCGAGGAGCTGATCGTCGTCCCGTTGACGGCCGTGATCACGTCGCCCTGCGTCAGGCCCGCGGAGGCCGCCGGGGTGTTCGGGAACACCTGGCAGACGTAGGCGCCGTGCGCGGTTCCCGGGACGGCGAAGAGCCGCCTCCCGGGAGCCGACCCGGACGAGCCCGGGCAGGTCTGCCCGCTGGCGGCGGCGCTGATGCCGATGAAGCCGTCCTCGCCCAGGTGGACCGTCTTGCTCGACTGGCCGTTGATGATCTGCCTGGCGATCGTCAGGGCGGTGTTGATCGGGATGGCGAACCCGGTGGTTCCCCCCGCCTGCTGGCTGCCGTCGGAGGAGTTCGCGGCGGTGTCCATGCCGATGGCCTCCCCGTCGGAGTTGACCAGCGGGCCGCCCGAGTCGCCTTCCTGGATCGGGGCGTTGGTCTGCAGCATGTTGTGCAGGTTCTCAGGGCTGTTCCCGTTGTCGCTGGCCTGGATGCTGCGGCCGACCGCGTTGATGATGCCCTGGGCGGTGGACGGCAGGCCCTGGCGGCCGCCGGCGTTGCCGATGGCGAGCACCGGCTGGCCGAGCCGGATGCTGTTGGAGTTGCCGGTCGTGATCGTCTTGAGCCCGGAGACGGTCCCGCCGTTCTGGGCCTGCGCCTGCAGCACGGCCACGTCGTCGGTCGAGTCGTAGCCGACCACCTTCGCCGGGTAGGTCCGGCCAGTGGTCACCTCGGTCACCGAGATGCTCGTGGCCTCGTCGATGACGTGGTTGTTGGTCAGGATGAGGCCGCCGGCCGAGATCACCATGCCGGTGCCCTCGGCGGACTCGTCGTTGTACTGCAGCGTCGAGTTGACGTCCACGACGGCCGGGTCGACCTTGGCGGCGATCGCGGCGGCGTTCAGCGGGCCGCTGCCCGTGTTCGCCCCGCCGGCGCCGCTCCCGTTGCCGGTGCCGGTGCCGCCGGAACCGAACGGGTTGCCGCCGAAGATCCCGCCACCGTCGCCGCCGCTTCCGTTCCCTGTGCCGTTGCCGGTCCCGCTGGACGGCAGCCCGCCAGAGCCGAGTGAGGAGGATGCGGGCGAGGAGGAGTGGCTGAGCTCGATGGCTGCGCCCGCCCCGGCGCCCGCCGCGAGCACGGCGACGGTCGCGTAGACGAGGAACCGGCGAAGCCCGGGACCCTGCGGGGACGGCGCGGGCGGCGGGGCACCGTACCCGAACCCCCACGACTCCGGGCCAGGGCCGCCGCCCCAGGCGCCATAGCCGCCACCGGCCGGCTGGCCGTAGGCCCCTGCTGGCTGGCCGTAGCCCCGGCCGGCTGGCCATAGCCCCGCTGGCTGGCCGTAGCCGCCGGCTGGCCCGTAGCCGCCTGGCGGCTGGGTGTAGCCGCCCCCTGCTGGCTGGCCCTGGACCTCTGCTGGCTGCCCGTAGCTTCCTGCTGGCTGGCCGCCGCCAATCGGCTCAGTGTCGCCCGATCGCGTGGCGCTGGACCCGGGTGCCCACGGACTCACGTACTCCGGTGGCTGCCAGCCGCTGTGCTGCTCGCTACCGCTGTCGTTGTCTCGCATCTATCTCGCCTTCACCGTGGACAGCCTATGCCGTTGCAGGACTGAGGGTGCCGTCACGCCAGTCCCCATCACAATCTAGTAAGCGGTTAAATTCTGGAAATCAGCTGAGGGTCCGCTCCAGATTGCCGTGTTCACTTTGCTGGCCCGCCGATCAGGGCGACCGTGACGGACTGCGTCGTGCCCGTGGCGTTGACGTAGTCGATGGCCAGCGACTGCCCGGGCCGGAAGGCGCCGGTGATCACGATGAGCGCGTTCGCGTTGGAGATACCCTTGCCGTTCACGCTCGTGATCACGTCTCCCTCTGCTAGGCCCACGCGCGCCGCCGGGGTTCCGGGGAACACCCCGCAGACAATCGCTCCAGGGCTGGTACTACCCCCGGATCCGCCGAATCCCCCGAAACCGGACCCGGATCCGGCGGGGCAGCCGGCCGCCGCGTCGGAGACGGTGACGCCCATGAATGCCGGCAGGCCAATGTGCACGGTCGAGTCATGCTGCCCGGCGGCGATCCGGTTCGCGATCTGCAGCGCCTGGTCGATCGGGATGGCGAACCCCGCGGTCGTGCTGGTGCCGTTCATCTCCTGCGTCTGGCTCGCCGCGACGTCCATTCCGACCACCTGGCCGGCCGCGTTCGATAGCGGCCCGCCAGAGTCGCCCGGCTGGATCTGGGCGCTCGTCTGGATTGTCCCGTGCAGGGTCTCCTTGGCCCCGGTGGACGAGTCGGCGGGACTGATGGTCTGGTGCAGCGCGGTCACCTGGCCGGGGGCGACGGTGGGCGGGCCGCCCTGCCCTTCGGCGTTGCCGAGGGCGAGGATCGACTGGCCCACCGTGACGCGGTCAGAGTTGCCGACGCTGACCGGCTTCAGCCCGGAGGCGCCGACCAGTTGCAGGAGCGCGACGTCGTCGGCCGAGTCATAGCCGATGATCGTCGCCTTGTAGGTCTTGCCGGAGCTCACGAGCGTCGCGGTCGGCGCGGTCGCTCCCTCGATCACGTGGTTGTTGGTCAGCACCAGGCCGTTCGGCGTGAGGATGATGCCGGTGCCTTCCGACAGCGCCTGCCCGTAAGCCTGCGGTGCGCCAATGTCCACCACGCCTGGCTCGACCATGTTGGCCACGCCCTGCGCGTCCAGCTTCCCCGACGCGGCGGCAGGCGGGCTGCCGGCCGGCGGGACCGGGATTGCGCTCGCGCTGGAACCGGGCGCACCGGAAGAGGAAGGAGTGCCAGCAGGGGCGGCGGGACTAGCGCCGGCTGACCTGGCGGGACCGGTGGCGGCCGGGGCCGCCGTCCCCTGGCCTGGGCCGCCGCGCAGTCCGATCACCGCGCCCGCGCCAGCGGCCGCGGCCAGGACCGCCACGATCAGCAGCGTGAGGCCGTTCCTGCGCCTGCGCGGCGGCGGCGGCTCCGGGACCGGATGGTAAAGCAGCTCAAGTGGGTCTGTCATCGCTTGCTCGTCATCAGCATGGGCTGCATCGCCCTCAATTAAGCCTTATCCGCCTGAGTGTCACCTGAACGATCCCTGTGAAATCGCGATCCGCCGCTCATGGTGCTGGCGCGGCGTCCAGCCGAACCCGCTTTGTCTGGCGCGCGCCTGACGTGCTCATCCAGGTGACGGGCACCCATGCCCCGGGGCGGCAGCGGTTCATGATCGCGGTCAGCTCCTTCGCAGATGTTACCGGCTGCCCGGCGGCACTGGTAATGACGTCTCCCGCCGCCAGCCCGGCCGCCGCGGCGCCGGTCCCGCACAGCACCCCGTCCACCAGGGCGCCGGAACGGGCCGGAGCCAGCGCGGCCGGGGGAGTGGCGGCGAGCGAAGTCTGCAGGCACCGCGTCGCGGTTTTCGGCCTGGCCAGCTCCGCCCGGGATGGGGGTGCCCGGCCGTCCGTGGGGATGACGACTCCGAGGAAGCCACGGGAGCCGATGATGACGCCGGGGGCCGCCCGCCCGGCCGCGATCAGCCGGGCGGCCGCCAGCGCGACGTTGATGGGGATGGCGTAGCCATTCGCCCCGCGCGTGCCGGCGCCGGTGGCGGTGTCCATGCCGATGACCTGTCCCGCGCCGTTGGCCAGCGGCCCGCCCGAGTACCCGGGGGCGATGCGCGCGCTGGTCTGGACCATGTCGTGCAGCGTCTCTGTGAAGCCGGAGCCCGCGTCACTGGCCTTGATCGTCTGGTTCAGGGCGTTGATGACGCCGGGCGCGTCGGCGGGGTCCCCGCCGGCTCCGGCCCGGTTGCCGATGGCCAGCACCGGGGTGCCCATCGCGACGGAGCTGGAGTCGCCCATGGTCGCGGCCTCGAGCTTGGTCGCGCCCCGAAGCTGCAGCAATGCCACGTCCGCGGCGACGTCCGCGCCGACGACCCGGGCGGGGTACTGCCGCCCGCTGGCGGTAAGCCTGACCTTGACCTCGGTCGCGTCGCGGATCACGTGGTTGTTCGTCAAGACCAGCGCGCCCGCCGCGCTGACGATCACGCCGGTGCCCTCGGCCGTCTCGCCGTCGTAGCGCAGGGTCGAGGTCACGTCGACGACGGCGGGCTCGACCTTGTCATAGACCGCCTGGACGTGCAGCGCCGTCCGCGCGGAGGCCGGCTCGCCCGGTGCCGGGCCCGCGGTCATCAGCAGCACCCCGAACGCGCCGAGGGCCGCGCTCATGGCAGCCACGACCGTGGAGGCAACGGAGAGCCGCAGCTGATGAGACGTCACATGGTAATATTTTCCCGAAGAGTAACCGCGCCATTCCCCTGAGTAGTTGGGGCTAGCGGGCGGTCATGAGGCGGGCGCCCTGCTCGAGTTGGGCTTGCGTGATCGGGCCGACGACGCGGAATACGATCCGGTGCCGTGAGTCGAGGAAGAACGTCTGCGGGAAGGCGCCGACGTTGTAGGCGCTCGCGGTGAAGGTCTTGGGGTCGGTGCCGACCGGGTAGCTGACGCCCTTGGCCCGGGCGAACGCGGCGGCTTTCGCGGTGGTGTCGTTCGAGTCCACCCCGATGATGGTGTCGCGCCCGCCGTTCGCCTTGTAGAACCCGGCGATCAGCGGCGTCTCCCGCTGGCAGGGACCGCACCAGGAGGCGAAGAAGTTCACGATCAGCGGCCTGCCCGCGTACTGCGCCAGCGAGACGGTGCTGGCGCTCGTCGGGCCCGGCATAGCTGAGGGCCGGCAGGCTGAACGCGGGGCCCGCGGCCGGGCAGGCGTACGTGATGGAATCGCCGGAGGTCGAGGTGCCGCAGGTAGGCGAGCCATTGAGCGAGCCGGTCGCCACGCCGACGGCAGCGGCCGCGATGAGCAGGGCCGCGATGGCGGTGCCGAGCTTGTGCTGGCCGATCAGGGCGCGAGCGCGGCCGGTGATCCCGGCCTTGGCCGTCGCCGGCGCCGGCCCGGTCCCTGGCGGCGCGACGTCCTGATCCGTGACATCCTGTTCCGTCACTGGCGGGCTCCCTCGCTGGTGGCACTGCTCGCGGGCACCTACTCGGCGAGCGCGGGCAGCGTGAGCTCGAACTGGCTGCCCTGCCCCAGGGTACTGTGCACCGTTACGTCGCCGCCGTGCGCCCTCGCGACCGCGCGCACGAGGGCGAGTCCCAGGCCGGTGCCTTGCGGCTGGCTGTCTCGGCCGGTGCGGAACCGGTCGAATATCAGGTGCAGCTGATCCTCGGGGATGCCGCTGCCGCTGTCGGCGACGATGAGCCGTGCCCGGGGACCCGGCTCGCTCCTGACGACGGACAACTCGATGACATCGCCCTGCGCGGTATGCCGGACGGCGTTGTCGAGAAGGGCGTCCAGCGCGAGGCTCAGCCGGTCGCGGTCCGCCCGCACCGTCACGGCGTCGGCGCGGCCGAGACGCCAGGTCCGGTCCGCGGCCGGCCGCCAGCGGATAATCAGCCCCGTGACCAGCTGGTCGAGGGCTACCCGCTCGGGAGTGAGGAACTGCGGGTCGGAGACGGCGACGATCAGCAGCAGGCTCTGGGCGATCCGCCTGAGCCAGTTCAGCTCGCCGATGACGACCTGGATGTCGCGCAGCTCCTGCGTTCCGGGCCCGCTGGCGGGGACGCTCCCGGCGAGGCTGTCAGCCAGCAGCTCCGCGTGGCCGAGCGCGATCGTGATCGGGGTCCGCAGGTGGTGCGCCGCCTCCTGGACGAACCGGCGCTGGTCACCGAGCAGCCGGGCGTTCTCCTCGCTGATCAGCCGGTACTTGCCCTCGGCTGACTTGCGGCGATCGACGTGCCAGGCGGTCGCCACGAACACGGCGGCCATCAGCGGGACCTCGGTCAGCTCCTGGCAGGCTCGGTGCCCTGGTAGACGTCAAGCCCGATGCCGGCGCCGGTCGCGGCCATGACCGTGCCGAGCACCCACAGCGTCAGGATCGATGACCATGTGCGGAACCCGTACAGCAGCGTCAGGCTGATCCAGATGAAGTGGAACGGGACCGTCTCCCAGCTCTGGAACCAGAAGATCGCGATCAGGTTGAGCAGCGAGAAGAAGGCCCACCCCGCGTCGATCGCCGACGGGTGCGGCAGCCCGTGCCCGTCGGCGGCCGGGAGCGGCTCAGCTCGCGACGAGCTTGTAGCCTTCACCACGTACCGTCTTGATCAGGTCGAAGCCCAGCTTGGAGCGCACCCGGCGGACGCAGACGTCCACCACGTTCGAGCCGGGATCAAAATTGTAGCCCCAGACGACCGCCAGCAGCCTGTCCTTGCGGACGGACTGGCCGGCGTGCTCGGCGAGCTCGCGCAGCAGCAGGAACTCCAGCCTGGTCAGCGGGACGGGCCCGTGCCCGATGTCGGCGGCCAGCCGGCCCGCGTCCAGCGTGATGTTCCCGGCCTTGATGCGCCCTCCGTTCGCCGGGCGCGGCTCGGGCGCGTCCGGCTGGCCGCCAGCCTCGCAGCGCAGCCGGACCCGGACGCGCGCGATGAGCTCGGCCAGCGAGAAGGGCTTGGTCATGTAGTCCTGCGCGCCGCCTTCCAGGCAGTCCACCTTGGCCGCCACGTCGGCCACGCACGACAGCACGATCACGGCCTGCCGCGGATGCGCGTGCAGCAGGGTGGCGAGAACCTGGCGGCCATCCAGGTCGGGCATCACGAGGTCAAGGATGACAAGGTCGTAATGTTCGGCGAGGGCTGACTGCAGGCCCTCGGCGCCGCTTTCCGCGAGCTCGGTGACGTATCCGATGGCGCTCAGGGCCCGGCCGACGAACGAGCTGATTTTGGGCTCGTCGTCGATGATTAGGATGCGCCCTAGGTACGGTCCCATCACTGACCATCACCTGCTGACTATCATCTGCCAGGATTAAACTCGCTTCCCGTATGTTCTCCGTCACCTCTCGGTTAGGTCAACGTCCGATTCCCGCCGATGCCGTATTGTTCTTGTGATGCTCCACAATCGATTGCGGTGATACTCTGCCGCCCGGCGGGGAATGCCCAGGTCAGCATGCGCGGGTTCCTGCGGTTCGCCGGGCGTTTGGGATTGCCCCGGAGGATGACATTCTTGTCATCCAGCGAGCCGCTACTTATTCGCCGCCGCCCGGGCGGGCGTGCCGGACGGGGACAGCGCCAGCACCGGAAGGCGGACGACGGCGCGCAAGCCGGGCTGCCCCGGGGCCGGCTCCAGGCGGGCGCTACCGCCATGGGCGTGCGCGGTCGCCCGGACGATCGCCAGCCCGAGGCCCGCTCCGCCGGGGCCCTCGTCGTCGCGGCTACGGGCGGAATCCAGCCGGGCGAACCGGTCAAAGGCGCGGTCGAGGTCCTCGGGAGGGATGCCCGGGCCGTCGTCGGTCACCGTGAGCTCGGCCCAGTCGTCACTCGGAAGGCGCACCGCGACGGTCACGCCCGAGGAAGCGTAGCGGACCGCGTTGTCGATCAGGTTCCCGAGCAGTCGCTCCAGGCCGTCCCGGTCCCCGGCGACCAGGACTTCCGCGCCGGGGAAGCCGCCGGCGGCGTCCCCGCTCGCCGGCGGCACGGTAGCCTCGCCTGCCACCGGTACCCGGGCCGACGCGTAACGGGCGACCACGTCCCGCGCGAGCGACCCCAGGTCAACTGGCACGTGACCGCGCCGGCCCCCGTCGGCGTCACCGAACCCGCCCCCGGGGCCCAGCCCGCTGGCGCGTTCGTCGAGCCGGGCGAGCAGCAGCAGGTCCTCGGCCAGCCTCGCCAGCCGCAGCGTGTCGGCGTGCACGTCACGCGCGGTCGCCGCCCAGTCCTGCAGGGACGGATGATCGAGCGCGACCTCCAGCTGGATCCTGATCGAGGCTATCGGGCTGCGCAACTCGTGCGCCGTGTCCGACACCAGGGCCCGCTGCCGCTGCTGGGCGGCCGCCAGCCGGGCGAGCATGTCGTTCAGGGTCAGGGCGAGCTCCCTGATCTCGTCGCGCGACTCGGGCACCGGGAGGTCCGGCCGGGGGACGCCCGTGGCGGTGATCCTGGCGGCGGCCCGCCGCAGCGCGGCCACCGGGCGCAGCGTCGACCCGACCACCAGCCAGGTCACCCAGGTGAACAGCGCGAACAGGACCGGAGTCCCGAGCACCAGTGCCCGCTCCACCACGGTGAGGCTGTCGGAGACCGACCCGTACGGCACCGCGGCGATGACCAGGTCGCCGTCCTTGGCGCGCACCGCGTCCACCCGCAGCAGCGACGGCATGTCGAACGGCGGCCCGTTCAGCACCCAGCCCGTCCGCGTCGTCGCGCTAGCGGACGCCTGCGCGGGCGTGAGCATCGGCACGAGGCGGTCGGCCTCCTCCGACCCGTAGACAATGCGGCCGCTGGGATCGAGGACCTGAACGGTGACCCCCGGGGCGACCGGCACGGGGGACGGCAGCCGGTGGGCGTCGATCAGCGCCACCACCCCGGACGCGGCCTGCCGCGTGGAGTCGTCGAGCGACCGCGTCAGCGAGATCCGCAAGACGTTGAACAGCAGCAGGTCGAAGACCGCGAACGTGAGGAGCAGCCCGGCCGCGGCGGCGATCGTCACCCGTGCCCGCAGCCCGCGCCGCCGCCACCAGCGGTCCAGCCACCGCGCCGCCTTGTCAGCCACCGTCGGCCGCCAGCCGGTACCCGGCTCCGCGCACGGTCTGCACCGCCTGCCGCCCGAACGGCCCGTCGATCTTCCGCCGCAGGTACCCCACGTAGACCTCGACGACGTTCAGGTCCCCCATCTCATCCGCGGACTCCCACACGTGCGCCAGCAGGTCCGCCTTGGACACCACCGACCCGGCCCGCCGCATGAGGTACTCAAGCAGCGCGAACTCCCGCGCGGTGAGGGAGACCAGGGCGGATCCCCGCCGGACCTCCCGCGCCGCCGGGTCAAGCGCCAGGTCGCCGCAGCACAGCACGGCGGGACGCGCCACGGCCCCGCGCCGCAGCAGGGCCCGCAGCCGGGCGGCGAGCACCACGTAGGAGAACGGCTTCGTCAGGTAGTCGTCCGCGCCCAGGTCCAGGGCGTCCGCCTGGTCGTACTCGCCGTCCTTCGCCGACAAGACGAGCACCGGGACCCAGTTCTCCGCGGCCCGCAGCTCCTGGCACACCCGGTACCCGGACATGCCCGGCAGCATGATGTCCAGCACGACGCTGTCGTAGCCGCCCTCCCGGGCCAGGTGCAGCCCGGTCACGCCGTCGTGGGCGAGGTCCACGACGAAGCCCTCGGCCTCCAGGCCGCGCTTGACGGCGGCGGCAAGCCGCCGTTCGTCCTCCACCACAAGTACCCGCACGCCTACAGTGTTACGGAGTCAGCTACCGAAGGGAACGCGCTCTCAGCGTCCTCACAGCGTCGAGCAGGCATAGTAGGGGCCATGATGCCAACGAGGTTCTCAACGAAAGCCCGGTGGGCGGTGCCGGCCGTCGCCGTCGCCGTCACCGGGGCCGCGATCGCCGGCTCGGTCATCACCGTCGCCCAGGCGGCACCCGCGCTTCCGGCGAAGACCCCGGCACAGCTACTCGCCGATCTCGCCTCCACGCAGAAGATCCCCGCGCTGACCGGCACCGTGGTCGAGACCGCGAGCCTCGGGCTGCCCGCCCTGCCGCAGGTCGGCAACCCGACCTCGCTGGCATCGCTGATCACCGGCTCGCACACCATCAGGGTCTACTGGCAAGACGACAAGCACTTCAGGCTCGCGATCCCGCAGACGATGACCGAGACGGACGTGATCCGCAACGGCGGCACCGCCTGGCTCTGGGAGAGCAAGAGCAACAGCGTCACCAAGTTCTCGCTCGCCGGATCGCCAGGCAAGGCAGCGCACAAGGATCTGCGGCGGGTCCAGGCGCAGCTCCCGCCGCTCACCCCGCAGCAGGCCGCGAGCGAGGTGCTGGCGGCGGTCGGCAAGACCACCGTGGTGAGCGTCGATTCCGCGGTGAACGTCGCCGGACAGGCCGCCTACCAGCTCGTGCTGGCCCCGAAGGACAGCCGCTCGACGATCGGCTCGATCCGCGTCGCGATCGACGCCAAGACGAACGTCCCGCTGCGCGTCCAGGTCTTCGCCAAGGGCGCGGGCACCCCCGCCCTCCAGGTCAGCTACACCCAGATCTCGTACGTGGCCCCGGCCCCGGCCAACTTCGCCTTCACCCCGCCGGCCGGCTCGACCGTGGACGACACGACCAAGCCGCAGGCCGGGAAGGACGCCGGGCAGCCGGCCCTGGACGGCACCACCGGTACCTTCGGGTCGGGATGGGTCACCGTGGCCGAGGTCCCGCAGTCCCTGCTCTCGATGGCCGGAGGGGCGCAGGCCCAGCCGCCTGCCGGATCCTCGGCCGAGTCGCCGGGGACGGTGTTCTCCGGGGACAGCCAGCTCGCGATCAACGCCTTCCTCGGCGCGGGCAAGCCGGTGTCCGGCGCGTGGGGCTCCGGTCAGCTGATCCACACCTCGCTGGTGAACGTCCTCATCGTCGGCCACGACATGTACATCGGCGCGGTCGTGCCGAGCGTCTTGTACGCCGCGGTCGGGCACGCCACCCCGGCCGGGACCCGCTAGTGGCCGACATCGGCACCGGGCTGGTCGGCACGGGCCGGTGATCACCAGTGCCGCCAGCCCGGCGCCCGCCCAGCGGCCGGCCCGCTGGCGATCTCCAGCTCCGGCCTGACCAAGCGGTTCCGTGGCGGGCAGGTCGCCGTCGACCACGTTGACCTCGCCGTTCCCGAGGGCGCCATCTACGGGTTCCTCGGGCCGAACGGCTCGGGCAAGACCACGACGATCCGGATGCTGCTCGGCCTGGCCTACCCGACGAGCGGCACCGCCGAGCTCCTCGGGACGCCGGTGCCGGCGGGCGCCGACAGCGTGCTGGCCCGCGTTGGGTCGCTGGTCGAGGGGCCGGCGTTCTTCCCGTTCCTGTCCGGCCGGGAGAACCTGGCGCGCTGCGACGCCGCCGACGGCACCGCCAATCCGCGTACGGCCCGCGCCCGCATCGGGGAGGCGCTGGAACGCGTCGGCCTGACGGCCGCGGGGAGCAAGAAGTACCGGAACTACTCCCTGGGCATGAAGCAGCGGCTGGCGATCGCCGCCGGACTGCTGCGTCCCCGCGACATGGTCATCCTGGATGAGCCGACCAACGGGCTGGACCCGCAGGGCACCCGCGAGGTCCGCGCCCTCATCCGGCAGATCGCGGCCGACGGCGTCACCGTCTTCGTCTCCTCGCACCTGCTGGCCGAGGTGGAGCAGGTCGGCACGCACGTCGGCGTGATGCGCTCAGGCAAGCTCGTCTTCCAGGGGTCGCTGGCCGACTTGCGGCGCACCCAGGCCGCCCGGGTGAGCGTGCGGACGGCCGACGTCGAGGCGGCGGCCACCGTCTTCGCCAAGCTGGGCCTGGCCGATCGCGTCGTGGGAGACGGCGTCGTCACCGCCGAGATCACGGACACGGAGCCGGAGCGGGTCACCGCCGAGCTCGTCCACGCCGGCGTCGGCGTCCGCGAGCTGATCGTGGAGACACCGAGCCTTGAGGACCTGTTCGTCGGCCTGACGGGAGAGGGGTTCGACGTTGAGCGCTGATCTTGCGAGCACGGAGGTGGCCGTCACGGCGGCCGGGGCCGAGCGGGCCTCGGCAGGCTGGGACGGGCCGTTCGCGGGTATTTCCGGTTCTTCGCTTCCGAATTGCGCCTGGTGTTCCGCCGGCCGCGTAACCAGCTGCTGCTGCTGGTGGTCTTCTGCTTCCCGCTGCTGATCGGGATCGGGCTGAAGCTCGCGTCATCGCCTCAGGGCGGTGACCGTGGTGGCGGCGGGGGCCGGGCCCGACCTCGGCGCGTTCCTCAACCAGCTCGCGTTCAATGGCGTGTTCCTCACGCTCATCGCGCTGCAAGCGCTGCTCATCTTGGTGCTGCCGCTGGTCGTGGCGGTTGCGGCGGGGGACTCGATGGCGGGCGAGGCCGGCTACGGGACGCTGCGCTACCTGCTGACCCGGCCCGCCGGGCGCGCCCGGCTGCTGAGCGTGAAGTACCTGGCCGTCGTGGCCTACGGCCTCGTCGCGACGTTCATCATCGCCGTCGTCTCGCTGCTGCTCGGCGTGATCCTCTTCCCGGTCGGGCCGGTGACGCTGCTGTCCGGCACGACCGTCTCGCTGGGCGCCGGGCTGGTGCGGGTGCTGCTCGTGTCGCTGTACATCGTGGCCGCCATGGCGGCCGTCGCCGCGATCGGGCTGGCCATCTCGACCATGACCGAGCACGCGATCGGGGCGATCGCGGCCATCTTGATCCTCGTGGTGACGAGCGAGGTGGCCGATACCGTGCCGCAGTTCGCGGCCATCGCCCCGTACCTGCCGACGCACTGGTGGGAATCGTTCGACTCGCTGCTGCGCAGCCCGATCGACACGACCACGCTGTGGCACGGCCTGCTGTCGTTCGCGGTGTACGCGGTGATCTTCTACGCGATCGCCTGGGCGAGGTTCACCACCTCCGACGTCACGAGCTGACGCCCCTCCTACGGCCAGCGCTGGCGGTCGCCCACCCCGGCCGCCAGCGCTGGCGCCTATCCCGGCCGTGCGCCGCTACCAGCTGAAGTCCTCTTCCCAGAATTCCCTGGCGCCGCGCGGCTTGGCGGCGGCCTCATCGCTCTCGCGGGCGCGGAGCTCCACCCGCCGGATCTTGCCGGAGATCGTCTTCGGCAGGTCGGCGAACTCGATGCGGCGGATGCGCTTGTAAGGCGCGACGCGCTCGCGGCAGAAGGCCAGGATGTCGCTCGGCGCCAGCCGCACGGGTCGGGGAGGGACACGGCCGCCTCCGCGACGCCGCGTGCTCGATGAGGACCTCTCGGCTCAACGGCGAGATGCGGTAGTCCGAGCCTTGAAACGTCGTCGGTCCGCCCGACGTAGTGATGTACCTCCTCGTCCATGGCGCGACATCGCCGGTGTGGTAGTAGCCGCCGCGCATCGCCTCGGCGTTCTTGTCCGCGTCGCCCTGGTAGCCGGTCATCAGGCCGACCGGCCGGCGGGACAGGTCGAGGCAGATCTCGCCCTCGGCGCTGGCGCCCCCGCCGCCGCCGGCGGCTCGCCCGTCAGCGGGTCCACCAGGACGACGGGGTAGCCGGGTAGCGGGCGGCCCATCGAGCCGGGCTTCAGCGGCTGGCCCGGGGTGTTGCCGACCTGCGCGGCGGTCTCGGTCTGGCCGAAGCCGTCCCGGATCGTGAGGCCCCAGGCCGCGCGGACCTGCTCGATGACCTCCGGGTTCAGCGGCTCGCCCGCCCCGACGACCTCCCGCAGGCTGGTGACGTCGGCCTGGCCGAGATCGGCCTGAATGAGCATCCGCCACACCGTCGGCGGCGCGCAGAAGGTGGTGACGCGGCAGTCGCCGATCGTCTTCAGCAGCCCCTCGGCGCTGAACCGTTCCTGGTTGAGTATCAAGATCGTGGCCTGCGCGTTCCACGGGGCGAAGAAGTTGCTCCAGGCATGCTTGGCCCAGCCGGGGGAGGAGATGTTCATGTGCACGTCGCCGGGCCGGATGCCGATCCAGTACATCGTCGACAGGTGCCCGACGGGGTAGCTGGCGTGCGTGTGGCCGACCAGCTTCGGCTTGGACGTCGTGCCGGAGGTGAAGTACAGCAGCAACGGGTCGCTCGCGCGGGTGACGCCATCCGCGCTGAACTTCGCGGGCGCCGTCCCTGACCCGGCGTAGGACACCCAGCCGGGCACGTCGCCGGTCACGATCCGCGTCCAGTCACCGGGGACGCCGGCGAACTTCGGCGCGTGGGCCGGCTCGGTGATCACGTGCCGCACGTGGCCGCGCAGCCAGGTGGCGACCTGGCTCGACCGGGCGGACATCTCGCCGTAGCTGACGGACTCGTCCTTCCCGGTGTCCCACACCACGCGCAGCGCGGCCCGCTGCGGGTGCTCGGCCGCGATGACGTCAAACCAGTCCAGCGCCCAATTGAACTCGTCAAGCTCGGGCCAGGTGAACCCGGCGCGCGCGGCCGCGTAGTCGGTGCGGTGGGCGAGCAGGAGGTCCCGTGCGGCGCGGAACGTGGCTGTAGTCCGGGAATCGGACGAAACGGCACTGTTCATGCCCGCCATGATGGCAGCACGCGGGCGGTGGAGCTACCCGGCACGGGCGGACTGGCCTGGGCGTTCCTCGCCCCAGGTCGGCCGCGCCCGAAGGAGTTAAGCTAGTTTCGTGAGCGAACCGCACGTCGGCACATCGGGTGGTACCCATCCCTGACACCGATCAGACGGCGGTTGCCTCGTGGCAGGCGCTGGGCATGCTCGTGCAGCTGGTGATCACCGCCCCGGACGCCATCGGTGACGCGAGCAGGCTCCTGGTCCGTGACCTCGCCGAGCTTGACCTGACGTGCAGCCGGTTCCGGCCCGATTCCGAGGTGGCCGCGATCGGGCGCGCCGCGGCGAGGGCCACCGGCCCCTACACCACGACGGTGCAGCCCGCTGCTGGCCGAGGCCATCGCGGTGGCCCTGCGGGCGGCGAGCCAGACCGACGGTGACGTCGACCCCACCGTGGGGGCGGCGATGTGCGCGCTCGGCTACGACCGTGACTTCGCCCAGGTGGCCCCGACGGGGCCGGCCCTGCCGGCGGTCTGGCGGCGCGTTGACGGCGGGGGCCGGGTGTCGGCCGCCGTCGTTCCCGGCTGGCGCTCGGTCGGACTTGACGTCGGCGCGGGCCAGCTCACCATGACGGCGGGGACGCAGCTCGACCTGGGCGCGAGCGTGAAAGGCTGGGCGGCGGACCGCTCGGCTGGCCGGATCGCCGCCGAGCTCGGCTGCGGTGCCCTCGTCAGCCTCGGCGGCGACACCTCGGCGGCGGGCCAGCCGCCGGACGGCGGCTGGCGGATCCGCGTCCAGGACATCACGGGCACGCCCGGCGAGCCGGGTGCGGCCGGGCCGGCCCGGTGATCGCGATCCGCCACGGTGGCCTCGCGACGTCCTCGACCGATGGCCCGCCGCTGGCGACGCGGCGGTGTCATGTTCCACCACATCCTGGACCCGCGCACCGCGCTGCCCGCCGCGCCGGTCTGGCGCGGTATCTCGGTCGCCGCCGGGAACTGCGCCGACGCCAACACGGCGGCGACCGCCGCCATCATCCGCGGGCAGCAGGCGCCCGCCTGGCTGGAGAGCCTGTCCCTCCCGGCCCGCCTCGTGGCGGCCGACGGCTCGGTGCTGACCGTGGCCGGCTGGCCAGCTCAGGGCTAGGCGCTGAGAACGCCGGCCGCACGCCGATCTCGCCGCGCCCGCCGGTGTCCGGCCCGCCCGCGGGCACCTCGTTGACGAGGCTGTGCGCGGCCATGACCAGGTAGTCCCAGAACTGCGCGTCAAGCGCGTCCGGCAGGGCGACCTCGTCCAGGGCCGTCCGCATGTTCCGTAGCCAGGCGTCTCGCTCGGCCTCCCCGATGCGGAACGGCACGTGGCGCATCCGCAGCCTCGGGTGCCCGCGCCGCTCATGGTAGGTGCTCGGCCCGCCCCAGTACTGCATGAGGAACAGCCGCAGCCGCTCTTCCGCCGGCCCGAGGTCGTCGTCGGGGTAGACCGGCCGCAGCACCGGGTCGGCGGCGACCTCCTGGTAGAACCGGTGCACCAGGCGGGTGAACGTCTCCTCGCCGCCCACGGCCTCGAAGAAGGTGGACGGCTGGTCCGCTGCGTCGTCAGTCATAGCGCTATCACCCTAACAAGCCCGGCCGGGTTCCCTGACCGCGCCGAAGGTCAGGAGTCATCGGAGGGGCGCCGCCTGGCCCTGGCGGCAGGCCGCGCGGGAGCGCCGGCCGGCTCGGGATCGGGGACGATGCCGGCGACGTCGAGGCCGGCCTTGACCCGGGCGCGCAGCTCACGCTCAATCTCCCACTGCCGCAGCGGCGCCGTCCGCGCGACGATTCGCATGGTGACCTCGCTGGTCGACAGCTGCTGCGCGCCCCACACCTCAGGCTTCTCCAGCATGACGCCGCGCAATACCGGGTCGGTCCACGCCGCCTCCGCGACGCTGTCGAGGATCGTCGCGATCGTGGCCAGGTCGGCCGTATAGGGAACCGGGAAGTCGACCACCGCGCGCGCCCAGCCCTGAGACTGGTTGCCGACCTGGTCGATGGTGCCGTTGCGGATGTGCCAGACGATCCCGTTGACGTCACGCACCCGGGTGATCCGCAAGGTCACGGTCTCGACGGTTCCCGTCGCGTCCCCGACGGTGATCACGTCGCCCACGCCGTACTGGTCCTCAAGCAGCATGAAGATCCCGGTCAGGTAGTCACGGACCAGGTTCTGCGCGCCGAAGCCGATCGCGATTCCCACCACGCCGGCGCTGGCCAGCAGCGGCGCGAGGTTGATGCCGAGGTCACCGAGGATGACGGCCCCGGTAATGGAGAAAATCGTGACCGACGTCGCGCTGCGAAGGATCGACCCGAGCGCGCGGACGCGCTGGTGACGGCGCTCGGCGACCATGGCCCGCTCGGCGGCGGCCGCCGCTTCCTGGGGGCTGATGGCACCGCGCGCAACGGCGCGAGGCTGGCCGGCGGCGGGCGAGCCGGCCGCGGCGTCCGGGGACGTGATGACGGAGATCGCGGTGTCGAGGACCGCGGTACCCGGGTCGGTTCGCGCCCGCCGGCGCCGGCGCAGTCCCGGGACCAGCCTGACCGGGATGAGCGTCACGCGGACCAGCCGGCCGCCCGGCAGCGAGCCGCGCAGCTGGGGGAGCAGCGCCTCGGCCGCGCGCTCGGTGACCCGGTTGATGATCGCGTGCGTGACGCCCCGGATGATCAGGGCGAGCGCGACGACGAAGACCAGCTTCAGCGCCAGGTGGATCGGCCCGGCCAGGAAGCTCTCGGTGAACTGGGCCGCGCGCACGTTGTGCGACAGGTCCCAGACCAGCCGGCAGGAGACGCCCGGGTCGCTGCCGCAGACGCCGGTGAGCGTCGTCGGCGCGTGGTCCGCGCCGGCCAGCGCCAGGTAGACGTACCGGACCAAGGTCGAGCCTCCACGGGGGTGTTTTTCGCTCCACGAGGGAGGCTACCGGTTGAGGCCGGAACGCCGGTGAAATTGGCGATTAACGGGACTCGTGGGGCTGGAGTTCAGGAAGAGGATCGCCTGGCGGCTGACGCCCGCGCCGTGGCGCCCAGGGAAGGCGGGCCCGGTGCCGGGATCGCGGGAGCCGCTGCCCGGCCGGGGCGAGCAGCAGCAGCAGGAGCGCCAGGGCCGCGCCGAGCGACACCGCCAGCCCGGCCATGAACCGCGGCGCCGTGTAGCGCCAGGACAGCACGCCCGTGCCGGCCGGGACGTCCACCGCCTGGACCACGCCATCGGCCTGCACGGGAAGGCCCACCGCCGCGCCGCCGGCGGGCCGCCAGGTGGCGCTCCACCCCGGGATCGCCGCGACCGAGCGGACGACCCGGATTCCGCGGGGCGAGGTGACCGTGGCGCTGGCGGGGCTGGTGGGCAGGCCGGTCACGTCACCGACGGACGCCCCGGCCAGGGACCCGCCCGGCAGGGCCGCCAGCGTCAGCGCGGGCGTGGCCAGCCGGTCGCCGAAGATGGCGAACGCCCCGTCGAATCGCTCCAGCGTCCAGCGAGGCGGCACGAGGGCATCCTGCAGCACGCCGTTGGCCACGACCGTGCCGCCGCCGGCCACCGTGATCGACGGCGCCCCGAGCCGGGTGGCGGCCGGCCCCGCCGCCACGACCACCGAGACGGCGGTCACCGCCGACGGCGGGCGGGCGGCGAGCGACGCCCCCGACGCGGACGGGCGCAGCCACATGACGGTGCCGTCCGCCGCCACCAGCCCGATCCGCGGGCCGTTCGCGGCGTCCCGCGCGGCCGTCGCGTCGGGCACCACGACCCGGGTGACCCGTAGCGTGGTGCCCAGGTACCAGGTGCCGCGCTGCCCGGCGGCGACATTCCTGGTGCCGGCCGCGGTGCCGTGACCGCCTGGCGTCGTCACGAGGTACTGCGGGACCGTGAGCAGGATCGTCGTGTCGAGTGAGTCGAGGGTCCCGTCGCCGATCGCGGCCGGCGAAAGGACGTCCTGCCCCTCGCCGGTGGCCTGGTGCGACCCCGTGGCCGTCGCGTACCGGCCATCCACGATCGATGTATACCCCTGGACGGACGGCGTTCCCGTGAGCGCGTTGAGGTCCGTCATCCCGAGGCCGACCAGGTCGTCGATGTCGAGCTGGTCCGGGTCGTAGATGGCGAACCGTCCCGGGTACCCGAGCTGCGAGATCGCCCGCAGCGGCGCCCTCGGGAACGACACGCTCGGCGCGGCCCGGGAGGCGGACGGGCCCGGGGAGGCCGGGCGCGGCGCGAACTGCCCCACGGCGAGCGCGCTGTAAACGAGCACGTCGGCGACGACCAGGCAGCAGGCCAGCGGTGCCCAGGCCCGGCGGGGCAGTCGCCGCCCGATGGTCACCAGGGCCAGCGCCCCGGCCGCGAGCAGCGCGTAAGGCGCCAGCCATGGCCGCAGCGCCGCGATGCGGGCGGCGGTCACGCCGGCCGGGGAGTCCAGCCAGCCGTACAGCCCCGTGCCCCCGGCGATCGTCGCCCCGACCAGCGCGAGCACGACGATCGCGGGCAGCGCTCCCGCCGCGGCGTCCAGCGGCGGCCGCCTGCGCGGGGCGCGCGACGGGAAGGGCTGGTCCGCCCAGTACGCCAGCAGCACGGCCAGCGCCAGGTCCAGCACCAGGATGTTGCGGCTCTGCAGCCGCTGCGTCCCGTAGAACGGCAGCCGCGCCAGCACCGGCGCCAGCGGCGTGCCGCCGCCGAGCGCCAGCACCACGCCGAGCACGCCCATCACGTACCACACCAGCCACTCGGGAAAGTGAGACAGCCGGGACAAGCGGGAGAGCAGAGCCGTGCGCCGGCCGAAGACGTCGGCCCAGGGCAGCCGGGGGAGGAGGGCCAGCGCCGCGACCACCGGCAGGAGGCCGGCGTACCCGTCGATCTCGGTCAGGTTGTAGAAGCCGAAGAAGGCCGGCTGGCCCAGCGTCCCGGTCCCGCCGAGCATGTCCGGTACCAGCATGAGCACCAGCCACCGGTCCGGCAGCGACCCCGAGCTGAACAGCAGCAGCGACGCGCGCCGCCCGCTGCGAGGTGCTGATGGCGGCCACCCCCGGCAGCACCTGCACCGCGCCGAGCGCCGCGCCCAGCGTCAGGCCGGCCGCCACCGAGACGGCCCCCGCCAGCCCGCCGCCGCCCCGCCACCGGCGGCCCAGCCGGATCACGGTGCCGAGCACCCGCCACGTGGCGTACAGCGCGATGATGATGCCCCCGTCGGCGATCGCCCGCGGCTCGCCCGCCAAGATGATCAGCCCGAGGCAAACGCCGAGCACGCCCCCCCACCGCAGCCGTCCGGACAGCCGGACGTCGGGCGCCGTCGCCCGGGCCACCGCCAGCAGCCCGAGCGGGACCCAGCTCATCCCGCTGACCAGGCCGAAGTGCGTGCGGTGCGCCGCCATCGCCCCGGCGAAGGCGAACGTCAGCCCGCCAAGGAACGATCCGAGCGTCCCGAGCCGCAGCCCGGCGCGCAGGAATCCGTACATCCCCGCCGACGCGACCGCGTACGTCACCACCAGCCCCGCGGTCCATGCCGTGATGCCAGGAAGGACCGCGAAAAGCCATGTCAGCGGGTATGCCGCGGCGGCGTTCCAGCCCGCGAGCAGGGGCGCGCCGCCCCAGATGTAGGGGTTGTACAGCGGCAGGTGGCCGGCCCGGACCTGCTCGCCCGGCCAGTACCCGCAGCGGGTAGTTCTGCGTCAGGTCGTCGCCCGGCATGACGGGCAGGCCGAGCAGCGAGGGCAGCCCGAAGTACAGCAGTGCCAGCCCCGCGAGCACGCCTATGGCGATCCAGTCGCCCTTGCCGGGCACGTGCTTGGGGCTCATGGGGCGACTATGACACCAATCGCTAGGAGATAGCTGGGAATGTCCGTGGCTAGACGGTGCCGGAGGCCGCCCTGGCCTAAGGCGCCGCCCCGGAGACCGCCGTCTACGGTGTCAGCCCCGTCTCGCGGGCCACGAAGGCCAGCGTTTCGCCGGACAGCGCCGCCGACAGCGACACCGCCCGCGCCCCGTGGCCGACCTGGCCCTCGGCCCGCAGGAGCACTACCCGGTCCCGGTGCGGGGTCCCCGGGAGGCCGCCTTCCGGCGAGGGAGATACAGCCTGCAGGGCCGCGCACATCTTATAAGCGTGCATGGGATGTACCCGCGTGTCGTTGGTGAATACCGTAAACAGCACTGACGGGTATCCCGTGCCCGCGGCGACCCGGTGGTAGGGCGAGTACGCCAGCAGCCACTCCAGCTCTTCAGGAACGGCGGCCGTCCCGTACTCGGTGCTCCACGTCGCGCCCAGGCCGAACTTCTCATAGCGCACCATGTCCAGCAACGGCGCCGAGCAGATCGCGGCGGCGAACAGCGCGGGGCGCTGGGTGACCGCGGCGCCGACCAGCAGCCCGCCATTCGAGCCGCCCGACGCCGCCAGCTGACCCGGCGTGGTGACGCCGGTGGCGATCAGGTGCTCGGCGGCCGCGTGGAAGTCGTCGAATACGTTCTGCTTGCGATCGAGCATCCCGGCCCGGTGCCAGTCCTCGCCCTCCTCGCCGCCGCCGCGCAGCGCGGCGATCGCGTACGCGCCGCCGGCCTCGACCCAGGCCAGGATGCCCGCCGAGTATCCCGGCGTCATGCTGATGTCGAACCCGCCGTAGCCGTACAAGATGGTAGGAACAGGCTCAGGGCGAACCTGCCCGCCGCCGGGCGCGGGCCGGCCGCCGGGGGTGGCCGCAGCAGCACCATTCGCACCGGGGTGCCGTCCTTCGACGCGTACGTGACCTGGGTCGCGAAGACGCGGGGCTGCCCGGCGGTGCCGTCGGCGCCCGGCGTCGCGGCGCCGGGCGCGGTGGCGTAGGTCTCCAGCGCCTCCGTCACGGCGTCGTAGCGGAGCACGACCGGGGGCGTGGTGTAGTCGGTGTAGGTGAACCACGCCTCGTGCCCGCCCTCGGGGCGCGCGGCGATGCCGCCCACGGTGCCGATGCCGGGCAGGCCGAGCGTGTCAAGCCGCGCGCCGGTGGCCAGGTCGTGCACGGTGACCTCGCTGATCGCGTGGCGGGTCCAGCGGGCCAGGAGCCTGGGGTGACCGGGGTCCCCGTCCAGGATCGCGTAGCCGCGCAGCACCGCCTCGGGATCTTGCGGGATCAGGTCGCGCCAGTTCCGCGGCCCGGGGTCGGCCGGGTCGGCGACCGCGAGCCTGCCCCGGGGCGCGTCCAGGTCGGTGAAGACGTACAGCAGCCCGTCCCGGCCGGGCCGCAGCGCGGTCTGGGCGTCCAGCCCGACGGTGACCTCGGTCAGCGCCGGGCGGGACGGGTCGCAGTCGGTCAGGTCGGCGATCCACACGTCGTCGCGCGGCGCGGTGCCGACAGAGGCGGAGATGACCAGCCAGCGGCCGTCGAGGCTGACGCTTGCCCCGTAGTAGGTGGTCTTGTCCCGGCCCTCGCCGAAGACGAGCACGTCCGTTTCTGGGTCGGTGCCCACCGTGTGCAGGTAGACGCGCCGGTGGTACTGCTCCTCGCCGTCCGGTACCTGCTCCGGCGGCAGCCGGCGCACGTAATAGAACGCCTTGCCGCCGGGCAGCCAGGCGATCCCGGAGTAGCGGCACCGGTCAATCGGGCCGTCCACGAGCGCTCCGGAGGCCACGTCCATGACGCGCAGCAGGGATTCCTCGGTGCCGCCCTCCGACAGCTGGTAGGCCAGCAGGCGCCCTTCCTTGTCCGGCTGCCAGTGGTCGAGGGTGGTCCGGCCGGTCGGGTCGACGGCCATGGGGTCCACCAGCGGGACGTCGCCCGCGTAGAGCACGCCGTGCTCCTGGCCAGGATCGCGGCGGCTGGTGAAGCAGGTGGTGCCGCGCCATGTCGGCGGCGACACGTACCCGACCTGCAGCAGCTGCGCGACGCGCTCGGTCAGCGCCGCGCGCAGGGGGAGGTCGGCCAGCTGGGCCGTCCACAGCTCTTGCTGCGCGGCGAGCCAGCTCGCGGTCTCGGGGCTGTCGGCATCCTCCAGCCAGCGGTACGGGTCGGCGACACGGTGGCCGAAAAGGTCTTCAGTGAGGTCGAGGCGGCGGGCCGCGGGGTAAGTCCCCAGGGAGAAGCGGGGGGTCGCTCCCCCAGCTGATAGCTGCATGACCGACACGATAGCCCCAGCTCGTAACCGGGCATTAACCAAGAAGCCCACGTTCGGCGGGTATCGTTAACTGTGTTGGCGGAGGCACGTGGCTTCGGTCACACTGGGATTGTCCGGTGATCCTGGTGATGCGAGCGGCGCCTCACGACGGTGCCTGCGGAGGTGCCAGTGCGACGTGTGCTGCTGCTCAACGTTACGTATGAGCCGCTTACAACGGTCGGCCTGCGGCGAGCGGTGTGCCTGGTGCTCTGCGGCAAGGCTGAGGTGGTTCACGACATTGGCGGCGAGGAACTGCATTCCGCCAATGTCACCGTGGTTGCGCCCTCGGTTATCCGGCTCCGGCGCTATGTCCGGATCCCGCATCGAAACCGCGTTCCGCTGACGCGGGCCGCGCTGATGCGGCGGGACAACTACCGGTGCGCGTACTGCGGCCGCCACGCCGAGACGATTGACCATATCGTCCCGCGCAGCCGAGGCGGACAGCACACGTGGGAGAACTGCACCGCCTCGTGCCAGATGTGCAATCACCGGAAGGCGGACCGGCTGCTGGACGAGCTCGGCTGGGAGCTCCTCAACAAGCCCGTCGTTCCCCGTGGCGCGCACTGGCGCCTGATCGGCGCCCAGTTCGACGGCGACCCCGCCTGGGAAGCCTACCTCCGCGACTCCAGCGCCGCGTTACTCGGGGCGTAACCGCCAACCCCCTGGCGTCGCGGAGCGACCGCCTACTGATCATCTCGGTTTGCGGACTGAAATTGATCTTCTGGTGTGCGCTGGCCGCAGCGTAGAGCCGGGCCGGGTCTGGCCTATGCGCCCTTTGCCCGCGCCAGGTGACAGACTTCGTGGACGCGCAGATACCCCGGAGATGAACGATGCCGCAGGATCGCGACGATCTGTCGCCCGCTGCCGGCACGCCCGCGCCGACGGCTGCCGACTTCGACGAGGCCTTTTCGGCAGCAGCAGCCTCCCCTGGGATCCGGCGAGTCTGGGAGCTGGCCGCGCCTGACCTGCCGCCGCAGATCGAGCCGTTCTCCTTTGTCTCGGCCGGCCTGCTGCGCCACATGGCGCAGGCCCTGGGCCTGTCGCCAGGGCAGACGCTGGTCGATCTGGGGTGCGGACGCGGCGGTCCTGGGTTGTGGCTCGCGCGGGATGCGGATGTTTCGCTGGTGGGCGTGGATTTCTCACCCGTCGGGGTAGCTCAGGCTGCGCACCGGGCGGCGCTGTTCGGCCTGGCCGGCCGGGCGCGGTTCGTCGTCGGCGATCTGACCCGTACCGGGCTTCCGCAGGCCAGCGCTGACGCCGCCGTGTCTATCGACGCTTTCCATTTCGCCGCCGATCCGGCCGCAGCCGCCGGCGAGGCGCGCCGGGTCCTTCGGCCTGGCCGGCGGCTGGTCCTGGCTAACTGGCAGCCGAAGGTCCCAGACGATGCCCGGTTGCCGGGCCGAATGCGTACCGGCTGGCCACAGGTACTGCGCAGCGCGGGCTTCGCCGGCATCGAGATGGAGGCCCGGCCGGAGTGGCACGACCTGTGGACCCGCGTGTACCGGGTCGCCCTCGACCTCGGCGATCCCCGCGGCGATGCCCTGCTCGCCGACCTGCAAGACGAAGCCCGGCACCGCCTTCCCTTGGCGGACCTCGTCCACCGGGTCGCCGTCACCGCGACGGCACCCGGCCGGCCGCAAGATCACGATTTACGGCTGGGTATCAGGTCACGTGGGCTGCGGAGCGGAGTTGTGCCTGGTAGTGGTGGGACATGGCGAAGCCCGCCTCGTAGGGCGGGCTTCGCGTCGTTTTTTAGCGCAGGGTGGCCAGGAATGCCGTCCACGCCGCGCTGTTCAGGCTGAGGATTGCGCCGCCCTGGTCGGTGGTGTCCCTGACGAGGACCCCGCCCGGCATGCCGCCAAGCTCAACGCACGCCTCCCCGTTACCCGAGTAGGTCGACTTCCTCCAGTTCAGGAAGTCCATCTCTGCTGCGCCTCTCCGATGATGGTCTTGCTGCCGTCGGTGCTCGCGGCACGTCCGCGCACACGCTCAAAGATAGTGCTTGCCGCCCGGACCTGGTGCGCGTCGGTGGTGACGACGTCTTCCAGCATCGATCCCCGGAGCATCACGTCGGGCTCGCCGGTGGCTGATGCCAGCGACACTGACCCGCCCAGGCCGGCCGAGGCTCCCAGCGACGAGGGCACGCGGTCGGACGTCGGATCGGCAGCGAGTAGCCGTACCTTTCGGTCTGCAGCAGCCCAGGGATGACGATGGGCTGCCAGAACCGCAGGGTGTGCGCCCTGGCCTCGACCTCGTACCACGGCTCGACCGCCGCTGAGGACGGGTCGTCGGCCCGCCGCGCCAGCCTGTGCATGCCCTTGATGGCTTCCTGGGCCAGTCCCGTTACCCCGCACTGGGTGAGGATCTCTGCCAGGACCTGCGCGGTGACGCTGCCGGCCTCGGCGCGGGTGATCGCGGTCCTTTCCACGCCGACGGCGCGGGCCAGGTCTGCCTGGCTGGCGTACTCGGACTGCTGGCGCGCGAGATGTGGCTTGCCGCCCAGCCCCGCCACCGGCCCCACGGCGGCCGGGGCGAGGGACGAGGTCGTCGTCAAGGGCAAAGAAAATCGCCGCGCCCAAGCCGCGCCGCCCCCTTCACGCGGCGGACGGCCCCCGGACAATCGGGAGCCGGATCAGGGGACACCCCCGCCGCACGCGGCAAACCAAGGGCCAGGCGCGCAAGCCCAGCCGGGGGCCGGTCAGGAGCCCCGTCCCAGAGAAACAGGTACATACATGCATAGGTCAATGACCGACAGTGATAGGCCATGTTTTCGGATAATCAGAATGAGGTACCTATATAGTGATTGTTGGGGTGTTTATCCCCACATAAATTAGGCGCGCCGAAGGCACGGAACCTCTGCTGGGTCAGGCCGGCCAGGATCGCCAGGGCCAGCAGGGTGCCCGAGAGCACGAAGACCGGGGAGGGGCCGAGGTCGCGGGCGAGCATCCCCGCGACCGCGGTCGCGAGCGGGAAGCTGCCGAGCGAGCCGAGCATGACCACTCCCATGACGCGGCCGAGCATCGCCGGCGGTGCCCACCGCTGGATCAGCGTCACGAAGATGACGTTCCCGAAGCCGGCCACCAGGCCGAAGACGAACATCGCGGCGGCGGCTCCTGGCAGCCCGCGCGCGGCGGGCACGGAGGCGACCGCCAGCGCCGCGATGAGGAACACCGACGCGCTGACCACGGCCGGCTTGGACAGGCCGCCGGCCCTGGCGGCCGTCAGGGTGCCCGCGACGCTGGCGGCCCCGAAGCAGGCCATGATCGCGCCGTAGCCGCCGGGACCGAACCGCGCGTGCGACAGGACCGGCAGCGCCACCTCGAAGCACGCGGTGACGGCGAAGTTCGCCCCCACGAGCACGGCCAGGATGAGCTGCAGAACCCGTTCGCGGGCCAGCAGCCGCCAGACGGTGATCCGCTCGCTGGCCTGGGCGACGGGCGCGCCGCTGTGCGCCTCACCCGGGCGGCTCAGGCGATCGCCCCGCGGGGGCGCGCGATGCCCTTGATCATGGCCAGCGACACCGCCGAGAGGGCATAGGAGACGGCGTCGATGCCGAATGCCGGTGCCGGGCCCGCCGTCGCGACGATCGCTCCGCCTATCGCCGGCCCGAGCAGGGTGCCGCCCTGGACGGCGGCGTTGTAGAGCGCGTTGCCCGCCTGGAGCTGGCCGGGCCGCAGCAACGTCGGCAAGATCGCGTACGACGCCGGCATGAACAGGGCCGCGCCCGCGCCGAGCAGCGCCGCCACCGGCCCCAGCGCCGCCAGGGACGTCACGTGCGCCGCCGCGAAGATCGCGAAGACGACCGTCAGCAGGCACCGGGCAATGTCGGAGCACAGCATGATCCGCCGCGGGCCGATCCGGTCGGCCAGCGAGCCGCCCACCGTGATGAGCGCCGCGCGCGGTATGCCGTAGCAGGCGAGGACCCCGCCGAGTTGCGCGGCGCTGCCGTGGACGGACAGGACAAGCCAGGGGAGGGCGACCGCATAGCAATAGTCGCCGATGGTTGAGGTGAGTTGACCGATGCTGAGAAGCCGGAAGTTTCGCATTTCGAGTAGCCCGCCGTGCAGGCCCGCCATTCGCCTCACCGCGTGTACTCGCAGTGAGCGGTCGGAGCCGGGAAAGACACCGCCGTCGAGCCGGCCCCCGTTAATTTTTGCACGGTGTCAGCCTAAATTCACCCGTTAGGTTACACAATGACACCGGCGGGGGATAGTCACTTGATGGGGTTCTGGGCGATAATATGTCCTCTCCGTAACCGAGGCTGGTGAGAATAGGGGGCGTTTAGAGGCGTCATGGGCACAGGTGAATCGCCAATACCCGACGGGCTGGCTGTACGGCCCGCATTCCACCTGGCGATCCCCGTCGATGATCTCGACGCCGCCGCCGCCTTCTACGGGGGAGTGCTGGGGCTGCCGCGCGGCCGCTCCTGCGACGCCTGGATCGACTGGAACCTGGCCGGCCATCAGGTCGTGACGCACCTCGTCGCCGGGCAGGCCAGCCGGCGACGTGACAGCAACCCGGTCGACGGGCACGACGTCCCCGTCCCGCACTTCGGCCTCGTGCTGAGCGTCCCGGAATTCCGCCGGCTCGCCGGCCGCCTGCAGGCGGCCGGCACCACCTTCGCCATCGAGCCGTACGTCCGGTTCGAGGGCGAGGTGGGCGAGCAGTGGACGATGTTCTTCTACGACCCGGCGGGCAACGCGGTCGAGTTCAAGGCCTTCGCCGACGAGTCCCAGCTGTTCGCGACCTGAGGCCGAGAGCGAGGGAAGGAGAGTCATGACGGCGAATGAGGCGACGGCGCAGCTGCTGCGCGGGCGACTGGGACGATTCGGGATCTTCGCGGGGCCGCCGGCCCGGCTCAAGATCGACCCGGCGGTGCTCGCGGCCGCGGTCGAGCGGGCCGGGTTCACCTCGCTGTGGGTGGGCGGCGGCAACGCGACCCCGGGTGATTTCGACGTGCTCGCGGCGATGCTGTCCGCCACCAGGCGGCTGATCGTGGCGACCGGGATCGCCAGCATCTGGGCGTGGGATCCCGCCGCGATCGCCTCGGCCGCCCTGTCACTGCAGACGCGGTTCCCCGGCCGGTTCATCCTCGGCCTCGGCGTCAGCCACCAGGGGCCGGTGGAGGCGCTCGGGCACGCGTACGTGCGGCCCTTCTCGAAGATGGTGTCGTTCCTCGACTCGCTGGATGACCTCGCGGGCGACGGGCTGCCCCCGGTGGTGCTCGCCGCGCTCGGGCCGAAGATGCTGGCCCTGGCGGCCGAGCGGGCCGTTGGCGCGCACCCGTACTTCACCGCCCCGGGCCACACGGCCCAGGCGCGGTCGATCCTGGGCCCAGGCCCGCTGCTGGTGCCGGAGATCGCCGGCTCCCTGGCCTCCGGTGCGGCCGGGCTGGCCGCGGTGCGGCCCTTCGCGGCCCGGTACCTGCAGATGCCTAACTACGTCAACAGCCTGCGCTCCTTCGGGTTCACCGAGCAGGACGTGGCGGAGGGCGGCAGCGAGCGGCTGCTGTCCGCGGTCACCCCGCACGGGACGAGCGCGCTGCTGGCGGCGATCCGGGCGCACCTGGACGCGGGCGCGGACCACGTGGTGATCCAGCCGCTGGCGGCCGGCGGCGGATTCGCGCTCGATGACCTGGAAGCACTCGCGTCCGCCGTGGCGGCGACCTGATATACGCTCAGTTCACGCATTGTCCGCCCATCGTCGGGGCCTGCTACGCAGCAGGGGCGCGGGCGCGGTAGCTTTCCATTATGACGACGACCACGGTGCCCTTCGGCCGGGCGATGACGGCGATGATCACTCCCATGGCCTCCGATGGCTCCGTCGACTATGACGGTGCCGCCAGGCTCGCCACCTACCTGGTGGACGAGATGCGCAACGAGGGCATCGTCGTGAACGGCACCACGGGCGAGGGGCCCACGACGACCGACGAGGAGAAGGAGCGCCTGATCCGGGTCGTGCTCGAGGCCGTCGGCGGGCGGGCCACCGTGGTGGCCGGGGTCGGCACCAACGTCACCGCCCACACCGTCCACCTGTCGCGCCAGGCCGAGCAGGCGGGGGCGCACGGCCTCCTGGTCGTCACCCCGTACTACAACAAGCCCGCCCAGAACGCGCTCGCCGCGCACTTCACGGCCGCCGCCGACGCCACGGGGCTGCCGGTGCTCATCTACGACATCCCCGGCAGGTCCGCCGTCGCCGTCGCCACCGAGACCCTCGTGCGGCTCGCCGAGCACCCGCGGATCGTGGGAGTGAAGGACGCGAAGGGCGACCTCGCCGCGAGCTCGCACGTGCTGGCGCGCACCGATCTCGCCTACTACTCCGGCGACGATATGTTTAACTTGCCGCTGCTTTCAATCGGCGCTGTCGGCTACATCAGCGTGACGGCCCACGTGGTCGGGGACCGCCTGCGCGAGATGATCGAGGCCTTCGCCGCCGGGCGGAACGCGGACGCGCGAAGGATCCACCTGGACGTGCTCCCGGTCAACGTGGGGCTGTTCCGCAACCAGGCCGCGGTGCTGACCAAGGCGGCCATGGACATGCTCGGCCTGCCCGGCGGAGGAGTGCGGGGGCCGCTGCTCCCGGCGACCGAGGAGGAGCGGCGGCAGCTCCGTGATGACCTCATGGCGGGCGGTGTCAAGCTTCCCGGCTGAAGCGCGGGCACCCGCGACAGCGGGACCCGCTGTACCTGATGACCACTTCGATATCCTTAACTGAAACGATGGACGTGACCGCGACTCACAGCTATGGCCTGACGCGATGAGCTACCCGCACCCGGAGCTCACCCCTCCGCCGCCGCTTCCCCAGGGGGGGCTGCGCGTCGTGGCCCTCGGCGGGCTCGGCGAGATCGGGCGGAACATGACCGTCTTCGAATACGGCGGCCGCCTCCTGATCGTCGACTGCGGCGTCCTGTTTCCCGACATCGACCAGCCGGGCGTGGACCTCGTCCTGCCGGACTTCCGCTACCTGGAGGGCAGGCTCGACCAGGTGGACGCGCTGGTCTTGACGCATGCCCACGAGGACCACATCGGGGCCGTCCCGTACCTGCTGCGGCAGCGGGCGGACATCCCCCTCGTCGGCTCCAAGCTGACCCTCGCGCTGACCCGGTCCAAGCTGGTCGAGCACCGGATCACCCCCGAGACGGTCGAGGTGAAGGACGGCGACGCGCAGTCGTTCGGGGCGTTCGAGTGCGAGTTCTTCGCGGTGAGCCACTCGATCCCGGACGCCATGGCGGTGGCGATCAAGACGCCCGCCGGCGTCGTGCTGCACACCGGTGACTTCAAGATGGACCAGCTGCCGCTCGACGGGCGGCTCACTGACCTGGCCGGGTTCTCCCGGCTCGGCGGCGAGGGCGTTGACCTGCTGCTCGCCGACTCGACGAACGCCGAGGTGCCGGGCATCGTCCGGTCCGAGCGGGACATCGCGCCCGTGCTCGACGAGGTGTTCTCCGGTGCCGACCAGCGGATCATCGTGGCCTGCTTCGCCTCTCACGTGCACCGGGTCCAGCAGGTGATGGACACCGCGGTGAAGCACAAGCGCAAGGTCGCCTTCGTCGGCCGGTCCATGGTCCGCAACATGGGCGTCGCGCGCGACCTGGGCTACCTGCACGTGCCCGGCGGGCTGCTGATCGACTTGCGCGACGCCGAGGAGATGCCGCCCGGCGAGGTCGTCCTGATCTCCACCGGGTCGCAGGGCGAGCCGATGTCGGCGCTGTCCCGGATGGCCGGCCGCGACCATCAGATCCGGATCGCCGCCGGGGACACCGTCATCCTCGCCTCGTCCCTGATCCCCGGCAACGAGACCGCCGTGTACAAGGTGATCAACGGGCTGACCCGGCTCGGCGCGCGCGTCGTCCACAAGGAGTCGTCGCTCGTCCACGTCTCCGGGCACGCCCCGGCGGGCGAGCTGCTGTTCCTGCTCAACCTGGTCAAGCCGCGCAATTTCATGCCAGTGCACGGCGAGTGGCGGCACCTGCGCGCGCACGCGCGGCTCGCCTCGCTGACGGGCGTTCCCGACGACCGCATCGTGATCGCCGAGGATGGCGTCGTCGTGGACCTCATCGACGGCAAGGCCGGGATCAGCGGCGCGGTCGAGTGCGGCTACGTCTACGTAGACGGCCTCACCGTGGGCGACGTGAACGAGTCGCACCTGAAGGACCGGCGCATCCTCGGGGAGGAGGGGTTCGTCTCGGTCATCATGGTGATCGACACGAGCACCGGCAAGGTCGTCGGCGGCCCGCAGATCCACGCGCGCGGGTCAGGCATCGACGAGATGGCGTTCGGTGAGGTGCTGCCGAAGGTCGAGGACGCACTGGAGCGGGCCACGGCCGAGGGCATCTCCGACGCCCATGCCCTGCGCCAGCTCGCCCGCCGCGTCATCGGCAAGTGGGTCAGCGACAACTACCGCCGCCGGCCCATGATCCTCCCGGTGGTCGTCGAGGTCTGATCCGGGCCCGCTGTCGCGTTTGTTCAGGACAGCGAGCCCGGCAGGGGCTACCGTCGGCTTCATGAACCTGCATCCACAGCTGGGTGACGCCGCCGACGCGGCGGCACGAGTCGTATTCGGCGTAACGTCCGGGCAGTTCGGCGACCCGACACCGTGCACCGACTGGGACGTGCGCACGCTGCTCAATCACCTCATCCTCTGGACCTCGTACTCGCCGGAGCGGCGGGCGAACGGGGAGACGGTGTCGGAGGAGCTGATGGCCACCGACTTCGCGGCCTCGCCTGATTTCGCCGCGGCCTACCGAGCGCAACTCGACCGCGCTCTTGCGGCGTGGGCCGACCCGGCGGCGTGGGACCGGAAGCTGGACGTCATGGGATCGCCCACTCCGGCCGCTGACGTCGCGGCGCTGACCATCGCCGAGATGATCCTGCACGGCTGGGACCTGGCCGTCGCCACGGGCCAGGAGTACACGGTCTCGGACCGGGCCGCCGCCGCGGCGCTCGCGGCCGTCGAGGCGAACGCGGTGCTGTTCCGCCAGTACGAGGGCTTCGCGCCGCAGGTACCGGTGCCGGCGTCCGCGTCAGCGCTGGACCGGACACTAGGCCTGTCCGGCCGAAACCCCGCCTGGGGCTAGCGGGCGGCGATCGTCGAGCCGCCGCTGGCGGTACGGGCGCTGGCGATCTGGGCGCTGAGGCGGCGCACCGCCGCGCTGCCGTCGGTGACCTCGCGGCGCATGGCATAGACGCCGATCATGTGCTGGCCGCCCAGGTCAGGACCGGGTTCGCGGACGAGCGGCCACGGGTGGGTGACGTCGGCGATGCGGGCCTTCAACGTGTCAAGGCGCAGGCTCGCCTCGGCGACGGGCCAGCCGTCGAGGGGGTGCCCGCCGGGGTCCGGCTTCCGCCGCAGCGCGCCCGCCAGGGCCGTGGCCCGCCGGAATGCCCGCCGGGCGGCGGAGAACTCGACGCTCGCCAGCAGGGCGCACCCCCAGCCGATCGCGCTCGTGGTGAACACGTCGGACGGCGCCCCGGTCGGCAGCACCCGGGCCACCCGGTGGCCGCCGCGACACCCCGCGAAGGCGAGCACCGCCTCCCGCCGTGCGGTCGCGCCCTGGTCGAGCGCGTGGACAGCGAGCCAGTCCCAGTCGGGGGTCAGGCTGGTCAGTGCCGCGTCGCCCAGGAACGCGTAGCCGCCCTCGCCGTCCCGGGCGCAGCGCGAGTCCGGGGCGGCGAACTTCAGGTCCTTCCCCGGCCCCCCGTGGCCGGCGCCGAAGACCGCGCCCCGCGCCGCCTCCTCGAGGATCCAGGAAACGGAGCCGTCCCCTGACCGGCAGGCGTCGGCCGCGGCGCCGGTCCAGTACAGGTGGGCGCTCACCGCCAGGGCGGTCAGCGGGGCGGTGCCGGCCAGCCGCCGCTGCCCGCAGGCCGCCTGCCGCAAGGTGGCGCCGAGGCCGCCCCGCTCCCGCGGCAGCGCGACCGTCAGGTAGCCGGCCTCGCGCAGCACCCGGAAGTCCGCCGCGAGCGCTTCCGCGTCGCCCCCGGCGGCGCCATCGCGCAGATCAGCGCCGTGCAGCCGGCCGAGCAAGGCGTCGGTAAGCAGGTCACGGGGCCGGACGGCTGGCAATGGACCCTCCCTGGCAGCGCACTCGTCGTGGTCCATGAGACCACCACAACGCGCCCTATGTCAATCAAACAAGTAGGAATAGTATGATTTCAGGCGAGGACGCGCACGGGGTGCCCGGCGGCGAAGGCGGCGATGTCCTCGACCGCCTCACCGTAGAACACCCGGTACCCGTCATCAGTCACGTACCCGATATGCGGCGTGAGTACCGTGCGCGGGGCATTCCGCAGCGGATGTCCCCCCGGCAACGGTTCCTCATCATATACGTCGAGCGCGGCACCCGCGATCGCGCCGGCACGCAGCGCCACCAGCAGCGCATCGGTATCCACGATTGGCCCCCGCGAGGTGTTGACCAGGTAAGCCGTCGGCTTCATGAGGCCGATGTCGCGTGCCCCCACCAGGCCGGCCGAGCGCGGGCTGAGCTTGTAGTGGATGGTGACGACATCGGACGAGCCGAAGAGCTCGTCCTTGGTGACCCGCGTCACGCCCGCGGCGTCGGCGGCCGCCGTGGTCAGCTGCTGGCTCCACGCGACGACCTCCATCCCCAGCGCCAGGCCGACGGTCGCCACCTGGCGTCCGAGATTACCGAGGCCCACCACCCCCAGCGTCCGGCCGCGCAGCCCGAAGCCCATCGTGTGCTGCCAGCCGCCGGCCCGGATGCTGGCGTCCTCGGCGGGCACGTGCCTGGCGAGCGAGAAGATCAGGGCCCAGGTCAGCTCGACCGTAGCGCCCGCGCTGCCCCTGGTGCCGCACACGGTCACCCCGGCCGTCCGCGCGGCGGCGAGGTCGATCGAGGCGTTGGCCATCCCGGTCGTCACGAGCAGCTTCAGCTGGGGCAGGAGCCGGATCCGTTCGGAATCGAAGGGGGTCCGCTCCCGCATCGCGACCACGACGTCGAACCGCCGCAGTTCCGCCACCAGGTCGGCGGTGTCGGCGATGTGCCCGTGGAACGGCCGCACCTCGTCGGCGCCGAGGGTCGCCCAGTCCGCGCTGGCCAGCGCGGCATACTGGTAGTCATCGAGGATCGCGACGCGCATATGGCACTCCTCACGAAGCGGTGGCGTCCTGGACTCTAGTACCGTTTCTGTTCATGACGTGGCTTGAATCACTCGCTGACAAGGCGCTTCGTCGCGAACTGCCAACCCGTGCGGAGGCGCTGGCGGTGCTCGCCAGCGGCGACGACGAACTGCTTGACCTGGTGGCCGCCGCGTTCCGGGTCAGGCGGGAGTTCTTCGGCCGCAGGGTCAAGCTGAACTACCTGGTCAACATCAAGAGCGGGCTGTGCCCCGAGGACTGCTCGTACTGCTCGCAGCGGCTCGGCTCGTCCGCCGACGTGCTCAAGTACACGTGGCTCAAGGCCGACGAGGTCGCCACCGCGGCCAAGGCCGGGGTCCAGGCCGGGGCCAAGCGGGTCTGCCTGGTCGCCAGCGGCCGGGGGCCGACCGACCGCGACATCGACCGCGTGTGCGGCGCCGTCGAGGGGTTCAAGGCCGAGCACCCGGACATCGAGGTCTGCGCCTGCCTGGGGATCTTGACCAGCGGCCAGGCCGAGCGCCTCAAGCGGGCCGGGACGACGGCCTACAACCACAACCTCAACACCTCAGGCGGGCACTACGCCGACATCTGCGCCACCCACGAGTACGCCGACCGCGTCGCCACCGTGGAGAAGGCGCACGAGGCGGGGCTGAGCGCGTGCTCGGGCCTGATCGCCGGGATGGGCGAGACCGACGATGACCTGGTCGACGTGGTCCTCGCGCTGCGCGCGCTTGACCCGGACTCGGTCCCCGTCAACTTCCTGATCCCGTTCGAGGGAACGCCCCTGGCCGGCACCTGGTCGCTCACCCCTCAGCGGTGCCTGAGGATTCTCGCCATGGTCCGGTTCGTCTGTCCCGACGCCGAGGTCCGCATCGCCGGCGGCAGGGAGATCCACCTGCGCACGCTGCAGCCGCTGGCGCTGCACATCGCGAACTCGATGTTCCTCGGCGACTACCTCACGTCCGAGGGCCAGGCCGGGCAGGCGGACCTGGAGATGATCGCCGACGCCGGCTTCACCGTCGAGGGCGCGGACGAGCAGACCCTGCCGCGGCACCGGGCCGACCTGGTCCGCACCCGCCACCGCGGGGCCGGCACCGGGCGCCCGGCGAACACCTGACCCGCCGGCCGGGCGCGCGGTGGAAGCGGCGATCGGGGAGCTTGAGCGGGTCGCGGCGCTGCACTGGCGGGCACCCGAGGAGGAGCGACTGGGCGGCTGGCTGCTGCGCGCGGGGCGCGGGTTCACCGGCCGCGCCAACTCCGCGCTCGCCGTGGGCGATCCGGGCGTGCCCCTTGATGACGCGCTCGCCGCCGTCGCCGGCTGGTACCGTGCCCGCGGCCTGCCGCCCATGATCGCCGTCCCCATGCCGCTGCCCTGGCCAGGGGAGCCGCACATCCTGGACGGGCACCTGGCCAGGCGGCTCTGGCCGACGCGCCCCGGCCCGGCCTTCGTCATGGTCTCCGGGACCAGCGAGGCGGCAGCGCCTTCCCCGCCTGCGCAGACGGAGCCGTCCGCTTCGACGCCGAGCCGGACGGTGCCTGGCTCTCGATGTACCACTACCGGGGCCAGGACCTGCCCTTCGTCGCTCGTGAGCTGCTCATGTCCGCCGCCTGGCAGCGTTTCGCCAGCATCAGGGGCCAGGCAACCGGTGAGCCAGTCGCGATCGCCCGGCTGTCGGTCGCCGGGGACTGGGCCGGGATCACCGCCGTGGAGGTGTCGGCGGCGCGCCGCCGCCAGGGCCTTGGCACGCTGATCACCAGGGCGGCCTGCGCCGAGGCGGCCCGCCGCGGCGTCGGCCGCGTCTTCCTCCAGGTAGAGACCGCGAACGCGGCGGCGCTCGCGCTCTACGAGCGGATCGGCTTCCGCTACTCCCACCGCTACCACTACCGGATCGCGCCGCGGGGGTAGCGGGCCGCCTTGCTACGATCGGGCGGAAATGTCCTGATCCTGGCGACACGCCGGTCGGACGCGGGGTCCTCGGTAACGGCGTGGGTTCTCGCTACGTTTGTCATCATGGCTACCCGTGCGCCCAGGGGCGGTCCGGCTCGCTCGCGAGGCGGACAGGCCGGCGATGATCTCGATGCTCCGGACTACGGCGACGAGGACCCTGACGACCTCCCCATTATCGTCGATGAGCCGCATCGGGGTTCCGGGCGTGGCGCCAGGAGCGGGGCGGTGCCGGGGCCGGCACCGCGCGCTCCGGAGGGGCACGCACGGCTAGCGCCGGGCCCGCGAGCGGCCGTTCTGGTGACGCCAGGCGTGGCGGTGCCCAGGCAGGCGGCACCAGGTCGGGGGGCGCTAGGTCAGGCGGCACCAAGTCAGGCGGGACGAGCTTCGGCAGCGGGCCTTCCGCCGGCGGCGGCGGCGCCGGTTCGGGCGGCACTCGCTCCGGTGGCGCCCGGTCCGGCGCGAGCTCCGGTTCCCGCGGCGCGGCACGCTCGGGTACCGGGGGGCGCGCCACGGGTAAGCGGCCGGCGGGCGGCGCGGGAGCGGGGCGACCGCGTCCCCGCAAGGGCGGGTCGCGGAGCGCGGGCGGGCAGCGAGGGCGCGCGACGCCCCCGCCCGCGAACGACCCGGTGGTGATCCTCGCCAGGTGGGTGTTCCAGGTGGCGGGAGCCGGGTGGATGCTGGTGGCCGGCGCGGTCGGCTTCGGCGCGCGCGGCTTCGGGCGCAGCGCGCGGGACCTGCACCCCGACCACCGGCGAGACGGCGTCGGGCTGTTCTGGCTGGGCCTGGCGATCTTGCTCGGGGCGGGGATCTGGGCACGGATGCACAATCCGGTGGGCCGGGGCATCTACCTCGCGGCCAGCACCGTCTTCGGGGAACTGGCGTTCGCGATCCCGCTGCTGGCGGCGATGCTGGCGTGGCGGTACCTGCGCCACCCCGACCGCGGCACCCAGACGGCCCAGGTGGCGATCGGATGGTCGGCGTTCACCATCGGCGTGCTTGGCCTTGTCCACATCGCGAAGGGCACCCCGGCGCTGACGGCGGGAACCCCCGCGATCCGGTCCGCCGGCGGCTTCCTTGGCTTCCTCGTGTCCTGGCCGCTGGTGCACCTGGTCACCGTGTGGGTGGCGACGCCGCTGCTCGGCCTGGTCGCCGGCTTCGGGGTGCTGGTGATCACGGGCACGCCGGTGCACCAGATACCGGCCAGGCTAGCGGAATTCCGGCAGGTGTTCGGGTACGGGCCGCCCGTCGGGGAGTACGAGGACTCCGAAGACGACGATCTCGACCTTGAGGACGACGCAGAGGGCGCCCGGCCGCGGCGGCGCGGGCAGATCCCGCGCTCGATCCGGCTGCGGCCGTCAGCGATCGAGGCAGGCGAGCATGTCAGGCCCTATGACACGCCCGTGCTGGAGCCGGGCGGCGGCCGGCGCGCCGGGACCGGGGGCGAGGGAGAGCGGGCGGGCGCCGCCACCGCCCGGGAGGCGCGGATCCCTGACGACCTGATGGAGGAGCTCGGGTTCGCGGTGCCCGGCGGCGCGGACGCCCTTCCCGGTCCCGCGCCCGCGCCCGACCCGCTCGAGGACACGGTGCCCGACGTGGAGCCGCCGAAGGCGACCGCGCGCGGCGGGGCCAGGGGATTCGACCCGCAGGGGCCGCTCCCGGCCGGCGAGCAGCTCACCTTGGGCAGCGACGCCGCGGGGGCCTACGTCCTGCCGCCGTCGGCGCTGCTGAAGCCGGGGTCGCCGTCCAAGGCGCGGACGAAGGCCAACGACGTGGTCGTCGCCGCGCTGCAGGACGTGCTGCACCAGTTCAACGTGGAGGCGGAGGTCACCGGGTTCAGCCGGGGGCCGACGGTGACCAGGTACGAGATCGAGCTGTCGGGCGGGGTGAAGGTCGAGCGGGTCACCGCGCTGTCGAAGAACATCGCCTACGCGGTCAAGTCGGCCGACGTCCGGATCCTGCCGGTGATCCCCGGCAAGTCCGCGATCGGCGTCGAGATCCCGAACGCGGACAAGGAGATCGTCTCCCTCGGCGACATCCTGCGCTCGCCCGCTGCCGTCGGCGATCACCACCCGATGGTGGTCGGGCTGGGCAAGGACGTCGAGGGCAACACGGTGCTGGCGAACCTGGCGAAGATGCCGCACGTGCTGGTCGCGGGCGCGACCGGCAGCGGTAAGAGCGTCTGCCTGAACGGGCTGATCACCTCGCTGCTGATCCGGTCGACGCCCGATGAGGTGCGGATGATCCTCGTTGACCCCAAGCGGGTCGAGCTGTCGATCTACGAGGGGATCCCGCACCTGATCACGCCGATCATCACCTCGCCGAAGAAGGCGGCGGAGGCGCTTGAGTGGGTGGTCGGGGAGATGGAGCGCCGGTACGACGACCTGGCGGCGTCGGGGTTCCGGCACGTGGATGACTTCAACAAGGCGGTGCAGGGCGGGGAAGCTGGTGCCGCCGCCGGGGTCGGAGCGGGTGTACGAGCCCTACCCGTACCTGGTGGCCATCGTCGATGAGCTCGCCGACCTGATGATGGTCGCTCCGCGCGACGTCGAGGACAGCATCGTGCGGATCACGCAGCTGGCCCGGGCGGCGGGCATCCACCTGGTCCTGGCGACCCAGCGGCCGTCGGTGGACGTCGTGACCGGCCTGATCAAGGCGAACGTGCCGTCGCGGCTGGCATTCGCGACGTCGTCGCTGGCGGACTCGCGGGTCATCCTCGACCAGCCCGGCGCGGAGAAGCTGGTCGGCCAGGGCGACGCGCTGTTCCTGCCGATGGGGGCGTCCAAGCCGATGCGGCTGCAGAACGCGTACGTCTCCGAGAAGGAGATCCGCGATATCGTCGCGCATTGCAAGAAGCAGGCGGAGCCGTCGTACCGCCAGGACGTCGCCGCCGCGCCGGAGAAGGCCCGCGATATCGACTCCGACATTGGCGATGACCTGGACTTGCTCGTGCAGGCCGCTGAATTGGTGATAAGCACCCAATTTGGCTCCACGTCGATGCTGCAGCGCAAGCTCCGGGTTGGCTTCGCGAAGGCCGGGCTGATGGACCTGATGGAGAGCCGGGGTATTGTCGGGCCCAGCGAAGGTTCCAAAGCGCGAGACGTACTGATTAGGCCGGATGACCTAGATGATGTGCTCACGTCGTTGCGGGGCGGCTAGCTGGGGGACCGGTATCTCCCGGGGGACGACCCTCGTCCCTCCGGGGCCAGCGTGCTTGGCGCATTTGCCCCGATGCGCCGGTGGTGGCTCGCGCGGTTCAACCCTCGCCCGCCACTTCAGTTACATCGGGTGATTGACTGGGCACATGAAGTTAGAGAAATCACGGCGATCATTCCAGGAGGCACGCGTGAGCATCGGTGAAACCCTGGCGGAGGCACGACGTCAGGCCGGTCTCACCGTTACCCAGGTCAGTCAGCAGACCCGGATCAGGGAATCAGTTATCCGGGCCATCGAGCAGAGTGACTTCTCCTCGTGCGGCGGGGACTTCTACGCACGCGGCCACGTCCGCTCGATCGCCGGGGTCGTGGGGACCGACCCGGCACCGCTGATCAGGGAGTACGACGAGGAGCACGGCGCGCCACGCGCGATCTCGGCGGCGGATGTCTTCGAGCCGTCAACCCCGATCAAGATTCGAGACCCCAAGCCATTCCCGCTCGGCAAGGTGGCGGCCGTGGTGCTTGTGCTGGCGGCCGGCTTCGGGATCTACCGGTTCGCCACGTATGACTCCGCCAAGACCCCCGCTCGCCCGGCGGCGGTGGTCAGGCCGACCGTGACGCAGACGCCGAAGGTCAGGTCCACCCAGAAGCCGAAGGAAAAGTCCCGCGTACCCGGCGGGCGAGGCCGTGATCAAGGTGACCGCCAAGCAGGACTGCTGGGTCGGGATCTCCGGTAACAGCGGCCAGCAGCTCTACAACGGCATCGTCCAGGCTGGCAAGTCGATGACGTGGACGGAGAAGCAGAAGGTAACCGTCAGGATCGGGAACCCGTCCGGGGTCAAGCTCACGGTGGACGGCAAGAACGAGACGCCCAAGTCGGTCAGCCCGGTCACCGTGTCCGTCAACCCGGCGGCCAGCAGGCCGCAGGTGGCCGCCACGGGCGGTGCCCCGGTCGCCGCGGCGGCGGCAACGTCCTCCTCATAGCTCCGATATCGGGCAAGCGGTGCCCCCTGGGCAGGCCGGCCGCCCGGGGGCGGTGGCGCCTCGCCGGGCGGTGATCACGTACGCTCTGCGTGTGCCTACTTCCCGTTCCGTCAGCATGGTCACGCTCGGCTGCGCCCGCAACGAGGTGGACTCAGAAGAGCTCGCCGCGCGGCTGGCGGCGGGCGGCTGGACGCTGCGGGGCGAGGGCGAGGAGGCGGACGTCGTCCTCGTCAACACCTGTGGCTTCATCCAGGCGGCCAAGCAGGAATCGATCGACGAGCTGCTGGCCGCCGCGGACTCGGGGGCCAAGGTAGCAGCCGTCGGCTGCCTGGCCGAGCGGTACGGGACCGACGCTCGCCGAGGAGCTGCCGGAGGCGCAGGTCCTCAGCTTCGATGACTACAGCGACATCGCCGCCCGGCTCGATGACGTGCTCGCCGGGCGGCGCCGTCCCGCCCACGTGGCGCGAGACCGCCGGACTCTGCTGCCCGTGAGTCCCGCCGAGCGCCAGGTCGCGCGGGAGACGACCGCGGTGCCTGGTACCGGGCAGGAGGCGATACCAGACCTGCCCGCGGGCATCGCTCCGGCCTCAGGTCCCCGGCTGGTCCGGCGGCGGCTGGCCGATGGGGCGACCGCCCCGCTCAAGATCGCGTCCGGTTGCGACCGGCGCTGCTCGTTCTGCGCGATTCCCTCCTTCCGCGGCGCGTTCGTGTCGCGCAGGCCGCCCGAACTGCTGGCCGAGGCGCGCTGGCTAGCCGCCCAGCACGTGCGCGAGCTGGTCCTCGTGAGCGAGAACTCAACCTCCTACGGGAAGGACCTGGGCAGCCTCCGGCTGCTCGAGGAGGTCTTGCCCCAGCTGGCGGCGGTCGACGGCATCGAGTGGGTCCGGGTCAGCTACCTGCAGCCCGCGGAGGTCAGGCCTGGCCTCATCGACGTGATGACATCCACCCCCGGGATCGTGCCTTACTTCGACCTGTCCTTCCAGCACGCCAGCGGCCCGGTGCTGCGCTCGATGCGGCGGTTCGGTGACCGTCAGCGGTTCACCGAGCTCATCGACCGAATCCGCCAGGCCGCGCCAGAAGCTGGCATCCGGTCCAACTTCATCGTCGGCTTCCCCGGCGAGACCGCCGCTGACCTGACCGAGCTTGAGCTGTTCCTCAACCAGGCGCGGCTCGACGCGATCGGCATCTTCGGTTACTCCGACGAGGACGGCACCGAGGCGGCCACCTACCAGGCCAAGGTCGATGAGGACGAGATCGTCCGCCGGGTGAGCGAGTTCGCGCGGCTGGCCGAGGAGGTCATGGCCCAGCGGGCCGCCGACCGCGTCGGCCAGACGCTTGCGGTGCTCGTGGAAGCGGACCTGGGCGACGGCGAGTACGAGGGCCGGGCGATGCACCAGGCACCCGACGTCGACGGGTCAGTGACGCTCCTCGCGGACGGCAAGCTGACGCTGGGCGACTTCGTGACGGCGCGCGTGACCGGGTCGGACGGGGCCGACCTGGTGGCATGCCTGACATGATCGCCGGGGGGGCCAGGGGTGTCCCACGAGCCACCTGCCCCCGCCTCTCCGGCTAGCCCCCCGGGCCTGGTCAACGTGGCCAACGTGCTGACCGTCACCCGGCTCGTGCTCGTCCCGGTCTTCGTCATCCTCCTCGTGAAGGCCGGCGCAGCCCGGCAGCACGGGCTGGCGGCTGGCGGCCCTCGCGGCCTTCGGCGTCGCCTCGGTGACCGACCTGTTCGACGGGAAGCTGGCCCGCAGCCGGGGGCTAGTCACCGACTTCGGCAAGGTCGCCGACCCGATCGCCGACAAGGCCCTCACCGGGGCGGCGCTCATCACCTTGACCGCGCTTGGCGAACTGCCCTGGTGGGTCACCGCGCTGATCATGTTCCGCGAGATCGGCGTGACCGCCTTGCGGTTCGCGGTGCTACGGCGCGGGGTCATCGCCGCGAGCGCGGGCGGCAAGCTCAAGACCGTGCTGCAGATCGCGGCGATCTGCCTGTACCTGCTGCCGCCGTCGCTCAGCCCGCCCGTGATCATCGAGCAGGTTGTCATGGGCGCGGCCCTCGTGGTAACGCTGGTGACAGGTGCCGACTATGTGCTGCGCGCGGCTCGGCTGAGCCGTCCCAAGGACGATGCCTGACAAGGGATGACAGCAGGAGGGCGGATGCCGGACCAGGGGTGGCGGGACCCGCCGCGCGCGATCTCGCGGCCGAGGTCTTGCGCCTGCTGCGCGCGGCCAACTGGACCGTCGCGACCGCGGAGTCGCTGACCGGCGGGCTGGTCGCCGCCACCCTGACGGACATCCCTGGCGCCTCGCACGCGTTCCGGGGCGGCGTCGTCTCCTACGCCACCGACCTCAAGGCGCGCCTGCTCGGCGTGGATCCCGCCATGCTCGCGGCGCACGGCGCGGTATACGCGCCAGTGGCCGCGGCGATGGCCGCCGGGGTGCGGGACCGGCTGGAGGCGACGGTCGGCATCGCCACCACGGGGGTCGCGGGGCCGGATCCGCAAGACGGTGTCCCGCCCGGAACGGTGCATATCGCCGTAAGCCTCGCCGACGACACGATCGTTCGGACGATCGCGCTGGCGGGGGACCGGGAGGAGGTACGTACACTGACAGTAGAGCGAGTGCTCGGGCTGCTGCTCGGGAGGCTCCGGGAAGAGCGTGAGTGATTACAGCGTTACGTCAGGAGCGAACACAAGGTGGTGTGGTCTCGCGGGTAAACCGTACGGAAAGGTACGGTGGTCTTGTTCAGCGGTTCTGCCTCGACGGCTCGACAGAAGCTCGGGAATCCGGGCGGCAGTCCGGGAAAGGAGTGCGACGATGGTGCTGCTACGTCAATTGCTTGGCGATGTGCTGCGTCGGCTGCGGATCAGGCAGGGCCGCACTCTGCGCGAGGTGTCCGCGTCGGCGAGAGTGTCGCTCGGCTATCTGTCCGAAGTGGAGCGCGGCCGGAAGGAAGCGTCCTCGGAGTTGCTAGCGGCGATCTGCGCCGCACTTGAGACGCCGCTGTCGCAGGTCTTCCGCGAGGTCTCGGACAACTTCGCGCTCGCCGAGCTCCAGCAGGACACGGTCCTCGTCGCGCCGCGCGAGCCGGGCCTGCGGGTGCCGGCCGAGCGGATTCCCGGCCCCCGCCGACACGGCCGGCCGCCACCGGGGCCAGCCTCGATGGCGTGTCCGCGATGGACGCCATGGACGTCGCCTCCGTCAGCGGCAGAGTTCGCCGATCACCGCTCAGGCTTCGACGCCGCGGGCGGCTCCGTCCGCGACATCACCGACATGGTGGCGGTGTAGGGACGGCGGACAGGGGCGGACCCTGCTCGGTGCCTTCGGCACCTTCGCCAGGGCCTCGCCGCCCTGTGCTAGCCCGGGGGGCGACCCCCCGGACCCCCGGTGCCCGGCCTGGCGGCCGGGCGGGTCAGGGGTGGCGTCGGCGCGGCCGGGCGCGGTGGCGCTGGGGTCAGAAGGTGCGCTCGCTGTCGGCTGTGGTGTTCTGTGACGCACCGCAGCGGGGCTAGATCCAGGCCTGGGGGCTTTCGGTTAGCGACTTCACCAGGTCGGGGAGCTCGCCGGAGACGATGTCCTCAAGCGTGACGGTCTCCAGGATGGCCCGCTCATTGGCGCGCAGCGCGATCCATACCCGCTGCAGCGGCTCGGCCGCGCCCGGGTAGGTGACGTTCTCCGGCCGCTCGCCGCGGACCCCGAGCAACTGCCCGTCGATCGCCCGGATGATGTCCGCCAGCGAGATCTCGCTCGCCGCGCGGGCCAGCCAGAACCCGCCATCCGGCCCGCGCTGGCTGCGGACTAGTCCGGTGCGGCGCAGCTGGGTCAAGATGGTCTCGAGGAACTTGCCCGGGATGTTCTGCGCCTGGGCAAGTTGCTCGGCGGTGACATGGCCGTCCGGCGCTGCGGCAAGCTCGATGGCCGCGCGCAGCGCGTAATCGGCGCGGGCAGACAGTCGCATGCCCGCTATTATGCAGGTTCCAGATCGGATAAGTGACATCGGCGTGCCCGCAGGGCGTCTACCAGCCACCTTACGGGTCCAGCGGAGGGCCGCGCCCGCCGGGCCTGGCCGGGCTATGCTGCGAAACGAGTGCAAACGATCGCAGGACCCGCCGGAACCCAGGAGGCCCTAGCAGTTGCCAGACGTCACTGTAGACCTCACGGTCAACGGAATTGCCCACACGGCGGTGGTCCCGGCGCGGACGTTGCTCGTTCACTTCCTCCGTGAGACCCTCCGGCTGACCGGCACCCACGTCGGCTGCGACACGACCCAGTGCGGGGCCTGCACGGTCGCCCTGGACGGCGTCGCGGTCAAGTCCTGCACTGTCTTGGCCGCGCAGGCCGCCGGGCACGAGGTCCCACGATCGAGGGCATCGCTGGCACGGGCCCGGCCTGAGCGCCGTACAGCAAGCCTTCTGGCGGCACCACGGCCTGCAGTGCGGTTACTGCACGCCCGGCATGGTGATGGCGGTACGGCAGCTCCTCGCCGACAACCCGGACCCGACCCGGGACGACGTCCGCACGGGGCTGTCCGGCAACATCTGCCGGTGCACCGGCTACGAGAACATCGTCGCCGCCGCGCTCGACGCCGCCGCCGCGCTGCGCGACCGGGCGCGGGAGGCGTAGTGTTCCCCGCCGACTTCAGCTATGTTCGCGCCGCCTCGCTGGAGCACGCGCTCACCGTCCTTGCCCGCGAGGCTGGCGAGGGAGACGTGAAGGTGCTGGCCGGCGGTCAGTCCCTCCTCCCGATGATGAAGCTGCGCCTGGCGCGGCCGCAGGTGGTGGTTGACATCGGCGGGGTCGCCGAGCTCAAGGGCGTCACCACCGGGCCCGGCGGTCATGCCAGGATCGGCGCGCTCACCACGTACCGCGAGCTCCAGCGTGAACCGCGCGTCACCGAAGCGTTCCCGGCCATCAACGACGCGCTCGACGTCCTGGCCGATCCCCAGGTCCGCGCCAGGGGCACCATCGGCGGCTGCGTCGCCCATGGCGACCCGGCCGCCGACCTCCCGGCCGTCCTGCTGGCCCTCGGCGCGCAGGTCACGATTGCCAGCAGCACCCGGTCCCGCACCGTCGCGCTGGATGACTTCCTCCTCGGCGTCTACGCCACCGACCTGGCCGAGGACGAGCTGGTCACCGCGATCACGCTGCCCGCCGGGCCGGCCGGACAGGCCTACGAGAAGTTCGAGCAGCCCGCCTCCCACCTGCCGCTGGCGGGCGTCTGCGCCGTGGCCGAGGTTCAGGACGGGCTCATCGCCTCGGTCACGGTCGCCGTCACCGGCATCGGACCGCGTCCCTTCCGCGCCCTTCACGCCGAGCGGACCGTCCTGGCGCATCGCGGCGACCTGGCCGGGGCACCGATCGCCATCGCCGCCGCGCTGGCCGAGCGCGGCTTCACCCCGCTGGCTGACCAGCATGCGACGGGACCGTTCCGGGTCCACCTGGCCGAGGTGCTGGCCCGGCGGGCACTGGCCAGGGCAGCGGACCGGGCGCGGTCAGCCGACCTCGCGCGGGGAGCCGCGTGATGGCCGAAGCCCTCCCGGACGCCGGATCCAGGGAAGGCGCCGGCGGTGCCAGCGGCCCGCCCTGGGTGGGGCGGGCGCAGGTGCGGCGGGAGGACCCGGCGCTGCTGACCGGACGCGGGCAGTACGTGGACGACGTCGCGGTGCCCGCGCGGCTGGGGACGCCGCTGCACGCCTATGTCGTGCGCAGCCCCGTCGCGCACGCCCGGATCACGTCAATGGACGTCGACGCTGCCCGGACGGCCGAGGGCGTGGTCGCGGTCTTCACAGCGGCCGACCTGGACCAGGCGGGCGTGCGGCCCCTTCCGGCCGCTGAGGGCCTGCCGCCGGGCTCGGGTAACCCGCCGTTCCCGGCGCTGGCCGGGGACAAGGCGCTGTGGGCCGGCCAGCCGGTGGCACTCGTGGTGGCGTCGTCGGCCACGCTCGCGGCCGACGCGGCCGAACTGGTCGACGTCTCGTACGAGGAGCTCCCCGCCGTGACCTCGCCACTGGCGGCGGCCGCCACCTGACGCGCCGGTCATCCACGCGGAGCCTCGCCTCCAACGTCGTGCTCCGCAAGCAGATCGTCACCGGGGACGCGGCGGCGGCGTTCGCGCGGGCCGCCCACCGGGTCGGCGCAGCGGATGACCAGCCAGCGGGTCGCGCCCGTCACGCTCGAGCCGCGCGGCGTGCTGGCCTGGGTGTCCGGGAGCGAGCGTTCCGGGAGCGGCGCCGCCGGGGACTGGCGCCTGGAGGTGCGGCTGCCGACGCAGCGGCCGCACGGCGCCCGGCGATGGCTCGCGGCGACGCTCGGCCTGCCCGTCGAGCGGGTGCGGGTCGCCGCCGGGGACGTGGGCGGCGCGTTCGGCGCGAAGGGCCCGCTCTATCCCGACCAGGTCGCGGTGTGCTTCGCCGCGCTGGCACTCGGCCGCCCGGTGAAGTGGATCGAGGAGCGCGCGGAGTCCTTCGTGGCCACCTCGCACGGCCGCGACCAGGTCGCCGACCTGGAGATGGCCGTGGCCGCCGACGGCCGGATCACCGCGCTGCGCGGGGTCGTGCACGCGAGCTTCGGCGCCTACTTCACCCCGAATGCCGCCTCCTCCCTGCTGTCCCGCCTCGGCCCCATGCTGCCGCAGGGCTACCGGATCGAGTCGATCGACGTCCAGCTCATCGGCGTCCTCGCCAACACCACCCCCATCGCGCCTTACCGCGGTGCCGGGCGGCCGGAGGCCGCCTACTTCTGCGAGCGGCTCGTGGACCTGGCCGCCCGCGAGACCGGGCTGGGGCCGGTCGAGCTGCGGCGGCGCAACTTCTTGTCGCCAGCGGACTTCCCCTACCGGACCTGCACCGGGCTGGTCTACGACAGCGGCGACTATCAGGCCGGCCTGGACCTGATGCTGGCCAAGCTCGGGTACAGGGACCTCGGCCGCGGCGCCGGCCCGGACCGCGCGCCCGATCTCGCGGCGGACCGGGCGCGGCTGCTGGGGTCAACCGGTGAGCTGCTTGGCGTCGGTATCGCGACCTTCGTGGAGCCCGGCGGGATCACCCCGGGCGGTCCCACCCTGGACCCGCGCGGCCCGGCTGCCCTGGCTCCCGCGAATCCCGATGCGGGCGACCAGGCGACGGTGACGGTGACGCCCGCGGGCACGGTGACGGTTGCGGTGGGGACAAGCGGGCACGGGCAGGGCCACGAGACCGCGTTCGCGCAGCTCGCGGCGGACCTGCTGGGCGTGCCGTACGAGGACGTGACCGTGGTGTTCGGGGACACTGACACCTCGCCGTTCGGGCTGGGGACGTTCGGGTCGCGCAGCGCCGTGGCCGGCGGGACGGCGATCTACCGCGCCTGCCAGGCGGTGCTGGCGGCGGCCACGCGGGTGGACGCGCCCATGCCGGTCGCGGCGGCCGCGGCCCGGCTCGGCGGCCTGTCCGCCACGGCGGCGTCCGGGGCGCCGCCGGAGACGTACGCCTCCGGCGCCTACGGGTGCGTCGTGGCGGTGGACCCGCTCACGGGCCGGGTGCGGGTGCTGCGGGTCGTCGCGGTTGACGACTGCGGCGTGGTGATCAACCCGCTTCTGGTCGAGGGCCAGGTGCACGGCGCGGTGGCCCAGGGGCTCGGCCAGGCGCTGTCGGAGCAAGTGGCTCTACGACTCGTACGGGCAGCCGATGGCCGGGTCGCTGATGGACTACGCGGTCCCGTTCGCGGCCACCATGCCCGCCGTCCTGGAGTCCTACCTCGTGTGCACTCCGTCGCCGGCGAACCCGCTCGGCGTCAAGGGCATGGGCGAGAGCGGCACCATCGGCGTCACCCCGGCGGTGGTCAACGCCGTCATGGACGCCCTGCGCCCGTACGGCATCCGCCACCTGGACATGCCGCTGACCGCCGAGAAGGTCTGGACCGCGATCAGCGCGGCCACCGCCTAAATGGCCAGAATGTCGGTGGCTGTCCGTAGAGTCAGTGGTGCTGAAGGTCCCGGTCGAGCATCCGCGAGGACCGTGAGGTCAAGCCGCGAGCTTGCGCCCTCGCCGGTGTTCCGCTGTATGTCCTGGTCGACCGGTTCACCAGCCCCGCGACCGTGTCGCTGTACAGCGTGCCGGGCCACGACGGGTACACGGCGATTAATTCTGTCCCCGCTGGCCAGAAGCTGCACGTCCCCGGCCCCTTCGACGTCACCCTCGACACGGCGAGCCTGCCCTTGCCGCGCTAACGGCTTGACGCCATCTGTTAGCCAGCGCTAACGTTAGCAGCGACTGGCGTATCGGATGAGTGAAAGGGAACGTGGCATGGGACAGCCGGTGGCGTGGTTCGAGATCATCAGCCCGGACGCGGAGCGGGCCGGGAAGTTCTACTCCGAGCTCTTCGGCTGGAAGGTGGACAGCGGCCCCATGGCGGACGGCTACGCGCTCGTCGACACCCAGTCCGGCGAGGGAGCGGTCTCCGGCGGCATCGGCCCGGCGGACCAGGGATCGGGTCCGAGCGTCAAGATCTACATGCGGGTCGATGACCTCGACGCGTACCTGGAGCGCGCCGTGGCGCTCGGCGGCACTCGGCTGGTGCCGCCAACGGACCTGCCGGGTGACTTCGGCAAGTTCGCGATCTTCGCCGATCCCGATGGCAACCAGGTGGGCCTATGGGCCTGACCGGCGCTAGCGCGGCCGCGGGGCCTGATCCGGCCGACGAGGTGCTGCGCGCGATCGCGGAGCCGCGCCGCCGGGAGATCTTGCAGCTCGTCGCGGCGGACGAGATGGCCGCGGGGGAGATCGCGGCCGCGTTCGACGTGACCCGCACCGCCATCAGCCAGCACCTCTCCGTGCTGCGCAACGCGGGGCTGATCACCGAGCGGCGCGAGGGGACCCGGCGGCTCTACCGTGCCCGTCCGGAGGGCCTGGCCGGCCTGCGTGACTTCCTCGACGTCATGTGGGCCTCCTCGCTGGACATCGCCGTCCGCCTCGCGGAAGCCGGGCGCGAGGACAGCGACGGCGGCCAGGTAGCGGCGGCGGGTTAGGGCAGGAGGAGGCGGGATGGGAGAGGTGACGGCGCTGCGACGGCCGCCGGTGCGGCAGTCCGCGCTGGTCCGGGCCGGGCGGCAGCATACGTTCAACACGTTCGTGGACACGATCGGCGCGTGGTGGCCGGTCAACCCGTTCTCGGCGGGCAAGGACCGGGTGCGGGACGTGACCGTGGACAAGCACGTCGGCGGCCGGGTCTACGAGACCTGGGACGATGGCACCGAGGCTGACTGGGGCGAGGTGCTGGCCTGGTCACCGCCCGAACGGTTCGCGATGACCTGGTCCATCGTCAGCGTGCAGACCGAGGTGGAGGTCACGTTCGCGGAGCTAGGCCCGGTGCTCACCCGGGTGAGCGTGGTGCACAGCGGCTGGGAGAAGCTGTCCGATGAGCAGCTCGCCGAGGACTGCGCGCTGCCGGGCGGGTACCTCGGCGGTGCCTTCGACCAGGGCTGGGCGACGATCTTGGGCAGGCTGGCGAGCGCCGCCGAGAAATAGCGGACAATAGCGGACCAGGCGGGTGCTAATCGGCACTGGCGATGGCCGTCGACGCGACGGCAGAAGGAGGCGAGCGGTGAGCCAGGCGACCCGGTACGTGCTGGTCTACGAGAACGGCGACAACTTCCCTGCCGGGGCGCGCGAGCACTTCCCGGCCCACCAGGCGAGGTACCAGGAGTTCATGCGGCGCGGCGTCCTGCTGTCCCTCGGCCCGTTCGCCGACGAGGAGGGCGGCGCGCTGGCGGTCTTCACGAGCCGCGAGGCGGCGGAGGAGTTCGTCGCCGGCGACCCGTTCGTCGTGAACGGCGTCGTCAGCGCCAAGTGGCAGGTCCGCGAGTGGCGTGAGGTGACACCGTAGTGACGTACGTCTTCATGGCGGTGCACTACCCGGCCGACGGGCAACTGGAAGAGATCCGTGCCAGCATGACGCGGATGGCGGCTTCCCTCGCGGGCACCACCGGGCTGCTGGAGATCGGCCCGTGGGTAGAGGGCGACGGGTCTCGGGTCGTCGGGATCTCCCGGTGGGAGTCGAAGAGCGCGTTCGATGCCGTGATGGCCGGCAGTGGCGTGCCCAGCGACGTCATTCACCCCGGAGAGCGCAAGCCTCGCGAGTACTTCCACCTGGAGGCGTGAGGTGACGCCTCAGCAGGGGATCCGCTAGCTCGGCGACAGCGCCTGCCTGGCCGCGCTGGACAGCAGCACGGCGAACGAGGACCTCGTGGAGACGTGCCGGGGCCGGGGTTGTCCCGGATCTCCTGCCGGATCTGGCCGTTCTTGTCGATCACGAAGACCAGGTCGGTCATGACGCTCGACGACCCGGGTGCCATGTGCGACACGAAGATTCCGTACTTGCCCCACGCCGTCTCAAGCTGCGTCTGCGAGCCGGTCAGGAACAGCCAGTTCGGCACCGTGTCCATCCCGTCGACCCGGTCAAGCGCCTGAGTGTCCGCCAGGCTGTAGTGCAGTTGGCTCGCCGCGATCGCGACGAGCCGCACCTGGCCATCGGCCCCGCCCGAGCAGCGCGCCCGCCTGCTTGAGCTCGGTCGCGACGGGGCAGGCGGCCACGCACTTAGGGTCGAGGAAAGTCAGCAGCGTCACCTTGCCCGCGCAGCGAGTCCAGCGCTCACCGGCTGGCCGGCCTGGCTGACAAGACGGAAGTCCGGGGCCGGCCGGTTCACGGTCAGCGACGGCCCGGCGATGGCCCGGGCGATGAGCGGGTCCGCGTTCGGGTTGGTCGCCGCGAACGCCAGCGGCACGATCCCGACGAAGACGGCGGCGAACGCGCCGGCCGACGTCACCGAGCGCGCGCTGGCCGCGGACGCCGCCCGCGCCGCCGCCTCCCGGATGGCCCCGATGCGAAACGCCGGGACGCGGGGCCGGAACGCCCCGGATGTGAGAGCCGGCCGGAGACCGGGAAGGGCCTGTTCCGAACGGGACGGCACGGTGGCGACGCGGTACCCCGTCCACACCAGCAGCACCCACGGGAGCATGCTGTTAGGGTCGGTGCCCAGCCCGCCCGGAATACCGAAGTCCTGCACCAGCACCCAGACCGCCAGGCAGAACACGATCGCAACGGGGACCGCGACGCGCAGCACCAGGCGGCCAGCGGCGCAGCAACGTCGCGCCGGCCAGCAGGGCCACCCCGGTCGCGGCGAGCGCCGACGACCGCGACCAGGTTGACCAGGACGGGGTGCGTCGCTGGTGAAGTTCGCGAAGCCGTTGATCATGGCCGACTGCGGGCCTGGCTGGTTGAGGCCCGCCATGTCGCCGATCATGCCCACCAGCGTGCCGTCCTCGCCGCCCGACCAGTAGCCGCGCCCGGGCCACGCCTGCAGCACCGCCATCCCGATCCAGAACAGCGCCGATGCCGCCCAGCAGCCAGCGGCCGAGCCGCGGCCCGTCCCAGACCCGATCGGGCAGCGCGAGCAGCGACCCCGGCGACGATGTAGAGGGTGACCGCGCCTGGAGCGCCGTTCAGCCAGCTCAGGCCGGGCGCGAAGATCCCGCCGAACGCCTCGCCGAACACCCAGACGACCAGCCCCCACGCCGCGCCGCCCAGCCCGGCGAACCGGGACCACCAGCCGGGTCGGCGCCATGATCATCCACAGTCCGATCCCGGCCTGGATCCAGACCGTGGCGGCGGCCGCCTGCACCGGGTGGAAGGACCAGATGGAGCCGCCCCAGTTGTCCACGCCCTGCACCCACGAGGGGGACGCGGCCGCGACCGGCTGGACGACCTGCGACGGCAGCCCGGCCGGCCATCTGCGGCTGGGCCTGCAGGATCCCGTCGATGATCCACAAGATGCCGAAGGAGATCCGCAGGAACCGGCGTGCCGCCGGCTCGGCGACCGGGGAGCGCTCCAGGCGTCCCCGCCGGCCGCGCCGGCGCCGGCAGCAGCAGGTAGACGGCGAGGAACACCAGGAACAGGACGAGGATGACGCCGCACTGCTGCAGCAGGGCGGTGCGGAACGCCGCCTCAAGCACCGGGTCGTTGGTGGTCACGCCGGACGTCATGCCGGGCATGGGACTGCTCCTTCGCTCGCTGGCCGGAAACCCCGCAAGAGCACCCGACGAGGCCGTGGCACCGCGCGATCGCGGTGCCACGGCTCCGTCAGCGCTAGTGCACCGGGATGTAGGGGCGCATCATCTCGTTGTCCTCGTGGTCGAGGATGTGGCAGTGCAGCATGTACGCCGGGCCCCACGGTGGGGTCGAAGGAGTACAGGTTCTGCCCGGGGCTGACGCCGTTGACCGCGATGGCCTGCGGCGCCCAGCGGATGATGTACCGGTTGACGTAGCCGGGGTACAGCTTGACGGTGTCCTTCCAGCCGTACTCCTCCGGGTTCGGCGGGATGACGGGCCCGGTGAGGTAGGGGGAGAAGGCCCGGTTGCCGCCGAGCGCGCCGTCGGCGTTCGGGTTGAAGTAGTTCCTAGGCGGGCCGTAGCCCGGAATCCAGGTGCCCGGGGCGTACGTGATGGGACTCCATGAGCCGTCGGCCGCCTCTCCGTTGGACGTGCCGCCGGGGAAGTCAGTCGACCAGTCGTCGAGGTAGGCGGCCTGCCCAGTGTCCGGGTTGAGGGTGACTGCCTGCCGGTTCAGCAGCTGGAACTCGATCAGGTGGATGTGGATCGGGTGGGCGTCCACCGTCGTGTTGAGGAACTCCCAGATCTCGGTCGAGCCGACTCTCGGCAGCTCGCTCATGAACAGGCTCTGCCCGTACTGGTCGCTCCCGAACCCGGGGATGGCCGGGCTTCCGGGAGCGTCGCGGTGCCCGCTCCACTTGGTGTTGTTGATCAGGTCGATGATCGGCGTGCCCTGCTGGTTGCCGTTGTTGCCGTTCGGGTCCTCGTACTCGACCAGCACGAGCTGCCGCGTGAAGCTCGGCTTCACGCCCGGGGAGACGGTGCCGGTGGCCGGGTTGCGCAGCTGGACGATCTTCGGCTCCTGGTTGGTCCCGCCGCGCAGCGACGCGCCGGTGGCCGGGTTGTAGGAAGTGTCCTTGCCCTTGAGCGGCAGCGACACCTGGAACTGCATGACCTGCCGGGTGGGGTCGGACGGGTCGAGCGGGTCACCGCTGGGGAACGGCACCTGGCCGTCGTTGGTCAGCGTGAACGTGTGCCCGGCCAGCCCGGAGAAGTCGATGATGACGTCGAGCCGCTCCGAGGGCGCGATGAACAGGCGTGTCGTCGGGCTCGGGACACCGGGGTTGACGTCCTCTGGCTGCAGCGTCATCTTGATGGGCGAGTCAAGCAGCCCGCCGTCCATGCCGATGATGTAGGCGGCCGGGCCGGTGGCCCCGCTCCTGGCGTCCACCAGGCCCATCCGCAGGAACCGGGCGTTGCAAGCGTCGAGCAGGCGGAACCGGTAGCGGCGCGGTTCCACCTTCAGGTACGGCCAGGACTTCCCGTTGACGCACATCACGTCGCCGAAGAACTCCGGGATCCAGTACGGGTGGATGTTCGGGTTGCTCGGCGGCCCGTCGACCAGCGACGGGTTGGTGTTGCTGTCCGGGAAGATGAGCTGCCCCTTGGTGTCAAACTGGCGGTCCTGGATCATCAGCTCGACTTCGTAGCTCCCGGCCGGGAGGCCGAGCGGAGTTGTTCGACTGGCCGGTGTCGAACTGGTCGCGGATGAGGTAGAACGCGGCCAGGCCGGAGTAGACGTTGAGGCGGGTGATGCCGAGCACGTGGTCGTGGAACCACAGCGTGGTGGCCTGCTGGCCGTTCGGGTAGTAGTAGACGGTCGAGTTCGAGCTTGTCGGGGTGAAGGTCGAGTAGCCGCGGCCGTGCAGGCCGGTGTTGGTGAACCAGCCCTCCGGCACGCCGTCGGACGTCGACTGGTTCTCGCCGCCGTGCAGGTGGACGACGGCCGGCAGCGGCCCGGTGTACGGCTCGAACGACATCGACGCGTCCAGCGGGTTAGCCCAGTGGATCGTCTGGTCGTACGGTCAGGTAGTGCCGCAGCGTCGAGTTGGCCGGCAGGTCATTGACGAACTTGACCGTGGCCGGGGCGCCGCGCTTGCACCTCCAGCGTCGCGCCCGGCCATTGCGGCGTGGCGCCCGGGCCATTTCCGTTCGCATAGCCCCATACGTACGTGCCCTTGGAGAACGGGCTGGCCAGCCCGGCGTAGACCGAGGCGGGCAGCACCTTCTGCTGGAATTCGAACATGCCGACCTGGAATGAGGTCCCTGACACCCGCTTGCCGACGAACGTGGGCACCGGGTCCACGAACATCGGGACGCTCGCGCCGGGCAGCGGCGTCTGCGGCACCTGGACGGAGGCGTTCGCGCTTTCCAGCAGGGTGGGTGCCTCGAAGCGAATTGCCGCTCCGGCACCCGCCACCGCACCGATTTTCAGCATGTCCCGCCGGGTGAACCGGCCGCGATTACTCATGGAATCTCCTTTTCGCATTTTCCGGGGCTTGTTGCTATTCGCGGTTGGGTGCCCGCAGCGGGCTGGCCCTTCTCCGCGCGGCCCTGCAGCGCGCGGGTTCCCCAGATCAGTGCCACGATGGTCACGGGGAGGCCGGCCGCCTGCCCCGCGAGCCCGTCCTGCAGGGCGTGCGCGGCCTGATAGGCGAACGCGCCGGGTGCCGCGCTCGCATGCGGCCGCGGCCGGCGCGCCGGGCACCGCCGCGCTCGGCGAGGCCGTCGTGGGCTGAACCTGGTGCGGGCGCGGGCGGACCGGGCTGGGCGCTGGTGTCGTACACGCGGCTCGCGTAGGCGTGCACGGCCGCCTCGTGCAGCAGCCAGGCCGCCGCCGGCACGGCGGCCACGCAGCAAGACGGCCGCCATCGCCCGTGCGGCGACGGCCGGGCCTCGCGGCGGTCGCGGCCACCGGCCGCGCGTGATGGCGTGCCCGGCCCAGAGCGCCAGGGGGAGCAGGCTGACGCAGACCAGCGCCACGATCACGGCCGCGGCGCACCCAGTACACGTCGCCGCTGACGCGCGCGTGCGGGAAGACGAGCGGCTGTGCGGTGACCGGATTATCGGTCCGGTCGATCTGGAACCACGCGGGCGCGAGTACCACGGCGCTGAACGCGGTGATCAGCGCCGCGCGCTTGACGGCGTCGGCGCGGCGACCGGTGCACAGCCCGGCGCGCCCGGCGATCCAGTCGCCGGCCACGATGGCGACGGCGAACAGCGGAAGCGCCATCAGCGAGTCCTCAATCCAGTGCGCGACCGCTGCCGCCGGCTGCGCGGAGAACTGCGCGAACGGCGTACGCAGGAATTGATCCAGGCCAATTACAGGGAAGCTGATGAAAAGTGCCAGGACAAATATGCCATGACCATTGAGCCGACGGCTGAGCGGTTGCGGCCTGAGCATTCTCGCATTAGCCTGCGGGTACGCCAGAGACTGCATGGCTCGCCTCCTCCCGACCGGTCTAACGGTAATCGCGGGCTGTGGCATACATCCTTAATGCGTCGTAAACATAGCCTTGCGGAATTTAAACTGTCAAGATCCCAAAGCGCTATCATCCCATGACATTTCTGTCATGTTCGCGCGTGGCAGGCCGCGCGAGGGAAAGCCGGAAATCCAAAGAGGTTTACCGCCGCGGCGGGTGGCAGGTCAGCCGCGCAGGCGCAGGCCCCTGGGCGTCGGGCGGAAGCCAGCGGACTGGAGCGCCCGTGCCAGCGGCGTGTCGCGGACGGCCTCGCCGTCGGTCTTCTCGACCGTGATCCGGCCGAGCGCGCCCTCGCGGACGGCGGCGGCCAGGGCGCCCGCGCACGGCTCGAGCAGCGCCGGGTCGTCGGTCCAGGACAGCAGCGTCTTGCCGCCGCGCTCCACGTACAGCACCAGCGTGCCGCTCGGCGAGGAGGACAAGCGCTCCCGCCTTGCGGCCGGGCTTATGGCCGCTGGGGGAGTCGTCGGGGCGATGCGGCCAGGGCAGCGCCGCGCCGTACGGCTGGGCCGGATCCGCCGCCGCGAGCACCACGGGCGAGACCGACGGCGCCCGCGGGCCCGGTGCCTGATTCCAGTCGGCGTGCCGGCCTGCTTTCATCCCGCCCGCCACCCCAGGCATCGGTCCCCGCCTGCCGGGCTCCCGCGATTGCGCGGGAGTGCCCCACTCGCCTGGCTGCTCCCATTCCGCGGCGGACGGGGCGGCCAGGGCAGGCACCGCCGCACCGGGGGCCAGCAGGTCGCCGGCCATGGCCCGCATCCGGTCCACCGCACCCGGCAGGGCGAACTGGGCCGCGCCCAGGCCCTCGACGAAGTAGCCCCGGCGGCACTGGCCCGTCTCCTCCATCGCCCGCAGCACCGGGTACACGGCGGCGAAGCCACCCGGGACCCGCTCGGCGGCGACCGCGCCCCTGGTCACGATGCCGTGCCGTTCGAGCAGGGTCAGCGCGAGCGCGTGCGCCCGCATCGTGGCCGCCCCGCCAGCCTGGCCGGGCAGCCCGGCCCGGTCAGGCAGCCCCACCCGGTCGGGCAACAAGGACCAGCGCCCGCTCACGCTCGGCGGGCCGGTGCGCGACGGCATGGCCGGGCGCCGCGAGCCGTAGCCCGTCCGGCCGTAGCCTCCGCGCCCTGTAGCCTCCGCGCCCGTAGCCTCCCGACCCGTAGCCGCGCCCGCCCGGGCGGGGATTGAACACGCCGCCCGGCGCGGAGCGGGGCGTCCCGTAGCCCGGCCTGGCGCTGGCCGTTCCGGCCGACGCCCCCGGGCCGGAGTCCGGCCGGGCCGGCTCAGCCCCGGCGACGCGCCACCGGGCGCCACGCCGGAGCCGCCAGCGGACAAGCCGCCCGGCGCCGCGCCCGAGCCGCCTCGGCTGGCCGCCGCCGCCAAGCAGGACCCGCAGCGGGGCGAGCGTGTCGTTCGTGACCAGGCCCGCCCACACCAGGTCCCACAGCGCGGAGACGAGCTCGCCATCCTCCGGCGGATGGCCCGCGGTGAGCGCCGCCGCCCGGTCGCTGATCGCGCGGAAGAATAGCCCGCCGCCCCCGTCCAGCGCCGACAGTGCCGCCTCGTGCAGCGGGGTCATGGTGAGCTCGTCCGGCGAGGCGAGCAGCAGGGACGCGCTCTCCGCGGGCGTCAGCACCAGCCACCCGTCGCCGTTGCCCACCGATCCGGCGCCCGCCCAGACGACCTCGCCGGCCGAGGTCAGCTCGTCCAGCATCGCGGGGGAGTAGCCGGGCACCCGGCCCGGCAGCACCAGCGACTCCAGCGCCGAGGCCGGGACCGGGGCGCCGGCCAGCCGCTCGACCGCCTCAAGCACCGCGTCCGCGTCCGCGTACCGCCGCCGCCCGCCGCCGGGACGGCCGGGCGCCCGGGACTCCGCCTCGAAGGCCTCGATCCCGTGCCAGGCGGGCAGGAACCGGCCGAGTGCCTCCGGCGGCACCGGCTCCACTTCCTTGCGCAGCCGCGCCAGGCACCGGCGCCGCAGCAGTCGCAGCACCTCAGCGTCGCACCACTGGCTGCCGTGCCAGTCCGCCGTGCCCGTGACCGGCCCCGCCGGTGAACTCGCCCTCGGCCACCCGGCCGTCGGCCGCCAGCCGGCGCAGCGCCAGGGTCACGACCGCGATGCCAAGCCCGTACCGCGAGGCCAGTTCTCCGGCCCAGAACGGGCCGTGCGTTCTCGCCCAGCGCATCACCAGGTCGCCCAGCGGGTCCTGGCACCGGCTCGGTGTACGCCTCAGGGATCCCGACCGGCAGCGCCACTCCCAGCGCGTCCCGCAGTCGCCCCGCGTCCTCGATCGCGGCCCACATCGGCTGCCCGGCGACCCGCACGTCGATGATGCGCCGGGCCGAGAAAAGCCCGGCAAGCCAGGCACCGGCCGCGCTGCCCGCCCCGTCACGCGCGGCCGGGGCGGCGGGCGACGCGGGCGGCTCGCACCGCGCCGCGACCTCGGCCGTGGTCAGCGGCCCCGACGTGCGCAGCAGGTCGAAGAGGGCCTCGGCGTCCCGGCAGCGCCGGCCCTCCGACAGGTGCTGCAGGTCCGCCTCGGTCTCCGCCACGACCGCCGGGTCAAGCAGCTCGCGCAGCCCCTCGGTGCCCAGGAGCTCGGCCAGCAGCGACGGGTCCAGGGCCAGCGCCTGGGCGCGCCGCTCGGCCAGCGGCGCGTCGCCCTCGTACATGAAGGCGCCCACGTACCTGAACAGCAACGACTTCGCGAACGGGCTCGGGACGGACGTCTCCACCTCGACCAGCCGGATCCGCCGGGACGCCAGGTCCCGCAGCACGTCCACCAGCGCGGGCACGTCGAAGACGTCCTGCAGGCACTCCCGCACCGTCTCCAGCACGATCGGGAATCCGGGGTACTGCGCGGCGATCTCCAGCAACTGCGCGCTGCGCTGCCGCTGCTGCCACAACGGCGTCCGGCGGCCTGGCTGCCGGCGGGGGAGCAGCAGGGCCCGCGCCGCGCACTCACGGAACCGGGACGCGAACAGCGCGCTCCCGCCCACCTCGGCCGTGATGATGTCGGCCACATCGTCCGGCTCGACCAGCGCGATCCCGGCCGGCGGCGGCTCGTCGGAGTCGGGCACCCGGATGATGATCCCGTCGTCGGTGTGCAGTGCCTGCACGTCCATCCCGCCGTACCGCTCCCGCAGCCGCGCGGTGATCGCCAGCGCCCACGGCGCGTGCACCCGGTCGCCGTACGGGCTGTGCAGCACCACCCGCCAGTCGCCAAGCTCGTCGCGGAACCGCTCAACCACCAGCGTCCGGTCATCAGGTACATGCCCCGTGGCCTGCCGCTGGTCGGCCAGGTAGCGCACCAGGTTGCGGGCGGCGAGCTCGTCGAGCTCGGCCGCGCGCAGCCGGGCGACGGCCTGCTCTTCCGGCAGCTTGGCCAGGGAGCGGATCGCCGCCCCGATCGCCTTGCCGAGCTCGGCCGGGCGGCCGGGGGTGTCGCCATGCCAGAACGGCAGCTTCCCCGGCTGCCCCGGGGCGGGCAGCACGAGCACCCGGTCCGGCGTGATGTCCTCGATCCGCCACGACGAGGCACCGAGCACGAACACGTCGCCGACCCGCGACTCGTACACCATCTCCTCGTCGAGCTCGCCGACCCGGCGCGGCTGCCTGCCCTCCTGCCCGGCGGCGGGCAGGAACACCCCGAACAGCCCCCGGTCCGGGATCGTCCCGCCGCTGGTCACCGCGAGCTTCTGCGCTCCAGGCCTGCCGTGGATCACCCCGGTCACCCGGTCCCAGACGATCCGCGGCTTCAGCCCCGCGAACTCCTCACCCGGGTACCGGCCGGCGAGCATGTCAAGGACCGCCTCCAGGACAGGCCGGGTAAGGCTCGCGAACGGAGCCGCCCGGCGTACCACCCGCTCGAGCTCGGCTACCGGCCAGTCATCGAGGGCGGCCATCGCGACCACCTGCTGGGCGAGCACGTCAAGCGGGTTGCGCGGGATGCGCAGTTCCTCGATCTCGCCGCCGCGCATCCGGCTCGCGACCACGGCGGCGGACACGAGGTCTCCGGCGTACTTCGGGAAGAAGACGCCCCGCGAGACATCGCCGACGTTGTGCCCGGCGCGGCCGACCCGCTGCAGCCCGCTGGCGACCGACGGCGGCGACTCGACCTGGATCACCAGGTCGACCGCCCCCATGTCGATGCCGAGCTCCAGGCTGGACGTCGCGACGACGGCGGGAAGCCGGCCAGCCTTCAGCGCCTCCTCGATGTCGGAGCGCTCCTGCCGGGACACCGACCCGTGATGCGCCCGCGCGATCACGATCTCCTGGCGCCATGCCCTGGCCGGAGCCGGGGGCGTCATCAGGCCCGGTGCCGGCCAGCGCCGCGCGCTCATTGGCGAGCTCGTTCAGCCGTCCGCATAGCCGCTCCGCCAGTCGTCGCGAGTTCGCGAACACGATCGTGGACTTGTGCTGCTCGATCAGGTCGAGCACGCGCTCCTCCACGTGCGGCCAGATCGACCGGCGCGCCACCGGGTCGTCGAGCGGCTCCCCGTTGGCCCCGGTATCGGCCCCTTGCGCGGTCTCCAGGTCGCTCATGTCCTCGACAGGGACGATGACCTCAAGCTCGATCCGCTTCGCGCTGGGCGGCTGCGACGACCGTGACCGGCCGTGCTCCGCCGAGGAACGTGGCGACCACCTCCGGCGGCCGGACCGTGGCCGACAGCCCGATCCGCTGGTCTGCGGGCCGCGTCCCTGCAGCGCGTCCAGCCGTTCCAGCGACAGGGCCAGGTGCGCGCCCCGCTTGTTCCCGGCGACCGCGTGCACCTCGTCCACGATGACCGTCTCGACGCCGCGCAGCGTCTCCCGCGCCTGCGAGGTGAGCAGCAGGAACAGCGACTCCGGCGTCGTTATGAGGATGTCCGGCGGCCTGGTCGCCAGCTTGCGCCGCTCCTCGGCGGCGGTGTCGCCGGTCCGCACCGCCACGGCGATGTCCGGCTCGGGCAGTCCCAGCCGCCGCGCCGCCTGCCGTATCCCGGTGAGGGGAGACCGCAGGTTTCGCTCGATGTCCACCGCCAGGGCCTTCAGCGGCGACACGTACAAGATCCGGCATCGTCGCTTCGGGTCCGCCGGCGGGGCGGCGGTCGCCAGCCTGTCGATCGCCCACAGGAAGGCCGATAGCGTCTTGCCCGACCCGGTCGGCGCGATGACAAGGGTGTCCTCGCCCTTGCTGATGGCCTGCCACGCCTGCGCCTGCGCCTGCGTCGGAGCGGCGAACGCGCCCTCGAACCACGCCCGCGTCGCCGGCGAGAACCCGTCCAGGGCGTCGACGCTCGCGTCCATGTCCGGTCGAGTCGTAAGGCCATACCTCCATGATGCAGTGCCCCACCGACATTCCGGCCACCCGCGTCCTGGCCGGCTTGACATGCCGAGCTGAATACCGGGAAATTCCTGGGGCATGAGGTACACCGACGTGCTCAGGCTGGCCACCGCCCTGGCCCTCGCGCCCGGCTGCGCCGTGCTGGCCGGCTGTGCTGGCCAGGGCAGCGCTCGCCAGGCGCGGCCACGGCCACGGCCGGGGCGACCAGGGCGGATCAGGCGGTCACGCCCACGGGCGCAGCGAGCCGGCGCCGAAGCCGACGCCATCGCGGCCGGTCGCGCTGCCGCTCACGGCGGCGGGAGACGGGGCGCGGCACCAGACGAGCGTCATGCCGAAGACCGATAACGCCGCGTTCCGCAACCTGACGACCGACCTCTGGCTGGCCGTCACCACGGGGAACCCGTCCTACGGCCTGCCGGCGTTCTTTCCTCGAGTCGGCCTATAAGCAGGTCAAGGCCATCGCCGATCCGGCCTCCGACTGGCGGTCCCGGCTCTGGTACGAGTACACGACCGACGTCACGGCCGCGCACCAGCTCGTCGGCGGCGACGCCCATCTCGTCACGGTCGTCGTGCCGGTCCAGTACGCCACCTGGATCCCGGTCGGCGCCTGCTACAACAGCATCGGCTACTGGCACGTCCCCGGTGCCCGCGTGGAGTACCGCAAGGACGGCCGCCTGGAGTCGATCGGCATCGCGTCCATGATCTCCTGGCGCGGCGTCTGGTACGTCGTCCACTTCGGCGGGGTCCAGCGCACCGGGGTCGGGATGATCGACGACCCGGTGGCCGGGGAGGGCATCCCCGGCCCGGCGGGCGGCTGCTAGGACGCGGGGGGCGCCGAAGCCTTGCCGACGGACTGGTCGAGCTGGCCGGTGGTGGCACGGACCTCGCACACGACCGTGCGGGTGCCGGCCTGCCAGGCGACCTGGCCCGGGTAGGCGTAGTCCTGCGTGAGGCTGATCGCGAGCTGCGGGTTGAGGTAGCTGGCCAGCCGGGCCGAGCAGCCGCGCCGCCGCCTCCTGCTGCAGCACGGCCGCTCCCGGCCAGGACCCGCCCGACAGCGTGAAGGAGGCGAAGACCTCGGCGTCATGCGGCGAGTTACATGAGGTGACAGACGGCGACGACCCGCTCGGATTGTTGACGCACTCGCCCTGCCGCAGGCTGAACACCGCGGACTGGACGTAGTTGTACTTGACCTTGACCGGCCGGTGGAAGCCGTGGGTGAGCGCGGCGACGGTGCCCAGGGTCGCGCCGGCGGCGGCCCAGACGATCGTGGCGAGCAGCCCGACGACGGCGAGGTCGCGCCCGCGCCGCCGGCCCGGCGGGTGGTGGCCAGGCCGGCGATGCCCAGGCCGAGGCCGACGGGGATGATGGGCAGCACGCCGGCCACCAGGGCGGCGACGGCCAGCCAGCTGATCGGTGGCTTGGAGACGGGGACGAGGCCGGGCGGCGGCCCGTCGCTGGCAGGCAGGTCCGGCGGCGCGTCCTGCTGGTCCGGCGGGGCCTCGGCGTCCTGCGGCTCGCCCGGGGGAGCGGGATCGGCAGGGGCAAGGATCGGTGCCGCCGGGGAAATGGCGTCAGCCGGCGCCTGCGGGTCACGGGCTACCGGGTCGGCCGTGGGAGAAGACATCGTGCTCCTGCTAATGCAGTCCCGGGCGCGCGGTCCCGCGCCAGGTTCATCTTTACCCACGCGACGACGCTCCCATGCGTATCTGTGGATAGCCTGAAGGCGTGCGGCTGACGGTGTTCTGGGAACGGATGGCGGAGTACTTCGGCGAGGCATACGCCGATAGCGTGGCTAAGGATCACGTGCTGTCCACTCTCGGCGACCGGACCGTGAACAAGGCCCTCGCCGACGGCGAGGACGTGAAGGTCATCTGGCGTGCCGTCTGCGAGACATTCAACGTGCCCGACCGCCTGCGCTGAGTCCCGCCGCGCTGATTCCGCCCCCCTGGTGGCGGCGTGCGTACGGTCGCGCCGTGGATTACGGTACCTCTTATGACCAATCCACCGAGCGACCCATGGCAGCTCTTTCGCGATAACCGTCCGCTTTCCACATATGTCCACCTGGATTCGGCCGCGGCGGGAAGGTCATCCCGCAAGACGCTCAGCACGGTTGCCGGGTACGCCGAGCGCGAGGCCGTCTGCGGCGCCAGCGTCGCCGTCGCGGAAGCGTCTCGCGTGATCGCGGCGGGCCGGACGACGCTCGCGGAACTGCTGGGGGTCGAGCCCGGGGGGATCGCGTTCGTCGAGAGCGGCTCGGCGGCGCTGGCCGTGCTGCTGCGGGCGTGGCCGCTGATGGCCGGGTCCACGGTGGCGGTGCTCCCCAGCGAGTGGGGCCCGGCCGTGGACGCGTTCACCGACAGGGGACTGCGAGTCGCCCAGCTCGCGGTGGACGGCTCTGGACTGGTTGACCTGGACGCGCTGCGCCAGTTCGTGACGCTGACGCCGCCCGCGTTCGTGCACCTGACGCTGGTGGCGTCGCACCGGCCGCTGGTCCAGCCGGTCGCCGAGGCAGTCGCGATCTGTCATGCGGCGGGGGTCCCGGTGTGGGTGGACGCGGCGCAGGCGCTCGGTCATGTCGACACCGCGTGCGGCGCGGACGCCATCTACGCGACGTCCCGCAAGTGGCTGTGCGGCCCCCGCGGCGTCGGGGTCATCGCGATCGCCGCGTCGTGGTGGCGGCGGCTGCGGCCGCGCGCGTCTGAGATGGACCGTGAGCAGGTGGGGGCGGACTCCCCGGTCCTGCTGCTTGAGTCCCGCGAGGCGCACTACGCCGGCCGGATCGGGCTGTGCGCGGCGGTAGGCGATCACGTGGCGATGGGCCCGGGCGCGGTGCGGGCGCGGCTGGCCGAGGTGGGCCGCCTTACCCGCGAGGCCCTGGCGGACGTGCCCGGCTGGGAGGTCATTGCGGCGCCTGACGGCGCCGCGGGCGCGTCGGCGATCACGGCGCTGCGGGCGGTGGCCGGCCAGAAGGTCACCGTGGTGCGGTCGACGCTGCTGGCCGACCATCAGATCGTGACGACGGCCGCCGTCCCGGCCCGGGCCCCCTACGAGATGAAGGAGACCTACCTCCGGATCAGCCCGCACGTCGACGTCACGCCGGAAGACCTGGCCATGCTGCGCCGGGCGCTGCCCGCCTCGTGAGGCGCCGGCCGGGTTCGTTGAGGTTGCCGGGTGCCTTACACGCTCCCTCCCGTGGTGCCCGCCGGGCGGCTGTCCTCGGTGCCGCAACCCGTCCTGGCCGCGGGTGGCGAGCTTGAGCTGCGCCCGTGGGACGCATCCGACGCTGGCGCGCTGCTGGCCGCCGCCGCCGATCCCGCGATCCAGAAGTGGCACAAGTGGCGGCTGGACAGCGCGGACGAGGCCCGCGAGTCAATCGAGGGCTGGCAGCGGGCATGGCGGGAGGAGAGGGAGGCGCACTGGGCGGTCGCCCGCCCGGCGGACGGCGTGCTCGTCGGCCGGATGGCGCTCATCGGGCTGCGGCTCACCCGGGGCCTCGCCGAGGTGGCGTACTGGACTCCCCCGTGGGCGCGCGGCCTCGGGGTCGCGCCCGCGGCGCTGTCGGCGCTGTCTGAGTTCGCGTTCTCCGGCCTCGGCCTGCACCGGCTGGAGCTGCGTCCACTCGGTGGCGAACCAGGCGTCCTGCCGGGTGGCGGCCAAGGCCGGTTACGCCCTTGAGGGAACCATGCGCGGGCAGTCACCGCACGACGACGGAATCCACGACGCCCACCTGCACGCCCGCCTCGCCCGCGACGCGTGAGCTGGCAGGCGAGGAAGCGGTGGTGCCGAATCGAACTGTTTTGGCGTGTCCTGCTCATGGTCGAACATCCGTTCAACTATAGTGAGTCGTGTCCGGCCCGCCGCCGGGGTCCTCCGTGGGATTCTGGCGGTCCGCGCGGGACGGGCGGGATCGCGTTTCCGCTGGCTAGCAGTGGTGATCCTGGAATGTCAGTGGTGGCGCGTAGCGTGTGAACTGTCGGCCGCGGGGCGAGCCTCCGGCGGCCCCATAGCGTCAGTAATCAGACAGTGCCCAGACGAGCGGGCCGTACAACGACCGGCAGGGAGAGTCCTCATGCCACCAATCAGCAAGTCCCCAGAGCGGGCGAGCGACCGGGAGAAGGCGCTGGAGGCCGCCCTGCTCCAGATCGAGCGGCAGTTCGGCAAGGGCACGGTCATGCGCCTCGGCGAGGAGTCCCGCGTTCCCGTCGAGGTAATCACCTCCGGCTCGATCGCTCTTGATGTCGCGCTCGGCATCGGCGGCTACCCGCGCGGCCGGATCGTCGAGATCTACGGTCCCGAGAGTTCAGGAAAGACCACGGTCGCCCTGCATGCCGTCGCCAGCGTGCAGAGGGCGGGCGGCATCGCCGCATTCATTGACGCGGAGCACGCGCTCGACCCGGACTACGCGCAGAAGCTCGGCGTGGACACCGACCAGCTTCTCGTTTCTCAGCCGGACACCGCTGAGCAGGCGCTTGAAATCATGGACATGCTCATCCGGTCCGGTGCCATCGACATCGTCGTCGTCGACTCGGTCGCCGCCCTCGTGCCCAAGGCGGAGATCGAGGGCGAGATGGGCGATAGCCACGTCGGCCTCCAGGCCCGGCTCATGTCCCAGGCGCTTCGCAAGGTAACCGGCGCGCTCAACCAGACGAAGACCACCGCCATTTTCATCAACCAGCTGCGGGAAAAGATCGGCGTCATGTTCGGCTGCATGTCCTATGGCACCCGGGTGACGCTCGCCGATGGCACGCAGGAAAAGATCGGGAAAATCGTCAATCAGCGAATGGACGTCGAAGTCCTTTCCTATGACGCGGCGACCGACAGCATGGTTCCCCGCAGGATCGTCAACTGGTTCGACAACGGCAACGCTGACCGCTTCCTCCAGTTCACTGTCGCGAAGTCGGGGAAGAACGGACGAGCGCAGTTCGCCGCTACCGAGAACCACCTCATACGCACGCCAGGTGGCTGGCGCGAGGCCGGGGAACTGATTGCCGGCGACCGGGTCCTCGTCACGGAGAAGAAGCTCCTGGGCGACCAGCAGTTGCAGGTCATTCTCGGGGCCCTGATGGGCGACGGCAACCTCTCGCCCAACCGGCTTGGCAGGACCGGGACGAGGTTCCGCATGGGCCACGGCGCCAAGCAGGCCGCCTACCTCGACTGGAAGGTTTCCCTGCTGGGGAACATCGGCCACGCCCGCACCGAGAACGCCAAGGGCGCGGTCTTTGCCGATTTCACCCCGCTGCCAGAACTGGCGGAGGTTCACGACACCGTCTACTTCGGCGACGGCAAGAAGCACCTCACCTGGGAGTACCTCAAGAGCCTCACGCCGTTGGCGCTGGCGATCTGGTACATGGACGACGGGGCCTTCACCCTTCGGTCAAAGGGTGTCCAAGAGCGCACCGCCGGGGGGACGGGTCGGATCGAGATCTGCGTCGAGGCGATGAGCCCCGGCTCCCGCGACCGTCTCGTGCAGTATCTGCGGGACACCCACAAGCTGGACGTCCAGCTCACATGCAAGGGCGCGCGCCAGGTGAGCACGATCCGGTTCTCCACCGAGGCTTCGGAGCGCTTCCAGAAGATCGTCGCCGCGTATATCCACCCGTCGATGGACTACAAGCTGCTCCCGCGCTTCCGCGGTAAGTTCGCGGTCGAACCGCGATACGCGCCCTCAGGAGAGCACCTTGTGGCCGCGCCGATCCTCGACGTCCACGTGAAGCCTAGGACCCGCTCAATGAAGCGCTTCGACATTGAGGTTGAGGGCCTGCACAACTACTTCGTCGACGGCGTGATGGTTCACAACAGTCCCGAAACGACGACCGGTGGTAAGGCGCTCAAGTTCTACGCGTCGGTGCGGCTGGACGTCCGGAGGATCGAGACGCTGAAGGACGGGACCGAGTCCGTCGGGAACCGCACCCGCGTCAAGGTCGTGAAGAACAAGATGTCGCCGCCATTCAAGGTCGCCGAGTTCGACATCCTCTACGGGGTCGGCATCTCCAAGGAGGGCGGCCTCATCGACCTCGGGGTCGAGCAGGGGATCGTGCGCAAGGCCGGGGCCTGGTACACCTACGAGGGCGACCAGCTCGGGCAGGGCAAGGAGAACGCGCGGAACTTCCTGCGCGACAACGCCTGACATCGCCAACGAGATCGAGAAGAAGATCAAGGAGAAGCTCGGTGTCGGGCCGCGCCTGGACGCGGACGTCGCCGCCCCGGGACCGCCGCGGGCGGTGCCGGCGGTCCCGCCGCCGCGCCGGCTGGCCCCGGCGCGAAGGCCGCGAGCGCCCGGGCGGCTGCTCCCGTGAAGCCGGCCGAATAGGGGCACGCAATGGGCGAGTACCCGTCCGCCCGTCGGCGACCCGCGAGACGGGCGCGCGGCGGGCGGGCGGACGCCGGCCCGATGAACGTGAATACTCCCCCCGCCTCACGACGAGCAGCACGACGATCCGGAGGCGCGGGCGCGGGAGGTGTGCCTGCGGCTGCTCACGCTCGCGCCCCGCACCAGGGTCCAGCTCGCGGAGGCCCTGAAGAAGCGCGGCGTCCCGGACGAGGCGGCCGACGCGGTCCTGGGCCGGTTCACCGACGTGGGACTGATCGACGACGCCGCGTTCGCGAGGGCGTGGGTGGAGTCCCGCCATCACGGGCAGGGGCTGTCCGCGCGGGCATTGAGCGCCGAGCTTCCGGCAGCGCGGCGTCGATGATGATCAGATCCGCGAGGCGGTGGCCGAGCTTGGCCACGACGCCGAGGTCGAGACGGCGAGGCTGCTGGTGGCGAAGAAGCTGCCCGGCACCGCGGGCCTGCCGGCGCAGGCCAGGACCCGCGGCTGGCCGGGATGCTCGCACGCAAGGGATACCCGCCCGGGCTGGCGTTCCGCGTCATCCGCGAGGCCCTGGAAGCGGAAGGCGGCGACATCCTGCCCGAGGATCTGCCCGACGAGGATCTGCCCGTCGAATTACCAGGCGCCTAATCGCATTCCGTGATCGTGGTCGGGTAAAGAACTGGCTAGCGTGGCCCAGGTAGTTACCCTGGGTAATTTTCTGCTGTCGCCGTCGTCGCCTGCTTGCTCAAAACGTTATCAACGCTTAACCTCTCGGCAGTAAGGCGTATATACGCGCTGTACGGCTGGCCGGCTTCGGGCAAGCAGAGACGGGCAGTCGTCGCGGCCAGACATGGCGCGCAGCGGCTACTGGATGAGCAGCGGCTACTGGATGAGCGGCGAGGCGCCGGGAGCGACGGACGAGAGGGGTGCTCGTGAACGGCGGAATCGCCTTCATGGCTGTCGGGCTGCTCGCCATGGTCGTCGCGTTCGGCATGGTCATCTACGTGCTGCGTCGTGCTCAGTCGGGTGCCAGGGAGCCGCCGACGCCGCGGCGATCCGGGCCAAGGCGGCGCAGGAGACAGCAGCGCGCCCACGCGGAGGCCGTCCAGGCCGAACAGGCTCAGCAGGCACTGATCGAGCAGCAGTCGGCGCTGCGCGAGCAGCAGTCGGCATTGCGTGAGCAGCAGTCGGCGCTGCGCGAGCAGCAGGCCGCGGCGCAAGACGGGCGCAGGGACGTCGAGGAGGAGATCCGGTCCGTCAAGGACGAGCTCCGCGAACTGCGCGCCAATCTCGAGCGCCGGGAGGCCCGGCTCGGCGGAGCGGGAGCAGCGCCTCGACGACGAGCTGCGGCGCGTCGAAGACAAGTCCGCGGGCGTGGACCAGCGCAGGCACGAGCTCGACCGCAGGCAGGCGGAACTCGACGCGCAAGACGCGGCCGCCCAGCGGGAACTGGAGCGAATCGCCGGGCTGACCGCGCAGCAGGCCACGTCCGAAGCTCGTCGCGACCATCGAGGGCCAGGCCAAGCGCGAGGCCGCGGTGACCGTCAGGAACATCGAGAGCGCGGCGAGGAAGGAAGGCGACAAGCGCGCCCGCAAGATCGTGACGCTGGCCATCCAGCGGGTAGCGGCCGAGCAGACCAGCGAGTCGGTCGTCTCCGTCCTGCATCTGCCGGGCGACGAGATGAAGGGCCGGATCATCGGCCGCGAGGGGCGCAACATCCGCGCCTTCGAGTCCATCACCGGCGTCAACCTGATCATCGACGACACGCCAGAGGCGGTCCTGCTGTCCTGCTTCGACCCGGTGCGACGGGAAGTGGCCCGGCTCACGCTGGAGCGCCTCATCGCCGACGGGCGCATCCACCCGCAGCGGATCGAGGAGGCCTACGAGCGCGGCCGGGCCGAGATCGACCTGCTGTGCCGGCGTTCCGGTGAGGACGCCATGACCCAGCTCGGCATCACCGACATGCACCCCGAGCTGCATCGACCTGCTCGGGACCTTGCGGTACCGCACGTCCTACGGGCAGAACGTGCTGGCCCACCTTGTCGAGTCCGCGCACATCGCCGGGATGATGGCCAGCGAGCTTCGGATGGACTCGCTGCTGCTCAAGCGCTGCACGGTACTGCACGACATCGGCAAGGCGCTCACCCACGAGGTCGAGGGCAGCCACGCGATCATCGGCGCGGAGATCGCCCGCAAGTACGGCGAGGCCGATGACGTGGTGCACGCGATCGAGGCGCACCACAACGAGGTCGAGGTCCGCACCGTCGAGGCGGTCCTCACCCAGGCCGCCGACTCGATCAGCGGCGGCCGGCCCGGGGCGCGCCGCGAGTCCCTGGAGATGTACGTGAAGCGGCTTGAGCGGCTGGAGGAGATCGCCAGCGCGCATGAGGGCGTGGCGAAGGTCTTCGCCATGCAGGCCGGCCGGGAGATCCGGGTCATGGTCAAGCCGGACAATGTCGACGACATCCAGGCCCAGGTCATCGCACGCGACATCGCCAAGCAGGTGGAGGAGGAGCTCACCTACCCCGGCCAGATCCGCGTCACGGTCGTCCGCGAGTCCCGCGCCACCGAGTTCGCCCGGTAAATCCGGGCGCGGGGCTCCGCGGGGGGTCCGGGGGGTCGTCCCCCCGGGCTGGCAGGGTCCGCGCCACCGAGTTCGCCCGGTAAAGCCGGGCGCGGGGCTCCCCGGGGGTCGCCCCCCGGGTCCGCGTCAGCTCTGGAGCTTCACTGGCGGGACGCCGGGCGGCGTGAAGCCCATGATCTGGCCGTAGAACGCCAGTTCCGCCTCCAGCGAGGCGATGATCGTCTCCGCCTTCCGGAAGCCGTGCGACTCCCCGGGGAACGTCAGGTACGCGTACGGGATCCCGTGCGCCGCCAGGTCAGCGGCGACCGTGTCGGACTGCGGCGGCGGCACGATCGGGTCGTCCATGCCTTGCAGCAGCAGGATCGGGCAGGTCCCGGCGGACACGTGCCCGATCGGCGACCGCTCGTCGTACAAGTCGGAGGCCTGGGGGAGCGGCCCGACCAGGCTGTCCAGGTACCGGGACTCGAAGTCGTGGGTGTACTCGGCGAAGGGCTTCAGGTCGGAGACGCCGTAGTACGACACCGCCGCCGCGAATACCGGCTCGCGGCCATCCGCCAGCCCGCTGGTGACCGCGGCGAGCGCCGTCCAGCCGCCGGCCGAGCCGCCGCGGATCCCGAGCCGTGCCCGGTCGGCCTCGCCGCCTGACGCCAGCGCGAGCGCCGCGTTCATCGCGTCGTCGACGTCCGCGACGCCCCACTGCCCGCGCAGCCGCTCCCGGTAGGCGCGCCCGTACCCGGTTGAGCCGCCGTAGTTGACGTCGATCACCCCGATGCCCCGGCTGGTGAAATACGCCTTTGCCAGGTCAAGCACCGGCAGCTGATGCGCGGTAGGGCCGCCGTGTATCCAGACGATGTACGGCGGCCGCTCGCCGGGCAGCCCCGTCATGCCCGGTGACCTGGGCGGGTAGGCCAGGGCGTGCACGACAGGGCCGCCGTGGCCCGCCGAGAGCGAGACCTGCCGGGGGACCGGAAGGTACGCCGGGTCGGCGGCGTTGCCTTCCTGGCGCACGACTTCCGCCTCCGGCGCCACGGGTACCGCGGAGCCGGCCGCCCCGGGCCTGGCGGCCGTCCGCACGATGCTGAACGGCGTCGCCGGGCCGCCCGCCACGGTGGCGATCACGTCGCCCCGGGCGGCGAGCCCCCAGTAGCCGAACGTGCGGAACGCCTCGCCCGTGCCCGGCTCGGTGAGCTCGGCCTCGGTGAGCACCCCGGTCGCCGGGTCCAGGAAGCCGAGCCTGATCTCCCCGGCACCGTGCAGGACCGCGAGCCGGCCGTCGGCCAGCACCGCGTGATCCCGCGTGCCGAGCATCCACAACGGCCCCGCGAACTCCTCCTCGCGCGGGCACAGCGGCCGGGGCGTCGCGCCGGCGGACGCCTCAACCTGGTACAGGTTCCACCAGCCGGAGGCGTCCGAGGCCACGTAGAGGCTGTCGTTGTCAGCCCACACCGGTGCCAGCACCGACTCGTCGAAAGCCCCCATGACCAGGCCGGCCTGGACAGGTCTGACAGGGAGCCGACCCGCAGTTCGGTGCCGTCCCACGGCATGCGCGGATGGTTCCAGCTGATCCACGCCAGCCGCGTCCCGTCCGGCGACGGGGTCGGGAAGGCGAAGAAGTCCGCGCCGGTAACCAGTTCACGGACGGCATCGCGATCCCGCGCGGCCGATCCGTCCAGCGGGACGGCCACGATCGCGCGGGTGATCGCGTGGCCGGCGCCTGGCTCCTCGTCGCCCTCCGCCGCCTCGCGCACGCACCAGACCTCCCGCCCGTCCGGCGACAGCACCATGTCGGCGTACCGAAGGCCTGCGGGCGTCGATGGCTGCGGGGTCAGCGGTTCCGGCGCGAACGCCCCGGAGGCCGCGGCGCGGTACAGCCGCTGGTCATCGAAGTTGGCGAACACGAGGTCAAGCCGGCCCCCGGCGGCGGGCACCGGGTTAGCCGGGGGCACGGGAAGATAGGACTTGCCCCCGTACTCATGGACCCGGGTGCGGACGTAGTACGGCTGGGGCACCAGTTCCCGCACGCCCAGGGCGCCGCCTCCCGCCATCACCGTGACCCGGCCGCCCTCGTCGGGCCGGCCCTCCTGCCACCAGACCTCGTCGCCCACGACGCTGGGAAAGCCGAGCGGCACTTGCCCGCGGGCGACGTCCGCGGCGGTGATCGGTGACTCCCAGGTTCCGAACGGCGCGTTCTTCGTCATGCGCCTATCCAATATCACCCCGGGCACTGGCGCGACTCGCTAGCCCGTCGGTTACCGTCCGCCCACGCCCTATCCTGGTCGGGTGGGAGAAGCTCTATCACCCGGGCGGACGTACGAGATCCGCACGTACGGGTGCCAGATGAACGCGCACGACTCCGAGCGCGTCGCCGGGCTGCTCGAGGACGCCGGCTACACGAAGGCGGGGGACGGGCAGACGGCCGACCTGATCGTGTTCAACACGTGCGCCGTCCGCGAGAACGCCGCCGACCGGCTGTACGGCAACCTCGGCCACCTCCTCCCGGTGAAGAAGGCGCACGCGGGCATGCAGATCGCCGTGGGCGGCTGCCTGGCGCAGATGGAGCGGGCCAAGATCACCCAGCGCGCGCCGTGGGTGGACGTTGTCTACGGCACGCACAACATCGGCTCATTGCCCAAGCTGCTCGACCAGGCGCGAGCGCGGCAGGAAGCGCAGCTGGAGTTCGAGGAGACCCTGGAGACCTTCCCGAGCCTCCTGCCGGCCAGGAGGGAGTCGCCTTACTCCGCCTGGGTGTCGATCTCGGTGGGCTGCAATAACACCTGCACCTTCTGCATCGTCCCGAGCCTGCGCGGCAAGGAGAAGGACCGCCGGCCCGGCGACATCCTGGACGAGATGAAGTCCCTCACCCAGGAGGGAGTCCTTGAGGTCACGCTCCTGGGCCAGAACGTGAACTCCTATGGCGTGGAGTTCGGCGACAAGGCCGCGTTCGGCAAGCTCCTGAAGGCCTGCGGCGAGCTAGAGCGCGACGGCCTGGAGCGGGTCCGGTTCACCTCACCGCACCCGCGTGACTTCACCGACGACGTGATCGAGGCCATGGCCACGACGAGCAACGTCATGCCCAGCCTGCACATGCCGCTGCAGTCCGGCTCCGACGCCGTGCTCAAGACGATGCGCCGCGCCTACCGCCGCGACCGCTACCTGGCCATTCTCGATAACGTCAGGAAGGCCATCCCGCACGCGGCCATCACGACCGACATCATCGTGGGCTTCCCGGGCGAGACGGAGGCAGACTTCGCCGACACCCTGGACCTGGTCCGCCAGGCCCGGTTCGCCAGCGCGTTCACGTTCCAGTACTCCATCCGCGCGGGCACCCCCGCCGCGACGATGCCGGACCAGGTGCCGCACGCCGTCGTGCAGGAGCGCTACGACCGCCTCGTCGCCCTGCTTGAGGAGATCTGCGCCGAGGAGAACGCGAAGCTGAGCGGCGCGACGGTCGAGGTGCTCGTGGCCGAGGGGGAGGGCCGCAAGGACACCGCGACCCGCCGCATGTCCGGCCGCGCCCGCGATAACCGCCTCGTCCACTTCGCCCCGCATGCTGAGATCCCACGCCCCGGCGACATCGTGACCACCGTCGTCACCGGCACCGCGCCGCACTACCTGATCGCCGACGGCCAGCCGCTGTCCGTGCGCCGCACTCGGGCCGGCGACGCCTGGGAGGCCCGCCAGGCTCATCTCTCCGCCACCCCAAGCAGCGCCCGCACGCCTGTCCTGCTGGGCATGCCGCGCCGTTCCGGGTGATCTCATCCCTCTCCCGAACGGGCCCGCCACCTCACCTGCCACAGCACTGATCGCGGTCGTCGGGGCCACCGCCACCGGCAAGTCGGACCTGGCCATCGAGCTCGCCCTGCAGCTAGGCGGTGAGGTCGTCAACGTCGACTCCATGCAGCTGTACCGGGGCATGGACATCGGGACGGCGAAGGTCCCGCCCGATGAGCGGCGCGGCGTTCCGCACCACCTGCTGGACATCTGGAACGTGACGGAGACCGCCAGCGTGGCCGAGTACCAGCGGCTGGCCGATCAGGTGATCGCCGGCATCGGCGCGCGGGGATCGGTGCCGGTGCTGGCCGGCGGGTCGGGCCTGTACGTCCGGGCCGCGCTCGGCGACCTGGACTTCCCCGGGACCGACGACGCCGTGCGGGAGCGCCTGGAGGCCGAGCTCGCGGCCCTTGGCCCTGGGCGGCTGCATGACCGGCTGACGGCGGTCGACCCCGTCGCCGCCACGGCGATCTTGCCATCCAACGGGCGGCGCATTGTTCGCGCGCTGGAGGTGATCGAGATCTCCGGCCAGCCGTTCAGCGCGACGATGCCGTCTTACGACAGCGCCCGGCAGGCCCGGCCGGCGATCCAGGTCGGCATCCGGGTGCCCCGTCCCGAACTGGACCGCCGCATCGAGTCGCGCGTCGACCGGATGTTCGCGCATGGCCTGGAGCGCGAGGTGCGCGACCTGGCCGGCCGGCACGGGCTGCGCGACGGCAAGACCGCCAGCCGGGCGCTCGGCTACCAGCAGGTGCTGCGATTCCTCGACGGCGAATGGTCACTGGAGCAGGCACGCGAAGAGACGGTGCGAGCCACCCGCCGGTTTGCCCGCCGCCAGGAGTCTTGGTTTCGGCGCGACCCCCGGGTGACCTGGGTGGACGCGGACGAGGACCTTCCGGGACGCGTGCTGCCATTGGTGCGGTCAATTCTGCCGGCGTAGCGAAGCCGCCCCTCTACCGGCAGTTTCCGCCGCCGTGCCGTCACGACTCACGGCAACCGCGGCGCTACGGCAGGGTGAGTAGTCATTTCGGGTGGTTACCATCCCGTGATCTGCCCGCCTCGCCCGGCCCGGGACGCCCCGGGACTCCCGCGCCCGGCGGCGAATCAGTGCCTGACCTCCATGCCCGCGCGCCATGGCCTGTCCGGGCCATTCCTCGAAAAAGCATGCCGAATATCCATACGGCCTGGCATTCTCCATTTGCAACAACTTGACGTGCCTGGTGATAGTCGGTTTTCGCTCGTGTATCCGATGTGTACTCAGGCGTGGGAACGGCGTAAGGGCATTTCTCTTGACCGCAGGGCAGCGAAGGAACGGGACGCGGAAGTTCGGCCGGTGGGCTGGCCCGGAGGTGCCCAGCCGGCACACGGCGGGCCGCTACTGGGAAGGCGCCGGCTCGGACGCGTGGCGGTACGGCGACGCTGACATGACCATTCCTGACATCCTGGGCCTTGACGGCACCAGGCCCGACGGCACCGATGCCGATGGCAGGAGGCGTCAGCCCGACCGCGCCCCGGGACGGCATGCCGCTCCGAAGCGCTCATTCCTGCGTCGCAAGGCGGCCCGGTTCCGGGCCAGGAAGGTCGTCCCCGCCGCGGCGATCGCCGCAGCGCTCGCGGTGGGGGCGGCCGCCTACGGGGTCACGAGCGCGCAGACCCCGGGCGAGACGAGCGCGAGGCTGGCGACCGTGCCGCGGGCGGCTACACGCTCGCCGCGGGTGGTGCCCTGGCGGCGGTCAGCCCAGGCGCGCTGTCGGCGGCGGGCTCGGGCAAGAAGGCATCTGCGCGCGTCCGGCGGCCTCACCGGCGCGCTCGCCGCCGGAATGCTCCGGTCCCAGCGGGCGCTGGCCGCCGCCGCGAAGAGCGCCGCGGCGGCACGCCCTGCCGCGCATCCGGCCACGACCGGCTCTCCCGCCGAGGCGAAGCCGTCGCCTGCCGCGACCCCGGCGCCGGCCGTCGCAGCACGCCGGCCGCGACGCGACCTCACCGCCGGCCGCCACCCCAGCGCCGGCCGCGAGCAAGTCGGCGGCGACATCGCTGACCTGCAACACCTCCGACGGGCTGCTCCCGGATAACGTGACGGCGATCGTGAGTTTCCTGCTCGCCCACGGGTACTCCGATAACGCGGCCGCCGGCATCGCGGGGAACATCTACCAGGAGTCGAAGGGCAACCCTGAGTCCGAGGGCGACGGCGGAGGCGGCCTCATTGGCTGGACGCCGCTCCCCGCGGGCTACGTGACCGGCAACCCGGCCGCCGACCTTCAGGCGCAACTGTCCGGCATCTTGACGTTCAACCAGCAGTGGTCGCAGTACCTGCCCGCGCTGAACGACGCCGCGACCCCGGCGAACGCCGCGTCCATCTACGTGACCGACTTCGAGCGCGCGGGCATCCCGGCCGCGAGCACCCGTGAGGCCGCCGCCCAGGCCGTCGCGAGCGCCTGCGGCATCTAGCCGCCGCCCGCGCGATCTCCCGGTGCTATCGAGCGAATCAGCCCGTTCGGCCGGTCGCTGCCACGCTTCTTACTGGTTTCGAACCGTTTGCTCCGTTTGATCGTTACGTCCTGTAGGGTACTGAATACGCAGTGCAGTCAAAACGGTGACGCTGTGAGGACGGGCAAGAAGGTGGTCAGGGTGAGGGCAGCACATCCGGTGCTCTTGGAGCAGGCCTGGCACGGCTGGCGGCTTGGCTGGCGGCCCGGTGCCGAACACTGCGCGCGGGTCTTCGCCGGGGTGCCGGCGCAGGTCCCGGAGGCGCGCGCGTTCGCCTCCCGGGCGCTCGCCGGGTGCCCGGCGCGCGAGGCGCTGATGCTGTGCGTCACCGAGATGTCCGCCAACGCGATCGCGCACACGGCCTCGGGCGCGGGCGGCGCGTTCACGGTAGAGGTCGCCCGGCCCGCCGATGGTGTCGCTTACGTCGCGGTGACCGACGCGGGCGGCGACGACTGGGCGCTGCCGATCCTCGGCCCGCCGGCGGCCGACGCTGACGTGGCGCTTGAGGAGTGCGGCCGGGGACTGGCGCTGGTCGCCGCGTGCAGCAGCCGGTGGGGCTACGAGAGGGCGTCAGGCTCGGCATCCGGGTGCACGGTCTGGGCGGAGGCGACCTGGCCGGTCCCCGTGGGGGCCGGATACACCCTGAAACGGACGATATGGGAGGATAGCGAAGTTCCCGTTGTGCCTGGAGGCGGTGCCGCTTAAGCATCCAAACGGTGAACTTAACTGGTGGGTTCAGGTGAACGGACGGTATCATTTCGCCCGTGCTGGGTACGATTTCGGAACGCAAGCGCGATGCGATCGCGCGCGCCGCCGTCACGCTCTTCGCGAGTGACGGCTACGAGCGTACGAGCGTGGACGCCATCGCGGCCGAGGCGGGGGTGTCGAAGCGCACGGTCTACAGCCACTTCGGCGACAAGGAGAGCCTGTTCCTGTCGGTGGTGCGCGAGACGTACGAGGGGATGCTGGCGCGGATCGGCGAGATCGTCGACCGCGTGCAGTGGGATCGGGACCTGGCTCGGCGCGCTGACCTCGTGCGTCACGGAGATCACCCGTTCCATTGTCCGGGCACCCTGACCGGGCGACCCTGGCCAGGCTGCTGATGGCCGAGGCGCCGTACTTCCCTGACGTCATCGACCTGCTGCACACGCGCGAGATCGCCCCGATCATCGCCGAGCCGCTGGAGAAGCTGGCCGTGGCCGGGCGCCTGGCCATTACCGACGCCCGGCAGGCGGCGGAGCACCTGGCGGCGCTGACGTTCGGCCACGTGTCCACCCGGTCCCTCATGGGGACGGTGCCGCTGGGCGAGGAAGAGACGGCACGCCTCATCGCGAGTGGCGTCCAGGTGTTCCTGCGCGCGTACGCCCCGCCGCACGTGGCCTGACCGGGCGACACCGGATGCTCCTGTGGCCGCCGGCCGGTGGCCGCCCGGACGGGCGCTGGCCAGTATCTCAAATTTGAGATACCGTTTGACGTATGGAAGGGGCAGGGCAGGACCCGGGCGCGGCGGTACCCGAGGCGCTCATGCCGGGCGCGGCGGTGCCCGGAGCCGAGTCGCCCGTCACGGCGCGGCCCAACGCGGTCCCCGACGCGAACGGGGGCGAGCCCGCACTGCCGCTGCTGCCAGGCTTCCGGGAGATGGCACTGCGCCGGATGGCGGCGCAGCGATCGGGGCTGGTCCGTGACCTGGTGGCCATGCGGCAGGCGGCCGGGCTGTCGCAGACTGAGGTCGCCGCGCGGATGGGCACCTCGCAATCGGCGGTCGCCCGGCTGGAGGCGGGCACGTCCGACGCGCGCGCCTCCACCCTTGAGCGATACGCCGCCGCCGTCGGCCGCCAGATCACCTGGAAGCTCCAGGGCTGAGATGTACCCGCCGACGAGGACCACGCCTGCAGCACCTCCAGCAACTGCCGCACTTCCAGCCCGCTGTGTAACTTCCAGAAGCAGGAGGCCGCCATGACGCCTAAGCACACGCCCGACGCGACGGGAACAGCCGCGGACGGCTCGCCCCGGTGGCCGGCTTCGCCCGCCGCGGCGGGGCGTCCCGGGGCGCCGGGCGATCCCTGGCCGCCGGAGATGCCCCGGACTCCATGGTCGCCCTCGCCCCGGGCGCCGGGCGTGCCGGACCAGGCCAGCCCCGTCCGGGTCTGGCTTGACCCGGACGACTGGCAGGGGCAGCTCAACGCGCGGCTGCTGGAACGGCGGATCGTCATGGCCTCGGGATCCCTGGACGAGGAGGCCGCCACCCGGCTCTCGGCGCAGCTGCTCACGCTGGACGCCGAGGGCGACGGCCCGATCCGGCTTGAGCTGCAAAACCTCCGCGCCGACCTGGCCGCCGCCCTTGCCGTGATGGGGGTGCTCGACGTGGTCCGGGTCCCCGTGCTGGCCCAGGCCGGCGGCGAGATCCGCGGTCCCGCCCTCGGCGTGCTCGCGGCCTGCCCGCGCCGGCTCGCCTACCCGAACGCCGTGTTCGCCTTCGCCGAGCCCCGGCTGGGCATCGGCGGCACGGCGAGCGCGATGACCGAGCGGCAGCGGCAGGCCGAGCGGATGCTGGACTCGCTGTACTACAGGATCGCCGAGGCGGCCGGAGCGGGATGCCAACGACGTGCGGGAGGACTTCCGGCGCGCCCGGACGCTCACGGCCGCCGAGGCGATCGGCTACGGCCTCATCCAGGAGCGCCTCGGCCAGCGCTGAGCATCCCCGCGGCCACGGGGGTGCCTCAGCGTCGGCCCTTCCTCCAGCGCGCAGGTGCTTCGATCACCGCGGCTTTCCGGCTGGCCCCGACTCATAACCGGCGCGGGTGTCTTATGCCGCTACGCGCCGGCACAGGGAGCGGCGGCCCATTTCCGGTCCTCCTTGGCGCACTGCCGTCTACCTCCCGTGCCCCAATTAGTCCCAGTGGCATCACTGGCGACTGTGGTCGCTGCCGCCGAGCGCGGGCACCGTACCCGCGCGTTGCCCGCGCAGGGGGTAACGGCGGCCATTTATCGCGAATACTAACGTGAGCATTCGCCTACCCGGCCAGGTCGGGGAACCCCGCGCCCTGCCCGGGTAGGCGGCAGGGCGCCGCGCTGGCCCGAGGACCGGCCGGGATGCCCTCCCCGGTATCGCCGAATGGCGGCGGTGCGCGCGCTACAGGGACTGAAGTGACGAGGTCCTTCTCGGGTGATCGTGCCCGGCATGGCCGCGTACCTGCCCCGTGGTGGCCGGCTCCGGGGCGGCGTGGCCTACTCGCCAGTAGCAGTGTCTTTTTCCGCTACTATCTCCGAAAAATACACTGCTACCAGCGGGTAACCGGATTCCGGGCGCCTATGGCCGCCAGACCCTCGGACTTCAACCTCTGTAGGTCCCAGCAAGCGCATTGCATTCACGGTGATCTCGTATGTCACATGCGGCTTTTCTCGGCGCATGATTAACACCGGTCAAATTTAATTCAGTCTCTGATCACGGGTTGCGCCTCTGAAGAGCGACAGCTACTTAAAGTAGCCCTCGAAGAACAGTTTGTGATTTTTTTTGGCTCCAGGTCTTGGAATCCCGGGATTCTGCCGTTACCTTTCTAACTGGAAGGGGTTACCGGCGTGAACTCCTGGACATAAAAGCACGTCCAGGATGGTTACTGAACGTAACTTATAAGGGACTCGGAGTAGCAAATGACTGACGCAGGCCACCGGACAGACGGTTACCCGCCTGACGAGCTCCCTGACTTCCCCGAGACTGCTGAACGCGAGTTCGGCAGCGTTGGCGCCCGGCCGTCCTGGCCAGGCGTCGCGCGTCCGGCGGGCTGGTTCCTGCCGGCACCTGAGGAAGCGGCCCCCTCAGGCATGCCAGGCACGGAACCAGCCCGTCCGGATAACCACGACTCCGCCCCCGCAACCCACGAGTACGCCGACCTGGACGAGCGCCCCACCGTGACACCGTGGCAGCCCCCCGTCGTCGGACCGACGGAGGCGTTGCGGGGGCGGGCAGGCGGTCCTGGGTTCGTCGTCCCGGCGGGCCTGGTCCCCGGCATCCGCGACCCGGAGAACCGCTCGGGCTGGCAACTCGCGCACGACCTCTGGCAGGAGTCGGGGATCGACTGGGATGGCAGGGACGCCCGATACGGCGACGTTCCCCCGTGGGCCGACGCGTCGGCCCTGCTGGCGGCCCCGACGGTGTTTCCCGCGTTCGATCCCGAGCCCGGGGACGCGGCGGCCGACGACGTCGCCGACGAGCTGCCGCGCAGGCTGGCCCGCCCGCAGCGCCCCGAGGCATCAGATCTCCCGCCGCGGGCCATGGCCGAATGGGACGAGTGGCCGCCCGCGCGGCGTCCAGGCGGCATCGACGATGGACCAGGCGAGGACCCAGCACAGCCTCAGCCGTTTGCGCAGCCTGAGTCGGCCGCGCCGCCCGAGCCTGAGCAGTTCGAGCCTGAGCAGTTCCAGGGTGTGCGGTTCGAGGCGGAGCAGTTCGAGCCTGAGCAGTTCGAAGCCGGGCAATTCGAGCCGTGAGCAATTCGAGGCATGTGCGGTTCGAGCCTGAGCAATTCGAGGCTGTGCGGTTCGAGCCGGATCAGTCCGAGCCAGAGCGGTTCGAGCCGGATCAGTTCGCGACCGGGCGGTTTGAGGCTGTGCGGTTCGAGCCGGATCGGTTCGAGCAGCAGCAGCAGCGGCGGCCGTGGCAGTCCCTGTCGGGTCCAGGACACGGTCCTGGTCACGGGCCCGGCCAGCGCCCGTGGCAGCAAGTGGGGCAGCAGGCGCAGGAGCAGACGGACGCGCAGCCGCGACCGCGCCCCTGGCAGGCGCCTGATGGGCAGCGGACTCGCACGTGGCATCCCTCCGATGAGCAGCCGGGCGAGTATTACGGTCCGGAGCAGCAGCGGTACCAGCCCGGCTACCGGTACCAGGACCAGCCGGGATACCGGCTCCAGGACCAGCAGGCCCCCGGCCGGCCAGCGCAGGGCCGGCACCGGCCCCCGGCCGGCCAGCGCAGGGCCGGCCAGCACCCAACGGGCCGGCACCAGACCGGCTGGCACCGGAGCTGCCGTCCGCGCAGCGGGCGTGGCAGGACCGGCCGCTTGACGTGCGGCAGCCGTGGGAAGACGAGCCGGCCCGTCCGGCCCGCGGTGGCCGCAGGCCCCGGCGGGTGTGGCAGGCGGCCCGCGTCGGCGTGCCGGTGGTGCTTATCGCCGCTGTCGGCGGCGGTGCCCTGGTGCTGCTCACGGGCAGGGCGCACGAGGTTCTCTCCAGCACGGGCAGCCTGGGGCCGGCCCCGCGGCAGTCGGCGATGGCTACGTCGGCGGGCGTCGGCGGCACCGCCGGCCCTGGCGCGACCCTCACGGGCGTCACCTTCCCCGGTTACCCCGGCCAGAAGGGCAAGGTCCTGGTCACCGCCATCGCCGCCCATGGCACGATCCAGGTCGCCGTCGGCGGCGCGGACGGCCACGCGGCCCTGTGGGGCCGGGATGGCAGCGGAGCGTGGACCCTGCTGCGGAAGCGGCCCGGCCTTCCCGACGGGACCATCCTGACTGGCGTCGCCCACGGGCCCGCTGGATGGCTAGCCGTCGGGAACGCGAGCAGCACCGGTGAGCCGTCCACCGCGACCCTCACCACCACGGGGAAGCAACCAGTCGTCCTGACCTCCGCCGACGGCGTGACCTGGCAGTCGGCTACCCGCAACGCCGCCTTCGCCGGCCCTGGCTTCACCGTCAACGCGGTCGCCGCCACCAGCATTGGCTACGTCGTCGTCGGCGAGCAGACCCTCCACGGCGCGCCGGTGGACGCCATGTGGTTCACGCCGGACCTGGTGAGCTGGACGCGCGGCGGCGACACGATCGCGAGCACCGTCAGCAGCCGCGGTAGCGGCATGGCGGACAGCAAGATCTACGCGGTCGCCGCGACGGCCAGCGGCTTCGTCGCCGTCGGCACGCACGACGGCTGCCACACCGCCTGGGTCACCAGCGACGGGCGGCGCTGGCTGTCCTACGACATCCCCAAGCCCACCGGGACGCAGGACCCGCTGCTCAACCACGTGGCGGTCGCGGGCAGCACCGTGGTTGCCTCGGGTGACCTCGGCGTGCACGCCGGCCGGATCCCGCTCATCGTGGTCTCCAAGGATGGCGGCGTGCACTGGCAGGCGACCGCGATCGGGAACTACGGCGCGTTCGCGGGCCCGCAGGGCACGGTGACCGCGCTGGCCGCCAACGGGACCGGGTTCATCGCCGCCGGGCTGATCGGCCCGCCGGGCGGGCAGCACGCCGTGACCTGGACCTCGCCCGACGGCCTCACCTGGTCGGCGGCGATGCCGGCGAGCCAGGGGGCGCGGCAGATTACCGCGCTGGCCCCGGCGGGCAGTCCGGCGACGGGCATCGCCTCGGTGGCCCAGGCGGGGACCACGTCGGTCGAGGTGACCGCGCCCGCCTCCTGACGCCCTACGGCGCGGGCGGAAGGCGGAGGCCGGTCAGCCATTCACCGCCCACGACGGGCGCAGCTTCCGGATGGACGCATCGAGGACCTCGGCGGTGTGCGCGGTGGCGATGGACCGCCCCTCCTCGGCCAGCGCGGCGCAGATCTGCAGCGTGCAGCCGGGGTTGGCCGAGACCAGCAGGGAAGCGCCAGTGGCGGTCACCGACGCCGCCTTGCGGGCGCCCAGGTCACGCGCCGCCGCTGGCTCCAGCAGGTTGTAGACGCCCGCCGAGCCGCAGCAGGTTCCGGCGTCGGGTACCTCGACCAGCTTCAGCGACGGGATCGCCCGCAGCAGGTCCCGGGGCTGGCGGGTGATCCGCTGCGCGTGCCCGAGATGGCAGGCGTCATGGTAGGCGGCCGTTACGGGCAGCGGATGCCGCTCGGCCACGGGGGTCAGCTCAGCGACGAACTCCGCCAGGTCCGCCACCTTGGCCGACAGCGCCTCCGCCCGCGCGGCCCACGCCGGATCAGCGGCCAGCAGGCGCGAGTACTCCTTCATCGCCGAGCCGCAGCCCGCCGAGTTGACCACGATCGCGTCCACCCCGGCCCTCTCGAACGTGGTGATCGTCGCCTTCGCGAGCCGCTCGGCCTGCCCCGAGCGCCCGGCGTGCAGCGACAGCGCCCCGCAGCAGCCCTGGTCCCGGGGGATGATCACGTCGCAGCCCTCGGCCGCGAGCACCCGCGCCGTCGCCGCGTTGACCCGGGGGAAGAACACCGACTGCACGCACCCGGTCAGCATGCCCACCACCGCGCGCCGGGTGCCGCGCGCGGCCACCCGCGCCGGCAGCCTCCCGGCGGTGGCAGCGGCGGGCGGGGCCAGCCGCAGCGCGGCTTCCGCCGTCGGCGACACCCTCGCCGCCAGCCCGCTGCGCGCCAGCCAGCGGTCCAGGCCGGTGCGCTGCGCGACGCGCAATGGCGTGACGGCCGCCCGCAGCCGTCGCGGATACGGGAACACGGAGAAGATCGCCGCCCGCGTCACCCGGTCCCGCAGTGGCCGACGCGGCCCGGGGACCTCGGACGGGACCTCGGTCCAGGTCCTGGCCGCCTCGATCAGCTGGTCGTACTGGACCCCGGACGGGCAGGCGGTCATGCACGCCATGCAGCCCAGGCAGCGATCGAAGTGCGACGTGGCGGCGGCTGTCAGCGGCGCCCCCTCAAGAACCTGGCTGATCAGGTGAATCCGGCCGCGGGGTGAGTCCATCTCCTCGCCCCACAGCTGGTACGTCGGGCAGGCCGGCAGGCAGAAGCCGCAGTGCACGCAGTCCTTGCCCAGCTCGCGCAGGTCGCGCTGCTCGCTCATGAGATCTCCCCGGGGAACCGGCCAGGGGCCATCCGCCCGCCGGGGTCGAACTGGTCCTTGACCGCCCGCATCAGCCCCGCTCCCGCGATGACCCCGTTCCCTGTCACTGACCGGACTTGCCCCGGCGCCGACGACCACCGCCGCTCCGCCCCGCCCGGCCGGGATGGCCTCCCGGATCGCGGCCACGAGGCGGGCGACGCCCGCCGGGGGAGCATCGGCGCCGAGCGCCAGGTACAGCACGCCCGCCCCGGCCGGCCCGTGCACCGCGGGGCGGGTGCCGGTTTCCAGGGCGGCACCATCGATCGCGTCCAGGACCCGGCCCAGCGCCGAGACCCAGAAAGTGACCCGTACCAGGACCGTGGCGTCCACGGGCACGCCGTCCCACCAGGACGGGGCGCGCGGGGTGACAGCGGCGTCAGATGACAGCACGCCGGCCATGCTCGCGGCGCGGGCCGCCACGCCGTCGGCCGATCCCTCCAGCAGCACGCTCACGCTGACCGGGCCGGCGGAACCGGCCGGGACAACTCGACCGCCGAGGCCACCAGCGGCGAGTTCGCCGCCGCCGCGACCGCGGCGGCGGCGCTGGCCGCATCGGGCGCACCTGGGAAGGCCGTCGTCACCCAGGCGCGCGCGGCCGGGAGCGGGTGCAGCCGGAACGTCGCCTCGGTGATCAGGCCGAGGGTCCCGGCCGAGCCGGCGAAGAGCTTGCCCAGGTCGTAGCCGGCGACGTTCTTGACGACCTTCCCGCCCGAGTGCGCGATGATGCCATCGGCCCGCACGACCGTGATGCCGATGAGCAGGTCACGCGGCGAGCCGTAGCGCAGCCGCCGAGGCCCGGCCAGCGCGTCGGCGATGACCCCGCCGACCGTCGCCGCCGGCGGGACGTCAAGGGCGATCTCCTGCCCGGCCTTCGCCAGTACCGCCGCGACATCCCCGAACCGGGCCCCGGCCTGCACCCGGGCCACCAGGTCCCCGGCGGCGTGCTCGATCACCTGGCCCATCTGGAGTGTCTCCACGACCACGTCACACCGCGTCGGCGGGGTGCCCCAGCCCAGCCGGGATCCCGACCCGCGCACGACGACCGCCAGGTCGTGCTCGGCGGCCGCCCGCATCAGCGCCGCCGCCTCGGCCGTGGACGACGGCGCGGCGACGAGCGCGGGGACGCGGCCGTCCACCGCGTCGGCGGCCTCGCCGGGTCGCACGGCCTCGCACGCCGCCGCCAGCGCCTTGCCCGCCAGGCTGAAGTCAGCGCACACGGCCGCCTCCCGTTCCCCTCTCGTCATGCCGGGCGGACATCAGAAGATCTCCGCCTGGCCCGCGACGACGGCGGGATGAGGCGCGCGCCGGTGCCCGGGAACCTCACCGCACAGGCGGGGGGTCGGGAAGACCTTGCCGGGGTTGCACAGGCTTGCCGGGTCGAACGCGCACCGCAGGAGCTGCATGGTGTCCAGGTCGTCGGCCGTGAACATCTTGGGCATGTACCGGGACTTGTCGAGGCCGACGCCGTGCTCGCCGGTGATGGAGCCGCCGTACTCGAGGCACGCGTCAAGGATCGCCCCGGAGACCTCCTCGGCCCGCTCCGCCTCGCCCGGCACCGCGTCGTTGTACAGGACGAGCGGGTGCAGGTTGCCGTCGCCGGCATGGAAGACGTTCGCGACCCGTATCCCGGTAGCCGACGACAGCGCGGAGATCTTCGCCAGCACCTCGCCGAGCGCGGTGCGGGGGACGACGCCGTCCTGCACGATGTAGGCGGGGGACAGGCGGCCGACGGCGGCGAATGCCGACTTGCGGCCCTTCCAGATCGAAGCGCGCTGCGCGGGATCGTCGGCCGTGCGGATCTCGGTGGCGCCCGAGCAGATCCGCAAGACGGTGGCCAGTTCGGCCTCGACCTCGGCGGCCGGGCCGTCGAGCTCGACGAGGAGCACGGCGCCGGCGTTCTCGGGGTAGCCGCAGGCGACGGCGGCCTCGGCGGCCTCAATCGATAGCGCGTCCATCATCTCGATCGCGGCGGGCACGATGCCGGCGGCGATGATGTCCGATACCGCGTGCCCGCCGTCGGCCAGGGTGTCATACGCGGCGAGGACCAGGTGCACCGCTTCCGGGGCCGGGGTCAGCTTGACGACGATCTTGGTGACGATGCCGAGCGTGCCCTCAGAGCCAGTGAACGCGCCGAGCAGGTCGTATCCGAGTGGCACCCCGGTGCCGTCGCCCAGCCACGTCAGCTCGCCGGACGGGGTGACGACCTCCACGCCCGTCACGTGATTGACGGTGAAGCCGTGCTTGAGGCAGTGCGCGCCCCCCGGAGTTCTCCGCGACGTTCCCGCCGACCGAGCACACCACCTGGCTGGACGGGTCGGGCGCGTAGAACAGGCCATGGGGCGCGGCGGCCTGCGTCACCGCCAGGTTCGTCACGCCCGGCTCGACGACCGCCCGCCGCGCCACGGGGTCGATCTCGAGGACCGACCGCATCTTGGCGAGCACGATGAGCACGCCGTCCTCGCGCGGCACGGCCCCGCCGGACAGGCCGGTGCCGCTGCCGCGGGCCACGAACGGGACCCCGGCGCCCGCGCAGCCGCGCACCACGGCCGCCACCTGCTGCGCCGTCTGCGGAAAGACGACGAGCGCCGGCGTCGCCCGGTGTGATGTGAGGCCGTCGCACTCGTAGGTGCGCAGCTCCAGCGGATCGGTGATGACATTCCGCGCGCCGCAAATCTGCCTCATCCGGGGAATCAGCGTCTGGATGGTCATCGCCGATGTACCGCCTTGCCGGGGTCAGGGCATGCGCTCGTATGCCGGGATCGTCAGGAAGTCGGCGAAGGAGTCCGCGAGGGCCACCTCGGTGAACAGCGCGACCGACTGGCCGTACCGCGCCGCGTCGAACGCATCTCCTGCCGCCTCCCGGATCTTCACCAGCTCTTCATCGATCATGCGCTCCACGAGGTCCCTTGTCACCAGCGGGCCCTCGTCAAGGGGCACCTCGTTGTGGATCCACTGCCAGACCTGCGACCGGGAGATCTCGGCGGTGGCGGCGTCCTCCATGAGGTTGAAGATGGCGACCGCGCCGGAACCGCCCAGCCAGGCGGCGAGGTACTGCAGGGCGACGGAGATGTTGCTCCGCAGGCCGGCCTCGGTGATCCCGCCCGGTGTCTTGGCCACGGCGAGCAGGTCCTCGGCGGTGACGCGGACGTCCGGGCGCTGCTTGCCGAGCTGGTTCGGGTGCTGGCCGAGGACGGCGTCGAAGACCTCCTTGGCCACCGGCACCAGGTCCGGGTGCGCGACCCAGGAACCGTCGAAGCCATCGGCCGCCTCGCGGGTCTTGTCGTCCCGCACCTTCGCCAGGGCGGTCGCGCTGACCTCGGGATCCTTGCGGGACGGTATGAACGCCGCCATGCCGCCCATGGCGTGCGCCCCGCGCTTGTGGCAGGTCTGCACGAGCAGCTCGGTATAGGCGCGCATCATGGGCGCGGTCATCGTGACCGCGTTCCGCTCCGGCAGGACGAACTCACGGCCGCGCGTGCGGAACTTCTTGATGATGCTGAACAGGTAATCCCATCGCCCGGCGTTGCGCCCGGCGCTGTGGTCGCGCAGCTCGTAGAGGATCTCGTCCATCTCGAACGCGGCCGGGATGGTCTCGATGAGGACGGTGGCCCTGATCGTGCCGCGCGCGATGCCGAGGAAGTCCTGCGCGATGATGAACGCGTCGTTCCAGAGCCGGGCCTCCAGGTGGGACTCCATCTTCGGCAGGTAGAAGTACGGCCCCTTGCCCTTGTCCAGCTGCCGCTGCGCGCAGGCGGTCATGTAGAGCGCGAAGTCGGCCAGCCCGCCGCAGGCGCGGCGGCCGTCGATGAGGATGTGCTTCTCCTCCAGGTGCCAGCCCCTCGGGCGCACGACGATCGTCGCGAGCTCGTCATCGGGCTTGAGGGCGTAGGCCTTTCCTTCCTCGGAGGTGAAGTCGACCATCCGGTCCAGCGCGTCCTTGAGGTTGATCTGGCCGCTGATCATGTTCGCCCACAGCGGCGTGCTGGCGTCCTCGAAGTCCGCCAGCCAGACGCTGGCGCCGGAGTTGAGCGCGTTCACCGTCATCTTCCGGTCGGTGGGGCCGGTGATCTCCACGCGCCGGTCCCGCAGCCCGGGCGCCGGGGAGCAACCCGCCAGCTACCGTCCTCGCGGATGTCGCGGGTCTGCGGCAGGAAGTCGAAGTTCGCGCCGCTGCTGATCTGCGCCTGCCGGGTGCGGCGGGCGTTCAGCGCCTCGTGGCGGCGCTCGCCGAGGGCGTCGTGCAGCGCGACGAGGAGCTCGAAGCGCCCGCGGGGTAAGGATCTCCACGTACCGGTCCTCCATCGCGCCGGTTACCTGAACGCGCCGGGCTGGTTCTCCCATGATCGTGCTCCCTTCAGGCGTCCGCCGACGTCCTGCCCGGGCTGTCTTCCCCTGACCCGGCCCGCTGGCCGCTTGCCCCTCAAGCCCCGCCCGTCGGCCCGCTTCCATCCTAGGCAGCGGGGTAACCATGGAGACAGGCCGTCGCGGGACTAAAGGGAGTCCTGTTTCGCGGGATGACGAAAAACGCCGACCTTTCACCCGTGCGGCGGATCGCTCCGCCAGCCAGATCACGGGGAGGGGCGTGATAGGTTAATAACCCGGAAAATGGCAAAATAAGTGGCCCGAAATGGCAGGGCATAACAAACGATAGAAAGTATATCAAGAAATATGTCATTTCGTCAAACTCATTCCGCTGCAGAAAGCGCCACTCCGCGGGAGCGGGACGAGGCGGGAGGCGCGGGCGGGGAGACACCCCCGGGCCAGGAAGATGCCCAGGGCGGCGAGGACCCCCCGGGCACGAGACCGCCGGCCGGGCCGCGCGCCGTGTCCCTCGCCGACGAGCAGGCGTACGTGACGATGCTGTACGGCCTGCTCGACGCCGCGCGCGCCCGCTCGGAAATGGCCCTCAGGGACGTCAACGCCCAGGGTGCGCCCGGCGGCACGCACCAGGCCCGGCTGGAGCGTGACGTCTCCGCCGGCGAGCAGCAGGCCCGCCTCGCGCAGCTCAACGCGATCGAGCGCGGCCTGTGCTTCGGCCGCACGGATGACGAGAATGGCCTCACCCTCTACGTAGGCCGAATAGGCCTGCGCGACGACGACTACGAGCTGCGCCTCATTGACTGGCGCGCGCCCGCGGCCCGCCCGTTCTACGCCGCGACCCCGGGCAGCCCCGCGGGCCTGGTTCGCCGCAGGCACATCTACACCCGCGGGCGTACCGTCACGGGCATCGACGACCAGGTCTTCAACATTGACCAGCTGTCCGACACCGACCGGAGCGGGCTGTCCGGCGAGGCGGCGCTGATCGCCGCGGTCTCCAGCGCCCGTACCGGCCGCATGGCCGACGTCGTCGCCACCATCCAGGCCGAGCAGGACCGGGTGATCCGGTCCGGCCTGCCCGGCGTCCTGGTGGTCCAGGGCGGCCCGGGCACCGGCAAGACCGTCGCGGCCCTGCACCGGGCCGCCTACCTGCTCTACACCCACCGGCGGACCCTGGAGCGCCGCGGCGTCCTGGTCATCGGGCCGAACCCGACGTTCCTGCGCTACATCTCCCAGGTCCTGCCGTCGCTCGGCGAGACCGACGTGGTGCTGCGCACGCTGGGCGAGGCTCTACCCGGGCGTAACCGCCCGCGACGCGCTGGACCCCGCCGCCGTCGTCAAGGGCGACGAGCGGATGATCGAGGTGCTCCGCCGCGCGGTCCGCAACACCCAGCGCGCGCCCAAGTCCGACATCACCGTGCGCGCCGAGGGCGTTGACGTCCCGCTCAAGCGCGGCGCCATCCTGCGCGCCCGGGATCGCGCCCGCGGCCTGAACAAGCCGCACAACGTCGCGCGCAAGCTCTTCGTCACCGAGATCCTCACCGAGCTCGCCCACGCCGAGGCTCGCGTCCTGGACCGCCCGCTGGAAGACGGGGACCTCCCCGACGCCCGCGAGCGGCTGTGGTCCGAGCCGGGCGTGCTCGCCGCGGTCAACGGCTTGTGGCCGCGGCTGACCCCGCTGCAGCTCCTCGCCGTCCTTTACTCCGACCAGGGCGCGCTCCAGGCGCGCGGCCGGGTCCGTGCTGTCAGATTCCGAGCGATTCCAGCTCAGCCGTCCCGCCGCCCCCTCGCAGTGGACCGCGGCGGACGTCCCCCTGCTCGACGAGCTCGCGGAGCTGCTCGGCTTCGACAACTCCGAGCAGCGCGCGGCCAGGCGCGCGCTGCGCCGCGAGCAAGAGCTGGAGGCCAGGTACGCCGCCGAGGTCTTGCAGATCACCGGCATCGCCGATCTCGGCATGGTGGACGCCGAGACCCTGGCGTCGTGGAACCGGGACACCGGGCCGCTGCTGACGACGGCGGAGCGGGCCGAGGCGGACCGCACGTGGGCCTACGGGCACGTCATCATCGATGAGGCGCAGGAGCTGTCCGCGATGGCGTGGCGGATGGTGCTGCGCCGGGTTCCGTCGAGGTCGATGACCGTGGTCGGCGACGTCGCGCAGACTAGCTCGCCCGCGGGCGCGCGCTCGTGGAAGTCCATGCTCGACCGCTTCGTGCGGGGCCGCTGGCGCGAGGAGCGCCTGACGGTCAACTACCGCACCCCGGCGGAGATCATGGCGGTGGCGGCGGACGTCCTGGCGATGGTGTCCCCGGATGAGGTCCCGCCCGAGTCGGTGCGCTCGGAGGGCGTTGGCCCCCGGGTGGTGCGGGCGCGAGGGGAGCTGAGCGCGACCGTTGCCGGGATCGTCCGGGAGGAGATAGCCGGGCTCAGCGGCCCGGACGGCGGCCGCATGGCGGTGATCGTCCCCGTTTCCCTGATGGCCGAGGTGGCGGCGGCGGTCCCCGAGGCCATCCCCGGTGACCAGCCGGAATCCCTGGACGCGGTGGCGGCCCTGCTGACGGTCACCCAGGCGAAGGGCCTGGAGTTCGACCGCGTCGTGCTGGCGGACCCGGCGGGCGTCATCGCCGAGTCGGACAACGGCGGCCACGACCTGTACGTGGCGATAACCCGCGCCACCCACCGGCTGACCGTCGTCCACGAGGGCGACCTGCCGGCCCTGCTCCGCTCGCTGGCGCCAGCGTGCTAGGCACCGGGGATCCCGGCGCGCTGCTGGCCATGCCGCGGCTGCTGCGTGAGCGCGTGAAGTCGGGGAGCCGGCCGGGGCAGCGAGCCGACGGGCACCGGATCGTCCTTTCCGTCGAGGGCGGCGGGATGCGCGGTACCGTGACCGCCGGGATGGCCTACGCGCTGCACGAACTTGGCCTGCTGCCCGCGTTCGACGCCGTGTACGGCACCTCCGCCGGGGCGATCACCGCCGCCTGGCTGCTCAGCTCCAATCCCGGCGGGCTGCGCGGCTGGGCCCGCCCGGACTACGCGCGGACGCTGATCCGCTGGTGGGCGCCGCTGCGCGGGCGGCCCGTCGTCGACGTGCGCACCCTGGTAGAGGTCGTCTACCAGGGCGAATTCCCGATGGACTTCGCGTCCGTACTGGCCAGCGAGGTGGAATGGCACCCGCTGGGGACGGACGCCGTCACCGGGGCGGCAACGGACCTGCGCGGCCTTGTCAGCGAACCGGCGGAGGTGCGACTGGCGCTGCGGGCCAGCGCGGGGCTGCCATTCCTGGCGGGCCCGGCGGTGGTGCTGCGCGGCAGGCGCTTTTTCGACGGCGGGCTGGCCGAGCCGATTCCGTTCCGCACCCCGATGGCCGACGGCGCCACGCACCTGGTGGTGCTCCGCTCCCGGCCACCTCGGTTGCTGCCCGCCGGCCCGGCGCTCCCGCCCCGGCCGGCCCGCGAGGCCAGGGTCATGACCAGCACGTTCCTGCGGCGCGAGAGCCTCGAACTGCGGAGCATCTACCTGGAGCGCGGCGCCCGGACGCTCGCCGACGTGGCGAGCGTGGCGGCGATGGAGGCTAGCCGGGACGGCGCTGTCGCTGTACCCGCCGGCCAGCTGCCCCGCGGTCAGCCGCTTCACCACCGACGGCGCGGTGCTGGCGGCCGCGTTCGAGGCGGGGCGGCAGGCCGTGACCGGGCTGATTCCCGGCAGCGACACCTCGCTCGCGAGGACCTCCTAGCGCGGAGATCGCCGCCGGCTGTTGTCCGCTACCGGGCACAGACTGCGGCCTGTGATTGTTTATTAATGTGACTGATCGTCGTGGTGGTGGCACCATCAGGGAAGACACAGCCCTATCAGAAGGGCGCACCCGGCGAGCGACTGGAGGACGATGACTACTGCCCATGGCGAGCGCGGCTACCTTGACGAGCCTGCGGACTTCGAGGCCACCGACCTTGACCCGGCTCTCGACCCCGCAAGGGGTGAGCTTGACCTGGAGGACCGGCACGCGCTGCGCCGCGTGGCGGGGCTGTCTACCGAGCTCGCCGACGTCACCGAGGTCGAGTACCGGCAACTGCGGCTGGAGCGGGTCGTGCTGATCGGCGTCTGGACCGAGGGAACGCTCACGGCGGCCGAGAACTCGCTGCTCGAGCTGTCGCGGCTCGCCGAGACCGCCGGGTCGCAAGTCCTGGAGGGGGTCATGCAGCGCCGCTCGCGCGTGGACCCGGCGACGTACGTCGGCGCCGGCAAGGCGGCTCGAGCTCGCGGGCATCGTCGCCGCCATGGGCGCGGACACGGTGATCGCCGACGGCGAGCTCAGCCCTAGCCAGCTGCGCCGCCTGGAGAGCGTCGTCAAGGTCAAGGTCATCGACCGCACCGCGCTGATCCTCGACATATTCGCCCAGCACGCGAAGAGCCGGGAGGGCAAGGCGCAGGTCGAGCTGGCGCAGCTGCAGTACATGCTGCCGCGACTGCGCGGCTGGGGCGAGTCGCTGTCCAGGCAGGCGGGCGGCCGGGTGGCCGGCGGCGGCGGCATCGGGACCCGCGGCCCGGGCGAGACCAAGATCGAGACCGACCGGCGGCGAATCCGCTCCCGCATCGCGCGGCTGCGCACCGAGATCGGCGGCTTCCAGACGGGCCGGGAGGTGCAGCGCGCGCGGCGCAAGCGCAATGAGGTGCCGTCCGTGGTCATCGCCGGGTACACCAACGCCGGCAAGTCGAGCCTGCTCAACGCGCTGACCGGAGCCGGAGTACTGGTCGAGGACGCGCTGTTCGCCACCCTTGACCCGTCGGTCCGGCGGGCCGAGTCCCCCAGCGGGCGCCCCTACACCCTGACCGACACCGTGGGGTTCGTCCGGCACCTGCCGCACCAGCTGGTGGACTCGTTCCGGTCCACGCTGGAGGAGGCGGCCGACGCCGACCTGATCCTGCACGTCGTGGACGGGTCGGACGCCGATCCTGTCGCCCAGCTGTCGGCCGTCCGCGCCGTGCTCGCCGAGATAGGCGCCGACAAGGTGCCCGAGCTGCGTCGTCGTCAACAAGATCGACAGCGCCGACCCGGTCGCGGTCAAGGCGCTGGAGCTGCGCGAGCGGGGCTGCGTGCCAGTCTCCGCGCACACCGGTGCCGGGCTGGACCGGCTCAGCGCGGCCATCGAGGCGGCGCTGCCCCTCAAGGACCAGCTGCTCGTCGTCCTTGTCCCGTATGCCCGGGCCGAGCTGGTTGCCCGCGCCCACGCCGTCGGCGAGGTGATCCGGGTCGAGCACGGGCCGGAGGGGACCATGCTGGAGGCGCGCGTGCCGCCGGACCTCGCGGCCGAGCTCACGCGGTACACCGTCGCCTCAGCGCCCGCCGCCGGCTGAGGCACGCAATCCCGTCAGGGCTGGTATCTGCGCCGATAGCGGGGCGTAGCTGGGGGTTGTCTAAGAATTTTCGGGAGGTCTTGCCTCGGCTGGGCCCGCTGCAATACCGTAACGGAACCGATATGTTGGCACCCGGCGCAGCTAACCAGAGCTCCGCGCGGAAGGTGCCGGCATCCCTGGTAGCACGGTCAACGCCGACGTCTATACCCCATGCATGGCAGGTGGCCGATCATGATGGCTGGAACCCACCACGCCGCCGTACCGCGCGGCGACGGTACCGGGCAGGCGAGGAGCCGACCGTGACCGCGCGCCTGCTGACGAACATCGGCCGCCTGTGGACGGGCTCGGAGATCTTGAGCAACGCCGCCATCTTGACCTCCGATGACCGCATCGCATGGGTCGGCCCCGCCGCCGAGCTGCCGCGCAGCGTCCCCGGCGTCGTCAGGGACATCGTCGACGTCGACCTGGTGGAAAACCTGGGCGGCGGCTTCGTCACGCCCGGCCTCATCGACTCGCACACGCACCCGGTGTACGCGGGCAACCGGGACGCCGAGGTGGCCATGCGGTCCAACGGCCTGTCCGACGCGGAGATCACCGCGGCGGGCGGGGGCATCAACGCGACCCTGACGATCACCCGGGGCACGGACCCGTGGACGCTGTGCAATGGCGTGCGAGAGCGGCTGGCGGCGTGGCTGCAGACCGGGACGACGACCATCGAGGCGAAGACCGGCTACCACCTCACTCGCGATGGCGAGCTGGCCGACGTGCGCATGCTCCGCTCGCTTGAGGAGGAGCCAGGCATGCCGCGGGTGCACGTGACGTTCCTGGCCGCGCACGTGGTCCCGCCGGAGTACTTCGGCCGCCGGACCGACTACATCGACGCGGTGAGCGCCTGGTGCGCGGACGCGGCGACCATCGGCGCCGATGGCGTGGACGTCCACTGCGAGGATGGCCGGTTCACCGAGGAAGAGGCGCGGTGGATCCTGTCCGCGGGCCGCCGCGCTGGCCTGCTGCCGCGGATCCACGCCTGCGGCCAGTCCCGCGGCGGCGCCGCCCGGGTCGCGGCCGAGATGGGCTGTGCCTCCGCCGACCTGCTCAATAACGCGACCGAGGAGGACGTGGCCGCCCTCAGCCGGGCCGCCGTCGCGGCCGTGATCTGCCCCGCGACCGCCATGCAGGTCTCGGCGCGGCCTCCGGTGCGCTCACTGCTGCACAAGGGCGTCCCGGTGGCCCTGGGGTCCGACCACACGCCGGGCAACGTGGGCATCACCTCGATGCCGCTCGTCATCGCGCTCGCGGTCAACTACCTGGGAATGAGCGTCCTTGAGGCCCTCCGCGCGGCGACGCTGGGCGGCGCGGTGGCGCTGCGCGCCCCGGACCGCGGCATGATGGCCCGCGGGCGGCTCGCCGACATGGTCTTGTGGGACGCCGACCACGAGGGCGCGTTCGCGCGTAACTTCGGGCTGCAGCCGCGCCGCGTCTGGCGCGGCGGCGAGCCGGTCACGTTCTGAGGCCGCTGGTCATCGCAGCGGGACGCTGAGGTCACAGACCAAGGTGTCGGGGGTGGCGGTCCGCTGGCCAGCGATCAGGACCTGGCGCAGCGACCCGGCCGGGTGCCGCCGTTGCCCCCGCATCCACGCTTCGATCGCGTCGACCGCTGGAGCCATCGCGGGCCAGCCCGGGTCCTTCATGGGAAGGCGGATGAAGACCTCGTCGTGCGCCTCCTCCGTCCGTACCTGCAGGCCGGCCAGCCCAGTATGTCCCGATCGCTTGCGCCGCCTCGCCGGCTGGCTTGGCCGTGATGTCCGCGATGGCGGGCAGGGGCATGCCGAGGCGCCGCAGCAGCGCGATGAGGCGGGCGCTAGCCACGTGGTCCTCGCCGTAGAAGCGGTAGCCGCTCGCGGTGTCGGTCCGGGCCGGCGGCAACAGCCCGAGCCGGTCGCTGAGAAACCAACCTGCCGTGCGCGGGGAAAAATATGCTTGGTGGCATGGCACCTGCTACGCCCGCTCCGGCACCGGTCACGCTCGTCCTCGGCGAGGAGGAATACCTCGTCGACCGGACCGTGCGTGACCTCATGGCCCAGGCGCGCGGGTTCCTGGCGGCAAGCGCCTTCGGCGCCGGCGACAGCGGCGGCGACGTGCACGAGACCGAGGGCGGCGACCTCACGGCCGGGGAGCTTGCCTCCCTCACTTCACCGTCCTTGTTCGGGGGCGGCTCCGTCGTCGTGGTGCGCAACGCGCAGAACACGCCGAAGGACGTCGCGGCCGACCTGGCCCGCTATGCGGCGGCGCCCGCGCCGGACGCCGTCGTCATTCTCGCGCACGCCGGGGGAGCGAAGGCCAAGGCGCTGGTCACCGACCTGAGGAAGACCGGGGCCGCGGTCATCGAGCACCCGAAGATCACCCGGATCGGGGACCGGGCGCAGTTCGTCAGGGGAGAGTTCCGCCGGGTGGGACGGCAGGCGGACGAGAGTGCGGTGCAGGCCCTCCTCGACGCCCTCGGCTCGGACCTGCGCGAGCTCGCGTCAGCGGTCGACCAGCTCGACTCGGACACCGAGGGGCGCATCAACGCGGCCGTGGTAGCCCGGTACTACCGGGGCCGGGCCGAGGCGACCGGCTTCAGCGTGGCCGACCACGCGGTCGAGGGGCGGCTGAGCGAGGCGCTGGAGCAGCTCCGCTGGGCGCTGGCCACCGGGACGTCTCCGGTGCTGATCACGAGCGCCCTGGCGACCGGGGTACGGCTGCTGGGCCGGGTGGGAGCGGCGCCGCGTAACGCCAACCCCAACGCGCTGGCCGCCGAGGTCGGCGCGCCGCCGTGGAAGATCGACGTGATCCGGCGCCAGCTGCGCGGCTGGGAGCCAGCGGGGGTCGCCCGCGCGATCCAGGCGGTCGCCGAGGCGGACGCCGCGGTGAAGGGCGAGTCCGTCAGCGCGGCCTACGCCCTGGAGCGCGCCATCCGCCGCATCGTTGCCTGCCGCTCAGCGGGACGCTGACCCCGCCGCCCGGGTTTCGATCGCGCGTCTGTACCGGCAAGAACGTAGACGATCGTGCATTCCACCCGTTTCGCGCGGCGTGGCGGTCGGCACGAGGCCGGATCCACCCGCTGGCGGCAGCGGTGTTGCGGCATCCGACACCCGCTGCCGCCAGCAGGTGCCTGACAGACCACCAGAACCGCCAGCGGGCGGAGCTTTTGGTCACACCGGCACCGCCGGCCGGGGGACGGTTAAACCTCTGCGCGTGGTTCCCGTCGCTACCGGTTGCCAGTAGTCGACAGCACTCAACGGGCCTAACTGATTCAGGAAGCGGGCGCTCGCACACCCCAACCGTCAATCATTGAGGCCCGGTGACCGCGGACGACCATGCCTGGCCTGACCGCTGCAACGAGCGACTCGCTCCGAGAAGGGCGCCCCTGGGCGGGTCAGGCGCCCTGCAGCTCGTGCAGCTTCTTGGCGATCGCGGACTTGCGGTTCGCCGCCTGGTTCTTGTGGATGATGCCCTTGCTGACGGCCTTGTCGAGCTGGCGGTTCGCCACCCGCAGCGCGAGCGTCGCCTCCTCGACGTTGCCCGACTCGGCAGCCTCGCGGAACTTGCGCACGTGCGTCTTCAACGCCGACTTGGCGGCCTTGTTGCGCTGGTGCGCCTTCTCGTTCTGCTTGTTCCGCTTGATCTGCGACTTGATGTTCGCCACGCGTAAGGATCCTTCAGCTTGTCCGTTAAAGTCGTTGGGGAGCGGCACCACCGCGGTTAGCCTCGCGGCGCTCGTCCCCGTGTTCCCGGCCAATCGGGCACACGCGTGACGAAGGCGCGCTGAGGAAGGATATCCGAGCGGTCGCCCGTTCCTCAAACCAACGGCCAACGCCAGCCGATGACCCGTGATGAAAGCCAGGTACCAATGAGCTCTCCGGCTCTGCCGGCCCCCAGCCTGCCAGCACGCCGCAGGCCGTGATCCGCAACTTCTGCATCATTGCGCACATCGATCACGGCAAGTCAACGCTGGCCGACCGGATGCTTCAGCTGACGGGGATCGTCGACGCCCGGCAAATGCGCGCTCAGTACCTGGACCGGATGGACATCGAGCGCGAGCGCGGCATCACGATCAAGAGCCAGGCGGTCCGGCTGCCCTGGAGCAAGGACGGCACGCACTTCGTGCTCAACATGATCGACACCCCCGGCCACGTCGACTTCACCTACGAGGTCTCCCGTTCCCTGGAGGCGTGCGAGGGCGCGATCCTCCTGGTGGACGCCGCCCAGGGCATCGAGGCCCAGACGCTCGCCAACCTGTACCTGGCGCTGAACGCGGACCTGCGGATCATCCCGGTGCTGAACAAGATCGACCTACCGGCGGCCCAGCCGGAGCGCTACGCGGCGGAACTGGCCGCCATCATCGGCTGCGACCCCTCGGAAGTCCTCAAGGTCAGCGCCAAGACGGGAGATGGCGTCGAGGCGCTGCTCAACACGATCGTCGACCTGGTGCCACCGCCAAGCGGCGATCTCTCGAAACCGGCACGGGCGCTCATCTTCGACTCGGTCTACGACACCTACCGGGGCGTCGTGACCTACGTCCGGGTCGTCGACGGGAAGCTGAGCAAGCGCGAGCGCACCCTCATGATGTCGACCGGTGCCGTCCACGAGCTCCTGGAGGTCGGCGTCATCTCCCCGGAGCCGATCCCGTCCGACGGCCTGGCGGCGGGCGAGGTGGGCTACCTCATCTCCGGCGTCAAGGACGTCCGCCAGGCCCGCGTGGGCGACACGCTCACGAGCGCGAGCAAGCCAGCGAAGGAGGCGCTGGCCGGCTATGACCACCCCAAGCCCATGGTGTTCTCCGGCCTGTACCCGATGGATGGCGACCAGTACCCCGACCTGCGCGACGCCCTCGACAAGCTGCGCCTTAACGACGCCGCCCTTGTCTACGAGCCGGAGACGTCCACCGCGCTCGGCTTCGGCTTCCGTTGCGGCTTCCTCGGGCTGCTGCACATGGAGATCGTCCGGGAGCGGCTGGAGCGCGAGTTCGACCTGGACCTCATCTCCACCGCCCCCAACGTCATCTACCGCGTCGTCATGGAAAGCGGCCGGGAGATCACGGTCACGAACCCGGCCGAGTACCCCGGCGGCCTGTCGGGCTTCGCCCCGGAGGCCCCGGGCAAGGGCAACACCGGCGGCAAGATCGCCAAGGTCTTCGAGCCGATCGTGAAGGCCACGGTCATCTCACCGTCGGAGTTCATCGGCACGATCATGGAGCTGTGCCAGGGCCGCCGCGGCGTGCTGCAAGGCATGGACTACCTGTCCACCGACCGGGTCGAGATCCGCTACACGATGCCGCTCGCGGAGATCATCTTCGACTTCTTCGACCTGCTCAAGTCGCGGACCCGCGGCTACGCGAGCCTCGACTACGAGCCGACTGACGAGCAGGAGGCCAACCTGGTCAAGGTCGACATCCTGCTGCAGGGCCAGCCGGTCGACGCGTTCAGCCAGATCGTGCACTCCGACAACGCCCGCGAGTACGGCCTGTCGATGACCGCCAAGCTCAAGGAGCTCATCCCCCGCCAGCAGTTCGAGGTCCCGATCCAGGCGGCCGTCGGCTCCCGCATCATCGCCCGCGAGAACATCCGGGCGCTGCGCAAGGACGTCCTCGCCAAGTGCTACGGCGGTGACATCACCCGCAAGCGCAAGCTGCTGGAGAAGCAGAAGGAGGGCAAGAAGCGCATGAAGAACATCGGCAGCGTGGAAGTCCCCCAGGAGGCCTTCATCGCCGCGCTATCGACCGGCCCCACGGAAGCCAAGGCCAAGTAGCCGCCTCAGCTCCCGCCGGACCCTGCCGCGACGATCGCCGCGATGAACATCAGCGCGTAGAACGCCATGCCCAGCCAGCCGATGACGAGGCCGGCGATCGCGAGGCCGTCGCCGCCCTCGTTGCGGTCCCTGATCTGCCTGCGGGCGACATGCCCCATGATCACGGCGGGCAGCGATATGCCGAGCAGCGCGCAGACCAGGGAGCCGACGGCGAGGCCGTTCGTTGTCTGCCGGGCCGGCGGGTAGTACGGGGCCTGGGCCGGAAGGCCGCCCGGGTAGTGGGAGACCCCGCCCAGCGGCCCGGCGGGCAGGTCGGCGATGACCACGCCGAGATCGGCGTAGGTGCGTGCCTGCGCGACCTGGTTGACCCGGTAGTCGAACTCGTCCTTGGTGATGCGGCCCTCGCCGTAGGCGGCCTTGAGCACGTCGATGGCGCGCTCCCGGTCGGCGGCGGCGGCGAGCATGCCGGGCGGCCCGGCGAGCGCGCCCTGCGGCGGCGACGCGGGCTGCGCGCCGACCGGCGGCTGCAGCGCGACCGGCGGCTGCGCGAAGACGGCGGGCTGCCCGAAGACGGCGGGCTGCGGATAGCCAGGCTGGCCGTACGCGACCGGCGGCATCACGGCTTGCCCGTATACCGACGGCTGCACGTACACCGGTGGCTGAACGTACGCGGGCTGCTGGACAGGCTGCGGCTGGTAGCCCGGGGCCACCGGGAACGGCTGCTGGCCCGGCTGCTGCTGAACCGGCGGCTGCGCCTGGGTGTACGGCTGCGTCTGGTAAGGCGGCTGAGGCTGCGTCGGCTGAACCGGCTGCTGCTGAACCGGCGGCTGGGCTTGCTGGGGCTGCAGGGTCTGCAGGTACGGCTGCGGCTGGTACGGCGTCTGCGGCTGGTATTGCGGCTGCGCCGGCTGCTGGCCGGCGGCAGCGGGCTGCTGGACGTCTTGCGCGGGGAAAGTGAGCTTCGCGGGGGCGAGCGGCACCTGCGGCTGGGCCGGTGCCGCCGCCTCCGGAGCGACGGCCTCCGGGGCCGGACCGGGCCGCGACCGCACGGTCGGGGCGTCGTGCTCCTGCGGCGTGGGCTGCTGCCCGCTGCGCGCCAGCCGTACGGTGTCCTCGCCGCCCGGGGCGAAGGGCGTGCCGTCGCGATCGTCCACCGACTCCGCGGCGGCGGGCCACCCTGCCGCGGAAAGCGGGGGTTGCGCCAAGCCGTCGCCTGTGGGACCGGTTGCCGGATCTTCTGTCACCAGACGCCTCCCGCCAGCGATATGCCTAGTACTTAAGCTTAACTACCCGCCCGGGTAGATCGTGGTACCAATACTCGGCACATATCCTCTGCTCGTGCCTTCAGCCTTGCCAGACGGTGAACCGGTGCCCGCCGACGGAGCCCTGCCGGAGTCCGCCGTCGGCCAGCTGGGGAGCAGGCCGTTCGGGGTTTACGTCCATGTCCCATTCTGCAGGACACGCTGCGGTTACTGTGACTTCAACACTTATACCCGCTCTGAGCTGGCTGGCGGCGCGTCGCAGCAGGCTTACCCCGGGACGCTGAGCCAGGAGATCGACCTGGCCCGCCAGGCCTTGCCCGCCTCCGCCGCCTCCCGTCGAGACGATCTTTTTCGGCGGCGGCACGCCCACGCTGCTCCCGCCGCGCGAGATCGGCGCCATTATCGCCCGCGTCGCCGCGGCGTTCGGCCTCGCCCCTGGCGCCGAGGTGACGATCGAGGCCAACCCGGAAACGGTCGACCAGTGGTCGCTGGCCGAATTGCGCGATAGCGGCGTCACCCGGGTCTCGTTCGGCATGCAGAGTGATGTCGAGCACGTGCTGGCGGTCCTGGACCGCCAGCACCAGCCGGGTCGCCCCCAGCAGTGCGCGAAGTGGGCGCGCGAGGCCGGGTTCGAGCATGTCTCGCTGGACCTGATCTACGGCACGCCAGGAGAGAGCGACGACGACTGGCGGCGCTCCCTGGACGCCGCCCTCTCGGCGGAGCCTGACCATGTCTCGGCCTACGCGCTCATCGTCGAAGACGGCACGAGGCTGGCCGCGAGGGTCCGCCGGGGCGAGATCGACGCCCCCGACGACGACGTGCTGGCCGACCGCTACCTGATCGCCGATGACCTGCTGAGCGCGGCGGGCCTGCACTGGTACGAGATCTCCAACTGGGCGCGCGACGGCGCCGCTCGCTGCCGGCACAACATGCTGTACTGGACGGGCGGCGACTGGTGGGGCTTCGGCCCGGGCGCGCACAGCCATGTTGGCGGCACCCGCTGGTGGAACGTGCGCCACCCGGCCGCCTACGCCGGGCGGCTCGCCGCCGGCGAGTCCCCGGCGGCGGCCCGCGAGATCCTGACGCCGGACGAGCGGTCGATGGAGCGGGTGATGCTGGGCGTCCGGCTGTCCGGCGGCCTGCCCCTCGCGGTCCTGGGCGGGCGGGCGCTGCCGGCCGCCGAGCGCTCGCTGGCGGCCGGCCACCTGGACCCGGCCGCCTGGCGCTCAGGAAGCCTGGTCCTCACCCGCCAGGGCCGCCTCCTGGCCGACGCGATCATCAGGGACCTGACCTAGCCCCGGCCGCCTCGCTAGTCGATTGTCACGAAGTCGATCAGTTCTTCCACGCGGCCCAGCAGGGCCGGGTCGAGGTCGGCGTAGGTGCGGACCGCGCCGAGGATCCGGCGCCAGGCGGCGGCGACGTCGGCCGGGGACGCGCACGGCCAGCCGATGGCGCTCAGCACGCCTTCCTTCCACGGCTGGCCCTTGGGCACGGCCGGCCATCCGTCCAGGCCGAGCACTGACGGCCGGACGGCGGCCCAGATGTCGATGAACGGGTGCCCCACCACGAGAACGTGGTCAGGGAACCGGGCGACGGTCTCGGCGGCGATCCGGCTCTCCTTCGAGCCAGCGACCAGGTGGTCGACGAGGACGCCGAGCTTGCGGGCCGGCCCGGGCCGGAAGTCCGCGACGATCGCCGGCAGCTCATCGACGCCCTCCAGGTACTCGACCACCACGCCGGCGTCGCGCAGGTCATCGCCCCAGATCCGCTCGACGAGCTCGGCGTCGTGCTTGCCCTCGACGTAGATCCGGCTGGCCCGGGCGACCTTGGCGCGCTGGTCCGGGGCGGCGATGGAGCCCGACGCCGTGCGTCTGGGACCTTCCTGCCCGGGCCGCGGCGCGGGACGGACCAGCGTTACCCGCGCGCCGTCGATAAGGAACGTCCCGGGAAGGGGGAAGACGCGGCGCTTGCCGTGCCGGTCCTCCAGGGTGACGGCACCGGATTCCAGGGCCACGACCGCGCCGCAGAACCTGCCCTCGAAATCCTCCGCCACCAGCCCCGGCTCGGCCTCGACCTCCGGCACCGGGCCCTGGCCTGGCCTGGGCTTGCGGTTCTCGGGGGCCAGGATGTCGCGTGAGTACTGCCTGCTCCGCATGAGAGTCCATCTTGCCGTGAGAGAGGTCGCGTGGCCCAATAGAAGACATAGAATTGGCACTCACGGCGTTGGAGTGCCAGTGCTGGCTCAGGGGGCACCCCTCGGGCCTCCGGCGGCGAACACGGCGAGAGGAGGTGGATCACCCGGTGCTGGACGAACGGAAGCTCGCGGTCCTGCGCGCCATAGTCGAAGACTACGTATCCACCACCGAGCCGGTGGGCGTCCAAGTCGCTGGTCGACCGGCACGGCCTGGACGTGTCGCCGGCCACGATCCGCAACGACATGGCCGTCCTTGAGGAGCAGGGATTCATCGCCCAGCCGCACACCAGCGCGGGGCGCATCCCGACGGACAAGGGCTACCGGCTGTTCGTCGACCGGCTCTCGTCGATCAAGCCCATGTCCGGCGCCGAGCGGCGCGCGATTGAGACCTTCCTGGCCGGCGCCTACAGCCTCGACGACGTGGTCGCCCGTACGGTCCGGCTGCTCGCGCAGCTCACCCGGCAGGTCGCGGTCGTGCAGTACCCGTCGCTGTCGCGGTCGGCCGTCCGCCACATCGAGCTGGTCTCGCTCGCGCCGCGGCGGCTCATGCTGGTCCTCATCACCGACACCGGGCGGGTCGAGCAGGCGATGGTGGACCTGCCGGACCTGGCCGCGCCCGAGTCCATCGCGCACTTGCGCGCGGTGCTCAACGCCTGCCTCGACGGGCGTAAGCTAGCGGATGCCGCCGCCTCCGTGACCGGGCTGGCTGATCGCATCCCGGTTCCCGAGAGGCCCAACGCGGGAGCCGTGTTCTCGGTACTCCTCGACAGCCTGGCAGAGCGGTCGGAGGAGCGCATAGTCTTCGGCGGCGCGGCGAACCTGTCCGCCCCCGACTTTGGCAAGGGACTTCGCGAGGTCCTGGAAGCCCTGGAGGAGCAAGTGGTGCTGATGCGGCTGCTCGGCGAGTCCGCCGAGCCGTCGGCCCTCACCGTGCGAATCGGCGCGGAGACCGGCCTGACCGGCGCGTCCGTGGTGACCGTCGGGTACGGCGCCGACGGGCACCCGCTGGCCAAGCTCGGCGTTCTTGGCCCGACCCGGATGGACTACCCGTCCACGATGGGCGCGGTCCGCGCGGTGGCCAGGTACGTTGGCCGGATTCTCGGGGAGTCATAGTGGCCGGCGATTACTACGCGCTGCTGGGGGTCCGCAAGGATGCCTCGGCCCACGAGATCAAGAGCGCCTACCGCCGGCTGGCCCGCGAGCTGCACCCCGACGTCAACCCCGACCCGGAGACGGCGGAGAAGTTCAAGGAGATCAACCAGGCGTACAACGTTCTCTCCGACCCGGAGAAGCGGCAGATGTACGACCTGGGCGGGGAGGGCCTGGCTGGCGCAGACGGCTTCGGCGGGTTCGGCACCGCCGCTGGCTTCGGCGGGTTCAGCGACTTCGTGGACGCCGTCTTCGGCGCGGCCGGCGGCGGTCAGCCGCGCGGGCCGCGCTCTCGTGCCCGCCGCGGCCGCAACGCGACGATCCGCATCGAGCTGGACCTGTCGGAATGCGCCTTCGGCGCTACCCGCGAGCTGACCGTGGACACGGCCGTCGTCTGCCCCACCTGCTCCGGCGAGGGCACCGCCCCGGGGACGCACCCGGCCATGTGCGACGTCTGCGCCGGGCGCGGTGAGATCAGCGAGGTGCGGCGGTCCTTCCTGGGCCAGGTGATGACGACGCGGCCGTGCCCGAACTGCGGTGGCTACGGCACCGTGCTTCCCCGCCCCTGCCCCGAGTGCGACGGTGACGGCCGGGTGCGCACGCGGCGCACGATGAAGGTGCGGATCCCGGCGGGCGTCGAGGACGGCACGCACATCCAGCTCGCCGGCGAGGGCGAGACCGGTCCTGGCGGCGGCCCGCCCGGCGACCTGTTCCTTGAGGTGGTACAGCGGCCGCACCCGATCTTCGAGCGGCAGGGCGACGACCTGCACTGCACGCTGACGATCCCGATGGTGGCGGCCGCGCTCGGCGCCACCGTCTCGGTGGAATCGCTCGACGGGCCGAGCGATGTGGACATCCGGCCCGGCACGCAGTCCGGTCAGGTCATCCCGCTGTACAGCCTCGGCGTCAAGCACCTGAGCGGTACCGGCCGCGGTGACCTCATCATTCACGTCACCGTCGAGACGCCCAGCAGGCTCGACGCCGAGCAGGAGAAGCTGCTGCGCGACCTGGCCAAGCTGCGCGGCGAGGAGGCACCGCCCGGCAAGTTCCAGCCGGGGCAGCAGGGCTTCTTCTCCCGGCTCCGCGACGCCTTCAACGGCCGGTAACCGGGACGGCTGAGGACGCTTTTGGGCGCGCGCGGGAAGTCATCTCCCGCAGGCCGCCGGCCGGGACGGCTGCGTGCTGAGCGTGAGCCGGAGGGCGCAGCGGTGACTGGACTGAGCGGAGCGACCGAGGAACGAGGAAGCGAAGCGAGGGAAGGCCGCGCGAAAGCGCCCGGAGGCGAACGCGGCCAGCGACGAGCGTGAGCCGGAGCGAACGCGGCCAGCGCAGGTCCGCCAGTGTTCCTTGTGACGCCTGGTGAGCTCGCCGCGGGCGGCTCCGTCGTGCTGTCCGGGCCCGAGGGACGGCACGCGGCCGTGGTCCGGCGCCTGCGCGCGGGGGAGCGCGCGGACCTGTCCGACGGGGCCGGGACGCTGGCCTCGGGAGTCGTCGCCTCGGTAGGGGCGGACACGGTCACGATCTCGGTGCGCTCCGTGCATCCGGTGCCTCCCCCGGCACCGTCGATCACCGTCGTGCAGGCGCTGGCGAAGGGTGACCGCGGCGAGCTGGCCGTGGAGATGATGACCGAGGTCGGCGTGGACGCCATAGTGGCCTGGTCCGCGTCCCGCTCCGTCGCCCGCTGGGAGGGCACGCGCGGCCAGCGGTCCCTGGGCAAGTGGCAGGCGATCGCGCGGGAGGCCGCCAAGCAGTCCCGGCGTGCCTGGATCCCGCCGGTCAGCGGCCCGGCCGCGCTGGCCGATGTCGCCGCGCTGGTGTCGGGCGCCGCCTGCGGCGTGGTCCTAGCGGCCGATGCCGCGGTCCCGCTGTCCCGGCTGGCCCTGCCAAGCACGCGGTGAGGTTGTCCTCGTGGTCGGCCCGGAAGGCGGCGTCAGCCCGGCCGAGCGATCCGCGCTGGCGGCCGCGGGCGCCATTGAGGCGCGGCTGGGACCGACGGTGCTGCGCACCTCCACCGCCGGCGCCGCCGCGGCGGCGGTGCTGCTGACCTGCTCCGGTCGCTGGTGACCGCCGGCGCGTGCCGGATTAACGGGCTGACGGAAGGGGACGGCACCGACGAGGCCGGCGATGGCGCCGATGCCGGGGATCCCTCGCTCGCCTGGCTGTTCGCGCTGGCCGCGCCGCTTGCCGATGACACGACCGGCGGGGTCGCGGGGAAACCGGACGAATCCGTCGCGGTCGGCGTCGGCGTTCCGCTCGGGGTCTGCGTGGGAGTCGTGACCGGTGCTGGCGTGGGCGTCGGTGTGGGCGTCGGAGTCGTGGCGGGGGCGGGCGTCGGCGCGGCCACGAACGTCGGCGAGCTCGTTGCCGAGGGGCAATCGCGCGGCGTCGGGCGTGGACGCGAGGGCCGAGGGCACCGTGCCCGGGCTCTGGCTGGACTGCGGGCCGGACAGGCTCACGGCACTTGAGCTGCCTCCGGACGGATTGCCAGTGCCCGCCGTCCGGGTGGGCGTAGCGCACGGTCCGGGACTGGACGCCTTGCCGGACGGCCGCGTGCGCGACACGGCGCCGGGGCTGCTACCGTCCGCGGCGCCGGACGGGGCCGACTTGCCGCCCGGCGGCGGCCGCGGTCTTGCCGTCGCCGCCTCCGGAACCTCCGGTGCCCGACAGCAGCGGCTGGACATCACTATTGCCGCCGTTCAGCACGGTCGAGCTGACCTGGACGAGCGCCGCCCGCAGCGGGGGTACCGCCACGGCCGCCGCCGTGATCGACGCCGCCGCGGCCAGGCCGGCCACGAGCCGTATCCACCCGATGCCATGCGGCCGCAGGGTCACCCAGAGCGAGACGGCCCAGCGCCCGCCGGATGCCGCCGCGGTGCGGCCGACGGCCAAGCGCGTCCGGCCGATGCGGGTGAGGCCGATGCGTGTCTGCCCGATGCCGGCTGGCCACGGGGTCGCCCGGAGCCAGGCGGCCCCGTGCCCGGTGGATGCCGCCAGCCAGGCGCGCATGGCCCGGATCAACCGGGCCGCGCGCCGCACGGCCCGGTGGTCTCGCCAGTAGCCCGCGTCCTGCCAGGCCCAGTGCCCGCGCCAGACCCAGTGCCGGGCCCGGCGGGTGACCTCCAGGGCCATGCTGACCAGCAAGGGGCGTGGCGTCGCGCCGCTCGTGCGGGCGCGAATGCGGTCTAGGCCCCCGTCAACGGGCTCGACCTGGCTGGCCGCGGCGGACAGCGCCTGCCGCAGGGCCGCTTCCAGGTCGTCGTTTGGTGCGGTCATGCCGCTAGCCCGGCTGCCGCTGTGTCATGAAGTCTCCTGCTCCAGCACTGACCTCAGCGCGGCCATGCCGCGCGCTGTATGGCTCTTGACCGCGCCTCGGCTAATCCCCATCGTCGCGGCGATCTCGGCCTCGGACAGGTCGGCATAGTAGCGAAGCACGATCGCCTCGCGCTGCCGGTCCGGGAGGCCGCGCAGCGCGGTGATCACCGCCGAGCGCTCGAGCAGCGTGATGGCCCCGGCCTCCGCGCTCGGCTCGTCGGGAACGTGCTTCGGCGCGTTGCGGTCGACCACCGTCCGGTGCCGCAGGACGGACCGCGACCTGTTGACCACGGCTTGCCGCAGGTAGGACAGTGCCTTCTCGGTATCGCGAAGCCGCCGCCACCCTGTGTGCATGGCGATGAAGGCCTCTTGGACGACTTCCTCGGCCGTGGGCACGTCGTGCAGGAGCAGCACCGCGAGGCGGACGAGCGACCGGTACTCATCGAGGTAGATCTCGGTGAGCACGTGGTCGGCTTCCCACTTGGCCGACGTGGCGGGAGCCGGCTCGGTCCGGAGCACGTCCGGGGCCAGTGCGCTCGGCATGAGCGTTTCCGTCACCATTGTTGGACGCGCGGCAGCATCCATTGGTTCACTCACCGTCGTGTTGCTTCTGCGTGGCGGCCGTCGCGACCGCTCGCCCCGCCGGGCGGGACCCGGTGCCCGGGTACCCGGTTGTCCGAGGTCCCGGCGTCGGCGGCCAGCCATCCGGCCAGCAATAGGACAGCCCTCGGAGACGGGACCGGCTTACCGGTACCGCGCGCGTGCCACAGTTCCCAACCCGCATTCGGTAACTCCACCCCAGAAACCGCGAAGGATTGCGTAAGGATAAGAATATCCGCAGCGGCGGGGTGGCAGCAGCACCGGCAGGGATCAACCGTGTAACACGTGGGCGGGATCTCTCGCGTTACCGATTGGTAGTTCCCCTGCGCCGGGGAATTTACGGGGTTTTCGCTACTCATGGCGTGCTGGCATCGCGATGACGCCCGGGCCGCCGGCGAGCGCGGCCAGGCCCGCGTCGCCCGGGGTGCCGGATGACCGCGCGCGGTGCCGGCCAGCAACTATGATCGTGTTGTGCCAGAGTTCCTGTCCTGCGAAATCGCCGCCGGGAAGATCCCGGCCCCGACCGTGCTGGACAGTGACCGGGCGATCGCATTTCGTCTCGTCTTCACCACCGGACGGGAGGGCGGGCGGACTGCCTCGCGCGTGCACGCGCATGTGCCTGGCGGCCGGCCCATGACATGGCCGCCGGGGTAACTGGCGCCGCCAGGGTGACCGGCCCGGCCAGGCTGCGGTTTCCCCCGCCGCGCTCGCCCCGGCCGGATCCTCGTGTGCCACGTGCCGCGCTTGTCCATATTGCCGTAATTTTCCGCATATCGCCGCCTGTTAGGCGGTTCCCCGGGCCGTGCGACCCGGGGCTATCGAGAGCAGTGAATTGACAGATACGCCTAGCGGCCTGCCTGGCTCCCAGGTACGGATCGTGATTCCCGACGGTCATTCGATGGTTGGCTTGCTCGGGACTCGCGATGAACTTCTTCACGTGGTAGAACGCGAATTTTCAACCGATATTCATGTACGTGGCAACGAGATAACGGTCTCTGGCCCGCCAGCCGAGACCGCGCTCGTGGACGCGCTCTTCGCCGAGATGCTGGAGCTCCAGCGCAGGGGGGCCGAGCTATCGCCCGACGCGGTGGAGCGCGCGGTGGGGATGCTGCGGGCCGAGCACGGCGTGCGCCCGGCCGAGGTGCTCACGCAGGGCATCCTGTCGGCGCGCGGCCGCACGATCCGGCCCAAGACCCTGAACCAGAAGCGTTACGCCGACGCCATCGACAAGCACACCATCGTCTTCGCCATCGGCCCCGCGGGGACTGGCAAGACGTACCTCGCCATGGCCAAGGCCGTCAAGGCGCTGCAGGCAAAGGAGGTCAACCGGATCATCCTGACCCGCCCCGCGGTCGAGGCGGGGGAGCGGCTCGGCTTCCTGCCCGGCACCCTTTACGAGAAGATCGACCCCTACCTGCGCCCGCTGTACGACGCGCTCCACGACATGGTGGACCCCGACTCCATCCCGAAGCTAACGTCCGCTGGTACTATCGAAATAGCACCGCTAGCCTTCATGCGCGGGAGAAGCCTTAACGATTCGTTCATAATTCTGGACGAGGCCCAGAATACGACTCCCGAGCAGATGAAGATGTTCCTGACGCGGCTCGGATTCGGGTCGAAGATGGTGGTCACCGGCGACGTCACGCAGGTTGACCTGCCAACGGGGCAGACCAGCGGGCTGCGCGTCGTCGAGGATATCCTCGACGGCATTCCGGACATTCACTTCGCCCGGCTGACCAGCCACGATGTTGTCCGCCACAAGCTGGTGGGCAAGATCGTCGACGCGTACGAGCGGCACGCCGCCTTGGCCGCGCAGGGTCAGCTGGAGCAGCAGGCCAGGCAGGCCGCCAAGCGCCGCACCGACCGCAAGTAACCGACCGCAAGCATGAGCGTCAGCAAGAGCCGCAGATACGGGGTAGCAAGAACTTGACAATCGACATCGTCAACGAGTCGGGCGAGACCGTCGACGAGACGGCGCTGGCCGCGGTCGCGCGGTACTCCCTTGACCAGATGCGCATCCACCCGCTGGCCGAGCTGTCGGTGCTGATCGTCGACGAGGCCGCCATGACGGAGTTGCATGAGCGCTGGATGGGGGAGCCAGGGCCAACGGACGTCCTGTCGTTCCCCATGGACGAGCTGCGCCCGCCATCACCGGTGGCGGGAACCTCGAGCCGGGGCGGCGACGACCCGGGGCCGGACCCCGCGCTCCTTGGCGACGTCGTGCTCTGCCCGCAGGTGGCGGCCGAGCAGGCCAAGCAGGCAGGGCACTCCGCGCAGCGGGAGATGGAGCTGCTGACCGTGCACGGGATCTTGCACCTGCTCGGTTACGACCACGCCGACCCCGAGGAGGAGGCCGCGATGTTCGGCCTCCAGGGGCAGCTCCTCACCTCCTGGCGAGCTGGCACGGGCAGCGGCGCCGGCCAGGCGGCGGGTTCCGCCGCGGGCGACGCCGCGAGCGCCGCCCCGCAGGACGGGGAAGGAACGGGCTGATGCCTCCCGCCGGGTGGCTGCTGACGGCCGCCCTTGTCCTGGTCCTCGTCGCGGGCTGGTGCGGTGGCGCGCAGGCCGCCCTGGCCCGGGTCGCCACGGGCAGCTATGCCCAGTACTCAAGCTTGCTCATGCTGATCCGCGCGTGCGCCGAGGCGGCGGCCGCCGTCCTGGTCACGCTGGCGTTCGCCCACTGGCTCGGGGTGACCTGGGAGGCGTTCCTCTCGGCCGCGGCGGTGGTGCTCGTCGCCCGGTACGTGCTGGTCGGGGTGGGCCCGCAGGCCATCGGCCGCAAGCGCGCCGAGCGTGTCTCGGCGACCACGACGCGGCTGCTGCGGCCGGTGGTCAGGCTGCTCGGGCCGTTGTCCAGGCTGCTGACTAACCTCACCGAGTCGCTGCCGCTCGGCGGGCACTCCACCGACAAGGAGCTGAACTCCCGCCCCGAGCTGTTCGGCCTGGCCGACCTCATCGAGGGGCGCGCCGAGATCGAGCCGAGCGAGCGGGAAATGGTCCGCTCGGTCTTCGAGCTGGGCGACACGATCGTCCGCGAGGTGATGGTGCCGCGCACCGACATGGTGTGGGTGGAGCGGGACAAGACGGTGGGCGAGGCGGTGTCGCTCGCGCTGCGCAGCGGGTTCTCCCGTATCCCCGTGGTCGGCGACAGCACCGACGACGTGGTGGGGATCGCCTACCTCAAGGACATGGTGGCCTGGGAGCACGAGCACCAGGGGACAGAGGAGACGGAGCAGGTCGAGGTCGACATCCAGAAGGTCATGCGGCCCGCCACTTTCGTGCCGGAGAGCAAGCCCGTCGACGAGCTGCTGCGCCAGATGCAGAAGCAGCGCATACACGTCGCGATCGCGATCGACGAGTACGGCGGCACGGCCGGCCTGGTGACGATCGAGGACATCCTGGAGGAGATCGTCGGCGAGATCGCCGACGAGTACGACAACGAGCGCGCGCCCGTGGAGTGGCTGATGCCCGGGACCGCCCGGGTCACCGCGCGGCTGCCGGTCGCCGAGCTCGAGGAGGAGTTCGGCGTCACGATCGAGGCCGAGGACGTCGAGACGGTGGGCGGCCTGCTGGCGCACGAACTGGGCCGGGTGCCGATCGCCGGCTCCCAGGTGACCGTCGCGGGCCTGCGCCTGACCGCGGAGAACCTCGCGGGCCGCCGTAACAAGCTGGGCACCGTCCTGGTCGAGCGCGTGGAGGGCGAGTCCGGGGAAACTTAGATCGCCCCTGACCCGCAACGTTCCCGCTGCCTCCCGGGCACTCGGCTACGCCGGCCCGCTGTCCCGCCTGCCCCGCCGGGGCGTCCTCGCGCGGCGCGGCCTCCGGGCCGGCCGGGGCCATGTCGGCGTCGATGATCGCGTCCATCAGGCCGGGGAAGCGGCTGTCCAGGTCGTCCTTGCGCAGCCGGGCGTAGCCCTTGGAGCCCGGCGTGCCGCTTGGTGACGACGCCGGCCTCGCGCAAGATCCGCAGGTGGTGGGAGAACGTCGACTTGGTCATGGCCAGGCCCGCCTCCTGCATCACCTGGGTGCACCAGGACTCGCCGTGCCGCGCCACGTACCGGACCGTCGCCAGCCGGTGCGGGTCGGCGAGCGCGGCCAGGATGCGCGGCAAGCTGGAAGTCTGCCGCCGCGGGCTCGATCACGTCGTCCGTCACGCTACCGAGCATAAGTGAAGTTGCGCTTAGTTCGACACCTGTCGTACAGTTCGACATGTATCGTACAGTTCAAGATTCATCGAACTTCCGGGGCTCGGCGCGGCCTGGTGGCTGACCGCGCGGGCCAGCAAGGTTTCGAGCACCTAAGGGGTCGGCGTGCCCGAGAGCACAGTGCCGGAGAACGCAGTGCCGCAGAACGCAGTGCCGCAGAACGCAGTGCCGACGCAGTGCAACGCAGTGCCGCAGGACACAGCGCGGCAGGACACAGCGGCACGCGTACTGACGCAGGCAAGGGAACTGGAAACAGGGAAGCGCGGCCGCGCGGCGGCCGGGCCGCAGGAGAGCGAGCGGCAACCCGATCCGCGCCGCTGGGCGATGCTGCCCGTCGTGCTGATCGCGATGTTCATGGCGGGGTTCGACATCTGGGCGGTCAACGTCGCCGCGCCCTCGCTCCAGCGGGACCTGCACGTGAGCGACGCGGCGCTGCAGCTCATCGTCGGCGGCTACGCGTTCATGTACGCGACGCGGCATGGTCACCGGGGGACGGCTGGGCGACCTGTTCGGCTACCGGCGGCTGTTCATGATCGGGGTGGTCGCGTTCGTCGTCGCCTCGCTGCTGTGCGGGGTGGCGCAGACGTCGGCCGAGCTGGTCGCGCTGCGGCTGGTGCAGGGCCTCACCGGCGCGGTGATGGTCCCGCAGGTGGTGGCGCTGATCACCGCGGCCTTCCCGCCGCGCGAGCGCAGCCGCGCGCTGGCGTGGTACGGCGCGACCATGGGATTCGGCTTCGTCTCCGGGCAGATCCTCGGCGGCGGGCTGATCCAGTCGAACGTGCTCGGCCTCGGCTGGCGGGCGATCTTCCTGGTGAACGTGCCCGGTCGGCATCATCGCCGTGACGGTGGCGTCGTTCGTCGTCCCGCACGCCGCAGGGCCGCCGGCGGCCCCGGCTCGACCCGCTGGGCGCGGTGGGCATCTCCGGCGAGCCTGGCGCTGGCGCTGGTGCCGCTGACGCTCGGCCGGGACGAGGGCTGGCCGCTGTGGACGTGGGTGTCGCATGGCGGCGGCGCTGCCCGCGCTGGCGCTCACCCTGGCCTGGGAGCGCCGGCTGACCAGGCGCGGCGGTGAGCCGCTGCTGGACCTGGACCTGTTCCGCGACCGGGCGTTCTCGGCCGGCCTGCTGCTCAACTTCGTGGCCATCTTCTTCTTCGGCAGCTTCATGTTCGTGCTGACGCTGCTGCTCCAGTCGGGCCTTGGCCAGTCGCCGTTCCACGCCGGGGTCGGACAACCTGCCGCTGGCGATCCTGTTCATGGGCTTCTGCCTGCTCGGCCCGCGGCTGAGCGCCCGGCTGGGCGCCCGCTCGATCACGGCGGGCACGTCGATCTCGGGCGCGGGAGCGGTCATCTTCGCCCTCCTGGGCGCTCACCTCGGCGGCCACCTGACCGGATGGGATACCGCGATCGCGACGGCGTTCATCGGGGTGGGCCAGGGCATGACGGTCCCGTCGCTGATGAGCGCCGTGCTCGCGCACGTTCGCCCGGAGCGGGCCGGCGCGGCGGCGGGCATCCTCACCACGACCCAGCAGTTCGGCATCGCCAGCGGGGTCGCCATCATCGGCGCTGTCTTCTACGGCGCGCTGGGGAGCGCCCCGACCCGGGCCGGCTTCGTGTCTTCCGCGGTCGTGATCTTCTGGGTGGACCTGGCGCTCCTCGTGCTGGCGGCCGCCCTGACGTTCCTGCTGCCAGGGAAAGGGAGCCGGAGGGCCGCGGCAACTGGACGGAGCGGAACATGAGCGGCCGGTACGCCCCGATCCGGTTCACTGGGCCGGGTTCCCCGGCTCGCCGCGCCGTAGCCCGTACACTCGTGCGCGTGACCACCGAAGCGGTGCTAAACCCCGAGGACCAGAAAATAATCACCCTGGCCCGGTCGACGCGCGCGCGGGTCGCGGCATCCGAGGGCGCCGCGGTGCGCGACGAGACCGGCCGGACGTACACGGCGGCGGCGGTCGCCCTGCCGTCGCTGCAGCTGTCGGCGCTGCGGCTGGCGGTGGCGATGGCGGTCTCCAGCGGTGCCGTGCGGCTGGAAGCCGCCGCCCTGGTGAGCGACGCGGCCGAGCCGGACCCCGGCGACCTGGCGGCAGTGCGCGACCTGGGACCGCAGGCCCTGGTCTTCCACGCCGCCCCCGACGGCACGCTCCGCGCGACGCTCGTCCCGTAGCGGCCGCGACGCGTCGACGGCGCCGGCCCGCCGGGCGCTCGGGCCGCGTCGCGTGCCTGGTGGCCGGGCGGGCACGGCGGTTTCGGCGTGCGACCGTCAGGCCGCGCGCCAGGGAAGGCGGATCGGGCGCGACGGCGGGCCGTCGGCGAGGAAGCCCTCGATCAGGCCGGCGGCGTTCGGCGGGCTGATGACCTCGGTCGTCTGCCGCAACTCGGCGACGGTCCACCACCGGTGCCCGGTGATGATGGAGCGCTCCAGCTCCTCGTGCCCGTCCGTGTTGATCTCCGGGTGCGCGACCCGGACCAGGAAGTACGTGTCAGCGCCGAAGGTGAGGCGGCCGCTGCCTGACCGCCACAGGCCGCCGCGCGTCGCGACGACGGGACCGAGGTCCTCCTCGGTGACCACGTAGCCGGTCTCTTCTGCGAGCTCCCGGGCGGCCGCCGCCTGGACGGTCTCGCCCCGGTGCAGCCCGCCACCGGGCGTCAGCCACGAGACGCGGCCGTCCGCGCCGCGGAAGCGGAACAGCAGGAGCCGGCCGAGCGGGTCAAGGACGAACAGCCTGGCGGTCGGCCGCCAGCGGGGGGTTGGGGACACGCCCATGACGCTACCGGTGCCCTCATGCCCGAGAATAGACGGGTGACGCAGCAGCAGCGCAAGCCGCACCAGCGGGCTTCGCGAAAGGGTGAAGGGGGGGCGTCCCCCCGAGGGCGAACCGGGCAGCCGGAGCCAGGAGCGTTCCGCTCCGGCTTCGCGTGCCTGGCCGGCCGGCCCAACGTGGGCAAGTCCACCCTCACCAACGCGCTAGTCGGGGCGAAGGTCGCGATCACCAGCGATCGCCCGCAGACCACGCGGCGGGTGATCAGGGGCGTCGTGCACCGTCCGGACGCGCAGCTCATCATCGTGGATACCCCAGGATTGCACCGCCCGCGGACCCTGCTGGGGGAGCGGCTGGACAGCCTCGTCCGCTCGACGCTCACCGAGGTCGACGTCATCGGGTTCTGCGTGCCCGCGAACGACCCGGTCGGCCCGGGCGACAAGTACCTCGCCCGCGAGCTGGAGAACGTCAAGTCGACGCCGGTGGTCGCCATCGTCACCAAGACGGACCAGGCCCCGCCGGAGCGCATCGCCGCGCAGCTGCTCGCGGTCAGCGAGCTGGGCGACTGGGCGGACATCGTGCCCGTCTCCGCGGTGCACGGCTACCAGCTGACCGAGCTCGCCGACGTGCTGGTCTCCTACCTGCCGGAAGGGCCGCCGCTGTACCCCGATGGCGAGCTGACCGATGAGCCGGAGCAGGTCATGGTGGCCGAGCTCATCCGGGAAGCGGCCCTGGACGGCGTCCGCGACGAGCTTCCGCACTCGATCGCCGTCGTCGTGGAGGAGATGGGACCGCGCCCCGGCCACGAAGACCTCACCGACGTCTACGCCGAGCTCTACATTGAGCGCCAGAGCCAGAAGGCGATCGTCATCGGGACCGGCGGCGCGCGCCTCAAGCAGGTCGGCACCCGCGCCCGCAAGCAGATCGAGGCTCTCCTGGGCACCCGGGTATACCTGGACCTGCACGTCAAGATCGCCAAGGAGTGGCAGCGCGACCCCAAGCAGCTGCGCCGCCTCGGCTTCTACGACTGAGCCGCCGTTAGCCGTCAAGCAGGGCCGAGACGACCGGCAGCTCCAGCCAGGCCCACGACGGGTCGAGGATCGCGAAGCCAAGCGCCTCGTTGATCGCGATCATGTACTCGTTGGCGTCGGCGTTGCCCGTCTCGATCTGCTCCAGTTGCGGCTCGGCGTCGGCCAGCCACTCCAGCATCGCGGCCTTGACCAGCATCCCGAGCCTGTGCCCCCGGTGCGGCCGGGTCACCGCGGTGATGCCCTGATGCCCCCACTCCGGGCTGTCTGGGTCCACCTCGAGCTGGCTGAGCGCGGCCAGCTCACCGGTCGCGTCGTGGACCGCCGCGACCGAGTAGGCCCGCATGCCCATCCGCACCACCGAGGAGTCGTACCGTTCGCGGACACGGTCAGCGTCCCAGATGGAATCCTCGACGCCCTCCTCGCGGGGCGCGTCGTTCATCGCGTTCTCCAGCCGCGCCACGTCGCCCAGGCGCTCTTCTGGGGTGACCCCGGTCCAGGTGACGACCGAGTAGCCGGCGGCGTGCTTCGCGGCGGCCTCGCGCAGCGCGGTGAAGTGCCCCGGCGGGGCGGTGCGGAGGTCAAGCGTCCGCCTGGCCTCGGTGAGGGCGTGCCTGGCCCCGGCGGAGCGCAGGAACGCGTCCAGCGGGCTGCCCAGGCGGGCCATGAGCGACAGCTGCACGCGCCCGTTGGCCCTTGCCCGCTGTCCTGCGTGCCGCAGCAGGTCCCGGGCGACGCCATCGTCGGGTCGCGGGCGCACGACCATGATGAGGGTGGCCCGGTCGAGGTTTTCCCTGTCGGGCAGCTCGAGCCAGTACCAGCCGTCGGCGGTCTCGCCCGTGCCCGCGGGAAACGCCGCCCACGACTCGCACGGGTTGGCCTCGAACCCCTCGGCCAGGAACGTCCGCAGGACCCGTGCCGTCTTCGGCGGCCCGAGCGGGTCCTCCGCCTCCTTCGCCGCCGTCTGTACTTCGTGGCACGCACGCACCGTGGCCGCGTCGCCTGAGTTCACTCGGAGGATGCGCATGGGCACAGCCAACACCGGGTGCCCCCCGCGGCGCGACTCATTTTCCCCGCGCGGTGCTCTTTTCTTCCCGCCCCGCCCGCCCCGCCCGCCGCCCGCCCCGCCCGCCCCGCCCGCCCCGCCCGCCCCGCCCGCCCCGCCGCGCCCTAGTTCCGCGCCACGGCACCGCCGCGCGCCGCGGTCCGGTAATGATAGGTACGCACTTGAACAGCTAAGAGAGGAATGCCGTGCTCATCATCTGGGGCCTTCGGGTCATCTGGAGCACCATCGCGACGGGCGTGTTCTACTGCCGCAAGTGCGGCGGGGACCGCAACTACCGGCACCGGACGGGCCGCCGGTTCTTCACCTTGTTCTTCATCCCGATCATCCCGCTGAACAAGGCCGGCGAGGACGTGATGTGCGAGACGTGCAGGACCCGTTACGTCACCAGCGTCCTGCAACTGCCGACGGCCGCGCAGACGCAGCTGACGGCCACCGACGGCGTCCGCGCCATGGTGGTGGTGATGCTGCGGTCGGGGGACGCCAACGCCCCGGCGACGCGGGCCAGGGCGCTGCAGGTAGTGACCGGCGCGGGCGTGCCCGGCTACGACGAGGCCGCGCTCGACTCCGACCTGGCCCGGCCGGGCGAGCAGTGGCGCCCGGCGATCGCCGCGCTGGGCGGCCAGCTGAAGCCTGAGGCCAAGGAGTGGCACCTGGCCGAGCTGGTCCGCATCGCCATAGCGGACGGCCCGCTGACCGAACTGGAGCGCACCACCGCCGGGGGCATCGCCGCGGACCTCGGCATGACCCCCGCCCAGGCGGTCGGGGTCATCGCCCTCACCGAGCAGCAGCCCGCCAGCGACGGGCCGGGGGCCTGATCGTCTCGTGGTGACCGGGTGCCCGCCGCGCCCGGGGACCAGGAGGGAACCAGGGCCGTCGACGGGTGCCGCGCTCCGGCGAAGAGATTACAATTAGTAATCATGGCTGAGCTCTCATATGACAGGGAGATCACGGCGCTCCTGGTGATCGACCCGTACAACGATTTCATCTCCGAGGGCGGATCCCTGTGGCGGTATCGGGGTGAAAGGGGTCGGCCTGGAAGCCAACGCGCCAGTCCAGAAAGCGGCCTGGCGGCACAAGAGCTTCGAATACGGCACCTGGCGCGGCGAGGTCCGCGAGGAATTCAAGCCGTCGCCGGCGACATAGTCGCCAGCGAGCACTGGTGCTCAAGCGGCTTCGCCAGCACCGACCTGGACCAGCAGCTGAAAACGCACGGAATCCACCGCGTGATCCTGATCGGGCTGGCCGCGAATACCTGCGTCGAGGCGACGGCCCGCTTTGCCGCCGAGCTCGGCTACGACGTCACGGTGGTCAGCGACGCGGTCGCGAGCTCTTCCGAGGAGGAGATGCACGCCGCCCTCGGGATCAACCTGCCGAAGTACGCCACCGCGATCGTTCCCGCGAGTGAGATCGCCGGCGCGATCTCGGCCGCCCCGGCGAGGCCGCCCGGCACGTGATCAACTGCCGCCCGTGGCGGCCACGGCGGTTCGTGTATAGTGACCCTTGCTATGTCATGTGAGCTGCTCCTCCTTAGCAGCCGCGGCGGGGCCCTGTAAAGGCTGGCTCCCTCGCCGCGGGTTCTTGGCATGTCCGCTGGCCACCGCTCGGGCGTCGCCTCCACTCTTAAGCTCCTCGCCCGAGCGCAACCGCCAAGCGCGCGACCGCGCAAGAGGGAAAGCAGCAATGACGCAGCACAGTTCTGCCAGCGAGAGCAGTTTCGCCAGTGATCAAGGCCGGGCCTACCGCCCGGTCGCACCCATCGTCCCGACGCCGAGCGGCATGCCGTGCCACCGGTACACGCCGTTCAAGGCCGTCGACCTGCCAGACCGGCAGTGGCCGGAGAAGATGATGGCGACGGCACCGCGCTGGCTGTCCACCGACCTCAGGGACGGCAACCAGGCGCTGATCGACCCGATGTCGCCGAGCCGCAAGCGGAGCATGTTCGACATGCTCGTGAAGATGGGCTACAAGGAGATCGAGGTCGGGTTCCCGTCGGCGAGCCAGACCGACTTCGACTTCGTCCGCGAGCTGATCGAGGGCGACAAGATCCCGCAGGACGTGCGGATCTCCGTGCTGACCCAGGCCCGCGAGGACCTGATCGAGCGAACCGTCCAGTCGCTGGCGGGCGCGCAGCGCGCCACGGTGCACATGTACAACGCGACCGCGCCGGTCTTCCGCAAGGTCGTCTTCCGCATCGGCCGTGACGAGTGCAAGCAGCTCGCGGTCGACGGCACCCGCCACGTCATGAAGTACGCCGAGCAGTACCTGGGCGACTGCGACTTCGGCTACGAGTACTCGCCCGAGATCTTCATGGACACCGAGCTGGACTTCGCGCTGGAGACCTGCGAGGCCGTCATGGACGTCTGGCAGCCCGGGCCGGGCCGGGAGATCATCCTCAACCTGCCCTGCACCGTCGAGCGCTCCACGCCGAACGTTTACGCCGACCAGATCGAGTGGATGAGCCGCCACCTGTCCCGGCGCGAGCATGTCTGCCTGTCGGTCCACACGCACAACGACCGGGGCACCGCCGTCGCCGACGCCGAGCTCGCGGTGCTGGCCGGCGCGGACCGCGTCGAGGGCTGCCTGTTCGGGAACGGCGAGCGGACCGGCAACGTGTGCCTGGTCACGCTGGGGCTGAACCTGTTCGCCATGGGCATCGACCCGATGATCGACTTCTCGAACATCGACGAGATCCGGCGCACCGTCGAGTACTGCAACCAGCTGCCGGTGCACCCGCGCCACCCGTACGCGGGCGAGCTCGTCTACACCGCGTTCTCCGGGTCCCACCAGGACGCGATCAAGAAGGGCTTCGATTCGCTGGACGCCGAGGTCGAGGCGGCCGGCGACACGCCGGCAGACCACACGTGGGACCTGCCGTACCTGCCGATCGACCCGCACGACGTGGGCCGCTCCTACGAGGCGGTCATCCGGGTCAACTCGCAGTCGGGCAAGGGCGGCGTGGCCTACGTGCTGAAGAGCGCGCACTCCCTTGACCTGCCGCGCCGCCTGCAGATCGAGTTCTCCAAGGTCGTTCAGCGGCGCACCGACGAGGAGGGCGGGGAGGTCACCCCGGAGGAGATGTGGGCGGCGTTCAGCGAGACGTACCTGGCCGCCGGCCCGGTCGCGCTGCGCGACCACCAGTCCTCGTCCGTCGTCGACGGCAAGCACCGGCTGTCGGCGGAGATCTCCGTGGACGGCGTCGTCCAGGTGGTCGAGGGGACCGGCAACGGCCCGATCTCGGCGTTCTGCGCCGCGCTGGCCTCGGTCGGCGTCGAGGTCCGGGTCCTGGACTACGCCGAGCACGCGCTCACCGAGGGCACCGACGCCCAGGCCGCCTCCTACGTCGAGTGCTCGATTGCCGACAAGACCTTCTGGGGCGTCGGCATCGACACCAACACGGCGACCGCCTCGATGCGGGCGATCGTTTCCGCCATCAACCGCTCTCGCCGGTAACAACCCAGATCCCTCACCCCAACGGTCCCGGCAGGCGCCCTGCCGGGACCGTTAGGGCGACCGAACCCGCCGCCCGATCTCGCGGTCACCTGCCCGCGCACGGAGGGTCGATCGCGAGATGTCACCTGGCTCGGCGCGTGACTCGCGACAGACCGCCGGCGACGGGTGCCGGGGGGGTGGGGCGGCGGGGATCGGCTCGGGTGCGGCGGCGAAGCCTGGTCGCCGGGCGGCGCGAGGCTACGGCCTGCTCTTCCCCGGTGGCGTCGCCCCTGCGGGAAACTTGCGCCCTGGCGGTTGGCCATCGCAAGGCCGGCGACGCTGAAGTCGGCGACCAGCGTGACCGCGCGCCAGACGATGGCGACGGCGCCCGCGGTGTCTCGGAGACGCCGGACGGGTGCGAGAGGATGGCGACGATCACGACCTCCCGGACGCCGACGCCGCCGGCGACGGGATGAAGAGGAAGCCGAGCGCGAAGCCGAGCGCGAACGCGCCGACCGCGAGCGGGTAGCCGGTCCCGAGCGGGACGCCGACCTGTATCGCGAGCAGCCACAGGGCCACCCCGTACAGCAGCCACGACAGGAACGACCAGGCGACCGACGTCGGCGATCACCCGGCCGGTCAGCGGCTGCTCAAGCGGCGGTCGCTTGGTCAGCTTGAACATGAGGCCGAGCAGGTAGTTCAGCACCTTCGGGTGCAGGCAGGCCAGGAACACCGGGGTTACGGCGATGAACCACAGGTAGCTGGTCGAACCCGCCGGTGAACGGCAGCGTCACCAGCGCCGCGAGGAACGCCGACAGCACCGACACCGGCATGTTGATCAGGCCGGCGCTGGCGGCGCGCGACCGCGGCACCTGGTAGGCGGTGCCCATCTCCATCTGCACGAGAACCGGCCAGACCGACCCGGGCAGGTACTTGCCGAGCTGTCCCACGAACATGACCCGGGCGGCGGCGCTGAACTTCAGCGGCGACCCGAGGCCCGCCAGCAGCACGCGCCACGCCCACATCGAGGCGAGCAGCGCCGCCAGGGTGATGGCGAGGGCGGCGAGCGACACCGGCAGCCCGATCTCCCCAGGGCCGGGCCGATCTTGTGCCAGTCCGCCGGCGATCGCGTAGCCGCCGCCAACGACCGCGACCACCACGAACCCGTAGCGCACGAGTCGGCTGCCAATGATGCGGCTAAGCAGGGCCATACGTGGTGTCGCCTCACGCTCTCTCGCTCGGTGTCGTACGGCAGGCCGGATAACCTGGAGGGTGGACGCGCGCCGTGGGAGGACACAGCACGCGCGAGCGGTGCTGCGGGAACGACACCGTGAACCAACGCCTGCGATAACAACTAGTGCAATCGAGACGGCCCGTACCTGCGGCATCTCGTATCATACGGGAGTCCCGGCACCGCGACAGGTCGTCCTAAGCTTCGTCAGGCAGACTAGTGTCGCCCTTTACTCTGTGTAGGAGCTTGCCAATGGTTGCTGGATCAAGCCTGGACGCGGTGGCCCCGCTATCGCCGAGCGCTTGGCTCCGTTATGACGTCGTGGCGCGCATGATTCCCGCGGGCGTCCGCGACGTGCTGGAGGTTGGCTGCGGTCGCGGGGCGTTCGGTGCCAGGATCGCGAGCCAGTACAACTACCTGGGCCTTGAGCCGGACGAGGAGTCGTGCTCAGTCGCCGCGGCCCGGATGGCGGCCATCGGCGCGGGCCAGGTGCGGAACATCACGACCTCCTCGCTCGGCGACGAGACGTTCGACCTGGTGTGCGCCTTCGAGGTCATCGAGCACATCGAGGATGACGTCGCGGCCGCGAAGGAATGGGCGAGCCACATCCGCCCGGGTGGCTGGATGCTGCTCTCGGTGCCCGCCGACCAGCACCGGTACGGGCCTATGGACGAGTATGTCGGCCACTTTCGCCGCTATAACCCGGAACAGTTGACGTCGGTCATGGCCGGCGTCGGCCTGTCCGGTATCGTGATCCGCAGATACGCATTTCCGCTCGGGCACGTCCTTGAGGCCGGGCGCAACGCACTCGGCAAGCGACGGCTGGCGAAGTCCTCCGAACCTCGGTCGCCGAGCGGACCGCCGCGTCGGGCCGCCTGTACCAGCCAGGCGGGAGCCTGCTCGGCACGGCGAACAGGATCGGCACGGCCCCGTTCCGTGGCCTTCAGCGAATGTTCCCTGACAGGGGAGTGGGCCTTGTCGCCCTCGGCCGCCTGGACGGGTAGTCATCTGGCTGGCCGTTGTAGTTATGTTGGATCTCTGGCGATGGGCTCTTACTGGTGACCGTTGAAAGCAAGACGACGCCCGCGCGAAGCGACGAGCAGCAGCGCGCCCGTTAGACGCTACCCCGTGCACAAGATCGCGGTTGGCGTGATCACGGGCGTATTCGCGCTGGTTTACTCCGTCTTTTCGTACACGATGTACAACACGGCCCGGACGGCGATCTACGACCTGGGCATCTTCTACCAGGCGGTCAAGTCCTACTCGGAGTTCAAGCCGGGCTACTCGGTCGCCAAGGGGCTGCATAACTTCGGCGTGGCGAACTTCTCCGTCCTCGGCGACCACTTCTCGCCGATCGACGCCGTCCTCGCCCCGCTGCTCTGGATCCACAACAGCCCGGTTGACCTGCTCGTCGCGCAGGCCGTGCTGTTCGCCCTCGCCATACCGTTCATCTGGTCCTTCACCAGGACCGCGTTCGGCGGCGGGCAACTGGCGACCGTCGGCGCCTACTGCGTGTGCCTCGCCTACGCGGTCAGCTGGCAGATCGCCGGCGCGGCCGCGTTCAACTTCCACGAGGTCGCGTTCGCCCCGGTGCTGACGGCCATCACGTTCGAGCGGCTGCAGAAGGGCAAGTGGCGCACCGCCGTCGTCGCGATGGTGGCGCTGCTGATGGTCAAGGAGGACATGGGCTTCTTCCTGGCCGGGATCGGAGCGGGGCTGATCCTCACCCGGCCGCTCGGGATCCGCCGCCAGCGGCTCACCGGCCTGGTGCTCGTCCTCGTCGGCATCGTCTACACGGTCGTCGCGGTGTACGTCTTCATCCCGGCCATGGGCGGCCGGGCGGACTACTACTGGGCCTACGGCATCGCTGGGCCCGAACGCTCCCACGGCGCTGAAGCACATCCTCGGCTCCCCGGTCTACGCGGTGCAGCAGCTCGTCACGCCGCCGGGGATGAAGCTGCATACCGAGCTTGAGCTGTTCGCCCCGTTCCTGTTCCTGTCGCTGCTGTCGCCCTACGTGCTCCCGGCGGTCCCGCTGATCATGGAGCGGTTCATGGCGAGCAAGTTCCCGAACTGGTGGACCAACACCTTCCACTACAACGCCTACCTCGTCGTGCCGATCGCGCTCGGGGCGGTCGACGGTGCCGTCCGCCTGGACAAGTGGCTGACGTGGGCGTGGCGGTCCACGACGCGGCGGGGCACGAAGGCGCGCGCCGCCGGTGACTGGGCCATCGGCAAGGTCGCTCCCGCCGTCGCCGTGCTCTTCCTCGCGACGGCCGTCGCGTTCGTTCCGTTCTTCCAGTTCAAGCAGCTCTTCCAGCCGTCGTTCTACCATCGGAACTCGTTCGCGACCGCGGAGGCGCACGCCGCCTCGCTCATCCCGCCGGACGTGGTCGTGGCGGCGACCGGGAACACCGGCCCGTTCCTGCTGACTCACGACACCGTCCTGGTCTACGACAACGACGGCCAGACGTCGCCCTTCCAGCCGTGGATCGTCGGCAACGACGGCACCCAGGCGCAGTTCGGCTTCATCTGCGAGAAGCTCCAGGCGGCGGAGTTCCGCGAGCTGGCCGCCCGGGGGTACGTGATCGTCTGGCACGACAAGGCGACCGGGTACTTCGTCGCGCACGCCCCGAACGTCTCCTACGCCCACCCCGACGGCACCCCGGTCCTCACCGGGATACCCGCCTATTCGGCCGTGCCTGGCTCCGCCACGGCGTGCAAGTAGCAGCAGCCTCACGGGCCGGGTAGCTTCCGGGGCGGTCGCGCCAGCGCTGGCGCGACCGCCCCGTTATCTTCACCGGCTGCCCGCGAGGCCGGCGACAATGGGCGGGTGCAGGTTTACCGGGATGATGGGGTCGTGCTCCGCACGCAGAAGCTAGGCGAGGCCGACCGCATCATCACGCTGCTCACCCGGCAGAACGGGCGGGTCCGCGCGGTGGCCAAGGGCATCCGGCGCACCAAGTCGCGGTTCGGTGCCCGGCTGGAGCCGTTCACCCACGTTGACGTGATGATCCACCCCGGCAGGTCGCTGGACGTGATCACGCAGGCGGAGGTGATCCGCGCGTACGGGCCGCCGCTGGCCGCCGACTACCCGAAGTACACCGCGGGCGCCGCCATGCTGGAGACCGCCGAGCGGCTGACCCCGGTGGAGAAGGAGCCGGCGATCCGCCAGTTCCTGTTGCTCGTCGGCGGCCTGCGGGCGCTGGGGGACGCGACCGGGCTGGCCGGCGAGCCCGGCGGCGCTGACCGGCAGACGGCAGTGCCGAGACGGGGGAGGCCGAGGCGCGGGAGGAGGCCCGGGCCGGGGTGGCTGGCGTGACTGAGACGGCCGACGGGGTGCCCGTGGCCCGCGAGCCCCGCCTGGTGCTCGACGCGTACCTGCTGCGCTCGCTGGCCGTCGCCGGGTACGCGCCCGCCCTGGAGGAGTGCGCCCGCTGCGGCCGGCCGGGCGCGGGGCCGGGCGGCGTCCCGCTCACGGCCTTCGCCGTCGGGGCCGGCGGCATGGCCTGCGAGTCGTGCCGGCCCGCCGGGGCGGCCTCGCCAAGCCCGCAGGCGATCGCCCTCATGATCGCGCTGCTGCGGGGCGACTGGGCCAGCGCGATGCTGAGCCAGCGCAGGCACCGGGTAGAGTGCAGTGGCCTGGTCGCCGCCTACCTGCAGTGGCACCTAGAGCACTCGATCCGGTCGCTGCGTCATGTGGAGCGCGCTTGAGCAAGACCCCTCATACGTCCGGCACTATCCGGCCGCCGTACCCGCACCCGAGCGGGGCCACGCCCCCCGCCATACCGCCAGACCTGGTGCCCCGGCACGTCGCCCTGGTCATGGACGGCGACGGGCGCTGGGCGAAGGAGCGCGGCCTGCCCAGGACCGAGGGGCACAAGCAGGGCGAGAACTCCCTGATGGACGTCCTCATGGGCGCGATCGAGCTGGGCGTCGAGTACATCTCGGCCTACGCGTTCTCCACCGAGAACTGGCGGCGCCACCCGGAAGAGGTCCGGTTCCTCATGGGCTTCAACCGGGATGTCATCCACCGCCGCAGGGAGGAGCTGGCCGCGTGCGGCGTCCGCATCCGCTGGGCTGGCCGGCGGCCCCGGCTGTGGCGCAGCGTCATCGAGGAGCTTGAGGACGCCGAGCAGCTCTCGGCGGGGAACACCGTGCTCACCCTCCAGTTCTGCTGCAACTACGGCGGACGCGCGGAGATCGTCGACGCGGCCGCCGCGATCGCCGCCGAGGTGGCGGCGGGCAAGATCCGCCCGGACCGGATCGACGAGAAGCTTTTCGCGCGCTACCTCGACGAGCCAGATATTCCGGACGTTGATCTCTGGGTCCGTTCATCGGGCGAGCAACGGCTGTCCAATTTCCTGCTCTGGCAATCGGCTTACGCCGAACTGGTATTCCTTGACACGCTGTGGCCGGACTTCGACCGGCGGCACCTGTGGCATGCCTGTGAGATATACGCGAGCCGGGACCGCAGGTACGGGGGCGCGATCCCTAACCAGACGCCTCAATCCGGCATTAATTCGGCTCCGTAAATCTCGAATTCATGGTAGGGCGCCCTGGCCGGCGAGTAACCTGCCTGATGAATACCGCCAGGTAATCCGGGGTATTCGGGCAGGGAAATCACGCGACGCAACGCTATTTCGGGGGTGCACATGCGTCGTACCATCGCAATCGCGGTCAGCGGCGTCCTATCGCTCGGGGGGGCAATAGCCGCGGACGGCGTCGCGACCGCCGCGGCGGCCGGGCCGCGGGCCGCCGCGAGCACGCGGACCGTCGTGTACGCCGGGTACCAGCTCGCCGTGCCGGCCAGCTGGCCGGTCTACCGGCTGGACGAGAACCCGGCCCGATGCGTCCGGTATGACGTTCACGCGGTGTACCTCGGGGTGCCCGGCTCGCAGCAGCAATGTCCGGCGGGCCTGGTCGGCCGGACGGAGACGGTGACCGTCATCACGCCATCGCGCCGCCGGCGGCGGGCGGGGCGCAAGGGGCGGGGGCGGCGGAAGCCACCGCCCTGGACGCCGAGGTCCACCAGGTCCAGGTAACGCTGACCAGCCAGGGCCAGGTCACGGCCACGGTCCTGGCGACGTACGGGAATGACCTGGCGCTGATTCGCCGGGTGCTCGCCACCGTGCGTCCCGCGCCCGCCCTGGCCAAGCCGGCGCCCGCGACGAGGCGGGCCGATGCCTGGGGTGGTGGGCGGCCGGAGTCAGAGCAAGGCCGATGCCTGGGGTGGTGGGCGGGAAGAAAGCAAGCCCACGCCGGAGGCACTGACGGCCCCCATCCCGAAGGTGATCGCCCGGTGGCAGCGCCTGCTGGCGTCCCGGTCGCGGAAGACCGCCGAGCCGAGCCCGTGCCTGCGCTCGCCCAGGCCAGGGAGCCGATGCGGGGCTTCGATACCTGCACCGCGCCCTCGCTGCCGGCGATGAAGGCGTGGCGCCGTGCCTACTCGGTGGTCGGCATCTACATCGGCGGGGTCAACGCCGCGTGCGACGGCGGCAACCTGTCCGCCCGCTGGGTCGCGGTCGCGGCGCGCATGGGCTGGTCGATGCTGCCGACCTACGTCGGGCCGCAGGCGCCCTGCTACGGCTACGGCACGCTGATCGGCTACGGCAGGGCGGCGCGGGAGGGCGCGGCGGCGGCCAGGGACGCCGCCGCGAACGCCCGGCGGTACGGCCTGCGCCCGGGGTCGCCGGTCTACTACGACATGGAGGCCTACGCCGGGGGCCCGGCCTGCGGCGCTGCCGTGCTGGAATTCCTCAGCGCCTGGTCCCGGGAGCTGGCCGCCAAGGGCTACGTGTCCGGCGTCTACTCCAGCTGGGCTTCCGGCATCTCGGACATGCGGTCGGCGCTGGCGCGCCGCCAGCGCTTCACCCGGCCGCAGGCGATCTGGTACGCCCTGTGGGACGGCCGGGGCAGTCTCAGCGCGGGCGGCCCCTGGCCGGCCCGCGGGCGGGCCAAGCAGTTCCAGGGACCGCACAACGCCGAGATCGGCGGCTACAAGCTGAACATCGACAGCGACATCGTCGCCGGCCCGGTAGCGCGCTGAAGGCGCGCGGATGGAGCACGCTAGCGGTAACCAGTTCGCATAACGGATCGCGGACTCATAAGCTAAGGCTCCGTGACGCCGGCGCGCCCTGCCAGTCAGGCTGTAGGGCACGCCCGCTGAGTTACACCGCCGCTCCCTGTCGCCGAACCACGAGAGCGCGCCCGCCGACCGCCAGCCGGATGGAGAAGCCCGATGGCCATACGCAGTGACCGCCTTGACGCCGTCGTCAACCTGAGCAAGCGACGGGGCTTCGTGTACCCGTCCAGCGAGATCTACGGGGGCCTTCGGGCAGCCTGGGACTACGGCCCGCTCGGAGTCGAGCTGAAGAACAACATCAAGCGCCAGTGGTGGCGGTACATGGTCCAGGAGCGGGACGACATCGTCGGCCTCGATTCCTCGGTCATCCTCGCCCCCGAGGTGTGGCAGGCCAGCGGTCATGTCACCGAGTTCACCGATCCGCTGACCGAGTGCCAGTCGTGCCACAAGCGGTTCCGCGCCGACCACCTGATCGAGGAGTACGCCGAGAAGCACGGCCACGAGCCGAGCATGGCCTGGCCGACCTCAACTGCCCGAACTGCGGCAACAAGGGCACGTTCACCGAGCCCCGCCAGTTCAACGGCATGCTCCGCACCCACCTCGGCCCGGTCGAGGACTCCAGCGGCCTGGCCTACCTGCGCCCGGAGACCGCGCAGGGCATCTTCGTCAACTACAAGAACGTGCTCGGGACCAGCCGCAAGAAGGTCCCGTTCGGCATCGGCCAGGTCGGCAAGTCGTTCCGCAACGAGATCACGCCGGGCAACTTCATCTTCAGGACCCGCGAGTTCGAGCAGATGGAGATGGAGTTCTTCGTCAAGCCGGGGACCGACGAGGAGTGGCACCAGTACTGGATCGACCAGCGCCTCGCCTGGTACACCGACCTCGGCATCCGCAAGGACAACCTGCGGCTGTACGAGCACCCCAAGGACAAGCTGTCCCACTACGCCAAGCGCACCGTCGACATCGAGTACCGGTTCGACTTCGTCGGCTCGGAGTGGGGCGAGCTTGAGGGCATCGCCAGCCGGACGGACTTCGACCTGTCCACCCACCAGGCGGCCTCCAAGGTGGACCTGACCTACCTCGACCAGGAGTCGGGCGAGCGGTACATCCCGTACGTCATCGAGCCCGCGGCCGGCGTGGACCGGGGCGCGCTCACGTTCCTCATGGACGCCTACGCCGAGGACCAGGCGCCGAACGCCAAGGGCGAGATGGAAAAGCGCACCGTGCTCCGCATTGACCGGCGGCTCGCGCCGGTCAAGGTCGCGGTCCTGCCGCTGTCGAGGAACGCCGACCTGTCGCCGAAGGCCCGCGACATCGCCGCGATGCTGCGCAAGCGGTGGACGACGGACTTCGATGACGCGAGCGCGATCGGCCGCCGCTACCGCCGCCAGGACGAGGTCGGCACGCCGTTCTGCGTCACCGTCGACTTCGACTCACTGGAAGACCAGGCGGTGACCGTGCGCGAGCGGGACTCGATGAAGCAGGAGCGCGTCGGCATCGACGCCCTCCCCGGCTACCTGGCCGAGTTGCTGCCCGCCTGGTAGTTCCCCGAGGGTGAGCTGGCTTACGTCAGGGCGCTGATGACGGCGTCCAGGGTCGCCGGCCCGGTCCGCCCGGGGCCGGCGACCCTGACCGGGCCGCGCCCGCCCGCCCGTCCGCCGCCGGGGCGGGGGCGGTATGGGAGGTCCGGTCGTAGACGTCGGCGGCCGCCTCGTGGAATCCTGGCGGCAGCCCGGCGTCGGCCATCGCGGCCGCGATCTCGTCCATCTCGCCGATCCAGCGCCAGCCCTTGAGCGCGGCCGACAAGGCTGCCTGCTCGGACTGCTCGGCCAGCCCGGGCTGGGACAGCGCCCATTCGGCGAGAAGGGTCCGCTCGACGCCCTCGGCGCGGGCCAGCGCCCGGCACGCGAGCAGCAGCGCTGAGGTGCCCTTGGTCCACGCGGCGTAGGCCATCTTGGTCGCGGACGCGGCGTACAGCGGCCCCTCGGCGATGCGCGCGTCCAGCGCCGAGCGCCGGAAGAGCACCTGGACCTCGGCGGCGCGCTTGCCCGACAGGTACAGCCGGGTATGCCCGGAGGCGTCCGGCGGCGGCCCGATGATCCCGCCGTCCACGTAACTGGCGCCGCCGGCGCTCACGACGGCGGCGACCTGCTGGGCGGTGGCGACCGAGACGGCGTTGGCGTCCACGTACACGCCGCCGAAGCCGCTCCCGGCGACCTGATGAGCGACGTCGAGGGCCGCGTGCGGCGGGCAGACGGACAAGATCACGGAACTGCGGCCGAGTACCGCGGCCAGGCCGGCGCCGTCGAGCCCGGCGCCGAGCGCCCGGCCGGTGGTGGCGCGGCTGCGCCCGTCGGGATCCCAGAGGACCGTGTGGCCGACCGACACGAGGCAGCCGCCGACGGCGGCCCCCATCTCACCCGGATGCAGCAACCCGATGGTGGCCATGCGCCCTCCTACGGCTCGCGGTCACGCTCGCCAGTGAGCAACTTTCCCACTATTGTGCCGGTTTGCGCGCGCGACGCTCCTAGCCGGCCGGGTAACCGCAGCCGAACTGACATCTACCCCGGCTGCGAGGGGAACCCTCGCGGGACGGCGGCTACCAGGCGACGTAGTGCGGGTCAGGAACGCTCGCGACGCGCAGCCGGGTGTAGCCGCCGGGACGGTACAGCCCCCAGCCCGGGCCAGGGGACGGCAGGTAGGCGATCACCTGGCCGCCGTCCGGGCTGCTCCAGGCGAGCTGCGGCCGAGTAGAGGCACCGCAGTCTGCTTTCACGCTGTAGGTGATCATGGTCCGCGACGGCCGCCAGGGCTGCCAGGCCGTTCCCGGCCGCGAGGCCGCCGCCGGGGCTGACAGAGGGTAGTCGGCGATCCCCGCCAGCAACGTGATCGCCGCGCAGCTATGCGGGGCCCTCTCCAGGCCAGGTGCAGCCGTGTCGTCGTACCAGGCGCACACCAGCGTGGTTCCATCCGGCGCCAGCAGCACGGGGGCGTAGCCCGCCCAGGGCGAGCGGGTGCAGCTGGCGCTGTACCCCGTGGTGAGCTGGGTCCCTGCCGTGGCCAGGTCGCCGCCCGCGGAGCGCACGTCCAGTACGCGCAGGGCCGGGGAATCCGAGTTGACGAAGACCGCCAGGTGGTTCCCGTCCGGTCGCCAGCTCATCGTGGTGCCGTTGTCCGGCGTGAAGTCGCCGGAGTCGATGGACCCCTGAGTCGTCGACCAGGTGCGCAGGACCGCGCCTGTTGCTACTGAGTAGACGCGCAGTAGCTGGGGGGCCAGGTACACCCCCTTGTATCCCTTGGGCTGATGCGTCTGGATAGCCAGGGCCAGCTTCGACCCGTCCGGCGACAACGCGAGCGCGGTCACCTCCTGGCCGGCCGGCGTTGACGGCACGGGAATCCTCGCCAGCCGGGCCGGCACCGCGGCCGACGGGTCCACCCGAAGCAGGTACCAGGTCCGCGGCAGAACGATCGCGGCATCGCTCGCGGTGTACCCGTCGCCGGCGGTATCGGGGATCGCGGGCCTGCCGGCCGGGAGCGGCTGGGGGAACGGCTGAGTCTCCACGGCGAACGTCCGGTCATCACCCGCCCCCGTCAGCCCGGCGAACGTGGTGCCGGCGGGCGGGGCGAGCCGCGCGAGCGCCTGTCCCGTCACCGCGTTCCCGACGATCAGCTGGTTGGGCGTGGCCGTGTCCGGCGGGTGGGTGAGCGCGGCGTAGTAGCCGGGGACCGGGCCGGCCGACGACGGCACCGGGCGGGGCGAGCGGGACTCGTCATGCGCGCGGGCGGCGACCAGCCCGGCCGCGATCACGACAATGCAGGCGGCCGCCGCGAGCGGGGCGAGCCACCGCGCGTGGCGGTCCCGGTGACCCGGCGCGTGCCCCGGCCCGTGGCGGCGACGCCGGGGCTCTGGCATGCCCAGGGACGGAGGCAGGTGCAGTGGCGGGGCGTCGGCGACGGTCCCGGCGATCGCCCGCATGGCGGCACGGGCGCCTTCTTTCATTCGGGCCGCGTCTTCCATCATGATCACTGATCTCCTTCCCGCAGCATCCGGGCGAGCGCGGCGAGCGCGCGGGACGTGGCGGACCTGACGGTGCCGCGGCTGATGCCCATGGCCGCGGCCACGTGCTCTTCTGGCATGTCGAGGTAGAAGCGCAGCACCAGCGCCTCCCGTTGCCGGTCGGGTAGTCGCCGGATCGCCGCGAGCGTCGCCCGGTGCTCCTCCGCCAGCAGCACCTGGTACTCGGCGGTGTTCCAGTCCGGCCCGGACCAGCCGTGCGCTCGCTCCCGGCGATCCCGCCTGCTGTCCCGCCGCAGCGCGGAGCGGCAGCCGTTGAGCACGGCGGTTCGCAGGTACGGTCCGGTCGCGGCCGGGCCGCACAACCCGCCCCAGTGCCGGTAAAGGCCGAGGAATGCCTCCTGCACCACGTCCTCGGCCGCCGCGCGGTCGCCGAGCATGATGATGGCCAGCCTGATCAGGCCGACCGCGTGCGCCCGGTACAGCGCCGTGACGGCCTCGGCGGCATCCGCGCCGGGCGGCCCGTGCGGGCGCCGCGCCGCCCCCGGGTCGGCGTCCACTATGTCCACGAGCCAGAGACGCCACGGACCGCTCCACGTTGCCTGGGCACGCGAACTTTCTTACCAGACGGTCAGAAGGCCGCGGCGGGGTTGGCGCCGAGCGCTGGCAGCGGAGTGCACGCGCCGCCGGAGAAGACGCCCACCTCGTTGTGCCCGGGGTAGCTCACCTGCCCGATGACGGTCCTTCCGTCGGGGCTCGCCCACCAGAGGGACGCGTTGCCCGCGCGGGCCGAGCACGGGGCGGTGGCGCGCCGCCGGGGTTGCCCTGCCTGACCGGGAAATTACCCAAGGCTTGCTAAATGGAGAGCCTCGTTATTGTCAGGTCTATACCAGCGGTCTACACCAATTATTTCATCGGTCTATACCAATTGCCTACACAGTGTTTAATAACACACTATTGCGGGCTTCGCGAAAACTTAACATCTGAGTATAGTCAAATTTCATAGACGGAGCTGAGCTGGGTAGTGACCCGTACAACGGGACCTCACCCGGCGCGAGGAGCGTGCAGTGCAAAAGTTCGTGTACGACTTCACTGAGGGCAACAAGGACCTCAAGGACCTTCTTGGCGGCAAGGGGGCCAACCTCGCCGAGATGACGAATCTCGGCCTTCCCGTGCCGTCCGGCTTCACCATTACCACGGACGCGTGCCGGCATTACCTCCGGCACGGAAGCACGCCCGAGGGCCTCGACGAGGAGGTCGCCGGCCACCTCGCCGCCATCGAGAAGGCGATGGGGCGCAGCGCTCGGTGACCCTGCCGACCCGTTGCTGGTCAGCGTCCGGTCCGGGGCGAAGTTCTCGATGCCCGGCATGATGGACACCGTCCTGAACATCGGCCTGTCCGACGAGTCGGTGCAGGGACTGGCCAAGCAGGCGGGCAACGAGCGATTCGCGTGGGACTCCTACCGGCGGCTGATCCAGATGTTCGGCAAGACGGTCCTGGGGATCGACGGCGCGCACTTCGAGCGCGCGATCGAGGCCGCGAAGGAGGCCAGCGGAGCGGCGTCGGACACCGGCCTGGACGCCAAGGACCTGCGGAACCTGACGCAGGCCTACAAGGAGATCGTGCGCGAGCAGGCCGGCCGCGACTTCCCGCAGGACCCGCGCGAGCAGATGGACCTGGCGATCCGGGCCGTCTTCGACTCATGGAACGCCGAGCGCGCCATTCTGTACCGGCGGCAGGAGCGCATCCCCGCCGACCTCGGCACCGCGGTCAACATCGTCGCGATGGTCTTCGGCAACCTGGGCGACGACTCCGGCACCGGGGTCGGCGTTCACCCGGGACCCGGCGACGGGCGCGCAGGGCGTCTACGGCGACTACCTGCAGAACGCGCAGGGCGAGGACGTCGTGGCCGGCATCCGCAACACCGTGCCGCTGCAGGACCTGGAGCGCATCGACAAGGCAGTCCTACGACGAGCTGATGTCGATCATGGCCACGCTGGAGGGCCACTACCGGGACCTGTGCGACATCGAGTTCACCATCGAGCGCGGCAAGCTGTGGATGCTGCAGACCCGGGTCGGCAAGCGAACCGCCGCGGCGGCGTTCCGGATCGCGACCCAGCTGGTGGACCAGGGCCTCATCGACATGGACGAGGCACTCACCCGGGTGTCCGGCGGCGAGCTGGCGCGGCTGATGTTCCCGCGCTTCGACACCTCCGGAGGCGCCGTTCACTGGATCACCAAGGGCGTCAGCGCGTCGCCCGGCGCGGCCGTGGGCAAGGTCGTCTTCGACTCGGCCCGCGCCGTCACGCTGGCAGCGACGCCGGGGAGGCGGTCATCCTCGTCCGCCGCGAGACCAACCCGGACGACCTGAACGGCATGATCGCCGCCAAGGGCGTGCTGACCAGCCGGGGCGGCAAGACCTCGCACGCCGCGGTGGTGGCCCGCGGCATGGGCAAGACCTGCGTCTGCGGCGCCGAGGAGCTCAAGGTCGACATCCCCGGCAGGCGCTTCACCGCGCCCGGCGGCGTGGTCGTGGCCGAGGGCGACGTCATCTCCATCGACGGCACCTCCGGCGAGGTGTACCTGGGCGAGGTTCCCGTGGTCGCGTCCGACGTCGTGCAGTACTTCGAGGACGGCCTGGCACCGGATGCCGATGAGCTCGTCGCGGCGGTGCACCGGCTCATGACGCACGCGGACGGCAAGCGTCGCCTGGGAGTCCGGGCCAACGCGGACAACGGGCCGGACTGCGCCCGGGCCCGCCGGTTCGGGGCCGGCGGCGTCGGCCTCGTCCGCACCGAGCACATGTTCCTCGGCGAGCGCCGCGAGCTGGTCGAGCGCCTGATCCTCGCGGAGACCGCCGAGCAGCGCCAGGCCGCGCTCGACGCGCTGGAGCCGCTGCAGCGCGACGACTTCGTCGAGATCCTGCGGGCGATGGACGGGCTGCCCGTCACGATCCGGCTCATCGACCCGCCGCTGCACGAGTTCCTGCCCGACCTGACCGACCTGTCGGTGCGGGTGGCCCTGGAGGGCGAGACCGCGACACCCGCGGACAAGAAGCTCCTGGAGGCGGTTCGCCGGCTGCACGAGGAAAACCCCATGCTCGGCCTGCGCGGCGTCCGGCTGGTCCTGCTCATCCCCGGCCTGCTCGACATGCAGGTACGGGCCATCGCCCGCGCCACCGCCGAGCTGGCGGGGGCGGGCCGCGACCCCCGGCCGGAGATCATGATCCCGCTGACCGCCACGGTGCAGGAGATGGAGATCAGCCGCGAGCGGGCCGAGCGGGTGCTGGCCGCCGTCAAGGCGGAGGCCAGCGTCGATGTCCACGTCCCGATCGGCACGATGATCGAGGTGCCCCGGGCTGCCCTCACGGCCGGGGAGATCGCGCACGCGGCGGAATTCTTCTCCTTCGGCACCAACGACCTGACCCAGATGACGTGGGGATTCTCCCGCGATGACGTAGAGGGCGCGTTCGTCAGCCCGTACATCACCATGGGGATCTTCAGTGTGTCGCCGTTCGAGACGATCGACCGCGACGGCGTCGGAAGGCTGATCCGCATCGCCGTGGCCGAGGGGCGCGCGACCCGGCCGGGCATCCACCTCGGCGTCTGCGGCGAGCACGGCGGCGACCCGGCGTCCGTCTGGTTCTTCCACGAGGCCGGGCTTGACTACGTGTCGTGCTCGCCGTTCCGCGTCCCGATCGCCCGGCTTGAGGCAGGTCGCGCTGCGGTCTCCAGCGCCGGCAGCGACACTAGGTGATGTGACCTCCTCTGCTGGCGAGCACGACCCATATGGCCCACACGACACCGAGCGCTGGGTTCCCGAGCCGCCGAAGTCGTCCGGGCGCACCCCGTTCCAGCGGGACCGCGCGCGCGTACTGCACAGCTCCGCGCTGCGCCGGCTAGCGGCGAAGACGCAGATCGTCCGGGCCGGGTCCGGGGATTTTCCCCGGACCCGGCTCACCCACTCCCTGGAGTGCGCGCAGATCGGCCGCGAGCTCGGCGCGCGCGCTCGGGTGCGACCCGGACCTCGTGGACGCCGCGTGCCTGGCGCACGACATCGGCCATCCGCCGTTCGGCCACAACGGGGAGACCGCGCTGGCCGCCCTGGCCTCCGCCGACGGCCCGCTGGCCTGCGGCGGCTTCGAGGGCAATGCCCAGTCGCTGCGGCTGCTGACCCGCCTGGAGCCGAAGGTCCCCGGCGCGGGCCTCAACCTGGCGCGCGCGGCCCTCGATGCCGCCCTCAAGTACCCGTGGGCCGGGACTTCAGGCAAGTACGGCGCCTACGAGTCCGACCTGCCCGTGTTCAGCTGGATCCGGAAGGGCGCGCTCGACGGGCGGCGCTGCCTGGAGGCACAGGTGATGGACTGGGCCGACGACGTCGCCTACTCGGTGCACGACGTCGAGGACGGCTTGTACGCGGGCCTCATCACGATGCCCGGCCTGCGCACGGCGGCGGAGCGTGCCGTGATCGCCGGGATCGCGCTCAGCTCCTACTGCAAGCCGGAGTGGCTGGCGACGGCGGCGGAGCTGGAGGCGGTGTTCGCAGGAGTTCATGGAGCTGCCCGTCTGGCGGTTCTCCTACGACGGCGGCCTGGACGCCCTAGCCGCGCTCAAGAACCTGACCAGCGAGCTCGTCGGCCGGTTCTGCGCGGCGGCCGAGGCGGCGACCCTCGCCGCCTCGGCCGCCGGCACCAGCCCGTCCCGGCCCGCGCCTCACCCGCTACGCGGCGGACCTCATCGTGCCCAGGCGGCAGCTGATGGAGTGCGCGCTGCTCAAGGCCGTGGCGGCGCACTACGTGATGGGCAGGGCGGGCGCCGCGGCACAGCAGGCGGGCGAGCGCGAGGTGATCACCGAGCTGGCGCTGGAGATCGCCGCGGGCGCCCCGGCGACCCTCGACCCGGTGCTGCGCCCGTCCTGGGACCGCGCGGTGTCCGACGTCGAGCGCCGGCGCGTCGTCATCGACCAGGTCGCCTCGCTCACCGACACCTCAGCGATCGCCTGGCACCGCCGCCTGTGCTCCTGACGCCGTCGCGGCCAGGAGCGATTCCCCGATAGAACGTTTGGGTTTTACGGGGGTGGAGCACCGTAAAACCCAAACTTTTACCGATAACGGGTCACGACAGCAGCGCGGTGAGGACGGCGGCCGTGTTGGTCAGGTCCGTCAGGACCGCGTGCGCGCCGGCCTTCTCCAGGGCCTTGGCCGAGTACCCGCCGGTCGCGACGCCCACCGCGCGGGCACCCGCCTCGAGGGCCGCCTCGATGTCCAGCGGGGTGTCGCCGACCACGATCGTGGCAGTGCCGCTGAAGTCGGACGAGGCGTGGCCGTGGACGGCGCGAGCCCGCCGCCGGGCGAGGTGGATGAGCTTCCGAGCGAACCTCGTGGTCGTCGCCGTACGCCCCGATGCACAGGTCGAGCGGGTGGCGCAGCCCGACCGCGGCCAGCTTGACCTCCGCGAGCGGCCGCACGTTGCCGGTCAGGACCGACTGGTAGACCCGCGCGGCCGGGGGACGCCTGCGCGCGCCCGGGGTGGGCTGCGCGGGCGCGCGGGCGGCGGCGGCCGCGGAGTCGGAAGCAGGAGCGGTGGACGTGATGGCGGTGGTGCCGCTCGCCCGGCGCGGGTCGAGGGGGGCAGGGGTCACCACCGGGAACGCGGGAGCGGGCCCGGTGCCGGCGGGGGGCGTCCCGCCGCCCGGCGCGAAGGGCGCCGGGGGAGCCGGGGACACCGGAGGCGCGGACGGCGCGGCAGGTGCCGGAGCCACCGTGGCGGAGGGAGCGGCAGCAGGGGCAGCGGCGGCAGTCGCGCCCGGCCCGGCGGGCGCGGGCGCGCTGGCGGCAGTGACGGGGGCACCCCCGGCGGGCACGGCGGCCTTGAGCGGGTCGGGACCGGTGGCAGGGGCAGCCGTTGCCATGGCCACGGGCGTGAGCGGGCCAGCGCCCGGGCCAGTCGCCGGGCTGGCGGCGGACGGGGCGCTGAACGGCGTGCCCGACGCCGCGATGAAGGCGCTGGCGGCAACGGCCGGGGTAACCGGCCGGGCAGGCGACGCGATGACGCTGACCGCCCTCCCGGTTCCCGCCGCTCCGTCCGTGCCGGCGCCCTTGCCCGCCCGGCCCGCCAGACGCCGACCCGTTCGGTACCGGCCCGTGAGGCGCCCGGCCGTTGGATGCGGGGCCGCTGGGTACCGGGCTGCCGCCGGCGGCATCGGGGGCAGGGAGGGCGGTGCCCGGCACCGCGAAGCCGATCGTCGACTTCCCGACCGTGGCGGAGGCGATCGCCGTGATCGCCTCCGCCGCGCCGGGAAGGGCACGGCCCTGCCGCTGGACAGCCTCGTAAATGTGCGGCGCATGCGACCGCAGTCCCTCGATGAACGGGTCAACATGACGGCGCGGCTCGGAGATGCCCGCCATCTCCAGCGTCTCGAGGATGATCGCGCGGTCGGTGCGCCCGGCCATCGGCGCCAGCTTCTCGCAGGACCGGCCGAACATCGACGAGAACACCGTCTCGTACAGGCCGCCGCCGACCCCGCCAGCGTTCAGCAGCGTGCCGTCCACGTCCCAGAGCACGAGGAGATCGCCCATGAAACACCCCCAAATTTCACCGGAACCACCACACCACCTGGGCGGATGCCAACGGGAGGATTCCCGCGCGCGGCGGGACTTAGGCATGGGAACCAGGCGTGTCGGCTAACGGAGGTGACCGGGTTGCGGAGGCCCGTCACGCTTTGCCCGGCAGCGCCTCCAGCCACGGGGCCACGCCCATCCCAGGGTACAGCCGCGCCGTGCGGCGAGGGTTTGCGCCTGCCATTCCCGTGCGGCGCTGCCCAGATCTCAGCAGCCTCCCGCACGATTCCCGCGCGCCGCAACGGGTTTTGGCCGCCACCGCCGGCGTCGCTAACCAGACATCCGGGAAGTGTCGCCGCCCGCGGCTAGAATCTCCTGGCAACGGGAGTCACGCGGGAGCCAGCGGGCGCCGCCGGCGACGGCGCCGCTGGGAGCGTGACGATCACGCTGGCAACAGGCGACACTGGGGCAAACCGGATCGGAGGCGGGCATGGCTGGGCGCATCCGCCAGGAGGACATCGCGGTGGTTCGCGAGCGCTCCCCGATCGCGGACGTGATCGGGGAGTACATCCAGTTGCGGCCGGCGGGCGGCGGCAACCTGAAGGGGCTGTGCCCGTTCCACGACGAGCGGACGCCGTCCTTCAACGTGACGCCGGGCAAGGACTTGTACCACTGCTTCTCCTGCGGGGCCGGCGGCGACGTCATCAAGTTCGTCCAGGAGATCGAGCACCTGACGTTCACCGAGGCCATCGAGCGGCTGGCCGCCCGCGCCAATATCCAGCTGCGGTACGAGCAGGGCGGGTACGTTCCCGGGCAGGAAACCGGGCAGCGGCGGCGGCTGACCGAGGCGCACCGGGCCGCCGCCGAGTTCTACGCCGAGCGCCTCGCGCACCGCGCCGGACGCCAGCCCGGGACGGGAGTTCCTCAGCCAGCGCGGCTTCGACCTCGCCGACGCCGAGAAGTTCGGCATGGGGCACTCGCCCAGGGCCTGGGATGAGCTGACGAAGCACCTGCGGGGCAGGGGCTTCACCGACGACGAGCTCGACGAAGGCCGGGCTGGCGCGCCGCGGCACAGCGGGGCCTGATCGACATGTTCCGCGGGCGGCTCATGTGGCCGATCCGGGACCTGACCGGGGAGACGATCGCGTTCGGCGCGCGCAAGCTCGACTCCGGCGACGACAGCCCGAAGTACCTCAATACCCCAGAAACGCCCCTGTTCAAGAAGGGCCAGGTGCTGTACGGGGCGGACCTCGCCAAGCGGGAGATCGCGAAGAAGGAGGCAGGCGGTCATCGTCGAGGGGTACACCGACGTGATGGCCTGCTACCTGTCCGGGGTGCCAACGGCGGTCGCCACCTGCGGCACGTCGTTCGGCGAGGACCACGTGAAGGTCCTGCGGCGGCTGATCATGGACACCGAGGGGTCCGACGGCGAGGTCATCTTCACCTTCGACGGGGACGCCGCCGGGCGCAAGGCCGCCATCAGGGCGTTCAGCCTCGAGGAGAAGTTCGCCACGCAGACCTTCGTCGCCGTGCAGCCCGATGGGCTCGACCCGTGCGACCTGCGGCTCAAGCACGGCGAGGCGGCCGTCCGTGACCTCGTCGCGCGCCGCGTCCCGCTGTTTGAGTTCGCCATCCGCAGCGCCTTGAGCAGGCACAACCTCGACACCTCGGAGGGGCAGCTCGCCGCGCTCGACGAGGCGGCCCCCATCGTCGGCCGGATCAAGGACGTCGGCCTGCGCCAGCGGTACGCCGTCAACCTCGACCGCTGGCTCGGCCTCATGAACGAGCGATTCGTCCTCCAGCGGGTCAGGGAGGCATCGCGCAAGGCCGCCCAGCGCACCGGGCCGGCGGGCCGGCTCCGTCCGGCCCAGGAGGCAGCGGGCAGGGGACAGCCCGGTGGCGGCCAAGGCAGCCCGGCCGACGGCGGGCCGGAGCGGCCGGCCAGCGCGGCAGAGGCCGGCCGCCGAGGAGCGGTACGACCGCTCGGACCCCGTGCTGCGCGTCGAACGGGAGTCGTTGAAGCTTGCTGTTCAGGTGCCCGCGCTGGCCGGCCCCGCGTTCGACGACCTCGGCACCGACGCGTTCAGCGTCCCGGCCCACCAGCGGCTCGCCGCCCTCATCGCCAGGTGCGGCGGTGTGACCGGTGCCGGGCGGGCAAGGGACTGGGCGGCCAGGCTCATCGAGGAGGCCGCCGACGACCGGGCGCGGGCGTTCCTGCGCGAGCTGGTCGTAGAGCAGGTCCAGGTGACCGGCGACATTGACGGGGCGTACGTCGAGGTAGTACTCGCGCGCGTCGCCGAGCTCGCCATCGGCCGCCAGATCACGGTGGCCAAGGCGCGGCTGCAGCGGATGAACCCGGTGGACGAGCAGGCGGAGTACGGCAGGCTCTTCGGCGACCTGATGGCCCTTGAGCAGCGCCGCCAGGCCCTGCTGCGGCGGGCGACCGGCGGCTGACGCCGCGAGGGCGCAGGTTTCAGGCACGTTACATGACGGCCAAAATTGGGTCCCCCGAAACTAGCCGCCAGTGACGCACACTGTCTGTGTGAGCCTGACCGTACTAACGAGCGGACCATCGCTAGCACAGCAAATGACCGACCTCGTGGCGCTTGGGCGCGCCCGGGGCTCCGTGACGATGGGGGACGTCACCGCCGCGATAGACCGGGTCGAGCTGACCCCCGACGCGCTAGACGGGGTTATGCGCATCCTTGCCGATGAGGGGATCGAGGTGGCGGAGGCGGCCCCCGGGGCCGACGACGACGCCGACGACGCTCACCTGTCGGATACGGCCGACCCGGCGGAGGTGACGGACACCCGCGGTCGCACGGCGCAGACCAACGACCTCGTCCGCATCTACCTCCGCGAGATTGGCCGCGTGCCGCTGCTGACCGCCGAGGACGAGGTGGAGCTGGCCAAGACGATCGAGGCCGGCTTGTTCGCCGACGAGAAGCTGAGCGGCGGCTACCCGCTGTTCGGCGCCCAGCGGGCCGACCTGGAATGGCTGGCCGCCGACGGCGTGCGGGCCAAGCAGCGGCTCATCGAGGCCAACCTGCGGCTCGTCGTCTCCATCGCCAAGCGCTACATCGGCCGGGGCCTGGTCTTCCTGGACTTGATCCAGGAGGGAAACCTGGGGCTGATCCGCGCGGTGGAGAAGTTCGACTACACCCGGGGCTACAAGTTCTCCACCTACGCCACCTGGTGGATCCGGCAGGCCATCACCCGCGCGATCGCCGACCAGGCGCGCACCATCCGGGTGCCGGTGCACATGGTAGAGACGATCAACAAGCTCGCCCGCGTGACCCGCCAGCTGCACCAGGAGCTCGGCCGGGAGGCGACCGTCGATGAGATCGCCGCCGAGATGGGCATCGAGGCCGACCGGGTCGCCGAGATCCAGCGGATCGCCCAGGAGCCGGTCTCGCTGCAGTCGCCGATCGGGGAGGAAGAATCCGACCTCGGCGACTTCATCGAGGACGCGGACGCCGTCGTGCCGATCGAGGCCGCCGCGTTCATCATGCTGCAGGACCAGCTTGACCGGGTGCTCTGCGACCTCTCGGACCGCGAGCAGCGGATCATTCAGCTGCGCTTCGGCCTCATGGACGGGCACCCGCGGACGCTGGAGGAGGTCGGCCGGGAATTCGGCGTCACGCGGGAGCGGATCCGGCAGATTGAGTCGAAGACCCTCGCCAAGCTCCGCCACCCGAGCCGGGCGCTGCTCCTGCGGGAGTACCTGGATTAGGGTTCAGGACCCATTCGCAACGGTCCCGCCGTTCCCCGCCAGCCGACGGGCTAGTCGTTGCGCGAAGTAGTCTTGCGGCCGCCGTTGACCGACGGCTGGGTGGCGACCGGTGGCGTGTCCGAGGCGGCCGTGCCGGACCGCCAGCCCGGCTTGCCGAGCTTGCGATACCTTCGGCACGTTGACCTTCGCGACCCGGTTACGGGCCTTCTTGGCCGCGCCGTCGGCGGTCGCGGAGGCCTTGCCGGCGGCGGACTTGCCGAACTCAGCGGCCTTCGCCGCGACGGCGTGGCCCGCTCGCTGCACCGGCGGGCTGTTGACGGCCATCCGGCTGTACTTGACGATACGGTCGTAATACTCGCGGCCGGCCCAGTGCCGGCGATGAAGCCGACGGCGATCCCGGCCACGAAGGTGGTGCGCGCGAACCCCATGTGGCGATCCTCCGTATTCGAAGCGTGACTGGCCAAGACCTTCCCCGCTAGGCCCAACCTATGCCTGCCGGGCGTTCCTGGTGTCTCGCGCACCCCACGGGGTGCGCTACGATTTAGCCGCAGCACCCGATGGGACGGCCACGCCGGACCTGACGTTGCTCGACGGTCCCGCGTAGCTCAATTGGCAGAGCAGCCGGCTGTTAACCGGCAGGTTCTTGGTTCGAGTCCAAGCGCGGGAGCTTCCTTGTTCTCGGCTTGCCAGCCCTCTCACCTGCGATTATGCAGGAAGAGAGACACTCTCATGACGCAGGCACCGGCCGTCATCTTCAAGATCCCCACAGATTCCCCACAACCTGCGTCGTGGCCGGGTCCCGGCTCGCCCGCTGGCGTCGCGGGCGAAGAACGGCCGCCCGGCGCCCGCGCCAGGCCCTCGCTGAGCGGGACCGGGCGCGCCGCCACCCGCGGCGGCGGCGAGGTCATCGAGCTCGAGAACGGCATCACCGTGTACCCGGCCCGGTCCCGGAGGGGGCCGGTGGCGGGCTGTCTGGCACGAGAACGGCGAGCGGCGCCAGTGCGAGGCGGCCAGCGAGGAGAAGCTGGCCGCGAAGCTGGAGAAGGTCACCGAGCGGCTGCAGGTCGACGCGCCGAACATGGAGCGGCCCGGTGCGGACCTGATCGCCTGGTACCTGGACCCCGACCGGCTGCCCGTCGGCCGGCGGTGGTCGCGCAAGCACGCGCATACGCAGCGTCGGCTGTGCGAGCGGTTCGCCGCGCCGGTCATCGCTGCGGTCACCTGCCAGGACATCAAGGCCGCGCACATGCAGGCGATCGTCAACGCCGCGCCGACGGCGGGGGAGGGGGCGCGGGTCCAGGGCATGATCTCGGCCCTGGTCAGTGCCGGCGTGGACGGCGGCTACCTGGCCAACCCCCGGCTTTCGAAGGTGCACTGGCAGGCCGGCGACCGGTCGCTGCCCGCGCCCGCGGTGAGCGTGGCGGGGGAGTCGGTGCTGTGGGTCGACCCTGCCGAGATCCCGTCCGACGGCGACATCGGCCGGCTCGGTCGCGCCCTGGCCGTCGGGCGGCACGGCGAGCGGGACGAGCTGATGGCGTATACCGCCGCCTACAGCGGGCTGCGCTGGGGCGAGCTGGTCGCCCTCACCATTCCGCAGGTCGACCAGGCCGCCCGCGTCATCACGGTGGACCGCAAGGTCGTCGAGGTCGCCGGGCACCTGTACGTCGAGGCGCCGAAGAACCGCAAGCACCGCAGGACGATCTATCCCGCGCCGCGCGCCTGGCGGCTATCCGCTCGCCGAGCGGCTCGCCGCCCGGATCGAGGCCGCCCGTGCCGAGCAGGCGGCAGGGACCAACCCGCTCGGGCTGGTCTTCCCGTCGCCTACGGGGAAGCACTGGCGGTCGTCCAACTTCAGCCGCAACGTCCTCAAGCGCGCCTACCTGGCCGCCGGGTGGCGCGACGCCTCCGGTGAGGGGGCGTGGACGTGGCACAGCCTGCGGCACGTGTTCTGCACCACCGCGCTGTTCACGTGGAAGCTCGACGCCACCGACGTGTCCCGCATGGCCGGGCACTCCAACTACCGCATCACGCTCGACATGTACGTCGGCACCACCGCCGGCGTCCTCGACCGCGCCCGCACCGCCACCGAGTAACCACTCCGGACCGCCAACGAGGAGCCGGGCGCGATCGCGCCATAGAGTGAGGCCTCGGGACTGGATGTTGATCTCTCGGCCTGCTCAGGTTCCCCGGGAAGATCCGAGAGCGATCGCCAGTGCCGTCGCGCCAAGGAGGCCGAAGGCGATCTTCTGCCGCGCTTCCTCGTGCTGCCTTTGCGCGGCAAGTAGGAGCGCCTCTACCAGCAGGTCGGCGTCCTGCTGGTAGAGGGGCGACGAGAGCGCGACGACCGTTTCCGTCATCAGCTCGCGCGACGGGGTGCTGAGCCACGTGCCGAGCTTGAGGACCCTGAACCCGGGATCCGCTAGGAGCGCGCTCGCAATCTGCTCGACGGTGTAGGCGCTGGCCATGATTCGCTGCCCGTACCACGCGCGGCCGTAGCGCGGCCACTCGCCAGTGAACTTCTCCAGGTAGGCGGTGATCCGCTGCAGTGGGGCGCCGACCGGGGTCTCCAGTATGCGATCTATGGTCGTCCGCGCGATTCCGGTTACGGCGTGGATCCGGTTCTTGCCGACCCCGGCCTGGTGAGCGGTCTGGATGAGTTCGTCGCGCTGGACAGTCGCCCACGCCTGCAGCGCGGCTTCGGCCTCCTCGGGAGTCATGACCTTAGTATAGAGGCGGCATCAGTCGATGTAGTAGGTGATGTAGTGTTCGCTGCATCACTTCAACGGGAAGGACTGAAGGCATGACCGACAGGAGAGCGGGACGTATCCCGCACGTTCCGAGTCCCGGGGGCAGCAGGCAGCCTCGGGCGCGCACTGCTAACGGCCAGTGGCGGCGCAAGCGCTCCGACGCGGGTAAGAGGAAGGGCGGCCGCCAGAAGGGAATCCTCGGCTGGCTCGGTTTCTAATGAAGGCGCGGTGTCCCGGGGCAGCCGTCACCTGGCCCGGGACGTCGTACGTCATGTACCACGATCGGCCTCCTAAGCGGTAGGTCACGCGTTCGAGTCGCGTTCGGGGCGTTTCTTTTGCCCTGGCGGTCAGTCCTCTCACCTGCACTTATGCAGGAAGCGAGAGAACGCCATGACGCAGGCAGTGCCCGCGCAGGTCAAGATCCCCACAAAATCCCCACAACTGGCCCCCGTCAGGACCACGCGATCCACCGCATGGGCGAAGCAGGCCGGTAAGCCCGTTCCCAGGTGCTCGCGGCCGGGACCGGCCGCGCCGCAACCCGGGGCGGCGGTGAGGTCGTCGAGTTGGAGTACGGCATCACTGTGTACCCCGCCCGGTCCGAAGGAGGCCGGTGGCGGGCGACCTGGCATGAGAACGACGAGCGGCAGCAGTGCGAGGCGGTGACCGAGGAGAAGCTGGCCGCCAAGCTGGAGAAGGTCCGGACGCGGCTGGAAGCAGACGCGCCGACATGAAGAAGCCCGGGGCGGATCTCATCGCGCACTACCTGGACCCCGACCGCCTCCCTGTCGGCAAGAGGTGGTCCCGCAAGCCCGCCCACACCCAGCGCCGTTTGTGCGCGCGGTTTGCGTCGCCCGTGATCGCCGCAGTCGCCTGCGAGGACATCAAAGTCGGTCACATGCAGAAGATCGTTAACGCCGCCCCGACTGCCGGGGAAGGCGACCGCGTCCGGCGGATGATCTCCGCGCTCGTCACGGCCGGAGTCGACGCCGGGTACCTGGTGAACTCCCGGCTGGCCAAGGTCCACTGGCGAGCGGGCGATCGTGCGCTGCCCGAGGCGGCGGTCAGTGTCGAGGGTGAGTCGGCACAGTGGGTCGACCCGGCCGAGATCCCCTCCGGCGACGACGGCGCCAGGCTCGGCAAGGCCCTGGCCGCCGTCCGGCACGGGGAGCGCGATGAGCTGATGGCCAACACGGCCGCCTACAGCGGCCTGCGCTGGGGCGAACTGGCCGCCCTGACCGTCACGCAGGTCGACCAGGCCACCCGGGTCATTGCGGTGGACCGCAAGGTGGTCGACATCGCCGGGCGCTTGTACGTCGAGGCACCGAAGAACCGCAAGTACCGAAGGACGATCTACCCACGGCTCACGCCTGCGGGCTACCCGCTGGCCGAGCGGCTCGCCGCTCGCATCGAAGCCGCCCAAGCCGAGCAGGAAGCCGGGACCAACCGCCTCGGCCTGGTCTTCCCTTCGCCGCAGGAGAAGCACCTGCGGTCCTCCAACTTCGAACGGCGCTCCCTGGCCCCCGCCTACCTCGCGGCTGGGTGGCGCGACGCTAACGGCGGCGGCCCCTGGACCCGGCACTCTCTGCGCCACGTGTTCTGCACCACGGCCCAAGTGGGCAGAATTGCATCCGATGCAACATTCCCCCGGAAGTGCGATCACGACGCCGCAGGAGATGCCGGTGAGGCTCATCGCGAGGACACCGGCGCCGTCGTCGAGAATTCGCAGGTCAGGGCGGGTGCGTGAACGTCGATTGCATCAGGAGCATCGATGTTGCATCTGATTTTGATGCGTTGCGAGACAGATTGTTGCAGCCATTACAACGTCAAAGGCGCAGCGAGCAGAGAAAATGCCACCACCGGCCGGTCGTCAACTGACCCATTCAGCACGCGAGCAACAATGCTCTCTACCAGTTTGTTCACCTGGAAGCTCGACCCCACCGACGTATCGCGCATGGCCGGCCACGCCAACTACCGCACCACGCTCGACATGTACGTCAAGTCTCGGGAATTGCATCTGACGGGCGAGGTTTGCGGAGTTTGCCCGCGTGCTGAGGGACTCAATGCGGCACTGGCAGCATACTGCGGCAGCCTTGTGAACTGGGACTATGCAGGGACGAACCCGCCTGATGCGCGATCTTCCCGGCTCTTCCTCGGAGGGGGTGATAACGAGTGAACTGACCTACCGGGCAAGCTGAACCACCTTCAGACCCAGGCAAGGTCGAGGATTCGAGCAGACCCCAAGACCTGGCTGTTCCGCCAGAGGTGCGGGTGTCATGGCTGGCACCGGGCTGTTGGGCATTACGGCGATCAAGGAGTGGTTTTCTCGGCTGAGAGAATCGTTTGGCCGACAGCGAGCAAGGCCATGGGCTGGAGCCTGGCGAGCACGGCGAGACTGTCCCGCCACGAGGAATTTCTGGTGAGGGAAGGGCCAGGAACCGGCATGCATGTTCGTGAGCGTCAGCTGGAAGGTGCGCGGGCTCTGCGAGGGTTTTCGCGATATGCAGCATGGCTGTTGGCCTTGATGCCGGCGTCTGGAGCGTTGCCGCGAGCTGGCGGCCTGGTCGGCGAGCGCTGCCGCCCGGCCTGGGGCTGTTTCGGCCAGGGTAGCGGCGAGGTCTGCTAGGGCCTGGCTTTTGGCCGGGGTCGGCGATGGTGCCGGCGATGCGCTCGGCGTGGTCGTAGTCGCCGAGCTCGCGGCCGCCGCGGCCAGTCGGTGCAGCGCGGATGTTCCCGGTTCCGGGCCATCGGTTCGGCGGCTATCTGCACAGCCTCGTCGGCGAGGCGGCGGGCGCGGTCCGGGTCCGCGCCGGCCAGGGCCACGCTCAGGCGCCACAGTACGTGACCTGCGCATCGGTGCCGTCGGTGCGGGCGAGGGCCTCGACCTCATCGGCTAGGCGAAGGAACCGGGGATCGCCCGATCTGGCCAGTACTGCGGAAATATCCAGTAGTGTCCACACGCCTGCCGATGCTGCGGGCGATTTCCTCGGCCCGGTCGGGCTGGCCGGATCGGGCCAGAGCCACGGCGACCTCCTGAGCGCTACGTTCCGGTGCCAGGGTTTGGCGATGGTCCTGGCAACGCGTTCAGCGCGGTCAGCTCGCCTGCCTCCGACAGGGCCATGCTCAGTTCGCCGCTTGGCGATCGATAGTGTCCTGTAGCCGGTGATTGTGCTGATCAGCCGCTCAGCCCGGTCGTATTCACCTGCGTGCGCCAGGGCTGTCGCCAGCTTCACTGCGGACCAGCCTCGCGACCCGGTGATGGTGCCGATGAGCTGCTCGGCGCCGCTCGTACTCGCCGGCGCGGGCGAGCGCTGCGGCCAGTTCTCCCGTGACGCGGGCCTGCGTTCCAGGGTCCGAGAGCCTGCTGATTAGTTCCCTGGCGAGTTCATAGTGGCCGGCGTGCGCCATTGCTTCCGCAAGCTCGGACAGGCATGGCTGCTGGCCGCGTGCGGGTGTCGCCGCGGGCGAGGCGCTCGGCCTCGTCGGCGAGGCAGCGCGCCCGGTCCGGTTCGGCGGCTGTTAGCCTCGCGGCCAGTTCGGCCAGCGTGACCTCCGGCCCCGGGTCCTGTGCGGGCCGGGCATATTCCTCGGCCTCATCGGCCAGGTTGCGGCTGCGGCCCGGATCGGCCGCCGCCAGCGCGGCCGCAAGCTCTCCCAGCGCGTCCGCCCGCTCCCGCGGGTGGAGTCGCGATGCCAGCTGCCGGGCTTCACTGGACAATCCTGTCGCACCAGGCCGGATCGGCTTCTGCGAGCTTCCCTGGCAAGATCTGCCAGCGCGCCGATTCGTGACCGGATGTCGGTAATGCTGTCGGCGAGCCGCTTGGCCTCAGCGTGCCGACCTGAGCCCGTCAGGGCCCCTGCCACGGCACGCAGCGCTATGCCCTGCGACCACTCGGGCGTGATGTCATAGGCGAGCCGCTGGGCGCGGTCTGTCTCGCCGATCCGCGCCATGGCAACCGCAGCGCCTTGCAGTGCCGTACGCCTGCTCGCGCGGGTCGGTGACCGATCCGGCGATCTGCTCTGCCTGGTCGGCGAGCCTCCTCGCGCGACCGGGATCCGCCGCGGCCAGGGTGCCGACGACCTCTCCCAGGGCTGCGGCCATCGACCCGGGAGACTTGATCATGCGGCAGAACCGCTCGGCACGGTCATAGTCGCCGATGTGCCCCGCTGCGGCAGCAAGGGCGAGGAGCGCTTCATCCTGCGACCAGTCGGCGCGGCTGAGGTTCTCGGCATCATCGATCAGGCGGCGAGCACGCTCCGGCTCCGTTTCAGCGATGGCGGCGGCAATCTCCGCCAGGGCTCGTGCCTGCGGGCCCGGGATAGCTGAGGCTGCGGGCGAGCTGCTCGGCCCGGCGCGCGGACCCCAGGCGCGCCAGGACGCCCGGCAGCAGGGGTGATAGGTAACTGTTGCGGTCTGATGAGCCTGTCTTGGCAAAAGGCCAGCATGGTGAGGCTTGCAAGGTCTGGCTGATCTTGGGCCAGCAGCTTCGCCTGGGCTGTGCTGATCTCGGTGAGGGCGGCGGCGTCGCCGCCGGTCAGGTCGAGCATCCGGTCATGGCGGGCCATGTCGCTCGCGAGTCCGATCATCCGGGGCAGGTCGCCGAGGTCATCCAGGAGCCGGAAGTAGCCGGCGAGCAGGTACTCCGGCGTCTCGGCCGGCCATCGGCGGGCGCGCCAGCCAGCGGCCCAGGCGTGCAGCCGCTCGCGGTACCCGGCGAGGCGGCCGCTCAGGTAGTCCGTGGCCGCGGCCTGGAGCTCCTCGTGCCCCAGCAGGTACACCTCCGGGCGGGCCGCGGGGTCAAGGAGGCTGGGGCGGCCCTGGAACGTCCGCCCGGCCACCGTGTGCAGGATCTCCTCGACCTCCCACAGCGGGACGCCGGCCAGGTCGGCCAGGTCCCGGGCGGTCAGGCCGCCGCGGGCGGCGGTCAGCAGCCCGAGCACGTCCTGCTCTGCCGGGCTGCCGCGCAGCAGGCGCTGCAGCTCCTGCCTGGCCAGCCGCTGCACGTCCCGCGCGTGCGGGGAAGCGGCCAGCGGCCGGATGATCGCCGGGTCGCGCAGCGGGTGCCAGTCCGGCACGTCATCGGGGACCGGGGGGTTCGGGCGGCCGGCCACGATCACCCGCATCCCGGCCGGCGGGTCAGCGGGCAGCAGCCCGGCGATGCTGTGCGCGTCCGGGCCGGTGGTCACCCCGCGGTCCTCATCCAGCCCGTCCACCACCAGCACCAGCCGCCCGCCCGCGTCCTTGCACGCGGCCGCGGCCTGCGCCAGCAGGCCCAGCAGGTAGGCCTCCCGGGTGGCCTCCGGCAGCACCGTTGGCAGGGACTGGCCCAGCAGCTCGGCCAGCTGCTCCATCAGCACCTGGGTGAACGCCTCCCGGGTGTCCTGGGCGGCCAGCCGGGCGGTGATGAAGAACGACACGATCCAGCACCCGCTCGGCCACCTCGGCGGCGGGCGCAGCACGAACGTGGACAGCAGCGCCGACTTGCCCGCCCACGGCCCGGCCCGCCACCACGCGTACGGCGCGCCGTCCGGGGCGAGGCAGAACCGGGCCAGCTCCGCCAGCTCCGCGTCCCGGTCCAGCAGGCGCTCGGCGGCGCGATCCGCCGCACCTGCTCCAGGTAGGCCGGCAGCGAGGCCGACCGCGGCATCCCGGTCAGTACGACGGGCGTGACCAGGCCATCGGGTCCTGGCGCGAGCAGCTGCCCGAGGCTGGCCAGTTCGGCCTCCCGCCCGCTGAACAGCGGATCACTGGCCGGCGGGCGGACCCGGGCTTCCGCGCGCCGCCCCGCCGCCGTGGCGGCCACGACCTCCCTGAGCTCGTCCATCGTCAGCATGAAGTCACCGACACTCGGCGTCCCCTGGTCGCGGACCTCCCGCATTAGGCCCGCCAGCGCCTGCACGCGCCGCTCAGGCTCAAGCGGGCGATCGACGGCGACCGCGGCGACGCGTTCCTCCAGGGCCGTGACACACGCCCGCGCCAGGCGCGGGTCCAGTCCGAGTTGCGGCATCACCGCCGCGAGGCGGGCGATCGCAACGTCGCGAATATGCCGCCGGTCAGGCACCGGCTCTGGAGGCAGGATCAGGTGAGAGGCGAACCGCGCAGCCTCCTCCGCGCTCACGCCAATAGCGTCGGCCAGCTTCCCCGCTTCGGGGGTTCCCGGGTCGGCCGCTTTCTCAACGGCCGAACGCAGAGGGCGGGAGAAGCCCCGGTTGGACTCAAAGACGTAATCGCCGTCCTCGCCGACCTGCTCCCAGATGCCGTGCAGGTCACGGAAGACATGCTCCCTGACCAGGTCGCCAAAGCTCCACGGCGGCTGATCTTCCTCACGGTGCTTGACCGAGACGAGTTCGACGCGGCCGTCCCGAGCCAGAACAACATAGTCGCTGGTCCACTCGATCACCACTGCGGCGACCTGGCCACCTGGCAGCAGGTTCGGGATGCACCGCAGCACAACGCAAGCGTCCTGGTACTCAAACCGCGCCCTAGTCTCCCGCGCCGTGTTCCGCGGGTCGCGGGGCAGGCCCCGCTCATGCCATGGGAGACCACTCACAACGCGGACTATAGTGCGCGGACGCCGCGTAAGGCGATAAACCACCCATGCCACAGACGAGCAAGCGGACCGCCCAGAGCACACCAGGGCTGGGCAGAAGCCGGGCTCGAAAGCCGAGGCATGTAGATCCAGCCGAGCTATTCGAGAAGCTGAAAGCGACCGACACGAAGGCCCGGACTTGAACCTGTGACCTCTCCGTGTCAAGGAAGGAAAGCGCGCAGGTCATGACCAGGGGAGAGGCTCTGGCCTGGTGTTTTATCCTCCAGTAGGCCCCAGCGCACCCCACCAGAACAACGGCTCATGGCGCACCAGTGGCGCACGACGGAGGGCTGAGCAGGCAGGGCAAGGCGGTCGCCCGCGACCTTGCTTTCGATCACGCGTGGGGACTCTGTCGGAGGGGCGAGTCGCATCTTACGTACATGACCCCGGTCACCATGACGGCTGCGTTTTCGCTGGTAAATGGCGTTCGATGACAGGACTATGCGCGCGCCTTTGGAAGCAAGCCAACTCGGGTGAGGAGAATTACGGCGATAACCGCGCAGCACTCGGACGGCCTACGAGGGCCACCGGACGCTGACGTATGCGTCGGCCTCGTCGGCTGGCACCGCGCGGGTGGAGTTGTTGAAGCGCGCGAACATGACACGTTCGTCCTTGCTGGTCTTTGCCCATACTGGCTGGCTGTGCCGAGCGACGTCGACCCGGCAGATCTGCTTGCCCTCGCGAACCACGATCCGAGCACGGACT
>CAVTLB010000017.1:0-127910 GCA_963735415.1 uncultured Actinomycetota bacterium | reverse complement strand
GACCTTCCCCTGGTGCGCCTGAGCCGCGGCAGGCGCGCCAGCCGGCACGGCGGCGGCCCCGTCCTGGGCGGCGGGCGCACCGGGCGGCGCGACCACGAACGAGTAGTCGTCGGAGGAGACGACCGTCCAGCCCGCCGGCACCACGGCGACCCGGAAGCCAGCCGGCTGGCTCCGGTGTACGCGGTGAGCTGGATCGCCGAGGTCCGGGTGACGGCGGTGGGCGTCCTGGCGGTGGGCGTGCTGGCGGAGTGCGTGCTCGCGCCGGGCTGGCTGATGACCACCGCGAGGCCGGCCACCACGGCGACGGCCCCGCCCAGGCCCGCGATCCGGCGACGGTGCCGCTGGTTCAGCGCGCGACGCCCGCGGGCGACGTCGGCGGCGGCGACGTCCGGGCTGGCCGGGCCAGGCGTGATGGCATGCGGCAGCGTCCGCAGCATGTCCTCTACATCAGGCATTATGGGTAACTCCTTCGCAGGGTTGTCGATCAGATGGTGTTGCGCGCATGCTGGGGCCGCGGGTGCTGCGCTTGCGGGTGCTGTGCCCGCTCATGCTGCGGCCGCCCATGCGGGTCTGGCGCTTGCCGTCGGCGCGCGGGCTGGGGCAGCGCCTCGCGCAGCCGGTCGAGTCCTCGCGCACTCTGGCTCCTGACGTTTCCCTCACTGCATCCCATGGCTTCCGCGGCCTCCGCGGCGCTGAGCCCTTCGACGTAGCGCAGCACGACCGCGGCCCGCATGCCCGCCGGCAGGCTGCCGAGCAGCGCCAGCAGCGCCGTCGCGTCGCCCCGCTGCGGATCGGCCGCGGCGAGGTCCGGCAACTGCGCGGAGACCCGCTCGCGCCGGCTGAACAGGCTGCGGCGCTCATCCATCGCCGCGTTCACCACGCACCGCCTGGCGTAGGCCCCGGCGGTGCTCTTGCGCACCTTTGGCCACGCCACGTACAGCCGGGTCAGCGCCGTCTGCACCACGTCTTCCGCCTTGGCCAGGTCACCCGATACGAGCAGCGCCGCCACCCGCACGAGCGCGGCGCGCTGCGCCATAACGAACGCGGTAAATTCGCGATCCCGATCCGCAGGCCATCTCACAGGCACCCACCTTTCATCGTCGGCACTTTGGACTGGACTCCCACGTGGACATTCCTCTTACGGAATCCGCCGGGGCCCGCGTTGCATGGCGAGACGAGAAATCCGGACGGCCGTGATTCCTGACGCACCCGGCACCCGGGCGCCGCAGTCCCCGACCAGCGGCGAATGGCCCGGCAACGCCCAGGTCGTGGCGGGACGAGCCGGGTAGGTTAGCGCATGAGGCGGCGGACGAGGTGATTGCCGAACGCGAGCTTAATGGTGGACTCCAGGGTCTTGAGGGTCTTGCCGGCATCGTCACCAGCGCCACCCCGCCGGGGTACCCCGTCGACCCCGACGGCGGGCTGATCACGTTCAGCGCGGTCGTCGCGCTCGCCCGCGTCACCGGCGCGCACCACGCCGCCGCCAGCTTGCCGACGGCGCGGTCGGCGAGTTCGGCGGGCTGGTCGGTGTGCCGGCGCCCTACGTAGACGCGCTGCACAGGCTAACGCGGCTGTGGATGGACCCACCCGCAACCGCAGCTGAGCTGGCGTCGTCCCAAGGGCTATGAGGAACCAGATACCGCTTCTGGCGGTCGGCGCGCTCGCGATGCTGACCGCCTGCGGTTCCGCCGCCCCGAGCGGGGACATGACTGCGAGCGGAACGCTCTTCAATGTCTCGCGAGCCGCGCCTGTTACCGTGTCGGCCAGCGCGACACAGACATCCGCGACGCGCGCGACCTGCGTGCCAGTGCCAGGCCGGGCGGGAGACGCCCTCAGCCCGATTGACGCCTCATTCACCTCGCAATCAGACGGCTGGCTGCTTGGCGTCGTCATGAATGACTGCGCCACCAGCGGCATCATCGAGGCACGCGCAACCGTCGATGGCGGGCTGCACTGGGCAAAGGCCACTGCGCCGCCCGCCCCGTGGGGCGCTGTCGCACCGAACGGGCCGGGGAACGTGCCGCTGGACGGCGTGACCAGGGTGCTGTTCGCCAACGCCAAGGACGGCTGGGCGTACGGCCCGGGGCTATGGGGCACGCACAATGGCGGCGTTTCCTGGCACGAGGTCAGCACGCATCGCCACATGGTCTACAGCATGGCCGTCACCAGCGACTATTTCGTGGCAACATTCGACACCTGCGGCTCGGTCGGCTCCTACTGCAGTGCCCCGGCCACGTTCACGGTGGAGACGACCCCGGTCCACCGTGACGCATGGCGGCCGGCCCAGGGGCAGTCGGCGAAGGCGCGCCGGCGCTCACCGCCGCGGGCGGTACTGCATACGCGTACGGCGCGGCCGCGGCCGGCTTCCCCGGCAAGCTGACGCTGCTGGCCGGCCCGGCAAACGGGTCCAGGCACTGGCACTCCCGGGCAATGCCGTGCCCGGCGGGCGCTATCACCGCGTCCGCGGCGTCCGCGATCCACCTGCTGCTGGCGTGCGCACTGCTTGGCGCGCACCCGGCCACGACGCACCTGTACCGGTCAACCGATGGCGGGGCGCGCTGGACGCAGTTCGCCACGCGCCCCCTGTTCGACGGCGCGAGCGTCATCGAGCAGACCCCGAACGGGACGCTACTCACCGGCGGGATCTACAACGGCATCGAACTGTCCCGCAACGGCGGCCGCACCTGGGCCCGGCCAGCCAACGTCGATGCCTCCAACTCGATCCAGGGCGGCGGTTACCTCGCGGCGGCACTAGCCACGAACAACGACGGCTACGTGATCGGCTACCTGGGCCCGGTCTGGATCACCCGCGACGGGGGCAAGTCCTGGCGCCAGATCTCTGTCCACTGAGCGCCCGGCGCTCGTTGCGGCCCCCGGCCGGGAATCGAGTTCTGAAATCAAGATCCGCTGCGAGGCATCGTGAAACGTCCTTGCTCCCAGGCGCGAAGCGGCCATTTCTGCCCGGTGGCGTGATGCTTCACCCAGCCCTCGAACGCTGAGTGCGTAAACGCGACATCAGGCTCAGCCTGGGCGCGTCGCTGAGCGTTGACGGCTGCCATCGCGGCGCCCTGGTGAAGCGCAGCGATGCGCTCGGCAAGCTCGGCTAGGGCATCGTCAACGTTGACTGTTTGCGAACGCCCGCTGTTGCGGGTGATGACGATGTCCGGATAGTCCTCGTGCCATGCGCGCACAGCCGTATCGCGGGTATTACGGTGCTGGCCGCCAGGCCCGGTTCCGCGCGCGGTCTCCACGTGCACGGAAGGGTCATCCCGTCGCAGGCATGGAGCAGTTACTCGCGGCGTCTTGTCATCGAGAACCGTGACAGTCGCGTATGAAGTCTGCCGTAGTCCCGCTTTGCCCTTGGGTGCCTTAGCGGGAATGTGCTGGATGCGGTGGACGCCTGCTATTCAGCGCAGCGCCGTAGCGGGAGTGCGGGACAGCGTGAGGGTGATGGATCGGGTACCGGAACCAGACATGCTCACGGGCTGATTGTGGCGCAGGCTCCACGCGCTGATCGCGCGGGCAATGCTGCCAGCGAACTCCTCAGCGTCCTGACCGCCCCGGCCGGGGCGGATCTCCACGATGCACATAAGCCAAGAATACGGCGGACGTGTAGGTGCTAGCCGCGGACCGGGCAACCCAGTCGTGTCGAGTCCGGCGGGGAACGGACGTCCTCCAGGCGGGCACCGGTCGCAGCACAGCGAAAAGCCCGTCGCGCGTGGTCACCGACGCGAGGTCAAGGTCGTCCGTCTGCGGTGCGTCGTCCACGTCCACCCTGTCCGCAAGTGTCCGCCGATGTCCCACGGCGTACGCCGGCGATACCAGAAAGTCCCTGGGCAGCCCGAGCCGTCACGGCCCGGCCGAGTCTGTCCACTGCTCTGGCGGACAGCAGGCCAGGAGATATCCACTAAAACCAGTACCGCCGCCAGACAATAGCGGCACCCGCTCAAATGTTAACGGAAACGCTCGCAGAGGAGGCCAGCATGACGGGCGCCGGTAATCCAGCAGGGCCAGGCCGCCTAGGCCATGGACAAGCACTTCTCGCTGCCGGCAAGGTAATCGCGGCGGTTGGCATGCATGCCGGTCGGCACACGCCGTGGCGTCGCCGCATCGTGCCATCTGGCACCACCAGACCAGCTTATAGGCGTACATGCTTCGACAATACGAGGACGTGGTTCACATGCTGATCTTCCTTGTGGGTCTGATCTTCCTTCTCTCGGGCGTCCTCATGGGTGGCGCGCTGTGCGTCCGTTACCTACGCCGGGAGATCGCAGGCGACGTCGGCCCGAAGCTCAAGCGCATGCAGCTTCAACTCGACAACATCGAGAGCGAGTTGAACCTCGTGATCACGATGCGGCACGCGGAGCTAAATGCTTTCATCCCGGGCAACTCGATCGCCAGCCGTCCGTGCCAGCACGATGGACAGGCCGTCTGGCACCAGCCGAACGAATGAGCGACGGGGCTGCGAGGGCAGCCGGAGGGGGACCTGCGCTACGGTCCGATATCGCGCCGCCGCACGCGTGTAATCTCTAGCGCGGGAGCTTTTGCCTTCCTCAAGGCACTGGCCGGCGGCGGGCGGGGCCTGCGCGCGGTCACCGGGCGTGACGGCCTTCCGGAGGCGTTCCGGACGCGCCCGTGAGCCGGCCGGGAAGCCATCGCCATCGACCCGCACCAGACCCGCGGTGCCGGCGGGCCGGCCCGGCTAGGTTAGTGTCGGGCTTGTGGATTGACCCGGGTGCGGAGCAGATCGCAAGGGAGCCGTCGCGGTGAAGCTGACCAAGCACGAGCATGCGTGTGTCGTCTTGGAGAAGGACGGCGCGTCCTTCGTCATTGACCCGGGGTCGTTCTCGCCGGACGCGGCCGGCGTCATCAGCGGCGCGGAGGCGATCCTGCTCACCCACGAGCACTTTGACCACGTGCATGAGGCGGCGATCAGGGAGGCGCTGGCGGCCCGGCCCGCGCTTCGGGTGTACGCGCCCGCCGCGCTGGCGAGCGCCCTCGGCGCGGGCGCGGGCCAGGTCACCGCGGTAGCGGCCGGCGATGAGCTGACGGTCGCCGGGTTCACCGTGACGGTGCACGGCGGCGTGCACGCGGTCATCCATCCCGACATTCCCGCCGTCCAGAACGTCGGGTACCTGGTGGACGGGGCCGTGTATCACCCGGGAGACGCCTACTTCGTGCCCGATGCCGCCGTGGAGACGCTGCTGCTGCCCACCAGCGGCCCGTGGATGAAGCTCGGCGAGGCCGCGGACTACGTCCGGGCGGTCCGCCCGCGGCGGGTGGTGCAGATCCACGAGATGCTGCTCAGCGAGATCGGCCTGAACCTGGCGGGCACGATCCTGGGCCGGGACGGCCTCACCGGCATCCCGCTCACCGCGGTCCCCGCCGGAGAGTCAATCAGCGCCTGACGCCGGGGCGAAGCGCGGCGAACGTGGGGTTACGCCCCTCTTGCGTTAGCATGCTCGCAGTCTCCGGAGTGGGGGCGGCCTGGAATCCGGGTGGGGTGGGGCAATGGACTCTGCGGACGAGCCGGTCATGACCGTCTACGGGGCCCCGTGGTGCCCGCACTGCAAGCGGGTCAAGAAGTTCCTCGCCGCCCACCGGGTGCGCTACGCCAGCATCGACATCGACGCCGATCCCGCAGGCGATCGAGCGGCTCAAGGAGCTGCAGGACGGCGGGCAGATCATCCCCACCGTGGTCTACCCGGACGGAACGCACGAGGTGAACCCGAGCGACGAGGCGCTTGCCCGCCGCATCGGCCTCACCCTCGAGGCCGACCGGTCCGCCTACGACCTGGTCATCGTGGGGGGCGGGCCAGCCGGGCTGGCAGCCGCCATCTACGCCGCCCGCGAGGGCATCGACGCGATCGTCGTGGACGCCAGCGCCCTGGGCGGCCAGGCCGGGATCAGCGACAAGATCGACAACTACCCGGGGTTCCCTGACGGCATCTCCGGCGGCGAGCTGGCCGACCGGTTCGTGGCCCAGGCGCGCCGGTACGGGGTGGAGCTCGTTTCCGCGGTATCGGTCACCGCCATCGAAGCGCGATCGCGATGACCTGATTACCTCGCTGTCCTCCGGCCAGCAGCTCACCTCCCACGCCGTGATCGTGGCCACCGGCTCGACGTACAAGCGCCTTGACGTGCCCGGCGAGGAGGACCTCATCGGCGCCGGCGTCCACTTCTGCGCGACCTGCGACGGGCCCTTCTACAAGGGGGCCGACGAGGTCGTGGTGATCGGCGGCGGCAACTCGGCCCTGGAGGAGGGCCTGCACCTGTCCGAGTTCGCCAAGAAGGTCCGGGTGCTGGCCCGCTCCGGCCTGACCGCCTCGCCGGTGCTCCAGGAGCGGGTGCGGTCCGACCCGCAGTTCGACATCCGCACCGGCGTGGACATCGTCGAGCTCGAGGGCGAGCGCGGCCGGTTCGCCGCCGTCGTGGCCCGCGACCGTGACAGCGAGGAGACCCTCCGCTTCCCGGCCGCCGCCGCCTTCGTGTTCATCGGCCTCAAGCCCAATAGCGCGTTCCTCGGCCAGGCCGTGGAACGCGACGCGGGCGGGTTCCTGGTCACCAGCCCCACCATGGAGACGTCCATGCCCGGCGTCTTCGCCGCCGGCGACGTCCGCTCGGGATCGACCAAGCAGCTCGGCTCCGCGGTCGGCGACGGGATCGCCGCCCTGCTCATGACCCGCCGCTACCTCGAAGCCCATCACCACAAGGCGGCACCGGCAACTCCCGCGTGGAAGTGACCACCCGAATCGCGCCGGTCCAGGCATAGGGGCGCAGAGCGCCGGCCTGGCCGCGAAAGCGCAGCGCCACGGGTGGTCCCGGGGAGCGGCGCGAGGCGTTGTCGAGATGCCCGCAGGACATTGCCACCACGGCCACCGCGAGCACCACCACGCCGATCAGGATGAGCCGGATGCCGTAGTGGGCCGCCTCCGGCGCGACGTGCGCCAAGAGCGTCGCCGGGTGGACCCGCGGCAGGCCGCCGGCGACAGCGGTCCCGATCCCCGCCCTGAGCATGTGACTCGTCATTCTTCTTCCTTTCGGCGCTATCTCCCTCAGGGCTTGCCGGCCCGATGCCTACGGACACTACGGGCGAAGGGCCGGGCATCGAATCAGGAGAATTCCTAGCCCGTACGCGGCCGGCCATCGGTAACTCTGCGTTACTGGATAAATGTTTACCGTCGCGGTCGAGCGACAATGATCATGATGGGGCCGGGCTTCCGGCCGCTGCGGCGAGGATCTGGTAGCGATGACTGACGCGGATGAGGGCAACCAGGCGGCGGCCCGGCTGGTCCAGCCGACGCTGTGGCCGCCCCTTCTGCGGCAGGCGAGCGGCCAGTCGCGCAGCGGTGGGCGGATGCTCGATCGCGGCCCGGAGCGAGCGGCCATCGAGCGCGTGCTCCGCGGCGTGCGTGAGGGCTTCAGCGGAACGCTGGTGCTGCGCGGAGGGCACGGGACAGGCAAGACGACCCTGCTGGAGTACGCGATCGACTCCGCGTCGGACCTGCGCGTCTCCAGCGTCATCGGCGTGGAGTCGGAGATCAACCTGGAGTTCGCGGCCCTGCACCAGCTGCTGGTGCCGTTCAGGTCGCTGCTCCCCACGCTGCCCGCACCGCAACGCGATGCCATGAATATCGCGTTCGGCCTGGAATCCGGGCCGCCGCCGGATCTCTTCCTGGTGGGGCTGGCCGCGTTGACGCTGCTGTCACGGGCGGCGGAAGACCAGCCGGTGCTCTGCGTCGTCGATGACGGGCACTGGGTCGATCACGAGTCGGCCCATGTGCTGGGGTTCATGGCCCGCCGTCTTTACGCCGACCGGGTCGGGCTCATCGCCGCCGTCGGCGAGTCCGCGGCGCAGCAGGCGTTCGAGCACCTTCCCGCCATCACGGTGGAGGGCCTGCCCGACGGCGAGGCCCGCGAGCTGCTGCGCTCGGTCATCGGCGGTCCGCTGGACGCTCAGGTCGCCGCCCGAATCCTGGCCGACACGCACAACAATCCGCTCGCGCTCGTGGAGCTCGGCACCGGGTACACGGCCGAGCAGCTCGCCGGCCGCGCGTCGCTGCCCGAGCCTCTTCCGCTGGGGGAGCGGCTGAGGGACCGCTTCCTCGATCATGTACGGAATCTTGCGCCCGACGCGCTGGCCTTCGTGGTCCTGGCCGCGGCCGACGTGACGGGCGAGCGGCAGCCGGCTGTGGCGAGCGGCGCAGCAGGCGGGAATCGACCCGGACGCGGCCGCCGCGCAGGCGGCCGGCGTGCTTGAGTTCTCCGGTAACCGGGTCCGGTTCCGCCATCCGCTCATGCGATCGGCCGCCTATCACGGCGCGAGTGACAGTGATCGCCGTGACGCGCACGCGGCCCTCGGCGAGGCCGCCAACTCCGAGGCCGACCCTGACCAGCGCAGCTGGCACCGCGCCGCGGCCGCGATCGACCCCGACGAGAAAGTCGCCGCCGAGCTGCAACGGGCCGCCGAACGGGCGCGTGCTCGTGGTGGCTACGCTGCCGCCGCCGCCCTGCTGCGCCGCTCCGCCGAGCTGACGCCCAGCGACGCCGCGCGCGCGGAGCGATGGGTCGCCCTGGCCGACGCGGAACTGCGGGCCGGCCACGCGGAGCAGGCCCGGGAACTGGTCAGCGCCGCGCTGCCCCGGCTCACCGGTGACATCGCGCGCGGCCTGGCGAAGCGGCTGAACGGCGAGATCCGCTTCGCGGAGGGCAACGCGGCCGAGGCAGCCGTCATCCTCGCCGACGCGTCAAGGAAGCTCACCCCGGATGCCAGGCTGGCCCGGGATACCTTCCTTGAGGCGCTAGAGGCGGCGATCTGGGCCGGACCCGCGGAGACGCGGGAGATCGTGGGCGCGGCGCAGGACCTTCCGGCCGCCTCCTCGCCCCCGACCGTCACCGACCTGCTGCTCGACGGGCTACTGCGCCCGGTTCACGACCGGTTATGCCGCCTCGGTCCGCCCGCTGCGCGCCGCGATCGCCGCGCTGCGCGCCGATGACCTTGACCCCGCGATCGGCCTGCGGTGGTTCTCGCTCGGCGTGGAGGCCGCCGGCAGCCTCTGGGACGAACAGGCCATCTTCGACCTGTCGGACCGCTGGGTACGCACGGCGCGCACGCTGGGGGCGCTCACCATCTTGCCGGTCGCGCTGGCGCATTCCTGGCGATCGCCGACTGGCTGACTGGCCGCTTCGACCATGTCCAGGAGCGGCTGGAGGAAATGCGGGAGCTGCTGGCCGAGAGCGGCGGCCCGCGGATGCTCGGCATCGACAGCCGCGGCACCGGCCTCGTGCTCGCGTACGGCGGCCACCTCACCGAGGCCCGCGCGGCCGGCATCGCCCAGATCCACGAGTCGACCGCGCGCGGCCAGCAAGGCCCGGCCGACATCGGCCGGTACATCGTCGCGGTGGCGGGCCTGTTCGGCGGAGACTACGACGAGGCGATCGCCGCCGCGCTGCCTGTGGTCGACGATGATCCCGCGTTCACGGCCGAGGTCTCCTTGCCGGAACTGATCGAGGCGGCCGCCCGGGCCGGCGACCGCGACGCGGCGGCCGCCGCGTACGAGACCCTGTCCCAGCGGGCGCTCGCCGCCGGCACCCCCTGGGCGCTGGGGCTGCGCGCCCGCTGCCAGGCCCTGCTCGACGATGGCGGCCACGCGGAGGACGCCTACCAGGAGTCCCTGCGCCAGCTGAGACGATCCCGGGTCACGATCGCGCTCGCGCGCACGCACCTGGCCTACGGCCAGTGGCTGCGGCGGGCCAAGCGGCGGAAGGACGCGCGCCAGCAGCTTCGCGCCGCGCAGGACATGTTCGCCGCCATGGGCGCGGATCACTTCGCCGAGCTGGCCGGCACGGAGCTGCGCGCGACCGGCGAGCGCGCCCGGCCCCGCACGCCGGAGACCACCTTCGACCTCACGCCCCAGGAAGCCCGCGTCGCGGGCCTGGCGGCGGGCGGCGCGTCGAACAACGAGATCGCCGCGCAGCTGTTCATCAGCCCGAGCACCGTCGACTATCACCTGCGCAAGGTGTTCCGCAAGCTCAACGTGACGTCGCGCACCCAGCTCGCGTCGGCGCTACCCACCCACTACGAACATGCGTGATTCGGGATAGCACCGTGTAATCCCTAGCGTCGAGGCATGAGCAACGAACTGACCGCCATCCGTAGGGTCTCACCTCCGCCAGCCATCCGGGCGCCGTTGCCGGTGCCGCCGGCCAGGGTCCCCGCGCAGGACAGCACGGACCTGCGGGTGGACGTCCAGTCCACGGCGCCGCTCGTCGTCAGGGTAAGCGGGGAGATCGACATCGCGTCCGGCCCGAAGCTGCGCGAAGAGCTGCTCGGCGTGATGCGACGGCACGGGGCACGGCTTGCCCTCGACCTCGGCGGCGTGACCTTCATGGATTGCGCCGGCATCAATGCGCTGGTGGCGGCGCTTCGCCACGCACGGCTCGCAGGCGGCTGGGTAAGCGTGGTGCGGGCCTCGCACCGGTGCCAGGAAGATCCTCACTGCTCACCGGCCTGGACCGGGAATTCATGCGTCGGCCACCCGTAATCGAGGCCGCCGAAAGGTCGAGCCGCCGGGACGGTGACCCGAGCGCCGGCGATCGTAGCGGCCACGCAATACGCCTGTCAGGCCAACCGCAATAAGCGCGGGATGGCGGTCGTTGAAGTCGCCGGCGGCCGAGATCCTCCGGCGGCTCGTCAGGTGGGCGGACGTGCTGGTCACGAACTACCCGCACGCGGCGCGGGCAGGTGCCCTGACCTACGACGAGGCCGCCGGCTGGAACCCCAGGATCGTCTATGCCGACTTACCGGCGGCCCGACCTCCGACCGCGCGTTCGCCAGTCCGCGTGGCTGGCACGCGCCCTGGACCGGGGAGGATCACCTACGGGATTCCAGTCGCCAGAAGAGGCCGCGCGCGACCCGCAGGTGACGGCCAATGAGATCGTGGTGCCGCTAGAGGGAGTCGACGAGCTCGACGCCACCATCAGCAGCCCGATCACGGTGCGGGCCAGCCCCAAGGTCCGGCCAGGCGCGGCCCCGGCCTCGGCGAGCACAACGACGAGATCCTCGCCCGGCTCGGCTTCGGCCGCGCCGACATAGACGAGTTCCGCGCCGCTGCCGTCATCCCGCCAAGCGGGTGAGGCCACTTTGCGGCGACCGTCCAGTTACTTAAGGTTGTCATATGACCACGCAGCGCACGGCAGTAGCTGAGGACATCACCGCACGCGCGGCGTACCGGTCCGGCATCGGGGAACTGGCCGGCCGGACGGGGCTGCCGCCTGGCGACGTGGACCGGCGTGCCCGTGCCTACCTGCGGGAAATGGTGGCCAGCCAGAGCAGGCTCGCCATGGGCGGCTGGGAGCAGGTCGGAGCCTACCTGTCCCGCGCGTACGAGATCGACATCGCATGCCCGCGCCTGGAACAGGTGCGGCAGCTCGGTCAGCGCCATCCGCTGGTCTTCCTTCCCAGCCATCGCTCCTATCTCGATCCGCTCGTGCTGCGCCACGCGTTGCTGCGGAACGGGTGCCGGCCGAATTACGTGCTGGCCGGAGACAATCTCTCCTTCTGGCCGCTGGGCCCGTTCATGCGGCGCGGCGGGTTCGTGTTCATCCGCCGCGCCTTCCCCGACGACCAGGTCTACAAGTGGGCCGTGCGCACGTACCTGCGTTACCTGCTGCGGAACCGGCGCAACCTCGAGTGGTATCCCGAAGGCGGGCGCAGCCGCACGGGGAAGCTGCGCGCCCCCCGCTATGGCCTGCTCACCCACCTGGCCGAGGCCCTCGCCGACGAGGGCGTGGAAGACGCCTGCATCGTCCCGGTCTCGATCGTCTACGACCTGCTGTATGAGGTCGGTGAGCTGGAGGCGGAGGCACGCGGCGCCCCGAAGCAGGCCGAGAGCCTGTCCCGGGCGCTGCGCTACATGCGGGCGCAGGGAATACGGCGGGGCCAGGTCCACCTGGCCTTCGGTGAGCCAATGTCGCTCGCGGGGAAGATCGGCGGCGACTGGGCCGCGCTGCCCCGGGCGCGGCAGCGCCGCGTCATCGAGAAGCTCGGGATCGAGGTCATGCACCGCATCAATTCCGTCACCCCGGTGACGGCGATGGGGCTGGTCACGCTGTGCCTGCTTGACCTGGGCGGCCGGGCCCTGACGCTCGCGGAGATCGAAGCCGGGCTTGTCCCGGTCCTTGACTATATTCAGCGTCGCGACCTGCCCAGCCTCTCCTGCCTGCGCCTGGACCAGGCCGGGGCGGTTGCGCGAGTGCTGGACGCCCTCGTCTCCCGGCGCGTGGTCACCTGCTACGACAAGGGCACCATGCCCGTGTTCCGCGTCGCGGAGAACCAGGATCTCGTGGCCGCCTTCTACCGCAACAGCATCAGCCACTTCCTCGTCAACCGGGCCGTGACGGAGATGGTGCTGCTGGCCGCGGCCGAGGAGCACTACCGCGACCCGGTGAAGGACGGCTGGCAGGAAGCCCTCCGGCTGCGGGACCTGCTGAAGTTCGAGTTCTTCTTCAGCGACAAGCCAGCCTACCGCGACGAGATCCGGTCCGAGCTCACCCTGATCAACGACCAGTGGGCCGAGCTTCTCCGGTCGCCTGACGCCGCTCTCCGGTTGCTGGAGCAAGCCCGGCCTCACCTGGCCCACCGCGTCCTGGGATCATATGTAGCGGCCTACGTCGGCGTCGCCAGGCGGCTCGTCGAGCACCCGTCCCGCGAGCCGGTCGAGGAAGAGCCGTTCCTGCGGCAATGCCTCGCCATCGGCCGCCAGCGGCTGCTCCAGCAGCGAATAATCAGCGGCGAGGCGGTATCGCGCGAGCTGTTCTCTACCGGGCTGCAGCTAGCCCGCAGCCGAGGGCTGGCCGACCCCGGCGGCACCGAGGTCACCGACCGGCGGGCCGCGTTCGCTGATGAGCTGGAGGCGCTCATGCGGCGGATGCGCCGGTCCCACGTGCTGGCACTGAGCGACCTCGGCCTGGCGGTTCCGTCGCCCCGCACCTGGGAGCCGGGTCCGGCGTACTTCTCCGCCACCCGGGCCGCGTCGCCGGAGCCCGCGTGGGGGGATCAGCCATGACAAGCGTCGCCACCATCCTCTCCTCCCTCGCGGACGCGCCCGCCGAGCCGTCCACCGCGGCGTTCTTCGATCTTGACGGAACGGTCATCGAGGGCTACACGGCGCAGGCCATCTACCGTGACCGGATCCGCCACCTCGATATCGGGCCGGGCGAGCTCGGGCGCTCGGCCCTCGCCGCCCTGGACATGCGGTTCCGCGCAGCGCCGCCCGATGAGCTGGTCGGCGTCACCTTCGAGGCGCTGGCAGGGCGGACGGAAAGCGACCTCAACGAGCTCGGCGAGCGGGCGTTCAGGCAGGACATCGCCAGCAGGATCTACCCGCAGGCGCGCCAGCTTGTCCGCGCGCACCGCGAGGCCGGCCACCGTGTCGTCCTCGCGACGTCCGCGACGCCGTTCCAGGCCAATCCCCTGGCCACCGACATGGGCTTTGACGCCGTGCTGTGCGCCCGGCCGACGGTGGCGGCCGGGACGCTGACCGGGGATGTGGACGGTGACATCCCCTGGGGGCCAGGCAAGGCCAGGGCGGTCCAAGCCTACGCCCGGCGGGAGGGCATCCAGCTCGCTGACAGCTTCGCCTACGGCAACGGCGCGGAAGACGTGCCGATGCTGAAAGCGGTGGGCCATCCCCGGCCGCTGAACCCAGACCACGGGCTCGCGGACGAGGCGTACCTGCGGGGCTGGCCCGTGACCAGCCTTGAGCCGCCCCGCCGCGGCTTCGCGCTCGTCCCCGCCCTGCGCACCGGGGCGGCGCTCACCGCCGTCGGCGCGTTCACGGCGCTCGGCGCTGGCGTCGGCCTGCTCAACCGCGACCGGCGGGCCGGGGCCAACATAGGCACGGGAACCAGCGCCGACGTCGCGCTGGCGCTGGGCGGCGTGACGCTCAACGTCACCGGCGAGCAGAACCTGTGGTCGGACCGTCCCGCCGTCTTCATGTTCAACCATCAAAGCGGCCTCGACATGCTGGTGATCACCGGCCTCCTGCGCCGCGACATGACCGCCGTGGCGAAGAAGGAACTTGCCCGCGATCCCCGGTTCGCCCCCTGGGGCCGGCTCGTCGGCGTCGTCTACATCGACCGGGCGCATGCCGCGAGGCCGAGGGAGGCACTGCGGCCGGCGGTCAGCAGGCTGCGCCAAGGGATATCCGTTGCCTTCGCGCCGGAAGGAACCCGTTCCCCCACCCCGGTGCCGGGCCCCTTCAAGAAGGGCGGATTCCACATCGCCGTCCAGGCGGGCGTGCCAATCGTGCCGATCGTCATCCGCAACACGGGAGAAGCTCATGTGGCGCGGCTCGCCCTGGTTGCACCCCGGCACCGTGGACGTCGCGGTGCTGGCGCCCATCCCGACGTCAGGCTGGGACGAGGACGACCTGGACGGCCACATCGCCCGCGTCCGCCAGCGCTTCCTCGACACCCTCGACAACTGGCCCTGCGCGAGCCATTAGCCGGCCCGCGTTTCCCCATTCCGGGTGCCAGTCCTCCCCGGCCGTGAAACACTGACGGGAATGAGTCCCGCGCCTTGAGCCGGGCCTCGCCCGCCGCGGTCCCGAGTCGCCGGGATCGCGTGACCCGCGAGGTGCGATAGCCGAACCCTCGTGCGGGGCTGCGGGCGAGCGCCCGTCGGCGACCGGGGTGCAAGTGGCATTCTCCGGAAACGGCAGGATCTTTATCGTATAGCGGCAATAAGGGTCTACTCGTCCTGCCCGTTGGTGCTAGCGTGGTCCCCAACCATTGCGCTTAAATGCGGCCTTTGTGTCATTCGTGGAGTAGCCGCCAGCTACCGCCGGTGCCGCCGCTAGATTACGACGGGAAACCTGATGAGATCGGGAGCACTAGATCAGGAGCCAGGTCGAGGATCCGCCCGCCTCGTCCCCCAGCCCGACGGCTACGCCGAGTACGTCGGGCAACCACGCGAGCAAGCGCGCCCGACCGGTCCCGGCCAGCACCGTTCCTCGGCCCGGCGCCAGCAAGGCCAGGGCCCGACGCGCAACATCCCGACAGGATCGCTGCGGATCAAGGGAGTACAGCCGACCGCTCGGCGTGGCCAGCGGTCGATCCGCTCCACGATCACGCTGCTGCTGATCCTGCCCGTGATCACGATGATCGGGCTGTACGCCTACGCGGCCGCCAGCACCATCGGCCCTGCCGTTGCCAAGCACCATACCGCCACCGTGAACGCCGACATAGGCGGGCCGCACACGCTCCTGAGCGAGGCGGTCGAACGGGAGGACGCGGATAGCTACACCTACGTGGCCTCGCAAGGCCGGGCGTTGCCGGACAGCAAGCTGAAGGCAGATTACGCGGCCACCGACGCGGCTATCGCCTCGTTCGTGTCCGGCGCGGCAAAGGCGAAGGGCTCCCTGTCAGGATCGGCGGAGAACGCGCTCCCCGGCCTGATGAAGTCTGCGGCCACCCGGGTTCAGCTGCGCCAGGGGGTGCAGGCGGGCGGCTACGACGTGCTGGATGTCTTCGGCGGCTACGGCGAGATCCTGAAGACGTTCTTCGCATTCTCCCTCACCCTAGCCAATCCGGACGAGTCCATCCAGTTGTACCAGGAGACCGACGGAATCGTCGACGCCGGCCAGGGGACTCAGGCCATGGCCGAGGTCGGCGTCATCCTGGGTGGTGTTATCGCCAGTGGCGGCGTCATGACGCCAGCGGAGTACCAGCTCTTCGAGACGCTGTACAACACTCAGGTGACGTCATTCGACCTTGCCAACGCGCAACCGTTCTGGCAGATCAGCCCTGACCCCTACTGGACCTCGGTGGACGGCCATCAGCCGGCCCTGAGCAGCCCGCAGGTCCAGGCGGCCGAGAAGCTGGAGGGGGAGGTCCTCCTCGAGGGCTCTAACCAGCACAACGCCCGCCTTCCGATCACCGAGGCGCAACTGCGGGACTCCATCGATGCTGCGGTTGCCCCGAACGGGCCGCTGATCGCGGCAGAGGAAGAGAGCCGCATTGGCATCACGGCCGACTCCAACCATCAAGGTGACATCATCGAGGAGCGCCTGGTCGCCATCGGTGGCGCCGGTCTCCTCGTCGTTCTCCTGTCCACCTTCCTGCTGTTGCGGTTCGGCCAGCGGATCGCCCGCGAGCTGACCGGCCTGCGCAACGCGGCCCAGACGCTGTCCGGCGAGCGGCTGCCCAGCGTCGTGCGGCGGCTGCGGGCCGGCGACGACGTGGACGTGGCGGCCGAGGCGCCCCCGCTTGACCTGAAGACCAGAACGCGCGAGGTCGGCGACACCGCGGACGCGTTCTCCGCCGTGCAGCACACGGCCATCGAGGCGGCCGTCGAGCAGGCCCAGCTGCGCAAGGGCGTCAGCAACGTGTTCCGCAGCCTGGCCCGCCGCAACCAGTCCCTCGTCCAGCGGCAGCTGCGGATGCTGGATGAGATGGAGCGCGGCACCCAGGACCCGGACGCCCTCGGCCAGCTGTTCCGGCTTGACCACCTCACCACCCGGATGCGACGGCAGGCCGAAGGCCTCATCATCTTGTCCGGCGCGGCACCGGGCCGGCGCTGGCGCCAGCCGGTCGCCGTCGTGGAAGTCCTGCGGGGCGCCATCTCCGAGATCGAGGACTACGTCCGGGTGGACCTGCTCACCGAGTCGCCGGACTACCTCACAGGCGCGGCCGTCGCCGACGTCACCCACCTGCTCGCTGAGCTGCATCGAGAACGCGGTCGTCTACTCACCGCCGGGCACCCGCGTGCAGGTGCGCGGCGGCCGGGTCGCCAACGGTTACGTCATCGAAGTCGACGATCGCGGCCTCGGCATCCCGCCCGCCGCCCGCGACAAGCTCAACGAGCGGCTCGCGCAGCCCGTGGAGTTCGACCTGGCCGACAGCGACCAGCTCGGCCTGTTCGTGGTCAGCCGGCTCGCGGTGCGCAACGGGATCAGGGTGTCGCTGCGCGAGTCCGGCTTCGGCGGCACCACCGCCATCGTGCTGCTCCCGAACACGCTCGTCGTGTCGGAGCAGGAGGCCGCGACGCTGTCCGCCCAAGGCGGGCGGGGCGCAATCGCGCCCGGCGGCCGGGGGACGACCGATCCGGGCATGGCGGAAGCCACCATCCCCACCCGCCGCACGCCGCGCCTGGACCGTCCGGTGGATGCCCCGGACGACTCCCGCGGCGCCAGGAGCGACCAGCCCGCCGGCGGCAGGTCGTCGTTCGGCGGCCAGGCCTACGCGAGCAGCGGGTCCTACTCCCGCCCGTCGTCCTTCGGCGGCGGCTCGTCCGGCGGCGGCCAGTCCTCTTCCCGCGGCCAGGCAGCCGGTGACGGCCAGTCGTACCCGGAGGCGGCGGCCAGTCCTCCTTCGGGGGGCAGCGGCGTCCCTTCCGGCGCGGGGCGGCGGCCGGGGATCCTTCGGTAACCCGGCACCGTTCCAGGACGCGCCAGCGCCTTCCCCGGCACCGTCGTCCTATGCCTCGCCCCCCGCGTCCGGGCGGTCGCCCTTCAGCGCGGCGGGCGACGGCGGCGGCCAGTCCGCCGGGGTCTCCGGCAGCGGGCTGCCCAGGCGCGAGAAGATGGCGAGCATGGCGCCCCAATTGCGGGATAATCGCGCAGGAAACGGTCAAGGGACCGCTTCCCGGCCGCTCACCCGAGCAGGCGAGGACACTGCTGTCCTCCATCCAGCGGGGCCTGCGGACCGGGCGTGAGGCCGGCGCGGGCGGCAATGACGCCGAAGACGGGACCACGAACGGCGAGGGGGCCGGGAACGGGACCGACGGCAAGGGTGAGAGATGACCGGAGGGTTCGTGCACGAACTGGACTGGCTGCTGAACAACCTGACGGCTTCCGTCGAGGGGGTCCAGCACGCGGTCATCCTGTCTCCCGACGGCCTGGCGCTTGGCCGCTCGCCGGGGCTGAGCCCGACGGACGCGGAAACCCTTGCCGCGCTCTCGGCCGGCGCGCAGAGCCTCGCCCACGGCACGAGCCGGAAGTTCGGCTCGGGCGATGTGGCGCAGACCACGATCGAGATGGACGCCGCCATCTTGTTCATCACGCCGGCCGGGCGGGGAACCTGCGTTGCCCTGCTGGCCGACGCGGACGCCGATCACGGTCTGATCGCCTACGAGCTGGCCGTGCTGGTCAAGCGCGTCGGCCAGCACATGATCGCCGATCCGAGGTTTCCTGTTCGGGACACGGTCTGACGGGGCAAGGTGGCCATGAGCGAGGACGACTGGACTGAATGGGACGCCGGGCCTGTCTCCCGTCCCTATACCCTGACGGGCGGCCGCACCCGGCCGAGGGTCGAGCTTCGATTCGACCTGATCGACATGGTCGCCTGGACCGGGCAGCAGGTCGATCCCCTCACCCTGAGCCATGAGGGTCGCCACATCCTGGAGATGTGCCAGTCCCCTGTCACCGTGGCCGACCTGGCCTCGGCGCTCGCCCTGCCTCTCGGCGTGGTCCGCGTCCTGCTCGGCGACCTGGTCCATGACGGCCTGATCGACGTGCGGGTCACCGCCCAGAAGGGGCGAGTCACCGACCAGCGCCTGCTGGCCCGCGTGCTGGCGGGCGTCCGGGCCCTTTAGGCGCGCACGGACAATTGACTAGCTCAGCTAATTCCGGCGGATGGCCGGGCGGGCGGCGCACAACTACTGGGGGCGGGTCTGCGTCTTTACTGGCGTGGACATCGATATCCGCCGCTCTCGCCGCCAGTTCCTCGCCACGGCCTCGTCGCTCGCGGCGGGTGGCCTGGCGCTCGCCGCGTACTCCGGGCTCGGGCCAGGATCCGGCGCGTGGCCAGTGGCCCCGGTGAAGGCCTCCCCGGCGGCACGGGCCGTCCCGCTGGCCCTCGGTCACCGCAGCCCGCCGAAGGCCCCGGACTGGGCGGCGCTCGCCCGCGGCCTGTCCGGGCGCCTCGTGCGGCCGGGGGACGCGAGCTACAGCGCCGACAAGCTGCTATTCGACCCGCGGTTCGACGCGCTGAACCCGGCCGGGATCGCCTACTGCCACAGCGTCGGGGACGTGGTGACGTGCCTGGCGTTCGTCCGGAAGTTCGGCATCCCGGTGGCACCGAGGTCGGGCGGCCACAGCTACGCCGGGTGGTCATCGACGACGGGGCTGATCGTCGACGTCACGCCGCTGAACGAGGTGATCGTGTCAGGAACGACCGCCGCCATCGGGGCCGGCGCGCGCCTCATCGACGTGTACGGCCAGATGTACGCCCACGGGAAGGTAATTCCAGGCGGGTCGTGCCCCACGGTCGGCATCGCCGGGACTGACGCTCGGCGGCGGCGTCGGCGTCACCGGCCGGGCGCACGGGCTGACCTGTGACAACCTGCAGCAGGTGGAGATCGTCACCGCCGACGGCAGCGTGCGCTACGCCAGCCCCCAGGGCCACTCCGACCTGTTCTGGGCGTGCCAGGGCGGCGGCGGCGGCAACTTCGGCATCGTGACCCGGTTCGTGTTCGGTACCTGGCCGGCGCAGGACATCCCTTACTTCTTCGTGCGCTGGCCATGGCCGAAGGCCGCGGCGGTCCTCGCCGGGTGGCAGTCCTGGGCGCCGCACGCGCCGTCCGCGCTGTGGTCCAACATGCACCTGTCCGCCGCGCCGGGCGGCTCGGTCCCGGTGGTTGAGGTAGGCGGAACGTACCTGGGCAGTTCCAGCGGCCTGTCGGGCCAGCTCGAGGCGCTGTACCGGGCGGTCGGGTACCAGCCCGTCTTCGGTGTACACGAACCGGTCGTCCTACCTGGACGTGATGCTGGTCATGGCCGGCTGCGCCGGGCAGACGGTGGCGGAGTGCCGCCTGCCCTCCCAGGGCCGGTACGGGAGGTTCGCGCGGCTCCCGCAGTTCGCCAAGTCCGACTTCTTCACCAAGCCGCTGAGCAGCGCGGGAATCGCCGCGATGCTGCACGGCGTGCAGCGCCTCCAGTCCGTCGCCGGCGCCGCCGGGGGAGCGGGCGGGATCACCCTGGACGCCCTGGGCGGCCGGATCAACCAGGTGAAGCCGGACGCGACGGCCTTCGTGCACCGCGGCGCCCTGTTCGACGCGCAGTACACGACCAACTGGGCCGCCGGGGCCAGCGCGGCGGGGATCGGCAACCAGCACGCCTGGCTGCGGTCGTTCTGGCGGTCCATGCGCCCCTACGCCAGCGGGCAGGCGTACCAGAACTACATTGACCCGGACCTGACGGCGGGAGGCGCCTGGAAGCGGGCGTACTACGGGGCGAACTACGCGCGGCTGGCCGCCGTGAAGAGCCAGTACGACCCGGAGCAGCTGTTCAAGTTCCCGCAGGCGGTTTTATCGGCCAGCCCGCGCGCCGCCCGCGTCCGCCTGGGGGCTACCATCATGGCCGCGAGGAAGGCGGATACGCATGATTATCGACATCCACGGCCATTACACCACCACTCCCGCCGGGCTCGGCGCCTACCACGACGCCCTCCACGCGCGCCTGGCGGCCCCCGGCGGGGACCTCCCGGGGCTTCCCGCCATCAGCGATGACGAGGTCAGGGAGAGCATCGAGGGCAACCAGCTCCGGATACAGCGCGAGCGGGGCATCGACGTGACGATCTTCTCGCCGCGGGCGTCCTGGATGGAGCATCACGTCACGGACCAGGCGACCTCCGCCGCCTGGGCGCGGGCGTCCAACGACCTGGTGCACCGGGTGAGCGAGCTGTTCCCCGCGAACTTCGCGCCCGTCTGCCAGCTCCCGCAGGTGCCCGGCGGGTCGCTCGCGCCAAGCGTCGCCGAGCTCACGCGGTGCGTCACCGAGCTGGGCTTCCTCGGGTGCAACCTGAACCCGGACCCGGCGGGCGGATTCTGGAGCTCGCCGCCGCTGACCGACGAGTACTGGTTCCCGCTGTACGAGGCGATGTGCGAGCTCGACGTCCCCGCGATGATCCACGTCTCGACGTCGTGCAACCCGGCGGCGCACACCCTGGGCGCGCATTACCTGAACGCGGACACCACCGCGTTCATGCAGCTGGTGTCCGGGTCGCTGTTCCAGCGCTTCCCGTCGCTGCGCTTCGTCATCCCGCACGGCGGCGGCGCCGTCCCCTACCACTGGGGACGGTTCATCGGCCTGACGGTGCGCGAGAAGCTCCCGTCGGTCTACGAGAACGTGCTCGGCAACGTCTTCTTCGACACCTGCGTCTACCACCAGCCCGGCATCGACCTGCTGACCAGCGTCGTCCCGGTGGAGAACATCCTGTTCGCCTCGGAGATGCTCGGTGCCGTCCGCGGGAACAACCCGCAGACCGGCGCGTCCTGGGACGACACCAAGCGCTACATCGAGGCCGCCCCGCTGACCGACGCCCAGCGGCGGCAGGTCTACGAGGGCAACGCCCGCCGCGTCTACCCGCGGCTGGCCGCCCGGCTCAGCCGTTCGGCGGCCTAGTGCCGGGCTAGTGCGCGCTGGAGGCGGCCCAGATGTTGATGCCCGCCTCCACCGCGTCGCGGTCGATCGCGGCGATCTCCTCCGCGGTGAACTCCGTCTTGCCCGCGGCGGCGAGGTTCTCCTCCAGTTGCGCGACGCTGCTGGCGCCGATCAGCGCCGAGGTGACCCGCTGGTCGCGCAGCACCCAGGAGATCGCCATCTGGGTGATGGACTGGCCGCGCCGGGCGGCGATCTCGCTGAGGTTGCGGACGTGGGTGAGGGTCTTGTCGCTGAGCTGGTCGCTGGACAGCGACCCGTTCCTGGTGGCCCGCGACCCCGTCGGGACGCCGCCGAGGTACTTGCCCGTCAGCACGCCCTGGGCAAGCGGCGAGAACGCGATGCAGCCCACGCCCTCCTCGCCCAGGACGTCCAGCAGGCCGCCCTCGATCCAGCGGTTCAGCATGGAGTACGACGGCTGGTGGATGAGGAGCGGAGTGCCCGAGGGACGACAGGATGGCGGCGGCCTCCCTGGTGCGCTCGGGGGAGTAGGACGAGATCCCGGCGTAGAGCGCCTTGCCCGACTTCACCGCGGAATCCAGCGCCCCCATCGTCTCCTCCAGCGGCGTCTCCGGGTCGAACCGGTGGCTGTAGAAGATGTCGACGTACTCCAGGCCCATCCGCTTCAGCGACTGGTCGAGGCTGGCCAGCAGGTACTTGCGCGAGCCCCACTCGCCGTACGGGCCGGGCCACATGTCGTACCCGGCCTTGGTGGAGATGATCAGCTCGTCGCGGTACGGGCGGAAGTCCTCGGCGAAGATCCGGCCGAAGTTGATCTCGGCGGAGCCATAGGGCGGGCCGTAGTTGTTGGCCAGGTCGAAGTGGGTGACGCCCAGGTCGAACGCGCGACGCAGGATGGCCCGCTGCGCGCTCGAGGGCAGAGCCGTCGCCGAAGTTCTGCCACAGGCCCAGCGAGACCTCCGGGAGTTTCAGGCCGCTGCGCCCGCAGCGGCGATAGGGATGCTTGCTGTACCGGTCATCGGCGGCGATATAGGTCATGATCGCTAGTCTGCCACTGCGACGCCGGGCGCAAGCGGCCAGCCACCGGGGTGCCGTGATGGCGGGTTCGTTCGCGCGGCTAACGAGCTCGGTGGGATGATGCAGTCAAGCCACCGGAGAGGACATCCTGCCCATGTGCACGTACGTCACTGAAACAGTCGCGGTCAGCGGCAGCGCCAAGGGGCCGGACGGGTGGTTCCGGGTGACCGACGGGAGCGTCTACTTCGACCACCCGGTCCACGCGCCACAGGAGCACACGCTCAACATCGACTTCCTCGCGCCCGGCCAGGGGCCGTCAGCGCGCGTGGCGGTTGAGCTCACCGCCGAGTCGGCCCGCGCGCTGGCCAAGGCGATCGAGTCCGTCCTCGCGCAGGTCCCCGCGGGCCTGGCGTAACTGAACTTCACTCACCGAGGAGCAGATTCCCATGTCAGACGCGTTCATCGCGGAGACCATCACGATCACCGGGCACGGTGGCGACGAGATCGAGGCCTACTCGGCCCGCCTTATCGACCCGGGCAAGCGGGTCGGCGGTGTCGTCGTCATCCACCACATGCCCGGCTACGACGCGCAGACCAAGGAGATCGCGCGGAACTTCGCCTACCACGGGTACAACGCGATCGTCCCGAACCTGTACTACAGGGAGGCCCCGGGGGCCAGCCCCGACGACGCGGCGGCGACCGCCCGGGCGGCCGGCGGGGTGCCCGACGAGCGCCTCGTCGGCGACGTGGCCGGCGCGGCGCAGTTCCTGAAGTCGCTCCCCACCGCCAACGGCAAGGTCGGCGTGATCGGCTACTGCTCGGGCGGCCGCCAGTCGTTCCTGGCGGCGGTGAGCCTGCCGCTGGACGCGGCGGTGGACTGCTACGGCGCGTTCGTCGTCGGCAACCCGCCCGAGGGAATGCCGCTGAAGGTGGGCCCGCTGGTCGACCGGGCGCCGCAGCTGTCCTGCCCGCTGCTCGGCCTGTTCGGCGCGGAGGACAAGTACCCGTCGCCGGAGGACGTCAAGGTGCTCGACGACGCGCTGACGGCGGCGGGCAAGGCGCATGAGTTCCACGTCTACGAGAACGCGGGGCACGCGTTCTTCTCCGTGAACCGCCCCGCCTACCGGCCGGAGGCGGCGAACGACGGCTGGGAGAAGATCTTCGCCTTCTACGGCGCGAACCTGAGCGCGTAGCCCCGCCCCGGCCCGGCGGCGCGCCCCCGCACGGGCGCCCCGCGCTGCCGGGCCGCGAGGGCCGGGCCGCGGTGAAATGTCAGTAGGCCATGTCAGGATGCACCGTATGAGATTTACCGTGCAGCGCGATGCCCTCGCCGACGCCGTGGGATGGGCCGCGCGGGCGCTGCCGACCCGCCCGGTCATCCCGGTGCTCGCGGGCCTGCTGCTGCGCGCCTCGCCCGGCGGCCTGACGCTCGCCTGCTTTGACTACGAGGTGTCCGCCCGGGTGACGGTGCCGGCCGAGGTCGCCGAGCCGGGCACGGCCCTGGTGCCAGGCCGCCTGCTCGTGGAGATCACCCGAAGCCTGCCTGGCCTGCCGGTCGAGTTCCGCGACGACCCGGACGGGGTGCTTGTGAAATGCGGCGGCGCGTCGTTCACGCTGGTCACGCTTCCGCCCGACGACTATCCTGAGCTGCCGGGGTTGCCCCGGCTCGCCGGTACCGTGGACGGCGGGGCGCTCGGCCTGGCGATCGGCCAGGTGACCCCGGCGGCGAGCAGGGATGACACGTTGCCCCTGCTGACCGCGGTGAACCTGGAACTGGCCGGGGAAACGATGACGCTGGCCGCCACCGACCGGTACCGGATGGCGGTGCGCGAGCTCGGCTGGCAGCCCGCGTGGCCGCCGGGCGAGGGCGGGGACCCGGTCGCGCTCCTGGTTCCCGCGCGCGTCCTGGCCGACGCGGCCCGGATGATGAGCGCCGGGACGCCGGTGCGGATCATGCTCAGCGACGCAGCCGACACCACCGAGGCGACGGTGGGCTTCGAGGCGGGCGGCCGGCGCCTGACCACGCGGCTGCTGGCCGGGGAGTTCATCAAGTACCGGTCGCGGTTTCCCGCCGAGTTCGGCTGCGTCGCTGACGTGCCCGCCGGGGCATTCACCGAGGCGTTGCGGCGGGTCTCGCTCGTCGCCGAGCGCGGCACCCCGGTCCAGCTCTCATTCCTCCCGGGCCAGGTGACGCTGGTGGCGGCGACCCAGGGGCAGGCGCGCGCGCGGGAGACGGTGCGCGCCGAGTTCAGCGGGGACGAGCCGTCCATCGCGTTCAGCCCGCACTACCTGCTCGATGGCGTTATCGCCGCCGCCTCCGGCGGCGAGGCGGGAACCGAGGATGCGGGGGGCTTCGGGCCGGCCCGGGTGCGGCTGCGGTTCTCCGGCCCGAGCAAGCCCGCCGTCATCACGTCCTGCCCGGCCGACGGCGCGCCAGCCGGCGAGGGCTTCCGGTACCTCGTCGTGCCCCAGCGGGCGCCGCAGTAGCGCGGCCGCCCGTGCCGGCCTAGGGCCGCTGCTGCCAGCTGTCCTGCCAGGGCGAAGCCGGGTACTGGTGGTGGGCGTAGTACCCGTGGTGCGCGAACAGCAGCGCGGTGAACAGCCAGATGAGCATCGCGACCAAGAGCAGCGCCACGGCGGCGAGCCGGCTGACCCGGTCGGCGGCGCCCTCGTCGCCGTCCGGCCCCGACCGCCCGGCCGGGGCCGGGCTGACGGCGCGCTCCGCCGTGCCCGCGGTCGGCCAGCGGGGTGTCGGCAGGTCCGCCATCACCCGGAGGAGCTGGCCTCGCGTCCGCGCGGCCAGGACATCGCCCAGCCGTTCGTGGAGCTCGTCGAGAGTCAGCCGCCCGGCCGCGTAGTGCTCGCCAAGCTCGGCCGCCGCCGCGTCCCTGTCGGCGTCCCCGACCCTGGTCGCGTGCCGGACCTGGCCGTTTGCTAGCTCCCCTTCCCGGTCTTCCCGGCCGGGCAGGCTGGGAAGGCCCGGGAAGGGCCGTAATCGCGCATCTCCATGGGCTTCCCATTCGCTTGCGAAGTTCGCTTCCCTCCACCATAGATCGGTGACCCCGGCTGTGGAAACCCGCAGGTCGGCGAACTAGCCCGGGAGTTGCGGACGAGGCGCTAGCGGCGGCGGCACCGACCCCGCCCGGCACGCGCGCGCCGGGCGCGGCGGAAGAACAGCCGCCGCAGCAGGGCGACGGCGGCCAGCAGCAAGATGATGCCGAGCGGGCGCCCGCCCCCGATCCCGGTGCCGGTCGCCGCCATGATGCCGAACGCGGTCAGCAGGCACAGCGCGACCATCGTCGAGAGGGCCGCGCCAATCGCGTGCCCCGCCCCCCGCGGGCGACGGTAGCCCGGTCCTTCGCCGCCCTGGCCCTGGTGCCAGCCCGCCCCGCGGAAGGCGGCCGGCCCGCGCTGGGCAGCGGCGCGCCGCCCGGTCGCAGCGACGGCAGGTCGCCCGTGACGGCGGCGAGGTCGCCGCGTGTCCTGGCCGCGAACGCCTGGCTGATCCGCTCGTCCAGCTCATCCACGGACAGCCGCCCGGCCGCGTAGTGCTCGCGCAACTCCGCCGCCGCCGCGTCCCGCTCGGCGTCGCTGACCCGGATCCCGGCTGCCGCGTGCTTGCCAGAACCAGCTTGCATGTCGAATCCGGCAGACATCGCGCCCTCCAGGCCCGTCCGATAGTGGATCCACGATATATCGCGATCGGCCGCGAGGCAACGGCCGGCCCCTGCCGAGTGACCGCAGTGAGGCTCCGCGGCGCCTGTGCCTCCTGTGACACGATCTTGGATCGTTGACCGCGGACGGCGAGCGCCAAGTGCGGCGCGCATGTTTTTCCGGCTCGTTCCGGGGCAGTGCTTTAAGGCCGGGGAACGAAATCCTGGTGCCAGCCGGGTCCCCGCTTCCGGCTGGACGACCCGGCCGGAAGACCTCCGGCTGGCCTGTTCTCCCCCCCGACAGGCCAGCCGGGGCACCGGCCACGGGCGGGCCTCAGTTCAGGAAGTAGCTGCCGCCGCCGTTGTCCGGATTGGTGACCAGGGCGAGGACCGTGACCGTGCCCGCCTTCGCGAACTTCAGGGACAGCGTGATGTCCTTGCCGTCCACGAGCGGCCGGGCGCCGGTGATCAGCAGGTGGTAGCTGTTCGGCACGAGCTGCACCATCGTGCCCGACGGGATGTCGATGTCCGGAACCGTGTGCATGACCACCGGGGAGACGCTGGCGTTCTCGGGAGCGCGCAGCTCGACCGTCCCGCCGGCGCTGGTGGTCACCGAGAGCAGCTCATCCGATGCCGACCCGTTATTGCGGATGTCGAGGTAGCCGACGGTGGTCTTGCCCGGCGCGGACGGCACCTGGACGTAGGCCGCGGTCGCCGCGATCGATGACGTGGCAGTGGCCCGCGCCACCGAGCAGCCGGCCACCGAGGCCGCCGTGATCATGGCGGCGCCGATGATGCCTGCTGCCCGGGTTCGCTTACGCACGCCCTACAGGGTAACGCGCCCGGACCTGCGGGCAGCCCCCGGGCGGCGCAAAGCCCCGGGCAGCGCGAGGGTCCCAGACCGGCGGGACAACCCCCGAAAGCGAGAAGACCCCCGACCTGCCGGGAAGCAGGACGGGGGGCCAGGCCGCGCGGAGCAGGGGTGCTCCGCGGGCCTCGGCGATAGCCGGGCTCAGCCCGCGCTGTAGCCCTCCAGTTGGTTCGCGGTGGTGGCGAACGAGTTGGTGAAGGTGACGGGCAGGTTCACCGTGCCGGTGACGGTCCCGGCCTCCCGGCCGATCGCCTCGATGACATGCGGGCCGCTCGCCGGCATCATGCCATCGGGCAGGAACTGGCTCTTGTCCTGCTGCATCGCGGTGCTGTACTCGACCTTGGTGATCAGCGAGTTGGACACGAAGGACGGCGGCAGCGCGTTGGCGATGTCGGTCCCGGTGTGCGTGGAGATCCAGTGCATAGTCGCGACGAGGGCGTCGACGACCTTCTGGACGGTGGCCTTGTTGGCGTTGACCCAGCTGCTGAGGGCCAGCACGCCCGCGGTGGGCACGTCGCCGCCGAACCACTTCTGCACGCCGGCGGTGGAGGCGAGGTCGAACGCGCTGTAGCCGATGCCGAGCTTCTCGATGGCCGTCACCGTCGGCTGGGTGGTCATGCCGCAGGCGATCTTGCCGTGCTCCAGCGCGGCGACGAAGGTGGAGCCGTCACCGACGCCGACTCGAGTGAAGTCGCTGGTCGTCAGGCCGTAGCGTGCCGCCATGTACCGGACGAGCTGCGTCGGTGCCCGACCCGAGGTCGGTGACGCCGATGGTCTTGCCCTTCCACTGCGCCGGGGAGGTGATGCTCGTGCCCTTGGCGCACATGATCCGCTCGCCCGGGGCGCCGGACAGCTGCACAACGTCCTCGACGGCCTTGCCCTTTTGCTGGAAGTCGATCGTGTGCTCGTACCAGGCGCCGGCCATGTCGACCTGGCCGGAGGCCATCGCGTCCTCGGCCCCGACGCCGCCCGCCTGTTCGGTGGACAGTTGCACGTTGACGCCGTACTTCTTGTAGAAGCCGAGGCTCCTGGGCGAGCTGGTAGGGCAGGTAGATCTGCTTGTCGATGCCGCCGACCATCAGCGTCACCGTGGGCAGGGACGCTGATCCAGAAGAGCTCGAGCCGGCCGCCGCCGAGGAGCCAGAGCCGCCGGAACTGCCGCCGCTGGCGGCGTCATTCGCGCACGCGGACAAAGTGCCGAGAGCCACGGCGGCCACCGCGGCGGCCGCCAGCACTCTCCGGTGGTGACGGAGGATGATGGGACATGAGTTACTCCATTTCGTTCTGTAAAGACGGGAAGAAAGTTCAGGCTGCGGCGGACTCGGTGCGGGACTGCGGCCGCCAGGCGAGCAGGCGTCGCTCCAGCAGGCCGATCAGCCACTCGGCGGTCAGCGCGATGACGGCGATGAGGAGCATCGCGGCGAAGACGCCGTCGGGGTCGAAGTTGTTCTGCGCGGTGGAGATGACCAGGCCAAGGCCCTGCTGTGCGCCCAGGAACTCCCCGACGATCGCGCCGATGATGGCGAATCCGAACGCGACGTGCAGCGAGGCGATGATCCAGGTCAGCGCCGACGGGATGACGACGTGGCGGACGACCTCCCAGCGGGACGCGCCCAGGACCCGCACGTTGGCGATGAGGTTCCCGTCGACCTCGCGGACGCCCTGGAAGGCGTTGAAGAACACCACGAAGAACACCAGCACCGCGGCGAGCAGCACCTTCGACGGGGTGCCGAGGCCGAGCCACACCACGAAGATCGAGCCGAGCACGATGCGGGGGAGGGCGTTGGCGGCCTTGATGTACGGGCCGAGCACGTCGGACAGGAACCGGACCTGGCCGAGCAGCACGCCGAAGACGATGCCGCCGACGACGCCGAACACGAAGCCGAGCAGCGCCTCCTTCATCGTCACCCAGATCTGCGAGCCGAGAGAGCCGTACTCGGTCCCGTGGTTGATCCAGAACCACAGCTTGGACACGATGCCGCTGGGCTGGCCGAAGAAGAACGGGTCCACGATCTTCCAGTCGGTGAACAGCTGCCAGCCGCCCACGATGACGACGAGCGTCAGCGCCCGCCCGAGATAGACCAGCCAGCGCCGCCGGGTCATGCCCGCACCCCCGAAGCCGCCGGGCCGGCCGCAGCCGGTCCGCGCGTACGCCCGCGTGACCTCGTCGCGCAGCGCCTCCCAGATCTGCTCGTGCAGTTCGGCGAACCGCTTGCCGAACCGGATCTCCTGCACCGAGCCGCGCGGGCGGGGCAGGTCGATGTCGTAGACCGCCTTGACCGACCCCGGCCCGGCCGTCATCACCACGACGCGGTCGGCGAGCGCGATCGCCTCCTCCAGGTCATGCGTGACGAACATGACCGACGGCCGCGACTGCTCCCACAAGGCGAGCAGCTCGGTCGACATGATCGCCTTGGTCTGCACGTCGAGCGCGCCGAAAGGCTCGTCCATCAGCAAGATCGCGGGGTCGTTGATCAGTGCCGCCGCCAGCCCGACGCGCTTGCGCATGCCGCCGGACAGCTGGTGCGGGTAATGGTCCTCAAACCCCTTGAGGCCGACGACCCGCAGCCACTCGGCCGCCTCGGCGTGGGCCTGCTTGCGGGGCACGCCGTGGAACAGCGGCCCGAGCGCGACGTTGCCGATCACGTTCTTCCAGGGCAGCAGCGCGTCGGCCTGGAACATGAAGCTGGTGCCCTTGGTGATGCCGTTGACCGGCACCCCGCCGACGCGGACGCTGCCCTCGCTGGGCTTGTCCAGGCCGGCGACCATGGTCAGCGTGGTGGACTTGCCGCAGCCGGTCGGGCCGACCACGGCGCAGAACTGCCCCGGCTCGACGGTCAGGCTCACGTCCCGCAGGGCGGTGTAGGTAGAGCCGGCCGGCGTCACGAAGCGCTTGGTGACGCCGGACAGCTCGATCGTGTTCGTTCTCACGAGCCAGGACGTTAGGGACTCGGGGGAATGGCGTCACTATTACGCGCGATCATCGCATAGCGCGCGTTGTGGTCCTTTTGCTCAATTAATTCAAAATTTACAAAACGTCCAGCGGCGCCGTCAGCCGCCACTATTGCTCGTTTTGCGCGTTATGCTCACAGCTTCGGCAGGTTACAGGTGGAATGCGTGCCTGTTACACTGCGGGAACCTGCGAGTCCCCGGTAGGAGTGAATGCACGCATCCCGTCGGCCGCGGCTGTGGTCCAGGCTCCGGCCCCGGTGGCCGCAGCGGCTGTCCACCCAGGTCGTGATCATGATGGTAGCGATCCTGGTGCTCACCATGGCCGCCGGGTTCCTGCTCGTGTCGTGGAACATGAGCCGCCAGTTCACCGAGCAGTACGAGCGCCAGGCGCAGTCGGTCGCCCAGGCGCTCGCCGCCAACCCGGATGTGCCCTATCTGGTCGACACCGCCCCGCCCGGCGGCGCCCTGCAGCAGATCGCCACCCAGGTGAAAGACCAGACCGGGGCGCTGTTCGTCGTGATCACCAACGCCCAGGGCATCCGCTACACGCACCCCAACCCACGCCTGATCGGCACTCCCGTCTGGTACCACGACCCGGAGCCGAAGGAGTCCGAGCCGTTCCGCACCGGGGTGCCGTTTACCGGCGTTGAGCACGGCACGCTCGGCATGGAGGCGGTCGGCAAGGTGCCACTGTGGTCGAGTGGCCGCCTTGTCGGGGAGGTCTCGGTCGGCTTCGCGCTGACCGAGGTCAACCAGCAGTTTGGCGCCGCGATCCCGTCGCTCGCGGCCTACCTGCTCATCGTCTTGGCCGTCGGTGTCCTCGCTGCCCTGGGCCTGTCCCGGCGGCTCAAGCAGCAGACCTTCGGCCTGGAGCTCGGCGAGATCGCGTCGCTGCTGCAGGAGCGGGAGGCGATGCTGCACGGCATCAGGGAAGCCGTCCTCGGCTATGACAGGAACGGCCGGGTCCTGCTCGCCAACGACGCGGCCAGGGCGCTGCTCGGGCTGCCGGTCTCCTTCCTGCGCCGGCCGCTGCGCGAGATGCTGCCGCCCGGCAGGATCGCCGACGTGGTCACCGGCGAGGTGGCCGGCAGCGACCTGCTCGTGCTGCACGGCGACCGGGTGCTTGTCGCCAACCGGATGCCCATCAGCCGGGGCGGCCGCCAGCTCGGCTGGGTCGTCACGTTCCAGGACCGCACCGAGTCCGAGGCCCTGCGGCGCCAGCTCGACGAGGCCCTCGGCCTGGCCGACACGCTGCGCGCGCAGTCCCACGAGTTCGCCAACCGGCTGCACACCATCGTCGGCCTCGTGGAACTGGGGCACTACGAGGAGGCCGTGCAGTTCGTGACCGACCTGAGCGCCGCGCGCGGGGCACTGGCCGAGTCACTGGCCGCGGCCATCGGGGAGCCGAAGCTCGCCGCGCTGATCCTGGCGAAGGTGTCCCTGGCCGACGAGCGGAATGTCACCCTGCGGCTGATGCCCGACAGCCACGTCGGGCAGCGCATCACCGCGATCCGGGAGGTGCTGACGGTCGTCGGCAACCTGGCGGATAACGCCATTGACGCCGTAACATGCGACGCGCCCGCTGGCGCGCCCCGCGAGGTCGAGCTGACCCTGGTGGCGGTCGAGTCTGACCTGCTCATCCGAGTCCGGGACACTGGCCCGGGGGTGCCGCACGACATGCGGGAGCAGATCTTCATGGACGGGGTCACCACCAAGGCGTCCGCCACCGGGGCGCGTCGCGGTCTCGGCCTGGCGCTCGTCCGCCAGGTAGTCATCGGCATGGGCGGCATGGCCAGCGTCGGGCACGACGACGGCGCTGTCTTCACCGTGGTGCTGCCGGGGTGCCTGTCTGCTGAGGAGAACGCCATTCCGGTTCCCCAGCTACCCCAGCCGAGGGCGGTCTCGTGATCCGGACGCTGGTCGTCGACGACGACTTCCGGGTGGCGTCCATCCACGCGGCGTACGTGGCCAGGGTGGATGGCTTCGAGGTAATCGGCGAGGCGCACACCGCCGCCGAGGCCGTCGTGGCGGTCGATGACCTGCGCCCTGACCTGATGCTGCTCGACCTGTACCTGCCCGACGAGCATGGCCTCGCGCTCGCCGCCCGGCTGTTGGACGGGCAGCACCCGCCGGTTGACATCATCGTGATCACGGCGGCCAAGGACGCCCAAAGCGTGCGGGCGGCGATGCAGGGCGGCGCGCTGCACTACCTGCTGAAGCCATTCAGCTTCCCGGTGCTGCGCGACAAGCTGCTGTCCTACGCCCAGATGCGCATCCGCCTGGACTCGCTGCGGGAGGCCGACCAGCGCACCGTGGACCGGGTCTTCGGCGCTCTGCGCGCTCCCGACCAGCTGTCCGGCATCAAGGGCCGCTCGGTGCACACCCTGGAGGCGGTCGAGCAGTTGCTCGCGGACAGCGACTCCCGCGACCTGTCGGCCGCGCAGGTCGCCGAGCGTACCGGGATGAGCCGCGCCACCGCCCAGAGGTACCTGACCCACCTGCACGGGCTCGGCCGGGTTGACATCAGGCTGCGCTACGGCAGCGGCGGTCGCCCCGAGCACGGCTACCGCTGGCGTAGTGCTCGGCCGGGGGAGCGCCCCAGCTAGCCGCGCTCGACGGCGGCTCCGATCAGGCCCAGCGGCGGTGCCCCGAGGTCGAGCAGCGCCTTGTGGAAGCGCTGCAGCGAGTAGCCGGCTCCCCACTCCCGCCGGGCGCGGTCGCGCAGCGCCATGATCTCCAGCTTGCCCCAGGTGTAGCGGCCGTACGTGGGGTCGAACGTGGCCCGCCGCGCCTCCGACAGGGCCGCCTGCCCGAGCAGGTGCGTGTCCGCCTCGAAGCGCCGTGCCGCCTCCGCGACCGTCATCCCCCCGGTGTGCACGCCGAGGGCGCAGGCGAGCCGGGTGACCCGGACGAGTGCCTCCAGCCACACGCCGACCGCGAAGCGCGGGTCGTCGCCGAGGAATCCCTCCTCCACGCACAGTTCCTCCGCGTAGTGCGCCCACCCTTCCACGAACGCGGAGGAAAACAGCGTCCGGCGGACCTGCGACGGGGCGCGCCGCAGCGCCCGCCCGTGCGAGAAATGCCCGGGTGCCACCTCGTGCACCGTGATGCCCGGCAGCGTGGTGGCGCTGAACACCTCCAGCCACTCCTCGGCCTGCTCCGCGGGCCACGACGAGTCCGGCGGCGTGATGTAGTAATACGACGGCCCGTCCGCCTCGGCGGGCGCGTTCATCGAGATCATCGCCATCGCCCACCGCCGGGACTCCGGTGCCTCGGCCACGAGGCAGGTCCCGTCGTGGTACGGCACGAGGTCGCGCTCGGCCGTGAACTCAAGTGCGCGCGACGTCCAGTCCCGGGCAGCCTCGATCACTCCCGACTGGTCGGGATGGTCGCGGACGAGCGAGCGCGCGAGGTCCAGCGGGTCACGGGACGGATCGAGGACCGCGCAGGACTCCCGCAGCCGGGACAGCAGCCGGTCCCGCTCCTCATCGGCCCGCCGGGCCAGCGACTCCACGTCGACCGGGGTGGCCTCGCTGACTCCCATCAGCGCGCTCAGCCCGGCCGGCGCCCAGCGCCGCGTCGGGATCCCCGCTCGCGCCGGCCTCCTGCACGCGCGCGACCAGCCGCGAGTGCGCGGCGAGCGCGGCCTCGCGGGCCGACGGATCGGCGTCAGCGGGGATGCCGGCGGCCAGCCCGCGCACCCCGCCGAGCATCGACTGCGCGACCGGGGCGCTCAGCAGGTCGAGCGACGCCAGGCCCGCCTCGATCGCCGCGGGCCACTGGGCCAGGTGCCGTGCCCGCGCCGCCGCCCGCTCGGCGAACGGCGCGTAGTCCTTGTCGTAGACGGACAGGTCAAGCGCGTCCAGCAGGGGCATCGGGCTGCGCCGGTGCAGTTCCAGGTCGCGCGAACACGACGCGCTGCTGGTCCTCGAACGCCCGCAGGTGCGCCTCGTCGTGCGAGTCCTCCAGCGGCGGGACCGCGTCCCGCGCCGTGCGCCAGGCGACGCGAGTCCCGCTGGCCACCCCGGACGGCGACAGGTCCTGCACCACCCCGTCGTACTCGTGCCGCCCCGCATCCTCGCGCGCGAGCGCGACGTTGAGGTCGCAGATGGCGCGAACACGCGCGTTCAGCTCAGTCATAGGTCAGACGGTATACGGTCTTGTCTCCCGCGACAGTGATCACCGCCCGGCCGCCGCCTTACGGTGTGGAGGGAACCAGGAACGAGGAACCACGAGGAACGGAGCACCGGCGGTGGAGATCTCGCTGGCAGGCAAAGTCGCGCTCGTCACCGGCGCGGGACCGAACATCGGCAGCGGCATCGCGCTGGCCCTGGCGAGGTACGGCGCGAAGGTCGCCGTCAACGACGTGTCCGAAGACTCGATCAAGCAAGCGATCGCCCGCATCGAGCGCAACGGCGGCGAGGCCATGGCCGCCCCGGGCGACGTCACGGACGAGGAGACCGTCAAGGGCTACATCGGCGCCGTGCTCGCGAAGTGGGGCCGCGTCGACATCCTCGTGAACAACGCGGCCCTGCTCGGCGGAAGGGGCGTGCTCGACGAGACCAAGGAGGCCTTCGAGCGGGCCGTGCTGGTCAGCGCGCTCGGCACGTTCCTCAACACCAAGTGGGCGGGCCGCGCGATGGCGGAGCGCGGGATCAGGGGATCGATCGTCTGCGTCTCCTCCTCCAACGGCTGGAACGGCAGCGCGGGCGTCTGCGCGTACGCGTTCCACAAGGGCGGCGTGAACAACTTCGTCCGCGCCGCCGCGATGGACCTCGCGCCGTACGGCATCCGGGTCAACAGCTTCACGCCGACCGCGCCCAACCCCGACAACCCCGAGCTCCTCGCCGAGTGGGCCAGGCAGGGCCGGAGCGTGTTCGGGCTGCGGCCGGGAACGACGGGCGGCCTCGGCGGCCCCGCGGGCGACGAGGAGTGGCGCCGCCCGACCCGGTACGAGGGCCCGCGCGCCCCCATGGTCCCCATGGGGACCACCGGGACCCCGACCGACATCGGCCACGCGGTCGCCTGGCTGTGCTCGGACTACGCGCGGCTGATTACCGGCACCGACCTCGTCGTTGACGGCGGCGCCCGGGCCAGGAACTTCGCCTACATCCCGGCCGCTCCCCACGACCTGGCCGGCCCGCTACCGCTCATCGTGCTCGATGACACACCCCCCTTCAAGGGGTAAAACCGGTAGAACTTCGCTTATGGAGTTCACGACGCGGCCGGAGCTGGCCGGGACATTCGGAATGGTCGCCTCGACCCACTGGCTCGCGTCCGCGGCCGGCATGGCGGTCCTGGAGAAGGGCGGAAACGCCTTCGACGCCGCCGTCGCGGCCGGCCTCACCCTCCAGGTGGTCGAGCCGCACCTGAACGGCCCCGGCCGGCGAGGTCCCCGTGATCGGCCATGACGCGCGGCGCGGGGAGACGTTCGTCGTCTGCGGTCAGGGAACCGCGCCGGCGGCCGCCACCCCCGAGGCGTTCGCCGCCCTCGGCCTGGACCTCGTCCCCGGCAGCGGCCTGCTCGCCGCGACGGTGCCGGGCGCGTTCGGCGCGTGGCTGCTGCTCCTGCGCGAGTACGGCACGCTCCCGCTGCGGGACGTCCTGGGATACGCCATCGGCTACGCCGAGGCGGGCTTCCCCCTCGTCCCCGCCATCAGCTGGGCGATCGCGTCGGTGGCGGACATCTTCCGCGCGCAGTGGCCCAGCTCGGCTTCCGTCTACCTCAACGGTCCCGCCATCCCGCGTCCGGGAAGCCTGTTCGCGAACCCCGTGCTCGCCGCGACGTACAAGCGGGTCCTCGCGATGGCGGAGGCGGCCAGCGCCGACCGGGACGAGCAGATCGAGGTGGCCCGCCGCGCCTGGTACGACGGCTTCGTCGCGGAAGAGATCGCCAAGTTCGCCCAGTCCGAGGTCATGGACGTGACGGGGGAGCGGCACCGGGGCCTGCTGAGCTACGACGACCTGGCCGGCTGGCACGCCCGCATCGAGCCGCCCGTCACCTACGACTACGCGGGCCTCACGGTCTGCAAGACCGGTCCCTGGGGCCAGGGGCCGGTCTTCCTGCAGCAGCTGGCGCTGCTGAGCGGGTTCGACCTGACCGCGATGGACCCCGGCGGCGGCGACTTCGTCCACCCGTGACCGAGGCGTCCAAGCTCGCGTTCGCCGACCGGGAGGCGTGGTACGGGGACCCGGACTTCGTCGACGTGCCGCTCGGTGACCTGCTGTCGCCGGAGTACAACGACGAGCGGCGCAAGCTGATCGGCGACGTCGCCTCGGCCGGCCTCGTCCCGGGCTCGCCGGGCGGCCGGGTGCCTTCGCTGCCCGGCTTCGCCCGGGGTGCGTTCGAGGGAAAAGCGGTACGCGGGGACCGGCGACCCCGGCCTGGACCCCGCGACCGGCGAGCCGCTCGGCCGGTCGGCCAGCGCGCAGGCGCGCCGGGGGGATACCTGCCACCTGGACGTCGTCGACCGGTGGGGGAACATGGTGGCCGCGACGCCGAGCGGCGGCTGGCTGCAGTCCTCCCCGGTGATCCCGGCGCTCGGCTTCCCGCTCGGGACGCGGGCGCAGATGTTCACGGTGGAACCGGGCCTGCCCGCCACGATCGCGCCGGGCAAGCGGCCGCGGACCACGCTGACGCCGAGCATGGCGCTGCGGGACGGCGAGCCGTACCTGGCGTTCGGCACGCCGGGCGGTGACCAGCAGGACCAGTGGACGCTGCACTTCTTCCTGCGCCACGTGCACGCGCGGGATGAACCTTCAGGAGGCGATCGACTTCCCGGCGTTCCACTCGCGGCACATGCCGTCGTCGTTCTATCCCCGGTCGGCGGACCCGCTGGGACTGGACGTGGAGTCGACGGATGGCCCCGTCCGTCATCGACGATCTGCGGGCGCGCGGCCATGACGTGAACGTCGCGCCGCCATGGTCGCTGGGCCGGGTCAGCGCGGTCGCCCGCCGGGCCGGCGTGCTCTACGCGGCGGCCAACCCCCGCGGCATGCAGGGCTACGCCGTCGGCCGGTAATCTGGTGCCGCGACCCGACTGGGCGCGGCGCGCCTGCCGGAATGGCGGAGGTCGGGAAGCTGGAAAAGTTTAGTGCTGTCCTCGCGGTCTGCTGGGCCGTGCCGGGGACAATTTACTGCGCGTTCTCTTTTGACGGCTGGCTCGGTCCCGAGGTTTCCTCCTTTGGGTTCTTCCTCGTGCTGCTGTTGCCCCTCGTGCTGCTGTGGCTGGCCTCGCCGATCGCGGTAGCCCTTTTCAGCATTCGCGCCGGCCGCGCGTCTGGTGCTGGATGGCGCGTGATCGGCGCGTGGACGGGGCTGGCCTGCATCGGGGTCGCGCTGGACATCGCGCTATTGCGAGCGATCCGACCGTGGACGGGAGCCCCGCTGCCGTCCTGGGAAAGACTGCTGTGGATTGGGTACGCGATAGCTGGCCTGGCGATGATCGCCTTGCCCCGGTGGGTCGGGCGCCGCAGGCTTCCGTTGCCCTCACCCGGGCTTGTATGGCGTGATTCGAGGAACGCGGGACTGGCGTTCGCCGGCGCGCTGCCCATCCTGGCCGTCAGTGTGCCGTCCTTCATCGCCGCCGAGATATATGACCTGGGCTCCGTGCACCGCGTGGACGCTGGCACGACGGCTGCGATGCGGCTGGAGCCGGGCAGCTATGACCTCGATGTTGGCCAGGGTCCCGCGGGCGACTACTCCGCGAGTCCAGCCATTTTCTCGGTCACCGGTGGTCGAGGGCCAGTTGCCGTGCGGGCGGTACCCTCCCAGTTGTCGGCCGGGGATTGGGGGCAAATGTTCCTGGACGTGGGTAACGCCATGCCGACGGCGTCTTTCACCATTACCGAGCCGGGCACCTACCGCGTTTCCGTCGCGTCGAACGATCAGGAAGGTGAGTACCTCATCAGCGGGGCTCTTGTCGCCGACCCGTACGGTGTCGTTCTCGCCCGGACCGCGCCGTGGGCCATCGCCATTGTGGCGTCCCTTGGCGTCATGGCGGCCTGCTGGGGCAGCATCCGCCGCGCCCAGCGCGCGGCGCTGCTGCCACGGGTCGCTGGGGTTCCGCCGCTCCCGCGCTGACCATGACAGGTGCTATGTAGGTGATGACCCGCATTCGTGCAGGTCAGAACTATGGCAGGTGCGCCACAGGAACTACGTGCTGCTCTGCACTTCAAGGAGCATGCCCGTTGCCCCGTACGCGCGTCCTGGGCCGTCTGCGGGCCGTCCAGGGCATAGGCAGACCGCCCTACTCCCGATAGCCAGATCAGGTCGCGTGCGCCTTCCGTTATGCGGCGAATGCCGTCTGTATTGACTTCCGTGTTGGCGCAAGCTCACGATGGATCGGCAACTCTTGCCAACGTCCCACGAGAGGGGAAGATCATGAAGATAACCTTTCTAGGCAAGGACAGCACCCCGAACGACTCGCCCACGCTGTACGCGACCGATCGGGAGTCGTACCTGGTCCAGGGGTACGTGGTCACCGACCCGGAAGCTCTGGCGCAGATGCGGATTCCCGAGGGCGAGGCGGTGGTCGAGGTGCCCAAGGTGCTGATGAAGTACCTGCCGCCGGAGGAGCTGAAGCGGCTGTTGGAGAACACGCCACCGGAGGGTGTCAATGGAGAGGGTCACGGGTGAGTTCCGCGATGGCCTGATCGCGGGCTTTCGCCGCGAGGCGCTTCACCTGGAGATGCGCGACATGTACGCCGCTGCTGACCACAGCAGGTTCAGGAAGTGGCTCTCGGGCGAGACGCTCGACCCCCGGCAAGAGGCAGAGTGGTGGCGGCCATGGCAGGAGATGATGGGCCGCCACCGGGAGGCCGGGCGGACGCTTCGAAGGCTCAGGGTCGTGTCCGAGCCAGTGACCGAGTACATCAAGTTCGAGTTCCTGGACGCTGCGGAGCTGGTCAGGGCCGGTGAGGACGTCCGGTGGCTTCCTCGCCAGGGGGCGTCCGCGCTACTGCTGCCCGGCAACGACCTGTGGTGCTTCGACGCCGAGACGATCGTCTTCACGTACCTGTCAGGCGATGGTGAGGTCCAAGGGTACGAGCTGACGACCGACCCCGGTCTCATCGGGCAGGTCGTGTCAGCGTTCGAGGCCGCCTGGTCGGAGGCAGTCCCGCACGGCGAGTACGACCCCCGGAGTTGACTACCCCGGTTCAGCAGGCGAAGGAAGCCCTCGGTGAGCGCCTGCGCGAGATGCGCAAAGACGCGCGACTATCCGGGCGGACACTCGCCACTGTCCTGGGCTGGCACTTCACCAAGGTCAGCAAGGTTGAGAATGGTGCCCGGTCCCCATCCGAGGATGACATCCGGGCCTGGTGCGCTGCGTGCGATGCCGATGACCAGGTGCCTGACCTGATCGCTACCGTCCGGCACGTCGCGTCGATGTACCACGAGTACCGACGCCAGATGCAAGCCGGGATGAAGCACCTCCAGGAGTCGTCAGTACCGCTGTACGAGGCGACGTCGCTGTTCCGGATCTACGATACGACGGTCGTTCCCGGCCTTTTCACGACCGCCGAGTACGCCGCCGAGCTTTTCCGGTTCTGGCAGGGCTTCATGGGCATGAAGGACGACATTGACGCCGCCGTCGAGGCGCGCATGGAGCGCCAACGGGTGCTCTACACGGGCAGCAGGGCATTCCGTGTCGTCATTGAAGAGCAGGTTCTCCGTACGCGCGTGGGCGACACCGACGTGATGGCGGGGCAGCTAGACCGGCTGCTTGCCGTGATGTCCCTGCCTCGGGTCAGCATCGGAATCATCCCGGCGACGGGCGAGCGTCATAGCCTCACGCAAGGCAGCTTCTGGATGTTCGATGACTCGCGGGTAAGGGTCGAGACCGTTTCGGCTAGCCTCACCATCACCCAGCCGCGCGACATCGCGCTGTACTCCCGCGTGTTCGAACTGCTTCAACGTTCCGCCATCCACGGGCGTGAGGCCCGGCAGCTCATCACCAGGGCCATCCGGGATCTGACTGGCGAGGCCGGATTAGCCGTCAACTTCTGCCAACATCGTTGCCCGACGATTCCTACCCTCCGTAGCGTCGAACTACGCTCCCAGCCCGACAGAGGATCGCCGGGCGGGGCGACTAGGACGAGCCAGCTAGGAGAGCGTGATGCACGCCGCCAAGATGAGCACCGCAGATGACCTGAGAGACGCGCACGAGGCGGCCGATGTATTGATCAGCGAGCCGTACCGCAAGTACTTGTTCACGTCGGGCCGACTGCTGCCCGTGCTGGTCTGGAGGTTCCGTGACGACCTGGCCGAGGCCCTGGGGATGGAGCTCCCGGAGATCCCGCGACGTAGCGGCCAGGTCCGGCCCGTGCGGCTGGACGACCTGACCAGCTCCGAGTTCGGCACCTTGTGGGGCGCGGTAGACGCGCTGATCGAGCGGTTCACCAGCGTCATGGACGATCCCGAGCTGCCCCGGCTGCTGAGCGCGCTGCGTGAGGGTCTGGTGCGCGAGAGAACGGAGCGCGAGCACATCGCGGAAGAGTTCACGGTCAAGGCGCAGGCGTCGTGAGCGCAGCAGCCATAACCGCGCGTCGGCTTGCGGAGTGGCGACAGAGGGGGCACCCCTACCTGTTGATCGCAGCCCTGATCACAGAGTGGGCCAAAGAGCAGGAGCGCGGTACCGCTGTACCGGAAAATGACCGCTTCGCGGAACAGCTCCCGATCGTGTGCGGGGCCAGGCCCGTACAAGCGGGCGAAACGGTTCCTTGCGACTCAAGGCGTGCTGTGGTCGAACGACGGACCATACATGGTCGCCTAATGCCCTGTGGCCATACACCCAGGAAACCCCCAGAGAGGACAAGCCGGTGACCATCACCCCCGGACGCACCACCTGCAACTACTACAGAGAATCACACGGATACGCCTTGCGCATAACGCCTGATTCGATACAACATCAGCCCGAAAGCGCATAGGTCCCGGTAAATCCTAATGCGGGGCTGAATCTCTGCATTACCATCCAGAAAGGATTACCTCATGACTGGCGACCTTTACCAGATGCCATCCAGCGGTGCCAAGTTCACCAGATTCTGCGGCGGCAATCTCCAGAGCGAGCACGAGTCTTGCGTGGAGCTCGCCCCGATTCCCGGTGCTGCCTCGGCGTTCATCGTCCGGGACGCCAAGGCGGAGGGAACGGGCAGGGAACTGCGCTTCACCGCGCAGGAGCTGGACAACTTCGCCCTGGGCTACGCCGCCCAGCGCGGCCTGCCGCTGTGACGAACACGATCAGCGCGGGGCGGCCCGACTTCCTGCCCCGGAGGGCGGGCCGCCCTTACTTCCCTCTATCGAGAGGCAGCGATGAGCTGGTCAGGGCACTGGCACGGTTACGGCCCCTGGGTCGGCACCCGGGCCGAGTACGGCAAGGAGCACCTGCGCCGTCCCGGTGCCTCTCCCGACGATGAGCAGACGCGCGCCTTCCTGGCCGAGACCCTCCCGCCCATGATGACCGGCCATGCGCTGCTGCGGCGGCACCAGACGGCGTCCGGCCGCACCTGGACCACCGTCCGGGACGCCGTGGACTGGCTGACGAAGACCTACGCCGACAGGCCGCCGTTTGAGCACCCCGGCGGCGTGCGCGCCTACGCCCCGCTAGAGACGAAGGTCCGAGACGCCGAGGATCACCTTCCGCTCGGCGCGGACACGGTATGGGCGTACTACGGGCGGGCCGGGGAATTCGTGTCCTACTCCGTCGTCTGCTGCCCCAGCCACTTCCATCCCGGTATTCCCTGCCCTCTCCCGCCGGGCTAAGGAAAGCCCCATGTCGCTCAACCTCATCCTCCCGCCCGACGGCGTCCAGGCCCTCATGTCCACCTGGCCAGACGAACCGCGCGTCTACCAGCGCCAGCCCGGTGACCTAGAACGGGTCATCTCAGCCAGCGTGCTCCATGACCACATAGACACCGGCTGCATCCCGGCGGACGAGATAGCCGTGGTCAAGGCCCCGCACCCGTCGCTCAGCCAGAAGGCGTTCCAGGCGAACGGGCGCACTGACGCCGCCAGGCTCCGCAAGCTCTACGACCAGGGCTTCACGATCCGCATCGGCAACCTCCAGCGGGTCATGCCCGCCATGACGCGCGCCTGCCGCGCCATCCAGCAGGAGACCGGCTACAGCAACTACGTCACTGCCTTCCTCACCCCGCCCGGCAGCCAGGGCCTGCGCCACCACTGGGACCAGCAGACGGGCGTGATCGCCCAGCTCGACGGCGTCAAGCGCTGGCATCTCTGGCGTCCCCCGGCGCGAAGCCGAAGCCCCGATGCGCGAGTACAACGAATCCTGGCGCGTCTGGAAAGACACCTACGTGGACGAATGGGAGGCAGCAGGCCCCGATATCGCCATCGACCTCCAGCCCGGCCAGTCCCTGCTGATCCCGCGCGGCTGGGTCCACAACCCGCACGTGGCAGCCGCGGATCACGCCAGCGTCCACCTGACCTTCGCCCTCCGCGAGCGCACCCCCCTGTGGGTCGCCGAGCAGCTCATCGCAGGCGCCATCCACGACCCGCGCTTCCGGCGCATCCTGCGCCCCGCAGAAGTGACCGGGCCGGGCCTCACCGCCCAGATCGGGGAAACCCGCGACGCGCTCGTCAGGCACCTGACGAACCTGGACCCCGAATCCATCGCCACGTCCGTCCGGGAAGCCGCGCTGACGGAACTGGAGTACACGACATAAGGCGGCAGCCGGACAGTGGCAGCCGTAACCGTAACCCAAAGACCCCCGGTCTGGACAGTGCCAGCGCCGGGGGTCTTGCATCGTTTTCGATAAATCCATTCTACCAAGGGTAGTAAACTCGCTTGTCGACCTGTACATGACGGGTGTCATGGGTGACCGTTGAGCAATGACACTACGCGCCGCGATGACTAGGTGATGTGATTAGGGCCATGAATGGCGGATCGATTGTCACGTTCGACAACGTGAGCAAGCATTACGGGAGCCTGAAGGCAGTTGACGGGCTCGGCCTTGAGCTGCGCGGCGGCGAGACGGTCGCGCTGCTCGGGCCGAACGGCGCGGGCAAGTCCACGTCGCTGGACATGCTGCTGGCGCTGCGCAGGCCGACGTCGGGAAAGATCACGATGTTCGGCAGCGACCCCTACCACGCGGTGAAGGCCGGCCGGGTCGGGGCGATGCTCCAGTCCGGCGGGCTGATGCCGGAGGTGACGGTGCAGGAGCTGGTGACGCTGGTGTCCGGGTTCCACCCGCGCCCGGTGCCGCCGGAGACGGTCATGAAGCGGGCCGGCATCACCGAGATCGCCGGGCAACGGGTCGACAAGCTGTCCGGCGGCCAGACGCAGCGCGTCCGGTTCGCCCTGGCCATCGCCGGGGAGAGCGAGCTGATCGTGCTCGACGAGCCGACGACGGCGATGGACGTGGAAAGCCGGCAGCTCTTCTGGGCGAACATGAAGGCCGAGGCGGCCGAGGGCCGCACGGTGCTGTTCGCCACGCACTACCTGGAGGAGGCCGACCACGCCGCCGACCGCATCCTGGTGATCAACCGGGGACGGCTGCTGGCCGACGGCACGCCCGACGAGATCAAGCAGCGGGCGGGCGCCAGGCGGCTGTCGTTCCGGCTGGACCACGTGGACGAGCCGTTCCTCCTCGGGCTGCCGGGCCTGGTCAACCTGGAGGTCCGCGGCAACCAGGTGTACGTCCAGGCCACCGACTCCGACGCGGCGCTGTACGCGGTGCTCGACGCCGGGTACCGGCCGCGCGAGATCGAGGTGACCAGCCTCGGCCTGGAGCAGGCCTTCATCGCGATCACCAGTGAGGACGACCGGGCCGCCAACGGCGATGTGCCCGCGACGGAGAAGGAGACGATCTGAGATGGGCGGCACGCTGTCACTGGCCGTGGCCGAGGTCAAGCGGCTGCGGCGCAACAGGCGTTACCTAATTTTCACGATCGCGTTCCCGGTCCTGCTCTACCTGATCATCGGCAAGAGCGACGCGACCGCGTACGGGGTCGCGTTCAGGGCGTTCTACATGGTCGCGATGGCCACGTTCGGCGCGCTGAGCGGTGCGTTCAACAACAACGCGATCCGCATCTCCCAGGAGCGCAAGGACGGCTGGATCAGGCAACTGCGGCTTACCCCGCTGCCGTCCTACGCCTACGTGGTCGCCAAGCTCATCGCCTCGATGGTGACCTCGGTGCCCGCGATCGCGATCGTCTTCATCCTCGGGAACGTCTACGCCGGGGTGGACATGCCGATCTGGAAGTGGGTCGTGCTCGCCGTCACCATCTGGTTCGGCACGTTCATCTTCGCGGCGCTCGCCATTGCCATCGGGTACCGGATCAGCCCCGACTCGGTGCAGCCGATCGCGATGATCGTGTTCTTCGCCTTCTCGATCTTCGGCGGCCTGTGGTTCCCGATCAGCGGCGGCCTGAAGAACTTCGCCAAGTTCACCCCGACCTACCAGGTGGTCAAGATCAGCACCGACGTGCTCAGCACCGGGACGGTGGACGTTGCCAACGTGATCGGCATCGTGGCGTGGTTCGCCATCTTCCTCGGGCTGGCGGTCCTCGCGGTACGCACCATGGCCGAGTCAATGTAACGATGTGGGAATGAGTGCTTCACCTGACCCCGTGGCCGGCAGTGCCTACTGGGCCACGGGGCCGTGGCACCGGGGAGTCTTCCGGGCCTTCCCCGGTACCGGGCGCTCGCCGGCCTGGCGGTCGCTCATGGCCGGGATCTGGCTTGTCTACCTCGTGCCGCTGGTCGCCGGCACGTTCGGGTCCCGCAACGGGGTCTCGCCGAGCCCGCTCTACACCGGCGGGGCGGTGGCGATCGCGGTCGTCTTCGCCGCCGTCTACATCGCGGTGATCGGGTGGTGGGACCAGAGGCGCTGGTTCACGCTGCCCGGCCTCGCCGTCCTGGCCGGGCTGGCGACGCTCGCCTGCGTCAGCTACGGGAGCGGCGCGGCCCCCGTATGGATCTACGTCGCGGTCGCCTGCGGCATCGCGATCGGCAGCCAGTGGGGAGCGATGCGGGCCATCGCCGGGACCGCGGCCTGCTACTCGGCCTTCACCCTGGCCGGCCACGTGAAGACCGGGGACTTCCTGAGCGGGCTGCTGCCCCTGCTGTTCGGCGGCCTGGCGGCCCTGGGCGCCCGCGTCCGGTGCGAGCTCAACCGCGAGCTGACCCGGGCCGAGGAGACGGTCGCCCGGCTCGCGGCCAGCGAGGAGCGGCTGCGGCTGGCCAGGGACATGCACGACCTGACCGGTCAGTCGCTGTCGATGATCACCTTGAAGTCCGACCTGGCGGCCCGGCTGCTCGGCCGGCTCCCGCCAGTCCCGAGCGCGATCGCGCCGTCTCGGAGATGGCCCAGGTCGCGGACGTCAGCAGGCAGGCCCTGGCCGACATCAGGGAGGCGATCAGCGGCTACCGGCGGCCGACCCTGGCGGTCGAGGCCATCACCGCGCGGTCCGTGCTGGACGCCGCCGGGATTACCGTTCATGACGACAGCGAGCTGACGCTGCTGTCCGGCACGTTCGACGCCGAGGCCGAGGCGGCCCTCGCCTGGTGCCTGCGCGAGGCCGTCACCAACGTCGTCCGGCACTCCGGCGCGCGGAACTGCTGGGTGACGCTGCGGCGAGCCTCGGGCGAGCTCGTCCTGCAGGTGCGAGACGACGGCCGCGGCGTCGCCGCGTGCGGCGCGGATGCCATGACCGGCGGCGCGGGCACCGGCCACAGCGGGCTGCGCGGCATGTCCGAGCGGCTATCGGCGGTCGGCGGCCGCCTGGAGATCCGCCCTGGTTCCGCCGCCGCTCGCGGCTTCTGCCTGGTGGCGACGGTCCCGGCCAGGGAAGCCGTGCACCCGTGAGCGAGCGCAGGGCGCGAGCGGGCGGGGGCGCCAGGCGAAGTGAGCCGTAGCATCCGGGTGCTGCTCGCCGAGGACCAGGCGATGATCAGGGAGGCGCTCGCCGCGCTGCTGTCGTTCGAGGACGACATCGTGGTCGTCGCCCAGGTCGGCCGGGGCGACGAGGTCGCGGATGCCGCGGCCCGGTCGGCGCCTGACGTGGCCCTGCTCGACATCGAGATGCCGGGCATGGACGGGCTGACCGCCGCGGCCGCCTTGCGGGCGAGCAGCCCGGCCACGAAGATCGTGATCCTCACCACCTTCGGCCGTCCCGGGTACCTGCGGCGAGCCATGGAAAGCGGTGTCTCGGGCTTCATCGTCAAGGACTCGCCGGCGGGCAAGCTCGCCCAGACGATCCGGCAGGTCCTCGGCGGCCAGCGGGTCATCGACCCGGACCTCGCGGCGGCCGCGCTCGCCGAGGGCACCAGCCCGCTCACGCCACGCGAGGCGGACGTGCTGGCGCACGCGGCCGACGGCGCCACGATCGCGCAGATCGCCGGCACGCTGTACCTGTCCGAGGGCACGGTGCGCAACTACCTCTCCTCCTGCATCCAGAAGACCGGTGCCCGTAACCGCGGCCGAGGCGCTGCGCATCGCCCGCGAGCGCGGCTGGCTGTTAGCATCTACCCCTCCTCGCTCAACACTTAAGATGTACCGGTGACACCCGGTTACCTCCGTTACCCGCATATTCACGGTGATCTGGTCACCTTCACCGCCGAGGACGATGTCTGGCTCGCCCCGGCATCGGGTGGCCGCGCGTGGAAGCTGTCGGCCGACGGCGCGACCGTGAGCTACCCCCGATTCTCCCCGGATGGCTCCAAGGTGGCCTGGACGAGCTGGCGGGACGGGATCCGGAGATCTACACCGTGAACGCCGACGGGTCCGCAGCCGCGGCGGCTCACCTACTGGGGCGACTGGCAGACCCGGACGGTGGGCTGGGCCGCGGGACAACGAGGTCCTGGCGGTTTCCGCCGTGGGCCAGCCCGCGCGGCAGCACAGCTGGGCGTACGCGGTGCCGCTGGACGGGCCGCCCCGCCGCCTGCCCTACGGCCCGGTGGCCGACCTGTCGCTCGGCGGCCTGGTGGGCGGCGATCTCACCAGCAATGGCGGCGACAGCGCGGATGGCGGCACCGCCGGAGAGGCACTGCTCGGCGGCGCTGCGCTGGTGCTGGCGTCGGCGCCGTGGCCAAGCGGGCGGCGCTGCTGACCGGCCGGCTGGACCGCGAGCCGGCGTTCTGGAAGCGCTACCGGGGCGGCACGGCCGGCCGGCTGTGGACGGCTACCGCCGAGGCGCCGGCGTTCCGCCGGATCCTCGCGGACCTGGACGGGCAGGTCTTCGCCCCGATGCTCATCGGGGACCGGCTGTTCTTCCTCGCCGACCACGAGGGCACCGGCAACATCTACTCGTGCACGCTCGACGGTGGCGACCTGCGCAGGCACACCGACCACGACGGCTTCTACGCGCGCAACCCGGCCACCGACGGGCAGCGCATCGTCTATCACGTGGCAGGCGACATCTGGCTCCTGGACGCCACCAGCCTGGACGCGGAGCCGGCCAGGCTCGACATCGTCCTCGGCTCCCCGTCCGCCGCGCGTGCCCCGAAGATCATCACCGCCGCCGACCACCTGGGCGAGATGATGCCGGACGAGACCGGGCAGGCCAGCGTCGTTGAGGTGCGCGGCACCGTGCACTGGCTCACCCACGCCGACGGCCCGGGCCGGGCGATCTCCGTTGATCCGAACGCCCGTGCCCGCGACCCCCGCATCCTCGGCCGCGAGGGCAAGGTCATCTGGGTGACCGATGCCGACGGGCCCGACGCGCTGGAGATCGCCGACGCGACCGGCGAGTCACGAGCAGACCCGCCGGATCGCCGGCGGCGAGCTCGGCGACGTCTGGGACCTCGTGCCGTCCCCGGACGGGACGCACGTCGCCGTCAGCGCGCGAGACGGGCGGCTCTTCATCGTCACCGTCGAGTCGGGCGAGGTCCTGGAGCTGGCGGCCTCCGATGACGGGCTGATCAGCGGGCTGGCCTGGTCGCCAGACTCAGCGTGGCTGGCCTGGTCGCAGCCTGGCCCCCGGCCGCTGTCGCGCATCCGGATCGCCCGGGTCACCCCCGAGCCGCCCGAAGCGCCGCAGGAGCCAGCGACCACCGAGGCCGCCCCCGACACCGAGGCCGCCGCGACCACCCCCGCTCCCGCCGCCGCGGAAGGCCACTCCCGCCAGTGCGCGTCCGCGACGGACGCCCCGGGCGCTGCCGGGCTGCGCCGCAGCTGAGCCCGGCGGCACCCCGGCGCTACCGAGGCTGACGGCGAGTGCCGCCGGCTGAGCCGCCGCCCGACCCCGAGGCAGCGAGCCTGCAGCGATGGGCTGCGGGCCGTAGGCCGCTGCTAAGGCGAGGGCGCTGCCACGGAGGCGGCCGAGACCGCCTTCGATCCGCGCTCGACCATCGTGGACGTGACCGACGGGCGATTTGTCGACTTCGCGCCCGCGTTCACGCTCGACGGCCTGTACCTGGCGTTCTTGTCCCGCCGCACGTTCGACCCCATCTACGACGTGCACTCCTTCGACCTGTCGTTCCCGTTCGGCACCCGCCCCTACCTGGTCCCGCTCGCCGCGCAGACCCTCTCGCCGTTCGGCCCGCGTCCCGGCGGCCGGCCGGTCAGCCCCCCGGAGTCCGAGGACGCGGCGGAGGACGGTGTCACCGTCGATGCCGACGGCATCCAGTCGCGCGTGGTGGCGGTTCCGGTGGACGAGGGCAGGTACTTCGCGCTGGCCGCGGTCAAGGGCGGCCTGGCCTGGCTGCGCGGCAAGCTGTTCGGCGTGCTCGGCGAGGGCGCCGCCGACCTCGACGACGACCGCCCGCGTCCCGCCCTGGAGCGGTTCGACCTGCGCAAGCGCGAGTCCTCCGTACTGGCGCCGGAGGTCAACTGGTTCGCGGTCACCGGTGACGGGAGCCGGCTCGTCATCCGTGACGGCTCAGACGTGCGGATCGTGCCCGCCGATCGCAAGGTCGACAACGGCTCGTCCGACGACGTGATCTCGGTGGACCTGACGCGGGCCCGCTACCTGGCGGACCCGGCCGCGCTATGGGCGCACGCGCTGGACGAGGCCGGCCGCGTCATTCAGCGCGACTACTGGGCACCGGACATGTCCGGGGTGGCCTGGGACGGCGCGCTCGACGCCTACCGGCCGCTGCTGGCCAGGATCCGCTCCTCCACTGAGTTCGCCGACCTGCTGCTGGAAGTCGTCGGCGAGCTGGGGACGTCGCACGCGTACGTCACCGGGTCGGGCCAGTTCCGCGCCCAGGCGTCGCGCGGCGCCGCCGTCGGGCTGCTCGGCGCTGACGTGGCGCGCGACGCCGATGGCCGCTGGGTGATCGGCCGGGTGCTGCCGGGTGAGTCCTCCGACCCCCTCGCCCGTTCGCCGCTGGCCGCTCCGGGGGTCGCGGTGCGGCCAGGAGACGAGATCGTCGAGGTCGACGGGCGTCCCGTTGACCCGGTCCACGGCCCGTGGCCGCTGCTGGCGGCGACGGCGGGCAAGCCGGTGGAGCTGACGATCCGGCCCGCGCCGGCCGCCGCGACTGGCGGTGGCACCGAAACTGGCGGTACTGCCGAAACTGGCGGTACTGCCGAAACTGGCGGTACTGCCGAGGCCGCGAGCGCAGCGGAGGACAGCGGCGCCGCCGGGGCCGCCGGGGCCGCCCAGCCCGCGGGCGCCGCGCAGGCCGAGCGCCGTGTCGTCATCGTGCCGCTCTTCGATGACCGTCGCCTGCGGTACCAGGACTGGGTCGCCGGCCGTCGGCGCTTCGTCCGCGACACCTCCGGCGGGAAGCTCGGCTACCTGCACATCCCGGACATGATGGGCGAGGGCTGGGCGCACCTGCACCGCGACCTGAAGAATGAGATGGGCCGCGACGCGCTCATCGTGGACGTGCGGGGCAACCGGGGCGGCCACACGTCGCAGCTGATCGTCGAGAAGCTCGCGCGGCGGATCATCGGCTGGGACTACGGGCGGTACCTGCGGCCGGAAAGCTACCCCGAGGACGCGCCGCGCGGGCCGGTCGTGGCGATCTCGGACGAGTTCGCCGGGTCGGATGGCGACATCGTGACCGCGGCGATCAAGATCCTCCGGCTGGGACCGGTCGTCGGGGCGCGTACCTGGGGCGGCGTCATCGGCATCGACGGGTGGAAGCCGCTGGCCGACGGCACCCACATCACGGTGCCCCGCTACGCGTTCTGGTTCGGCGAGTACGGCTGGGGCGTCGAGAACCGCGGCGTGGACCCGGATGTCGAGGTGCTGATCAGCCCCGAGGACTGGGCCGCGGGCCGCGACCGGCAGCTCGAGGTGGCCGTGGACGCGGCCCTGGCGGCCCTGGCCGAGCGCCCGCCAGGGCCGGTGCCCGACCCGCTGGCCGGCCCCCGCAAGCACCGCCCGCCGCTCCCGCCGCGTTCGCGGTAGCAGCGGGCGGGGAGGACGTCGGGATCACCCCTTCGCGAGAAGCTCACGGCCGTGCTTGCGCAACTCGGCCACCGACGTCACGCCGAGCAACGAGAGCGTGGCGCGGAACTGCGCCGCCAGGATGTCGAGCGCCCGGTCCGCCCCCTGCTCCCCGCCCGCCATCAGCCCGTAGAGGTAGGCCCGCCCGAGCAGGACGGCGTCCGCCCCGAGCGCCAGGGCGATGACGGCGTCCGCCCCGTGCCGGATGCCGGAATCGACGAGGACCGACACCGACGCGCCGACGGCCTCCCGCACCGGCTCGATCAGCTCCACCGGGGGGATGACGCGGTCCAGTTGCCGGCCGCCGTGGTTGGACAGCTGGATGCCATCGCACCCGGCATCGACGGCACGCAACGCGTCCGCCGGGCCCAGCGGCCCCTTGATGACGAGCTCGCCCTTCCACGATGATCGCAACGTCGCGATATCGTCCCAGCTCAGAGCAGGATCGAAGAACGACGCCGTCTGCATGATGGTTGTGCGCGGCCGCCCGGCGAAGTTCGCGTAGTCCAGCGCCGGGCCGCTCAGCAGCCGGTACCAGTAAGCCGGGCGGGACGCGACCTGCGCCACGGTCTGCCAGCTGAGCTCGGGCGGGATCGACAGGCCGTTGCGCCTGTCCCTGATCCGGTTCCCGGCGACCACGGTGTCCACGGTCACGACGAGGACCCGGTACCCGGCCTCCCCGGCCCGGTCGAGCAGGTCCGCCACCTGCGCGCGGTCCTTGAGCACGTAGAGCTGGAACCACAGCGCCGGATCCTGTCCCGAAGGGCCGCCGGAAAGCCCGGAGACAGCGGAGGCCAGGTCCTCGATGCTGGTGGTGGCCATAGTGGACAGCGTGTAAGGCAGCCCGTGCCGCGCGGCGGAGCGGGCCGCGCCCGGCTCGCCGTCAGGGTGCAGCATCCGGGTGTACCCGGCGGGCGCGAGCGCGAACGGCACGGGCACCCGTCGCCCGAAGATCGTCGTTGAGGTGTCCACCCGGGAGACGTCGGCGAGAACCCGGGGCAGGAAGCGCCACTGCCGGAAGGCGGCGACGTTCGCCGCCACCGTCAGCTCCTCGTCGGCGGCGCCGTCCACGTAGTCGAACACCGGCCCGGGAATCAGCCGCCGGGCAGCCCGCCGCAGGTCGGCTATGTCATGGCAGGCCGCCAGCCGGCGCCTGGTCGCGTCCAGCTCGACGGAGCGCATCCGAACTAGCTTGCGCATCTCCCGCACCCTCATGCCGCCGACGATACGCCGTGAGCTGGCGGCTGCGAAGAGGGCCGATCCGGTGCTCGCGCTGTTCCCAGCAGGTCGATCGCGGGTTTGACCTGTGAGCAAGCAGGTCGATCGCGGGTTCGTGCCGGAAAGAGCGTGGTCGATCGCGCATTCCGCACGTTTCGCGCGGGCGTGGCGGGCGGCGTTGATGCCGGATCCACCCGCTGGCGGCAGCGGTGTTGCGGAATCAGGCACCCGCCGCCGCCAGCGGGTGCCTGACAGAACCCCGGAACCGCCAGCGGGTGGAGCTTTCGGCCACACCGGCACCGCCAGCGGGGGACGGACGGGAGCGCAGCCGGGGACACAGAGCAGCCGGGACACAGAGCAGCCGGGAACACAGAAACAGCAAAACTCGCGCCACGCTAGACCGTGGTGGATCGCGCGATCGACCCGTTCCGCTGCCGGTGGGTTGCCCTCGCCATCGGCTGTGCAGGGGGCCGTGCGCGGCCCTATAATTACCTCCCGTGTCCGAATCGTCAATTATTGACACATCGAAGCCCAATATCGCCCGTATGTACGATTACTGGCTGGGCGGTAAGGACAACTACGAGGCCGATCGCAAGGCGGCCGACGCGGTGCGGGAGTTCCGGCCCGCCATCGCCGAGCAGGCACTGGACAACAAGCGATTCCTGACCCGTGCCGTCGGCCACGTGGCCGCCCAGGGCGTGCGCCAGTTCCTGGATGTCGGTGCCGGGCTGCCCACCTCGCCGAGCACGGCCACGGACGCGGGCTGGGCCGCCACTCACGTGGCAGCCGAGCGGCTAGTCCCCGAACCGGTCGTGGCCTACGTGGACAACGACCCGGTTGCCGTGGCCCATTCACGGGCGCTCCTGATTGGCGGGGCCCGGCACGTCGTCGCCGTGCGCGGCGACATGCGCGACCCGGCGGCGATACTCGCCGATGGCGACGTTCATGCCGCCGGGTTCGACCTGACCGCCCCGGCCTGCGTCATCCTCGCCTGCGTGCTGCACTTCGCGGACGTGGCCACCGCGCGAGACATCGTGTCCGGCTTCACCGGCGCCGTGGCACCCGGCTCCTACCTGATCCTCTCGGTCGGGTTCGCCCGGGCGGATGCCGCTGCCTTCGCGAGCACGTACAACAGCCAGAACGGCGCGCGCATCTACGCCCACTCCTGGGACCAGATCACGGGATTCTTCGACGGCCTGGACCTCGTCGCGCCGGGCGTGGCGGACAGCGCGGACTGGCAGCCGGGGCTACCGCCGGACGCCGCGGGACCACGGAAGAGCAACTTCATCGCCGCCGGGGTGGCCCGCGTCCCGCCGGGCCGGTGACCGGCTAGCCGAGCGCCGGGATGATCTCCCTGCCGTAAGCCTCCAGGGTCGCTTCCGCGTCATCGTGCATCAGGTACACCGCGAACTGGTCGGCCCCGATCGACGCTAGCTCCCGCAGTCGCTCGATATGCGCCTGCACCGGGCCGACCAGGCAGAAGCGATCCACGATCGAGTCCGGCACGAAGTCGGCCGACGGGTTCCCGGCCTGCCCGTGGTGCGCGTAGTCGTAGGCCTGGCGGCCCGCGATGTAGTCGGTCAGCGCGTGCGGCACCGGCCCGTCCGTGCCGTACCGCGCCACGAGGTCCGCGACGTGGTTGCCGACCATGCCGCCGAACCAGCGCAACTGCTCCCGCTGGTGGGCGATGTCGTCCCCGACGTAGGCGGGGGCGGCCACGCACATCGTGATGGAGGCGGGGTCCCGGCCGGCGGCCTCGGCCGCCGCGCGCACCGACCCGAACGTCCAGCGCGCGATGTCCGGGTCGGCGGTTTGCAAGATGAACCCGTCGGCCTGCTCGCCGGCCAGGCGCAGCGCCTTGGGGCCGTACGCCGCCATCCATACCGGCAGGGCGGCACCGGGACGGACCCACGGGATGCGCAGCGGCTTCCCGTGGTGCTCGACCTCGCGGCCCTCGGCCAGCCCCTTGATCACGGTCATCGCGTCCGACAGCACCGGCAGCGTGACCGGGGCCTGCCCGATGTAGCGCCGCGCCGAGTCGCCCCGGCCGATCCCGCAGATCGTCCGGTTCCCGAACGTGTCGTTCAGCGTGGCGAACAAGGACGCGATGACCGACCAGTCACGCGTGCCCGGATTGGTCACCATCGGCCCGACGACCATCGAGGACGTCCGGGACAGGACCAGCGGGTACAGGACGAACGTCTCCTGCCACAGCACGTGCGAGTCGAACGTCCACCCGTGCGAGAACCCCGCGTCCTCGGCGCGGGCCATCATCGACACGACCTGGCTGACCGGGGGATTGGGCTGCAGCACGACGCCGAATTCCATGAGGGGGGCTCACCGGGTCCGTTCAGGTCAGGTACTGGTTGAGGTCGCGGGGGATGAACTTCCCGTGGCCGGGCCCGCCGTGCAGCTCCCCGTCGGACACGACCACCCGCCCGCGCGACATCGTGGTGACGACGCGGCCGGTGATCTCCATCCCCTCGAAGGCCGAGTAGTCGACCGCCATGTGGTGCGTGGCCACCGAGAGGACCTGCGAAGCGGCCGGATCGTAGATCACGATGTCCGCGTCCGACCCGGCCGAGATCGTGCCCTTGCGCGGGTACATCCCGAAGATCCTGGCCGGGGTCGTCGAGCTGATCTCCACCCAGCGCTGCAGCGAGATCTCGCCGTTCACCACTCCCTGGTGCAGCAGGTCCATGCGGTGCTCGATCGCGGGAATGCCGTTGGGGATCTTCGAGAAGTCCCCGATCCCGAGCTCCTTCTGGCCCTTGAAGCAGAACGGGCAGTGGTCGGTCGCCACCACGGACAGGTCGTTGGTGCGCAGGCCCCGCCACAGCGCCGCGCCGTGGTCGGGGGTGCGCAGCGGCGGCGAGCAGACGTACTTGGCGCCCTCGAAGCCCGGCTTAGCCAGGTCATCGAGCGTCAGGTACAGGTACTGCGGGCAGGTCTCCGCGAAGACGTTCTGCCCGGCGTCGCGGGCCTGCGTGACGGCGGCGAGCGCGTTGGCCGCCGACAGGTGCACGATGTACAGCGGGCACCCGGTCACCTTGGCCAGCTGGATGGCCCGGCTCGTGGCCTCGCCCTCCAGCTCCGGCGGCCGGGTCAGCCCGTGGTGGACCGGGTCCGTGCGGCCCGCCGACAGGGCCTGGGCGACGAGCTGGTCGATCGCGATGCCGTTCTCGGCATGCATCATGATCATGGCGCCGTTCCGCGTGGCCTGCTGCATCGCCAGCAGGATCTCCCCGTCGGTCGCGTAGAACACGCCGGGGTAGGCCATGAACATCTTGAAGCTGGTGACGCCGTTGGCGACGCACGCGTCCATCTCCTTGAGCGTCGTTTCGTTGACGTCGGAGACGATCATGTGGAAGCCGTAGTCGATGGCGCAGTTGCCGTCGGCCTTCTCATGCCAGGCGTCCAGCGTGGCCAGCAGCGAGGCCCCCTTGGCCTGCACGGGGAAGTCCACGATGGTGGTGGTGCCGCCGAAGGCGGCGGCGATGGTGCCGCTCTCGAAGGTGTCGGCGGAAAACGTCCCGCCGAACGGCATCTCCAGGTGCGTGTGCACGTCGATCCCGCCCGGCAGCACGTACTTGCCGGCCGCGTCGATGACCTCGTCGGCCCGCTCGGCGACGGGGCCGCCGGAGTCCCGGGCGAGGACGGCCGCGATCTTCTCGCCCTCGACGAGGACATCGGCGCTTATTGTCCCGGTCGCGGAGACGACGGTCCCGTTCTTGATGAGGACGCTCATGGTTGCACCAGCCCTTCGTAGGAGTCGGGACGGCGGTCCCGGTAGAACTGCCACAGGTCCCGGACCTCGGCGAGGGTGCCCAAGTCCAGGTCGCGCACGATGACCTCGTCCCCGTCATCGGACGCGGCCTCGCCGACCAGCTGCCCGCGCGGGTCTACGAAGTACGACCCTCCGTAGAAGTCGTTGTCCCCGAGGGGCTCGACGCCAACCCGGTTGATCGCGCCGATGAAGTACTGATTGGCGACGGCGGCGGCCGGCTGCTCCAGCCGCCAGAGGTAGGCCGACAGGCTCCGTGATGTCGCCGACGGGTTGAACACGATCTTCGCCCCGGCCAGGCCCAGCGCCCGCCAGCCCTCAGGGAAGTGCCGGTCGTAGCAGATGTAGACGCCGATCCGGCCGACGGCGGTGTCGAACACCGGGTAGCCGAGATTGCCCGGCCGGAAGTAGAACTTCTCCCAGAAGCCCTTCACCTGCGGCAGGTGGTTCTTGCGGTACTTGCCGAGGTAGCTGCCGTCGGCATCGATGACAGCGGCCGTGTTGTAGTACAGGCCCGGCTGCTCTTCCTCATACATCGGCGCGATGATCACGATGCCGTGGGTCTGCGCGGCCCGTTGCAGCAGCCGCGTCGTCGGCCCGTCCGGGATCGCCTCGGTGTAGGAGTAGTAGTCCGCGTCCTGCACCTGGCAGAAGTACGGCCCGTAGAACAGCTCCTGCAGGCAGACGACTTGCGCTCCCTGGTCGGCGGCGGCATGGATGTGCCGCAGCGCCGCCGCGATCATGGAATCCTTATCCCCGGTCCAGGCTTGCTGGACGAGGGCTGCCCGCACGATCTCCGCCATCCCGGCCTCCACTCTGCTTTCCCGCTCTGGTCCGTCCAAGATGATCATCCCCCTCCACCGCCCCGCTTGTAACGGGTACGCACGGTGTCATTGCCCGCGCAGTCCCGGGGTTTCGCCAGTGCGGGGCATAACGAACGGCCCGCGGGGGTTACCGGTGAGCGCCAGGTACGCAGGAGGCCTCCACGCGGAAAGGCGGCGGCCATGAAGGCAGTGCGGTTCAGTCAGTACGGCGGCGTCGATGTCCTGGATATCGCGGACGTCCCGGTTCCCGCACCGGGTCGCGGCCAGGTGCTGGTGAAGGTCAAGGCGGCCGGCATCAACCCGGGCGAGGCGAAGATCAGGGAGGGCCTGCTGCACGAGCGCTGGCCGGCCGCCTTCCCCTCGGGGGAGGGCAGCGACCTGGCGGGGATCGTGGAGTCGCTCGGGGCGGACGTGAGCGGTGTCGCGGCCGGCGATGAGGTAATCGGCTGGGTGGACACCCGGTCCAGCCACGCGGAGTACGCCGTCGTTGAGGCGGCCAGCCTGGTCCGCAAGCCGCCGGGCGTGCCGTGGGAGGTGGCCGGCGCGCTCCCGGTCGCCGGCTTCACGGCCTGGGCGGCGGTCCGCGCGGTGAACCTCCAGCCAGGCGACACGGTCGTCGTCTCGGGGGCCGCGGGCGGCGTCGGCGCGATCACCGTGCAGCTGGCCAGGCGCGCCGGAGCACGGGTGTGGGGCCTGGCCAGTGAGCCCAACCACCCGTGGCTTGAGGCGCACGGCGTGCTCCCGGTGCCCTACAAGGCATCGCCCGGGGGCATGACATGGACGGAGAAGGTCCAGCTGGTGAAGCCGGGGCACGCGGTCGACGCCTTCATCGACACCTACGGCGGCGACTACATCGACATCGCGCTGAACGAGCTCGGCGTGGCCCCGGAGCGAGTGGACACGATCGTGCGGTTCGACGCGGTCGGCGCGCTTGGCATCAAGGCCGAGGGCAACGCCGCCGGCGCGAGCGCGGCGACCCTGGCCGAGCTGGCGGCCCTCATCGCCGCGGGGGAGCTGGAGGTCCCCATCGCGGCGACGTACCCCCTGGCCGAGGTGCGCAAGGCCTACGAGCACCTGGATTCGGGCCACGTCCGGGGCAAGATCGCCCTCGTGCCCTAACCGCCTCGCCGGTCGCGGCAACGGGTCAGCCCGGCCGGACCAAGACCGCCACCGCGATCACCGCGACCGCCGCGAGGACGAGCAGCGCATCGGCGCCAGGGCCGCGCGCGGCGGGCAGGACCGTGGCCGCGGCGGCCAGCGCCAGCAGGAACAGGCCGCCAGCGATCACCCGGGCCTGGCGGCGCAGCAGTGCCGCGGCGGGCGCGCCCGACTCGGCGATGTGCACCGCGAGCAGCCAGGCGACCAGGGCGGCGCCGAGGACCGCGGCGTGCCACGGGCGGGACGGGTGGAGCACCTCAAGCCACAGCGCGCACGCGCAGCCGGCCTCCTCCCACGATGGCAGCCGCACCACCGTGAGGAAGGCGTTCCACGCCCGGCTGGCGGGCGACGGGAAGAACATCTCATCCGGCTCGGGCACGTCGAGCAGCGCCAGCCGCAGGGCGCTGAAGACGATGCTCGCCGCCGCGATGACGAGCGCGAGCCACGGCCAGCCCGTCCGCGGCACGGGAACCGCCGCCCAGGCCACGCAGGCCACCCCGAGCACCGTCGCCGCGATCCGCGGCCGGGCCCCGCTCATGAGACCTCCTCGCTGGCGCTCGTCGGCCGCATTCGCGGACGCACAGCGCTTACTGATTCGCTCGCAAGCTCGCTCACCCGCGCGCGACCAGCGGACGGCGCGTGTAGGGGGCCATCGGCAGGTCAAGCGTTTCTGCCCCGTCCCAGTGCACCACCGGCACGCCGAGCTCGCGCAGCGAGAACCGGATCGCCTGCTGCTCCATCTGCCACAGTTTCCGTGCCAGCGCGTCCGGCCCGCCGGGACGCGCGAGCCTGCGCGCCGGCGGCGACACGTTCAGCACGTCAACCACCAGCAGCGTGAGCCCCCGTTCCCGCAGGTCTCGCAGCGACTCCACGAACCGCTGGTCGAGCAGCGGGCTGAACGCCACCACGAGGGCACCGGGCGGCAGCGCCGCCCGCGGCAGCCGGGCGAAGCTCGCCTCACGCGACCAGGAGGCATTCGCCCGGAGCATCGTGTCGATGATCTTGTACTCCTGCCGCCGTCCCAGCGACGGGGCCAGCCACTGGGCGCTGCCCCACTGGTAGGTGATGACCCCCACGCGGTCCCGGCGCCTCAGGTAGGCCCGGGCGGTCGCGGTCGCCCCGCGCAGCGCGTAGTCCAGGGCCGACGTCCCCGGCACCCCCACGTCCGAGGTCGCGTCCACGATCAGCACCACGTCCTGGGACCGCTCGGCGGCGAACGTGTTCACCATCAGCCGCCCGCGTCGCGTCGAGGCCGGCCAGTTGATCTGCCGCTGCCGGTCGCCGGGAACGTACTCCCGCAGGCCGGCGAACTCGGCGCCGTCGCCAGGGACCCGGGCGGTGTGCTCGCCCAGCCGGGCGGGCAGCCGGGACAAGGTCACCGTCTCCTCCTGGACGCCCGGGCTCGGGAACACCTCCAGCAAGGGCAGCGTCACCAGCGCCCGGCCCTCGGTCAGGCGCCACCGGTCATGCAGCACCAGCTCGACCGTCCCGGCCTGCCGCCTGCCCCAGCGCGGGATGACGAGCTCGAAGCGGGCCGTGCCCGCGGACACCGCGGTGGCGCTGGCGGGCTCGATGCCCTTACCCGGATGGAAGGCCCACCAGGCGTCGTAGCCGGCCAGCCCCGCCCGGCCCTCGCGGCCCGCCGTGCCCTCGGCCGGGGCGAGCCCGACGTCCACCCAGCCGGGCTCGCCCTCGAACAGCCGCGTGGTGGCCGGCCGGATCAGCACCCCGACCTGGGCGGGCCGCGCCGGCCGCGGGCCGCCGCCGGCGGCCAGCAGCACCAGCGCGGGCGCGGCGACGCCCGCGAATTCGGGCCGCCGGCTCAGCACGGCGAGCAGCAGCGCCAGCAACGCGACCGTCAGGAGCCGCCGTGAATGCCGTGACAGCCGCCACCGCACCGCTATCTCGCGCCGCACCGTGCCCGTGGCGCCTGCGCCGGGCCCGGTCCGTCATCGCGTGCGCTCGGCCGCGGTCGCACGGGCCGGATCAGTTCTCGGAGTCGCAACGGTCGCGAGAAGTCGCCCCACCACGTCATCGGCCGAGACCTGGCGGACCCAGAGCTCGGGCCGCAGGGCGACACGGTGCGCGAGCGCGGGAACCGCGACCTGCTTGATGTCGTCAGGGATCACGTAGTCGCGCCGGGCCAGCAGCGCCTGTGCCCGCGACAGCTGCAGCAGCGCCAGCCCGCCGCGCGGGCTGGCCCCCACCTGCACCTGGGAGTCCCTCCTGGTCGCGGCGACGATCGCGACGATGTACTCAAGCAGCTCGGGGAAGACCTCGACCTGCTCAAGCGACTGGCGCATCGCGAGCACCCCCGCCGCGTCGGTCACCGGCGTGAGCGTGATGGCCTCGGTCGCCCGCGCGACCCGGCGGCGCAGCATGTCGGTCTCGTGGCCGGCGCTCAGGTAGCCCAGGCGCAGCCGCATGAGGAAGCGGTCAAGCTGTGCCTCGGGCAGCTCGTAGGTGCCTTCGTACTCGATCGGGTTGTCGGTCGCGAGGACGATGAAGGGCTCTGGCAGCTGCCGGGTCTGCCCGTCGATGCTGACCTGTCCCTCGCCCATGGCCTCCAGCAGGGCCGCCTGGGTCTTGGGCGGCGTCCGGTTGATCTCGTCGGCCAGCAGCAGCTGGGTGAAGACCGGCCCGGGGCGGAACACCATCTCGCCGGTCCGCTGGTCATACAGCGGGGCGCCGACGACGTCCGACGGCAGCAGGTCGGGCGTGAACTGGATGCGGGCGAAGTCAAGGCCGAGCACCCGCGCGAAGGACCGGGCGATCAGCGTCTTGCCCAGGCCCGGCAGGTCCTCCAGCAGGACGTGACCCCCGGCCAGGACGCCGGTCAGCACCAGTTCCAGTGCCCGGCGCCGGCCGACCACCGCCTTCTCCAGCTCGTCGAGGATCGCCCCGGCCAGGCGCGCGGTGTCCCCAGGGGACAGGCTGCCCGCGGCGGGGACGCGGTCGTGCGGGGTGTCCTGCGCGAGCAGGGGGGCGTCAGCCGTCACAGGTGCTCCAATCGGTCGATGAGCCGGGCCAGCGTCTGGCGCGGGATGCCCCGCCCGTCACGCGCTTCCCCGGCGGGGCGCCGCTCGCCCGTCGCGGCGCGCTCGGCCGGGTCGATCCAGCGCCAGAGGGCGGCGTCGCGGGGGGTGCGGACGAACGCCTGCCGCGCCGCGCCGGGGTCGGTGTACAGGTTGACGCCGTGCCGTTCCGCTAGCCGGGCGGCGAGCAGGTGCTCAAGCACGGGGCGCAGGTCGGCGTCGTAGAACGAGCGGCTGGTGATCCCGGTGGCCACGAGGAACCGCCGCTGGGAGTACCCGCTGAGCGAGCGCATGGTGGAACTGTCGGACTCGGGCGCCTTCCTGGTGGTGGCGGCGGCCGGACGCGGGACGAGGCCGCGCAGCACCAGCAGGGTCGCCCCGGCCGTCGCGATGGCGACGACCGCCAGCCCCGGCCAGCCCGCCACCGCCAGCCCCGCCAGCGCCGCGACCACCGCGATGATGGCGGCGGTGAGAACCTCCGGCCGCGCGCGCCGCCACTGGCTCACACTGTCTCCCGCTCGCCGCGGGGCGCCTGAGAGGCGGTGCCTTCCCTCGTCGCTCCTCGTTCCCCGTCGCTCCTCAGTCCAGGCACCCCGCGCCCCTCCGCTCGCTCATGAAGCGGCCCCGGCGACCGCGTCCGCGAGCTCAGCCGTGAGGCCGTCGAGGGCCGCGATGGCGGCGTCGCGGGCGCCCTGGCCGACCTCGTGGGTGGAGAACCTCGCCTCGTAGAACGCCGCGGTCAGCCGCCTGGCGGGACTGTCTCGGCCGGCGCTGCCCCGCACGATGCCCTGGTCGATCGCCCGGCGCAGCAGTTCGTCCGGCGTGTCGGCGGTGCCCCGCGCGGCCCCGCGCTCGGCCAGGTGCGCCTCCATCGCCGCGTAGCACGCGATGATCGCCGCCCGCGCGTCGTCGAGGCTCGGCCATCGCCGCCCGGCCGGATGCCACCGCCTCCAGCAGCTGCGCGGGATCCTCGGTGAGGTCGTCGGGCACGGCACCGGGCAGCGCCGCCTGCCTGGCCCGCCAGGCCAGCCAGACGCTGAACGCGAGCGCCGCCAGCAGCGCGAGGACGAGCAGGGCGTACAGGATCAGCGCGACCGGGATGTGCAGCCCCGCCCCGCCGCCGCCCCCGGACCGCAGCCCGGGCTTCACGGTCCGCGGGATGCCCAGCGGGGCCGGCAGCTTCCTGGGAGGGGCCTTGCCCGCGAACAGGTGCAGGTGCAGGTTCAGCAGCTCAAGCACGGCAATGGCGGTCATGGCGGCACCGAGCAGGAGCCGGAGCAGGAACCGCAGCGACCCCGCGACGTCCCGGTCATCTCCGTCATCAAGGGAGCCGCCGTCCCCTGGCGGGGCCGGGCTCCCCCCCGAGGTGGCGCGGTCCCGGTAGTACGTCAAGCCGAGCAGCGCGCCGAAGATCACCTCAATCACCAGGCCGATGACCGCCCCGTATGCCCTCAGCGGCCCGTTCCAGCCGAGCCCGGTGATGCCGCCCCGCAGCCCGACCGCGGCCAGCAGCACAAGTGCAGCGAGCGGAAGCAGGCGGGCAAGCTGCTGCCGGGCAGTCATACCCGCCACCCTACTCGGTCGGGTATGCCCGGCTAACTCCCCTTTGCCGCTGCCTTCTTCGCCTGCTTGTAGGCCCGCACCCGGCCGAGGGAGTCCTCGTCCGTGATGTCGGCGATCGACACGAATGACCCCTCCGCGCCGAACGCGCCCGCGGCCTCACGCCAGCCGCCGGGGCGCACCCCCATCTGCTTGCCGAGGAAAGCGACGAAGATCTGCGCCTTCGCCTGCCCGAATCCGGGCAGGGCGCTGACGCGCTTGAGCAGCTCGGCGCCGGACGCGGCGGTCGACCACACCGCCGCGGCGTCGCCGTCGTAGTCGTCGACGATGATCCGCGCCATGGCCTGCGTCCGTGCGGCCATGGACCTTGGGATACCGGTGCAGGGCCGGCTTCTCGGAAAACACCCTGGTCAGCTCGTCGGGGTCAAGGCTGGCCAGTTCCTCGGCGGTCGGCTCGTGCCCGAGCCGGGCGACGAGGTCGGCCGGGGCGCTGAAGGCGCGTTCCAGCGGGACCTGCTGGTCCAGCAGCATGCCGATGAGCAGGGCCAGCGCGTTGCGGGACAACAGCTCGTTCGCCTCAGGGGCGACGGGCAGCGCGATCGGCACGGGGTCCTCCACGGGTCGCTGGTGAGTACGGCGGGTGGGTAAGCTTAAAGTCGCTGGGGAGATGTATATCGGGTCCCAGCTGGATGGATGGAGCCATCATGACACCACAGCTGAGATGGGCCGCAATAGCGGGGGTCATCGTCGGGCTGATCCTGTTCCTGATCAGCCCGTGGGTCGCGATTGGCGTTATCGCCCTCTCGATCGCGATCCCGGTAGGCATCTGGGCGGCGCTCGGCCCGTCCAACCGCCGCCGGATTCGCGGCATGCGCCGCCGGGGCCAGCTTCCATAACACCAGGAATACCCGCAGGAGCTCCCGTGGCCGTTCGCAGGCTCAATCATGCTGTCCTCTACGTCAATGGGCTGCGGCGCACGGTGGACTTCTACACCCAGGTGCTCGGGCTCGAACTGCGCGCGGAGATCCCCGGCATCGGGGCGTTCCTGCGCTCGCCTGGCTCGGCCAACGACCATGACCTTGGCGTGTTCGACGTTGGCGCCGGCCACGCGCAGGGCACGCCGGCCGTCGGGCTCTACCACCTGGCCTGGGAGGTCGGCACCCTGGCCGAGCTGGTCGAGATGCGCAGGAAGCTAGTCGACGCGGGCGCCCTCGTGGGGGAGAGCGACCACCGGCTGTCCAAGTCGCTGTACGCCAAGGATCCCAGCGGCATCGAGTTCGAGGTCATGTGGCGCGTCCCCGCGCAGGACTGGGAGAGCGAGCTGGCCCGCGACGGTGCCGTCACGCTGCCGCTCGACTGGGACAGGACCCTTTCCCGCTGGCCGGCTGACCAGGTGACCGGCTCGGCCGCCGGCTCCCCGACCTAGCCCGAGCCGTCACCGGCCACCCTCAGCTCGTCCCCGCCCGCCCGTCACGCGAGGCGGCGGGCGCGGGCGGGGGCGGGCCGGTGTCTTGTCGGTAACCCCAGCGCGCCGCGCGCCTACCTTAAGTTCTCGCCTAGCGGACCTTAAATTCTCGCATAACGGTTGAAAGGATCCGGGAAAGTGCTGACGCGCGTGCATCGGAACGTGCATCCTTGTCTTGCACGCCCTGCCAGGCTTCACTAGCGGCCGCGCCGGGGATGCTAGAGGTAGAGCGGGTGCCAAGAGAGGTGCATATGGAGCGGGCAACGACCGGGCCAGCAGCGAAGAACAGGCACGCGCCCGAGATGCGGCCGGACATGATGACCGACAGCGAGATCAACGCCGAGCTTAAGACGGCGACCGGTGAGCGGCTGGCTGCCCTCCAGGCCGAACGCGAGGACCGTCGCGTCTACCGCGCGAGCATGCGCCTGGCCGGCCTGCCCAGGGACGCCGAGGACCACTAGCCCGCTCCGCGAGCGCGGTCACCAGCGAAGGCGTCCCTGCCGGCCGAAGAAGCCGCCCGTCGGCCCGTCCGGTCCCGCCTGCGCCATGCCGACGATCACCGCCGCGCCCTCCGCCACCGTCTGCGTGCCCGTCCGGCCGTTCAGGTCCGTCTTGGTGAAGCCGGGATCGACCGCGTTGACCCGCATGCCGGGGAAGGCCTTCGCGTACTGAATAGTGATCATGTTGACGGCGGCCTTGGACGCCGGGTACTCGACGCCCGGGTAGGCGTAGCCGAGCGCGTCCGGGTCGCTGGCGCCGGCCAGCGAGCCCAGGCCGCTGCTGACGTTGACGATGACCGGTGCCGCGGAGCGCAGCAGCAGGGGCAGGAACGCGTGGGTGACGCGGACCAGGCCGAAGACGTTCGTCTCGAACAGGTGCCTGACCATGCCGGCGGTGAGGCCGGCCGCCCCGATCACGGCGTTGTCCGCCGTGCGGGCCTCGATGCCGGCGTTATTGACCAGGACGTCCAGGCCGCCGTCGGCCTCGATGGCCTTGGCGGCGGCGGTGACGGAGGCGTCGTCGGTGATGTCGATGAGGATGAGCCGCGCGTTCGGGGAGCCTAGCCCGGCGACGGCCCGCTCGCCCCGCCCGGCGTCGCGGCTGCCGACGTAGACGGTGTGGCCGGCGGTGATGAGCTGGCGGGCCGTCTCCAGGCCCAGGCCCTTGTTGGCCCCCGTGATCAGTGTTGTCGTCATGCCTCCAGGCTGCCCCGGGGCCAGGCGCCTAGCCAGTCGCCCGGCTTTCCTGGGAATGGCGGTACCAGGCAAGTTGGCCGGCGGCCCGGATCAGCCACCGCATACTGGGGACATGGCGTCGGGGGAGTTCGGGCAGGCGGTGCGGCGGTGGCGGGACCAGGTCTCGCCCCAGGCCGCCGGGCTGCCGGCCGGGGGCCGCCGCCGGGCCAGCGGGCTGCGCCGCGAGGAACTGGCGCTGCTGGCGGGCATCTCGGTGGACTACATCACGCGGCTCGAGCAGGGCCGGGCGTCCGCGCCGTCAGCGCAGGTCGTCGAGGCGCTCGCCCGGGCGCTGCGGCTGGCACCCCAGGAGCGGGAGCACCTGTTCCGGCTCGCGGGCCTGGCACCGCCGAGGCCGGACGTGGTGTCCGCGTTCATCACGCCGAGCGTCCACCGCCTCCTTGACCGGCTGGCCACGGTGCCGGTCGCGGTCTACGACGCGGCCTGGACGCTGCTCCTGGCCAACCCGCCATACGCGGCGCTGATGGGCGACCCGTCGGGCTGGCGCGGCCACGAGCGCAACGGCGTCTGGCGCAATTTCGTCCTGCCCGAGACGAGCAGGGTGCGGCAGAGCCCCGGGCCCGCCGGGAGTTCGAGGCCGCGCTCGTGGCGGACCTGCGCACCGCGGCCGCCTGCTACCCGGCGGACCGCCAGCTCAGGAAGCTGATAGCCGACCTGCGCGCGGCCAGCCCGCGGTTCGCCGAGCTATGGGAGGCGGGGATCGTCGGGCGCCACGAGGCCGAGCGCAAGACGATCGATCACCCCGCGGCCGGCGAGCTGACGCTGGACTGCGACGTGCTCACCGTCCGGGGCAGTGACCTGCGCATCATGATCTACACGGCCGAGCCGGGCACCGAGGACGCCGGCCGCCTCGCCCTGCTCACCGTCCTCGGCACCCAGTCGATCGCCGGCTAGCCCGTGGCCGGGCGGTTCGCGCTGGAAGTCAGCGGCCTACAGTCCGGCGATCCACTCATCGGCGGTGGTGACCAGGGCCTGCCGCGGGAAGACCTTCTCGGTCAGGACCCGGTGCACCTCCGGGTCGGCATCGGCGCAGGCGTCGGCCAAGACCGTGATGCGGTAGTCCAGGTCGGCTGCCTGCCGCAAGGTCGACAAGACGACGCCGCTGGTCGCGATGCCCGCCATGACCAGGGTGCCGGCGCCGGCGGCGCGCAGCAGGACGTCGAGGTCGCTGCCGGTGAAGGCGCTGACCCGCCGCTTCATGACGACCGGCTCGCCCGCCAGCGGCGAGACCGAGGCGTGGATCTGGGTCGCCGGGTGGGTCTCGATGTACGCGTCGGGATCGGCCTCCTTGATCCTCCCGAAGATGGGGTTGCCCTCACCCACCTCGGGCAGCCCGGGGCGGAACGCGACCCGGACGAAGATCACCGGGATCCGCGCCGCCCGGGCGGCGCCGAGGGCGCGGGCGGCCGCCGCGACGGTCGGCGAGCCGTTGAACCGCTCGACGATGCCGTGCTGGAAGTCCATGACGAGCAGGACGGGACGGGATCCGGGCATGGGCTGTGACCTCCGTGAGCGACTAGTAAATCAAGACTTAACAATTTAGCTCTGGGCCACGGAGCAGTAGCCGGAAGGGCCGGGTGGTTAGCGGCCCGGCCGGTGGTACCGGATGGGCGGGCGGCCGTTGACCAGCGCCCGGCTGCCGACGAGCGGGACGCGCAGCCGGGAGCTGGACCCCACGCGCGCGGCGAAGATGGTGAGCACGGCTATCGGGAGCACCTGGGGCAGGTCACGCGGCGGGGCGAACGCGACCGCGGCGATCGAGGCGGACACCCCGCCGACGGCGATGGCGAGCGCACCCTGCACGCGGCGGGCGCGCAGCAGGCGACGGACGACCGGGCGGGCCTCGCGCGGCAGTCGCCTCACCGAGGCGGCAAAGGTCGCCGCGGTTGCCAGCAGCAGCCCCGCGAAGCCCAGGACGTAGGGAATCCGGCCGATCTGGATAACGGTCGGCAGCCAGATCAGGGCGAGTGCCAGCAGCACGAACACGTAGATCGCCCGGGAGATGCCCCGCACGATGACGACGTCGATGTTCCTGCTGTAGATGTGCTCGCCCGGCGCGGTCCGCGCGGCGCTGATGAAGTGCCTGATCGCGCCGGCCGTGTCGTGCTTGCGCAGCCGGATACGGCCAAGCTCGTTCATCGCGCCGCTGTGCGCCGGGTCGATGGCGAGCGCGCGCTCCTGGTGGTCGCGTGCCGCCGCCAGGTCTCCCCGGGCCAGGGCCACCTTGCCCGACAGGAAGTGCACGTCCGCCTCATCCGGGGCGAGGCGGCGGGCCTCGACCGCCGCGGCCGCGGCGAACTGCGCGTGCCCGGCGGCCAGCGCCGCCTGGGCGACGCACACGTGGGTCTGCCAGTACGACGGGGCGAGCCGGCGGGCCTCGCTCGCCGCCCGCAGCGCCTCCCGGTGCTGCCCCAGGTGCATCAGCGCGCTGCTGGCGAGCCGGTGCGGCCACTCTTCGCCCGGATCGATCTGGACCGCGCGGTTGGCGGCGTCCACCGCCGCCTGGTGCCGGCCGGCGCCCAGGTGCGCGCGGGCGAACAGGCACCAGGCGCGGGAACTGCTGGGGTCGGCGGCGACCACCCGGGCGAGCAGGGACGAGGCATCGTCGTACCGGCCAAGGTCGAGCATCGTCGATGCCTTGGCCAGGTCGGTGGGCCCCTCCGTCATCCCGCCCCTCGCGTCGTCCCGGCCGTCATGCCATGCTTGCCGCTAACCGCTCAGATAAGCTTGCGCTTGCGCAGATAGGCGGCCAAGTCATCGTACGCGCCGCCCTCATTGGCGAACAGCGCGACGTTGCGCGCCGTGTCGAACCACGTGCCGAGCGACGGCCGCACGTCGCCGATGGCCGCCTCCAGGTCGGCCTGGCCGATGAGCCGCGGCTCGCCCTTCCGGACCGAGTCAAGCAGGGCCTGCTCGGCGGCCGTTTCGCAGACGTGCGCGATGTCCGCTCCGGAGTACCCGTCGGTCAGCTTGGCGAGCCGTCCGAGGTTGACCCCGGCGACCGGCCGCTCCCGCAGGTGAAAGCGGAAGACGCCCTCGCGCGCCGGCCCGTCGGGCGGCAGCACGAGCAGCGTGCGGTCGAACCGGCCGGGCCGCCGAAGGGCGCTGTCGACGTCCCATGGATGGTTGGTAGCGGCGAGCAGGAACACCCCGGTGTTGTCGCTGGCCACGTCGTCGAGCTCGAGCAGCAGCTGGTTAACGGCGCTGCGCATCGGCGTGTTGCGCAGCTGGGAGCGCTTCTGCCCGATGGCGTCGACCTCATCGAGGAAAAGCACGCAGGGCGCGCAGCGCCGGGCGGCGTCGAAGAGCTGGTGGATGTTGCGCTCGGACTGCCCAACGTAGCGGTCGATCAGGTCGGCGAAGGAGACCGTGATGAACTGCGCGCCGAGCTCGCCGGCGACCGCGCGCGCGACGAACGTCTTGCCGCACCCGGGCGGCCCGTACAGCAGCAGCCCGCCGCGCAGCGACTTGTGATACAGCTTGCGCAGTTCGGGGTTGCGCATCGGGGCAAGGAACGCCGCCTCCAGCCGGGCCTTCACCTCCGTCATCCCCGCGACGTCGGCCAGCGTCAGGCCGGCCCGCTCAGCGGAGTACGCGTGGGCCTCGTCGATGCCAGCCGACTGCGCGCCTTCGGAGCCATCGTCGACGAACATCTGCGGCAGCACGTCCCGCAGTTCGTCCTCGGCCTGCGACCAGTCGAAGGCGCCGTTTTCGAACCGCTGGACCCCGGGCTCCGGCCCCTCCAGCGAGGCCGCCTCGAACGGCGCGGTCGCCGTCAGGTCCTCAGCCGGCCGGTGCCTGCCGGGAGTCGGCGAGTCGGCCTCCGACGGCGACGGACGCCGGCCCTGGTCCGCGGGGGACGGGGCCGCCGGGCTCGCCAGCAAGCCGATCGCGGCAGAGTTCCCCGGATCCCGCTGCAGCACCGCACCGAGATGACGGACGGCCTCATCGCGCTGGCCCGCCTGAAGCAGCAAGGTCGCCAGGTGGACCCGGAGCGGCACGTCATCCGGCATCGCGGCGACGGCGGCGCGCAGGCTATCCAGTACGGAGGGTTCGGGTTCCATGCGACTCCGTCCGGTGCGGGGGTGAGGGGTGCTGCCTTTCCACAGTACGAGGTCGGGATGCGTTACGGGTACCGTCCGGGGTCGGCCGCCTTGACGAGCGTCAGCAGGCGTTGTCCGCGGCACCGGCGGCCGTGTTGAGCTGTGCCACCGTGGCGGCAGGCACGGATCCCTTCTGCACGTCGGCCTGGACCCGCGTCAGCTGGCTGAGCAGGCCCTGCAGGGCCGACTTGGCCGTCGCGCCCTGCGCCTGCCCGGCCGCCGAGGACAGCTGGGCGATCGCGCTGGTCAGGTCACTGGACAAGGTTGCCTGCGATGCCTGGGCATTGAGGTCGCTGATGGTCTGGTTGTAGGCCGGCAGCGCCGTCGTCGTATAGGCCGTGCAGCCCGGGTCGGTGTGCTGCAGGAACCTGGGGGCGGCCACGGCCGCGCCGACGCCGAGGAGGGCCACGACCGCGCCGACGCCGATGAGGACAGGTGCCCGGGGACCGCGCCTGCGCCCGGCCCGGGCGTCGCCGCGTCGCCCGCCGGACGCGGGCGGCATCATGTCAGGCCCGGCACCAGGCTGCGCGGCGGGCTGGCTCGCCGCCCACGGCCCGCGCGGCGCGGGCGGCGGGAACGCCGGCGAGTCGCCAGGCCCTCCTCGCCCGTACGGATCCTGCTGCTCCCGCTCAGCGAACCGGTCCTGCTGGACGCCGGGGAACGCGCCGGTGCCCGGGTCCCGGAACGTCCATTCCTGCCCCGTGGGGACGACGAGCTGCATGCCAGTCTGGTAGACGGGTGCTTCCCCCAGGCGCGGCTGGTCCACCAGCGTCGGGGCCGGGTCGTGGCCCTGCCCTTGGCGACGGGATCCTTCTTGCGGCCGGAGCGCCGCTTCGGCTCGGCTACCGGGGCCTGGTCGAGCCGCGTGCTGTCGAACCGGGTCTCATCGAAGCGGGCTGGCTCGCCGAAATCCCGGGCCTGCCCGTATCCCTGCGCCTGGTAGCCGTCCGTGGGGAAGCCGTCTGTCTCATAGCCCGGCGCCTGGTAACCCTGCCTCCCCAGGTCGGGGTCAGCGAGGCCCGCATCGTCGCGATGGTCGGGTGACTCGAACCTCGGCGGCCGGTGCCCGGCCTCGTCCTGCGCGGACGGCGGGAAGCCTTGCGGCACCCGCGTGGTGGGCTCGGGCTGGCTCAGGAAATCCGCTCCATGCCGCCCCGCTCGCGGGATGTCAAGCCGGGGAAGTCGCGGCTCCAGGCCTCCCGCTCCCGCGGCGGGACCGGGCGAGGCGGGCACCGACGGAAGGGCGGGGTCAGCGGGCCCGGGAGGTGCCGCCGCACGGGTCGTGGTGAACCAGGAGCCAGAATCCTGGGTGCCAGCCGGCTCAGGCTCGAAGCCGCGCGCGTGACCGCCGCGCGGGCCCGGGCTGGCGCCGGGCAGGCCCGAGCCGTCGGCCGGCCGGCCCGGGCGCCGCGAGGGCAGCGGCGGCGCGGACGGCTCGGCCGCGGGCAGCAGCGGTTGCTGGGCAGTCGGTTGCTGGGCAGTCGGTTGCTGGGCAGTCGGCTGCGGCGCGGGAAGCTGGGGTACCGACGGCTGCGGCGCGGGCGGATAGTACGCGGCCGGAACGGGAGCCGGCGCGGCCGGTGGCTGCGGCTGCCCCCCGCCGAACGGGCCGGGCTGTCCGCCGTAGGGGCCGGGCGGCGGGCCAGCCGGACCCGGCGGGCCGCCGAAAGCGCCAGGCTGGGGGCCCGGCGGCACTGACTGCCCGGTGAGGACCGGCTGTCCGCTGGGGATCGTTGGGCCGCCCGGGATGGGCGGTGCGGGCTGGACCGGCGAGGCACCGGAGAACTGCCCCGGCGGGAAGGGCTGTCCCGCGAAGGCGGGCGGGGGACCGAACTGTCCCCCGGGGGCGGGCGGGAACTGCCCGGGCGGGAGCGCCGGCCCCGGGGGGACCTGAGCGAACTGTCCGGGTGGTCCGGGTGGTCCGGGTGGTCCGGGTGGTCCGGGTGGGAAGGGCGGGGCAGGCATGGCAGGCATGGCAGGCACAGGGGGGGACCCGGGCGGGAAGGGCGGGGCAGGAGAGCCAGGGGGACCCCAGGGGTCGGCCGGGCCGGGGTGGCCGCCGGCGGGCGGGCCCGGGTAAGCGCCGGGCGGGCCCGGGTAAGCGCCGCCCGGGGGTACCGCGGGGCCGGCGGCCGGACCGCGGTACGCGCCGCCGCCGAAGCCTCCGGGACCGCCAGCGGGCATCGCCCCTTGCGGGGCGCCGTACCCCGGCATCGCGCCAGGGCCGGCGGGAGCCCCCGGGGCGGGCCGACCCGGCGCAGCGCCGTACCTGGACACGGTCGTCGGCCGCCGGAGCGCCGGGAGGTTATCGCTTGCCGCGCCCGGCGATGCCTGGGGCGGCTGTGCCTCCGGTGACTGCCACGCCGCGCCGTCCTCGGGGCCGCCCGCGAATTCCGGGGTCGGGAACTGCGGGGCGGGCGGGGGAGGCGCTTCTGACATTACCGGTCCGTTCCACGACGAGCATGAGATAGCCGACCTGCTCAAGGCGCTGGCACGGCACGCGGGGGCGCTTCGTCAGGATACCGCCGCTTCTCCGGCCGTGCGGTTGAGCGCGATTAAAGGGCCGAGTTCTGGCCCCGGCCCGCTGACCGCGGGACCCGGGGCCTGGTGCCGCCTGCCGGGTCCCCGCCCTTAGGCGAAGCCGTTGCGGCTCAGGGATTGCGGGTCTTGCAGCTCGCGCGGCAGTGACACGTCGCCGGTCACGTCGGCGGCGAGCCGGATCCTGTCGCCGTCCACGAGGCGGACCTCGCTACCGGGAAGCACCCGGTCGCCGTTGACGAAGGTGCCGTTGGTCGAGCCCTCGTCGCGGATGGAAGCGCGGCCTCCATCGTCCACCATGACTGTCGCGTGCCGCCGGGACACGTTGTCGTACTGGTTGAACGCCGCGGCTACCAGCGACTGGGCGGGGTCGCGCCCGAGTATGACCGAGGTCCCGGCCGGGACGTCGACGTTGCCGGTAGGGAACGCGATGCGCAGTACCACTTGAGAGATGCGGCGGCGTCCGGTCGGGCCGGGCAGCGGGTGCCGGCACTGGACGCAGACCACATCAGCCGGGTCTTGTACTTGCGCGCCGCAGTTAGGGCAATACGGTGCCCTGCCCTCACCCGGCCGGAGGTACTGCTGAGAGACCGTCGGCGACGGGACGTCGTCATCGGGGTACGGTGTGTGCGGCAGGTTAGCGCCACACCGGAAGCAGATTAGATCCTCCGGCTGCACCTTGACGCCGCAGTCTGGGCAGGTCAGGATAGCCAACTCCTCGTCCTTCAGGCAATGAAGCCGTTGCCCGTTACTTTACCGCTCAACGGCCCGTCTGCTCTAGGGAACGCCGTGAGACGGCGCGCAGGAGGCCCGGAACAACGCTGTTACCGGCGGTTTCGCGACTTCATGAGCAATTTCAGGATTGAGCCGGAACGGCACCGGCCGGACGTGGCGGCCGTCGTCTCGCCCGCCCCGTCACCGACGGGCCCTCCTTTATGTCTGTTTCGTGGGCTTACAGGGGGTGATGCCTGCTAGTCTCACTTTCCGACCGATCGAGGAAGGTCGATACCGCGGCAGGCGTAGGGGGCTGGCCGTAGGGCCGCCGCCTGCCTGGACCACCGGGACCACTGGCATAGCCACCATGCCACCGCCGACTGATGGAGACGGGGTCGTACCGCGAGGATGGATATTCGTCGTACCGCGATCACGCGCGCGCCCTGCACCAGGGCCAGCGCCGCTGTGCCGCGCATCGATGAGCTGGCGCACCCGCTTGCCAGCGACTCGCGTGCTCTAAGTCGCCACACCGCTACCCACCGGCGGGCCGGCGCGCCGCTCGGTGGGTACCGTCGCGCGCGAGGCATGGCAAGGCAGAGAAGGGTGTGTGGGTCTTTGCGAAAGTTCACGGTGATTCCCGCTAAATGCGCAGTGGCGGGACGCTGGTTGATGATTATATGTCCTTACCCGTTTTGTGATGCCCTTGAAGCTGCGAGGAGCGAGCGCAGTGCGTAGACGACCGATAACCAACGGAAACGGCGCCCAGGCGTCGTCTTCCGGCTTGCCGCTTAACGGGGGCGGTAGCCCGGGCGGGGGCGGGCCGAGCGGTGGCTCGCTGGCCAATGGCCAGGGGTCTGCCGCTCAGGGTGGTTCCTTCGGGGGCTCGGGACTGCCCGTGCCCGTGACGCCGCCGCGGGGCGGTGACGGCGGCCGCCGTGGCGGAGATCACGCTGGCGGTGCCTCCGGTGACATCGGTGGCGCCCCGCCCGCTGGCAGCGCTGTCCGCAAGCCTGGCAGGCTGGCACTGAGCAACTGGCGCGTCCGCTGGCGGCTCTTCGCGATCATTACGGTCCCGACGGTCACGGCACTGATCCTCGGCGTCATCCAGAACGTCAACGCGGAGACCAACTACAACAACTACGCCCGCGTCCAGACGGTGGCCCGGCTCGGCGCGACGGCGACGACCGCCATCGCCCAGCTCGAGGACGAGCGGGACGCGACCGCGGGCTGGGTGTCCAACAGGGCCAACGCGACCGCCAAGAACACCATGACGTCTGACCAGCACCTGGCGGACACCACGCTGGCGCAGTTTCAGTCCCAGGCCGCCTCGGTGGACCAGAACACCGCGTACCAGTCACAGGTGATCCTTGACCTGCGTAACGCGGTGCACAGCATCGCGGACCTGAGGCAGGTGCGGGCGGCGGCCTTCGGTACCAAGTACAGCCCCCAGCCGGTCATCGGCACCTACGACCGGATCATCCGCGGGTTCGTCACCTTCACGAGCGACGTCTCGACCGGCTCGGGCAACGTGAACCTGGAGAACGACGTGGCGGTCCTGGCCACGCTGCTGCGGGTCAGCGACGATGTCTCCACCCAGCGGGCCTTCCTCTACGAGGCACTGCTCAAGCCGGCGCCCTCGCTGACGCCGGTCGAGCTGACCAACCTCAACAGCGCCGTCGGGCAGCAGCAGGCGGACATGTCCGAGTTCCTCGCCCAGGCGTCCGTCACCGAGTCGCAGACCTTCAACAACCAGGTCACCGGCCAGCAAGTGGACGAGGCGGAAAGCGCGCTCCAGCGGGCGACGACGGCGACGGCGGCAGGCCAGGCGCTCACCATCGGCGCTCCCGCGCAATTGGCGACGTGCAGCAGTAATGGCGCCCTTAATGAGTCCCAGGCGCAATGCTGGTTCTCAATTGAGGGCAAGCAGATCAATGACATGCGCGACGTCATCAACGGCGACAACGGGACGGCCGAGCCGGCCTGGTCGGCCAGATCCAGACCCAGGCCGCGAGCCTGGCGTCCACGGCGCAGAAGGACACCTACCTCATCCTGGTCGCCACGATCCTGCTGCTGGCGCTCGTCTTGCTCATCACGATCCTTGTCGCGCAGTCCATGATCCGGCCGCTGCGGCGGCTGCGGGCCGACGCCCTGGAGATCGCCAACAGCAAGCTGCCCGAGATGGTGCGCAGGCTGAGCGAGAGCGAGGGCGGCGACGAGAGCGTCGAGATCGAGCCGGTCGGCGTCACGTCGACGGACGAGATCGGTGAAGTGGCGCGGGCATTCGATCAGGTGCACCGGGAGGCGGTGCGGCTGGCGGCAGACGAGGCCATGCTGCGCGGCAACCTCAACGCCATGTTCGTCAACCTGTCACGGCGCAGCCAGTCGCTCATTGAGCGCCAGCTCACCCTGATTGACAACCTGGAGCAGACCGAGCAGGACGCCGACCGCCTGAGCAGCCTGTTCCGCCTGGACCACCTGGCGACCCGCATGCGCCGTAACTCGGAGAACCTGCTCGTCCTAGCGGGGCATGAGGGCGCGTCGCGCCGCTGGACGCAGCCCGTCCCGCTGGTCGACGTCCTGCGTGCCGCGATCTCCGAGATCGAGCAGTACGAGCGGGTGGTCCTGAACGTCCAGCCGGGCATTCAGGTCGTCGGCCAGGCGGTCAACGACATCGTCCACCTGGTCGCCGAGATCGTCGAGAACGCGACGACCTTCTCACCGGAAGACACCCAGGTGTACGTCACGGGGCAGCCGCTCAACAGCGGTGGCGTGCTGCTGGACATCACCGACAACGGCGTGGGCATCTCCGAGCAGGAGATGGCGCACGCCAACTGGCGGCTGGACAACCCGCCCGTCGTCGACGTCGCGGTCTCCCGCCGCATGGGCCTGTTCGTGGTCGGCCGCCTGGCGGCACGGCACGGCGTCCGGGTCCGGCTTCGGCACGCGCAGTCCGGCGGCCTCACCGCGCTCATCTGGCTGCCCGAGTCGGTGGCCGCGCCGGAGAACGTGGCACCGCTCGGCCGGCTGCGCAAGTTCGAGGGCGAGGACTTCGGCCCGGGGCCGTCCATGGCCCCGCCGACCGTGGGCGGGCTGCCCGCTAGCACCGGCGCGTTCGGCCTCGGAGGTCCTGGCGGCGGGTCCGGCTTCGGAGGTCCTGGCGGCGGGTCTGGTTCGGGCCTCGGCGGTCCCGGCTCTGGCTTCGGCGGGTCCGGCGGCGCGATCGGCGCCAACCCGGCGGCCGCGGCGGCGGCCCGCATTCCGCGGCTCGCCCCCGGTGGCGGCGGCGGCGGGAACAGCTTCGGCGGCGGCAACGGGTTCGGTGGCGGAGACGACGCCGGCTTCGGTGGCGGCCGTGGTGGCTTCGGTGGTGACTTGCCCTCGCGATCGGCGGGCGGCTCCCACGGTGGCGGCTTCGGCAGCGACGGCCCTGGCGGCCCGGGCGGCGGTTCCAACCTCCCGACGCGCCAGCCAGGCGGCTCCATGCCAAGCCGCCCCGGGATCGGCGTGGGATCAGGTGGCTTCAGCCAGGGCGGCGGCTCGGCGTTCGGGGGTGCTGGGAACGGCTTCGGCGATGACGACCACTTCGGCGGAGGCTTCGACGCCCCCGGCCGGTCGTCGTCATTCGACGATGCGCCGACCACCAGTCTGGGCGGACCGGGCGCGGGTAGCCCGGGTTCCGCTCCCACGATCGGCGGTCCGGGTGGCACCGGGCCGTTCCCCGCGCTCGGCGGCTCCGGCATCTCGGGGCCGGCGCCCTCCGCGGGAGCAAAGGGCGGCTCCGATGGAAGCCAGGTGACCATCCCGCCGTCTGTCAGCCCGGCACAGGATCAGCGGCTGCCGATCTTCGACTCCCTGGAGTCGGACTGGTTCCGTCGTAGCGGCAAGACCGTCAGCCAGACGAGCAGTGCCACGATCAGCGGGCAAAACACTGGCGCGCCGAGCGGCAGCTGGAACTCTCCGGCTGACGAAGGATGGCGAGCGGCGCAGGTGGTCGCCTCGCCCACGGCGGATGAAACCACGACAGCCGGGCTACCCAAGCGGGTCCCGCGGGCGAACCTCGTGCCCGGGTCTGTCGGCGGAGGCGAGGGCAGCAGCAGCAGCACAGAAGCAGCAGCGCCAGCCCGGTCGGCGGAGGATGTCCGCAGCCGGATGGCGAGCTTCCAGCGTGGTGTGCGCGAGGCACGTGCAGCCGCACCCCAGAACGAGGAGCCATAGACCGATGAGAGCCACGGACATAGAAACCAGAGCACGAGTAGGAGCCTGCATGTACGGGCGAGGAGAGGAGCGCGCGTGAGCACGCCAGGACGCCCGGTCCAGGATCTCAGCTGGCTGATCACGAACTTCGTGGAGCGGGTACCGGATGTCGCGCACGCGGTTGTCGTGTCCTCCGACGGCCTCCCGCTCGCGTTCTCGGCGGGCTTCCCGCAGGAGCGCGCGGACCAGCTCGCCGCGGTGACATCCGGCCTGACCAGCCTTACCCAGGGCGCTTCCCGGGTCTTCGAGGGCGGCGCGGTCGTGCAGACCGTCGTGGAGATGCAGCGCGGTGTGCTGGTCATCATGGCGATCAGCAACGGCTCCAGCCTCGCCGTGCTGGCCGCGTCCACCTGTGACCTCGGACTCGTCGCCTACGAGATGACTTTGCTTGTCGAGCGCGCCGGACGGGTGCTTACCCCAGCGGCACGCGGTGGTGTCATGCAAGGCGCGATCCCGGGAGACAGGCGATGATAAGCACTGGCAGTGCGTCTGGAGAATGTGATGGCGGGTCCCGGCCGCGCTGACGACCGCGGTGGGTCCCCCGCCAGCTGGCCGGGAAGGGGGACTGGGCCGTGGGACGAGGCACCGCAGCGCAGTGGGGCTTTTCCGACATTCACCCCTGAGGATGAGTCGTCCGAGCCCCGCCGTCTAGTAAGGCCGTACACGGTGACCGGCGGTCGCACCAAGCCGAGGTACAAGCTCGCGCTTGAGGCCTTGGTCACCGCGACCGTGTACGAGCCACGAGATCTTTCAGTGCTGGCGCCCGAGTGCCAGGCAATCCTCCAGTTCTGCATGGACTGGAGGTCCGTCGCTGAGATCTCCGCGGTGCTGCGTATGCCGCTCGGCGTAGCCCGCATCCTGGTCGCTGATATGAGCGCGGACGGGCTCGTGCGCATCCATCAGCGTGACGATTCGGAAGGCCGCCCTGACCTTCACCTGCTTGAAAGGGTGCTTAGTGGACTCCGTAAGATCTAGCGTCGCCCGCCCGTACGGCGGCGGGGATGCTTCGGCGATGACGTCAGTGAAAATTGTCGTCGCTGGCGGCTTCGGCGTGGGCAAGACGACCTTCGTCGGCTCGGTGTCGGAGATCCAGCCGTTGACCACCGAGGCCGTAATGACCGTGGCCTCCACGGACGTGGACGACCTGTCTCACGTCCCGGAGAAGAACACCACCACCGTCGCCATGGACTTCGGCCGGATCACGCTGGAGAAGGACCTGGTGCTCTACATGTTCGGCACGCCCGGACAGCACCGGTTCTGGTTCATGTGGGACGACCTGATCCAGGGCGCGATCGGCGCGATCGTCTTGGTCGATACTCGTCGGCTCGCGGACTCGTTCCCCGCCGTTGACTACTTCGAGGCAAGCGGCCTGCCGTTCGTCATCGGGATCAACGGCTTCCACGGCCAGTTCCCGCACCGCTCTAACGACGTTCGCGAGGCCCTCGCGATCCCGTCTAATGTCCCGGTCATCCCATGTGACGCGCGTAACCGCGAGTCGACCAAGGCCATCTTGGTCACCCTGGTCGAGCACGCGATGTCCATGCAGACGGCGGGCCGTTACTAGACCGGGAATTTGGGGTCCCGCACCTAGTCCGGGTGCGGGGCACCGGTCAAGAATGTGGGCGTGGGTAACTACACGACGAGCACCGCGTTCCTGGAGGCCCTCGCCGAGGCAGGCGTCACGTATGTCTTCGCTAACCTCGGTAGCGATCACCCTGGCCTGATCGAGGCGTTCGCGCAGGCCAGGGCCGATGGGCGACCGGACGCCCTCCCGAAGCTGATCGTCTGCCCGCACGAGGTGGTCGCCATCTCGGCCGCGCACGCCTACGCCATGGTCACCGGGGAAGCTCAGGCCGTTCTCGTCCACGTCGATTCCGGCACCGCGAACATCGCGGGTGCCGTGGGGAACGCCTTTCGCGGTCGCGTTCCGGTCCTCATCTTCGCCGGCACTGTCCCGGCGACCCAGGAAGGCGAGCTGCCTGGCGGGCGGACCGAGTTCATCCAGTGGATCCAGGACGTGCGCGACCAGCGTGGCATCGTCCGCAACTACGTCAAGTACGACCAGGAGATCCGCACCGGCCGCAACGTCAAGCAGCTGGTGTACCGGGCGCTGCAAGTGGCCCGCAGCGAGCCCGCGGGACCGGTGTACCTGACGGCGGCCCGCGAGGTCATGGAGGAGCGGCTCGAGCCGTACTCGGTAGACCCGGCGGGCTTCGGCGCCGTCGCTCCGGGAGCACTGGCCCCGGACGTGATCGCCGAGATCGGCGACGCGCTGGCCGCGGCCGAGCACCCGCTGATCGTGACCTCCTACCTTGGCCGCGACTCCTCGGCGGTGCCGTCCCTGGTGGCGCTGGCCGAGCTGCTGGCCATCCCGGTGATCGAGGCGATGGCCTACCATGTCAACTTCCCGTTCGACCACCCGCTGCACGCCGGATTCCAGTACCACAGCGTCGCGCAGAACCCGGTCCTGGCCGAGGCCGACGTGATCGTGGTGCTCGACAGCGACGTGCCGTGGATCCCGTCGATCAACAAGCCCTCGCCCGGTGCCGCGGTGTACTACGTGGACGTCGACCCGGTGAAGCCGCAGATCATGACCTGGTACACGCCCGCGAGACGCCTCGCCGCCGCTTCTACCAAGCTGGCGGTCGAGCAGATAGCCCGCTACGTTCGGGAGAACCTCCTCGGCCAGGCTTCGGGCGCGGGCGCGGGTACCGCGGTGCCGGCCGACCCTGGCCGCATCGAGCGACGCCGCGCGGCGCTCGCCGAGCGGCACGCGGCCACGGTCGCGGCGCTGGAGGAGGCCGAGAGGCCGCGGGATGACGTAATCACGGCAGAGTACCTGTCGGCGTGCGTGCGGCGGCTAATCGAGGGGACGGACGCGCTGGTCCTCACCGAGGTGGTCACGAGCAGCAAGGTGGCCACCGAAGGACTGCGGCCAAATGTGCCGGGATCGGTCATCCACCACGGCGGGGGATACCTGGGCTGGTCGGGCGGTGCCGCCCTGGGCGCCGCGCTCGCCGCCGGCCGCGCGCGGCCCGTGGTGTCACTCGTCGGGGACGGGACGTTCCTGTTCAGCGCGCCGGCCTCCGCCTTCTGGGCGCAGCGAAGGTACGACGCGCCGTCCCTGACCGTCATCTACAACAACCGCGGCTGGGCCGGACCGAAGTTCTCCACGATGCACGTGTATCCCTCCGGGGTCGCGGCGGCGACTGACGACTTCAACGTGTCCTTCGACCCGGAAGTCGACCTCCCAGCGGTGGCACTGGCGGCCGGCGCGGGCTTCGGCGCGACGGTGACAGCGCCAGCGGAACTACCGGGCGTCCTCAAGGAGGCCCTCGCGGTCGTGCGAGCGGGCCGCTCGGCCGTCGTCAGCGTCCACATCCCGCCCGTCCGCGCCTAACGGGTCTCGCGTGCATTAAGCCTCAGCCGCACTCCGCCGTTTCCCGCCCCGCCGCCGTTCCCTGCACGCCGCCGTTTCCCTGCACGCCGCCATCCCAGGCACGCCAATTCCACCTGATGGTCGACCATCATCATTCGTTATCAATGGACCTAATCGTTTTACACTTTGGGGGTAATCACCCCCAAAGTCCGAATCAGTTAGGCCCGTCGGGCATAGTCGACTACCAGAATGCACCATTACTTACCAGGAGATTCTTTCCGTGGCAAGTCTCCGTCCACAGCCGGCGGAGAATCGGGCGCGTTATCCACAGGAGCGGAACGCGAAATGACGAGGCCTGCCCGGTGCCCGCACTCTGGGCAGGTGAGCACTAAAACGAGGCAGCGGACTGCCATTTCAGACTTGATCGACGAGAACAACGGGGTTCTCAGCACTAAAGCCCTCATGAGCCGAATCACGCGCGAAGAGATCCGGTGGCACGTCACCTCCGGCCGGTGGCAGCAGCCGTGCCGGGGCGTGCTCGTTATTCACGCCAGCTCACAGGGACGGACGTGCACCCGGCACGAGAGCCCAGGCGAACGCGGATCGCCCGCTCGCTCATTGACGCGGCGGCGTGGTCGGGCAGCGACCGGTGGGCGCTGGCAATCCTGGCGGCCGGCGTGCAGCAGCGGCTCACCCGCGTGGATTACCTGAACGTCGCCCTCGACCGGGTAAGCCACACCCTGCCCCGCCGCGAGCTGATCATCGAGGCGCTCGCGGACATCGCCGGCGGCGCCCAGGCGCTGTCGGAACTCGACTTCACCCGCAAGGTGGTCAGGCAGTTTTACCTCCCCGACCCACCCGCCAGGCCGGGCGGAAGGACCGGCAGGGCCGCCAGCGCTGGATCGACGTCGTCTGGGAAGACTGGAAGGTCATCATCGAGATCGACGGCGCGCAGCATGCCGAGGCCCTGCAGTACTGGGATGACATGGACCGGGCGAACGACCTCACGATCGACGGCTACCAGGTCCTCCGGTTCCCCGGATGGCTGGTGCGCAGGGAACCGGAGTACGTCGCCAGCAAGATCCTGCGCGCTCTCCGCAAGGCCGGCTACGCCGGCTAAGCGCGCCAAGGCCACGGCTGCGGTGCGGTAATCTTACCCAAGGCACGGGGCGGTAGCTCAGCAGGTCAGAGCAGCGGACTCATAATCTGCCGGTCGTGGGTTCGAGCCCCACCCGCCCCACCGCGTCCCCAAGCGAATGAAGTGCCCTCACCTGCGGTTGCGCGAGGCACAGGTGCACTGAACTGAGTGCCGGTACCACCCGGCACGACGCCGGGCCCGTTTCCGCGGTAGCGCTTCCCTCAGCGATCACCGATTACTCTTCCGCGCTTCGGCGCGAGAGCTAGCCAAGTGCTACCGGCGATGTTCCGCCAGCCATGTGGCGAGGGCGTGGCTGAACGCCTCGGGCTGGTCCTCGGGCAGGAAGTGAGTGCCCGCGCCGACGCTCACGATCTCCAGGCCCGAGCTCTCGCGGCGGCACCAGTCCACCTCGGCTGGGCCGACCACCGAGCCGGGCTCCCCGTGCAGCAGCAGCCGGGGTGCCGGGCAGGACCTGCTCGATGAAGAAGCCCTCCTGGAGCACCAGTTGCTCGCCGACGCCCGGCGTGTGCAGCCGGGTGAACAGCCTTCCCGCAGCAGGACCCATGTCCTCAAGACGAGTGAACGGGTGCAGATGTCCCTCGCAGTCAGCGATCCGCCCTACCACGTCTGGCCGGCCAGGTGCGACCCGAGCACCGGCACCTCGCCGAACGACATCCCCGGCGGAGGCCAAGCCGCCTCCGCGGTCACGCCCGCGCCCTGTCGGCCACGACCCGAGTATGGAGCGCCGCCCGCCTGCAAGTTCGGCTGATAGCCCCGGACTGCCCGGCGCGGCGGTCCACGGCTTCGCTGCCTTAGTTGATCGGAAATTAGCCGATCCATTGACAAGCATTGACCGCTGAAGCATGCTGCCAATAACGATCGATACTCTTTCCGAAATATTTCGGAGCGAAAGCTTTCGGCTTTGACCGGAGCCGGAGAATGGTGATACTCGGCAATCGCAACGACGGGAAGCAGGAGGAAAGCATGATCAAATCAGGAAAATGGTCAAGATTGACATTCACGGGCGCCGCCGTGCTTACCGCGCTCGGCCTTACCGGGCTGGCCCCGATGTCAGTAAAGGCAAGCCCCACCTTCACATCGACCTGGGTGGACGGCCCGACGGCCCTGAACGGGCCACCCCTGGAGTGCCTGGGCGTGCTCGGCGGGAACATGACCAACGGAACGCCCGTCGTGACCTGGACCTGCAACGGCCACGCCGACCAGACGTGGGTGATCAACGGGGTCCCTGGGCAGAGCCAGACGACGATACGGAATTCCCAGAACCCCAACAAGTGCCTTGGCGTGCTCGCAGCCGCCACGTCCGACGGCTCTAGCCTGGTCATCTGGGACTGTAACGGGAAGCCGGACCAGGAGTGGGGGCTCATCCCGTACAACAACCAGAGAAACGGCCCGTTCGGGTGCTTCACCATCCAGAATTTCAACGCGTCCTCGAAGGTCATGGGCGTCCTCGGCGGGAATCCCACGGACGGTGCCCAGGCGGTGCTATGGGACCCCATCATGGGACATCTCGATCAGGCCTGGTGCCCTGATTAACTCCGAGGATTAGGCCGCCGGCGCCCTCGGCCGCGGAAATCATCCCTATCGCATGACGACGGCTCGTCCGCCCAGGCGGGAGGCTCGCCGGCAGAAACGCGAAAGGGGGGCTTGTGATGGGCCGGGGCCTGAGATTGTGCCGAGCGGCGTGCTTCCTCGCCTGCGCGGCAGCCGGCATTGTCGTCGCGCCGCCGGCTGGGGCCTCGGCGGGCTCACCCCCGCCGCCCGGGCCTTCGTGGACGGTGTACCACGACGCCCCGTCCGGCGGCGGGGTCGCGCTCGGGATCGGCTCGGTCGACACGGCGGCCAGGGCGTGGACGTCGCCGACGCTCGACGGCCAGCTGTACGGCGAGCCGCTGGTGTTCGATAACCAGGTCTACGTGGCGACCGAGAACGACGTCGTCTACGCGCTGTCGGCGGCGACCGGCAAGATCACCTGGTCGGCGCGGCTCGGCACCCCGTTGTACGCCAGTACGCACCTGCTGTGCTCCGACATCCTCCCGAATGTCGGCATTACCGGGACGCCGGTCATCGACCCGGCCCGCCGGGAGATCTTCGTCGTGGCCGACGTGCTCGTCAACGGCAAGCCCGCGCACATGCTGACCGGCCTGAGCACCGCCACCGGTCGGGTCGAGCTGTCGCAGGACGTGGACCCGCCCGGCCAGGCCCCGGCCAACCTCCTCCAGCGCACCGGGCTGACCCTGGACGCCGGGAACGTGTACTTCGGCTTCGGCGGCAACACCGAGATGTGCGGGACCTACCATGGCCGGGTCGTGTCGGTCCCGGAGGCCGGCGGGGCACCGCAGTTTTTCACCACCACGATGGAACCCGGCGACGGCCGGGGATCGGTCTGGATGGGCGGGGGAGCGCCCGCCGTCGGCCCGGACGGTAACCTCTGGGTGACCACGGGCAACAGCCTGGAGTTCTCCGCCAAGGACCCCTACGACAACAGTGAAGCGGTCCTCGAGTTCTCCCCGTCCCTGCACCTGATGCAGTTCTTCACGCCCGCAGACTGGGCATCCGATAACGATAACGACCTGGACATGTCGGCCGAGCCGGTGCTGCTGCCCGGCGGCCAGGTCATCCTGGCGGGCAAGAGCCAGGTCATTTACCTCCTCAACGGCAACCACCTGGGCGGCATCGGCAAGCAGGAGGCCGAGCTCAGCCCGGTCTGCAGTACCAACATCGACGGCGGCAGCGCGCACATCGGGATGACCGCGTACCTGCCGTGCACCAGCGGCGTCATCGCCGTCAAGGCCACCACGTCCCCGGCCAGGCTGCGCCTGCTGTGGACCGCCCCCGTCGCCGGCGGGCCGCCGATCGTGGCCGGCGGCCTGGTCTGGACGATCGGACGGAGCGGCAACCTGTACGGTCTCGACCCGGCTACCGGCAAGGTACGGCAGCAGGCAGCCGTCGGCGTTCCCGCGAACCACTTCCCGACGCCCGGCATCGGGGCCGGCCTGATGCTCGTCCCTGGCGCCCAGAACGTGATCGCCTTCCGCGCCCTGGCCGCCGCCGCCGGCCAGGGCGCCGGTGCCCCGAGCTCGGCGGCCAGGGGCAATACCGCGCCAGGACCGGCGGCCCGCGGGCCCGTGATCACCGCGGTCGTCCTCGGAAGCCTGGCCGCCGCCGTCGCGTCCGGCGGGCTCGTCTGGCTCATCCGCAGGCGGCGCCGGACCTAGGACCGGGCTTGTCCCGTTCTGGCAGGCCCTGGTCACGGACCACCCGGATGGGTCATACCGGGCCATGGCCTCCGTTATCTGGGTGTTACGAAAACCCTTGCCGCACCGGAACAGCTGTTTGGATTACGCCCGCAAGCTTGCCTAGTCCCAACGAGCTATTCGTAACGATTTGTCTACTTTTGAGTAACGCGTCCTGTCATGCTGCTCGATGTCCGGAGAGACAAGGCCTGGCGAGCGGCGCACGTTGCCGAGCACCGGGCGCGGATTCGAAAGTAAGGCAGGTTCATGAGGCAGGGAACCCGATCGAGCATCAAGCTGAGGGCAACGGGGCGGCATCGGCGGCCTTCGGCGGTACAGAAGGCGGCGCAGCGGGCGGGGATGGCAGCCCCGGTCTTCATGGTCTCCAGCGCCATGGTGGCCGCCCCCGCGCTCATGACCGCGCCGCAGGCACACCCGGCGCGGCCCGCGGCGAGCCCGCACACGGTGACGGCTCACCTCGACGCCGTCGTGCGGCCCGCCGCACCCGCCTACACGGTGCAGGCCGGCGTAACGGCGTCGGAGGCCGCGCTGCGCCACCACGGCCACCATCACCACCACCATCACCACCACTGGCGCTGGCACCACCACCACCAGGCCACCACGGGATCGGCCCCGTCAACGCCGTCCCCGTCTACGTCAACCCCCTCGACGCCGGCCCCGTCGTCGGCCAGCGGCACCGCGACCTCCCAGGGCGGGACCAGCACGAAGTCCTCGTCGGGCGTTAGCACGACCGTGATGTCGGACATCTCCAGCGGCAACAACCTGCTCGCCATCGCCCAGTTCCTCGTGGACAACGGCTACTCCAAGGCGGCGGCCGCGGGCGTCGCCTCCTGCGTGGACGGCGAGTCCGCGGGCAACCCCGAGTCGGTCGGCTCCGGCGGCGGCGGCCTGATCGGCTGGACGCCGCTCGGCTCGGCCATGCCGAACTCGAACATCGTCACAGGCAACCCCGCGCAGGACCTGATGACGCAGCTGACCGACATCCTCTTCTACAACTCCAACGAGATCGGGCAGTCCCTGGTGAACGAGCTAAACAGCCAGACCGACCCGGTCGCGGCGGCCGACTTCTTCTCCCAGCACTTCGAGAAGCCAGCCGTGACGAACTCCGACGTGCGGCCGTCCGTAGCGGAGCAGATCTTCTCGCAACTAGGCGGCTAAGCGAGCGGATGGCGGGTGGCCCGGGGAATCGCGCCCCGGGTTCCGCGGCGGTCATGGAGCGTATGGCATCAACGTGCCCTCGGCCCAGCAAGCGCCTGGCCCGCTTGTGGCCTCGCGGGCGGCCCCTTGGCACCCTCCGGTCCCGGTGGGAGCCTGGGCACGTGAGCATGCTTCTCCCCGCTGACGTGTGGCAGCGGCTCCGCGACCTGGGCACGGACATCACGCCCGAGATGGTGGAACCTGGGCGCTGCTCGCCCCGTACCACGAGAAGCTCGGCTACCTCGCGCCGGGCATTGTGCGTGACGTCCGTGCGCCAGGCCGCGAGCGTGGTCAGCCACTGGCAGGCCCGCCACGGCCGGCTGCCCGCCCTTGCCTGGGTCGAGGGGCACAACCACATCTCCGAGATCGGCAGCCTCGGCATTCGGCTAGCCGGCGTGGCCGGCCGCGCGCGGGTGGCGCCGCGGCCCCTGCGCACGAGAAGGACATGCGCAGAGTTAAGCGCCTTCACGGTCCCGCTAGCGGGCCCAGATGTCGTCATCTGACTTGGCCATGACCCAACCTCCGTTCTGTAACGGCATCAGTGCATAGCGTAATAAACACGCTTTGAAGCAGTCAAGTCATATCCCGTGACGGAGGGTGCCCGGAACCGGGGCCGGGCCGCGGCGTGACCATCGCACGGGCGTGGCCGCGCGACGTTGTGGGGGGAGGACAACGGCCAATTTCGGCCCGTGACGCGGCCGAAAAGCGCTGCGAGCATTAACTCCCAAAGGGGGCGGTGCGGCTCGCGGTACCCGGCCTCGTGAGGTCCGTTCAGGAAGTGTGCAGCCATGGACGTCGCCAGCCTGGTCGCCATCGACATCCACACCCACGTGCACCGGTCGGTGACCGCCCCGAAGCCGGGGGCACCGGGCGACGGCGGGGCGGCAGGCGGCACGGACCACCACCTCGCGGCGATGGCCAGGTACTTCAAGACCGACGTCGTCGGCTTCACCGTTAATGACCTCGCGGCGTACTACCGGGAGCGGAAGATGGCCGCGGTGACCTTCATGGTCGACAACGCCAGCGAGGCGCTCAACCCGGCGAGGGCCACCAACGAGGAGATCGCCGAGCGGGCGGCGGCCAACGACGACGTCATCATCCCGTTCGCCTCGATCGACCCGCATCGTGGCCCGGCAGGCGTCGAGCGGGCCAGGAGGCTTATCGGGGAGTACGGGGTCAGGGGCTTCAAGTTCCACCCGAGCTCGCAGGGCTTCTACCCCAATGACCGCGCGCTCGCCTACCTCCTCTACGAGGTCGTCGCGGCTCCTGGGCCTCTAGCGTGGCGTGCCACTCAGCGGCCGAGGACGCCGTTGATCCAGTTGGTGATCGCGTTCGGGTCGGTGAGGTCAGAAAAGCCCGTCCTGCAGGCCGAAGCGCATCCGGGCCACCTCGGCGGCGACGATGTCGTGGCGGGCGCTGATGTGACCCGGGTAGATGGACATGTCGCGGTAGAGGCGCTGCATGCGGGTGCCCCGCTTGGCGGCGGAGCTGGACGCCGCCCCGAACAGCTCGCGGGTCGCCTCCATGGCCAGGTGCGCCGCCTTCTGGATCATCGCGTACATGGCCGCGTCGTCCTCGCGGGTGAACGGCTCGCCTCCCGCGTGCCAGCGCCTGGCCAGCTCGGTGTACCGGTCGCCGCAGTGCAAGATGATGGCCTCGGCGCACTCGATGAGCGCCCGGGCCTGGCCGTAGTGCCGCTGGTACTCCTCGACCGTGTACCTGGGCACCTGCGGCGCGAAGTAGGTCTTCTTCGTGCGGACGATCTCCTCGTACTCGTTCAGCGAGCCGCGGGCCGCGCCGATGACGGGGATGACCAGGCCCGCGTGGTACATGGCGTAGATCCGGCCGCAGAACATGGGATCGTCGTGCAGGTACATGCCGGGAGCGGGCGTGGTGTTGTGCGTCCAGTCGGCGGAGCAGGTGCAGTGCCAGGGGACGAAGACGCCGTCGACCCGGACGGAGTTCGAGCCGCTGGAGTTCATGCCGATGATGGAGCCGTCGCCCCAGTCCGGCGCGACGGTGACGTTCTCGATCGGCGTGCACACCGTCAGCAGGCCATCGGACTCCCGGCCGGGGATGAGCGTGTTGCACATGAAGTGGGTCGCGTGCCCGACGCCCGAGCAGTAGTCCCACTGGCCGTTGACGACGTAACCGCCGTCGACCGGGGTGGCGGTGCCCATGGGCGCGGCGCGGTGCGGGCACTTGAAGTTCCCCTCCGGCCCGAAGGCTTCGGCCTGGCCCTGCTCGGGAAAGAAGGAGCCGACGCCCTGCGCGTGGTGCGCGCCGAGGCACAGCCCCCACGCGGTGCCCGGGTCGCCCTCGGCCACGTGCAGCATGACCTGCCAGTAGGTCCGCATGTCGACGGCGTAGCCGCCGAACCTCCTCGGCTGCAGCATGCGGTAGAACCCGGCATCGGTGAACTTCTGGTCAAGCTCAGCCGTGTGATGGCCGGCCTTCTCCGCCTCGTCCGCCTGCGCGACGACGTCCGGGATCAGCGCCTTGGCCCGGGCGACAAGGACTTCCGGGGTCAGGTCGGGCTCGGGCGCGGGGATCACGACAGGTGCTTGGGTCTGCTCTGACACAGTAAGAGCCTGATACTCCTGGTGCCTGGCCGCAAGAGGCCCGGCCCCCGTGAACAGCGCCGTTGTCCCGCCGGACGCAGGCGGTCCGCGTTGGCTTGTGGGCCGGTCACGGGTGCCGGGCGAGGCCCTGCTGCACGCGCCCGGGCCAGCCGGGGCCCTCGTAGATGAAGGCCGTGTAGGCCTGCAGGAGGGTGGCGCCCGCGTCCAGGCGCTCGCGGGCGTCCTCGGCGGTCTCGATGCCGCCGGCCGCGATGAGGCACAGGTAATCGCCGGTGCGGGCGCGGATGCGCTTGAGCACCCCGAGCGCGCGGGCCTTCAGCGGGGCGCCGGACAGGCCGCCAGCGCCCGCCCGCTCGACGGCCCTGGGATCCTTGAGGCCGTCGCGGGAGACCGTCGTGTTGGTGGCGATGATGCCGTCGAGGCTCATGCCCAGCGCGAGGTCGGCGATCGCGTCCACGTCATCGTCGGCGAGGTCAGGGGCGATCTTCACCAGCAGCGGGACGTGCCTGCGCGGCGACGCCTCGTCCAGCGCGGTGCGGACGGCCCGCAGCAGGGGGAGGAGCTTCTCGGTCTCCTGGAGGTTCCTCAGCCCTGGCGTGTTCGGCGAGCTGACGTTGACGACGACGTAGTCCGCGACGTCGGCCACGATCTTGGCGCTGGTCACGTAGTCGGCGATCGCGTCCTGCTCAGGCACGGCCTTCGTCTTGCCGATGTTGACGCCGATGATCGGCACGTTCCCGGCGTGCGTCGCGCGCAGGTGGCGCAGGCGGGCCGACACCGCGGCGGCGCCGTCGTTGTTGAATCCCATGCGGTTGACCAGGGCGCGCTCGGCCGGGAAGCGGAACATGCGCGGCCTCGGGTTGCCGGGCTGCGGACGGGCGGTGACCGTGCCGACCTCGATGAAACTGAAGCCGAGCGCGGCGAGCGCGACCGGCCCCTCCCCGTTCTTGTCGAACCCGGCCGCCAGGCCCAGCGGACCGGGGAAGTCCATCCCCAGGGCGTGGACGCGCAACCCGGGGTCGTTCGGCGCGAGGGCACGCCGCAGCGCCGCCGTGCCGCCGGGAATCTCGGCCGCCGCCTTGATCAGCCCGAACCCGAGCCGGTGCGCCGCCTCCGGCGGCAGGCGCCGCAGCGCGCCCTCGTAGATCCCCCGGTAGATCACGCGCTCACGTTACTACCCTGCGTTCAGGGCGCCATCGATCAGGTGCAGCGAGCCGGAGATGTACTCGGCCTCGTCGGACAGGAGGAACACGACGAGATTGGATACTTCGGTCGCGCTGCCGTACCGGCCGTACAGCGGGACCGTGGCGGACACCTCGCGGAACGCCCCCTCCGGGTCATCGGGGTTGATCTGCCTGGTCAGGTCGCGGGCCATCCGGGTGTCGATGTGGCCGGGGGCGACGCAGTTGACGCGGATGTTGTACGGGCCGCCCTCCAGCGCCGCGCTCTTGGTCAGTCCGAGGACCGCGTGCTTGGAGGCGATGTAGGGGGAGAACGTGGCCGCGCCCTTGATCGCCGCCATCGACGCCGTGTTGACGATGGCCCCGGACCGCTGCGGCTTCATGACCTTCAGGACCGAACGCAGCCCCATGAAGACGCCGCGCGCGTTCACCGCCCAGACGCGGTCGAAATCCTCCACCGACAGCTCGGTCATCGGCGCCATCCGGCCCTCGATGCCGGCATTGTTGAAGAACAGGTCGATCCGGCCGTGCGCGTCCACCGCCGCCCGCACGTAGGAGTCGACGTCGGCCTCCTTGCTGACGTCCGCGACGACCGGCAGGCCGCCGGCCTTGACCGCCGCCTCGTGCAGCGCGTCGGCCGCCCGGTCGACCATCACCACCCGGGCGCCGTCGGCGGCCAGGCGGGTCGAGACCGCCAGGCCGAAGCCGGCCGCGGCGCCGGTGACGACCGCGACCTTACCGTCAAACCGTCCGCTCATCTCCAGGGCCTCCTTGCGGGCGCGAGCTGTTTCGCGTGACCTGTCGTCACGTGCCGGGCCTGGGCGCGACCGCGCTGGCGATGATCGCCTCATGCCGGGCGATTACCTGGCCGTCCCACTCGTGGTCGGTCAGCAGGTACAGTCCGTCCCCCCGCACTTTGTCCACGACCTTGGCGGCGACCTCCGGCGGCGGCATGCCGGCCGCGAGCACCAGGTGCATGCGGTCGCGGAGCTCCTTGCCCTCGTCGGAGATGCTGCCGCCGTCGTCCGTCAGCGCGCCCGGCCGGTTCCGCGACCCGTGGAACAGGTTCGTGGCGATCGTGCCCGGGCACAAGGCGGTGACCCCGATCGGCGCCCCGGCCGTGCGCAGGTCGCTCCACAGCACCTCGGACAGGGCGATCGTCGCGTGCTTGGTGATCCCGTACATGTTGGTCGCCTGCACCACCGACGTCATGGAGCACGTGTTGACGATGTGCCCTTCCTGGCCGTGCGCGAGCATCCGCGGCACGAACGTGCGGACGCCGTTGACGACAGACCAGAAGTTCACGCCGACCGTCCACTCCCAGTCCCGCGTGGTGGCCGCCCAGATCGGCCCGTCCAGGTAGCCCTCGACGCCGGCGTTGTTGTGCACCAGGTGGACCGGGCCGAAGGCGGCCTGCGCCGCGTCCGCCAGCGCCTCGATGTCCGCCAGCTTCGACACGTCGGCCCGCACGCCCACGACCGGCCGGCCCGATGCCCGGACCTCCGCGACGGTGGCGTCCAGCGCGTCCTGCTGGATGTCGCCGATCACGACGTTCATCCCCTCGGCCGCCCACCGCAGCGCGAACGCCTTGCCCATGCCGCTGCCGGCTCCGGTGATCACCGCGGTCTTGCCCGCGAACTCGTCCATGTCATGAGCTCCTTTTCCTGGGTGATGGCGGTCGGGTGGTCGGCGGGATGCCGGGCTCACTGCCAGGGTCGCGTGATGATCCGCACCAGGGTGCCGGGGGTGCGCAGCCGCACGAGCGCGTCCGGCGTCCGCTCCAGCGTCACCCGCTCGCTGACCAGCCGGTCCACCGGGACGCGCTGGTGGATGAGGTGATCAACGGCGGTGCGGTAGGTCTCGTCGGAGAACGCGCACGCCCCGACCAGGTGCAGGCCCTCGCTGAGCATGCCGAACAGCGGCAGTGGCGGGGCCTCCGCGGTGAGCGCCACCTCCACGACCGTCCCGCCGGGCTCTGTCACGCTCATCGCCTCGGTGAACGCGCCCGGCGAGGCCGAGCACTCCAGCACCGCCGCGAACTTCGCGCCCGCTTCCCGCGTGTAGGCCGTGACGGACTTCTCGCGGGTGTCGAGCACGACGTCCGCCCCGACGGCGGCCGCCGCCTGGCGACGGCCCGCGGACCGGCCGGCCGCGACGATGGGCCCGGCCCCGGCCAGCCGCAGCGCCATGATCGCGTACAGCCCGATCGGCCGGCCCCGTACACGAGCACCGGGTCGCCTGGCCCCACGGCCGCCAGCTTCACCGCCTGAAGGGCGACCGAGAACGGCTCCGCGTGGCTTCCGGCCTCGAGCGGCAGCCCGTCGGGGAGCGCGGCCAGCTGCCGGGCTGGCACCGCCACGTACTGGGCGTACGCGCCCTGCCTGGTGATCCCGATATTGGGTGCCGCCTCGCAGCGGAAGGCCAGCCCGCGCGCGCAGACCCGGCACTTGCCGCACGATCCCAGGGGTGAGGCCGCCACCGGCTGGCCCTCGCGCCAGCCCGTCACCTCGCGCCCGAGCGCGGCGATCCGGCCGCTGAACTCATGCCCGAGAACCTGCCCGTCGCCCGCCTGGCCGTTCTGCAGGACGTGCACGTCGGAGCCGCACAGCCCGCAGGCGTCCACCTCGACGACGACCTCGTCGGGGGCGGGCACCGGGTCGGGGACCTCGGCGACCTCCGCGGCCGTGCCATGGCACACTACGGCAAGCACTTGCTGCCTCACCGGCCCTTCGTGGCCGCCGCGCGGACGAGGCTGTCGCGGGCGGGGCTGCGGTCGTTGTCGGTCCGTGCTCCACCCCTGAGCCTGATGCGCCGGCCGGCTGCCCGCAAGGGCAAATGGCCAGGTAAAGCGCGGATTGTCGGAGCGGACACGCCAGGCGCGCTGTCGTTGTGCCGTCCCACGGTTCATGCCAGACTGCGCGGCATGGGGGACACGGTGACGAGGAGATTTGGCACGGCCGCGTTCGCGCTCATGGGATGCCTGGCCACGGGGACGGCGAGTGCCGGCGTCGCCAGCGCCGCGCCCGCTTCCACGGGAGCCGGGGTCGCGTCGCGCGCTGCCGCCGCCCCGTGCGGCCCGGGCCTGGACACCTACAACCGGACCCAGCTGTGCTGGCGAGTGGCCGCCACGGTGGCCGTGGTGCAGGGATCCACGCGGGTCGGCACGGTCACGCTCGACCTCACGCACGACATCGAGCTGAACCCGCGCGGCCGCGCTTTCGCCGAGCGCGTCACGATCAGTGAGGTGCGGGCCACCGGTAGCGCGGTCGGCATGACGATGACGCTGCTGGCCTCCTGCGCCAAGCCATGCTCGGCCGCCGATCACTTCCCGCAGGGCAAGGTCGTCACCAACGGCCTGACGGGAGTCATCGACTACTCCGACGCGGTCGCGGCCGGGCAGGCGGACAGCGCCAGGACCGCTTACCAGCTCTCGTTCGTCAAGCCGGGCGCCCAGCCCATCGGTCTCTCCTACCAGGCGCCCCTCGGCTACCGGTGCGACGACGCCCTTCCCGGAGTCCCGGCGGGGTGCGTGTTCCCCGCCTACACGCCCTACCTCTCGACGCTGACGACCCTGCCGGACGTCGCGACCGATGCCTACGTCGCGCAGACCGGGCCCGGCCACTACGGGCGGCCCGGCAGCGGCCACCCGTTGCACCGGAGCACCAGCGCCGCGGCGCAGGCGGCGAACTACGCCGCCATCTGCGGCCGGCCCGTCGTCGGCCCGTCGCCTCACGGCCAGGCCTGCGACGAGTACCCCTTCCGCTCGACCCGGGAGGGCGGCACCGGCGTCGGCAAGGCGGACCGCCTAGCCGCCTGGATCCCGGCCGCCGAGGAAAACGCGAAGAACGCGCTCATCACGAGTTTCTGCGCCGCGAACCGCGTCCTGAACGGCGACCCCTACTGGGTCTCTGTCTGACCGGGAAGCGCTGCCGCTCCAGGGGATCACGCGATGTACTCAGGCTCTACCATGGGCTTATCTAAGCCTGGTTGAGCGAGCCTGCGGGGGTCCGGATGAGCACTCGTGTCAATGCCGCCTCGGTTCTGGAGAGCATCGAAAAGGGGGCTGACACGGGCTCCAAGGTGGCCGATAACTTTGACCTGCTCATTACCTTCGCGAATAAGGCTGGCTCGGCGGCCGTGCTGACAACCCTGCCGGGCGTCGGCCATCTGCTAGCGGCCGCGGCGGTCAGCGCGACGGCCGCCGAGGCGGTTATCAAGGCCGTGTCCAAATGGCGGTCAGGGCGTAGCAAGGTGCCGCCGTATGAGCAGTTCCGGATCCTGTTCTACACGACGTGCCATAGTGCGTACCTGGAGGCGCTGGACGGCGAGCTGGGGAAGATTGGTCAGGCCCGTCAAGGGGGCGCCGAACGGCCCCAGCCCGATTATCAGGGTCTCGCGCGACGGGCCAGGGAGATCGCCCAGGCCGAGGTCACCTACCTGCTGTCCGTCGACCCGCTGCAGACGGGCCTGCCGCTGTTCGACGCTTATGGCCATTGGCTGACGGCGGTGCTGCCCGCGTACGGGATGCCGAGCCTGGAGGTCTACGCGCTTGTCCGGCGGGTATCTGACGCGGCTCGCAGCCGATTGCAGGTACTCCTCGCCCAGGGGACGCCGGACGCCGCCTGGATGCGTGAGTACCTGGCCCTTTCCCACCAGGAAAAGACGACCGAGGTGCTCACCTCGCTTAACGCGGTCGCGGTGTCGCTTGATGAGTGGCGGGAGCGAAGCACTGGCAACATAAAGAGGCGGTACCAGGAGGCGTGGGATGATTACCGGGAGAGCCTGCAGCGACTTCCGGACCTGAGCGGCACCATGTTCGCCGAGACATTTGGCGTCCGGAAGGTGTTCATCGCCCCGGAGGCCTCCTACCAGGTTGTCGGCGTATCCGGCAAGTCGTACCCGGTGCTCAACGTGCCGAGCCTGCTCGGTGCCCTGCTGAGCGAGCGGATACCCCCCGGCGACCTTCGGATCCTGTGCGGCGGGCCGGGATCGGGGAAGTCCACCGTGTGCCGGATGCTGGCCAGCGAACTGGCGACGGACCCGGCCATGCACCCCGTATTCCTCCGGTTGCGGCACATGAAGGAGGCGGCGGATGTCGTGCCGTTCGTCGAGGAGCACCTGCGCAACGAGGGCCTCATTGACCGCATCTCCGATCTTCGTGACGTGCCCAACCTGGTACTGATCCTCGACGGGTTCGACGAGCTCGTGCTGGCGAGCCGGGCGCGGCTGCGCACCTTCTTCAACCGTCTGCGCGACGACCTCACCAACGGGCCGCTGAGCCGGGCGCGCGCGATCGTTTCCGGCCGCGACACCCTGTTTCCCGGTGGGGACGGCCTGCCCATAGGCGCGCACGTGCTGACGCTGGTGCCCTTCGATGAGCAGCGCGTGACGGCATGGGGGAAGAAATGGCGGGCGCTGCACGCGGACGGCCCGGGAAGTGACTTCCACCCGGAAAGCCTGCTGCCCGGCGACAAGCCGGGCCGCCGTGCGACACCACTGCAGTATCTCGCCTCCTGGCCGCTGACGCTCCACCTGCTCGCCCGCGTGCACACCAGCGGCTCCCTCAACCTGGGCATCGGAAAAGAGCAGGATGTCGAGAAGGCGTTTCTCTACCGGAGCATCATGGCCGACACCGCCCAGCGGCAGATCGAGCAGGCGACCGGCCAGGGCCGCTTCGACCGGGCCGAGATGCAACGATTCCTGCGCCTGCTCGCCTGGGAGATGTACCGCCGCGAGACGGACTCGCTCGATTTCGACGAGGTCATGCCGCTGATCCGCCGGCAGTATCCCGACGCGACCGAGGCCGACATCGCCGAGATCACCGATGTGGCGATCGTCAACGCCCCTGAACTGACGAAGGGCGAGGAGACCGGGTGCGAGTTCGTGCACAAGAGCTTCTCGGAATACCTGGCCGCCGAGCACATTGCCGAAACCGTGGAGCGGACGGCGTTTAAGGTAATGGGATATGGCGCGACGCAACCTGACTGGCACATGAGCAGTGGTGACGCCACCGGGGCGCTGGCGTCAGTATTCGCTTCCCGCCTGGTCACCCCCGAGGTGCAGGAGATGCTCGAGCCCATGCTGGGCTGCGTGCATGGCTTCTTCGGCACCGCCCCGGTCGAGGAGATCCTGGCCTCACTGGCAGGCGGCGACTCGCTGGCGCGGATCATCGGGCGCCTGGAGATGATGCTCGGGTTGCTCGCCCAAGGTAAGCATCTCGACGCTATCGCGAAGGTGGGGGCCGAGGACGGCCTGGCGGGCACCGCCTTCGAGGCATTCGCGAACTACTGCGCCGGCATCATGATCGTCGGCACCGCGACCGCTCGCCGTGCCTCGTCCAGCGCGCTGGACCCGGAGCGGCCGGTGTACTTCAACGGGGAATCCGTGCCGGGTACCTTCTGGCGGTGCATCGGCCTGCTCGAGGCCGGCGGGCTGGTGATTGACGAGGGCATCGGCCCTCGCCTCTTCCGCCAGATGACCCTCGCGTCTCCGGAAAACGGGGAGGAGATTGGCGGGCGCCCGGTCCAGCCACCTTTCAGGGAGTCCTCCTTCCCGGTGCGGCTGACGGAGTTCCGGCGTATTCATCAATATGATGGCAACACTACTTCGGCAGTTGAAGAAGTCCTAGGTTGCATGACGGAACTCGCGACGGTTCTCGCCGCATCCCAGGCGGTGCAGATGGTGACTTCTCTCGGCGGCGCAAACATTGACATGGCGGCCCATGAGCTCAGGGTTAATCTGGACCACTTGCTTTTGAAATTCAGGGACCTTCATGCGGTGCTTCAGGATGGCGGGCTTGCGGGGGAAGCTTCGGAGGATCGCCTCCTTGTATTGCGTGATATAACTAGAATGATCGACGAGGTTCCGAGGGGGATGGAAGCGCGGCGACTCATCGACGAGGTAGAATACGTCATCAGGCGGTCATCTGGACGATATGGAGTGCGATGGAGCGGCCTCTTCGAGGCACTCACTTATGGTCCCACCTTGACCCGCCGGGCGAAAATGATGCGTCCTCCCGGATATCTGGATGCCCCAGAGGCCTGATCATCTGGCCGTCGACAGGCCATGTGGCCCGGCTACTCCCGGCCAAGCGTCGCGCCCTCGGCGAGCGGGGCGACCGTGCGGGCGTAGACCGACAGCCACCCGCAGCCGGGCGGGCTCGCCAGCGGCGGAAGCACCGCCCGGCGGCGGGTGAGCTCGTCGTCGGCTACCTCGAGCGTGACGGTCCGGGCGCTGACGTCGATGCTGATCAGGTCGCCGTCGCGGACCAGGCCAATCGGGCCGCCCCCGGCGCCCTCCGGGGACGCCTCGGCGATCACGAGGCCGCCGTTGACCAGCCCGGGCATCTGGCCGTCGGTGACCACCGCGACGCTAGTCGTCAGCCCCGCGCCGTCCAGGGCGAACATCAGCGCCGACGTCAGCCCCATGCCGGGAAGCTCCGCGCAGCCCCAGGCCGGTGAGGATGACCACGTCGCCCGCCGTGACCTGGCCGGCCTTGACGGCGGCGACGCCCTCGTCGCGGGAGCGCACGACCTTCGCCGGGCCGCGGAACAGCAGCGGCGCGTCGTCGGCCACCGTCCGCTTCAGCAGCGCCCCGTCGGGGACCAGCGACCCGCGCATCACGACGATGGCGGGATGGGTCGCCAGCGGGGCGCTCAGGGGACGGATCACCGACTCGTCGACCTCGGCGTCCCTGATCGCCTCGCCCAGCGTCAGCGGCCGGCCGGCGGCGCCCCCCACCGTCGGCGCGGACAGGTCGAGCAGCGGCGCGAGCTGGCGCAGCAGTCCCAGGGTCCCCCCGGCATCGTCGAACGCGGTGACCTGCGTGCCGCCGTTGGGCTTCACGCCGGCGAGCAGCGGCACCCGGTCGCTGAGCTCCTCGAACAGCGCGTACACGTCCGCGCCGCAGCCGGCCTCCACGGCGATCGCCTGCAGGTGCTTGAGGCAGTTCACCGACCCGGCGACCGCGAGGATGGCGGTGACCGCGTTGCGGAAGGCCGCCGGCGTCATGATCATCCGCGGCCGGATGCCCGCCGCCACCAGGTCGAGGATGCGGCGGCCGGCCCGGGCGACCGCGTCCCACATCAGGTCGCCGCGCGCCCGGCACGGAGTCGACCCGGGCAGCGCCATGCCGAGGGCCTCGGCCGCCAGGTGCATAGAGTTCGCGGTGCCCATCCCGGCGCATACGCCCGGCCCGGTGACCGCGCACGACGCCATCTCGGCGAGCTCGCCGGCGGTCATCGCCCCGGTGGCAACGTGCCCGGCGAACCGGAAGATGTCCTCGAAGTCGACTACCTCGCCCCGGTACATGCCGCTGGGCTGGTAGCCGCAGGCGACGATGATCGTCGGGATGTCCAGCCGTGCGGCCGCCATGAGCTGGCCCGGCGTCGTCTTGTCGCAGGACGCCAGGCAGACCATGCCGTCCAGCAGGGCCCCCTCGACGGCCACCTCGATGTCGCTGGCGATCAGGTCGCGGGACGGCAGGATGTACCGCCCGGCCGCCCCGGCGCTGGTGATCGCGTCCGACGGCGCGGCGGTCCGTACCTCGAACGCGATACCGCCCGCCTCCTCGATCGCGGCCTTCAGCGGCCCGACGATCGAGTCCAGGTGACTGAAGCAGCTCGCCAGCTGGGAAGACGTGTTGACGATCGCGATCTTGGGCTTCTCCATGTCCCGCGGCGACAGCCCGAGCGCCGTCCACTGCGCCCGCCGCATCGCCCACGGCGTGGTTCCCGGCGTGAAGTTAGACCGTAGCCGGATGATTGGTTCCCCGGAAGATGGCAGCCCCATACCCTGAGCGTGGCCCCGCCCCGGCCATACGGCAAGAGGCCACGCCCCGAGTCCCGCCCGCCGAACTCGTGGCGCCCCGATCGTGCAAGCCGCCGCTAAGTGGAGTCGCCCGGCGGACCAGTGGCGCCGGGCGGTCCCTGGCCGCCGCGCTCGCGTTCCCGGTTTCGCCGGTGGCTATGGGTGGCGGCGCCCCGGGGGGAGACGGCTGTCACGGTGCCGTCTGGGTGGGCGATGATCTTCCAGCCGAGGCGGTGGATGTAGATGTGATGATGTGCCCAGCAGAACAGGCGGAGATTGCTCAGGCTAGTCTCGCCGCCGTGGCTGCGGGGGCGCAGGTGGTGCGGCTCGCACTGGCTGGCGGGGCGGTCGCAGCCGCCGGGCCACTGGCACTTGCGATCGCGGAGGATGACCGCGCGGCGCAGGTAGTCCGGGATGCTGTCGGCGTCGCCGACGTCGAGGGGGAGGGACGCGCCGCTAAAGGGGCGGCCCAGCATGTTCGCGCGCAGGAACCCGGCGAGGCCGCCGGGGCCGGACAGGGCGTCGATAGCCATCCGGAGCAGGGTCCGCTCCAGGGCGAGCCGTGCCTCGGGTGTCAGGATGTCGTGGATGCCGTGGGCGTCAAGGAAGACGTCGGCCATGCCGGAGATGACGTCCCAGTCGGGGGTGCCGGTGACGACCGGGGTGATGCGGGCGGCGCAGCCGGTCGCCTCCGCCTCCTGCCCGGACAGCCACCCGGCCTCGCCCGCGTGGACGGTCACGGTCGCGGTACGGAGCCTTTCCTCCTGCGCGGCGAGCCACCTCTGCGCCAGCACGGAGCCGCCGTCCATCGCGATCAGGTCCGCGAGCGAGACGACGACGAGGGCCTGGGTCTTCATCCCGCCCGACTGCGGCACGTCCGGGACGCCCAGCGACAGGCCGAGCGCGATCTCCAGCGCGTCGTGATTGCGCTGGGCCTGAGTACGGAAGTCATCGTGGCCGACTGGCTTGCCGAACGCCTCGAACACCCGGCCAAGAAGCTCCGCGCAGCGGGCTGTCACGTCGCCGAACAGCCGGCCCGCGCCATTGATGGTGGTGCCCATCCGCACCCCGCGGTCGGCGAAGCCGTCGTCGTCGGGGTCGCTGTCGGGCTGCTGGCCCCGGACGGCCTCGTAGATGGCCTGCGCCAAGCGCGCGATGTCCGGGGTCAGCGGCAGCCCGGCGAGGGCGGCGTCCAGCAGGATCTGGTCGGCCTTGTCCCGCTCCGGCTCTGGGAGCCTGTCGTTCCACTTCGCGAACTGCCCGGCCCACGACTGCGAGAGCTGCCGCGCCGCGAGGGCGTCCCGCAGCACTGGGTGGGCCTTCAGCAGTCGCTGCCACGCGACCGCGTCCCTGGCGTCCTTGCCGGTGACCGAGGCCTGGTGCCGCAGCCATGACTGCACGGTGGGATGCCCGCCGTCGGCGCAGTGCCCGGCGCAGGCGTCGAACGCGCCCAGCGCCTCGCTGCGCGCCACCGTGATCTTCGACTGCGCTGACCCGAGCTTCCCGCAGCGCTCGCGCCTGCACCGCCGCGCCGAACGACCGCCAGTCCACGCTGGTGAGGTGATCGAGCCCGGCATGCACCAGCGCCAGCGCCTCATCGACGTTCCCCGGCTGGGCGGCACCTGCGGGTGACACTGCCTGCATAAGATCACCTCCCCGAGGTGCATGTCTCAAGCCTGCTACCAGGATACTCGAACATTCTCATGATCACAAACTGTAGCACTCGAAAACATGACTCAATCTGGCAAGGTCAGCGGACGCGCGCGCGATCGGCTAGTGTAATGACCGTAAGTATGTTTGATCATGACATGAGAGGCGGCTGTCCATGAGCACGCCCGGCGGACGGCCGGTCCTGCCCGCGGTACTCGGGGCGGCCTGCATCTCCAGCTCGGCGGTCGTGATGCGGCTGGCGGGCAGCTCCGCGAGCATGACGGCGCTGGGCCGGTGCGCGATCGCGCTGCCGGTCCTGGCCCTGCTGGCCTGGCTGGAGCGCCGCCGCGGCACCGGCCGGCTGACCAGGCGGGGCCGCTGGCTGGCCCGGGCGGGCGGGCTGTTCCTGGCGGCCGACCTCATCGTGTGGAGCCACTCCATCGCCGACATCGGGGCCGGCCTGGGCACGGTCATCACGAACCTGCAGGTGGTGATCGTGACGCTGCTGGCCTGGGCGGTGCTCGGCGAGCGGCCGCGCCGTTCGCTGCTCATCGCCCTGCCGGTGATGCTCGGCGGCCTCGCCCTGGTCGGCGGGCTCACCGGGGTCGGCGCCTACGGCACCCACCCGGGACTGGGCGTGGCGCTCGGCATCGCCGTGGCCGGTCTTTACGCGGTGTACATCCTCCTGCTGCGCCAGGCCACCGCGCACCACGCGCCAGCTCCCGGCCACGCCGCGGCCGTTGGCGCAGTGGCGGGCGGCGCAGTGGCGGGCAGTGCAGTGGCGGGCGGTGCAGTGGCGGGCGGTGCAGCGGCGGCCGATCACCCGGCGGCCTCGCGCCCGCCGGTCGTCGAGTCGCTGTTCCAGGCGACCCTCGGGGCGGCGGCCGGGTCGGCCGCGCTGGGCCTGGCGCTGCGGGACTTCCGGCTCGGCCCGGCGTGGCCGGCGCTCGGCTGGCTCGTGCTGCTGGCGCTGACCTCCCAGGTACTCGGGTGGCTGCTCATCACGACGTCAATGCCGAGGCTGCCCGCTTGGCTGGTCAGCGCGCTGCTGCTGATCCAGCCGGCCGGCCCGGTCGCGCTCAGCGCGGCGTTCCTGGGGGAGCGCCCGTCACCGGAGCAGCTCGCCGGCGTGGCCCTGATGCTGGCCGGCGTCCTGATCGCCGCGAGCGGTCGCGGCAGGCAAGCCAGGCAATCGGAGCAGGCCCCGGACCTTGCCGCGGCGCTCTCGAATGATCAGCCGGGGATGATCACCGCCCGCGAATGATCGCGGGACACCAGGGACGGCTAAAGGGAATGGCGCTAGGTATACGTTCGGCAACGGATATTTCCCGATGCCCGGGAAGGCCTCATAGTTGGGCACATGGGGATGAAGGCCTGGCTTCACGCGCCCTGGGCCGCCGCGGCGGCACTGGCCCTGGCGCTACCAATGCTCGGGGGATGCTCTTTTTCGCTCAGCACCGCCACCACGTCGGGGCCCGCGGGCCAGCAGCCGGCCGGCGGCGGTTCCTCCGCGCCCGCCATCAACGGGTCCGCGCCGCTCAACGTGCCGACCGGCGTGGTCGACCTGCAGCAAGGAACAAAGGTGATGAAGCCGCCGTCCGGCTTCAGCTGCACGAACCAGAACATGCGCGGCTGCTTCAACGAGAGCGACATAGTCGTGTACTACGAGTACGTGCTGCCGTTCATCGACCCGTTCTACGTGTCGACCTGGTCGTCCGTGCCGCTGCCGTCCCACGTGTACTTCCTGTCGGACGGCGCCACGATGCAGGAGGGATGCCAGGACCCGAACGGCGGCAACACCGCCGACGACATGTCCTACGAGTACTGTCCCGCCGACAACAACGTCTACATCGGGCAGCAGCTCGCGTACGCGCTTTACAGCCAGGCGGGCGACGTGGCCCCCGCGATCGGGCTCGCGCACGAGTTCGGCCACAACGTGCAGACGCACGTGAGGGTGCCCGTCCCGCAGACCGACGCGGAGACCCTCGTCCACGAGAACCAGGCCGACTGCGTGGCGGGGGCGTGGCTCGGCTACGCCAACGACCACCACTGGCTCCTGGAGTCGGACAAGCCCGCGATCGAGAAGATGCTGGAGCTGATCGCCAGCTCGGAGAACGACCCGAACCGGACGCACGGCGATTTCCAGGAACGCGGGAGCGCTCTCGAGCTGGGCGGCGAGAAGGGGATCGCCGCCTGCAACTCCTACTACCCGGGCAATCCCATCACCTGAGCCCCGAGAGCGCCGGAGGCGGGCTACAGGATGTCCTCCGGCGCGCCGCGGCCGAGGAAGGCGCCGCCGTCCGCGAGGCGGCGCTGCAGTTCCGGCACGTCGATCCCGTCGCCGCTGACGCCGGCCGACAGCGCCATCGACGCCGCCACCCCGGCGGCCTCGCCCATCACGAAGCACGGCCCCGTGACGCGCGCGGCGGCGTGCGCGCCATGGGTCATCGAGGCGCACCGGCCCGTCACGTACAGGTTGGCGACCGTCCCGGGCAGCATCATCCGCAACGGTAGATGATTGAAGCCGCGCTCCGATCGCTGCCACCGGAACTCGACCGAGCCCGCGACATGCGCCTCCACCGGCCAGCCGTTCACGCCGATCGTGTCCTCGAAGTCCGCGCAGTCCAGGACGTCGTCCTCGGTCAGCTGGTAAGGGCCGATGATGCGGCGAGTCTCGCGGATGCCGATCTGGGGCGCGATGTCCACGATGTAGGAGTCGCCGAAGCCGGGCGTTCGGTCCCGGATGAACGCGAACGCGCCGAGCGCCTGCTGGCGGCCGATGAGCTCCGCGCGCCCGACCCGGTGACCAGCTCGTCCGCGGCGATCTTGTAGGCGGAGATGTCGAACGCCTGGGCCGCGATGCCGTCGGCGATGGTCAGGTGCGGGGCATTGAGGCCGTCGAGCCTGGCCAGCCGGTCGAGCAGCTCGTCGGCCAGTCCCCGGATGACCCGCACGTCGCGCCCGTAGGTCCGGGCGTGCAGCCCGCAGAACGTGGAAAGGCCGCCCGCCGTGCCCGCGCCGCCGAGGAACCCGTACCGCTCGATGAGCAGGACCGATGATCGCGACCGCGCGGCGGCGGACGCCGCCATGAGGCCGGCCGGGCCGCCGCCCACCACGACCACGTCGAACTCGCCGTAGACCGGGGTGGTCCTGGCCGGCTCGGTGACGGACGCGGGGGACGGCGTGCTCGCCCGGGCCGGGCCGGGCGGCGCTGGCGGCACCGGCCAGCGGGCCGCGCTGGACGGCAACTCGATCGACTCCAGCCGGTACGGCGTGCCGGCCAGGGCGTCGGCGAGGATCGCGGTCATGATCGACTGCGGCACGAGGCAGTCAGCGCAGGCGTCGGGACCGGCGATGACCTTGACGGCGACCTGGTTGCCCGTGCGCAGCGCCCAGTCCAGGTCGTAGCCGTCGCCCGTCAGCACGTCGCGTAGCTGCTGCAGCGCGTCCCTGAGATCCTGCGGGCCATCCTGCGACATTGTTGTCTCCTGGTGTGAGGGGGGATGAGACAAGTAACGGGGCTAGGCCCCAGATGGCGGCGGCTCCACCCGCCCGAAGGCTGGCGGGCCGTCCAGTCGGCTGAACGTCTCGACGACGGGGGAAACTCCCGCGTTCGGTGCCCCGGCGACCACGATGCGCACCGCCTCGAGGCCGTTGATGGCGCCCAGCCTGATCGCCCGGCCGATCGTCGCGTTGGCCCGGAACCCGGAGCCGAACACGTTCCCGCGGCAGTTCAGCCCGATAGCGGTCCGCACCGGCCCGCTGACCACGACGAACGGCGCGGTGCCGGTGGTGGATTGCCAGATGGAGCGGGTCACCATGCCGTCGGCGCGGAACGCGTCCCACGCCGCGAGCACGACCGGGAGGTACTCCGGCAGGCAGCCGGCCAGCGCCGCGTTGATCGCCGCCAGCCGGACCGTGAGCGCCTTGTTGAGGTGCGGCATGGGGATGAGCACCTCAGCGGGGTCCCGGCTCGTCGCCGCCAGGAACTCCGCGAGGTAGCTCTCGGTGACCGGCACGACGGGCAGCCCGTCGGTCCAGCCCTTGCCCGCGTAGCACTCCATCGCCCGCCGGATCTCGTCAAGGTCAACGAGCATCACATCCACCGTGCCCACCGCCTAGTCCGCCACGCCCAGGATCCGGACGATCTCCGGAATGGCGGCGCGCACCATCTGGGCGATCTCTTCCTCCTCCTCCTCCGAACGACTGGCGACCGGGTGCGGCACCGCCACGTACTCGAAGCCGGGAAAGCCGAGCACCCGCGCCATGGCCCGGGCGGACGCGGCGAACGCGTCCGTGCAGATGCTGACGGCGGGAATCCCGGCCCGCTCCAGCACGATCCCGTCGGCCAGACTGGCCGCGCTGCACGAGCCTCAATCGCCGATCCCGGCGACGGCGAAATCGCCGTGACGGAGGACCTGCTGGACCATGCTCTCCTCGACGGGCGTCCCGAAGTAGCCCTTCACGAACATCCGCACCCCGCGGACGCCGTAGCGCTCTTGCAGCTCGCGCCCGACGGCGCGCAGCAGGACCGCGCCGTTCGGCTTGGTGTTGTCCAGGAGGCCCGCCCGCAGGTCCCGCAGCGACGGCAGCCGGGGCGTGAGGGTCGTGTTGGTGGCGAGGTCGCTCTCGCCGGTCGGGTCAAGGAGTGGCTCCCTGGTGCCGGGCACCCGGCCCGCCGCCATCCCGGTCATCGCCTCGCCAGTTCCCTGGCCGCGGCGGCCACGCCGGCGACGGTGAGGCCGTAGTACTCGTAGAGCCTCGGCGGGCACGCCGACCTCCAGGTCGGTGGCGGGCAGCGCGACCTGGCCGAGCTCCACCGCGAGCCGGTGCCTCGCCACGGTCTCCGCCACCAGCGATCCCAGGCCGCCGACCACGCTGTGGTCCTCGACGGTGAGCACCCTCCCGGTCCTGGCGGCGCTGGCGATCAGCGCGCCGGCGTCGAACGGCTTGAGGAAGGCGGCGTCAAGCACGTCGGCCGCGATGGCGTCCTGCGCCCGCAGCGCCTCCGCCGCCCGCAGCGCCAGCCCCACGCCCATGCCGTGCGCGGCGATCGTGACGTCCCCGCCCTCGGCCAGCCGGGGCCACTTCCCGAGCTCGTAGGCGGGGGGATCGGAGTAGACCGGCTCGGGCGCCTCCGCGATCCTGATGTAGGCCGGAGCGTCGAGGGTGGCGACCAGCCGCATGAGGGCCACCGTGGCGGCCGCGTCGGCGGGCGCGACGACGACGGTGTTGTTCAGCGTCCGGGCGACCGCGATGTCCTCCACCGCGTAGTGGCTCGTCCCGAAGTACCCCATCGCCAGGCCCGACAGCCGGCCGACCAGGCGGACCGGCAGGTGGTTGTAGTCCACGTCGGTGCGCAGCTGCTCGGCGGTCTTCAGCACGCCGAACGGGGCCATGGAAAAGATGTACGGCACGAACCCGCAGGCCGCCAGGCCCGCCGCGAACGACACCGAGTTCGTCTCGGCGATGCCGAGCTCGATGTACCGCTCGGGGAACTTCTCGCGGAACTCAGCCAGGGTGTTGGACAGGTCGGCGGTCAGCGTCAGGACCCGCGGGTCCTGCGCCGCCAGCTCGGTGACCGCGTACCCGGCCGGGTTGGCCTTCAGCGCCGTGTCCCGCTCGATGTCGCTGAAGACGTCCACCATCTTCGGTGCGGCGCCCCCGTCGGCGGTCACGGGAGGAGCTCCATCCGCCCGGCGATCTCGGCCTCCACGTCGGTCCGCTGCTCGTCGGTCAGCAGGCCGAGGTGCCAGGCCTGCGGCTGCTTCTCGAACATCTCCGCGCCGTGCCCCTTCCGCGTCCGGGCGATGACCGCGACCGGCCGCGAGCCGGCGACCGGGTCAGGCAGCGACTCGAACGTCGCCCGCAGCACCGCGATGTCGTGCCCGTCGACCTCGCGGACCAGCCAGCCGAACGCCTCGAACCGCCCGGCGAGCGGCTCGATGTTCATGGCCTCCGACGTGGGGCCGGACCCGGAAAAGCCGTTCGCGTCGATGATCGCCACCAGGTTGCCCAGCTTGTAGTGCGAGGCGGCCATCGCGGCCTCCCACACCTGGCCCTCCTGCAGCTCGCCGTCGCCGGTCAACACGATGACCCGGTAGTCGCGGCCCGCGAGCCGCCCGGCGTAGGCCATCCCCGTCCCGACGGACAGGTTGTGCCCCAGCGACCCGGAGGAGAAGTCGATCCCCGGCGCGAGCCTCATGTTCGGGTGGTCGTTCAGCGGCGATCCCACCTTGCCGAACTGGCGCAGCCAGTCGCGGGGGTAGTAGCCCAGGTCGGCGAGCACCGGCCACAACCCGGTGGCCACATGCCCCTTCCCCAGCAGGAACCGGTCCCGGTCGGGCCAGTCAGGGACGCCAGGGTCCAGCCGCAGCACGCTGTAGTACAGCGTGGCGATGATCTCCGCGCAGGAGAACGTCGACGAATAATGCCCAAGGCCCGCCTGGGCGATCAGCTCGACGGTCTTGAGCCGGATCCAGTCCGCCCGGCGGGCCAGGTCCGCGTCGCCGATTTCCCGCCCGCGCTCCAGGACGCCGCTCACCACGTCATCGCTCGCCGCCTCGTTCGACACAAGCGCCAGCGTAAGTCCGGGCGGGTCCTGGCAATGTGCCCATCGGCCTGGCCCGGCCGTCGGCTGTTCCCCGGCACAGGGGAGGCGATGAGCTGACGTCCGTGGTAGGCGCGGCCGCGCCGCCCGCATAGCCCGACGGCCGCGCTCCCCGCGGGGAGCGCGGCCGTCGGGCCTGCCTGGCGGCGTGCTAGGAACGGCCGAAGTCGGGCTGGATGGTGAGGACGCCGGAGGCCGTGGCGGCCGTGTAGGCGGCTGCCTCCGCGGCGTAGTAGGAGTTGCTGGGGTTGCCGTTATACAAGTCACCGCTGGCGACGGTGCTGCTGAGGTCGGTTCCGCCCGTGGCGACGGCGCCGGCGAAGTCAACGAAGCCGTTGGCCAGGCCGCCTAGGTCCGCGCCGGTGGACCGCGGTGGTGTCGCAGGCGCCCGCGGTTCCGCCGGAGCCGCAGATGAAGGCGTTGACGTTCTCGCGGACCGTCTCCTCGGTCGCGTTGAACGAGCTGCCGGGCGGGATGGTGGCGACGTAGACGGTGATCTGCTGCGCGCCGTTGTTGCCCATGGTGTCGGCGTAGTAGCCCTTGACCTGCCGCACCAGCGCGGCGAGCTTGCCCTTGACGTCGCCTTCCGCCGTAGCGGCGGTGTCGTTGCCGTTCTGGACGTCGTTGATGATGTCGGCGGTGCCGGTGGAGATCAAGACGGTGCGGATGTTGGCCTGGTCCAGGATGTCGCGGTCGACGGGGTCGGCCGCGCTGGACTGGCTGGTGGCGGTGGACAGGACCGGGATGAGGTTGTTGGTGGCGGTCCAGCTGTTCTCGCCGAGGTCGACGACCCCGTAGGGGACGGTGCCGCCGTTGGCGCTGGCGAGGTCGCTGCCCACGTCGTCGGCGAACCGGTTCGGAGCGTCGGAGGAGGAGTCGCTGTTGACGCTCTGGTCGCCGTAGAAGCCGACCGCGCCAAAGGTGCTGTTCGCGGAAGTGACGTCAACGCCGGTGAGCCAGTGGAGGAAGTCATCGGTGGTGGCCGTGAACGGCGTCCCGGTGGTGTCGGCGGCCTGGTCCGTGGTGGCTTGAGTCCGCCGCCCAGGTGTCATTGACGTACAGGGAGGCCGATGCGACGTGGTCGTAGGCGATGCCGCTGGTGTCCATCTGGTAGAAGGTCCGCGCGCCCACGAACTCCGCGTGGACGATGCCCGTCTACTGCGTCAACCCCAACGTGACCTGCTCTTCCGGGGACACGTCGTCGTTCGCGAAGTCCTCGGAGACCGCGGGCTGGCGCTGGAACCTCGACTACATGGTCGACCCGGAAGGCAACGCGACCACCTGGTACTACACCGCCGAGCAGAACTACTACGGCGCGGACATGGGCACGACGCCGGTCCTGTATGACCGCGGCGGCTACCTGGACCGCATCGACTACGGCATGACGTCGTCCACGATCTACTCGGGGACCGCCCCGGAGCAGGTCATCTTCAGTACCGCGCAGCGCTGCATCCCCGGCACCCCGTCCGGCAACACCTGCGCCGACAGCCAGTTCACCGTCGGCAACGCCGCCTACTGGCCGGACGTTCCGATCGACCAGAACTGCGCGTCGTCCGGGACCTGCGACAACCACTCGCCGTCGTTCTGGTCCCGGATCCGGCTGACCTCCATCCTCACCCAGGTCCAGGTGAGCGGGGCCACCCATAAGGTCGACGAGTACGACCTCACGCAGACATTCCCCGACGGCGGCGACCACGCCCCGACCCTGTGGCTGGCCTCGATCCAGCACACCGGGTGGGACACCTCTGCCGGGGGCACCTCGTCGCTGACGGAGAAGCCACTGTCCTTCGGCGCCCCGGACCAGCTGCCCAACCGGGTGGGGACCCTGCCGGACCTGCCGGTGATGTACCACGACCGGATCCAGTCCATCACCACGCCGAGCGGCGCGCTGATGACCATCACCTACAACGGCTCGTCGTGCACGCCCGCCAACTATCCCTCGGACCCGTCCAGCAACACGATGACCTGCTTCCCGGTGTACTGGTCACCGCCGGGAGCAACAGCCCCCGAGCTGGACTGGTTCCAGAAGTACACGGTCGCGTCCGTGGAGACGCAGGACCTGAACAACGCGAACCAGGACGGCACCTACCCCGAGCAGCTCACCCGCTACGTGTACGCGCCGTCGGGCATGGCGTGGCACTACGACGACAACGAGGTCGTCAAGGCCAAGTACCGGACCTACGGCCAGTACCGCGGCTACGCCTGGGTGGAGACCATCAGCGGCGACCCGTCGGTGTTCCACTACGACAACGGCGCGAAGGTCTACGACCAGCAGACGATGAGCAAGACCGTCTACTTCCGGGGGATGAGCCAGGACACCCCGACCGGGAGCGGCGGCACGACGGTCAACCTCACCTCGTCGTTCGGCGGCCACACCGTTGAGGATAGGAACGAGTACGCCGGGCAGGTCTTCGAGACAGACACTTATACCTCGGCCGCGTCCAACGCGACGGTCTACTCCGCCACGGTCAGCGTCCCGCAGGTCATCGGCCCGACGGCGTCCCGCGCGCGGAGCGGGCTTCCGGCGCTGACCGCGCAGATCGTGGCGCCTCATTCCTCCTACACCCAGACGACGACGTCAACCGGCGACTGGGACACCGAGACCGACGACTTCTACAACACCACCCTCGGGCAGCTCACCACCGGCATGCAGGTGCAGTCCGACGACCGGGGCGTGCCAGGCACGTCCACGCCGGTCTGCACCTGGAACCGGTATGTCGAGAACGCCGGCGCCTTGATGGTGCTGCCCGCCGAGTCGATCACCGCCGACCAGGACTGCACCACCGCCGGGGCGACGCAGACCGGGCAGCTCATCTCCGACACCCGCACCTCCTACGACGGGCACGCCTGGACGTGGGACGGGGCGTCCCCGGCCGGCACCGCGCCCACCCTGGGCGAGCCGACCGAGACCGCCGAGGCCAACGGCACCGTCGGCGTGACCACGCCGACCAACTGGGTGGTGAGCAAGGACACCAGCTACGACTCCTACGGCCGGGTGGCCACGGTCACCAGCGACCCGGATTCCAAGAACGCGGCCGGCGCCTCCATCGCCGCGACCACCTCCACCACCTACAGCCCGGCCACCGGCCTGCCGACCGGGATGACGGTCAAGAAGGAAGTCACCGGGGGCAGCAGCCCGACGTACCAGACGACGTCGCAGACGCTGGACCCGGCGCGCGGCATCATCACCGAGTCGGTCAACGTCGCCGGCGGCAAGACCGACATGACCTACGACGCGCTCGGCCGCCTGACCGCGGTGTGGGATCCGAACGAGTCCAAGGCGGGCCAGGCACTTGCGAACACGACGTACTCCTACGTCACCTCGCAGACCGGCCCGCAGATCGTCACGACCGGCACCTTGCTCGATAACGGAAGCCGCTCGGTCTCCGAGACGCTGTACGACGCGCTGCTGGAGCCCCGGCAGACCCAGACGACCGGCGAGAACGGCACGACCACCGTGTCGGACACCCAGACGGACTCCCACGGCTGGACCGTCTTGACCAACAACTCCTACAGCGTCAGCGGCAGCCCGGCCCAATCGCTCATCTTCCCGTCACAGAACTCCATCCCGTCGACCACCGTCACCGAGTACGACGCGATGGGCCGGGCCGACCTGTCCAGCGAGGAGCACGACGGCACCCTCACGCCCGGGATGCAGACGAAGACCGCCCGCAACGGCGCCGACGTCACCACGGTCATCCCGCCGACCGGCGGCACCCCGGCCACCACGGTGGTCAACGCCAAGGGACAGGCGACTGACCTCGAGCAGTACACCAGCCTGACCTCGCCATCGACCTTCACGGTCTCCGGCACCTCACAGGCCGGCTACTCGGTCAGCGGCGGCACCACCAACGACACGAAGTACACCTACACGCCCGGCGGGAAGCAGGCCTCCACCACCGGCCCCGATGGCAAGACCTGGTCCTCCGGCTATGACCTGATGGGCCGGGTCCTCAGCCAGTCCGATCCCGACACCGGCGCCACGTCCAGCGCCTACGACGACGCCGGCGACGTCCTGTCCGCCACCGACGCCCGCGGCAAGACCGTCGACTACACCTACGACCTGCTCGGCCGCAAGCTCACGGAGACCGACGCCAGCAACGGCGGCGCCACCCTCGCCACCTGGACCTGGGACACGGTGCAGGCGGGCCAGTTGTCGTCGGAGACCAGCTCCCAGCCGGGGCCGAAGGGCACGACCGAGCAGTACACCATCGCGACGACGGGCTATAGCAGCCTCGGCAAGCCGATGGGCACCAAGATCACGCTGCCCACGGACGAGGGGCTGCCGGCCACCTACACGACGAGCTACGCGTACACGGTCAACGACCAGGAGCTGACCTCCCAGACTGACCCGAAGGTCGCGGGCCTGGCAGGCGAGACGATCAACTACACCTACGACGCCCTCGGCAACCCGACCATGACCTCCAGCACGGCGGCCACCTACGTCTCGAACGTCGCCTACACCAGCCTCGGCGAGCCGTCCCAGGTCACCTTCGGCCCGTCGACCAACTCGGCCTGGCAGACCTATACCTACGATGACCAGACCCGGCGGCTCAGCGAGGTCCTGACCTCCAGGACCCAGGCCCCCGGTCCGGCGGTCGACGACACCAAGTACACCTACACCCCGTCCGGGAACCCGCTGTCGGTCACCGACAAGCAGACCGAGACCGGCAGCACCGTCACCGACACGCAGTGCTTCGCCTACAACACCCTCGATGAGCTGACCACCGCCTGGACCGCCACCGACGCGTGCGCGAACCAGTCCCCGACGACCAACCAGAGCACGGTCTCGACCGGGGCGCAGGCGTACCTGGAGACCTTCGGGTACGACTCGGCGGGGGACCGTCTCTCGGAGAAGGACTTCGGGCTCACCGGGTCGTCGACCACGGCGACCACGACGGCTACCTACACCAATGGCGGCACTCCCGCTAGCACGTGCTCCAACACCAGCGTCCAGCCGCACACGCTGACGAGCGAGCAGGTCATCACTGGGTCGACGACGGTCACGACGGGGTTCTGCTACGACAAGTCCGGCAGCATGCTGTCGCGTACTCCGTCTTCCGGCAGTGGCGCGCAGACCCTGACCTGGAATGACGCCGGCCGGGTCGCGTCTATGACCGAGGGCGGCAAGACCTCCGCCTTCGTGTACTCGGCGGACGGCAGCGAGCTGATCCGGCGTGACCCGGGCCAGACGACCCTGTTCGCGGGCGACACCGAGATCATGGTCAACACCTCGACCTCGACGTACTCGCTGCTCGGCGCGGTGCGGTACTACACGCTGGGCGGGTCGGGGAGCCCGGTGGCGGGCGAGTCGTCGGTACCGGGGCCGGGGTCGGGCCTGTGGTATCAGCTGGAGACGCCGCAGGGCACCGCGGTGATGACGATGGACGCCACGACGCAGGCGCTGTCGCGGCAGGAGTACTCGCCCTATGGCAAGACGATCTACACCAGCAGCGCGCCGTGGCCTGACTCGTCGCGGGGTTACCTCGGCCAGCCCGCCGAGCCGTCGTCGCAGGGCGGTTATGACGACCTGGGGGCGCGTAAGTACGACCCGTCGCTGGGCCGGTTCATCTCTGCTGACCCGGCGCTGGAGACGACTGACCCGCAGCAGCTGGGCGGGTACACCTACGCCGGCGACAACCCGGTGGGCGGTGCTGACCCCTCCGGGCTGATGGTGTGCGCCGATGACGGGCCGTGCGGGTCGGTGCAGGCGGTCAGCAATTACGAGGCCAACCTGGAGCGCAACGAGGCGGCGCAGGCCGAGTCCTCGCAGATCGATCATTGCGGCGCGCAAATGGGCTGCGTGATGTCGACGATCCGCAGTTACTCCAGCCCGGCGTACGCGGTGAGCCAGGGCATCCAGTACGAGGCGGAGCAGGAGTACGCGGCCGAGGTCGCGGCGCAGGAGGCGGCGCAGGAGGCGGCGGCGAAGGCGGCCGCGGCGGCGCGGGCGGCGCAGTGCTCGGGCGGGTTCTGGGGGTCGGTGTCGCACTTCCTGGACAAGGCGTCCTCGATCGCCAACACGGTCGCGCTGGTGACCTGCTGGATCCCGGGCGTGGATGAGGTGACCGCGGGCGTCGCCATCGGGCTTGATGTCGCTGACGGCGCGGTCAACGCCGGGATCGCGTTCTCTCACGGCGACTACCTCGGCGGCGTCGGCGACCTGGCCATGGCCGCCGCGAGCGCCATCCCCGGCGGCGGTGCCGCAGAAGACGCCGAACGAACCGGCGTCACCGCCATGCATGCCGTCGCAGGTGACGCGGGCAGGAGCGTCGGTAAAACGGTCATCGGCTCCGATGGTAAAGTCGTCAGTATCACGCTCCCCGGGGGCGTGATGTCATCGGGGCATGTTCATGCGGTGTCTGACCCCGTGTCGGGGGCTATTATAGTGGGTGGCATGCTCACTACGGCTGCGATTGAAAAGATACGTTGGTAGACAGTGAACCTTCCTTCCGAGCGGTCGCGGAGGAGCCAAGGAATGAACGCGGCTAGTGCGCTTGACGAGGAAATCTGGGATCGGCTCGTCGAGATCATCAGGGCTGCCCACGAGATGGACACGGAAGTGTTCCTGGCCCGTCAGTGGTCCTTCGTCGAGCAGGTGCAGCTTCCCGGGCAACACCGCGCCGGCGCCTTCCTGTGGTTCCTGCTGCGAAACGCGCTTGGCGGGAAGGTCGGCGGTCGTGTGCCAACCGACGCCGAGCTAGAACTCATTTCGCGTGATTATTTCGCGAGATTCAATGCCTTGTTGATCAATACTGACCGCACTGTCCTGGAAGACGCATTCCGCAAGGTATTTGAGTTCGCCCCGCTGAAGAAAGAGATCACCGCGGCCGACCTGCTCGTGCTGGCTCCGGCGGCTCTCGGCATCCTCTACGAGGACCTGGACGCGGAGCTCGGCCGAATGAAGCCCCATCTGGATAGATGGTGGCAGAAGTATTCTGAAAAGCTTCGCAGCCAGGGGCTACTCACGTGAGCGCGGGCACTGTTCCGGGTGCGCCGGGAGGGCTGCGTGCCGGGCAGCTGGGCGTCATCGTCCTCGGGCGGGTCATCATGGGGGACATCGCGGTTACGCTCGCTGACCTCGCTCAGCGGGAACTGCTCACCGTCGATGAGGCGGGAGATGACGGTGATTGGCTGCTGCGCCCGTCTGCTTCGGCCGCCTCAGGACCGCGGAGCCACTTGCTGGGGTATGAGAAGCGACTGCTCGACGGGCTGGCCGAGGCCGGCGCTCCCGCGCGCCTGTCGGCGCTGCCCAACGGGTTCGGCCGGGCATTGGACGGGACGCGGGAGGAGCTGGTGCGAGAGGCGGTGCGCCAGGGTTGGTTGCGGCGCCTGCATCATGGCCAGCGCAGCCCCCAAGGTGAAGATCTTGCCCGGCAGGTCCGCTTCTTCCGTCGTGACCTGCGGCGGCTGAAGGCCGGTGGAGACCAGGAGTTCCTGACGGGAGCCCTGCTGCCCTATGCCCTGCACTTTGGCCTGATGTGGGACTCTCAGCTGCCGCTGGCCCGGTTCGCGCGTGCCTGGGTGCAAGCCTTCGCCGACCTGCCTGGCTGGGCGCCGCCAAAGCCCAAGGACGCGAAGCTCGACGACCCCATTGGGCCGGCGGCGGATCCCGGTGGTCGCCTGGCCCGCCAGATGGAGGCCGCCGCCTTCATCATGGGGGCGATGTGATCTCCTCGTGCCCAGCCCCGGACCGGGCCTCGATCTCCGCGCCGACTTCAAGGACACCGGGGTCAGCGCTTATCCACTACGCCGGTTCGTCGGCCCGTTGGAGCAACTCGTTGAGATAGTTGAGGCCGGGTATGACGGCAACCTTGACGAGTATGACAATGCCTCGTGATCCGTGATCTGATCGAAGAGCTTCTCCAGCTCCCGGGGCTGGCGGAGTTGCCCTGGGTTCGGCTGGTTCAGGGGGAGCGTTGCCGTCCTGGACGACCGGATGAGGGGCGGACTGTCCGCTGAGTCCACCCGGCTGCCTGGCCACCGATGGTGGAGGTCGCACTTGCCGGTGAAGGCTGGGGACGAGATGGTGACAACCTCAAGCGCACCCACGGCTACCAGGTACCGGAGGTCATATGATCCATCGGCGCGCCGTACACGCGGCTGTCTGCTAGTCCCTGCTCGCCGTGCACGTGAGGTGGCCCAGTCCAGGAACTGTCGGCATCGGCCCTTCGGGTCGTCCGCCACGGCGACCACGATGGCCACCTACGCCAACGGCGGTACTCCGGCTAGCACGTGCTCGAACACGGCGGTTCACGCCGAACGGGAGGAAGCCTGCCTTCATCGACTTCGTCTTGCTCGCAGAGGCGGGCGAGGAACATGTGAAGCCAGAAGGTTTTCCTAGAGTAGGAACTATACTGCGCGCTGTAGCGTTGGATTTTATGCCTGACGGGGAGCTGCGCCTCTCGCCAAGAGCGTCTTCGATTGCGCGGCAAGAGCGCATTGACTCAGGGGAGGATCCTCTGAATGAGGATTAGGGCATAGCTAAACATTTCCGGGGTCTGTTGACCATGCCAGTGTGAAGAAGGTGATAAGAGGTGACTTGTGGCCGTAGCGGGGTACGGGAGGAGCTAGTGCTATCGCTACTGCTTGGCGAGGAGACCGGGGAACTGGAGCTTAAAGGATGCCGGGAGAAATTCCAGCTCCTCGCTGCCCGGATTCGGTCAGGCGATGCAAGTAGTATTCCCTTGACGATGGTCGATGATCCACGTCCGTACAGCCGCTCCCTACAGCGGATCGAAATACGCGGCGGGTCGGGCAAGGTCTCAATCTCCCTCCTTGGCGATCGGGTATCCTTGCTGGTGCAAGGCGGTGCCGAGTCGCGCGAGGTGCTGGCGGAGAACATTGAGGCATTCGCGCGCGATGCGACCGGATTGGAACATATGCACATCGAGCCTTACCCTGACCATTATTATCTGGCGGAGGACTCGGCGGCGATTGTGCTGGCCTTCGAGAAGGCTGGCATGACAAATCCAGATGACGTCTCATTCTCTAAGTACGACCCAGAGACGGGAACCGTCGTGGAATTCAAGGGGCCTGGAGGGGCGAAAGTCGCCTATGATGGGCCGCATGAGAACCCTGGCCCGTTCCATGACAGCCAGCACATCGGATGGCAGACCGCTGGTAAGCGCGGCGATCCCGGATGGGGACGGGCAAATATTCCTTATTCCGGTCCGCAAGGGCCGGTCCGGGGGAGTACACCGGGATGGGAAGACTGGTGGCAAAATTGACTGAGTCTGACGAGTGGCAGTCAGCTCGAGCGGCAGCGTCCGCGATCCGTGACGCTGATATCCTTGAGCAAGAGCCTTTCGGCCGCATAGTCCAAATGGTGACAGCAAGATTCCTGACGGACTCGAACTCGGTATGGTGGTGGACAAGACTGAAATCTTCGCCACGTGTCGTGCCCTACTCTGGCAGCGAGGAGTTCTTTCCTAAGCTCAGGGAACTAGTTCCGGAAGATTCCAGGGCCGTCCTTTTGGTGATGAACGATAACGGCAGTCCTGGCGGGGCGATTGAAGGGCCTTTCGCTTCCCTGGTCTCGGTAATAAAGGAGTCAATAGGATTCGAGTTCATTATTTCATCGCCGGAGGCTGATTGGGCTATTTTCGATACCCATCATAATGAGTTGCTAATTCTGGGAAACATGGATTGGCTTCTCGGTTAGCTTGGCCGCGGAGATGAGCCATCTCGGAAGCCGCTTACTCAATGGACGATACGAAAGTCGCTCACCGCAGGCGTCATCATGGGCCTGACGGTGCCGCCAACGCCGGGATAGCCTTCTCGAGCACGTGCTAGCCGGAGTGCCCCCGTTGGCGAAGGTGGCTCGTGGTCGCCGTGGCGGACGACGCGAAGGGCCGATGCCGGCAGTTCCTGGACCGGGGGCACCTCACGTGCCCGGCGAGCAGGTACTAGCGGACAGCCGCTGAGCGCTGACCCGGTGTCCTTGGAACACGGCGGTTCAGCCGCACACGCTCACGAGCGAGCAGGTCGTCACGGGGCCGGCGACGGTCACGACGGGCTTCTGCTACGACAAGTCCGGGAAACATGGTCTCCCGTGCCCCGTCCTGCGGCACTGGCGCGCAGGTCCAGGTCCTCACCTGGGATGACGCCGGCCAGTTCGCTTCGGTGACCGAGGGCGGCAAGACGACGTCGTTCGTGTACTCGGCGGACGGCAGTGAGCTGATCCGGCGCGACCCGGGCCAGACGACCCTGTTCGCGGGCGACACCGATCAGCCGAATACGCCGCGGGGCACGGCGGTGATGACGATGGACGCCACGACAGGAGGCGGCGGGGAGGGCGGCGCAGTGCCCGGGCGGGTTCTGGGGGTCGGTGTCGCACTCCCTGGACAAGGCGTCCTCGATCGCGAACGCGGTCGCGCTGGTGACCTGCTGGATCCCGGGCGTGGATGAGGTGACCGCGGACGTCGCCATCGGGCTTGATGTCGCTGACGGCGCGGTCAATGCCGGGATAGCGTTCTCCAACGGCGACTACCTCGGCGGCGTCGGCGGCCTGGCCATGGCCGCCGCGAGCGCGATCCCCGGCGGCAGAGCAGCAAAAGACGCTGAGCGTGCGGCCGGAGGCGTCGCCCGCTCACTCACGGACGACGCCGCAGGTGCTGCTGCCGAAGACGCCGGGAGGAGCGTAAGAGATCCTGAGCCGCAGTACGGGTCAGACGGCCAGCCTGACCGAGGCCCAGCGGCATGGGTTAACGTGAAGGACGAAGACGGGAACGTCAGAACTTACTCATGGGCGCCCGGACGGCACGCGGAGGAAAATGCGCGGGCGGCCGTACCAGGAGGATCTATGAGCCGAGTTTGGGGCTGGCGCGGACTTACTTCGAATCCAGTCTGGAGGGAGATTCCGATCCGCGTTCGATGCCAGGGGCAATTTAATCCTGACCTTTTCCCTCCGGTGGTACGAGCGACCCGGGAGGAGCGTGGAATCGTTAGTCATGGGCTACGGCGATAGAGCAATCGAAGCTGTCAATTGGTCAGCTGTCAAGGTTCTGCGAGGGACTGGGGAGGATCTGCCTGCCGCCATGCTGGCTTTGTTTCGCAGCGCGACGACGGCCGATAGCGAGCAGATCTGGTGGAGCTTCGAGAACGTCGTAATCTCTCAGGACACCGTCTACGGGGCTGCTGAGGAGACTGTCGGCGTCTTGGTGGCTGCGCTTGCTGACGACCGCCCGCGTATCGTGCGAAGCTGGATCATCGAGCTTCTTTTCTTCCTGCTGAAGGGGGGTTCACTGGAGGATCCGTCGCTGCCAGGGCGATGTCGGGACCGGGCTCGGCCTGGGCTGTGGCTTTTGGCGCAGGAGGCCCGCGTGACCAGCGGGCCTGAACGCGAACTGGTTCTCAAGGTGGTCGCATCAATCGATCCGAGTTATGCCGAGTTCATGCGCGACAGCCTCGCCGCTGCTGGTTAGACCCGTTCCGACCGCCACAAGCGGCCTCGTTCCGCGCATCGCTGCCGGCTTTACCGCGCCAACTGATTAGATCAGGAGGATGCGAGTCGGGAGCCGTCCGGCTCTAGCCCGTCGGGGCTGCCTTCGCATCCCGACTACGCGGCTGCCGAGAACGGGGATGCAGTACCCACAGGCTGGTCCGCGGCGTTGAAAGGCTGCAATGAGTGCGCAGATTAGGGTTTCCCCGGAACTGGTCATCAAGCTTTTTGGGCAGTATCTCGCGAACGCCCGCCCCCGGACTGATTTCCGGCATGGCGGGCATAACCGGTGTATGGGCATTCGGGGGACAGTCCCTACGGCGGTGCGGGCCGCCACGATCCTTGCCTACGTGTCCGCCGGCCTCGCCTTCGCCGGCGGGGCGGTGATCAGCCTGGCGCTCCAGCTGCCCTGGGCGGCCGGGTTCGCCGCTCGGCATCTGCTGGGTCTTCATGGCCGCGGCCATCAGGACCCGTCGTCCGTATATGCGCTTCGTGGCTGCCTTCGTGTTCGCGGTGGGCACGCTCCTGACCCTGTTCGAGCCGCTTGATGAGCTCCTCTACCAGGCCTACGGTGCCACGCCGTACTTGATCGTCTTCGAGACCGTCCAGTGGCTGCCCGCCCTCGCCGCCGTCATGCTGCTGTGGACCCGCGAGCCGGCCGGCTACTACCGTCAGCTGGCGAGCCGGACGCGGCAGCAGACGGAGCACCAGCGCACAGACCGGATGACTCGCCAGCGCGCCCAGGACCGCCGCAAGCGAGCCCGCCAGGCAAGCGCGAAGTCGCGTACCCAGTCTCGCCACTAACACCCGCTGCCGGCGGCGCTGGGGTGCCGCTACGCCGCGTACTCGGCGTCGCCGACGAACGCGGCCCACAGGCCGGCGTAGACGCCGCCGCGCTCCAGCAGCTCGTCGTGGGTGCCGATCTCGGCGACGCGGCCGTGGTCCATCACCACGATGCGGTGGGCGCGGGCCGCCGTCGTCAGGCGGTGGGCCACCACGATCGTGGTCCGCGACGACGTCAGCTGCCGGGTCGCCCGGGTCACCAGGGCCTCCGACGCCAGGTCCAGGGCGGCCGTCGCCTCGTCGAGCAGCAGGATGTCCGGGTCGGCCAGCTGCGCCCTGGCCAGCGCGATCAGCTGCCGCTGGCCGGCCGACAGGTTCCGGCCGCGCTCGCCGACCTCGTGCTCGTACCCGCCGGGCAGCCGCGCGATCATCTCGTGCGCGCCGACCGCCCGCGCGGCGTCCTCGATGTCATCGGCTGACGCCGACGGCCGCGTGTAGGCGATGTTCGCCGCCACCGTGCCGCTGAACAGGTAGGACTCCTGCGGCACCACGCCGAGGCGGTGCCGGTAGGAGGTCAGGTCGTAGGCGCGCACGTCCACCCCGTCGATCAGCACCGCGCCGCCGGTCACGTCGTAGAACCGGGCGATCAGCTTCACGATTGTCGACTTGCCGGCACCGGTCTGCCCGACCAGCGCCACGGTCTCGCCCGGCGCCGACGGTGAGCGACACGTGCGACAGGACGTCGGCCGGGGGCGCGCCCGGCGCGGTCCCCGGTGCCGCTGCCGCCGCCAGGGCGGCCCGCGCGGCGGCGGCAGCCTCCGATGGCCCGTGCACGACCGGCCCGGCAGCCGTAGGAGAACCGCACGTCCCGCAGTTCGATGCGCCCGGCAGAGCCCGCCTTCAGGTACCGGCAGCGGCGACGCGGCCGGCGGCACGGTCGTCGTCAGCCGCAGCAGGTCCTTGATCCGCGACAGCGACACCGCCGCCTGCTGGTACCCGTCGAACACCTGCCCCAGCTGCTGGATCGGGGCGAAGACCATGTCGGTGTACAGCAGGTACGCGATCAGCGCCCCCGCCGTCAGCGCGCCCGAGCGCACCTGGCCCACCGCCACGACCAGCACGGCCGTCCCGGCGACCGTGGACAGCGTCTGCACGAACGGGAAGTACAGCGCGATGTACTTCTGCGCCCGCAGCCGCGACTGCCGGTACCCGGAGGAGCGGTCGGCGAACCGGGAGCGGTTCTCGCCCTCGCGGCGGAACGCCTGCGTCACCCGCAGCCCGGCCACGTTCTCCGCGAGGTCCGCGTTGACGACCGAGACCCGCTCGCGGGCCTCGCTGTAGGCCCGCGAGGACTTGATGCGGAAGATCACCGTCGCCACGACGAGGAACGGGATGATCGACAGCACCAGCAGGCCCAGGCGGACGTTGATGACCAGCATCGCGGCGAGCACGCCGACGAACGTCAGCAGCGAGCTGACCATCGTGACCAGCCCGGTCTGCAGGAACGACGACAGGGCGTCCAGGTCGGAGGTCATGCGGGTCATGATCCGGCCCGACAGCTCCCGCTCGTAGTAGTCCAGCCCGAGCCGCTGCAGCTGGGCGAAGGTCTTGACCCGCAGCGTGAACAGCAGCCGCTCGCCGTTGCGCCCGACGACCAGCGCCTCGGCCCGGTTGACCAGCCAGTCCGCGAACACGATGCCCAGCCCGGCCAGCGTCAGCAGCACCACGACGTGGAACATCCGCGCCTGGACGCCGTTGTCGATGCCGCCGCGCACCAGCGCCGGCAGCGCGAGGTTCGCCGCCGTGTCGAGCCCGTCGAGCACCAGCCCGGCGACCAGCGCGATCGCGATCGGCTTCAGCAGCTTGCGCAGCGTGAAGTTCGCGTCACCGGCCCGTGCGGCACGGACGTCGACCCTGGGCCTGTCGTTCGCCGGCGGCAGCGCGTCGACCATCGCCAGCAGCTCAGGCGACGGCGGCACCGACCCGATCATCCCGTCCATGGGCGCGCCGCCCCGGCCGGCGCCGCCGCGGCCGGCCAGCCCGTGCCCGCCCAGGCCACGGCCGCCCGCGCCGCTCGCCCGCCCCAGCGGGTCGCCGGCGGCCCGGCTGCTGAACACCGGGACCGGGCGCTGCCGCCCTTCGGCTGCCCGGGTCGGCGGCTTCGGGCGCGCGCCTCTCCACGGGGGCACCGAGCCAGGCTGGCCTGCCTCCGCGCGGATCTCGCCGGCGTCGATGCCCTCGGCGTCGTCGCCAGGGCCGGAGATCAGCAGCCGGTACAGCTCGCAGCGCAGCTCGAGCTCCTCGTGGGTGCCGATGTCGGCCACCTGGCCGCGGGAGTCGAGCACCGCGATCCGGTCGGCGAGGTTCAGCGTGGACCGGCGGTGCGCGATCAGCAGCGTGGTCCGCCCTTCCATGACCCGGTGCAGCGTCGCGTGGATCTCCGCCTCGATGCGCGGGTCGACTGCCGACGTCGCGTCGTCAAGGAGCAGCAGCCGCGGGTTGGTGATCAGCGCGCGGGCGAGCGCGACCCGCTGGCGCTGCCCGCCGGACAGGGTGAGGCCCTGCTCGCCGACCACCGTGTCATAGCCCTGCGGCAGGTCGCGGATGAACTCGTCGGCCTCGGCCGCCCGCGCGGCCGCGATGACCTGCTCTGCCGTTGCGTCCGGACGGCCATAGGCGATGTTGGCCCGGACGGTGTCGGAGAACAGGAAGCTGTCCTCCATGACCATGCCGATCGCCGCCCGCAGCGACTCCTGCGTCACGTCGCGGACGTCGTGCCCGCCGACACGGACGGCCCCGCCGCGCACGTCGTAGAACCGGGGGAGCAGCAGCGACAGCGTGGACTTGCCCGATCCTGACGTGCCGATGACCGCGACGGTCTCGCCCGGCTCCACCCGCAGCGACAGGCCGCGCAGCACCGGCTGGGACGGCACGTAGCCGAACTTCACGTCGTCGAACTCGATCCCGTTCGCGTCCGCCGGGGAGCTCGATCGCTTCGGGGGAGTCGGTGATCACCGGCTTGGAGTCGATGACCTCGAAGACCCGGATGACGCTCGCGCGTGCCTCCTGGCCCATCGTGACGAAGCCGGTCAGCACGCGGACCGGTCCGGACATCTGGGTGAGGTAGCTGGAGAAGGCGAGGAACGTCCCGAGGGTGATGTCGCCGTGGATGGCCAGCCACCCGCCGAACGCCAGCACGCCCAGCATGCCGATCAGCGGCACCGCGGTCAGCGCCGGGTTGTACCGTGCGGTCAGCCGGACGGTGCGCAGCCGGGACGCGAACAGCTCCTCGCTGGCCGCCTCCAGCCGCTGCATCTCCTGCTCTTCCTGGCCGAATCCCTTGATCACCCGGACCCCGCCGATGGCCTCCTCGACGATCCCGGCGACCTCGCCCACCTGCTGCTGCGCGTGCCAGCTGGCGGGGAACAGGCGCTTGCGCGAGGCGCGGGCGATCAGCCAGAGCGCGGGCACCACGGCGGCCGCGACCAGCGTCAGCGGCGGGGACAGGAAGACCATGATGATGAGGGAGAAGACGAACAGGAACACGCTGCCGATGGACAGCGGCATCATCGACAGCACGCTCTGGACCATGTTCAGGTCGGAGATCGAGCGCCCGACCAGCTGCCCGGTGTGGATCTCGTCCTGCCGCGCGCCGTCCAGCCTTGACAGCGAGCCGAACAGCTCCGTGCGCATGTCGTGCTGCACGTCCAGGGCGATCTTGCCGCCCCAGTACCGGCGGCCGAAGACCCCGGCGAAGTTGACGGCCGCGGCGATCAGCAGCCCGATGGCCAGCGGCCACACCGACGAGTGGTGCCCGACGATGACATCGTCGATGGCGCTCTTCTGCAGCAACGGGATCACCAGGGACGCGCCGGTCGCTAGCAGCGTCCCGCCCACGGAGATCGTGACCGCGCGCGGGTGCCTCAGGCAGTACCCCGCCAGCCGCCGCACCCACCGCCGCTCGCTCGGGTTGCCCTCGCGGCGTGGCGGCCTCCCGTACGCCTGCGGGCGGCTGCTCGCTATCCGTGCGCACGTGCATGCTGAAGTGATCACCGTCCCGTGAGTGATGGTCCGCGCCGAGTGCTGTAACACGCGACCTCATCGTTTCATTTCAAGCGCTAACGATCTTGCCCGCGGGCCGATCGCGCTTAGCCCCTTCAGTCACGCCCGCCACCAACCGCCCTCGAATGTCAGCGGGTGCCGCTAGGGTCTGCGCCATGCGGTTCTTGCACACCTCTGACTGGCACTTGGGCCGTTCGCTGCACCGCGCTGACCTGCGAGACGCGCAGGAGCGCTTTCTTGGCCACCTCGTGGAGACCGCCCGCGAGGAGAAGGTCAGCGCCGTGCTGGTCTCGGGCGACATCTACGATCGCGCGATACCGCCGCTGGACGCGGTGCGGCTCTTCGAGGACGCCCTTGGCCGGCTACGGGACACGGGCGCGCGGGTGATCGTGATCAGCGGCAACCATGACTCGGCGCGGCGGCTGGGGTTCGGGGCCGAGCTGATCGACAAGGCGGGGGTTCACCTGCGGACCAGGCTGGACTCACTCGCCACGCCGGTGCTGCTGGAGGACGACCACGGGCCGGTCGCCGTGTACGGCATCCCGTACACCGAGCCTGCGCTCGCGTTGCCCCTGCTGGCCGGCGGGGAAGCCGCCGGCGGCGCAGGCCGGCGCGCGCGAGGCGCCGGCCGGGGGCCAGCTGGCGCGGCCCACCCATCAGGAGGTCTTGAGCGAGGCGACCGCGCGGATCGCGAAGGACGCCGCCGCACGGGGGCTGACGCGAGTGGTCGTCCTGGCGCACGCGTGGGTGATCGGCGGGGAGGCGAGCGACTCCGAGCGCGACATACGGACCGGGCGCGACAGCCGGGCGGACAGGGAGGGGAACAGCCGGCTCGGCGGGATCGGGGACGTCCCCGCGTCGGTATTCGACCCCTTCAGCTACGTAGCGCTCGGGCACCTGCACGGCCAGCAGACCCTGGCGAGCCACGTGCGCTACAGCGGGTCGCCGTTGCCGTACTCGTTCTCTGAGGCCCGCCACCGGAAGGGCACGTGGCTGGTCGACATCGGGGACGCCGGCAAGCTGGCCGCCGACTTCGTGCCAGCGCCGGTGTACAGGCGGCTGAGCGTGCTGGCCGGTCGGCTGGATGACCTGCTGACGTCGCAGGAGCACGCGCAGTACGAGCCGGACTTCCTCGCGGTGACGCTCACCGACACCGCGCGGCCCGATCAGGCGATGGACCGGCTGCGCAAGAGGTTCAGGCACGTGCTGACGCTGGACTTCAAGCCGGAGGGCGTGGTGGCCGACGGCCGGTCGTACGCGCAGAAGATCGCCGGGAAGGACGACCTGGACGTGGCGGCCGAGTTCGTCAGGCACGTCCGCAACACGGAGGCGACGCCGGGCGAGCGGGACCTGCTGGCGGCGGCGTTCGCGGCGGCGGGCGGGCCCCGGGGCGGAGGCGAGTCCTGATGCGGCTGCACCGGCTGCGGGTGCAGGCGTTCGGGGCGTTCGCCGGGGCCGAAGAGGTCCGCTTCGACGAGCTGGACGGGCTGTTCCTGCTGCACGGCGAGAGACCTCGTCGTCGAGCGGATCCCGCCGCCGGCAGGCGACCCGGCGGCGCCCGCGCGGGCGCTCATCTTCGACTCTTCGTACGACCAGTATCCGCGGGGTCCTCGCGTTCGTCCGCGTCGTCGACGGTGTGTTCCACCCGCGAGACGAGGTACGCGCGATGGCGCTCCGCACCCGGTTCGAGGCGCAGGAGATCGGGGCGATGAGCCCGGCGATGGCCCCGCTCCAGGCGCTGTCGGCCGGGGAGGTCGGGTACGTGATCACGGGGCTGAAGGAGGTGTCGGAGTCCCCGGGTCGGCGACACCCTGACGACCGAGAGCCGGCCGGCCGCCGAGCCGCTGCCCGGATACAAGGACGTGAAGCCGATGGTGTTCGCCGGGCTCTTCCCGACCGACTCCGACGACTACCCGGAGCTTGCGCGACGCACTCGAGAAGCTCAAGCTCAACGACGCCGCGCTCTTCTACGAGCCGGAGACCTCGCAGGCACTGGGGTTCGGCTTCCGCTGCGGGTTCCTGGGGCTCCTCCACATGGAGATCGTCCGCGAGCACCTCGAGCGCGAGTTCGACCTCGACCTCCTCGTGACGGCACCGACCGTCGCCTACCGCGTGCGCGCACAGAACTCCAACGAATGGAAGGAGATAACGCCCCCTTCGACATGCCGGATGCCGTCGACGAGATCGAGGAGCCCTACATCAAGGCGCAGATCATCGTCCCGAAGGAGTACGTCGGCACGGTCATGGAGCTGTGCAGCGACCGCCGGGGCCGATTCGACCACCTCGAGTACCTCGCCGAGGACCGCGCGCTCCTGACCTTCGAGCTGCCGCTCGCCGAGATCGTCCTCGACTTCTACGACGCGCTGAAGTCGAGGACGCGCGGGTATGCGAGCTTCGACTACGACTACATCGGCTTCCGTCCGGGCTCCCTGGTCCGCGTCGACGTGCTCGTCGGGGGCGACAACGTCGATGCTCTGTCGCTCGTCGTCCACCGGGATGCGGCCTACGACCGCGGGCGCGCGCTGGTCGACCGGCTTCGCGCGGAGATCCCCCGGCAGATGTTCGACGTCGCGATCCAGGCTGCGATCGGCAGCCGCGTCATCGCGCGCACGACGGTGAAGGCGGCGCGCAAGGACGTCACCGCGAAGTGCTACGCGGCGACATCCCCGCAAGCGCAAGCTCCTCGAGAAGCAGAAGGAAGGCAAGAAGCGCATGAAGTCGGTGGGCCGGGTCGAGGTGCCTCAGGAGGCCTTCCTCGCGGTGCTCAACCTGAACGACGGGAAGAAGTAGTGGCGCCGCCGCCGGTGCCCGAGGGCTGGGCGATCGCGGTGCACGAGGCGCTCGCCGGCGTCAAAGGGCTGCTCATCGGCCAGCTCGTGCCGAACGCCGATACCTACGAGCTCGTCCTCACGACGCGCGACTCACCGCCCGCGCCCGGTCTCGTGGAGCTGCTGTCGAAGCGTCTCGGGCCCGTGTTGCAGCGCGACGACTGCCCGCTCGAGGCCGGTCGGGACGCGGCCTGGTGCTTCTACCCGGCGCTCGGGGACCGCGAGCGAGAGCTTCTTCCGGCGCCTCGACTGGCCACACGCCGTGGTGCTGCACGAGCTGGTCGACTGATGGAGGGCGGCGCGCGCCATCTCTACGTCCACTTGCCGTTCTGTGCGCGCCGCTACGGCTACTGCGACTTCGTCACCGCCGTCGGTCGTGGCGGCGAGCACGCGGGCTATGTCGAGGCGCTGCTCGCCGAGCTCGAGCTCGAGCGTGGGTGGCTGGCGGCGGAGGTCGAGACGGTATTCCTGGGCGGTGGCACGCCGACCTTCACCGAGCCCGCCGCCCTGGCGCGGGTGCTCGAGGCGCTTCCGCACGGCGTCGAGGTGACGGTCGAGGCGAACCCGGAGACCGTGACCGACGACTTGGCCCACCTCCTTTTTCAGGCTGGCGTGAACCGCATCTCGCTCGGTGCCCAGACCTTCCAGCCCGACCTGCTCGATGTCCTCGATCGGGTTGCCGGACCTGACGACGTCCGGCGCGCCGTCTACCGTCTGCGCGATGCCGGATTCGACAACATCTCTCTCGATCTCATCTACGGGATCCCGGGCCAGAGCTCCGCCGGCCTCCGAAGCGACCTCGCCGAGGCCCTGGCGCTCGAGCCCGAGCATCTCTCCGCGTACGAGCTGGAGGCAAAGCCGGGCACGCGCTTCACGCACGCCCACGGAGCCGAGCTCGAGCGGCAGGCCGAGTCGATGGAGTCCTACTTCGAGCTGGTCGTCGAGACGCTGACCGGCGCCGGGTACCGCTGGTACGAGACGGCGAACTTCGCGCGGGGCGAGACGCGCGATCTCCGCGCGCGGCACAACCTCGGCTACTGGCTCGGGCACGACTACCTCGGGCTCGGCGTGGGCGCTGTCAGCACAATCGAGAATCGGCGCTGGCGGAACCTGCCGTCGCTCCGCGGGTACGTCGAGGCGCTCGGGGCCGGATGCCGACCGCCCCGGGAGCTCGAGGAGCTACCTCCCGAGGTGCGCGAGACCGAACGGGTCATGCTCGGGTTGCGCCTCGACGAGCCGGTCGTGGTCGACCCGTCCGGACGGATGCTCGACCCCGAGGGGCTCGCTCGGCTCGAGCGGCTCGGGCTGGCCGAGCGGCAGGGCGGTGGGGTCGTGCTCACGCCTCGGGGACGGTTCCTCGGCGACGGCGTGGCGGCCTCGCTTCTCGCCTGACCGGGCTCGGCGCTCGCTGGCCTACCATGGCCGTGGCCATGAACGCACGCGCGGAGCTGTCGGAGCGTCAGCTGGAGATCCTCTCCCGGGTCGTCGAGGCGTATGTCGCGACGGGCGTCCCCGTGGGCTCGAGGCTGCTCGTGGAGCGGGCCGGCTTCGACCTCTCCAGCTCGACGGTTCGGGCCGAGCTGGCAGAGCTCGAGCGCATCGGGCTGCTGACGCATCCGCACACCTCCGCGGGGCGGGTGCCGACGGAGGCCGGTTACCGGGTCTACGTCGACGTTCTGCTCGTGCGGCAGGAGCCGAGGCCCTCGGCCTTCCCGCTCGGGCTCGCGACGGCCCGCGCCGAGGTCGACGAGGCACTCCAGGCGGCGACCGAGATCCTCGCCCAGGTGACACGCCTGCTTGCGCTCGTGTCGGCGCCGCCGCTCGAGGCTGCGACGGTCCGCCACGTGGACGTTCTGCAGCTGCAGCCGAACGCGGTCGTCGTCGTGGTCATCACCTCGACCGGCGAGGTCGCCAAGCAGCGGTACCTGTTCCCCGAGGCGCTCGATCCGGGGCTCGTCAGCTGGGCGGGGGAGTACCTTCCGCGAGCGCCGTCACGGGGCTCCGGCTCCGGTCGCGGCTGCTCGTGCGGGCCTTCGACGAGCCGAGCGTGTCGCCGCGCGAACGGGCGTTTCTCGCCGTCGTCCGCGGGGAACTCGACGGGCTCGGCGATGAGCGCGAGCTCTATGTCGGCGGGGCGGCCGGCCTACTCGACGACCTGCGCGGGGAGGAGATCGGTGCGTACCGAAGCCTCATCGACGCGCTCGAGAAGCGCGCCGCGCTGCTGGACGTCCTCGCCAATTCCGTCGGGACCCGCCGACCCTTCGCACGGGTGGGGGACGAGCTGGAGGAGTCCGCCTCCCGCTTCGCTGTTCGCGCTCGTCGGCGCGACCTACGGCTCGGCGACGAAGCCGCTCGGCACCGTGAGCCTCCTCGGCCCGCTGCGGATGGACTACGAGAAGGCGCTGCGCGCGGTGCGCGCCGCCGCTCACGAGCTGTCGCGATTCGTCGAAGACGTCTACGCCGACGAGTAGCGGAACCCGGCCGTGGCGAGCGCCACCGCTGCTGGCACGATACGAAGCCCCATGTCGACCACACAACGCGACTACTACGAGGTGCTCGGCGTCCCGCGCACCGCGAGCGAGCAGGAGATCAAGATCAAGAAGGCGTTCCGGCGTCTCGCGCGCGAGCTGCATCCCGACGTCTCCGAGCTTCCCGACGCCGAGGCGCGGTTCCGCGAGGCGACCGAGGCCTACGAGGCGCTCTCCAACGCCGAGACCCGGGACCTCTACGACCGCTACGGCCATGCCGGTCTGCGCTCGGGGGGCTTCCAGCCGACCAGCTTCGACATCAATACCTTCGGCGACCTCTTCTC
>CAVTLB010000016.1:0-342773 GCA_963735415.1 uncultured Actinomycetota bacterium | reverse complement strand
AGCAATACATTAAAAAGTTTCTTGTTATTGTTCTCTATTCGTTCAGTTACGTATTGCTGGCCATCGTCCGCGCCATCGCCACCGCGCATAAGGCCACCCTCACCGCCACCGCCCGCCCCGAAGGCGGCCTAACCGTCGAGGTCAGCTTCCCTGAATTCCACGATGCGTAAAGCTTGAGGCGGATTGGTCTTTGGCGCCGTACTGCCGCGGACCGCCCGAGGACGAGGAAGACCTGCCGTCGAACGCACTGCTGAATGAGCCCGGGACCTCAAGTATCACGCCAGTTTCTAACGTCACGCGCTGAGAGCTCGTCCAACCGATAGTTGTGGCAACCTAACGGCTCTTCCCGTCAGGGTGCCGCGTCCACGTGGGTTTCTGGTGGCCGACAGAGGCATCATCCCCGGGCAGGAAGGGTGCCGAGCCGGAACCGAAGGTGCAGCGCCCGCACGCGCGGGAGGGTCGCTGTACGGCCAGTGTGTACCTCATGTCCGGCTAATGCGCGGATGAGTTGCGCCCGGATCCGGCGGCGCCCCCGGTGCATGCGTTGCGATACAATGTAATACGTGGTGGACGATCTGTGGTGGCGTGACGAGGACGCCGATTACATCCGGCGTCGCGGGGAGCGCTACCCCGGAGCGTCGGGCATCGAACCGGCGTGGACGCTTGAATCCGCAAGCGATCCCCGCCGTATCGTGACCCCGATCCCGAGGAGCCGCCGCGGCGCGATTCGGATTACCGAGCGATACGGTTTTTTTTTTTGCTGCTCTGTTCTTCGGCTCCGTCGTATTGCTCCCGTCGCCGGTGGCTTGCCGTAGCGGCGCTGCTCGCGGTGGCGGCCGCGGCCGCCACCATCACCTGGGCGGTCCTGCACCGGCCACGACGACCGCCTGCAGGGCCGGTGGAGTACGGGTGGCCTCCCAGTGGACACTGGCACAGCAGCATGGCAGTGAACAAGCGGCTTCTTTTTTTGTGTGCTTGGTTCAGGTTGGGTCTTACTCTAAGGGAGCTCCGCTCACGGGGCTCCGTGAGGACACTGCGGACGGGGCTCCGTGGGGACCTCCGTCCACCGGGGCTCCGTGAGAACTCCATGCACGGGAGGCTCCGTGGGGACTCCGTGGACGGGCTCAGGCTAGGCCTAGCGCGGCCGCTGCCGCGCCCGCGTCGGCCTTGACCGTGGTCGGGGCCGGGGCGCCCGACAGCGCCCAGTCCGGGTCCTTGAGGCCGTTGCCGGTAATGGTGGCGACCACGCGCGAGCCGACCGGGATCAGTCCGGCGGCCGACGCCTTGAGCAGGCCGGCGACGCTGGCCGACGAGCCGAGCTCGCCGAATACCGCCTCGTCGCGGGCCAGGATCCGGTACGCGGCGAGGATCTCGCGATCGGTCACCGAGTCGATCAGGCCACCGGATTCATCGCGTGCCGCCTCGGCAAGCGTCCAGGACGCGGGGTTGCCGATCCTGATGGCCGTGGCGATCGTCTGCGGGTGCTTGACCGGGGCACGGGTCACGATGGGCGCCGCACCGCTGGCCTGGAACCCGAACATCCGGGGCCTGCGCCCGGCTAGCCCCGCGTCGAAGTACTCCTTGTAGCCCATCCAGTAGGCGGTGATGTTCCCCGCGTTGCCGACCGGCAGGCAGTGAATGTCCGGCGCGTCGCCAAGGGCGTCCACGATCTCGAAGGCGGCCGTCTTCTGCCCCTGCAGCCGGTCCGGGTTCACCGAGTTGACCAGCGCCACCGGGTAGTCGATGGCCAGCTTGCACGCCAGCTCAAGGCAGTCGTCGAAGGAGCCGTCGACCTGCAGCAGCTTCGCGCCGTGCACCAGCGCCTGAGCCATCTTGCCGATGGCGATCTTGCCCTGCGGCACGAGGACCCAGCAGGTCATGCCGGCCCGGGCCGCGTAGGCGGCCGCGCTGGCCGAGGTGTTCCCGGTTGAGGCGCAGATGACCGCCTTGGCTCCGGCCGCCGCCGCCACGGTGATCGCGGTGGTCATGCCGCGGTCCTTGAACGAGCCGGTCGGGTTGGCCGCCTCGACCTTCAGGTGGACCTCGCAGCCCGTCCGCGCGGACAGCGCGGGCGCGGGCAGCAGCGGCGTGCCGCCCTCAAGCAGCGTGACGGGGGTCATCCGGGCCACGTTCGGCAGCCGGTCAGCGTACTCGGTGATGACGCCACGCCAGGCCGCGCGGGCCCTCGTGGCGGAAGAGCTGGCAACGGTCATGACGGGTCTTCCTCCCCTTCCACCCGCATCACGCTTGCTACTGCCCGGACCATCGGCAGCGCCGTCAGGTCGGAGATCGTGGCGGCTAGCGCGGCGTCGCGCGCCACGTGCGTCACGATGACGAGTTGTGCCTCGGTGCCCCGGCTGGCCTGGCGCACCGCCTGGATAGAGATGTCGTGCCGGGCGAACGCCTCGGCGACGGGAGCAAGCACGCCGGGACGGTCGTCCACGTCGAGCGCGACGTGATACCTCGTCAGGGTATCGCCCATGGGCAGGACGGGGGAGCTCGGCATAGGTCGACAGGTCCGGGCCGCGGGTGCCGGCCAGCCGGTTGCGCGCCACCGCCACGATGTCGCCGAGCACCGCGCTCGCGGTCGGCGTGCCGCCCGCCCCGGCGCCGTAGAACATGAGGCGCCCGGCCGACGCCGCCTCGACGAAGACGGCGTTGTAGGCTCCGCCGACGGCGGCGAGCGGGTGCGAGCGAGGAATCATGGCCGGGTGCACGCGGACGGCCACGCCATCGCCGGAGCGCTGGCATATCGCCAGCAGCTTGACGATCCGGCCCAGCTTGCGCGCGGAGGCGATCTCGGCCGCCGTCACCTCGGTGATCCCCTCCCGGTGCACGTCGGCCGCCGTGACGCGGGTGTGGAAGGCCAGCTGGGCCAGGATCGCCGCCTTGGACGCCGCGTCGAAGCCCTCGATGTCGGCGGTCGGGTCGGCCTCGGCGTAGCCGAGCGCCTGCGCCTCCTCCAGCGCGTCGGTGAAGTCCGCGCCCGAGGAGTCCATGCGGTCCAGGATGAAGTTAGTCGTGCCGTTCACGATGCCGAGCACCCGGTGCACGGTGTCGCCCGCCAGGGACTCCCGCAGCGGCCGCAGCAGCGGGATCGCCCCGGCCACGGACGCCTCGTAGTACAGGTCGGCGCGGTGCTCGCGGGACGCCGCGTGGATCACCTCGCCCTGCTCGGCCAGCAGCGACTTATTCGCGGTGACCACGGGCTTGCCGTTCTTCATCGCGGCCAGCAGCAGCGACCTGGCGGGCTCGATGCCGCCGATCACCTCCACGACGATGTCCACGTCGGGCCTGGTGGCCAGGCCCACGGCGTCCGTCGTCAGCAGCGCGGGGTCAATGCCGGGCCGCGCATGCGACAGCCGCCGCACCGCGATTCCCGCGAGCTCCAGCGGAGCCCCGACCCGGACCGCAAGGTCGGAGGCCTGGTCCGTCAGGAGCCTCGCTACCTGCGAGCCGACCACTCCGCAGCCGAGCAGCGCGACCTTCAAGGTTTTCTCCCTGTTTCCGGCGCGGTTCTCATCCATGCCCGCCCGCCTCCCGCAAGCCGCGCTCGCTCATCCGACGTCCAGGCGCAACAGGTCGTCCAGCGTCTCGCGGCGGACGATCTCGCTGGCGACGCCGTTGCGCACGGCTACCACGCCAGGCTTGGTGAGGTGATTGTAATTGGAGGCCATGGAACGGCAGTAGGCACCAGTCGCCGCCACCGCCAGCAGGTCGCCAGGAGCGAGGTCCGCGGGCAGGTAGCAGTCGCGCACGACGATGTCGCCGCTCTCGCAGTGCCGCCCCACCACGCGCGACAGCATCGGCGGCGCGTCCGAGGCCCGCGAGGCCAGGGCGCACGTATAGGAGGCGTCGTACAGCGCGGTGCGGATGTTATCGCTCATGCCGCCGTCCACGCTGATGTACGTTCGCAGCCCGTCCACGTCCTTAATGGTGCCAACCTCGTACAGCGTCACCGTGGAGGGCCCGATGATGGCCCGCCCCGGCTCGATCGTCAGCCGTGGCAGGGGCAGCCCGAACGCCCTGGTCTGCATGGCGACGATCGTCCGCAGCGACGACGTCAGCGACTTCACGTCCGGCGGGTCGTCGTCGGGCGTGTAGGCGATCCCGAACCCGCCGCCGAGGTCCAGTTCCTCGACCTGCACCCCGTGCTCGGCGTGGATCCTGGCGGCCAGCTCGATCACCCGGTGCGCGGCTACCTCGAAGCCGGCCGTGTCGAAGATCTGCGAGCCGATGTGCGAGTGCAGGCCGGCGAACTCCAGCGACGGCAGCGCCAGCACCCGGCGCACCGCCTCGTCCGCCGCGCCGGAGGTGAGCGAGAACCCGAACTTCTGGTCATCGTGGGCCGTCGCCATGAACTCGTGGGTGTGCGCCTCGACCCCGGTGGTGACCCGCACCAGCACGCGCACCCGGGTCCCCGCCTCCATGGCGTGGTACGCCACGCGGGCGATCTCCTCGTAGGAGTCGACGACCACGTGCCCGACCCCGGCGGCTACCGCCCGCGTGATCTCCGAGGGCAGCTTGTTATTGCCGTGGAGGGTGATCATCGCCGGGGCCACGCCGGCCGACAGGGCCACCTCAAGCTCGCCGATCGTGCACACGTCCACGCCAAGCCCCTCGGAGTGGACCCAGCGCAAGACGGCCCGCGAGCAGAACGCCTTGGCGGCGTAGAAGACCCCGCCACGGCCCTCCTCGTCGGTGCCGAAGACCTCCAGGTACTCGCGCGCCCGGCTGCGCACGTCTTCCTCATCGGTCACGAACACAGGCGTCCCGAACTCGGCCGCCAGCTCCCGCACGTCGACCCCGCCGAGCATCAGCACGCCGTCGCGGCGCACCGCGCTGCGCGGCCAGATCTCCTGGTCCAGGTCATTGAGGTTGGCGGGCGGCGCCGGCGGGTGATCCGCCGGGAGGACGTCCGCATGGCGCGGCCCGGCTGGGTGGGCGACACGACTCACTTGCTAGATCCCCCCATCAGTACGGCCAGGTGTCACAGGCGATCGGGTGCGGCGACCCCGAGCAGGCCCAGCCCGGCGGCGAGGCCGGTCCGGGCTGCCTGCGCCAGGAACCAGGCCAGGGCAAGTCTTTCATCATCGCCGGGCCTGACGAATCCCAGCGCCGCGATCGTCGCGCGCGCGAGATCCTCCAGGTATCGGGCGAACTCATCCGGCCGGCCACGGCGCGCCGCCACCGCCGCCCGTTCCGGGAGCCAGGACAGCGCGTCAAGCAGCGCACGCTCCGCCGGGTCGGCGGGCAAGCGCGGCGCGGCCTCCCCTTGTGCTGGTGCGCCGAGGGCGGCCGCCCAGCGCACCCCGGACACGGCGCGGGCGTGCGCGTACCTGACAGCATAGGCGGGATTGTCGAGCGAGTTCCGCGCGAGGCCGGACGCGTCGGCGCCGGCTTGCTTTCCTGGGAGCATCCTGGCCAGCGCGAACCGCACCGCGTCCGGCCCGGCGACGGCGATCGCGGCTGCCACCGGCCCGGCTGGCCCAAGATCCGGCCGCGGTCCTGCCGTTGTGCCCGATGCCCGTCCGCTTGATGCCCGTCCGCTTGATGCCAGCGTGGCGCCTGCTGCCTCGGCGAGTCGCGCGGTGAGCTCCGCCGCCAGGGCCGCCCGGCCTTCTTCCCAGGTTCGCGCGGCTTCGATGGCGGCCGGGAGCGGCCGGGCTGACCGTGACGCCGCGCAGCACCGCGCTGCGGGCGCAGGCGGGCCCCGCGGCCGTGACCCGGGTCGCGACGCCGGCCAGCGCCCCGGGCGTGACGGTGACGGTGACGTAGCCGCCGCCGGTGACCGCCGCCTCGGCGATCCAGTCCGCGGCGGCAAGGCGGCGCGCGATCCTGGCGGCGAGCTCGGGCGGGGGCGCCGGGAAGCGGGCGGCGAGGCCGAACGCGATGCTGGTCGCGTACGTGCCGGGGGCCGGGCCCGGGCGAAGCTTGGGATCGGGGTACGGCCGCGGATCACGGGCCGCCTCGCCGGGGGGCCGGGCGCCAGGGGACGGGGCGCCGGGATCTGGCCCGAGGTCTCGCACGGCCTGGGCGAGTGCGTTGCGGATATCGAGCGTGATCACGGTGTGCCGCGCCGCCGGCCGGGCCCTGCTCCGGGGTCGGGCCGGATCAGAATGAGCTGGCCGGCGGGGCGCCGGCCAGCTCGCGGATGACGCGAATCATCTCGCCGGGATCGAACGGCTTGGTCAGGTAGGCGTCCGCGCCCACGGTGCTGCCCCGGGCGATGTCGTCCTCCTGCGCGCGGGCCGTGATCAGCACGATCTTGATGTGAGAGGTGTCCGGGCTCTTGCGCAGCTGAATGGCTGTCTCCCAGCCATCGAGCCGGGGCATCATGACGTCCAGCGTGATGACGTCCGGGTTAAGCGCCTGCACCTTGTCCAGGCAGTCCTGGCCATCGATGGCGGTAGCCACATCAAAGCCCTCAAGGGTGAGGTTCACCGCGATAAGCTGCCGGATCACCTCATCGTCATCAACGACGAGTACCCTGCCCAGTCCGTACATCACCTGCGTGAGGGTACCGCGTTTGGACGCGAGGTGGGTAGCAGGCCGCCGCGGGGCGCGCGTCCAACGCACGCACTGAAACTGGTAGCCTCTTCGAAGGCAAGTCCGCCGGTCTGGACGGACGCGGGCCCCCATAGCTCAGGGGATAGAGCACTGGCCTCCGGAGCCAGGTGCGAAGGTTCGAATCCTTCTGGGGGCACTTTTCATGCTTGTGACCTGCTTGTTCTCCTCTACTTCATGCAATGGCAGGTGCACGGACGTCGGGCCATCTAGAACAGCCCGTGGATCAGCCTCGACCTCGTCGACGTCGAGCAACCCGAGACCCGAGGACGGGAAAGGCCGGCCTAGAGGCCGACCTAAGACGCCCGCAGCGAGTGGTTAGCGGCCAGGTCGGCCCGGACTGCGCTCCGTCGCGTCCTGTCCATCACTGGCCGGGCGATTTACTCCAGCCATGTCACGCTGACGACGACCACCCGGCGCTGGTCGTCCAAGATGACGACATGGTCCGCATGGGGCCGTCCGGCTTGTCTTCCCGATAGGGCGTGCCCTCCCAAGGAGTGAACTCAAGGAAGGCGATCAGTTCCGCGTACGCCGATAGTGCTGCACGGGCAGCTGACCGACTTGCGCCACGGCATCCGGGACGGCGTCGTAGGCGTACACCGGGCTAAAAGCCGAGCCTCGCGTTGATCTCGGCTTTGTGGATATGGCCCGGGACGACGGGCACATCGTCACCGCGCTGCAGGCGCCCGACCTGCTCCAGCATCCTGCGGTGCGCGCCTGCGCCCTGGCGCTGGGTGATCTCGGCTATCTTGCGGTAGGTGCTCAGCACCTGGAGGACGCCCGTCAGGTCGAGAGTCTGGGCCGCGCTTTCCATCTCCTCGGCGAACCGGTGCTCGAACTCGGCGCGCTCCGCGTCGATGAGCGCGTCGCGGATGCTGCGCGCAGTGCCAGACGACAGCAGCGTCGGCCTCGGCTTCCCGTCGCCGGGCGTCACAGGAAAGCTCATGGCTGTACCTTAACCGAACGCCACCGGCGCGGCAGCTCAGGCGACACCGCGTACCGGGCTGATCCCATGAGGTCCCGCGACCGGTACGGACGGGGGGCAAGGCGAGGGAGGGGAGGCATCCAATGAGGAGAAGCCATACGCGCCAGTGCGGCTGGCCCAGCCAGGAGCGGCCCGACCGCCCATATAGTCCTGTTTCGCGAGGTGGCGGGTGGCGGCCAGCCCGAGCGCCAGGGAACCCGGGGAGGACCCGCTGTTCGGCCCGTACGGTCACGGACAGCAGGCAGGTGGTAGCCGGCCGCCAGGCCGCCAAGCGGCACAACTGCCGGCGAGCGGCACAACTGCCGGCGAGCAGGTGAAGGGCTGAACGAACCCCCGATAGCCAATCTGTTCAGATATCTGTATAGTTACTGCATGACGATCATGCGGGACGCCCGCCAGCTGAGCGTTACCGAGGCCACCCAGCGAGGCGTGGCCGGGCTCGTCGCGGAAGCGGAGCAGGGCGCCGACCTCGTGGTGACCCGCCGCAATCACCCGGTGGCCGCGGTCGTGGGCATCGCCAGGCTCGAGTTTCTCGAGGCGGCAGAGTCCGACCTGCGCGACCTGGCGCTCGTGCTGACCCGGGCCGTGACCGATACGGGCAGGCGCACCCCGCTCGACGACGTGCTGGCGGCATTCGGGCACACGCGAGACTCGCTCGCCGCACTGCCAGACGACGACTGAGCGATGACCGAGGTCACGTTCACCGACGCGGCCATCGACGACCTGCGCCGGATTGGGCCGGACGCGGTGCCGAAGGTGCTCAAGAAGGTGCTCATCATGCTCGACTCGCCGGACGCGGGCTACCCGCTCGGCGGCGAGCTCACCGGATTCCGCAAGCTCGTCGTGGGGCGCAGCACGTGGCGGATCGTGTACCGGGTAGTTGACGAGAAGCAGATCGAGATCTGCGAAATATGGGCGGCCGGCGCCCGGGCCGACGCCGAGGTCTACGCGGAGGCAACCGCGCGCGTCCGGGCCGCGTCGGGACAGCGGCCAGAGATCAGCAAGCTCGCCGACGTCATCGAGCGCCTCGGCAAGCTGAGCGGCGGCATTACCGTGCCCGCCGCGCCGGTTCGCGACCCCGTACCGGACTGGCTCGCAGCACGGCTGATCCACACCGTGGGCATGGCACCGCAAGACGTCGCCGCCCTGAGCCTCGAAGAGGCGGTAGACCGCTGGGGCGAGTACATATCCAAGCCGAGGTAGGAAACGCGCCCACCCCGGGCGACAGGCAGCATGGGAAGACCAGTACGCGCCAGCGCTCTCCTGCCAAAACAGCAGGCCACCTCAAAAGACCAACGGCCGACCGACGCCAACCACGAAGCTGCCACCAACCACCAGACGCCCCGCCCCGATCTGCGACAACCGTGACGACGATGGTCTGGGTGGATCCCCGGTGGGGGCACTTTTCATGCCTTTGACCTGCCTGTTCTCCTCTTCTTTCCCTTCCGGTCGCTGGGTTGCGGCCTAGAGTTGCAGTATGGCTGCAATAATGCAGTTTCACTGTACCAACCTCGAGGGATGTCATGACGAGCAGCGACGCGCCCCGGTGGATCAGCGGCGGAGACCCGGTGAGGCAGAGGTTCTGATGCCAGATTGCGAGGGCCGTGGGCTGGACGCGGGATGGGGGCTTCATGGATTATTTTGCTGACTGCGGGTGCGTGAAGGGGGTGGCAGTGGACGTCATGCTGCTTATCGCACTTGATCCTGAGCAGGATCCGGAGGCGGGCGAGCGGGCGGCTCGCGTGCTGCGGGCTGAGATAGCCGAACTGGGCGGCGTTGAGGGAGTAGACGCCGTCCCCGGCGGTATGGCGCCGGAGGGGGCGAAAGGGCCCGACGCGGTGACGGCGGGGGCGCTGCTGGTGGCCTTGGCCGCGTCCGGGGGCGTGTTCACCGCGCTGGTGGAGACTGTGCGTGACTGGCTCGGCCGCCAGTCTGCGCGGCACCGCGTCTGCGTGACTATCGACGGCGACACGATCGAGCTGGAGAAGGCGTCCTCGGCTGAGCGGCGGGATCTTGTCGATGCGTACATCCGCCGCCATGCGAGCGGCTAGCGGTGGCCAGCCGGTCGGCGCTGCTGATCGCCACGTATGACTACCAGGACAGCGGCCTGCGCCGGCTCACCGCTCCCGCGCATGACGCGGAGGCGCTGGCGGAGGTCCTGCGCTCGCCGGACGTCGCCGGGTTTGAGGTCACCACGCTGGTCAACGAGCCGCATTACCGGATCGGCGAGGCGATCGCTGACCTTTACCGGGACCGGCGGCCGGACGACCTCACGCTGCTGTACTTCACCGGGCACGGGCTGAAGGACGAAGACGGCAGGCTCTACCTGGCGACGGCCAACACCCGCCGCGACAGCCTGCTGTTCAGCTCGCTTCCTGCCGAGCAGGTCGCCCAGGCCATGTCGGCGAGCAGGTGCAGGCGCAACGTGCTGATCCTCGACTGCTGCTACAGCGGCGCGTTCCCCGCCGGGGCGCTGGCCAAGTCCGACAGCGCCGTGCAGACGCTGGAGCGGTTCCAGGGGCGGGGGCGGGTCGTGCTGACCGCCTCGGACGCGACCCAGTACTCCTTCGAGGGCAATCGCGCGCACGGCAGCGCACGGCAATCGGTGTTCACCCGGCACCTGGTGGCTGGCCTGCGCGACGGCAGCGCCGATCTCGACGGTGACGGCGACATCACCATCGACGAGCTGTACCACTACGTCTACGACCACGTGACCGACGAGATGCCCCAGCAGCGTCCCAAGAAGCAGGACAACGTCGAGGGCCGTCTCGTGATCGCGCGGAATGTCAGCTGGTCACCACCCGCAGCCGAGCCAGAAACCGCGGCCGGGCATCTGGCGGCCACCGGGGCGAACGGGCCGGGGGAGGCGCCGACGCTGGCGGCCGCCGTTGCCGCCCTCCGTGCGCAGTTCACGACCCTGTTCGCGGGCCAGGCCCGGCGCGGGTGGCGCTGGGCCCGCGGCGTCCCTGCGGCGAGCCCGCTCGCGGTGGCCGCGGGCGGGTTCCTGACCGCCACGCTCGCCTGGCCCACTGCCTATCGTGCCGTCACCGGGGCCCTTGCCTGGTACGTCGGCATGCTAGCCGTCGTCGCGCTGGCGGCCGGCGGCGCCGCGATGCACCCGCGGACGAAAGCGGCGGCCGGCCCGGGTGCCGTCATCGGCGCCGCCGCGGCCTGCGTGTGGGGACTGGTCCTGTTCGCGCAACTGCTGTCCGAGCCGTACGGCACCAAGGCGATCTGGGTCACGATCGCCGGGCACGCGATGCTCCTGGCCGCCGCCTTCGCGGCCGGCCTCACGCTGTACCGGGGCGGCGCAGTGAAGATCGCGCCGCGGCGCCCGGCGAGCCGGCTCACCTGGGCACTCGCGGCGCTGGCCGGCCTGAGCACCGCCATCGCGGCGCTCGCCCTGACCGGGGAGCTGTACCGGGCCTCGCGCCTGGATGAGGGATCACCCAGCCTCGAGCTGAACGCCGTGTCCTGGGGCTATCTCGCCGCCACCGTGCTGGCGGTGGCCGTCGCGGCGTTCGCCGCCGTGGCGATGCCGCGCCGGCTGGGCCGCTGGCTGCTGGGCGGGTGGGCCGCGGCCTCCGCCGGCATCTGGCTCACCACGGTACTGCCGGGCCGAGACATTACCGGCCTGGGCACCGGGTACGCCATCGCGCTCGGTGCCGCGCTGGCGGCGCTGGCCGCCGCCACGGCAGCGCTCTCGCGCTGGGGCACGGCGACGGTGGCAGCCAGCGCCAGGGCCGGGCGTCGCCCGGCCCTGATTGCCGCGGCTGTGGTGGTCGTTCCGCCGCTGCTAGCCGCAGGCGGGGCGAGCGCCGCGTTCCTCGCCGCGCACGGCCCACCCGCGCTGGAAGTCCACTCCTACGGAGTGCCGGTGGCCGGCGCGGACGGGCGGCTGCTGTACGTGCCCTCAGCCGTGCACAGCTCCAAGCGCGCTAAGTCGGACTACCGGCACGATCCCGGCCGCGTGGTCATCGTCGATACCGCGACAGGCCGGCCCGCGGCCCCGCCAGTCGTAGTAGGCAGCGGGCCTACCGACGCCGTGCGAAGTCACGACGGCACGCGCGTGTACGTCGCGAGCACCGGGGATGGCACCGTCTCGGTGATCAGCACGCTGGAGCACGCCGTGGTGGGAACCCCGATCGCCATCGGGCACGCGCCGTACAACCTAGCTGTCAGCACCGATGGCAACCGTCTCCTGGTGACCGACCAGGACCGGGGAATATCGGTGATCGACACCCGGGCCGGGACCGTCACCCGCCGGATCACCCTGCCAGCCGACAGCTCGGACGTGACGCTGAGCCCGGACGGCGGCCGTGCCTACGTGTGCCGCGGCGCTAAATGCGACCTGGTGGCGATCGACACCGCCACCGGCCGCACGGTCGCCGGCCCGGTCAGCCTGGGGTATGAGACTGAATCGATGGCCGTCAGCGGCGACGGCCGCCGCCTGTACGCCGCCCTCGTCGCGCCAGGCGCTGCCGGCGGCGACAGGCTGCTGGCCGTTGACACCAGCACGCTCAAAACCGTCAACAAGGTCTCGCTACCGCAGGCCGGCCCGCATTTCGGGATGGCAGTCAGCCCGGACGGCCGGCGCGTGTACGTCAGCAACCTCTTCGACGAGAGCGTGTCGGTCATCGACGCGCAGGCGATGCGGCAGGTCGGTGCGCCGGTACAGGTCGGCAGCGCCCCGGCGCGAGTGGCCGTCAGCCCCGACGGCCGCCGCGTCTACGTCACCATGGGGCTCACGCCGACCATGGCGACGTTCCGCGCTGATTCCCCTGGCATCGTGTCCCGGATCAGCCTGGACGCCTGACAAGATCGTCCCTGGTCCCTGGTCCCTGGTCCCTGCGCCCAGCCCAGCCCAGCCCGGCCCGCATAGCCGTAGGAGTCCAGACATGACGAGACCGTTCCGGTTCGGGGTCGTTGCGCCGTTCGCAACTGACCTGCCGACGTGGCGAGACCGCGTGCGCCGCATCGCCGACAGCGGGTACTCGACGCTGCTGATGCCCGACGTCCCGCAATGGCAGCCGGCGCCCGGCCCCGCGCTGGCCCTGGCCGCTGCCCTTGCCGACCTGCGCGTGGGGACCTGGGTGTATGCCTCCCCGTTCCGGCCGCCATGGATGACGGCGTGGGAAGCGCACTCCCTGTCGGTTCTCACTGACGGCCGCTTCGAGATGGGCATCGGCACCGGCAGGCCAGGAATTGAGGACGAGCTCCGCGAGCGGGGACTGCCCGTGGTCCCGCCGGGCGAGCGGCTGGCTCAGGTGCGCGAGACCGTCAGGGCGCTGCGAGACCTCGACGGCCCCGGCCTTCACACGCCGGTGGCGATGGCCGTACGCGGCCCGAAGGCCCAGGCGCTGGCGGCCGAGGTCGCGGATACGGTCACCTTCGCGCAGTTGCCGGGTGAGCCCCGGGCGCAAGTCGCGCGGCTGGCACGCGACTTGCGCGCCATCCGGGACGTCGAGCTCGCGAACCACGTCACGGTTATCGGCGACACTCGCGCGCCGTTCATGGCGCCCCCCGACACCGACCCGGCCGCGCTGCGCACGGCGGACTCGCTGGCCATGCTTCCGGATGACCCGGCAGCCGCCGCCGAGGAGATCCAGCGGCGGCGGGAGGAGATCGGCTTCTCCTACTTCGTCTTCGGCGCCGGCTCGGCCGACGCGCTCGCTCCGGTCGTAGCCAAGCTGGCCGGACGTTAGCCTGCCGCCACTAGCCCGGATGCCTCAGCGGCACAGGCTGCGATCGGCGGTGGTGATCAGTGTCGTCGCGGTCTTCTCGATGGACAGGTCCCGGCCGGTGTACAGCAGGTCGAAGCTGTCGAAGCTCGTCAGTAGCCACAGCAGGTCGGCGGCTTGGCCGGCGGTGACATCGGCGCGCAGCGCGTCTTGGTCAGCCAGGCGCTGAGCGAGGCGGGCCATTCCGCCCGCCCGGCCTTGTTCCATCCGCGCGATCGCGCCGCCGACCGCGGCGGCGTCAAGCAGGGCCATCGAGGACAGCACTCGCAGCACGTCCCGATGAGCCGCGTACATCTCCACGACCCCGCGGATCCCCCCGCGCAGGGCTTCGCGAGCGTCGGGGTGAGCGGCGGCCTGCAGCATGCGATCGAACCCGCCCCGCTCCAGCAGGTCCGCCCCGACCGCCTCGAACAATCCGGCGCGTGAGCCGAAGGCCAGGTAGACGGTGGGCCGCGCGACGCGGGCCATACGGGCGATGCGGTCGATGCTGACCGGCTCCGAAGGCGCCTCGCGCAACCACTGGTAGACCGCGTCGAGGATGCGGCGCCGTGTTTCCGCCGCCGCATCAGCTCGCAGGCGCTGCTCGTACTTCCGGGTGGCCATGACCATCATTCTAGCATTGGCTTGACAGAATGTATTTCAGAATACATACTGTCAGCGAAAGACCGGGGCGTCAGGCCGCCGGCGACCGGGACAAGGAGCCGTCATGCAGGTGATGATCCGCTGCAAGGTCAGGCCCGACGGGGTTGAAGAAGGCCTGGAGTCGCTCCGGGAGATGTACGAGGAGATGCGTTCGGTCAAGCCGAGGGGCCTGCGGTACGCGACGTTCCAGCTCGAAGACAAGGTGACATTCGTGTCCTTCGCCGAGATGGACGAAGGCCCGCAGGTGCTGCAGCAGCTCAAGGCCTTCCAGCGGCTCCGCGCGACCCCCGACGAGCGGTTCGATGAGCCCCCAGTGCTCACGATGCTGCACGAAGTCGGCTCCTACGGCTTTCGCTGACGTCGTCCAGCCACCCCTGACCATCAAGGGCATCCGTTCGGGAGGGGCCTCGTGTCCAAGGCAACGGCGATCGTCAACGCGAGGGTCTTTGACGGCGCCCGGCTGCGGGACTGGACGTCAGTCCGGTTCGCCGACGGCATCATCACCGACTGCGCCACCGGTCCCACCGCCCAAGACGGCGACGAGGTAATCGACGCGGAGGGCGGCACCATCCTGCCGGGGCTGATTGACTCGCACATCCACCTGGTGCCCGGCGCCCTGGCGCAGGGGCTGCACCTTCGGCGTGACCACCGCGCTGGACATGTTCAGCCAGGCCGACGTGATGGCCGCAGCCAGGCAACAGGCGAGGACCCGGCCGGACGTGGCCGATGTGCGTTCCGCGGGGATTGGCGCCACTGCGCCGGGCGGGCATCCCTCGATGATGTACGCCCCGTTCCCGACCTTGACCGGCCCGGAGCAGGCCGGGCAGTTCGTGGCGGACCGCGTCGCCGAAGGCTCGGACTACCTGAAGATCTTCGGTCCCTCGGGCACGGCGGGCCCGCGGGCGATGCCGTCTTTGGACCTGGACACGATCACCGCGTTGACCAGGGCCGCGCATAGTCGCGGACTCGTGGTCGTCGCGCACGTCAGCTCCGCGGCCGGGGTGGGCGAGGTCGTGTCCGCGGGCATCGACGTGGTCGCGCACGTGCCCGTGGACCGCGAACTGGACAAGGCCCTGGCCGGGCGGATCGCCGAGGCCGGAATCGCGGTCGTCCCGACGCTGGCCACCATCGAGAACGTCCTGGGCGAACCGGGCGGGGCCGCTGTCGCCGCGGACCCGCGACTGGCCGGGGCACTCGCGGACGCACAGGCGCGGCGGCTGACCTCTGGCGCATCAGGGCGGCGCGGGCAGGAAATGCCACCCTATTCCCGTGCTGAGGAGAACGTCGGCCGCCTGGCCGGCGCGGGCGTCACGATCCTGGCCGGCACCGACGCACCGAGCCGGGAACCGTATTCGGGGCAAGCCTGCACCGGGAGCTGGAACTGCTCGCCCGCTGCGGCCTAACGCCCGCCCAGGCGCTGAACGCCGCGACCGCCGCTCCGGCACGAGTGTTCAGCCTCGCCGACCGCGGGCACACCGCGCCCGGCCAGCGCGCCGACCTCATGCTCGTGTCCGGCGACCCGCTGACCGGCATCACCGCGACCCGGGCCATCGAACGGATCTGGCGGGCGGGCGTCCTGTGCGACCGACGCGCGTTCGTCGCCAGCGCGGCCGAGGCGCAAGAACTAGACGCCTTCGACGCCCGGGTCGCCAGGGTCGTGGCGGCCGTCCGCGAACGCCGGTACGGCTTCGACCCGGCCACGGCCAGCTGACACCGGCCGGGTGGCGGGGAAAGACGGATGCGAACTTCCTCACGAGGCTGCCCGGCGTAGAGCAGGATGCTGCGGCGAGTTAGCCGCTCGCGTGGTCCGTTGCCGCGACCCGCTGCTGTGGCGCGTCGCCGGCGGTTAGGTCGCGCTGGTACCAGGTGCCTTGCTTACCGCCGATGCGGGCCGGATCGACCGGGCCGACCGGGACGAACCCGGCCTTGGCCAGCACTCTCTGGGAAGGGGTGTTATCGCGGGAGGTGGCGGCCCTGAGCGTGCGCAGCCCGTGCCGGGCCGCCGCCAGCCCGCACAGTTCCCGCACGGTCGCGGTCGCCAGGCCCCGGCCGGCGGCGTGCTGCGCGACGCGGTAGCCGAGCTCGGCAGCGCCGTCCTCGAAGCGGTACAGGTTGAACCGGCCCAGGACCGAGCCGTCCTCGGCGACGAGCACGTAGTAGGCGCCGGTGCCGGCCTCCTGCTCAGCCAGCAGGGCGCTGTGCTGCTCGGGGAACTGGTCGAAGTACTCATCGCCGCGGTCGGAGATGAAGGCGGCGAAGTAGGAGCGGTTCGCCAGTTCGAAGGCCAGCACCGCCGGAGCGTGGCCGGGATTCAGCCGCTGTAGCTCTGGCACGGCCCGAGGCTATCAAGCGGCGGTTCCCGTGACATCTGGGTTTCCGCCGGGACAGCCTGTCCTGGAGCGCTCGCCGGCTCTCTCCCCGTAGAGTTTTCCGGTCCGGAAGACGTCCACGAGCAGCCAGGCCCGGGCGTCGTCGTTCATGAACCGATCCTGTCATCTCGGTGAGAGCACCTCTGCGTGACATCGTGTTCGATAGCCTTCCCGGGGGGAACGCTTGAAGATATTTCGATCGTTGCGAATACTGCGGTTAGATGACGTGGTGAGGGGAGGAGTTGGCATGCGCGGTCAGACCGACAGTGCCAGGGGGCGCGGGGGAAGCGATGAAGAGCTTGCCCGTCGAGCGGCTAGGCGGATCAGCGAGTACCTGGCCACGCACCAGGGCACCGACCCCGTCAAGATCGCGGGCGAGCTGGCCGGCGACGACGCCCTGATCGTGCCGCGGGAGGCGGCGGTCCTGCTCGCCACCATCCTCGGCTACCTGGCGGCAGGAGAAGCCGTCCACATCATGCCCAGCTCCGCCGAGCTGCACGACGCAGCAGGCGGCGGACTACCTGAACGTATCCCGCCCGTACCTGATCAGGCTGCTTGACTCAGGCGCGATTCCCTACCGGCTCGTCGGGACGCACCGGAGGATCAACTACGAGGACTTGCGCAAGTACAGGACCGAGGATGACCTAGAGCGGCGGCGCGCGGCCGACGAGCTGACTCAGCTCAGCCAGGAACTGGGGCTTTACTAGCCGATGTCGTTCACCGTGCTCTACGACGCTAACGCGCTCTACCCGAATACCCTGCGCGATCTCCTCATAAGAATCGCCCAGGCAAGAATAATTCGGGCAAGATGGACAAATGAGATCCTTGATGAGATGACGGACGCCTTGCGGCGGAACCGCCCGGACATCCCTGCGGCGAGGCTGGGCCGCCTTCGCGAGCTGATGAACAATGCGGTCAGGGACTGCCTGGTGACGGGATACGAGCCGCTGATCGAGGGCCTGAAGCTTCCCGACCCGGACGACCGGCACGTCCTGGCCGCCGCGATCAAGTCCGGCGCGCAGGTCATCGTCACGCGCAACCTCAGGCATTTCCCTGTAGCCGCCCTTGAGCCATGGGAAATCGAGGCAAAGTCTCCAGATGCCTTTGTCCTGGACCAGATTGGCATCGAGGGACCGGTGGTAGCCGGCTGCATCCGCCAGATCGCGGACTCCCGGACCAACCCGCCGGAGTCCATCGAGGATGTCCTGAGGCAACTCGAGCACGACGGACTCGTCGAGTCAGCCGTAGCCCTTCGCGCGCTCTAGGCGCTGGCCTGGTCCTCACCGGGTGCGCCAGAGGTGGCTGGCGGCGGTGGCGGCGGAGTGGATTTCCTGGGCTATTCGCTGGGTGAGCACGGGGAGGTGGGTGGTGGTCGAGGTGGGGCTGCCGACGAGCTCGACGTGGCGGGTCCCGGCGGCGAGGAGCCTGGGCGCCGACAGGAAGAACTGGTACGGCGCGTAGATCGCGCTGGTGACCAGGAGGACCCGGCGCCTGGCAGCCGGCGGGACCTGGCGGGCGAGGTAAGTGACGGAGTCCCCGGTATTGGCCCGGCGACCTGGCTCGGGGGACGGGGCGACGAGGATCCTGAACGCCCCGCCATCGCGGGTGGCGAATTCCCGGTCCAGTGCCGCCTGGAAGGTGGCGGGCGGATCGGCCGTCGCTGGCGGGCGCGGTGCGGGCGGGCCGAAGGCCTCGGTCATCTCGCGCAGCAGGTTCTGCCACTCGCTCGTCTCGGCCTCGGCCTCGGCCCTGGCCTGCTCTTGCGCGGTCAGCGGACGATGGGCGGTGAGCCCGACGCAGCGTGCCCAGGGCGGTCCCCCGCCGGTCAAGGTCGGCGGTGAGCGTCACGCGCAGGTGGTTGCCGATGACGGTGCCGCCGAGTATCGCGGTGAGGTCATACTCGCCGAGGGCTGGCGCGGGGGTGGTCAGCATGCCCAGCTCGCGGGCGGCGGCGAGGAAGAGCGCGTAGGCGCTCGCGGAAAAGCGCGCGGCCGGGGCCTGATCCCGCTCGGCGCCGCCCCGGGTGTCGAGGGCGTGGCGGGACCACTCAAGGAAGGCTTCCAGGTCATCGGGGACGTCCCTGATGACCGGGCCGCCGAGGTGCCCGACGAGGGCGGACAGGGCCGGTGAGGTGAGCGTGTCCCGCGCGATGGCCGCCACGTCCGCCGGGCGCGTGGCGACCCAGGCCGTCCGGCTCAGATGGTCATTGTCCATAGGACACGCGGATTTCCGACCGCCAGTTCAGTAACGTGCCAGGCTTGCAAGGACAGGGAAAGGTGAGGTCGCGTTCGTTGCCAGAGATGATCTGCCCTGTCGTCGCCGGACAACGCCATTCCGATCAGGGCCTGGACTTCCAGCCAGTATGCCCCGCCGTCGTGCGCGGTGCCGGCTATTCGGGCGAAGCTGCCCGCGGCCGTGGCGCCGTGGCCGAGCCGCTGGATTTCCGCTAGCCCGAGGGCGGCGGGCAGGGCGGCCGCCGGGCACGAAGGCTCGCGGCTGACGCGCTGGTACCGGGCCCGGGCGTCGTCCAGGTCGTGACGGGCCAGGGCGATGTCGGCCAGGACGAGGTCGAGGTCGTCACGCTGGCGGGGTGCGCGCGCTCCGCCCTTGACGGGAGGAGGATCCTCTTCCGGCTGGCCCAGCGCGATGCTGACGCGGTTCGCGAGGAGGTACACGGTCTCCAGGTCGAAGAGCCTCCCCAGCGCTCCTCGTCCTCGAACCTTTCCCAGGCACCCCTGAGCGCTTCCCGTGCCCGCGCCGGCTTGCCCTGATGGCAGAGCGCTATCGCCTCCATGCAGCCTCCCCACGCCTGCCAGCGCGGGATGGCGTACCGGCCGCGCCGGCGCCGCAGGTCGAACGCGTACCTGAGGGCATCCTCGAACCGGCCCTGGTAGACCGCCGCCGCCGACGCCTCAAGCAGCGCCCCGGCGAGCCGCTCCGGGTCGAGCGCCGAGGCCAGCCCGCTGGCCGCGGCCTCGGCGTTTTGCCTGGCGGCGGCCGGCTGCAGCATGTGCCGCTGGGCGAACGCGCGGTAGTACAGGTCGGCCGGGTAGGGATCACCGCTGGGAAGGACCCGGTGCCTGGTGGCCCAGTCGGTCAGGTCCGCGAGCTCCCGCCAGCGGTCCCTCGCGAGCAGGAGCGCGCACTGCCGCGAGACGATGACGTCGCGCGCTCGCCGGGCGGCCCCGCCGAGCACCCGGCCGCCGAGCACCCGGCCGCCGAGCAATGGCAGCGCACGGCTGCCCAGGCGGATCGCGCGGGCCGCGGTCCCCTGGCTGTACAGGCTGCGGCTGACCGCCCACCTCAGGTGCGGGACCAGGGCCTGCCACCGGCCGTGCCACAGGTCCTCCCGGCGGGCGGCGGCCAGCGCCGCCCGCTCCTTCAGCACCGGGCCGAAGCGCGCGACGAGGCGCGCGTGGGTGAGCCCGGGGACCTTCCGCGGGCTCAGGGCCGGGACATCGGGCGCGCTGCCGAGCGCGGTGAACTCAGCGACGAGGGGGGCGGGGAGCGTGAAGCCGGCGGCGGTCACGGCGGCGTGGAACTCCCGCGCCGTCGCCTGGAACTTCTCCGGGTTGCTGCCGCCTGGTGCCGGCCCGGCGCGAAGCGCAGCCGCGCGGCGGGGAAGGCCTCGCGGATGTCGTCACGGCGCTTGGTGACCGGCTCATACCACACGACCTCCGCCGCCACCTCGAACGCCGCGTCAAGCAGGCCAGCCAGGTCGGCGTCCGCGCCCGCGTACCCGTACAGGATGATCCTCTTGCCGCGGGCCAGTTCCGCGAGGTGGTCAACGTCGGCCCGGGGCAGCGGGGTCATCAGCTCCCGGTCGGTGAAGGCGAGGGTCGCGGGTGCTTCGGCGGTCCCGTGGAACTTCACCAGCGTGCCCGGTCCGGCCTCCCGCAGCGCGGCGAGCAGGCCGCCGCTCTTGTCCGCGGCCCGGCCCGCCCGGGCGGGCGCCGGGTACAGGGCGGCGGACGCCCGCTCCACCATCAGGTCCACGTTGGTCGTCCAGACCATCCCCCCGTTGGCGAGCACCACGGCCGCGACGTGGTGCACCACGTTGGGCGTGCGCGCCGGATCGCTGAGCACGCGGGCGACCTGGCCGGCGAAGGGGACGCCGAACATGTGGAGGGTCCCGAAGAGGACCTCCGCCGCCACGGCGTCTGACTCGAATTCCGGGTAGGACGCGTGCCGCCACCAGCCCGTTCCGTTCTTGTCCCAGACGCGTTCCCAGCCGATGGCGCCGAGGACGCCGCGGGCCAGTGCCTCGAAGGCTGGCAGCATGGCCGGGGCGGGTACCGACGCACCCGCCCCGAGGAACATCAGCCAGTCCGCCCCGGGCTGGCGCCCGGGACGGCTGCCCGACACGTGAGCCATCGCGCTTACTCGCCTGCCGTTTCGTTCATGGTGACCTCGCTTCCGCCCGCCTTGGGGCCTAGCCCTTGCGGAAGTACTTCTTGCTGCCCTGGCCGCGCAGCACGTTCTTGACGTCGCGGATGGGCGCCTGCCGCCCATCGCTTCTGTGCCACTTGCCGCCGTCGAGGCCGAAGAACTTCGACGGGTCCTTCATCTTCGGGTCGAGGCCGCCCGCGCCGGGGCGGAACGACCAGTGGGCGTAGTCCCGGTAGCCCGGCCTGAGCCGGTACCTGGGGCTGGTCTCCCCCTTGTCGAAGGCCTTGTTGCGCAGCTTGTCGTCGCGGGTCCGGTCGCGGCGGACCCAGATGTCGATCTTCTTGACCTTGCCGTCGGCGGTCGCGTCCCGCCTGATCTTGTAGTACTTGCCGTTGATGTGCCGGCCGAAGTACTTGCGGCTGTCGCCCGGCTTGGGCTGGAGGATGTCATCCCAGAGCATCATGGACCTTCCTGGTCACGGGTGCGGCGTGGGCAGGCGGGTCGGCCGGCTTCAGGCCCATGTCCTGCTGCTCGACGTCGAGGACGGCGTGCTCGACGCCGTAGTGCCGCTCGATGCCGGCGATGAGGTGCTCCATCTTGCGCTGGATGCCCTCGAGCTGGTGCTCGAGGCGGGCGAGCTTCCTGCTCAGCTCGCCGGTGCCGCCGCCCGAAGCCCGGCAGCACGCGGTGGAACGGGTCGAACAGGAACAGCTCGGCCGCGACCCCCACGAGCGGAATGAGGGACTGGAACAAGGTGATCACCAGGCTGGAGGTGGCCGAGCCCTGGAGGCGGAGCAGGAAGCCGGCCCAGAGCAGGACGGCGAAGATGCCCCGGCGCTGAGCAGCGACAGCAGCGGCGACCTGATCGTCACCAGCTTCTCGCGCACCGCCGGGTCGATCGTGAGCAGGCCCTCGTCCGCCTCGCTTGAGCAGCTCGCGCTGCGCCCGCGCCGCGATCAGGTTCTTCAGCGCGTGGCTGAAGACCACGCCGACCACGAAGACGCACAGGCCGAGCAGGCCGCCCAGCCACCACCGGGGGTCGTGCCAGTCCCTGATGCTCCCGTCCGCGGCCGCGTAGGCCTGGGCGAAGATGTAGAAGTCCAGGCTGGCCAGCAGCGTGATGATCGCCGCCCGGCGCGGGCCTGGGCAGGTGAGGTTGGGTGATCCGCTCCTCGATGCCGACGCCGCGCCACGCGGCCGCCTGCTCGATCCGGTGCCGCCGCGGCTCCGCCTTCTTCTGGTGGTGGTCGCCCTCGATGAGCTCCAGTTCCCGTTCTGGACGTCCTTGATCTGCTCCTCGACGGCGATCAGCGCGTCGTCCGCCGATGCCTTCACCATGCTGGACGTCCTTGCTGGTCATCTCGGAGAGCACGGTGTGGCGCGTTCTCCGCGCCGGCGACGGCGACATCCACGTCGCCGACGCGGCGCAGCAGCCTCTTGGCCAGGCCACCTGGCCGGTAACCGCGCAGCCGCCAGGGGCTCAGCATCTGGCTGGTAAGCGCGTGGCATGACGGCTGGTCTCCTGTCGGCCGGCGTGCAGGACGTGGGGCCGGGCCGCGAGGGGTGTCAGTCAACGGGGCGGACCCAGCTGCCGCCGACGAAGCACAGGGCGCACGCCACCAGGCCCAGGACGGACACCGAGACGGTCATCTGGACCCCGTTGGCGAGGTCGCGCGCGTAGATGATGGCCAGCACGAGGACCAGGGCGGCCAGCGCGGTCCCCACCTCGGCCACGGCGAACCGGTGGCCGATGGTCTCCCTGGGCGGCAGCTTCGCCAGGGCCTGCATCTTGTCGTGCTGGCCGGCCCTGACCTGGTTGCCGACCCGCTTGCGGACGTCGCGCAGCCGGTAGGTGTTGCCCGCGATGAACGCGCTGAGCGCGGCGGTGGTGATGGCGCCGGTCAGCATCGTCTTCATCAGCGTCGGCAGTCTGGCTCAGCCACACCCAGGCCAGCAGCAGGCCGACGGCCGCCAGCGCACGCCGTGATGATCACCACGGACCGGATCCGCGCTGGCTCGAAGTGGTCGTCGGGCTTCTCGAGTAGGGGCACGGTGCGATTTCCTTCCACGTGCTTGCTCTCAGGGACTGGCGGCGTGCGCTAGGCGGGCGTCACCTGGCAGCCGTGGCCGTACTCGCCGCACAGGGCGCTCGCGAGATCGTTGGCCAGCAGCGACTGCTGGTCGTTGACCGCGCCGGCGCCGACGCCGAGGATGTCCATGGCCGGCGCCGGGGACCGGTGCCAGCTGGCCCTCGCTGAAGCACCGCTTGGCGATCGCGGACGCGTAGGCGGGCGTTCCCGGGACGCCGTTGACGTTGAGGCAGTCGGACTGGCTGGTGTTCCCGAGCAGGTTGCTCCAGAGGATGACCTGGACGGCGCCGACCGGGAAGGGCGCGCTGGCCCGCAGACCGCTGACCTGGTCCGGCGCTCTCGTGGAGGAGCCTGCTCGCGCTTCCCTGCGGCGACACCTTCACCGACTCGATGAAGCCCGTGAGTATGCTGTCGAGCGCGGTCACCGCCGACGACTGCGCTTTTCTGCTGCGCGACTCGTTCGCCCGGGTGACGAGGAACGGCTGGGTCCCGTCGAAGCAGCCGGGGCTCTGGACCTGCGTGCCCGTTCCGCCGTCGACGTCCACCTTGACGAACGCGCCGTCGTCCACCGCGGACTGCAGGTACGGGCGGATGTCCTGGGTCGATCGCGGCCGCCATCTGCGGGTGAGTTGGAGTACAGGTCGAGCAGGACCAGCACCATCTTGAACGTGCCCCGGGGCGGCTGGTCCGGGTTGGCGGTGCTGTCGGCCGAGTACTGGTACTGGCCGCAGTCCGCGGCCGCGGCCGCGGACTGCCGGGCGCAGCCGGCCAGTGCCCCGCCCGCGATCAGGGCGACGGCGACGGGCGCGGCCGCCCGCCGCGCCCAGGACGAGAACATGGTCATCTTCGCTGCGCTTCATTTCAGGACGATCTCCACTCGGCGTTGTGACGGGTCGATCTTGCTGGTCGCCTCGCCCTTGCCCTGCGGCGTTGACCCGGCGCGCATCGATGTGGTTGCCGACCAGCCAGGCGCGACCGCGTCGGCCCTGCGCTGGGACAGCACGTCGTTGTGCGCGCGCGTGCCCAGGCCATCGGTGTAGCCGAGGATCAGCACCGGGCCGGAGCTGGCGCGGATCGCCGGGAGCAGGTTCTCGCAGGTCGCGCGACGGCGGCCGGCCTGATCACGGCGCTGTCCAGGCTGAACAGGTAGCTCGCGGGCACGTTGGCGTACGTGACCCGTCGGGCCCGTCGATGAAGCCGACCAGCGGCACCTGCTGTCCGGGCTGGACGCTGGGGAGCTGCTGTGAGGCGACGGGCGCCGCCGGGAGCGTGCTGGCGCCGCGGGCCGCGCAGCCGCCGCACAGCGCGGCAACGGCGGCCGCGGTGGCGGTCCATGCGGCGACGCGGCGTGCGGCGGTGGCTGGCGTTCGAGCGGTTCTGGCCACGTTGTTCTCCTGTCTGGGCTGTGGCCGCCCATCTTTAGAGCAACTATGCTCGAAAGAAACTTTAGAGCAGACTTGATCTAAAGTCTAGGTATTTAGAGCGCGTCCGCTCCAATCCGGTAGCCTGCCGGCATGGAGGCGCGTGAGGCCGGGGCGTACCGGGACAGGACGGGCCGGACGCTCGATGACTACAAGCGGCCGTCGGTGGCCGTGGACACCGCACTGCTCACGGTGGCCCCCGGCGGCGGATCCCTGTCGGTCCTGCTGGTCTTCCAGCCGCCCGAGGCGGCCGACGGGACCGGCGGCGGGTGGCGGCTGCCCGGGACGTTCCTGCACGAGGGCGAGACGCTCATCACCGCGGTCCAGCGGTCGCTGCGGGAGAAGGCGGGGATCGAGGGCATAAGCCCGGTGCAACTGCGGGTGTTCGACGCCCCCGGGCGCGACAGCCGGGGCTGGGTGCTGTCGGCCGCGCACCTGGACGTCGTGCCCGCCGGCCGCCTCGCGGGCCGTGACCTGGAGCGCACGAAGCTGGTGCCGGTGACCGGGCCGGGCGGGGCGCCGGACGCGGGCGGCGATCTCGTCCTGGCGCAGTTCGGCGACCTGCCGTTCGAGCACGGCGAGATCATCGCCAATGCCGTGACGCGGGTCCGCGGCGAGTACGCCAGCATGCCCGACCCCTACCGGCTGCTGCCTGAGCCGTTCACGATCTTGCAGCTGCGCCTGCTGCACGAGGCGGTCACGGGCACGCCGCTGCAGCGCGACACGTTCCGCCGGCTCATGGTCGGGCAGCTAGAGGAGCTGGAAGAGGACAAGAACGTGGGGGCGCGGGGCCGTCCCGCTAGCCACTTCCGCCACAGGGCGCGCCCGGGGTAGTGGCTGGTTCCCGCTGCTAGGTCACGTCGCCTGACTCGGTCGTGCGCAGGCGTCGCATGGCGGCCTCGGCCGCCTCGGAGGCGTCCCTGGCATGCTGGGTGGCGGCCGCGATCCGCGCGTCGGCCGCGTCGTTGAGCGCCTTGGCCAGTTCCTCGTTCCACTTCTCGATCTGGGCGGGATCGCCGCTTTGGACGGCCCGCTGATATTGCGCGTCGAAGGCTGCCTGCTGCCCGGGGGTGAGAAGCGGCGGCTCGCCGGGCAGCCTCGATCCCGGCACGGACGTGCCCCGCGGAAGGCCAGGCCGCGTCGCGTCGGGCAGCACCGGCGGCTCGGGCGGCAGGATCTCGCGCGGCGCGCCGTGCTCAAGCAGCCAGCGGCGGATCCCGCCGATCACCGGGGTCTCCAGGTTCACGGGCTTGGGGGTGACCGTCGGCACGCCGTCAGCGTCCCGCGCGCGGACCGGCCAGACCTCGACGGCGACCTTGCCGTCCTTTTGCGGGTTGTAGCTGATGTAGACCCGGCCGCCGTCGGGGAGCGGCGCCTCAAGGCCCGGGTGCGGGGCGGGCTGGATCAGCCCGAAGTCCTGGTTGTACGCCACGCCGAACAAGTTGGTCCTGGTGTAGGACTCGGTGCCGTCCTCGCTGACCACCCGCTTGTACTTGAGCTTGCCGCCAAGGCCGACATCCAGCGGGCCGGCGGTCACGTCCCCGCCGTACGCGATGTCCCACCCGGCGCTGCGCTTGACCTCCTGATGGACCGACTCCCCGGGCAGGTAACCGGAGACCTGCCGCCAGCCGCCGCCCGGCTCGTGCACCCAGCCGACGACGGCACGGGCACCCTCGTGGTTCATCTCGAACGTGGTCTTGTCGGAGTACTGCACCCGGAACATCCCGCTGAGGCCCAGCACGCCGCCCGGTGCTTCGATCCCGGCGCGGATCGAGTGCGGGTAGACCTCGTGAGTGAACGAGCGCTCCTCCCGTATGTTGTCCGCCACGATGAGCAGCGCGTGCGTGCCGTCGGGCAGCCGGATGTCGTACCACCGCGGCCAGAAGCTCACCTGCTGGGTCTGCGCGTCGTGCAGGCCCGCCTGCGGCATGGACTCCAGGTGCGTGTCGTTGTAGGGCACCCGCTTGACCATGGCGGCGAGCTGGAACCCGAAGTCGCCCTCCCTGACCTCCGCCCCCGCCCCGTCCAGGAGGTTGCGCAGCAGTGCCTGGTCGGCCGAGCTGAGGCTGGCCGCGAGCCGGTCCTCCAGCGGGACGCCGTCCAGGCCGAGCATGCCCCGCGGGTCCAGCAGCGTCGACAAGATGGCGGGGACCATCGAGAAGGGCGGCGGCTCCGCTTCCGCGGGCTCGCCCAGCGCGGGGACGGCCAGGATCGAGCCGGTGAGCGGGTCCACGGTCGACCCGTGCGCCACCATCTCCGTTCGCAGCCGCAGGTCGTGCTGCGAACGGGCGACGCTTTGGCCAGCGTGGCCCGCGCCGGCCGCGAGGTAGTCCGCGGCGGAGTCGAGGACGGCCGGGTCCAGCGGCCTGGTGCCGTCGGCGGCTTCCGCCAGGCGCGTCTCAAGGCCGGAGAGCTCGGCCTGCCAGTTGTGATCGGGGTTGCGGTAGCCCAGGGTGAGGGAGCCTGGCAGCAGCCCCGCCACCTCGCCTGCCTCGCGTGCCAGGCGAACGGCGTCCAGCGCCGCCTGGATCCGTTCTTGCGACGGCGGCACGGCGGGGTCACGGAGGTCGTCGATCGCGGCGGCGGCCGCGCGTATCCGGTCGGCGCCGCCCTGGGATTGCGCGAGCCAGAGCCGGCTGTCCAGCAGGTCGGGCGGGTGGCCCCGTTCCCAGGCCACGACGATGTCCCTCAGGTCGGCGACGTCGTGGCGGGTCATCAGCTCGTAGGCCGCCAGCGAGCCGTAGTCATCCGACCCGCCCTGCTCCGCCTGGCGCTTGGCCTCGGCGAGCCGCTGGCTGGCGTCCTCGTGGCGGGCACGCGCCTCCTCCAGGGCCGTCAGGAGCTGGACCTGCTCACCCCGCTCCCGTTCCTCCAGGTCCAGCCGGGCGACTTCCTGGCGGATCTCGCTGAGCTGGCCGTTCAGCGCGCGGGCCGTGTCGGCCGCGGGATTTTGCGCCAGCGCGGCCGTGACGTCCTGGAGCTCGCCGTTAAGCCCGGCGAGCCGCCGCTGGTCATCGCGGCGCTGGTCGCCAAGCTGGGTGAGCGCCTGGCTGACCCTGTCCGATGACAAGGGATCCGGTGGGCTCGGCCGCATCCTTCCCGCTCAGCGGCGCCCACTGATCAGAGCGGCCGACGGGCGGGTTGAGCGCGCTGGCGATCGGCGACTCGTTCCCCTGCGGGTGGTAATCCTTCCACGAGCCCGCGGGCACGTGGTCTTCCCGGGTGACGAACTGGGGAACCCCGGCTTTCGTGTCGAGCTTGTCGGCGACGTACTGTCCGGTCTTGCTGACGATGACCGTGGTGTCCGCCGCCCGGACGGTACGGCCGGCGGCCGTCGCGAGCGCGGCCGCCTTGTTGACGCCAGCGCTGTCGTCGGTCCCGAGGCTCGCAGATGAGCGCGTTCAGGATCGTGTTGTCCTCGATCGGGCTGATCTTCGTGTCGATCTGGGACAGCGCGAACGCCAGCTGGGCCGGCGTGATCTCCTGGCCGTTGCCGATCTTGACGCCCTCGTCGCCGCCATGACCGGCCACGGTCTCCAGGCCGGCCGACGCGGTCTACCGCGTCCAGGTTGAGGCCGGTCAGCCTCGTGTCGACCGGGCTGTCGTGCGGCCGGATGAACTCTCCCGAGCGCAGCATGTCCATCCGCGCCGACCACTCGACCTGAACCGGGTTGCCGTCCGGCGGCAGGATGAGGGTGCGGTCCCGTATTTCCCGCGCGGACAGCCGGGCGATCGAGCCGGGGTCGTTGACGTCGATCGCGCCGCTGGTCGTGCGGACCAGGATCCGGCCGCCGTCGCCCAGGTCGAACCGGTCAAGCTCCGGTGACAGCATGGCCTGCGATCCGCCCTGCGCCCAGCGAAGGTTGCCGTGCCCGTCCTGGATGACCGCCTGGATCCGGCCGGTCGCGACGGCCCGGTCGCGCAACGCCTGCGCCAGCGCCTGGAACTTCGCCGGGTCGGCGCTGGGGTCGAGGGCGGCCGACATGTCGGGAACGGCGAAGTCGCTGGCCGAGAGCACCCGCACGTCGGCCTCCGGGATGTACGGCTTGCCTTCCGGCGCGGCGGACGGGGGGGTCGCGTTCGCGCCCGGCCCGGCGTGCCTGATCGCGTCCATGCCCAGGTCGACGGGCTTGAGCTGCCCCACGTCCTGGCTGCCCCACACCCAGGCGGGATGCTGCTCCGCCGCGTAGGAGTCGAAGACGACCGTCTCGGTGTCGGTCGCGAGGACCACCTGGATGCCCGGGAACTCGCCGCCGATCTCGTGCATGAGCTTCTGGCAGCTCGGGCACATCAGCTTGCTGGAGCCGACCACCAGGGTCCCGGCTGGCTCTGTCCCGCTGTCACGGAGCTGCGTGAGCTGCCCGCGGACGTCGGCTAGGAGCTTGGCCTCGGCATCGCTCGCGCGATTGGGCACGCTCCCGACGAACCGGTCATCGGGGGTCCCGTACCGCTGCTGCCGGCCGCGGACGTTCGATCCGTCGGCATTCCTGATGTGGATCTCCTCGGCAGGCGGCTCGCCGCCGCCCTTGCCGGCGTTGCCGACGTAGATCCTGCGCGCCTGCGCCTCGCCGTCGAGGAGGAGGGCGCCGGCCGCGGCCACGTCGTTGGGGCCTGGCCTGGTCATCAGCTGGTCGCGCACGTCGACGACCTCCTTACCGATGGCCTGAGCGCGCGCGTTGCCCTCCCTGATGTCATTCAGCGTTCGCTTCAGCGGCGACTCGCCGCCGGAGGAGAACCGCCGCGGGTCAGACGGCCCTCCCGCCAGGCCGTCGCGCCAGGTGGTGGCCTCCGCGAGCAGCCGGTCCAGGTGGCTGACCTCAACGTCGAAGGCCTTGGGGGCGCCCGACTCCATGCGCTGCTGCTCGTAAAAAGCCCGGCGGCCCTCGATCGCCTCGACTCGCGCCTGCGCGGCGGCGCGGGCGTAGTCATCGTGTGCCCGCTCGATCGCCGCGCGCCGCTGCGCGGCTACGTTCGGGGTGTCAGGGGGGTACGCATCGTCGATCCGGCCGAGCTTGGCCTTCAGGTCCTCGGTCGCCTGGTCAACCGCGTCGCTGGCGGCCCTGTCCACGAGGTCGCTCTCGGCTTGCCTGACCGCGTTCCGCTCTTGTGCCCGCGGGTCGGCATTGAGTGCCCGGTACTTCCCCTCGAGCTCGGCTTCCTTCTCCGTAAGCTGCCGCCGCAGGTCCTCCGCCTTCGAGGTGAAGGCCCGGCCCGCTCCGCGGCCTTCACGTCGTCGCTGAGCGGGGCAAGCGCGGACTCCTCCCGCTCGTACGCCCGGCTGATGTCCTCCCGCGCGCGCGACTCCAGGTCGCGCGCGCGCCCCTGGAGGTTCCTGTCCAGGTCCTTCTGGTAGCGATCTCCCAGCCCCTGCCGCTCCTGAACGAGCGCGTCCCGCAGTGCCCGGGTGCTCAGCTCGTCCCTCGCCGCGGCCAGCTCGGTCTTCGCCGCGTCCAGGTTCTGCTGGACCGTGGCGCGGGCCGGGTCATCTTCGGCCAGCCTCGGCAGCTGCCCCTTCTCTAGCTTCCTCACCTCGATATCCAGGGTCCTGGCCCGGTCCTGCAGCGCCGCCTGGCCTTCGGCCGATATCTGCCCGTCCAGCCGCGATATCTCCCCGTCGAGCAGGGCGGCGTCCTTCTCGACGTACTCCCGGGCGCGCTCGGGAAGCTCGGCCCGGTACCGGGCGAGCTCCTCGCTTCTCTCCCGCACGAGCCTGGCTCGCTGCTCCGGGGACTCCACGTCCGGGTACTTCGCGTCGATCTTCGCCAGCTCTTGCAGGTGGTTGGCCTCCAGCTGCGACCGGACCTCCACCCAGTCGTCGCGGGAGGCCGCCAGCCGCGGGCCGACGCCGGAGTTGAGGACGGCTTGCGGGGTGTCGACCCGGCCGCCTCCGACCTCGGCTTGCGCCGGCAGCGCCGAGTTCGGGTCCCCGTAGACGGGCCGGGTGTCGCCGGTACCGCCGGTCGCGCCCATGGACGCCAGGCCGGTGCCGTTCCCGGGCTCGAACGCCGGCCCGCCGTGCCCGTCGCCCGCCTCGACCGGGTGGCCGTCGAAGGCCGACACGTGCGCCTGCACATGCCAGGTGGTGTTGCCGAGCCCGTCGTCTTCTGACCACACCGCGTCGATCGTGAACGACATGTCCCGGCCCAGGAGCAGCTCGTGCTCGCTCGGGTTGTGGGAGAGGGGACCGAGGTACAGGGCGGGCGCGCCCTCGGGCACCATCAGGTGCAGGGCGACTTCTTCCCCGCCGGGATGGTAGGCACCGAAATGGGCCGAGGTGTAGCCCGGCGCGGACTGCGTGGTCCCGACGAGGGCCGCCAGGCCGGCGGGGCTGTCCAGGCGCACGCCGTCGGCCCCGGCGAACATGCCCGCGTTAGTCGTCCGGTTGACCACCACGTCTTCCGGCACCGGCTGCAGGTGCATCGCCTCGTCGAGCAGGGTGACCGCGTGCTGGATTCCCGGGGCCGGCGCGAGCTGCCCGCGCAGGAACCGGTTGACCGCCTGGTAGCTCACCTCGTCGCTGCTCGCGATCGCCTCGCCGGTAAAGGCCTCGAGGGCGGCGCGCTGCTCTGGCGTGAGCCGGTCGAAGGCGGGCGCCACGCGCGCCCGGCGTACTTCATGGCCTCGCCGGTGTCGGTGAAGACGAGCGCCTTGCCCCAGGACGCCGGGCGCCCGGCCACGTCCTGCCCGCGTACCGCGCCGGGAACCTCCGGGAGCGGCGTTACCGGCGGTGGCGGCACGCCCGGCTGCTCAGAGGGATCGCCCCCGTGGCCGCCCATCACGGCGACCTGCTGGTCCCCGGTCGCCTGGAACGCCTGCTGGGCCGCGATCACGGCCAGGGTGTTCGGGTCGATGAGGCCGACGACGCCGACGGTGCCTTCCTCGCCCTGGCCGGATGACCCGGCTTGCGACGGCTGGGACGGGCCGAGGGCCGGGTCGGCTTCCGGGGGGGCGCTGGCCGTCAGGCCAGGGTCGTGGCTTCCCGGAGTCCGCAGCGGGGACGCGTCGGCGATGCTCGCGATCGTGGTGCTCGCCGTCGCGTCGGCGCGAGCGGGGGTGAAGCGCCCGGTCAGGGCGTTGGTCGTGCCGAGCACGGTGGTTGCGTCGGCGGCGTAGTGGGTGATGCCGTGCAAGCCAACGACGTGACCGACGCCCAGCGGGCCGTAGTTGAACTCGGCGCGACCGGTGACCTGGTACGCCGGGGCGGAGTCGTTGTTGCCCGAACCCAGGACGGAGGTGTAGCCGCCGCCGTCGGGGTCCATGAGGTCGGCCCGGAAGACCTGGCCATCGGGCCCCGGGGTGTAGTGCAGGACAGAGCCCTTCGCCCCCGTCATGGTGTCCGTGGTCACGGTCCCGTCCGGGCCGGCGGACGTCACCTGATAGGTGACGGGGCCGTCGCTTGGCTTGGTGTAGGACAGCATCCGCGCGGTCGGCCGGGACTCGTCGGGACCGGGCGCGCCGGATGCCCCGTCCGGCGAGGGCCCCTGATCGGAGGGCGGGTACCCGTAGTGCTGGACGGCGCCGTCGTGGACGACCTGGAACCCGCCTCCGCCGCCGGGGTCGCCGGCCAGGCCCGCGTGCACCGGCTTGGTGCCCGGGCCGGTGACGGTCACGTCCGGGCCGTCGAAGGTCGCGTTGCCGACGAGGCGGCCGCCCTTGTCGTAGACCTGCGTCTTGAAGCCGTCAGGGAACGTGCCGTCCTGCTGGAGCTGCCGCATCGTCTTGTCGCTGAGCTTGACCGTGTACGTCTGGCCGTCGTCGCCGGTGAAGCTCATCGGCGCGCCGTGGGAGTCGCCGACGGACGGCAGGTAGAACGCCGTGGAGAGCAGGCCGCCCTGCGCGAACTGGCCCAGCCAGTTGGTCTGCGAGAACTGCTGCTCGACCTGCTGAACGGCCTGCTTGTCGCCGTTGTGCTCGGCCCACCCGAGGTTGATCCCGATGGTCGCCAGCGTGGTGAGGTCCATCGTCAGGCCGCCCTCGGCGAAGTGGCCCGCGCCCTGGAGGATCTTCTGGCCGACGGTCTTGCCGAAGTCCTCCCCCATGAAGGGCACCCACTTGGCCGCCGCGCCCCCCAGGACGCTCCCGAGCACGCCGCCGACGATCGCGTTCTCGGCCGCCCCCTTGGTCTTGCTCCCGTCCCAGGAGTACTCGTCGCCCGCGTGCAGCATCCAGCCCTGGGCGATCAGGTCCGGCAAGACCATCATCAGCACCATCTGAACGAACCGGAAGAAGAACCCCTGCACGGTCCAGCGGGCGATGAAAGTCAGCAGCGGGACCTCCGCCAGGCTGGCGCCCATGGTGGGCAGCGCGGCGGCGATGGCCCAGGCGATCTGGATCGCGGTCGCCACGATGGTGATGTCGATGACCAGCTTGGTGTACTCGACCTCGTTGGCCTGCCCGTCCAGCGCCGAGACCATGGACAGGCACTGCTTCGCGAGCTGCCCGAGCGCCGTGTGGTCGAGGTCTAGCGAGGTGTACTGCGACCAGTACTTGGCGAAGTCTTCCGCGGACATCGCGGCGACCTTCGACAGCACCCCGAGCGAGGTTTCCGTCCCGTCAGCGGCGAGGTCCACGACCGAATGGAGGGCGTCATCCCAGTGCTGCGCGCACCGGTGGAGGGCATCCTCGTCGCCGGCGGGCCAGCTCTGCCCGCACACGGCGTCGAACAGCCAGGGCGCTCCCGGCGGTAGGAACGGGGGGATCGCCACGGGAACCTCGCTCTTCCGGCTTGTGCCTTGCGGGCTGATGCTTGTGCGGGTTATTCCGCGTCCGGGCCGAAGGACTTGAGCAGATCCTGCTTCAGCGACTCATCGCTGTCGACATAGCTCTTCGCCCATTGGTAGACGCCACCGACCATGCTCTCCAGGCCCTGCTGCGTCGTGATCATCATGCGCAGCGCCGACAGGGCGGGACCCACGTAATGGGCGGCGAACGCGCTTCCGGCCTCGTCGTTGCCCCAGCAGGCGCCCTCATCGTCCAGCTTCTGCGCGAGGGTCTGGTGGATGTCCTTCACGGCGTCGGCGTGGACGCCGTAGTAAGCGGCGTTCGCGCTCAGCCCGGACGGGTCGACCCTGATCTCGCCGCTCACCGGGTCGCCTCCCGCTTGCCCTTGCCGTCGGGCTGGCTAGCGCGCTCCCGCGCAGCCGCGTTCTCCCGCGCAATCGTGGCCGCGCGCTGGCCGAGGGCCGACAGCCACTCGTCGATGCCCTCACCGGTCAGCGTGGGGCCCGGAGCGAGCGTGGCCGGGTCGACCTTGCCCGCCGCGATGTCCGCGTAGGACACCCCGGCCGGCAGGAAAGGCCCATGACCTCGTGCATCTGCTCCCGCACGCGTTCGGTGGCCTTCCCGGTCAGGCGCATGATCTCCGCCGCGAGCTCCGACGGTGACAGGTGCCGGTAGGCGCGGGGGGTGATGTCCAGCGCGCGCAGTTCTCCCTGCGGCCCCACGGTCACCCGGACCGATCCGTCCTCGGAACTGGCCTCCCCCTGGGCCTGCGCCAGCCGCTCGCGCAGCGTCGCCAGGTTGGCGCGCATGTGGTCGTACTCGGTGATCAGGTGCTCAAGGCGGGCGCGCAGGGCCGCGTTGACCTCGGGTGTGGCCGGGCCGGGCAACGGCCCGGCCAGGTCAGGCGTCACCGCTGATCACCGGCGGCACCCCGGCGGCGTCCGTGCCCCAGATGTCCTCGTCTTCCGGCAGCCAGGACTTCCGCTGCCGGTCCCGGTCCTGGTTGCCCTGCTGCGGCATCATCGGGGGCATCATCGGCATGCCGGATCGCCCGGTCGACGCGGCCAGGCCACTGGCCGTCGCGGCCTCACCCGTGGCACCGGCCCCGGCGTCGAGCCGCCGGCCGTGCCGCTGGCGGTCCCGAACCCGCCGCCGGCCAGCGAGCCGGCGCCTCCGAGGCTCCCCGCGCCGCCGGCACCGCCCAGGCTGCCCAGGCTCCCGCCGCCGAGGCCGCCCAGCCCGCCAGGGCTGCCGAGGCTCCCGCTGCCGAAGCCGGACGACGGGGTGCTCAGCGAGCCGAAGCCGCCGGATCCGGCCGAGGGCGGGGTGTAGCTCGCCAGCTGGGTCGGGGGGCTGCCGGCCTGCCCGGTGCCCGGGCCGAAGGGGTTACCCCCGGTGCCGGACGGGCCGCCGGGCATCGAGCCGATGGTTCCCCCGCCGCCATCGCTTCCGCCGCTTCCGCCGCCGGGAAGGCCCGGCAGGCCGGTGCCCGTTCCCGTTCCCGTCGGGGAGCCGACGGTGCCGCCCGTGCCGCCCAGGCCAGGCAGGCCCGCCGAACCGCCGCCCGGCAGGGTGCCCGCCGAACCGGTGTACGGGCTCGTGCCGCCATTCGCGGGCGTCGTGCCGCCGGCCATGTCCTTGAGCCACGGTGCCTGAGGGAGCTGGGGAAACTTCCCGACCGCGGGAGCGTAGTAAGTCTCGGCGACCTGATCGAGCAGGTACGCGAGCTGATCTCGATGGGCGTCAGAAAAGTTATCGGTTATCCATTGGGTAAAGTCACCCCAATTGGCGATCACCGTGTGGGGAACGCGCTTTTCCCCGTACCAGCTCCCCACGGTGAGGTTCATCGTATTCTCGTACGGCCGCACCTCGCCGCTGGCCAGGATGAACCCCGGATACGATCCCGTCTTTCCCCTGGTGTACTGGTACTGGAAGCTAATGTACGGGCCGCCACCCGGCTTCGCGGGGTCGCTACCCGGATAAGTCTCCCAGGAGGCGTACCCGTTGAAGCCGTCAAGGTACCCGCCCTCGGCGGCAGCGGGATCAGGAGGATTGTCGCTGTTGCCGAGCCCGCTCGCCTGGACCCCCGCCATCCTGAAGTGGAACACCAGCATGTAAAGATCTGTCGACCACTCCGTCAGGGCACTCTCGGCCTGGTGGTACAGCTTGTTCATCTCGGCCATGGCCGCGCCGATGTGCCCGGCGGAGGCGTGAAACGTCTTGCCGGGGGCATCGCCCGCGCCTGCCTGGCAGGCGGCGTCGGCGAGCTGCTGGCCGTACGCCAGCACCTGCTTCGCGCGATCCTTGAAGTGCTCCGCCGCCTGGGCGCTTTTCCAGTTGTCGAGGTAGGCCAGGGCCCGCTGCAGTGAGCTGCTTGGATCGGTCAAGACGCTGGTCAGCTTCGTGGAGAAAGTGCTCCAGTCAGCTTCGACCCCGTTGATCGCCGACGGGGAATTGCTGAGCGCCCGGCGCAGGTCAGCGAGCGACAGGTTGTGGTACTCGTGGGGGGTGGTAGCCATGCCTCGCCTCACGCACCCGGCGTTGGGCCGGCGGACGGGTCCGCGTTCAGCAGCGCGTTTACCTGGTCGACGCCGAAATGGTCCTCGTTCTGGGCCTTGTCGTAATTGTCGGCGATGGCCGTCGCGGTATCCCGCAAATGCTGCAGGCCGCTGACGAAGGCCGCCAGGCTGCTCGACCAGGCGTCCGTGACGGGATCTTTCAACTGGGCCGGGTCCCCCAGGAGCAAGCTGCGATAGTTCTCATAGGAGGTGTACAAGTCAGCCGCGTCATAGAAGCCCGACATCCGCTGGCCGATATCGGGACTGCCATGGCTGGGGTCCGGATGAAGGCTAGTCGCGACGATTGACTTCGCCCCGTTGGCCCCGGTGAACTGACTGACCAGGTCATCGACCATCGACGCGAACCAGCGAAGATTGTCTACGTCAATCTCTATGCCGCTCATGGAGATCGTCCGCTCAGTTCGTGGCGTCAGTTGTGCCAGATGCTGGCGTTCTGGTTCTCCACCGTCTGGTAGGCCTCGGCGGCGTTGACCAGGTGCACGTGGGCCTGCTGCAGGACGGACGCCATGTGGGCGACCGCGTTGTCCCACTGGAGCTTGACGCCCGCGTACTGAGTCTGCGCCGTGCCGGTCCACTGGCTCAGGTTCGACTGCAGGTCGGACTCCAGGTTCTCGATGGTCGCCTGGATCGCGGCGAACGCGGCGGCCAGGTCATCCTGCGCCTGCTGCAGCGTCTCGAAGCGGATGTTCATGTAAGACGAATCGGCGGACACCGTAACTCCTCGTATGGGCGGTCAGCAGCGGGGGACGGGCGACGGGCGGGCCGGGGCGGTGGGCGGGCCCGGGGCGGTGGGCGGGGACAGAACGCCGGGGGCGGGGACAGTAAAGCCGGCTAGACGTCGTTGCCGTTGAGCAGGGAGGCGATCTGGTTCGCGCTCTCGTGGTCGAGGTTCATCGCGCCCTGGTAGTTCCGGGCGGTGCCGACGAGGGCTTCACGGATCGTCTCCAGGCCGTTGATGATGTTCTGGAAGTCCTGGGCCCACTGGTCCATGACGCCGCGGAACAAGGTGGCGGCGGAGGTCTGGTAACCGCCGGCGGTGGCCTGCACGGCGTCGGCGACCTGGTTGCGGATGGTGGCAATCGCCTGGCCCGCGTTATCGACGTGCTGCGATGCCAGTGTCATTGCCTGGGTCTGCGCGGTGGTCTGCTGAGGGGTGGGCATGGGGTCCGCCTTAGGTCGCGACTACGAGATCCGGCACCGGATTATCGCCATTCCGGCGGATAACCAGGCTAAATCGACACACGTGATCAATAACGGTACCGGGTAGCAGTACAGTCCGATACTGTCCGCTACTGTCCGCTCTATACCCGCCAAGATACATGCTATCGCCCTGCCTGGCTTTTCGAAAGGGAAGCCATGGGCGGCTGAGGCCATTGCGGGTCACGGTGCCACGGTGGTTAGCGCGGCCTGCGGGTCGAGGGTCGGGCCGGTGCGTATCAGGTCGAGCAGTGCGCTCGGCAGCCTGGCCGGCGTCGTCCCCGCCAGCCCCAGCGCCGTCAGGACGCCGGCGCTGGGCAGCGGGTACTTGACCCCCTCGTCGGTCACCACGTACAGCGTCCCGCCGCTGGCGCCGGGCGCGGCCACGGCCTGCACGACCGCGCCGCCGCCCGGCGGCACCTGGACCTGGGCGGCTACCGGCGCCCCTGACGCGTCGGCCGGCGTGCCCGCTGGCGCCTGCGTCACGCTGCTTGCGGGCACGCTGACCGTCTGCACGGATGGCAGGAACGACCCGCCCGGCGCGTAGCTTTCGCAGGCGCCCAGCTGTCCGCCCGCCGCCCCCGCGACGACCGCCGGCGGGGTGGCGGGCAGCCCCGGGCTGGCCAGCAATGTCGCGGACCGCGTGGTGGCGGCCACGGCGGCGGTCACCGGGATCGCGGCCGGCTGGCCGGCGCTGTACAGGGACCGCAGCGCGGGCTCGGCGAGCAGCAGGTCCGCCTGGACCTGGCTCACGGACGCCAGCCCGTCGCGCAGTTCCACGTAGTCTTGCGCCCCGGCTCCGGTCCCTGTGCCGTACACCTGCCCGACGAGGGCCGGCTGGCCGGCCACCTGGGCGCCCGCCTGGCCCGCGCCGGGCACCGCGGGGGCGGCCAGGTCGGGTCCCTGCGGCAGCGCCGACAGCCACGCGTCGCCCACTGGCAGCAGCGGCGCCGAGGCGTAATCCAGGGCGGTGAGCGCGGCGCCCCCGCCGGGAACGCGCAGCCGGTGATCGTCCCACACCAGGTACGGGGTCCCGTCCAGCGCGCTGACCAGCAGCGCGCGGCTGCCGGCCAGCGGGGTCCCGCCCGGCACCTGCCCGGCCGTGAGCCGGACGTAGGGGGTGCTCGCACCCGAGGAGCTCACGCCCGGCAGCGAGCAGACCGACCACGGGCCGCGGGTGATGGCCGCCGGGGTCGGCAGCTCGTCGGGCGCGCCGGCGATCCCGACCGGCAGCCCGCGCCGCGCGCCGTGCAGCGACGCGGCCGACACGCTGTCGATGCTGAGCGTGGCCTGGCCCAGGATGAGCCGCGCCGAGGCGTAGTTGAGCACGGGGTGCAAGACGCCGTGGGTGTAGACGTAGCGGGTGCCGGTGTCCTTCTCCAGGATGAGCGACTGGCCGCTGCGCCAGGAGGTGCTGCCCCCCGGCCGGAGCAGCCCGTACACCCCGGCCACCGCGACCGCCAGGATGGCGACCATCACGCTGCTGACCGTGGCCACCGCGATCTTGTGCATCGGGGAGTCCGGTGAGTCCGGCTCGTCCGCCACGAGCGCCGCGGTCTGCCTGCGGCTGATGAAGGCGTACGCCCGCGCCTGGTCCCTCTTGTTCAGCGCTGGCACTGGTCACCCGCCCAGCGAGCGGGCCATGCCGAAGACGTGCAGCACCTGCAGCGCGAGCGGAATGGCGGCCAGGGTCGCGATCAGGTCAAGCAGGTCGGTGAGCCGCCGTGCGGGCGGTGCGGCCCGGCGCCCTGGCGTTATGGCCGCGGAGGCCAGCACGGCCACCGCCACCGCGAGGGCGCAGAGCACTCCGGCGACCCCGGCGATGCCCAGCCGGGGCGCGGCCACCGCCGCGAAGATGGCCAGGCACGCCAGCCCCGACCCGGTGAGCCAGGCGCGCTGGGCCGCCCCGGCGAACGCCCGGGCCCGCAACGGCAGCAGGCAGCTGGCCAGTCCCGCGAGGGCCGTCTGGCCCCAGCCGTGCCCCGTGAGCATGATGACGGTGCCGGCGACGGCCACCACCCCGGTCGCGGCCACCATGGCGGTCACCACCCGGTCGGCGGTCATCGTGCGCGCCGCGACGGTCGCGGCGTCGAGCGGCTCGCCACGCTGGCGCAGTTCCTCGGCGCTGGCGGGCACGGCCGGCCGGGGCAGCCCGGCCAGCCGGTAGGCGACCGGGGCGATGGCGGGCGCCAGCGCGAGCGCGACGCAGATCGCGACCGCCGCCCCGCCCGCGCCGGAGGTGACCAGGGCGTAGCCGAGCAGCACACGGCGATGAGGCCGGCCGCGAGCGCGCCGGCCAGCATCGAGCCAGGATCGCCGACGGCGACCGCCGCGATGGCCGCCGTGACGAGCAGCGCGGCCGCGCCGGCCAGGAATTCCGGCGGCGTGCTGCCGTGCAGCCCGCCGGCTCCCGACGCGGTCCCGTCCAGGCCGGCCAGGAAGGCGAAGGGCAGCGCGCCCGCCCCGAGCACCGTCCCGGCCAGCGCGTCGCCGAAGGCGCGGGACGCCGCGACCGCGCCGAGCAGCGCGAGGACCGCGGCCGCCGCCGCGATGCCCGCCACCGCCAGGCGCTGTGCCTCCAGGCCCGCCAGCGCCGCGGCCCCGGCCAGCAGCGCGACCCCCATGGCGGTGAGCGCCGCCGCGCGCGCGTGCTCCGGCCGCCAGCGCCGCGCCTGGTCCCGCAGGGTGGTCACGATCGCGTCGGCCGCGTCGTCGTACACCGCGGCCGGCAGCGCCTCCTGGCGGGGGCGCAGGTAGAGGATGTCGCCGTCACGGATTCCCAGGGTGGCGACGCTGGCGGCGGTATCAAGCGGGGCATCCCCGGCGCGCTGCAGTGCCCAGCCGCCGTGCGCGAGGCCTTCCTCCGCCAGCTGCTCGCCCGAGTGCCACAAGAGCGTCGGCAGCAGGCTGGCCAGGGGGACAGCGGTCGGCAGCGCGACATCAATTCGCACGCGCGGCGCGACCATCGTCACGCGGCACGTGTCCCCGCCGGTGTCAGATGGCAACGCCAGCTCCTTCCCGTCGGCACCGGGCAGCAGAATACGGGCCAAATGACTGCGTGCGGCTGGAATCATTCTAAAATGCGACCGGCGGCCAGATAGGCGGCGTACCGGGCAGCATTTCACCGACCCTGACCCTGGGAGTGTGGCCATCGTGGAATTCCGGCGCCCGGGACGGCGGCCCGGCCCCGAGATGCCCCGCGGGGAGATCATGCTGGAGTCGCCGCCGCTGGTCAGCGAGCCGCTGAGCGGCAATTTCACCCAGATGCTGGTATACCTGCCCATGGTGGCCGGGGCGGGCGCGATGGTATTCATGTTCGCCGGAAGCGGCGGCAGCATCGTCACCTACCTGGCGAGCAGCATGTACGCGCTGTCCAGCGTCGGCATGATGCTCGGGATGGTCGGCCGCACCGCGGGCGACAAGCGGCGCAAGCTGGACGGGGAGCGCCGCGACTACCTGCGCTACCTCGGCCAGGTGCGGCGGCGGATCCGTACCGCCGCCGCCCGGCAGCGGGCGGCACTCGGATGGCAGCACCCGCAGCCGGACGCGCTGTGGTCGCACGCGATGAGCAGCCGGCGGTGGGAGCGGCGACCGAACGACGAGGACTTCACCGTGGTCCGCATCGGGCTGGGCCAGCAGCGGCTCGCGGTGCGGCTCGTGCCGCCCGACACCCAGCCCGCCGAGGACCTCGACCCGCTGTGCGCGGCGGCGCTGCGCGACCTGATCGCGGCCCACGGCACCGTCCCTGAGCTGCCCGTCGCGGTCGCCCTGCGCACGTACGCGCGGATCGCGCTGACCGGTGACGAGCAGGCCGTCCGCGGTCTGGTGCGGGCGGTCATCGGCCAGCTCGCGGCCTTCCACGCGCCGGATGACCTGCGGATCCTGGCCTGCCCCGCGCGCGCCCGGCTGGCGGAGTGGTCGTGGCTGAAGTGGCTGCCGCACGCCCTGCACCCGGCCCTGGCGGACGGGGCGGGCCCGGTCCGGCTGGTCCGCGACGACCTCGCCGAGCTGGAAGGGCTGCTCGGGGAGGACCTCGCCGAGCGGCCGCGCTTCGGCATCGCGCCGGAGCGCGCCGCCCAGCACCCGCACCTGGTCGTCATCTACGACGGGGGCCGGGTTCCGCTCGAGGCACAGCTCGGGCAGGGGGACGCCTACGGCGTGACCACGATCGATCTCACCGGGTCCCTGGGCCGGGACTCCGACCGCCATGTGCTGCGCCTGCACGTGACGCCGGAGCGGGTCACCATGACCGCGGGCGGGCCGGGCGGGGCCGTGGGCGGTTCCGTTGGGGCCGGGAGCGGGCCGGGTGCCGCGGGCGGGGCAGTACGGCAGACCGCCCTGGGCCGCCCGGACTCGCTGGCCGCCGAGCAGGCGGAGGCGCTGGCCCGGGTGCTCATCCAGGTGCGGGCGGTGGCCGCCCCCGCGGTGGCCCGGCCGCTCGAGGAGGACAACGACCTGGCGGGCCTGCTCGGGCTGGGCGACATCGCCGTGCTTGACCCGGAGGAGGCGTGGGCCGGGCGGGTGGCCCGCGACCGGCTCAGGGTCGCCATCGGGCTAGGGCCGGACGGGACGCCGGTCGAGCTGGACCTCAAGGAATCGGCGCAGGGGGGCATGGGGCCGCACGGGCTGATCGTCGGCGCGACCGGCTCCGGCAAGAGCGAACTGCTCCGCACGCTCGTCCTGGGGCTGGCCGTGACGCACTCCTCCGAGACGCTCAACTTCGTCCTGGTCGACTTCAAGGGCGGCGCGACGTTCCTCGGGCTGGACTCGCTGCCGCACACGTCCGCGGTCATCACCAACCTCGCCGACGAGCTGCCGCTGGTGGACCGGATGCAGGACGCGCTGCGCGGTGAGCTGACGCGGCGCCAGGAGGTGCTGCGGGCCGCGGGCAACTACACGTCCGTCTTCGATTACGAGCGCGCGCGCCAGCGCGGCGAGCCGCTCGCGCCGCTGCCCACCCTGCTGGTCGTGGTGGATGAGTTCACCGAGCTGCTCGCCAGCAAGCCGGAGTTCACCGACCTGTTCGTCACGATCGGGCGGCTCGGCCGCAGCCTCGCCGTCCACCTGCTGCTCGCGTCGCAGCGCCTTGAGGAGGGCCGGCTGCGCGGGCTGGACACCCACCTGTCCTACCGCGTGTGCCTGCGCACCTTCTCGCCGATGGAGAGCCGGATCGTGCTCGGCGTTCCCGACGCCTACCAGCTCCCGCCCGAGCCGGGCAACGGATACCTCAAGTATGACGTCACCGCGATGACGCGGTTCAAGGCCGCGTATGTCTCCGGTACCTACCGCCAGCCGGCCGTGGCCGCCGCGAGGCTCGCGCCCCAGCGGCAGGTGCTGCCCTACACCACGGACTTCGTGCCGCCGCCGGTGCCGGACGGGGTGGCCGCGGGTGATGGCGCGGGCGCCAGGGAGCGGGACGCGCAGGGCGAGGGCCGCGGTGCCGAAGGTCACGGGGCGGACGGGGCCGCGATCGGCCCGCGGGTGTTCGACGTGGTGGTGGGCCGCCTGCGCGGGCACGGGCGGCCCGCGCACCGGGTCTGGCTGCCTCCGCTGGGCGACCCGGTCACCCTGGACGGGCTGCTTCCGGGCATCAACGCCGACGCCGCGCGCGGCCTGCAGGCCGGCGGGTGGCCGTCAGCGGGCGCGCTCACCACCGCGATCGGGGTCGTGGACCGGCCGTTCGAGCAGCGGCGCGACCCCTTCGTGGTGGACCTGTCCGGTGCCGCCGGGCACGTCGGCGTGGTCGGCGCGACCCAGGCGGGCAAGAGCACGCTGCTGCGCACGCTGATCGCGTCGCTCGCGCTCACCCACACCCCCGATGAGGCCCAGTTCTACTGCCTGGACTTCGGCGGCGGCGGGCTGGCCGCGCTGGCCGGCCTGCCGCACGTCGGCGGGGTATGCGGCCGCCTGCAGCCGGACGTGGTCCGCCGCACGGTGGCCGAGGTGAGCGCCCTGCTTGAGGAGCGGGAAGCGCTGTTCACCCGGCTCGGCATCGAGTCGATGGCGGCCGCCCGGTACGGGCCGGACGGGCCTTTCCCCGCGCCCGGCCGACATCTTCCTCGTCATCGACGGATGGGGAACGCTGCGCCAGGAATTCGAGAGCCTCGAGCCGACGGTGACCAAGATCGCCGCCAGGGGCCTTGGCTACGGGATCCACGTCGTCATCTCGGCGGCCCGCTGGGCGGAGGTACGACCGCAGCTCAAGGAGCTGCTGGGGACGCGCTGCGAGTTGCGGCTGGGCGAGCCGATGGAGTCGGAGGTGAACCGGCACGCCGCGGTCAACGTGCCGAGGTCGGCACCCGGCCGGGGCCTGACCAGCGACGCCCTGCACTTCCTCGCCGCGCTGCCGCGGATCGACGGGCAGCCGAGCGCGGCGGACACGGGCAAGGGGCTGCAGGAGCTGGTGGCGGCCGTCGACGGCGAGTGGCGAGGGGGCAGGGCGCCCGCGGTCCGCCTGCTGCCCGCGGTGCTGCCCTACGACCGGCTGCCGGCGGGGCGCGACATCGCGGGCATCCCGGTCGGCCTGGCGGAAGAGGACCTGGGCCGGCGAGCGTGGACTTCGCCGCCGAGCCGCACTTCCTCATCTTCGGCGACACCGCGTCCGGCAAGTCGAACCTGCTGCGGGTGATCGCCCAGGGCATCGTCGACCGCCACCCGCCGGGCGAGGCGCGGATCGTGATCGTGGACTACCGCCGGTCGCTGCTGGGCGCGGCGGCCGGCGACCACCTGATCGGGTACGCCCCGTCACCCGCCGCGGCGGGCAAGACGATCGCCGACGTGACCGAGGCGATGCGCCAGCGGATGCCCGGCCCCGACGTGACGGCTACCCAGCTGCGGGAGCGCAGCTGGTGGCACGGGCCGGAGCTGTACCTGCTCATCGATGACTATGACCTGGTGGCGACCAGCACGGGCAGCCCGGTCGCCCCGCTGCTCGAGGTCGCGCCGCACAGCCGGGACATCGGCCTGCACGTGGTGCTTGCCCGGTCCAGCGGCGGCGCGGGACGGGCCATGTTCGAGCCGGTGGTGCAGCGGCTGCGGGACCTGGGCTCGCCCGGCATCCTGCTGTCCGGCAGCAGGGACGAGGGGCAGCTGCTCGCGGGGGTGGTGGCGCAGCGGATGCCGCCTGGCCGCGGCAACCTCGTCAGCCGGGCCCGGCCGCCCCGGCTGGTGCAGACCGCGCTCCTGCCTCCCGCGAGCGCGCAGGACGAGGATGCCCGGTAACGCCTCCGGTGCCGGGGCTGGCGCCAGCGGCGCCGGGTCCGCTGGTGCCGGGTCCGCTGGTGCCGGGGCGCCAGCCACGGCGGCGGCCACGCCGGGCGACGACGGCCGACAGCAGGACAAGGGCCGCCAGCATGACGGCCGCCACGCCGGCCACCGCGGCCCGGGCGGCGGCTTTGCCCGCTCCCGGCTGGACGCGGTCGGGCGGCAGCACGCGCGCGGGCGTCACGGGCGCGATGCGGTCCCGTTGCTCACCGGGAAGGACTGCCGCGACGGCGGCGTAAGGGTTGACTTCTCCCCAGCCGAGGCCGGGGCTAGGCAGGACGCCGGGCGGGTGGTCGGCCGTGGCCTCGATGCGGTGAATGACCTGGGCCGCGGTCAGCTGCGGGTAGTAGGCGCGCACGAGCGCCGCGACGCCCGCGACGAACGGTGCGGCGAAGCTGGTGCCGCCCGCCGCCGTGACCAGCCCGGGGCCGCCCGCCCCGGGGCCGAGCAGGTTGGTGCCCGGGGCGACTACCCCGATATTCGGCCCGGTCTCGGAGAAGTCCGCCCGCTGGCCGGTGGCGTCCACCGCGCCCACCGCGAGGACGCCGGCGAAGCCCGCCGGGTACTGGATCGCGTTCCCCTGCGGTGGCGTCGTTCCCCGCGGCGGCGACGATCACGACGTTATTGGCCAGCGCGTACTGGACCGCCTGCGCCAGCCGCAGCGCCGGCTCCGACGTGACGATGGAGATGTTGATGACCTGGGCGTGGTCATGGACCGCGGCGATGATCCCCGCGGCCAGGGTCGCGGCGTTGCCGTCCCCGGTGGAGTTCGCCTGCCGGACCGGCAGGATCGTCGCCTCGGGGGCGACGCCGGAGAAGCCGAACCCGGGCAGCTGCCGGCCGGCGATGATGCCCGCGACGAACGTGCCGTGACCGTCGCAGTCCGTGTCGGCGGGGCCGCCGCCCGAGTTGATGACGTCGACGCCGGGCAGGACCGCCCCGGCGAGGAAGGGCTGGTGGCCATCGACCCCGGTGTCCACCACCGCGACGGTGACGCCCTGGCCCTCGGTCACCGGCCTTACCTGCCGCAGGCCGAGCTGCTGCTGCGCCCAGGGGATCGCATGGTCCAGCCCGGTCGCCGGCAGGCTTCCGCTGCAGCTGGCGCTGGCCGGCGGGGAGTGGGCGACGACGATTCCCTGGACGGCGGCGAGGGTGACCGCGGCGGCCACGGCGAGCCGGGCGGCCCGGCGGGGCGTCATCCTGGCGGCCGGCATGTGCGCACGCTCCCACAGTGTCACCCGGGGGGCGGCCCCCCGAAAAGGTCGGCTACTGCCTGATAGTCGGCTACTGCGCATTATGCGGCACCCGCCAGTCATCGGGGCGACAAAATCAGAACGGAGGATCACGTGACGGAAAGCCCTGCCGGATACGGTGCGCTGCGGCTGCTGTGGGAAGACGAGACCGGCACGAGCAACGCCGCCACGAGCGAGGCGGGCGGGCCAGAGGCCGGCGTGCGGCTGCTGCGGGTGACGGTTACCGGGCGCGCGGAACGCCGGCGGTTCCGCGGCGCGTGCCTGGCGGTGACGGCCCTGACGCCGCACCCCGGGATCCTCGCGGTGCACGACGCGGGCTTCACCGGCGACGATCACCCCTACCTGGTCACCGACCTGCCACGGGACAACCTGGCCGGGCGGCTGGCGGCGGACGGCCCGCTGGACGTGCCCGCCGCCGCCGCGATCGGGCGGTCCCTGGCCGCGACGCTCGGGGCCGCGCACGACCGCGGCATCCTGCACCAGGACGTGCGGCCGGGGACGGTGGTCTGGGCGGCCGGGCTGCCGCTGCTGGCCGACTTCGGCGTGACCCAGGCGGCCCTGGCGGTGGGGGCCGCGGAGCTGTCGCCCGAGGCCCTGGTGCACGCGGCGCGCGAGGTCTTCGGCTGGGAGACCGCCAGCCCGGCCACTGACGTGCACGGGCTTGCCTCCACGATCTACACCATGCTGGCGGGGCAGCCGCCGTACCACAGCGAGGCGCTGCTTGGCCGGGCGGCGCTGTACCAGCGAGTGCTGCGCGGTGCCCCGCCGCCCGTTCCCGCGCCTGATGTCCCGGCCCGGCTGTCGGCGCTGCTCGCCGACATGATGGCACCCGACCCCATGAGCAGGCCGGCCATGGCGGAGGTCGAGGCCGCGCTGGCGGAGCTCGCCGGGCCGGGCCGGGCGAGCCGGGCCGCGACTGCCGTGGCATCTCCTGGCGCGGGATCTCCTGGCGCGGCGATCGCGGGCGCGGGCGCGGTGGCCGCGGGGAATCCGATCGCGGCGGCGCTCGCCTCGCCCGGGGTGATCGGGGCCGGTGAGGTCAGTGCGTCGGCAGAGGGCGGTAGGGCCGGCGGGGTCAGGGCGGCCGACGTTGCCGGAGTTGCCAGTGCGGGCGGGGTTGCCGGGACGGGCGGTGCGGGCGCGGACGGCGGGGGCAGCCTGGCCGGGAAGCGGGCTCGCTCGCGGTACGCGCCGCTAGTGTTCCTGCTCGCGATCGGCGTGATCGCGCTGCTCGCCGGCGTCGTCTGGGGGGTGGTGACCGCGCCGGGGCCAGCCCCGCGCTCCACGGCCGCCCCGGCCGGCAGCGCCGGGGCGACGGCCGCCGTCCCGCTGCCCCCCGCGCAGCAGGCCAGCTATCGCCCGCGTGGGGTGAGCGTCGCGGCGGCCGGCACCGGCATCCGGGTGTCCTGGTCCGCCCCCGAGATCACCGTCGGCATCTCCGCCTACATCGTGATCGCCGAGCGCGATGGCGAGCCGGCCCAGGAGAAGACCCTGGCCCCATCGGCCCTTGCCGCCGTCTTCACCGGGCTGCCGCGCGGCCAGCGGTACTGCTTCGTCGTCGGTTCCCTCCTGCAAGCGGCGAGCGGGCAGCCCGAGACGGCCGCCGCCGCGCCAGCATGCGCGACTGTCCAGCCGTGACCAGCCGGGGGGAGCGATAGCGACTGGTTCCGCAGCGGGTGGATCGCGCGTTGGTGGCGTTGCGGCGAGTCGCGCGCCTCAATCCGCTATCGTGCCTCGCTTGTGCTCGGGTGCCCGTCGGACGGCGGGGATGGCAGGCGCGTCGCGCATGGTCGTCCTATCGTCATCGGGCCTAAATGATTTACAGTTTGGGGGCGGGCACCCCCGAAGTCTGAATCAGTTAGGCCCGTTGACCGCTGCCGGCTAACGATGACCACCAGCGGCGCAAGTCGCGCGAATGCGGCAAATCACGCGTAACGATCCGCTTCCGCGACGCGCCGAGAACTCACCTTGATTCGGAACGCTTACGCCAGACACCAACACCGCCAACGGGCGTCCGGGGGGACGGGCGCGGCGGCACGGGCGCGGGCGCAGCGACGCGGGCGCTGCCGGGGACGCGAGAGCAGCCGAGGGACACGGGGCAGCCGAGGGACACGGGGGCAGCCGAGGGACACGGGCGGACGGGCACGGGCGCGACTGGGATGCGGGCGCAGCCGGGACCGGTAACGGGTGGCGCTTGGGGGGCACCGCTGGCGGTGAAGGGCGTTTTAGGGGCGGTCATTGGTGCCGATTTTCCGGGGGCGGGGCGGGAGCAGCAACGCCTTGATTCGGGAGCGCCGGCGGGTGCGGCGCCAGGCGAGCCTGCGGAGGTGGACGGCGTCCGCCCAGGCCGTGTCGGCGTCGGCGCGCGATGGCGGCGACGGGGCGAATAGTGCCGCGTTCGCCAGGCTCGCCAGGCGCCGCAGTGGCTGGGCGGCGGCCGGTCCCAGCAGGGTGGTGCCCTGCTCGGCGATCTCTTCCGCGGTGAGCGGTGCCACAGGAACGCTCCCGGCGGCGCGGATGCCGCCGAGGACGTCGCGCCACGCCCCGGCGACGCGCTGCCGGGGATCGGGATGGGTCCGGCGGCGGCGCCGGGTGATCCCGCGCGCGATGGCCATGGCCAGCACGTAGCAGCAGGCCAGCGCGGCCAGGGCGCAGAGCGCGACGATCGCGGCGCCGGCCGCCGCGCCAGCGGCCGGGCCGGCCGAGGGGACGCTGACGCGGGCGGGCGGGCCTTTGCTGGCGCCCGCCGCCGGGACGGCGCGGACCGCCTGGCGGTCGATGGCCGAGCGGCTGGCGGGCTCGCCGAGCGCGCGCACGGCCTGCCGGCTGGTCGCCGATCCCGGGCGCGGCAGCGGATAGAACGGCACCCATCCGAGGCTGTCGAAGTACACCTCCGGCCACACCAGGGCATCGGCGGTCGTCACCTGGTACTGGCCGGGGCCGACCTGCTGGCCGGGCGTGAAGCCGACGACGATCCGCGACGGGAACCCGGCCTGCCGCGCCAGGACGGCGAACAAGGTGGCGAACACGCCGGGGCCGCCGACGCGGTGGCCGCCGACGAAGAAGGCCAGGTGGCCATAGCTCTCGCCCGGCGCCGCCTGCGTCGAATAGCGGAAGTCCGCCAGCATGTGGTCCTGCAGCAGGACCATCTGGTCGTACGGCGAGGCGGCGCCCGCGACGGCGTGCGTGCCGTAGCTCGCCACGACGGGGGGCAGCCCGGCCGGCAGGCTCAGCTGCCCGGCCAGCGAGGCACCCGCGCCGGGGATGGCGCTGACCAGCTGCGACAGCCGGGGCGACGCGACGTCGGAGGTCACCTGGTAGCCCAGCCCCGAAGCCGCCGAGCCGTCGTAGGTGGCGAGCATGCCGCTGGCGGGATCGACCCGGACCGCGATGCCCGACACCCCCGCGGGGCGATCCGGCGCGGGCAGCCACATGCCGGGCAGGCCCGTTACCCGGATGGCCTCGTCAACTGGCTGGGCCGGCGCCGTCCTTCCGCCGGCCGGCGGCAGGCGGGATCCCGCGGGCAGGTAGCTGGCATCGGAGCTCCACCCCGTGCCGTCATAGGAATCCAGCACCAGCCATCGCAGGTTGACCGGGTCCGAGGTCGTCACGGTGAACAGCGGGCGCGAAGCGCCCGACACCCACGCGGAGACCAGGCTCAGCGGGTCGAGGACCACGTCCGACGCGGCCGGCGGTGCCACCAGCGGCCGCGGATCGGCGGGCGGCCGGGCCGCCAGGCCGGGCAAGACGGTGGTGATCACCACCGCCAGGCCGGTGACCACGGCCACGGTCCCGGTGGCGAGCAGCGACTTGACGACCCTGGCGGGCACGCCGGGACCATGGCCCTGTGCCGGGCCGCGCAGCAGCGCCCGCCGCGCCGCGATCACGATGACCGCCAGGGCCGTGAACAGGGCGGCCGGCCATAGCTGGGCGGCCGATCCGGCGGGCACCCCGGCGGCCGTGCCGGCCAGCAGGACCAGCGCCGGCGCCGCGAGCGGCAGCAGTCCCCCGGAGGTGGCTCCGCCTGGCGGGCGCACGGCGGCCAGTGCCGACCATACGGCCGCCCACCAGACCAGGGTGCCGAGCGCCAGCAGGAACGCGCCTGTCGCCGGGGCGGGCGGCACCGTGGTCAGCAGCTGCTTTGGTGTGCTGGCCAGGCTGCCCAGCAGGTGCCAGGGACTCGCCTTCGGTCCTGCCGTTGTGGTCACGGCGAGGGCCGCCGCCAGCGGGGGCAGCAAGCCTGCCCATGCCACCGCGCAGGCCACCAGGACCACCAGCGTCCGCCGGGCGCCCCGGTGCTGGCCGTCGCGCCGGGCCCGCTCCCCCAGCGCCGCCGCGATCGCGACGATCAGGCCGGGGATGGCGGCGCTGGCCAGGCAGGCGGGCGCGATGGCGGCCACGGTGAACGCGCCGTCGAAGGCCAGCCCGGACGACGCGGCCAGGCCGGCCGCGAGCAGGGCCAGCAGTGCCGCCAGCCACGGCGCCGCCAAGCCCGGCGCCCCGCCCGGCGCTCCCGGCCCTGGTGCCGCCGGCCCTGGTGCCGCCGGCCACGATCCCCGTGATGAGGCGGGTGCATGCGAGGAAGCGGGTGCCGGCGACGAGAGCGGGGCCGGCGGTGTCGTCGCGGGGATCGTCCGCTGCGTCATGGGCGGGCCAGCTCGCTCCAGCGGGCGCAGAACTGCGCCGCGCTGCCCGCCGGGATGACGGTGAGGGCCCGGTCGCCCTGGGATGCCCAGGCGCCGCCGGCCACGCTGCCTTCTGGCCCGCCGCCTTCTGGCCCGCCGCCCACCAGCGCGAGCACGGCGTCGTCGTAGCGCAGAGCGAGCCGGCGCAGCGCGCTGTCATCGGCCGGGCCGAGCAGGCCGGCCGCCGCGACCAGGGACCCGCCGGCCTGCGCCTGCTCCAGCCGGCCCGACATCTCCGCCAGGCCGGTCCCCGCGCTTGTCGTGACGCCGGCCAGGAAGTCGAGGAACATGCGCGCGTCGTCATGGCTGCCGCCGCCGTTGAGTATGGTGCCGTCCGAGGTCCACAGGCGCACCGGAAGCCCGGCCGTGGCGGGCGGGATGACCGCGGAGGCCGCTATCTCCACCGCCTCCTCGAACAGCTCAGCATCCGGGTACGATGCCGGGTCGGTGACGAGGAGCACCGTGGTCTGGGGCAGGCTGACGTCGATGTTGTGCCGGACCATGAGCGTGTCCAGGCGGGCGCTTGAGCGCCAGTGAATCAGCCGGAGGTCATCGCCCGGCTGGTACTCGCGGAGCCGGTGGAACGTGATCGTGCCGTTCAGCGCGGCGTCGGTCGTCGAGCTGTCCCAGCGCTGCGCCCGCAGCGCCGCGCCTAGCGGCACCTGGTGGGTAGCCGGGTGCACGAACAGCGACAGCTGCTGCGCCTGGGCCTGCTCCCGGCGGAAAAAGCCCAGCGACCCGGCGCGCTGCCAGCGCAGCGGGCCGACGGCGTGCACTCCCCTGCGGCCGGTCGGCAGCGGGTAGCCGACCTCCCGGCGGCCGCCGCGCGGCACGTACGGCAGGGGCACCGCCAGTTCGGCGTCGCCGAAGGACTCCCGCACGTCCACCTGCACGCCGCTCCACCGGGACCGGTTCACGGCCGTGAGCAACGCGACCGCGGCCTCGCCCCGGGTGACACGGGAGGGGTAGACATCCCGCGTCATCGCCAGGTCCGGCCGCCGCACCACCGAGAGGGCTGATACCGCCAGCGCCACGAGGCCGGCCACCCCCAGCACCGCGAGCCTGGGGTAGCCCAGGAGGTAGGAGGCCGCGAGCACGCCAATGGCGAGGATCGCGGTCAGCGCGCCGGTCGCGGTCAGCCGCACGGTCAGACCCGGGCCGGCTCATGCGGTACCGGCACCGACGCGACCGCCCCGGCCACCACCGACTCCGAGGTGACGCCCTTGACCCGGGCCTCGCTTGTGACGAGCACCCGGTGCGAGAGCACGTGCGGCGCCAGTGCCTTGACGTCCTGCGGCGTGACGTAGCCGCGCCCGGCGGCGGCGGCCCTGACCTTGGCCGCGCGGGCCAGCGCCAGGCTGCCGCGCGGGCTGGCACCGAGCCGCACGCTCGCGGCCTGCCGGGTGGCGGCCACGATCCGCACGAGGTAGCTGTTGACGGCGGGGGCCACGTGGACCTGCTCGGCCGCCCGGACCAGTATCGCGACGTCATCGACCCGCATGACCGGCCGCAGGTTCTCCACCTGCCGCAACTGGTTCCGGCCCTCGAGGACCTCGACCTCGGCGTCGTGGCTGGGGTAACCGACCGCGATCCGCATCAGGAACCGGTCGAGCTGCGCCTCGGGCAGCGGGTAGGTGCCGTCCATGTCGATGGGGTTCTGGGTGCCGATGACGATGAAGGGCCTCGGCACCGGGTGGGCGAGGCCGTCCACGGTGACGTGCTGCTCCTGCATCACCTCCAGCAGCGCGGACTGGGTCTTCGGCGAGGCCCGGTTGATCTCGTCGCCGAGCACGATGTTGGCGAACACCGGGCCTGGGTGGAAGACGAACTCGCGGGTCCGCTGGTCGAAGATCGACACGCCGGTGACGTCGGACGGCAGCAGGTCGGGGGTGAACTGGATGCGGTTGCACTGGCCGTCGAGCGAGGCGGCGAGCGCTCGCGCGATGGTGGTCTTCCCGACGCCGGGCACGTCCTCGATGAGCAGGTGCCCTTCGGCGAACAGGCAGACCAGCGCGAGCTCCACCGCCTCGCGCTTGCCCCGGACCACGGTGCAGATGTTGTCGCGCAGCCGGGCGAACTCCGCGGTGAACTGACCGCTCGCCACGGCGTCCGCTACTGGCATGCCCGTCACGTCATGTCTCCTTGCAGGGGAAGAGGGATTAGATCGCGTCACGTGCGCTGAGGATTACTCGCACTGCCAGATCGGCGGGGAGAGCCGGTTAGACGACGCGTTGGGCGTGTCTATGTAGCCGTCGGCGATGTAGTAGCCGTCGGTGAGCTTGTCCCACACGGCGGGAGAGGGGAAGTTCGGCTGCGGCTGGACGGGGTCGCTATAGCCGCCACCGTTCGGTTCCTGGCAGGCGATCTGGACCGGCGCGCCGCCGAGGACGGTCCCGCCGGCAGCGGGGTAGTTCTTGCCCGGGCCGCTGCGGATGCTCAGCGCGATCGTCACCCAGCTCGACACGTTGTAGGACCACGACCTGCCGGGCGAGACCGACACCGACGCGGACTGCGAGCCGCCCGGTCCGGCCTGGCTCGCCGCGCTCACGGTCACGTTGTAGGTGTTGAAATTGGTCAGCCCGGTGATCGTGTAGCTGGTGCCCGTCGTCGTGGCTGAGCCGCCGCCCCAGTTCACGGTGTAGGTCACGTCGCCGCCGCCCGGCGTGGCGGGGGGTGACCAGGACAGCTGGATCTGGTGCTGGCTCACCTGCGGGGCTCAGCCCCTGCGGCGCGGTCGGCGGCTGGCACGACTTCGCGCTGACCGGGGCCGCGGCTACCCGCTGCCCGCCCGCGCCGACCGAGTACACGGTGAAGTTATAGGCAGTGCCGCAGGTCAGCCCGGTCACGTGGACCGACGTCGCGCCGGTCACGGTCTGGGTGCCGGCCGACGGATTCACCGCGACCGTGTAACTGACGACCGGGCCGCCGCCGGACGGCGGCTGCCAGGACACGTCCACGTAGCCGGTCCCCGTCGTCGCCTGCACGCCCAGCGGGGCGAGCGGCGGGCTCGTGGGGGTGGCTGTTGGGGTGGGAGGGGTGGGCGACGGCGGGGCCGGCGGGCGCGTGTGCCTGGGCGGGCCGGGCGTGTGCTTCGGCGGGGCCGGGGTCGTCGGCGCGGTCGCGGGCGGCTGGGCCGGCTGGGTGGGCTGGGCCGGCTGGGTGGGCAGGGTGACCGGCGGCTGGGCCGGGCCGCCGGGCTGCTGCTGCGGTGCCGGCGAATGCCCCGGCGGCTGGCCGTGCCTGGAGGTGGGAACGCCGGGCCCGGTCTTGGCGACGACGTGGACCTGGCCATCGGACGTCACCACGACCGTACTGGTTCCGCTGGGGTCGTTGAAGTACACGATCCCGTCGATGACCTCGGCCTGGAACGTGCCCGCATGGCCGGTGACCGGTATCGTCTGCGCCAGGGCGCCGGCGGAGGTGTCGTAGACCAGGACGCTGCCGGTGGTGTAGTCGGGGATGAAGACCTGGTGAGCGGTCTGCACCGGCTGGCCGAGCACGTGGGTGGATACCTCGGAGCCGAGCGGTACGGGCTGCGTGGTGCCGTTTTTCAGGTTGACGATCACCAGGCTGGGGGTGGCACCGCCGTTGACCATGGGCACCGAGCCCGCCTGGCTGGCGGCGGGAACGAGGAGGGCCTGCCAGCCTCCGGTGACGGCCGAGGCCGGCACCGTGACCACGCCCTGCGCCCCGGCGGTCCCGAGGGTCGTGATCTTCAGCGTCGAGCGGTCGATCGCGATCGGCACGCCGGCCGCGGAGGTCAGCACCAGGCCCGATCCGCTCCCGACCGGGACCGGGTGACCGACGCCCGCGCTCGTCACCGGGATGGCCGTGCCGTTGCTGAGCACAGGCAGCCAGAGCGTTCCCGTGCCGTCAACCACGGCGGTGCGGCCCAGCCGCCCGGGGACGTGCAGCCTCGGGCCGATGGGCGCGAGCGTCACCGGGTCGATCCGCTGGACAGTGCCGCCGGCAGCGTTGACGATGTAAGTGGCGGCAAGGCTGGCCACCACCTCACTCCCCGGGGAGGTGGTGGCCGCCGCGCCGAGCGTGAGCTGGGCGACGTTCACCTCCATGAGCTTGCCGGTCATCGCGTCGAGCACGAGGACCTGGTCGCCGTTCTGCGACACGATCAGGTAGTGCCCGCGCGCGCCCGGGAGCTGCAGCTCAACGCTGGACTTGCCGGACTGGCCGTCGACGAGGCTGACCGAGCCGCGCTGGGTGGTCGTGATCCAGGCCGCGCCGGGATGCACGAGGAGGTGCAGCGCGCTATCGCCGCGCCCAATCACGAACCCCGTCCCGCCCAGGCCCAGCATTAGCGCCAGGCCGGTCGCCAGCAGCCTGGAGGAAGACGAGCCGGGCTTGCCGCCCAGCACCGACCTGATCCGCGTCCACATGGGCTGACTCCGAGCCTCGTGCCCCGCTTATGACACAGCGCGCACTGGAATGAGCGGGCAGGTACCGGGCTAGGCGTCCCAGGCGGCGCCCTTGAATGGTACCTGTCGTCTGATAGCCGGCTACTACGTATTTATAACTATGACTAATAAGGCGGCGGACGGAGGACGGGCGCTCGCGTCATCGCCGGCGGAACGGCATGCGGAAGCTGCTCTTGCTGTCACCCTGCCCGAATTCGGCGGCCAGCCGCGATGCCCGTTCGGCATCCCACTGATCCTTGATGCGGGCCTCGCTGACCAGGCGGAGCGCGAGGAACGGCTCAAGGAGGCCCATGACGGACTGCCATGTCTGCGGTCCCGACCTGCGCGCCGCGGCGAGCAGGCCGCCGATCATGGGCGTCGGCACCTTGAGCGCCCACCGGCCTATCTTCTCGGCCGCGCCCTGTTCCCGCAGGTCAGGAACGACGATGACGCTGAAGATCGCGGCTAGCTGGTCGGGGTGAAAGCCGTGACCGCACACGCTGTCGCACCAGTCGGCATCGGAAATGATCCGCCAGCTGGCCCGCCGCTCCTCGGGGTCATCCAGGCCGCCGAACTGGCCGATGGCACGCAGGCAGGACTCGGCCATGTTCAGGTCTTGCCCGGCTCCCCCCAGTTGCGTGAGAAGCTGGCTCACGGTCACCCGGCCGCGGGCCTGCGGGCCGACGTTCCACGCGGACGCCGGCGGGCGGCCCGGCCGTGGACGCGACGGCCGGCTCGCCGTACAGGCCCGGCGCAGGCCCGCTCCGGCCGGTCGCGGGCAATTGCGGGGCACGACCTTCCCGCGCCGTGCCGAGCGATTCCGCCCGGTTACTCGTCCAGGCGGGTGGCTGGGGGGGCGGAATGTCGGACCGCCGCTGGTCGGGCTGGGGCGTTCGGGCCGGCGTCCAGGTGGGCGTGTCGGCGGGCTCGTTGCCGGCCCAGCCGCCCGTGGAGGCACCGTAGGGGTCGTCGGGGAGAACGGGGTGCGTGACCGTGGGGCCGGCGAACGACATCGCGTCGTGCGAGGGCTGCCAGGACGGCTCCTGGCCGTGAGGCGCGTCATCCCGCGCGGTCCAGTCCTGAGTGAAGTCACCTGGCGGCATGCTGGCCGGCGGCATGCCAACTGATGGCAGACCGGCTGGCGGCGTCTCGGACGGCGGGGTAGTGGCGCTCGTGGCCTCGCGCGGGCCGGGGGGGAAGGCTCGCGGCGGTGCGAGGCTGTCCCGGACCCCTGGCGGCAGGGTCTGCATCCGCACGGTCATCGGCTCGGCGCTGGACGGCGTCGCGGGGGGCGGTGCGGGCTGTGCGGGCTGTGCGGGTGGTGCCACAGGGGCCGGCGGAGGTGGCGTCGCGGAGGGTGGCACGGCGGGCAGCGGTGCATCCGGGACGGCCGGGCCTGCCGTCTCGACGGCCGCCGCGGGAACAGCCGGCGGCTCCACGGGCACCGGTCCCGCCAGCGCCGGCGCTGGCGACACCGATGCCGCGGGGGCCGACCCCGCTGGCACCGGGCTTGCTGGCACCGGGCTTGCTGGCACCGGGCTTGCTGGCACCGGGCTTGCTGGCACTGGGGCCGCCGGCGCCGGCTCGGCGGGGCTGACGGGCTCGTTCCTGGCGGCGGGCACGGGCGCCGGCGGGTTCGACAGGGGCACGAACCCGGTCGCTCCTGGCCCGGCCGACGGGGCGTGGGTCTTCGCCAGTTCCGCGACGATCCGCTCCAGCCGCTTCTGGAAGGAGCCCTCGGCGCCGACGCAGCCTTCGATGAACCGGCGCAGGCCGGCCCCGCCGCGCTCGCGGTACTCATCGACAAGCCAGCCCGCCAGCTCGACGTAGTCGGAGTACGGCGTGCCCGGCTGCAGGGCCGCCGCGTCGTAGGGCCGGACCCTGAGCTCCTTGCGGTGGCGGCTCGGCGCCGCCTGGCCGTCCTTCCTGCGCCTGCCGGAAGACGATGGCGGGCAGGCTGGCCGGGTCCGTCTCGGCCAGCGGCAGCTCGTAGGTCGAGAACGACCAGCCGCGCCCGACCCGGCCGAGCAGCGGCCCGGCGATCCGGACCAGCCCCCACAGCAGCGGGGCCTGGGCCCCCTCGCGCAGCGGGCGCTGTATGAGATTGTCGCGCAGGGTGACCGCGAGCGGCGTGGGCGGGTCGGCCAGCGCGGCGGCGATCATGACCTGCATGCCCTGCTGATGCACCGCGTCCTGGTCCAGGCCCGGGGCCAGGTCGCGGGCCAGCGCGTGCAGCGCGTCGGCGCTGACGGCCGGCAGCCTGGCGCCGTCCGGCACGTCGCCGGGCGCCGGGCCAATCGCGTCGGCGGGCAGCCCGCCGCGGCACAGCGCGATCGCCACCGGGCTGGTGAGCAGGCTCTCCTGGCCGACCACGACACGCGAGACGAGCGGCCGGCCCCGCGTTCCGTCGGACCGCTCGGCCGCCCGCTGGTCCCACAGCCGCCAGGCCAGGGCCGCCTGCCCGTTGGGGAAGACCTGGTAGCACATGCTCTCGGACAGCCGGTCGTTGTGCGGGTGGCGCACCCAGCCATCGATCCGCGAGTGCCACCCTTGCAGGGACTCGGCCGAGGACATGGAGCTCGCGATCGGGTAAAGGTCGCGCGTCTGGTGGTGCCGGTACTCGATCTGGTGGAGGCCTTGCGATTCCGCCATGTCAGACCCCGATTCTCGCGGCGTCCGGCCCGGTGAGGACACCCGTCATCGCCAGCATGGCGACCAGCGGCCGCAGCACTCCCAGCGGCGTGACGCCGCGCGGGTACTTGCCGGCCTTGTCCTCGCCCTCTTGAGCGCCCCCGGTGGGCGAGGAAACGTGGAGGGTCGCCTTCTGGCATACCTTGTACGGCTCGGTGAACACGCCCGGCGCGAGGTGCTCCAGGTACCCGTAGACGTCGGCGCTCTCGCGCAGGAACGTCTCCGGGTCCACCGTCAGGTCCTCCGAGCGCAGCCAGCGCACGGCCGGCTCATCGAACCGTACCTTGTCCGCCTTGTTGACGACGATCGCCGCGCTCACCTTGTCGCGGTCCGGCCTGCCCCGCACGTAGTTGAGGACATTGGTGAACGTGTCATCGCCCGCCTTGGTGCTGTCGACCTGGCCCGGGTCAACGACGAAGAAAAGCCCGTCGGCGAGCCAGAGGAACTCCCGTTTCTTCCGCACGTCCGACAGGACACCGCCGGCGACGTCGAACAGGGCCACGACCCGCTCGGGGCTGGTGCCGTGCTTCACCACGAAAGCGTCGGCGATCGTGGTGGTGTCCTCGTTCGGCGTTCCCGGCAGGACCTCAGCCCGCGAGAATAGCGGCCTGACCGAGCTTCTCCACGAACTGATGGTGCATGTTGGGGTCGAGCGCGTGAGCCTCGATCCGGTGCTCCGCCAGCTTGCCGATTTCGCCGACCATGGACGCGAGCAGGTGCGACTTGCCTGACTGGGTAAGGCCGACGAACCCGAGCAGCACCGGCGGCCCGAACTGGGCGTAATTGGCAGGCAGGTAATGGTGCACGGCGTTGTCCGCGCCCTCCGAGGAGGGGCAGCGAACGTAGGCCCCGTGCACGAGCCGGGCGCGCTGCAGCGGATTGGCGTCCGCCGGGACCCGTACCTCATCGAAGTCGCCGTCGTTGTTGTAATTCCAGTAGCCCAGCGCGTTCCAGTCCGGGATCTCCTTCAGGCAGACGGGGCACATGAGGGCAGAGCTGGCCGACCCGGACTGCCCGGCGGCCACGGTGGACCCGCTGACCAGGGTCGACCCCGCACCGTTAGCGCCGCCTTCACGCGTGGCATTCACCGTCGCGGTCTCCCCTCGAATGACGTTCTCCGGCTCCCCGTGACGCTGCGCGCCGGCCGGCGGAGGGCTGGCCTGTCCCGGGCTGGCCTGCTCGCCGCCCTGGCCGCCGGCTGCGCCGTTTCCGCTACTGGCGCCGATTCCGCCGCTTACACCGCTAACACCGCCGAGTTGCCCCAGGCTTCTGCATGGCGAGCAGCCGGCTGATCCGGCCGTTGCGGTCGGCCGCCTCCGGCACGCCATGTTCCAGGGCCGACAGCCGCAGGGCCTGCGGGTTGCCGGCGAACTTGGTCGCGATCTCGGTCGCGAGGGCGAGGAATCCGGTCTCGGGCGGCAGCGACGCGGGTGCGTCGGCGCGGAACGTCACCAGCAGCCCCGCGGGATCGCCATCACGCACCGGCCCGGCCGCGTACGTGAGGTAAGAGACCGGCTGGGGGTCACCGAGCATCCGCAAGATGGTGATGAGGCCCCACATCGCCGCCTCGGGCACTCCGCTCGCGGCCCATGGCACCGTCACCCGCCGCTCGCCGACGAGCGCGTGCGCTAGAAGCGGGATGAGCTGCGCGATCGCGTCCGAGGAGCGTGCCCGCGCCTCGATCTGCGGGTAGCGCGGTCCGTGCGCGCCCGGCTGGACGGTACCGCGACCGCCAAAGGCCGTCCCGTTGGGCTCCGGTAGCTCAAGGGCGTAGCTGCCGCTGAACTCCGGCGGCTGGCCCACCTGGGCGAGCGCGGAGCGCCATTCAAGGCGGGGAACAGTCGTCGGCTGCCAGCGGATGAACGCCGCCTCGGCCCCGAAGTCCAGGTAGGCGCACCCCCTGGAGCTCCCGGCCCGCAGCCACGGATCCAGCCGCTGCCGCCAGCGGTAGGCCAGTTGCGGCGGGCGAAAGGAGGTGGCGTTCTGGCTGATCTCGAGGCCCTCGGGGAGGGCCTTGGCCCGGTAGCTGATCAGCTCGACGGCGCTCACCCGCCACCACCGGCCTCCCACAGGCTGTGCCGCCAGGTGACATCGCCCATGAAGTCGTCCGGGACCTGGGCACCGGGGTACTTGTCCTCGCGCGCGTTCAGGAACTTCGCGCGCCGCCCCCTCAGCTGCATGCCAGGGTCCTTGAGGCCGGGGACGATGTGCGGCTTGCGCAGGCCGTACTCGATCAGGTCGCGCGCGGTCGGCCGGCTCTCCGGCGGGCCGATGACGTGCGGGAGCAGCCCGTTGAACAGCTGCGCCAGGTTGTGCTTGTCCAGGTCGGCGCGGTCGGCGAGCAACTGCCCCCCGGTGCGGAAGTAGAAGATGAGCCGGACCGCGGCCCACACGTCGTCGGCCGCCCCGGCGGCCCCGGTGCACGTCTCCGGCCTGGACTCCGGCGCTATCCAGTCCCGTCCCGTCAGCGGCGTCCTGGGCATGCCGAAGGGCATGCTGTGGCTGAAGTCGGTGATCTGGACGCGCGTGCCGTCCCACATGACCGTGTCGGGGCTGATCGCGCGGTGGGCGATGCCCGGCTCCGGCCAGCCAGCACAGGCCGGTCAGCAGGCCGCTGGCGAAGCTTTCCGTCTCCTCGGGGAACACGCCCTCGGCGGCCTCGCTCAGCGGCCTTCCCCGGTACGGCTCGAACAGCGTGTACGGATCGGCCGACGTCGCCTCATCGCCGTAAAGGAAGGCCAGCTCCCCCGGGTAGGCGCGCCTGCTGCCAGCCGCCTGGTAGAGCCGGCGGCCGGCGAAGATCTCGTTGTCCAGCCGGAGGTAGCCTTCCTTGCGGTCGTCCCCGGCCACCGGACGGTGCTGGCGCAGCTCGCGCTCGCCGCTGCCGTCCTCGAGCCACACCGTCCGCGCCGTCAGGTGCTCCCCGGCGGAAGGTCGCTAAGCTCCACGTCGTCGATGCGGGCGGTGAACTCTTCGTGGCCTCCGGCGACCGGACGCAGCTGAAGCGAGCCTGCCATGGTCATGGCTCCGTCACGGGGGAAGGGTTCTTCTCTTCAAAGCCTGAGTGGCAGGCCCAGTCCTGCAGCGCGACGAGGCGCAGCAACCCGGCGAACGAGCCGGATGAGGTCCAGGCCGTCTCCTCGCCCGGCACGACGTCAATGAGCGCGTCCCTGGTGAGCCTGGGCGCGAACCGGACCGCCGCCACCAGCGCGGTCACGTCGAGCGCGCCGAGGTCACCTGGCGCGCACAGCTGCCACATCTCGGCCTTGACCTGGTATTGCAACGCGTCCCTGACGCTCGCCAGGTCATCCTCGATGACATACAGGGCACCGCCCGAGCCGGAGGTCGCGAACGACGGCTGCGCGGCCACCCCGTGAGCCTGCACGTGAGCGGTCCACTCCTTGAGCAACTTGGAGGTCCGTTCCTGGGCGGCGCGCAGCGCCTCCTGGCCGGTCGCGCTGGGCGAGGCCAGCTCGGCCGCGACAACGTGCAGCGCCAGGTCGTGCAGCGCCGGGAGGTAACTCTCGCCGAGCCGGGTGATCCGCGCCCCGCGCGCCCCGCTGGGAGTGCCGACGGCGCCGCCTGGCCTGGCGGCCGTGCCCGCGTGCTCGGTCAGCGCCTTGCGCGTCCCGTCGAGCGCGGTCCTCGCCCCGGCGAGCTGGCGCGCGGTCACGCCGGCGGGTGACCACTCGCGGTTGGCGACGTCGAGGACCAGGCCGCGCAGCGACTCCGCGGCCGCCTCGGCCTCGACGAGCCCCAGCTCGGCGCGCATGTCGGCGATGTCCGCCCGGCGGGGAGGCTTCTGCGGCGGGTTGGCGAGCCTGGCCAGCAGCGCCGGCGGGCACCGGTTCACGACCTCGGGGAGGTACTTGTCGCTGCCGACGCGCGCGAGCTCGCCTTCGGTCGCGGTCAGCCGCCGGGCCACCAGCGAGATCGGGTCACCGCCCCGGACGGCGCGGGCGATCGTCCGGTAGAGGAGTGACTGCTCGGCGGCGGCCACGCCCGACTGCGATGCGTCCGCGGCCGCCGTCTCGGTCGCGAACTCGATGCCCGCGTTCCGTACCTGGTCACGCTGGCCGGGGGTCAGCTCGGTACCGCTGGCGACGGTCCGCCTCCTGGAGCACCTGGGCGACGAGGTCGGCCAGGTCCGCGAGCGCCTCGCCGACCTTCGATGACGTAGCGCGGACGCCGTTGTCGCCGCGCCGGACACATGCCGCCGAGCACGCCACGCCTCGCTGAGGGCGTGCGTGGCCTCCTCGTTCATCTCGGCGATCCGGTCGAGGTAGCGGGCCAGCGGCCCGGTCTCGCTCAGGCTCGCGCCGCCCGCCCTGGCCGGCGTCAGCTCGGCGAAGGGCGCGCCGGAGTCCGTCCCGGACTTGCAGAGCGCGCCGGATGGCGACCGCGAGCGCGCCGGCGAACGTGGCCGCCTCATCCTCGGCCCCCGCGAGCCACAGGCCCGGGCTGGCCACCCCGCCCGGCACGTCCTGGAAGGTCTGCCGGACGCGGTCGAACATCTCGTCCACCTTCAGCAGCCTGATGAGGGGATGCTGATCGAGGGAGGCCGGCGGGGTGCCGGGGTGCCGGTTGGCCACCGCCGACCGTTGGCAACCTTCCACTCGATCCCGGCCGGGCGGCTCACCCACAGCACCGGCGTCCGCGTGCCGCCGAGGTTTCCCGGCAGCGTCGAGCTTCGGCCGCCGTCCCCGTTGCGCGGGCCAACCAGTCACGCACAGCATCGCCTCGTCGCACCCGGTTCGGCGTTTCGATGTGCGCGTAGACGGACTCGTGCGCATCGAGCAGGCTGGTGTCGTCGAGCACCAGCAGCCGCTCGAGCCGGTCCGGGCCGCCGTGTCGAGGTCGAGCAGCGCGTCGGCGGCCTGGCCTGGCTTCGGCCGCGGTCAGGCCGCGACAGCGACAGGATCTCGACCGTCATCCGGCGGTCCCGGCATGCACCGCCCGCTCCAGCTCCCGCAGGCTTGGCGGCGACGGGCGACTCCACGTGCTCGAACTCCTGGTCGAGCGCGCGGGCAGGGTGATCCGCCCAGAACGCGCGCATCTGCGCGGCCCGGGACTGCTGGTTGGCCGCCTGCTTCTTGATCATGTCGTTGAGGATCTCGATCTGCCCCTCGGCCAGGTCCCGCACCACCTGGTACAGGTGGTGCCGGCGCGCTCGGGCCGGCCGCTGAGGCCAGCGGGCAGCTCCCGCATGAGCTGCGCGCAGAACTGGCGGTGGATGTCGTCGTCGTCCAGCGCCCACAGCTCGTAGGCGCGCAGCAGGCTGCCCCACGAGGACGCCGTGCCCAGCGGGGTGAGCGGCAGCGTCATGGTCACGCCGCCGCCGAGCGTCACGTTGATCCGCTCGGGCGACGCCTCGGGGCCGATGATCGCGGCCCGCCCGTTCCACAGCGCGCACAGGATCCGGTGCAGGATCTCCACCCGGTGGGTCTCCCGGGTCGCCAGGTAGCCGAAGTCGTAGCCGGTCCGCTGCCGCCAGCGCAGCAGGTCGGTCGGCTCCGGGTCGGACTGCGCCTTCGCCCACAGCCGCAGCACGTCGCGGACCTCGTCGACCTCGGTGACGCCCATCGCCGTACGGAACAGCACGACCGAGATCGACTCGGTGTGCGTGTGCCGGAAGTCCTCGGTGATCCGCGGGCCGATGGGCAGGTTGACCGAGGACCTCAGGTAGTTCTTGACGATCTCGCTCTCGGCGTCGGCGGGGTAGGTGATGAGCACCTTCATCGGGCCGCTGCCCTGCGGGCGTGAAGTTGGCGGGCAGCAGGCCGGCCAGCTTGCCGCGGAAGCCGTCCAGGTAGTCCTGGTCGATGGTGGTCCCGGTGCCGCTGCCCGTGCCCGGCCGCCTCGATGAGCAGGTCATGCAGCCGGGGCAGGATGGGCTGCTCGCCCGCCGGCGCGGCGCGCAGGAACTTCTTGACCTCGGCCTTCACCTTCTCCCGCAGGAAGGAGACGGCGTGCTCGGGCGACTTGCTCGACGCTGACGCCGGAACGCCTCCGGCCAGGTCTCCGCGCCGACGAGCACGCGGAAGACGTCGGCGGTGGTGGAGTTGGCGTCCACCAGGCGGTCGCGGGCGAACTTCTCCCGCAGCCGCCGGAAGACCTGCTGGTAGAACTGCTCCATCCCGCCCGCGCCCGACGGCAGCATGTACGAGACGCCGACGCGCTTGCGGTACAGCTCAGCTCGACCGCTTCGCGAAGTCCTCCACGTCCGACCGGGCGAAGTCGCTCAGCGCCCGGGTCAGCCCGTCGATCTCCCGCTGCACCTGCTCAAGCGGGCGGGTCCACTGCGGCGTGTGGGTGTCCCACGCGTTCGCCCACGCCACGTGCGTCTGCCACAGGTACCAGCCGTCCTGCTGGCCGCGGGCCATTACGACCGGCTCATCGCCCCACTGGACCTTGCGGAACGTCCTGTCCTTCAGCTCCGGGAGATCCCGGCGGCACGGCACCGTAGCCGGCCGGCGCCTGCGGCGCGCCCCGCCGCAGCTGGAGAAGCCCGCGGACGCCGCCGCGCTCGACGTCGTCGCGCAGCGCGTGGTGGCCGTCGACCACCCGCTGCAGCCTGAAGATGTCCATCTGGGACAGCATGTCCCTGGACGCGGTGCCCGGGTCGAAGCGCGCCACGAGCTGCGGCACCTCCTGGCCGAGCTTCGCCCGCAGCGCGTCGATGCCGATGCGCATGGAGTCACGGCGCCGGTTGAGCGCCGTCGGTGATCTCCTTGGCCCCGTTGGCCGGCCGCGGGATCGGCGTACTCGACGCCCTGCCGCTGCAAGCACCGGGTGGACCCCCGACTTGATCAGGAACTCCTCGATGCTGGTGCGGGTCGACTCCAGCCTGCCGTCGGTCCCGGAATCTGGTCAACGGCCTCCCGCAGCAGCCGCGAGCCGACGATCCCGGCCAGCTCGTCCACCGGGACGGTCAGCGAGGCGACCAGGGCGGTGGACACGCCCTGCCGCCGATGCCGTTGTCCGCGGCGACCTGCCGGTGCGTCTGCTCGTTGACGAAGCTGTCGGCGAACGACTGGTGGTGCTCGCCGTTGCGCCGGTCCTCGGCCCGACATCTCGGTGCCGACCAGCGACAACACGAGCGAGGCGATCGAGCGGTGCATGTCCTCGCGGGTGGCGCCGGCCGGGACGGAGAACAGGAAGCCCGGTCTGCAGCGTGCCCGGGGTCATGACGATCCGCGTTGTGTCCCGGGTAGGTGACCGCCACGTCCTCGGGGTCGGAGGCGTCCAGGTCGTGGGCGCTGCGCAGCATCCGCTCGGCGTCGGCGCCATTCTGCTGGTCGACCAGCCGGAACAGGTCGAGCAGGGCGCGGCCCGCGTTGAGCTGGGCGGCCCGGCCGCCGCCCAGGCCAAGCTGGAACGCCGACGGCATCAGCACGAGCGGGTAGATCTTCACCCGCATGTTGCTGTTGCGAGTCACCGTGTCCGCGATGAGGTGCAGGTAGTCGTAGAAGATCCCGCTTCCCGTGCCGCCGGCCACCGAGAACGCGACGAAGACGTCCACGCTGCGCGGCGCCGTGCCGCCCAGGGCCAGCAGGTCCTCCCCGGAGTTGGACAGCTTGCCGACCGCCTCGCGGATGTCGCGCACGACCGGCGCGAGGCCGTCGAGGAACGTGCCGAACAGGGAGGCCCGCCCGATCGTCGGGAACTGCCCGGCGCCCCGGTGCAGCGGGTTCACCTTAGGCTCATCCCGGCTGTCGGGCGGCAGCCAGCCCTGCACGACGTCCTCCGCCTGCAGCCGCAGCCGCATGGCGAGCTCGGGGTAGCTGACCACGTCGGGGACCAGGCCGGTCACGTAGTGGGCGGTGAGCCGCGCGGCCGGCTCGTGCTCCGGCCCGGGCACCACGCGGTGCGGCAGCCGGTCCAGCTCGGCCTGGTTCATGTCCGCGTAGACGAACTGGATGCAGGACGGGAGCTGGTAGGGCAGCATGCTGTCCTTGCCACGATGCCTGCGGAAGTCCTGCCCGTCGGGGCCGCAGATCTCGTCGCGCAGCCGCCGCTCCAGCTCGGCGCCGATGTCGCAGCCGGTGCCCCCCAGGCCGACGAACAAGACGGGCTGGTACAGGTTCAGCATTCAGTGTCCCCTACTCTTCACTACCTGGTTCTGCACTACAGCCACGGGTCCTTCTGGTTCGGAGGCGGTGGCGGCGGCGTCACGGGCATCGTGGGCATGTCGCTGCGCCCGTTGCCCGTCCCCGGCATGGGCGGCGGTGGCGGCGGGGTGGCGGATCCGCCCGCGGAGCCGCTCCCGCTACCGGTACTGGCGCGGTGCCGGCCCAGTCATCTGGCGAGGGCGCGTACCCGGTCGCGGCGCCGCCGCGCTCCCGGGAAGCCGGCGGTGCCCGGGTGGGCCCCGCCGGACGGCCCCGGGTAGCCTGACCCGCCGCCGAACCCGGCCGGCGCGTAGGCCGACGCCGGCTGGCCCGACCCGCCCCAGTTCGCGTGCCTGGTGTCGCGGAAGGACAGTTCCAGCCCGTTGCCCAGGTCCACCCGGGGACCGTGCAGCTCGACGTCGTAGGGCCTCAGGCCGCTCGGGGCGACGAGCCGCAGGAAGCCCTGCTTGCCCCGGCGGACCTGGTACACGCCCGCCGTCGCGCGCCCCTTGTGGTCGAGGTGCGGGTTCGGCGTGTCGTCGCCGATGATGATGAACTCGAACACCTCGTCGTACTTCTTCTCTGCCGCCAGCGGCCGGCCCTTCTGCTCACCGCCGCGCCACAGCGTGATCTCCACGCCGCGCACGTTCTTGCGGTCCCGGACGACCTGGCGGCGCCACAGCGCGGCCAGGAGCAGCAGGATGAGCAGCACGACGAGGGCGATGATCGCCCACCAGTACCTGGCGAGGAAGCCCGGCGGCTTGGTCACCGTGAAGTCCTGCTCGGTGCTGTTGAGAGCCACGTTGGTGGCCGCGTTGACCGCCATGACCTGGACCAGGGCGGTCCCGGTCCGCGAGTCCCCGGAGACGGTGATCGTGAACGGCACGGTCGACGAGCCGCCGGGCCGCACCGCGACCGCGCCGGACGGGCTGGTGAGCGAGGCGGTCGCGCCGCTGACGGTAGCCGCCAGCTTGACCTGCTGCGCTGAGGTGGTGTCGTTGCTGAGGATTACCTGCCCGTTGATCGTGCCGCCCGCCTGGACGCTGGTCCCGCCGGTGAATGAGAGGGTGGCGTTGAGGCCCTGGCTCTGCTGGCCGACCCCGACGTTCGCCGAGACCTGCGTGGCGTACAGGCCGTAGCCCGCGGCGGTGCCGGTGAACGTCAGGACGGTCGCCGCGTTCGGCACGGTGTAGCTGCCCGTCCACTCACCCGGTGCCCCGCTGACCGGGGCGACGGGGACGCTGACCGTCCCCGGCAGCCCGTTGCCGGCGGCGGTGACGGCCACGACCATGCTCGGACAGCGTCGAGGGATCGGTGATCGGCCCGTTCGGCCCGAGCACGTCCAGCGTGACCTTGACCTGCTGGCCGAGTTTCGCGTTCGGCGGGCTGACGGTGGTCAGCGCGCGCACCGCGCCCTGCCAGAACGCGGTGGCCCGCACCAGCTCGCTGGCCAGCCCGGCCGGGGCGGTCAGGCGGATCTCCCAGGTGCCCACGTCGCCCTGGGTGATGTTATTCAGGTGCAAGACCTCGACCGGGGAATCCTGGCCGCTGATGCTCGGTGAGTTCGATATCGACGCGCCCTTGGGCGGCTGGAAGCTCACCTGCACGCCGGCACTGCCCCGCGCCACGCTGATCGCGGCGGCACTGGCGATCTGGGGGATGCTCACCTTCAGCGTCGTGCTCTTGCCGCCGGCCAGGGTGCCCTGCGCGTAGCTCGCGCCAGCGCAGGACGCGTCCGCGTAGAGCTGGTCAACGGCGTTGAGCGCGTCATCGGGGTTGTTCACCCAGGTCGCGTGCGGCTGGACGGCGGTGCGCTTGGTGCCGCAGACCGACGGCGAGGCCTGGCTGGCCATGTTATTGAGGTAGCTGAGCGCGGACGCCTTGGTGATGCTCGTGCCGTCGACGCTGCCGTACTCGGTGCCGAAGCCCAGCGGCCAGAACTGGACGCCGTCCGTCTTGGCCGCGCCGAGCTGCTCGTTGATCGCGGTCTGCTCGCCGAGCTGCCAGTTGGTGCCGTACTGCTGAGGGTTGCGGTGCACGTCGACCGCGCCGTCGGTCATCATCATGATGACCTTGATCGCCCCGTCGGGCGACGGCGGCGTCGCGGTGCTCGACGGGCCCAGGTAGCTCATCGCCTGTGACAGCGCGGCCGCGTAGTCCGTGTCGTCGCCCTCCGCCTCGGAGCGGCGGTGCACCTTGCTGACGCAGTTCGACAGGTAGCCCAGGTTCGCCTGACTGTCGGCAATGGTCGGCACGCACGCGACGTCGGTCGCCACCTGGTTCGGCGCGACATGATTGACGCCGCCGAACCCAATCACGGTGACCCGGCTCGCCGGGTTCAGCAGGGACTGGACGATCGTCCCGACGGTCGACTTCTCGGTCGCCACCTTCTGCGCGGTCTCGCTACCGGATTCGTCAACAAGGAAGACCAGGTCAAGGATCGCGAGCTTGTTCTGTCCTGTCTGCGAGCCCGCCGGGCTGCCCGGCCCGCCCGCCGGGCCGTCGGGCGCGGCAACCGCGGACAATCCCGTTGGCAGCGCGGTGAGCAGGGCAAATAGCACTGCGGTGGCCGCGACCACCAGAAGGCGGACCCCCCGCGCGCGCCTTACACTCGCTCGTCCGCGGCCCCTCTTGCTCGCAAAGCGAGAATTACTCTCCACAGCACCCCCACGCCCCAAAAAGTATTATCAACTAATATACGACGTTCGCAAGCATCGGGACTATCCCTGTCAAGGCCAACGAACGACGCGGACTTTACGTTTCCGGTAAACCTGCGCGGCTCCTTCGCGTCGGTCGCGCTCGCGCCGGAACTCCCCACTCAAACGGCCGCGGGCAACCTCACATCCGACCCTTCAGTCACACGAGTCATCAAACGCACCGAGTTGTCACCAGAGGCCACCATACAGACCCGAATCCGCGACCGCCATACCTCGCAGGCGTCCGCCTGCTGAATCGATGACCGTAAATGCGTAACTGCGGCCCGTCACTAGAAAAGTGCCAGAAATATGACACGATCCGCGCGGGCGAACGGCACCGCCGTCCGGGCGAGCATCGCGCGGGCGGACATGCGACCATTAACGCCATGCCACGGCCCGGAACCGCGCTGGAGAAACTTGGCTTCCTCACGATCGGGTTGTTCGATGGCGACAATCCCGGCCCCGGCCACCGGACGACGCTTGAGATCATCGAGCTCGGCGAGCGGCTCGGCTTTGACAGTGCCTGGGTACGCCACCGGCACCTGCAGTACGGGATCTCCTCGCCGGTCGCCGTGCTCGCCGCCGCCTCGCAGCGGACGAGCAGGATCGAGCTGGGCACCGCGGTCATTCCGCTCGGCTGGGAGAACCCGCTGCGGCTGGCCGAGGACCTGGCCACCGTGGACATCTTGTCCGGCGGGCGGCTCAACCCCGGCGTGAGCGTCGGTGAGCCAATGAACTACGCCGATGTCAGGGAGGCGCTCTACCCGGACACCGGCGACCTGGAGGACTTCGGCTACCAGCGCGTCGCCCGGCTGCTTAGTCACGTGGCCGGGGAACGGGCCGCCACCTTCAGCGGCACCATCGGGTTCGAGCAGTTCTCCGACAGGGTCCAGCCGCACTCCCCCGGGCTGCGCCAGCGGCTCTGGTACGGCGGCGCCAGCCTCGCCTCGGCGCGGTGGGCCGGCCTGCACGGCATGAACTTCCTCACGTCCAGCGTCGTGAAGGCCGAGGACTCGCCGGCAGGCTTCGCCGAGGTGCAGAAGGCGCACATCCTGGCGTTCCGGGGCGAGCACCCCGAGGGCGCGCGGGCCCGGGTGAGCCAGGGCCTGGTCGTCATCCCCACCGACACCGCGACGGCGGAGCAGAAGGCCAGGTACGCGGCCTACGCCGCGGCCCGCGCGCCGCGCACCGCGGCCCCCGTCGGCCCGGCCCGGATGATGTTCGCCCGCGACCTGCTCGGCACCTCGGAGGAGATCGCCCAGATGCTGTACGACCACGCTGGGTTCCAGGAGGTCACTGAGGTCGCGTTCGCGCTGCCGTTCACCTTCGAGCACGAGGATTACGTGCAGATCCTCACCGACATGGCGCGGCGGCTAGGGCCGGCCCTCGGCTGGCAGCCTCGGGGTGACGGGGGCCTCGGTTGCTGGAAGTGATGCGGTGACGGGAGTGGCGCAAGTGACGTGGGTGACCGGCGTCCCGCGCGCGGCCCGGCCGAAACAAAACCGCCCGGACTAGGTGTTTACCGGCCATGCGGTCACTAATTACGATTAGTTCATGCAGGTGCAGGTGAAGGGCGGGACCCGGGGGGCTTCCTTCAGGGGCTTCCCGCCAGTGCTCGTGACGGTCCTGGTGCCCATGCTCTTCATAGCGCTCAAGCTCGGCAGCGTCATCGACTGGTCCTGGGGATGGGTGGTCGCACCGATCTGGATCCCCGTGCTGCTCGCGCTGCTCGTCGCCGCCGTGGTCGCGGCCGCGTTCACGCTGGTCAAGTGGTTGCTGATGGCCCGCGCATGGCTCCACTTCCGGCGCGCGCTTCCCCCCGGCTCGCCCTCGCCGACCCCGCCATCCTGTCCCGGATCGAGGCCGAGCGGCCCATCGCGACGACGCCGGATCCGTTGGAACGCCTGAGCGGATCGTTATGCCCGATTTGCCGCACTTACGTGGCCTGTTTCGCTGGTGGTCATCGTTAGCCGGCAGCGGTCAACGGGCCTAACTGATTCAGACTTCGGGGGTGCCCGATGCCCGCCCCCACAGCGTCAATCATTTAGGCCCGATGACGATGGACGACCATGTGTAACTGGCCCGCCATCGCCGCCGTCCGACGGGGCACCGGAGCACAAGCGAGGCACGATAGCGGGTTGAGGCGCGCGACCCGCCGCAACGCCACCTTATTGTGAAGCACTCACAGAACGTGATCGATCGGGTATTCCGCACGTTCCGGCCGGGCGGCCTGAGGCGGGATCCGCCCGTAGGCGGTGACGGTGTTGCGATATCCGGCACCTAGCGTAGCCGGGCGGGCACAGGCGGGGCGGGCGTAGCTTGGGAGTGGTCACGTGGGCAGTTGGATCCCTGGCGAGGCGGGACCATCACCCGGATAGCTTGTGAGGCGGGTGGCGACCCGGGAAGGCAGGGGGGCCGGGGAGTGGCGAGTTCCCGAGAGTGGTTTGAGAGCGTGGCTGAGGCGCGGCGGCGGGCGCGGCGGCGGCTGCCGGGGGCTGTTTTCGCCGCTATCGAGGCCGGGGCGGAGGCCGGGGTCACCCGCGAGGACAACACCAGGGCGTTCGGTGAGCTGAGGTTCGCCCCGCCCCGGGTGGCCGATCTGCCGGCGTCGCGCGACCTGCGCACGACCGTGCTCGGCACCGGGGTCTCGCTGCCGGTCATCGCCGCGCCCGTCGGCGTCCAGGCCGTCCATCCCCTGGGCGAGGCCGGCATCGCGATCGGCACCGCGCGGGCGGGCACCGCCATGGGGCTGAGCGAGTTCGCCAGCAGGGCCGTCGCCGAGGTCACCGGGCACAACCCCGACCTTTTCTTCCAGGTGCACTGGTCCGCTCCGCGCGAGGCGCTCCTTGCCCGCGCGGAGCGTGCCCGCCAGGCCGGCGCGCGGGCGCTCATCGTCACGCTTGACTGGTCCTTTCCCGGCGGCCGCGACTGGGGCAGCCCGTGGATCCCGGAGCGCCTGGGCCTGCCGGCCTTGCTGCGGTATGCCCCGCAGGGCCTGGCCAGGCCCGGGTACGTGGCGCGCTGGCTGCGCGGCGGCGGGCTGCCCGACCTGACCGTGCCCAACATGGCGGCCCCCGGTGAGCCGGCGCCTGGCTTCTTCGCCGCCTACCGGGACTGGCGGGCGGTCCCGCCGCCGACCTGGGACGACGTGGCCTGGCTTAGGGGACATTGGGCGGGCCCGTTGTGCGTCAAGGGGATCATGCGGGCCGACGACGCGCGCCGCGCCGCCGACATCGGGGCGACGGCGGTCTCGGTGTCCAATCACGGCGGCAACAACCTGGACGGGACGCCCGCCTCGCTCCGCGCGCTCCCCGCGGTCGCGGACGCCGTCGGCGACCGGGTCGAGGTGCTGCTCGACGGCGGCGTCCGGCGCGGCGGCGACGTGGTCAAGGCGCTCGCCCTGGGCGCGCGGGCCGTCATGATCGGCCGCCCCGTCCTGTGGGGCCTGGCGGCGGGCGGCCCGGACGGCGTGGGCAACGTGTTCGAGATCCTGCGCGCGGGCATCGACTCGGCGCTGCTGGCGCTTGGCCGCGCGTCGGTCGGCGACGTGACGCGAGGCGACGTGATCGCGGCGGAGGGCTTCACGATCTAACGGCGTGATGATCTGAGGGCGTGCTTGGATGGGCACATGGACGTTCAGGCGGCTCTCGGGTTCATCGCCTCGCAGCACCACGCGGTGCTCGGGGTGCTCAAGGCGGACGGGACACCGCAACTGTCCCCGGTCACGGTGGGGGTGGACGACGCCGGGCGGGCGATCGTCAGCACCCGGCAGGCGGCCTACAAGGTGCGCAACATCCGGCGCGACCCGCGCGTCTGGCTGTGCGTCCTGCCGGACGCCTTCTTCGGCCAGTGGGTGCAGATCGAGGGCACGGCCGAGATCGTCGAGCTTCCCGAGGCGATGGACCTGCTGGTCGACTACTACCGGCGGATCTCCGGCGAGCACCCGGACTGGGACGACTACCGCGCGGCCATGGAGCGCGATAACCGGGTCGTGCTGCGCATCACGATCACGAAGGCCGGCCCCAACGTCAGCGGGTAGGCCGGCGCTAGGGCAGCGCGGGGGTGGGCAGCCGGGAGACCAGCTGACTCCAGGCGAGGGACGTCGCCTCGGCCAGGCAGCCGTCCACGACCACGTCCGTGCCGAGCGCGCTCACCCGGACCTCGGGCAGCACCGGGGCGACATGGCGCGCAGTTCGGCGGTGACCGCTCTCGGCGAATCCTGGTGCCTGGCCGATGCCGCCGCCGAGGACGATGAGCGACGGGTCGACCACGGTGATCACGCAGCAGATGGCGGCGGCGACCAGGCGCGCCTCGCGCGCGACCACCGCGCCGCGCGCTCGTCGCCCGCGCGGCGGCCTCGAAGACCGCCTGCGCGGACAGGCCAGGCAGGCCGGCCCGCCGGGCGGCGCGCACGACGCCGTCGGCCCCGGCGATCGTCTCCAGGGCGCCGCGGCGCCGCGCCTCCTCCGGGTCGTCCTCCCAGCCGCCGCCGATCGGCAGGAACGCGATCTCGCCGGCCACCCCGTGCACGCCGCGGTGCAGCCGGCCGCCGAGCACCAGGCCCATGCCGATGCCGGTGCCGACGTGCACGAACGCGAAGTCGTCGACGTCCCGGCCGTGGCCGAGCGCGCGCTCGGCGAGCGCGGCCGCGTCCACGTCGTTCTCGATCGCGAGCGCCGGGCCGAACGCCGCCCGCAGCCCGGCCAGCGCCTCCGGGCGGTCCCAGTCGGGCAGCCCGCCGGTCAGCGCCATCAGGTTCCGCTGCGGGTCGTAGACGCCCGGGCTGCCGACGACCGTCTGGGTCACCGCGTCGCGCGAGATGCCCGCCACGCGCGCACAGCTCGTCGGCGAGCTCGACCAGCTCCGCGACCCGGTCGCCCAGCGCTGGCCGCCGTCACCGGCCGCGACAGTCCGGGCCCGGACGGTCGCCCGCGAGGTCGGCGACCGCGCCGCGCAGGTACTGCAGGCCGATGTCGAGGCCGAGCACGAAGCCCGGCCTCCGGGCTGACCTCGTACAGCAGCGCGGACCGGCCGGGCACCCCGGTTCGCTGGCCGGCCAGCCGCACGAGGCCGGCCCGCTCCAGGTTGGCCAGCGCGAGCGAGACGGTCGGCTTGGACAGCCCGGACACGCGGGCCAGGTCGGCCCGCGAGCACGGCCCCGAGGACCGGATGTGCTCGAGCAGCAGCTGCTCGTTGAGCGCCCTGATCAGCTGGCGGGCGCGCCGCGGAAAGAGCGCCGGACAGTCCGGCGAGCACGGTCGCCGACTGCGGCGCGTCGGCTGTCGCCTCGGCCAAGGCGCCTCCCCCGATCGGCGGATCACGGTTTCGCGACGAGGGCTAGGCAGCCCCCAGATAGTTAGGATACTGTCCTAACAATATAACACGCTAGGCTCGCGCCGACGTGGTCGCAAACGACACCGTCGACAAAGAAGCCAAGGCTCGCTCAGCGAAGGACACCCCCGCATGAGACGCTCTCTCCTGATCGGCGCCGCGGCACTGCTCGCCGCCGCGCTCGCCGCGTGCAGTTCGAGTCCCGGCTCGTCCGGCTCCGTCGGGATCTACCGCCGGCAGGGCCCGAGCGGCACGCTGATGATCTCCAACGACGCAGGGCACCCAGTGGAACTGCAGCTTCAACCCGTTCAACCCGAGCAACCTCGGCGAGGGCGTCACCATGGGCCAGGTCTACGAGCCGCTCATGTTCGTCGACACCCTGGAGAACGCGAAGGTCACCCCCTGGCTCGCGTCAAGCTGCGCGTGGAGCAACGGCAACAAGACGCTCACCTTCACGATCCAGGCAGAACGTCACGTTCACCGACGGCACGCCGATGACCGCCGCCGACGTCGCCTACACCTTCAACCTGCTGAAGAAGGTGCCCGCGCCTCGACGTCAACTCCGTCTGGTCGGTGCTCAGCAGCGTGACCCAGTCCGGCGACAACGTCGTGATGAAGTTCAAGGCACCGTCGGTGCCGTACTTCTACTACATCGCCGACCAGATCCCGATCGTCCCCGAGCACATCTGGTCCACGATCGCGAACCCGGTCACGTACGCCGACTCCAACCCGGTCGGCACCGGCGCGTACATCGTCAAGCCCGTGCACGCCGCAGAACATCACCTACGTGGCCAACCCGCACTACTGGCAGAAGGGCCTGCCCAAGATCGCCAAGGTGCTGTACCCGGCGTTCACCTCCAACGACCCGGCCAACACCTACCTGGCCACCGGCCAGGCGCAGTGGGGCAGCCAGTTCATCCCGAACATCAACGCGGTCTACACCTCGAAGTCCCCGGACAACCACTACTGGTTCGCGCCGATCGCCAACGTGTCGCTCATCCCCAACCTGACGGCGCCCGGGCTGAACAACGTCGCTGGTCCGGCAGGCGATCGCCTACGCGATCGACCGGAACAAGGTCGCCAACATCGGCGAGTACGGCGAGGAGCCGGGCGCGAACCAGAACGACATCGCCGCTCCCGACCTTCAACTCCTGGCTCGACACCGCCGGCCAGGCTAAGTACAACTACGGCTACAACCCGGCCAAGGCGGAGAGCCTGCTCCAGCAGGCGGGCTACACCAAGGGCAGCGACGGGATCTACGCCAAGGGCGGCCAGAAGCTCGCGTTCACCGTCATCAACATCGGCGGCTACTCCGACTGGGTCGCGTCGATGTCGGTGATCCAGCAGAGCTCAAGGCGGTCGGCATCAGCCTGACGCCGGACAACCTGGCGCAGAACGACTTCACCTCCAGGCTGTACTCCGGCAACTTCCAGCTCGCCTACTACGCGCAGACCGGCGGCCCGACGCCGTACTACGAGTTCCGGCAGTGGCTGTACTCGGCGAACTCCGCGCCGATCGGCAAGAACGCGTCGAGCAACTGGGAGCGCTACAGCAACCCGGCGACCGACAAGCTGCTCGACAGCTACGCGGTCACCACGGACACGGCGACCGCAGCACGCGATCGTGAACCAGCTCCAGCAGATCGTGCTGAGCGACGTGCCGTACATCCCGATCACCGAGGAGGTGGGCTGGTTCCAGTACAACACCGCCAGCTTCACCGGCTGGCCGACGCCGAGCAACCCCTACGCGATCCCGGCCGCGTACGCCTACCCCGACATGGGCCAGGTGCTGCTGCACCTCGCGCCCAAGTCCTGATCCCGCGAAGCCACCAGCTGTAGGTAGCACACGCCATGCGATTCGTACTGCGCCGGGCAGGGTTCTTCCTGCTCACCCTGTGGGCGGCGGTCACGCTGAACTTCTTCCTGCCGCGGATGATGCCGGGCAACCCGGCCATCGCGATGATGGCCAAGTTCCGCGGCCGCATCTCGGTCCCAGGAACTGCTCAGCCTGGAGACGATCTTCGGCGTGAACAGCCACGAGTCCCTGCCCGCGCAGTACTTGCACTACCTCGGCGACATCGTCACCGGGAACTTCGGCACCTCGCTGTTCTACTTCCCCTCCCCCGTCGGCCAGGTCGTGCGGTCCGCGATCCCGTGGACCCTCGGCCTGGTCGGCGTCACCACCATCCTGGCGTTCATCCTCGGCACCGGGGTCGGCATCATCGGCGCGTGGCGGCGCGGCGGCATCACCGACAGCGTCGCGCCGCCGCTGCTGGTGATCGCCAGCGCGATCCCCTACTTCTGGGTCGGGATGATGTTCATCCTGATCTTCGGCCTCAAGCTGCAGTGGCTGCCGTGGTCGGGCGGCGCTGACATCACCGAGACGCCCGCGTGGACCGGTGACTACATCGTCAACGTGCTTGAGCACGCGCTGCTGCCCGGCCTCGCGCTGCTGATCACCACGATCGGCACGTGGACGCTGACCATGCGGAACAACATGGTGACCACGCTGGCCGAGGACTACGTCCGGATGGCCCGCGCCAAGGGCCTGCCCGGCACCGGATCATGCTGGACTACGCGGCGCGTAACGCCATCCTGCCGAACCTCACCGGCTTCGCGATGTCGCTCGGCTTCGTCGTCGGCGGCGCGATCCTCATCGAGTACGTGTTCAACTACCCCGGCGTCGGCTACATGCTGCTGCAGGCCGTCGAGAACGAGGACTACCCGCTGATGCAGGCCCTGTTCCTGCTGATCACGGTGGCGGTGCTGGTGGCGATCCTGCTCGCCGACATCGCGACCGCGATCTTCGACCCGCGCACGAGGAGCACCCGATGATCATCCGGAGCACCCGGTTGAACCCGCCCACCACCCCAGGCAACGCCCGATGAGGCTCCTGCGCGCGATCGGCGGCACGCCAAGGCCACCGCCGGCGCGATCCTGCTCGCTGGCCTTCATCGTCTTCGCCCTGTTCCCCGGCCTGTTCGCGCAAGGACAACCCGACCGCCGAGGCGTACCCGAAGCAACCTCGGCGCCGAGCGCGGCGCACCTGTTCGGCACCACCGGGCTCGGCCAGGACATCTTCGCCCAGGCCATCTACGGGACCCGCCAGGTGCTCGAGATCGCGTTCGGCGCGGGCCTGGCGTCCACCCTGATCGCCGCGCTCATCGGCGTGGCCGCCGCCTACCTCGGCGGCTTCTGGGACGGCGCGCTCAGCCTGTTCACCGACGTGGTGCTGGTCATCCCGCTGTTCCCGCTGCTGATCGTGATCGCCGCCTACGTGCACAACTCGGGCACCGGCGTGATGATCGCGGTGCTCACCTTCACCGGCTGGTCCTACACCGCCCGCCAGCTGCGCTCCCAGGCGCTGTCGCTGCGCGGCCGCGACTTCCTCGCCGCCGCCCGGGTCCGCGGCGAGCGCGCGGCCTACATCATCGCCGTGGAGATCCTGCCGACGATGATCTCGCTGCTGGTCGCGGCGTTCCTCACCAACGCGCTGTACGACGTGCTGTTCGCCTCCAGCCTGCAGTTCATCGGCCTCGGCGACCCGAACTCCACGAGCTGGGGCACGATGCTCTACTGGGCGCAGAACAACGAGGCGCTGCAGACCGGCTACTACCTGCAGGCGATCGTGCCCGGCGCGGCCATCGCGCTGCTCGGCGCGGCGTTCGCGCTGCTCAACTACGCGTTCGACGAGATCGGCAACCCGGCGCTGCGCCCGCGCGGCTGCGCACGCCGCGCTCGGCCTTCGGCGCGCTTTCGCGCGGCCTCCGCCCTCGCTCGCTCCCTCGTTCCTCGGTCGCTCCGCTCAGTCCATCGGCCGCTGCGCGCCTCCGGCCCGATTCGCCGCCGCCACTAGCTCCCGCGAGGACGGTCATGCTTGAGGTATCCGGGCTGTCCGTCGAGTACGCCACCCGGCGCGGCAACCCGGCGCTGGCGGTCGACGACGTGTCCTTCACCGTCGGCCGAGGGCGAGTTCGTCGGCATCGTCGGCGAGTCGGGCTGCGGCAAGTCGACGCTGCTGTTCGCGATCGCCCAGCTGCTGCACCGCCCGGCCGCGGGTCACCGCGGGCACCGTCACCTTCCGCGGCGAGAACCTCGTCGCCATGACCGACCGGCAGCTCAACGCGATCCGCTGGCAGCACCTGTCGGTGGTCATGCAGTCCGCGATGAACGCGCTGAACCCGGTCATGTCGGTCGGCGCGCAGTTCGCCGACGCGATGCGCGCGCACGGGACGCGGGACGCGCAGGGCCGATCGCCGCCCGGTCCGCCGAGGTGCTGCGGCTGGTCGGCATCGACCCGGTGCACCTGAGGAGCTACCCGCACCAGCTGTCCGGCGGCATGCGGCAGCGGGCGATGATCGCGATGGCGCTGCTGTTCACGCCCGGACCTGGTGATCATGGACGAGCCCACCTCGGCGCTCGACGTCGTCGCCCAGCGATCGCTGATGACTCCAGATCAAGGAGCTGCAGCGGGAGCTCGGCTTCGCGGTCGTCTTCGTCACCCACGACATGTCGCTGGTCAGCCACTACTCCGACCGGCTCATGGTGATGTACGCCGGGCAGGTCGCGGAGCCTGGCCCGACCCGGCGGATCTTCGACCACCCGCTGCACCCCTACTCGCGCGGGCTGCTCGAGGCCTTCCCCGCGCATCCGGGGCGCCAAGGTCCCGCTGACCGGCATCCCGGGCGCGCCGCCTGACCTTTCCGCCCGGCAAGAAGGCTGCCGGTTCCGCGCCCGCTGCGGCCAGGCCGTGGAGGAGTGCGCGACCCGGGCGCCGGAACTCATCGACAAGGACGGGACGCTGGTCCGATGCCTGAACCCCTTCGAGTAACCGAGCACCTGACCAGGCACTTCAAGATCGGCGGTGCGCTGTCCCGGCGCACGCTGCACGCCGTCGACGACGTGTCCTTCACGATCGGCGAGCGGGAGATCGTGGCGCTGGCCGGGGAAAGCGGCAGCGGCAAGTCGACGGTGGCGCGGCTGCTCGCCCGGGTGTACCAGCCGACCGCGCGGCACGGTCACCTGTTCGCGAGCCGGGCGAGCCGCTGTCGGCGCATCCGGTCCCGCCGCGCCGCGCTGCGCTACAGCGGCCAGGTCCCGATGGTGTTCCAGGACCCGTTCAGCTCGATCAACCCGGTGTTTCGCGTCTCGCACGGCGTGCTGCGCGCGCTCAAGCTGCACCGCCCGGAGCTGTCGGCCGCCGAGCGGCGGGCCGAGGCGGCGCGGGTCTTCGACGTCGTCGGGCTGGCGCGGACATGCTGGACGCCTACCCGCACGAGCTGAGCGGCGGCCAGCGGCAGCGGGTCGGCTTCGCCCAGGCGCTCGCCACCAGGCCGCGGCTGATCCTCGCCGACGAGCCGGTCTCCATGCTCGACATGTCGATCAGGATCGGGCTGCTCAACCTCATGGCCAAGCTGCGCGACGAGGAGGGCGTCTCGATCCTCTACATCACCCACGACATCGCCAGCGCCCGGTACGTCGCGGACCGGCTCATCGTGATGTACGCGGGCCAGATCGCCGAGTCCGGCCCGATCGAGGACGTGCTCGCCGCGCCGAGGCACCCCTACACCCAGCTGCTGCTGTCCGCCGTGCCCGACCCGAAGGCGCCGCCGCCCAGCCTGGAGGCCGGCCGCATGGCGACGAGCGCGGCGAGCCGCCCAAGGTCATCGACCCCGCACCGGGCTGCCGGTTCCAGGCCGCGCTGCCCGGTCGCCATCGACACGTGCGCGACGGTCACCCCGCTGCCGCTGCCGCTGCCGGCGGACCGCGCCGCGAGGTGGCCTGCCATGTCGCGCAGGCGCGGAACTGAGGGCGATCGCATGAAGCTGGCAGTCATCGGCGGCGGGTCGACCTACACGCCCGAGCTCGCCGACGGGCTCGGGCGGCTCGCGCCCGGGTCACCGAGCTGGTCCTGGTCGACCCGGACGAGGCGCGGCTGGCCGCGGTCGGGCCGGTGTCGCGCGGATCATGCGCCGGCACGGGCACCAGGCGCACGGTGCGGTGGACCACCGACGCCGACGACGGCCTCGACGGGGCCGGCCGCCGTGCTCATCCAGCTGCGGGTCGGCGGGCAGGCGGCGCGCGACCGGGACGAGACGTGGCCGCTTGACTTCTGCTGCGTGGGACAGGAGACGACCGGGGCGGGCGGCCTCGCCAAGGCGCTGCGCACCGTGCCGCTGGTCCTGGAGATCGCCGAGCTGGCCGCGCCGCCGGGCCGCGCCGGGCGCCTGGCTCATCGACTTCACCAACCCGGTCGGCATCGTCACCCGGGCGCTGCTCGACGCCGGGCACCGCGCCGTCGGGCTGTGCAACGTGGCGATCGGGCTGCAGCGCTACTTCGCCGCGCTGCTCGACGTCGCACCGGAGTCCGTCGTCGCTGGACCACGTGGGGCTCAACCACCTGACCTGGGAGCGGCGCGGTCCGGGTCGACGGCGTGGACCGGCTGCCCGAGACTGCTCGCCAGCCACGGCGGCGAGATCGCGGCGCATGTGGAGTCGGCCCGCTCCGTTCTGGATGCCTATGGGCGTTGTTCCCTCGTATTACCTGCGGTACTACTACGAGCACGACGCGGTCGTGGCGGAGCAGCGGACGTCGCCGGCACCCGGGCGGCCGCGGTCGCGGCGATCGAGGCCGAGCTGCTGCGGATGTACGCCGACCCGGCGCTCGACACCAAGCCGGAGCTGCTCGGCCAGCGGGGCGGCGCGTTCTACTCCGAGGCGGCCGTCGCGCTGCTCGCGTCGCTGCTCGCGCGACGCCGGGGACGTCCAGGTGGTCAACGTGCGCAACGACGGCACGCTTCGGCTTCCTGCCCGGACGAGGCGGTCATCGAGGTGCCCGCGGTGATCGGGGCCGAGCGGGCCGGCGCCGGTGCCCGCCGCGCCGCTGCCGCCGCTGATGCGCGGGCTGGTCGCGCACGTGTCGGCGTACGAGGAGCTCGCGGTGGACGCGGCGCTGCGCGGCGGCCGGTCCCGGGTGGCGGCGGCGCTGCTCGCGCACCCGCTGATCGGGCAGTACGACCTGGCGGAGAAGATGGCCGACCGGCTGATCGCGGAGAACGCAGCGGTTCCTGGCCTGGGCGTGACGGCGACGGGCGCGGCGGCTGGCCTGAGCGGGGACTGGCTGACGGCCTGCCGCCGTGCTCGCGATCGACGGCGGCAACAGCAAGACGGACGTGGCCCTGGTCGGCTGGGACGGGACCGTGCTCGCCGCGCTGCGCGGCCCGGGCGCGTCGCACGAGGAGCACGGCATCGACGGCGCCGATGCGGATCCTCGGCGGCCTGGTCCGCGAGGTGGCGCGAAAGGCCGGGATCGGCGGCGACGGGGCCATGATCGCCAGGCACATCTCCGCGTGCCTGGCCGGATGCGACCTGCCGCGGAAGAGGAGGCAGCCTGACCGCCGCGCTGCGCGGCCGACGGCTGGTCGCGACGGCGGTCGCGATGAACGACACGTTCGCGGTCCTGCGCGCGGGACTGCCCGAGACGGGCCGCGGCTCGGGCGTGGCCGTCACCTGCGGCGCCGGGATCAACTGCGTGGCGGTCGCGCCGGACGGCGCGACCGCCCGCTACCTGGCGCACGGGCACGCTGACCGGCGACTGGGGCGGCGGCTGGGGCCTGGCCCAGGCGGTGATGTGGCACGCGATGCGCGGCTGAGACGGGCGGGGGCCGGCGACCGGCGCTCGGCGCCGCCGTCGCCGCGCACTTCGGCCTGGCCTCGATCCGTGACGTGGTCGTCGCCGTGCACCAGGGGCGGCTCGGCGAGGACGACCTGATCACGCTGGTGCCGGTGCTGTTCGCGGTGGCGGCCACCGGGGACGCGGTGGCACGCCGCCTGGTCGCCCGGCAGGCGGAGGAGATCGCGGTGATGGCCGTCGACCGCGATGCGGCGGCTCGGCCTGCCGTCGCCGGGGTCACGGTGGTGCTCGGCGGCGGCGCTGCTCGAGTCCCGTGACCCGCTGCTGGCCAGCGCCATCGACGGCGAGCTCGCGGCGCGCGCGCCCGGGGCGATCGTCGCGGGTAACCGACGTGCCGCCGGTAGCGGGCGCCGCCCTGCTCGGCCTCGATCACCTGGGCATCGGCGCGGCGGCCGCCCGGCGGCTGCGGGACCGTGCCCGGGAGAACCTGCCCGACGCCGGCTTATCCTCGCGCAGGACGGCCAGGGCCGCGCTCACCGACTCGCGGCTGGCTTCCAGCAGGGGCAGTCGCACCACGGGAGCTGGGGATCAGGCCCTCGGCGTGCAGGACGGCCTTGATCACGACCGGGTTCGGCTCGGCGAACAGCGCCGCCGAGAGCGGGACGAGGCGGTGCCCTCGGTCGCGTGCTCGCGCCGCGTTCCCGCCGTGCCAGGCGGCGATGAGCGCGGCGAACTCGCTGGTGCGCAGGTGCGCGGACGCGAGGATGCCGCCGTCCGCCCCGAGCGCGAGCAGCGGCGAGGCGAACGTGTCGTCTCCCGCCAGCACCGCGAAGTCCGGCGGGCCGCTGTGCCATCAGCGTGACCGTGTCCTGGTCGATGCCGCCGGCCGCGTGCTTGACCCCGGCGATCCCGGGCAGGCTGGCGAGCCGCAGCAGGGTGGCGGCCGCTCAGCGGCCGGCCGGTGCGGTAGGGGACGTTGTAGACGACCAGCGGCACCGGGCTGGCGGCCGCGAGCCGGGTGAAGTGGGCGAGCACGCCCTCCTCGGTGGGCCGGGTGTAGTAGGGCACCACGGTGAGCGCGGCCGACACTTCCGGCCAGCGCGCGAGCTCCCTGACGGCCTCTTCGCTGCTGGCCGTGTCGTTCGATCCCGCGCCGGCGATGAGGGGCGTGCCGCGCTCGCGGCTGACCCGCGCGCAGGCGTCCATGCACCGCGTGCCGTTCCGATCCTGTCAGCGTGGCCGGCTCGCCGGTGGTGCCGAGGGCTACCAGGCCGGCCGCGCCCGCGTCGAGGACGGCGTGCGCCAGCGCCTTCCAGTTCGTTCGCGGCCAGCGCGCCATCGGCGGTGAAGGGCGTGATCAGCGGGCACGTACAGGCCGCGCAGTCGAGGGTGCCATGTCTCCAGCCTGCCCGGCCGTGATCATGAAGGTCCAGTTCACGTTTCTGCACTGACTTGTAAGCTGCCCTAATGATGGACGTGCGCCGGCTGCGCCTGCTGCTCGAACTGACCCGGCGCGGCACGATCACGGCGGTCGCCGAGGCGCTCGACTACACGCCATCGGCGGTATCGCAGCAGCTCGCCGCGCTGGAACGAGAGGCCGGCGTGCCGCTGCTCGAGCGCGCGGGGCGGCGGGTCGCCCTCACGCCCGCCGGCCTGGTCCTGGCCCGGTACGCCGAGTCCGTCCTCGCGACCCTGGAAGAGGCGTCCGCCGCGCTCGCCGCCACCCGTTCGGCCCTCACGGGGCCGCTGCGCGTTGGCGCCTTCCCGAGCGCGGCCCACACCATCCTGCCTCCGGCGCTGGTCGCGCTCGGCCGCGATCACCCGGGGCTGGAGCTGATGGTGAGCGAGCTTGACCCGGCCGCCGTGCCCGACGCCCTGCGCGCGGGCGTCCTGGATGTCGCGCATCACCTCTGCCTACGACTACGTGCCCGCCGAGCCGGACCCGGCGCTCGACAGCGAGCCGCTGCTGGAGGAGGTCGTCTACCTGGCGAGTGGCCCTGGTGCCGGTGGCTCTGATGCCTGGCTTTGCTGGCTTTGGTGCTTTGCTGCTGAAGTGGCGATCGAGGACTGCCGTGACGCCTCCTGGATCGCGGGCAGCCCGGGCACCATGTGCCACACGATGCTCATGCGCGCTGTGCCAGGCACACGGCTTCACGCCGCGCGTCCGGCATCACGCGGACGACTTCGCCACCGTGCTGGCCCTGGTGGCGGCCGGCCAGGGTGTGTCCCTTGTCCCGCAGCTCGGCGTGTCGGGCGTGGCGGCGCCGGTCACGCTCACGCCCCTGCCGTCTCGCCGGCATACCGGGATCGCCTACCGGAAGGGGACCCGTCGCCATCCGGTCATCAGCGCGTTCACCGGCGCGATCCGCGCGGTGCTCGCCGCGGACGCGGCGCTTACCGCCTCGAGTGGCTGAGGGGTCACGCGCGGCGCGGGCCCGGCGCGGGTTGGCCGCCCCGGAAGCGCCGGGACGCCGAAGTCACACCAGCCTCAGGATTTCGCTTCCCATGCGAAGCTGCCCCTTCAAGGGCCTTTTTGGGACCCTGGAAGGGCCGTTTCGCATGGGAAGCGAACGGCAGGGTTCTGTGCGGCTGCTGAGGTCCGGGACGGATGGGGCTGCCAGAGGTGGAGTGGCGGTAGGGGTGCGTGCGGCGGGTGAAGCTCACACGGGGCGGGACGGGCCAGGGCGGGGCGGGCCAGGGCGGGGCGGGACGGGGCGGGACGGGGCGGGACGGGCCAGGGCGGGACGGCGCGGGACGGCGCGGGACGGCGCGGGACGGCGCGGGGGGCGGGGCCGGAGGGGGCGGGGTGAACTGGCCGGCGTAGCGTACCCGCGCCTGGCGCACCACCGATGGCCGCGGGAATGCTCCTGGCCGCCGACGCGTTGTTCGGCTTGTCCCGAATTGGCACGGCGGCCAGCCTTAACGACACAATCGTGTGGTTCGCCCTGCTAGGCCTGGGGCTGGCGCCGGTCATCGCCGGCGGCACGGAGGTCATCGTCGGCAACGCGCCCGTCGAGCTGTCCGGCGTTGCCGACGGCTTGCGGCCACCGCGATGCAGGTCGGCGGCACCATGGGCACCGCGGTCCCGGGGCGGTCATGTCCGCCAAGGGGACCGCCCTGCTGCCGTCCCGCTGGGCGGCGGCGCGCCTGCCCGCCCCGACGCCAGCACAACTGGCGGGGGCGCGCAGCGCCCCAAGGCGGGCCTCGCCCCGCTGCAGAAGGGCATCCCAGCCCAGGCCGCCGCGGCGGCGGGGGAGGCGTTCCTGCGGGGGCCGCCTCCCCCGTGCTTTCCGTGCAGGGGCCTTAGCTGGCTACCGGGCGGAACTGGTAGCCGACCCGGTACTCGGTGACCAGGTAGCGGCCGTACCGGCGGGCCGAGCTTGTGGCGGAGGCGGCTGACGTGGACGTCGACCGTGCGGCTGTCGGCGGAGAAGTCGCGCTGCCAGACCTTGGCCACCAGGTCGGCCCGGCTGAACACCGTCGACGGGTGGGCGCTCAGGAAGGCCAGCAGCTCGAACTCCTGGTAGGTCAGCGGGATCTCTTGCCCGTCCGCCCACACTCGCCGCTGGTCGTGGTCGAGGAGCAGCCCGGCCGGGGGCCGCGCCTGCTCCCGGCGCGGCGCTGGCGGCACCGCGTGGCTCGCTGCGGCAGGGTCTCGTTGCTGACCGGGTAGCCGACGATCGCGAGCGACGTGCCGGTCCCCGGGATCGGCACCACCGCCAGCAGCGTCCCGTCCGCGCCTGGCCACTGCGGCGCCGCCACCAGCGCTGGCGCCCGCGGCGGCGCCGCGCCGTCGAGCGCGTCCGCCTCCGGCCGAGGCAGCAGCCGAGTTCCGATCCGCACGCGCTCAGCCTCCCTTCAGACCCTAGCCGACCGCCTTATATTCCACTAAAAAGGTCGGTTTTGTCAAGAAACGGCCGTGCTGAACGTAGCTCGTCACTCGCTGGGAACCCTACCGGGCGGGAGACGCCCAGGACCCGGCGTACTCGGGAAGCTCCGCCCCGTACCAGTACTCGATCAGCTTGCGGGCGATCGATGAGGTCGGCGCGAGCGACACCTCGCGTGCCTCGATGGCCGCGATCAGCTCGGCCCGGGTGAACCAGCGGGCCTCGCCGATCTCCTCCTCATCGACCGTGATCTCCTGCACGTCAGCCGCCACGGCCCGGAAGCCGAGCATCAGGCTGCGCGGCATCGGCCACGGCTGGCTGCCCAGGTACTCGACCTGGCCGACCACGATCGAGCTTTCCTCGTGAACCTCACGCGCGACGGCGTGCTCGCACGACTCCCCCGGCTCGACGAAGCCGGCCAGCACCGACATCCGGCCCCGCGGCCACATGGCGTTCCGCGCGAGCAGCAGCCGGTCCTCCGGGTCGATGACCAGCATGATCACCGCCGGGTCGAGACGCGGGAAGTGCTCCGTCCCGTCCTTTGGGCACGTCGTGAGGTGCCCGGCCGGCGCCGGGACGGTCGGCGTGCCGCACCGCGGGCAGTGGGTGTGCGTGTCATGCCAGTTGGCCAGCGCCACCGCGTGCGTGAGCAGCCCCGCGTCGCGCGCGCTGAGGTCGGCGCCCGACCTGCCGCAACAGCAGGGCCTTGGCATCCCTGCCCCGAACGGCCGCCTCCGGCGCTGGCAGCTCACCGCTAACGCCGAAGTAGGCGATCGCGTCCTCGTCGACGCCGAGGAAGAAGCGGGTGCCCTCCGGGGCGTCCTGCCGGCGAGACGAGCACCAGCTGGTGCCGCCCGCTCGTGAGGTCGACCAGTGCGCGCGAGTCGTGGACGACCAGTACGCGGGTCTTCGGGTCCGCCCAGGCCTGCTCGATCCAGGCGGTGTCCTGGCGGCGCTTCGCCGCCCGGTCCACGGTGGCGCGGGACAGGGCCAGCTCGCCGAGCGGGCCGTCGCCACCAGGGTCCGGCACGATGCGGCACCGGTGACGGGACCGCTGACCAGCGGGCTTATCCCGCGGTCCGGTCAACGCAGGTCCGCTTTGGGAGCCGGCTGAGTTCCTCCCACAGGTAGGCCGCTGTCTCGGCGCCGCGCAGCAGCCGGGAGAGATCCACGTACTCATTGGGCGCGTGTATCCGGTCGGCGTCAAGGCCCACCGCCACGAAGACCAGCGGCGCGTCCAGGATGTCGGCCAGGTCCGCCTCCGGGCCGCTGCCGCCTTCCTTGGTGAACAGGACGGTCGGTGCCGAACGCCCGTTCCATCGCCCGCTTCGCGGCCCGGACGCCCGCGGAGTCGATCGGCGACCGGCAGGGGCGCACGCCGTGGCCGAGCCGCACCGTGGCGGTGATGCCGTCCGGCGTGTTGTCCTTCACGTACTCGTCGAGCGCGGCGAGGACCTTGCTCGGGCTTCTGGTCGGCGACCAGCCGGAAGGACAGCTTGGCGTGCGCGTCCTTCGGGATGATGGTCTTGCCGCCGGGGCCGGTGTGCCCGCCCCAGATGCCGTTGACCTCGGCGGTCGGCCGCGCCCAGATCCGCTCCAGCGTGGTGAAGCCGGCGCTCGCCGGCGACCGCCTGGCTGTCGCCCGCGTCCGCGAGCCAGGACTTCTCGTCGAAGGGAAGCCTGCGCGATGCAGCTCGCGCTCCTGCTTCGGTCGAGCGGCACGACGTCGTCGTAGAAGCCCTTGCAGCGTGACCTGGCCGTCCTCGTCGTGCAATCCGGCGAGCAGGCTGGCCAGGGCGTGCGCCGGGTTGGGGACGCCGCCGCCGAACGAGCCCGAGTGCAGGTCCCGTGTCGGGCCCGTGCAGCGTGATCTCCGCGTCCGCCAGGCCGCGCATGCCGGTGCAGATCGACGGGACGTCCGCCGCCCACATGGTGGTGTCGCTAATGACGATGACGTCGGGGCTGAGCTGCTCCCTTGCGCTCGCGCGAGAAGCTCGGCGAAGTGCGGCGAGCCGGACTCCTCCTCGCCCTCGATCAGGAGCGTGATCGATACCGGTGGCGCGGTCGCGCCGGCTCGCCGCCAGGTGCGGCCGCGCACGCCGAGCGCGTGGAACAGCACCTGGCCCTTGTCGTCGGAGGCACCCCGGCCGAAGATCTTGCCGTCCCGCTCGGCCGGCTCGAACGGCTCGTAGTCCCAGCCGTCCGCCAGGGCCGCCGGCTGGACGTCGTGGTGCCCGTAGACGAGGACCCGCGGGGCATCCGGGTCGCTGGCGGGCCAGTGCGCGTAGACGGCGGGCAGCCCCTCGGTCTCCCATACCTCGGCGACCGGGAAGCCCGTCGCCGTCAGGTAGATCGGCCAGCCACCGGGCGGAACGACGCACGTCGTCATGCCGCGCCGGATCGGCCGAGACCGAGGGGATCGCCAGCCACTCGCGCAGCGCCGCCGAGAACTCGGCCGCGTGCGCCTCCACGTACTCCCGAACGTCCATAGGGTCAAACCTACCGTTTACGCAGTTGCCGGAGGGCAACTCCCCTGCCGCGTGGTGCCCCTACCGCCCCTTCACCTGCTCGAAGGAGTCGCCCGTGCCGTAGAGGCCCGACCGCCGGGATGGAGACCGACCGGCCGGGCCGCGCGATCACCGAGCCGATCCGGATCGCGTCCTCGCCCGCCCCCTTGAGCGCGTCCAGCGCGGCCTGCTGCTGCGACCTGGCGGACCACGACGCAGAAGCCGATGCCCATGTTGAACGTGGCGTACATGGTCGGCGGCGTCGATGTCGCCCCGCTCCGCGATCAGCTTGAAGATCTCCGGCGAGCCGGGCAGCGCGTCGAGCTCGTAGGACACGTCGGCGGCGAGCCGGGCGATGTTGAGCAGCCCGCCGCCGGAGATGTGCGCCATGCCGCGCGGGCTGATCCCGGCCGCCCACAGCGCCTCGGCGGCCTTCACGTAGACCCGGGTCGGCTGCAGCAGGGCGTCGGCCAGCCTGCGGCCGGTGCCGGGCACCTGGTCGTTGAGGGAAAGGCCGCCCTTGGTGAACAGCGCGTGCCTGGCCAGGGAGTAGCCGTTGCTGTGCAGCCCGGAGCTGGGCAGCCCGATGATCACGTCATCGGGCCGGACCGCGGACCCGTCGACCGGCGTCCGGTAGCCGTCCGGGCCGCTCGACCGGTGGCAGCGCGCCGATGGCCGTGCCGACGAGGTCGAGCATGGGGCCGCCGCCCGTCGAGTCGGCCAGCATCGCGCCGATCTGCGCGATCTCGCCGCCGGGGATGGCGATCCCGGCGAGCTCGGCGCCGAGGAACAGGCCGCGCGCCACCTCGTCGAGCACGCCCTCGTCGATCCGGTCGGTGGCGACGTAGTCGAGCAGGGCCAGCGGCACCGCGCCGACGCAGATCAGGTCGTTGACGTTGTTGGCGACGCAGTCGACGCCGATCGACTCCCAGCGGTTGGCCTCGCGCGCCAGCAGGATCTTGGTCCCCACGCCGTCGGTCGTCAGCGCCAGCGGCGGGCCCGGCGGCAGGTGCATGAGCGTGGCGAAGTAGCCGCTCGACAGCCCTGTGATCGAGGTCACCATCGGCGACTTGACCTGGGTACGGGCCAGCCACGGGCGCATCACCCTCGAAAAGGCGGTCTGCTCGCGCTCCTCGTCGACCCCGGCTTCCGCGTACATCGATGGCGCGCTCTCGCTCGGCTTCTCCGGCATGTCCCTCGGCTTCCTCGTCGGCCCCCGCGTTAGCGAACGCAAGATTAACCCATCATGGCCGGTCAGCCTTTTACCGGGCAGTGCACTACTCCGCGCCGCGCGCCGTAGAGCAGACATTCCAAGTAGACGGGCTTGAATCACCGGCCACCTCCGTGTCGTGGGTCCGGCCGCTTGAGGCGTACACACAGGCGCTTACCTCCGCTAGCCTGCACATCACCGGCCTGGCAGAGCCACACCCGACCGAAGCTCAGATGACAGCCAGCCCCTTGGTGGCGAGAGAACTTCCCGGCCCCCTCGTTCGTGCTCTTCACGGCCGTCAAGCCAGGCGACCCGAGTCACCACCCAGGCGAAGCCGACCCCCAAGACGAGGAAGGCTAGCCGGAACGCGTGGCTCCGCGCGCGGAGACGATGGCAGCGTCGGTGTTCCCGGCGTTGAGGTGGCGGCGAGCTTCCTTCAGCAGTTCAGCGCCTTCGGCGTGCGCGCCGGGGATGACGGCGTTCGGGACGGGGATCGTGAACGCGACGGCGGCGTTGACCCGCTCGATCAGGTCTAGCCATGTGCTGGCAGCGACCGCAAAGTACACCCTGGATTCCTGGCCGGTATCGGCAGGATCACCCATGAGGAAGCCCCCGCAGGTTCAGGCTGAACCCCGGCTTGGCTCCCGCGCGATGCTCTTCGATGCCTAGGAGCTGGGCGCTGGTCAGCGGAAACGTAATCCTGGATGATGTCGGGCTGCCGTGGAGGCCGACCCGGACGGGCCGGGTGCTCGCGGCGAGCCAGTAGCCAGGGTTGCCGGGAAGCCTGGCCGTGCATTCCCTTCTGGGACTGCACAAGGGAGCGGTCTGCAAGACCGTCAGCTCCGCCAACGCAGCCAGCGTTTGCCTTTCCTCGGATTGCTTTCGCCCGTTATGCCCATCCAGCGGGCGAGTTCGTGGCGGGTGGTCGGGAGCCGAGGACGCGCTCGCAGCGTATGTCCCGCCTGGAGGCCCGGTGGTTTCCCGGGGCGGCCGGGGGGTGCGGGCCTATGGGACAAGGTCGGCGTGCTGGATGTGCGGCGCTTTCGTGAGCTGCGCTGTCACGTCCGGGGCATTGGCCCGCTGGGCAGCGGATGTCAGGGGGAAGGTCACTTCTATGTCGAGGCCGCCCGCGGGGCGGGGGCGGGCGGTGAGGGCGGCGCCGTGGGCGTCGGCGATGGCGCGGACGATGGCCAGGCCGAGTCCGTGTCCCTCGCCGCGCCGGGTCCGCTGGGTGCCGAGCTGCCGGAACGGCTGGAACAGGTCCTGCACCGCGTCTGGCGGGACGAGCGTGCCGGTGTTGCTGACCGAGACGACGGCGCCCGCGGTGGTCAGTGCCGTCGAGATCTCTGCCTGGCCGCCGGGCAGGTTGTGCCGGATGGCGTTGTCGAGGAGGTTGGCGACCAGGCTTTCCGCCAGGTTCGGGTCGGCGGTTACCGGGGCTGCGGCGAGTGCCGTGCGCAGGCGGATGCCGTGGCGCTTGGCTTCCTCCTGACGGGCCAGGAGCACATCGCCGGCGATGTCGGCGAGGTCCAGGCATTCCAGCTGCCCGATCCCGCGCTGGCTGCTGGCCAGGGCGAGCAGCGCCGCGATCAGGCGCTCCTGCTGATCGCCGAGCTCGACCAGTTCCTCGCAGGTCGCCCGCAGCGTCTCCACGGTGGGCTCCGGGTCGGCGAGCGCGACCTGGAGCAGCGCCCGCCCGGCGGTGAGCGGGGTCCGCAGCTCGTGGGAGGCGTTGGCGATGAAGTGCCGCTGCGCCTGGAATGATGCCTCCAGCCGCCCGAACAGGTCGTCGAGCGTCTGGCCGAGTTCGGTGAACTCATCGCCGCGGCCGCGCACGCCGAGCCGCCGGTGCAGGTTGCTGGCGGAGATGTCGCGGGCGGTGGTGATGATCGCGCGCAGCGGGCGGACGAAGCGGCCGGCGATCAGCCAGCCGGCGGCGAGGGAGAACACGGCCATGATCACCAGAACGACCACATCGTCCCGGAACGCGGCCGAGCCGACGGTGCAGGGGAGACGCCGGAGTTGGGTGCCCGGCCGTGACGGCGCCCGGCAGACCCGGCCCCCCGGCTTTATGCACCGTCGTGCTGGAGCAGGCCCGGTACCAGGAGTTTGCGTGACGCCGAGCAGCGCGACACCTGAGGCGCAGATGACGGCGCCGTACAGCAGGGTCATCCGTGCCCGCAGGGTGGGGCGGCGGAAGGCGCGCGCTGGACCCGGGTGGCGGAACTCGGGCATCAGGGTTCTCCGATCTGGTACCCGCCCTCGCGGACGGTGGCGATGACGGGCGGGTCGCCGAGCTTGGCGCGCAGCCGGCGCATGGTCTGCTTGACCGCGGTGGTGAACGGGTCGGCCGCGGAGTCCCAGACCCGCTCCAGCAGTTCCTCGGCGGAAACCACCCGGCCCGCGCAGGCGAGCAGGTACTCAAGGACGGCGAACTCCTTGGCGCTGAGCGCCAGCCGCTGCCCGGCACGGGACGCGGTGCGGCTGGCGGGGTCGAGCCTGATGTCGCCATGGGCGAGCACCGGGGGCAGCGGCACGGCGGCGCGGCGGCGCGAGGGCGCGGACCCGGGCGGTCAGCTCGGGGAAGTCGAAGGGCTTGGCCAGGTAGTCGTCGGCGCCCATGTCCAGGCCGTCCACCCGGTCGGTGAGGCTGCCGGCCGCGGTGAGCATCAGGATCCGGCTCGGTGACCGCCCGGCCGCCAGCCGCCGGCAGATCTCGTCGCCGTGCACTCCCGGCAGGTCCCGGTCCAGCACCACGACGTCGTAGCGGGTCAGGGCCAGGTGGCCGAGCGCCTCGTCCCCGTCGTAGGCGACGTCGACCGCCATGCCCTCCCGGCGCAGCCCGGTCACGATCGCCCGGGCCGTCGGCTCGAAATCCTCAACCACTAGCACCCTCATGACCGCGCATGTTCCCTTCCCGCAGCGTACTGCACCAGTGCCTTTCAGCATGCCAGGCCGCCGGTATCAGGCCAGGTATCAGCCGCTGGCGCCGTGCTGAGACCGGCCCCGGCGTACAACCACGACCATGGAAACGACAATCGAGGTCGCCGGGCTGCGCAAGCGGTTCGGCCGCACGCTCGCACTGGACGGGATGACGTTCACCGTCTCCCCCGGCCAGGTCACCGGCTTCATCGGCCCGAACGGGGCGGGGAAATCCACCACGATGCGGGTGATCCTCGGCCTGGACGCGCCCGACGCGGGGCACGCGCTGGTCGGCGGCCGGCCCTATGCCAGCCTGCGGCGACCCGCTGACCCACGTGGGGGCGCTGCTGGACGCCGCCGCGCTGCAGCCGAGCCGGACCGGGCGCAACCACCTGCTGTGGCTGGCCCACTCCCAGGGCCTTGGCGCCCGCCGCGTCGATGAGGTCATCGCGCTGGCCGGCCTGCAGACCGCGGCCCGGCGGAAGGCGGGCGGCTACTCCCTGGGCATGCGGCAGCGGCTCGGGATCGCCGCGGCGCTGCTCGGCGACCCGCCGACGCTGATGTTCGACGAGCCGTTCAACGGCATGGACCCCGAAGGCACGCGCGAGATGCGCGGCTTCCTGGCCGCGCTGGCCGCCGAGGGCCGGGCGGTGCTGGTCTCCAGCCACCTGATGAGCGAACTGCAGGACACCGCCGGCCATGTGGTGATCGTCGGCCGCGGCAAGGTCATCGCCGACACCAGTGTCGCGGACCTGCTCGCGTCCGTGTCCGGGGACCGGGTCATGCTGCGGACGGCCGCGGGTACCCAGGCGGCGGCCGTGCTGGAGCGCGCCGGTGCGACCGTGGCCGTCACCGGCCCGGACGCGCTCACGATTTCCGGCCTGCCTGCCGAACGGGTCGTGGCGCTGCTGTCGGAAGGCTCCGTCCCGTTCGCGGAGGTGACCGCCCACCGGGCGACCCTGGAAGAGGCCTACATGGAACTCACCAAGGACGCGGTCGAGTACCAGTCCGGGCGTCCGGCCGGGCTGGCAGGGCGGGCGTCGTCATGACCACGATCACGCCCTCCCGGCCGACGGTGCGGCCAGGCCGCACTGGCTTCGCGCACCTGCTGCGCGCCGAGTGGACCAAGTTCCGCACGGTCCGCGGCTGGGTCATCGCCGTCCTCATCGCGGTGCTGGTGACCGTGCTGCTCGGCGTGTTTATCGCGAGCCACAGCCACGTGGCCCCTTGCTCCGATGGCCCGAACAGCCCGTGCCATTACGCTGCATCCCGACCGGCCCAGGCGGCGAGGCGGTAACCGACACCTTCTACTTCGTGCACCGCCCGCTGACCGCGGACGGCAGCATCACCGTGCGGGTGACCTCGCTGACCGAGGTGGCCGAGAACGGCGTGACCCCGCAGGGAGCACCGGCTCGCACCCGGCCCGCCGTGGTGCCATGGTCGAAGGCCGGGCTGATCATCACCGCGGGCACCGGCCAGGGCTCGGCGTACGCGGCGGTCATGGTCACCGGCAGCCACGGCACCCGGATGCAGTGGAACTACACCGGCGACACCGCGGGCCTGGCGGGCCAGGTGTCCGCCGCGTCGCCGCGCTGGCTGCGCCTGACCCGCGCCGGTGACGTCATCACCGGCTACGACTCCGCCGACGACACGAGCTGGACCACGATCGGCACCGTCACCCTGCACGGGCTGGCGCCAGCGGTACAGGCCGGGCTGTTCGCCTCCTCCCCGGGATCCACGCAGCAGGCCAGCCAGCAGGTCACCAGCACGTCCGGGACCGCTGTCCCCACCGACGCCACCGCCACCTTCGACCGTGTCAGCCTGCACGGCGGCTGGCCCGGCACCTCCTGGACCGGTACCCCGGTCCACGCCAGTCCCAACTCCTCGTACGTCACGGGGCATGAGGCCGGCTACCGCCAGGCCGGCGGCGCCTTCACCGTCACCGGCTCCGGGGACATAGCGCCGGACGTCACCGACGGCGCGCCCATCGACGTGCTGCTCGCGGGCTTGTTCATCGCGCTGGTCGCGGTGCTGGTGGTCGGCGCGCAGTTCATGACCGCCGAGTACCGGCGGGGTCTGATCCGCGTCACGCTCGCCGCCAGCCCACGGCGTGGCCGGATGCTGGCGGCCAAGGCCATCATCCTCGGAGCTGTCACCTTCGCTGCCGGGCTGGCCGGCTCCGCGGTCGCGGTCGTGATCGGGATCCCGCTGCTGCGCGCCAGCGGCAACCCCGTCTACCCGGTCACGGCGCTCACCGAGGTCCGCGTCGTCGTCGGGACCGCCTCGCTGATCGCCGTCCTGGCCGTCTTCGCCCTCGCCGTGGGCGCCATCCTGCGGCACGGCGCCGGCGCGGTCACCGCCGCCATCACTGCGGTCATCCTGCCCTACCTGCTCACCGCCGCCATCGCCGTCCTGCCCGCGGGCGCCGCGGACTGGGTGCTGCGGGTCACCCCCGCCGCCGGCTTCGCGATCAGGCAGGTCATCCCGGCCTACCCCCAGGTAGCCGCCAGCTACACGCCGTCCGGCGACTACTTCCCGCTCGCGCCGTGGGCCGGCTTCGCCGTGACCTGCGCGTGGGCCGCCCTCGCCCTGGCCCTGGCCGCCTACCTGCTACACCGGAGGGACGCGTGAGGGAATCTCTGCACGCGGAATGGACGAAGCTGCGCACCCTCGCCAGCACCTTCTGGCTGCTGCTCACCGCCGCGGCGCTGACCGCGGCCGTCAGCGTCGCGGCGGCCGCGGCCACCCGGTGCCCGTCCGGGGGCTGCGCCGACGACCCGGCCAAGATCAGCCTGACCGGGATCTACCTCGGCCAGGCGGTCGTCGCGGTCCTAGCCGTGATGGCCGTCAGCGGCGAGTACGGCACCGGCATGATCCGCCTCACCCTGACGGCGACGCCCCGCCGGCTCACCGTCCTGGCCGCCAAGGCAGCCGTCCTCGCCGGCCTGATCCTGGTCACCGGGGCGATCGCCGTCTTCGCCTCGCTGCTGGCCGGAGGCTCATCCTGCCCGGCCACGGCATCGGCCCGTCCCACGGCTACCCCGCCATCTCCGCCAGTGACGGGCCGGTGCTCCGCGCCGCGTTCGGGTCGGTGCTATACCTCGCGCTGATCGCCCTGCTCAGCCTCGGTGCAGCCACCGCCTTGCGGGAAGCCGCCGCCGCCATCGGAGCCGTCCTCGGGCTGCTCTACATCCTCCCGATCATCGCCGTCCTCACCGGCAACGCGACCCTATCGCGGCACCTGGAGCAGATCGCGCCGATGACGGCCGGGCTGGCCATCCAGGCCACCACCGGGCTGCGCAGCCTGCCCATCAGCCCCTGGGCAGGACTCGGCGTGCTCGCCGCCTGGGCCGGCGGCTCGCTGGTCCTCGGCGGAATGCTGCTCCGGAGCCGTGACGCATGAAGCCAACCCGCTTGGCCCGCATCCACGATTGTGGTGATGACCTGCATCATCACCGAGCGGCATGGGACCGTGCCGGGTTCGCCCGGCTGCTGTGGGCGGAGTTCACCAAGTTCCGCACGGTCCGGGCCCGGGTGATCGCGCTCTGCGCGGCCGCGATCGTGCTTGTGCTGCTGTCGTTCCTCAGCGCCTTCGAAAGCCGGGCGCCCGTCCCCGCCGTACCCGCCGGCCCGGGCGGCGAAGCCGTCTCCGACACCTACATGTTCGTGCACCGGACGCTAGTCGGCGACGGCGCCCTCACGGCCAGGGTCACCGCGCTTTCGGGAGCGCACACCCCGCTTTCGCCCGCCTCGGGCAACGCCTTCAGTCAGAAGGCTCAGCCCGGCTCGCAGCTGCAGCCTGGGCTGGCACCGTGGGCCAAAGCGGGAATCATCCTCGAACCGGACACGAATCAGGGAACCGCCTACGCGGCCGTGATGGTCACCGGCTCCCATGGTGTCCAGATGCAGTACGACTACACCCACGACAGCCCGGGACTTGCCGGCGCTGCCGGGCCGTCCTCCCCGCGGTGGCTGCGGCTCACCCGGGCCGGCGACGTCGTCACCGGCTACGACTCCGCCGACGGCGCCCACTGGACCGAGATCGGCACCGCCCGCCTGACCGGCCTTCCCCGCACAGTCCAGATCGGGCTGTTCGCCGCGTCCCCGGTGTACTTCCCTGCCGGGGCCGGTGCCCTGACCTCCAGCGTCGCCACCGCTACCTTCGACCAGGTCTCCGCCCGAGGTGACCTTCCCCGCCGCTCCTGGACTCCAGACGCGATCGCCGGTCTCTACCCCGTGGCGTCGGCTTCCACCTGGCGACACACATCCGCCGGCGCGTTCACGATCAGCGGATCGGGCGACATCGCGCCACTGGTGGGCGACATCGTCTCCGCCGCTTGGTCAGGCGCGAGCATCGTCAACGGGACAATCGTCGCGCTCCTCATCGTGATCGTGCTCGCCACCTTGTTCGCCACCTCCGAGTACCGCCGCGGGCTGATCCGCACCACCTTCGCCGCCAGTCCACGCCGCGGCCGCGTCCTGGCCGCCAAAGCCGTCGTGGCCGGATTGCTGGCCTTCGCCGCCGGAGCCATCGCAATCGCGATCGCCGAAGTGATCACACGCCACGTCCTTGCTGCCAACGGGAATTACCTCTTCCCGCAAAGCGGGCCCGACCTGGCCCGGGTCATCGTCGGCACCGGGTTCCTGCTGGGGCTTGCCGCGGCACTGGCCGTCGCGCTGGGCACGATACTGCGGCGCGGGGCCGTGGCGGTCGCCGCAGGCATCGTGCTCCTTGTGCTGCCGGGCATTCTCGGCTCTGAATCCGGGAACTGGCTGATGCGGTTCAGCCCGACCGCTGCCTTTGCCATCCAGGCAACCCTGCCCCGCTCCAACCTGGTAACCAGCGCCTACACCCCACCTAACGGCTACTTCCCGATCAGCCCCTGGGCGGGCCTCGCCGTGCTCGCCGCCTACACCGCGGTGGCCCTGGGAACAGCCACGTGGCTCCTCCGCCGCCGAGACGCCTGGAACTCCGCGGCGCCCGGGTCGACGCAGCGGCGCAGGTGCTCAGGGAACATGACTCGGGCAGGAGGAAAGGCCTGCCGCTCGAGACTGGAAGCTGCTGGATGCCTCCGCCGAGAACAGCCATACACGGGCGACCGCAAATTACTCAGTGATCTGATCTCCATGCGCGCATAGCGGCTACGCGCGCGCCCTTAAGCCACGTCGGCAGTTACGCTATGTGATCAGGCTGCCTGCGCTCCTCGCTCAGCTCCGCCGAATCGTCCGCAGATAATTCAGCCGCCGGATGTTCAAATATCGAGGGCGCGGTAACAACCGGCCTCCGCCATGACCTAGACATCTAACAGGCGGGTCACGAGTGGGCTTGGTCGTCCTGCTTCTCGATCGATGCCTCCAGCCGCTCAAGCTTCGAGTCGATCTGGCCCTCGTAGCCTGGCCGGATGTCCGCCTTCAGCACCAGCGAGACCCGCGACCCGAACGGGAGCACGGCCTCGGTGGCGCGCTTCACCACGTCGAAGCACTCGTCCCAGGTGGCGCCTTCAAGTTCAGTGAACATCGCCGACGTCCGGTGCGGCAGGCCGGAGTCTCGTACGACCTTCACCGCTGCGGCAACCGCATCGGAGACGGAGCCGTCGGCGCGTCCGGTACCGGACGGAGCGACCGAGAACGCGACGATCATGACGGAGAGACCTCCCTGTAGGTGTCCTGAGCTGCGGCGGCGCTGTTCAGTGCTAAGTGCGCTACGCACACGATATTCGTGAACATGGCGTCGGTCCGGTTGGGCAGCCGCTCTCGCGAGACCCGACCGCCTCGCGATCTCGCCGACACCTTCACCCGTGCCGAACGGCGTAATTGAGGAAGCGGCAAGCATGCTGCCAGCGTAGCCCCAGGATGCCCGGCTTCACTGGTGACCTCGACGTCGACCTGGAACGCGGGCTGGCAGGACATCATCCGCCGAGTCCCGGCTCACCCTGGCTGGCTCGGTGAAGAACCGCACCGGGTCCTCCATCTCGCCGTAACTGCCCCGCAGGTACGCGCGCCAGTGCTCCAGGGCCTCGGCACCGTAGCGGTTCACTAGTCTGCCGCCGTCCGGGGCTGGGCGACCTGACCGCGCGTACCCCGCCGCGTGGGCTTCGCCGGAGGCCCGGCGGGCTCGGGGTCGGGGCTGCCGGCGCGGAACTGGTCGAGTTCGGCGCGCCGCGCGTTAGCCTGGTACTCAAGGCCGACATGCGCCCCGGCGTGACTGGCGCGCTGAACGCCAAGGTCGAGACGATCGAGCGCTACCTGTCCTCCTGAGCGCTGCCTGCTCGGAGCGCCGGTGGTCCGGGTGCCGCCGGGCGTCGCGGTGGCACCGTTGGTGACGTTGAGTCCGCGGTTGGTCGTGTCGGTCACCGCGGCGATCGTGGTGTTAACTTCTGAAACTTTTCAGGACATTCGCAGGTGACGGGAGCCTGCCTGGCCGCCCGCGGCTACTCGATGACAGGGACGCGGTCGATCAGGGACTTCAGCCCGGCCTCGTCGAGCAGGTCCGCGGGGCGGACGGTCAGGTCGTAGCGCACGTAATAGAACGCCGCCCGGACCCGGTCGAGCGGGACCCCGGCGAGAGTTGCCCAGGCCAGCCGGTAGGCGGCGAGCTGGACCGCGACGGCGTCCTTTTCCGCCTGGCCCCGCGGCGGCTGGCCGGTCTTCCAGTCGACGACGTCCCACCCGCCGAGGACGGCGTTGGCGGTTCCGTTGCCGCCGGTGTCCCGTCCGCCCTTCCCCGCCGCCGCGTCGGCGTCGGCGAAGACGGCGTCGATCCGGCCGCGAATCTGGTGGTCCCCGATCAGCGTGTCAAACGGCACCTCCACCTCGAGTGGCCAGCGGTCGCCCCATTCGCCGGCCAGGAACTTCTCCCTCAGCAGCGCCAGGTCCGCGTCCGGCGGCTCATCCGGGCCGGCGAACAGGTCGTCGTCGCTGATCAGCCGCTGCTGCCCGAACCTCTCCTCCAGCCACCGGTGGAACTCCGTCCCCCGCCGCGCCTGGCGGGCGGGGGGCTGGGGCATCGGCCTGCGCACCTGGCGGGCCAGCTCGTCGGGATCCCGCGCCAGGGCGACCAGCGCGGACACCGAGAGCCTGGCCGGGAGCACGACGGGGACCGGCCCGCTGCCGCGCCGCTGCTCGCGTGCCCGCTCGGCCAGCAGCAGGCCGGCGTCCCGCTCCCACGCGGCGACGATCTCCCGCTCCGCGCCGGTGAGGCCATCCCCCGGCGCGGTCCGGCGGCGCTCGCGCGGCGGCGGCAGCCCCTCGAAGAGCTCGCCCTGGTACTCGGCGCCCGGCGCCGCCTGCTGCCCGGCGCCGGGTGCCGCCCCGGCGCTGCGGGCCGCCTCGACCAGGCGGCGCGCCGACGTGACCGCCTCGTAGTACCGCCCGGCGGGGGTGGCGGGCCAGTCCGCCTCGTCGACGCTGGCCAGCAGCGGGTTCGTGGCGTCGTCGCCCGGCGGTGCCGCCCAGTTCCCTACCGTCCCGTTGCCGGCCTCGCACGCCTGCCTGACCTCGGTGAGGAAGACCGACGGGCCCAGCGGCGCCGTCCCCTCACCCCACCAGTAGCCGGAGCACCCCAGCCAGAACGCGGCCCGGGTCGCCGCCACGTAGGCCAGCCGCCGCTCCTCGGACACGTCCCGTGCACCGCAGGCGACGGTGAACGCGGCAAGCGAGTCCGCGTCGAGCCCGTCGAGCCGGGGCAGGTCGGCCGCGTCGCCGCGCAGGCTGAAGGGAATCAGCCGGGGGTTGTCTGTCCACTTGGTTGACTGGCGCGGCCGCGCCGGGAAGACCTGGGACTTATCGCCGGCGGCCAGGCCCGGCATGAAGACCGCCGGCCACTGCAGCCCCTTGGCGGCGTGGACGGTGAGCAGCTTGACCGTGTCGGCCTCGCCGACGCGACCGGTCTCCAGGCCGAACTCCTCCTGCTGGGCCGCGGTGAGGTAGGCGAGGAACGCCCCGAGCGTGGGCTCTGGCTGGTCTCCGGCGAACGTCGCGGCCACGTCGGTGAACTTGTCCAGGTCGGCCCGGGCCGTTCCGGCATCGGCACCGGGCCGGGCGGCGACCTCGATGTCCAGGCTGAGCGTCCGCTCCACCTCCGCGATCAGGTCCGCGAGCGGCCTGCTCACCTGCCCGCGCAGCCGTCGCATCTCGGCGGCGAGAGCCCGCAGGCGCGCGTACCCGGCCGGGGAGTACCCATCGGGCTCGCCCAGGTCATCGAGGGCCTCAACGAGCGACCCGGACTCCGACGTGAGGTCCGTCACCGCCTCCGCGATGGCGTCGCCGGCTTCCCCGGTGCCCTCCGCGTCCTCGGTGCCCTGCCTGGAGCCGGCCGTTGTGTCTCTTGTGCCCTCCCGGGCACCCGCGGCCGGGCGGGGGTCCGGTGCCCGGTCATCGTCGCCATCGGGGGCGGAACCGCCCGCGTCCGCATCGTGCAGGCCCTTCGCCAGCTCCCTTGCCCGGCGGCCGAGCGCGACCAGGTCGCGCGGGCCGATCCGCCAGCGTGGCCCGGTCAGGATGCGCGCGAGGGCCTCCGACCCCGAGGCGTCGTGCATCACGCGCAGCGTCGCCACCACGTCCTGGACCTCGGGCACGGCGAGGAGGCCGCCGAGGCCCACCACCTCGCACGGGATGCCGCGCGCCACCAGCGCCCGGCGCAGGGCATCGAACTGCGACCGCTTACGGCACAAGATCGCGATGTCGGAGGGGCGGACGCCGGCGGCCCGGCCGTCGGGCCAGGGCATGCCATCGGGCGCGAACCCGGCGGGCACGGCCAGCAGCCTGGCCGCCTGGGCGGCCACCCAGTGCGCCTCATCGGTAACGGTGGGCAGCAGCGCGCAGGTGACGGCACCGCGCCCGGCCCGGTCCGGTGCCGGGACCAGCAAGGGAACATCCGGTGCCTCGGCCCGGAGCTCCGCCTGGAGGACGGCGGCGGCGTCGAGCACCTGCCCGGCGTTGCGGAAGCTGGTGGACAGCAGCCGTACCGGCGCCTCCACCCCTGTCCTGGCCGGGAAATCCCGGGCGAACCGCCGCAGGTTGCCCGCGCTCGCGCCGCGCCAGCCGTAGATCGACTGGCACGGGTCACCCACGGCGGTCACCGGGTGGCCGCCGCCGAACAGCGCCCGCAGCAGCACGAGCTGCGCGTGGCTGGTGTCCTGGTACTCATCCAGCAGGACCACCTGGTACCGGCCACGCTCGGCGATCCCGACCTGGGGATGGCGGGTCGCGATCCGGGCGGCCAGCGCCATCTGATCTCCGTGGTCGAGGACTTCCCGCGCGGCCTTGGCCGCCGCGTACCGGCGGACCAGCGGCAGCAGCTGCTCGCGCGCGAGCTGGGAATCCAGGATCTTCTTGGCCGCGGCTGACTTCCTCGGCAGGCCGGCGTACCGGGTGGCGAGCCATTCACCGACGGCGGTGACGTCCGCTGGCTCCCTCAGGTGCTCCGCGAGGTCGCCCGCGAGCTGGATCACGGCGGCGGTGACCGTCTGCGGGGTCCACGTGATCTCATCCATTGGCCCGTCGTAGGCGGCCACGATCGACGCCGCCAGCTGCCAAGACGGCGCGGGCGTTATCAGCCTCAGCGATGGCTCGATGCCCTCGCGCAGGGCGTGGTCGCTGACCAGCCGGCCGGCGTAGGCGTGGTAGGTGCCGATCGCCGGGTCCCCGGCCCATGCCCCCGGGCCGTCGCTCGGCCTCCGTCTCCTGGCCGGCCGCGTCCTGGCCAGCGCCTGGCCTTGTCCTGGCCGGCCTTGTCTCGGCCAGCGGACTCCAGGCCAGCCCGGCGCAGCCGGTCGAGGCGGGACCTGACGCGGTCGGCCAGTTCGGCCGCCGCCTTCCGGGTGAACGTGAGGCCAAGGACCCGGTCAGGACGGACGAGGCCGTTCGCCACCAGCCACACCAGCCGGGCGGCCATCGTCTCGCTCTTGCCCGACCCGGCGCCGGCGATGACCGCCATCGGCGCCAGCGGCGCGCCGATCACGGCCGCCTGCTCGGGGGTGGGCTCAGGCAGCCGGAGCAACCGGGCGAGCTGCGCTGGACTGTAGGCGGTGCTCACCACGGTGGCCGCGCTTCGCGTGCTCACCGCGCGGCCTGCCGCCAGGCCACGCCCGGCCTCCCCCTCGCTGCTCACAAGGACATTCCACCAGACGACGCCGACATTCCGGGCTGGACAGGCCGGCCAGCCGCGGGTTGAGCAGGCTGCGATTCGGTGTTCGCTGCCGGTTTCGGCGCGCCCGTTGCCGGTTCTGGCGCGCGTCTCTCGGACCGAGCGGAGCTGTGGGGCGGGGCAGCGCGGGGCGGGGTGAGGAGTGGCGACTGGGATGTCACTTAAGCCTCAGGATTTCGCTTCCCATGCAGAACGGCCCCTGACGGGCCCGTTTCTGGCGGCTGGAGGGGCCGGATCACATGGGAAGCGAGCAGCAGGGGCCAGTGTTGCCCCCGTGAAGCGCGACGGGTGGGATCGATGGGATGCGTGGTGGTGGCGGGAGTGCCTCGCTGAGGGAGGCTCGCGGTTCGTCCGTGTGCGGTGCCCGCGCCCGCGTTTTCCGGGCGCTACTTCGGGACGGGGGCGGGGAGGGAGTAGGTGACGATGCCTTCGGGGGAGGTCTGGCGGGCGAGCTGGCCGCGGGCCACCAGGACCTCCAGGTGGGCGGCGGTCTCGCCGATCGCGAGGATCTGGCTCATCGGGTCGAGGTCGGCGAGCTTGCGCTGCCTGCGGGTCCACGGGATCCCGCCGGCCGCTTCGCTGGCCGTTACCGGGCCGCCGGACGCGGTGCCTAGCGTCTGGGCCAGCCGGGTCTCGTGGTGGTCGAGGAGCTCGTTGACCCGCGCGTGGGTGCTCTCGGTGACCGGCCCGTGCGCGGGGAGCAGCCGGGAATCGGGCAGCTTGAGCATGAGCTGCAGCGAGGTGAGGAAGTCCTGCAGGGCCGTCCGGCTGATGTTCGGCTGGAAGCCGATCGACGGGGTGATGTGCGGCAGGACGTGATCGCCGGCGAACAGGAGCGAATTCCCCTCGTCGTGGAACACGACGTGCCCGGCCGTGTGCCCGGGCGTGTGGATGGCGCGCAGCGTGCGCGGGCCCAGGTCGAGCAGCGTGCCGTCGGTGAGCCAGTCGTCGGGGTCTTCCCAGGCGAACGCGCCCGGCAGGCCGCCGAGCGCGGAATCGAAGAGCGCCTTCACCTCGGCCGCGAGGTCCGCTGCCCCCATGCCGGGAAGCATCTCAATGAAGCCGGGGTACTTCCGGCCGGCCTGCGCCTCGCGGATCGCTTCCAGGTTGACCCGCTCCCCCTCGCCCAAGTTGACCTTCCCCGCGAAGGTGGTGCGCAGCTCCACGGCCAGCGTGTAGTGGTCCTGGTGGACATGGGTGATGAAGAAGTTGCGGATGTCGCCGAGGCCGAAGCCGAGTCGCGCCATCGCCGCCGTCAGCTTCTCGCGCGCCTGCACCAGGGCCATCCCCGAGTCGATCAGGTCGACACCGTCAGGCCCGACGATCGCGTAGACGTTCACCGCGTGCAGCGCGTCGCCGGGCAATGGCAGCGGGATGCGGTAGAGGCCGTCGCCGAGGTCTTCCTCCTCCGTCGCGGCCCAGGCATGCCGGTCGTTAGGTCCTTCGCTGCTCACCGGCACCCTGCTTTCCCAGGTAAAACGCTCACATAGCCAGTCACCAATGTACCCATGATCAGGAAACCTGCGCTCCAGGGCAGGGGGATGCCGGGCGGGCGCCGGGCGGGTCGCGTGCGGCCTGACGGGCCGGGGACGCGGGGCGGGCCGCCAGTCGCCGGTCGCGTTCGGTTACTGGGCGACCTGGCCGCCATCGGGGTGCACGGGGCAGCACGAGGACACCGGGCAGGTCCGGCACCCGGGGTTGACCCTGGCGCGGAAGACCGGCCCGGCCATTCCCGCCGCCACCGCTTCCACCAGGTCCTTCGCCCAGGCCGGGTCGGGGTCGTCGGGCAGGGCGTGCTGGCGCTGCACCTTCGCGGTCGCCTTGAAGCCTGCCTTCCCCAGCTGGACGAGCTCGGCCCCGCCCGGGGCGGTCACCCCGAGCCGCTCGAAGGCTCCCAGCAGGACCGCCAGCTGGTAGACGCCGAGCTGCGGATGCCGGTCAAGTTCGTCGTCACGCGGCGAGCTGGACCCCGTCTTGAGGTCCACGATGACCCCGCGGCCCTGGCCGTCCTCGCTCCAGCCGGTCGACCCGGCCGGTGATCTCCACCTGGCCGACCCGGACCCGGAGCGACTGCTCCACCGCCAGGAGCTCGCGCGGGTTCGCGGCATGCCAGTCCAGGAACTTCCGCACCATCTGCTCGGCCAGCGCACGCTGGCGGGACCCGTACCAGACGCTCCCGAAGTCGAGGTGGTGCCAGATGTCGTCGATGCGGGCGGCCACCTCCGCCTCCGGCCGCCCCTCGGAAATGAGCACCGCGGCGGCGTGGATGACGGTTCCCAGATGCCGCAGCACATCGGACTTCCCGGCACCGACGGCCGACTCGAGCAGCCAGCGCAGGCCGCACCGGGCGAAGGACTCGACCTGGGACGGCGAGAGCCGGACCGACTCGCCGTCGGCCACGATCGGGCCGTCATCCGTCAGCTCGGTCAGCGCGTACCACTGCGCCGGGTCCGCGCCGCGCACCCCGGCGCTGGCCAGCCGGGCGAGCTGCGCGGCGGCGGCCTCCCTGAGGGCACCGGGCCGGCCGGGGTCCGTCACGACCCGGCGCAGGTCGGCCACCAGGACCGGCAGTGACAGCCACCGGGTGCCCGCCCCGGCACGCTGGATCTCGATCTCATCGCCCGCCAGCTCGCCCAGGAAGCGGGAGGGCCGCTGATCCGATTCCTCCCCGCCGGCCGCGGTCACGACCAGCAGCTTCCTGGCCCTGGTGACGGCGACGTAGAACAGGCGGCGCTCCTCGGCCAGCAACTGCGCGGCGAGGGCGGCGGCCGCGACGTCGGGCGGGCGCCGCGGGGCGTCGCCCATGTGGCTGCCCGCGGCCTCGGCAAGCTCGTCCGCTCCGAGCAGCGAGCCGCGCATCCGGAGGTCGGGCCAGGTCTCCTCCTGCACCCCGGCGACCACGACGACATCCCATTCGAGGCCCTTGGACCGGTGTGCGGTCAGCACCCGGACGCAGTCCTCGCGGACCCCCCGCTCCGCGAGGGTGTCCGCCACGATCTCCTGCCCGCTCAGGCTGTCGAGGAACAGCTGAGGGCTGCCCGGCGGAAGCTCTTCGGCGAACCGCGCCGCCCGGTCGAACAGGGCGAGGACGGCGTCCAGGTCGCGGTCGGCGGCAGGGTCGTGCTCGGCCTGCCGCCCCCAGCGCCCGGCCAGGCCCGAGGCATCCCAGACCGCCCAGAGCACGTCCTCGGCGGTGCCTCCGCTTGCGATGGCGCGCTTGGCTACCTTGAGCAGGACGGCCACCCGGCGGGCCGGGTCGGCGATGCGGTCCGCGACCAGGTCCAGCGACTCGGTGACGGTGAGCGCCTCGGCCAGCGGCCTGCCCCCGATGGCGCGCCTCAGCTTTCGCAGGCCAAGGCCGTCGGCCCCGCCGAGGGGTCCGGTCAGCAGGTCGGCGGCGGTCTCCTCGTCGAGTGCCGCCGGGCGCAGGGCGCATCGCAGCAGGGTCAGCAGTGGCCGCGCGCCGGGCTCGTCCGGCAGCGGAAGCTCGTCGCCGGCGATGCTCGCGGGGACGCCCGCGGCCACGAGGGCGCGTCGCAGTTGCGGGCCCTGCCGCTGGGCCGAGCGGACGAGGACCGCCATCTTGCGCCAGGGGACCCCGTCGGCCAGGTGCGCCCGGCGCAGGGTGTCCGCGACGAGCGCGGCCTCCTGGGTGGAGGTGTCGGCGACGAGGATACGGACCTCTCCCGGCGTGGCACCCGATACCGGGATCAGGGCACGGTGCGCCGTATTGCCCACTGCCCTGGGCGCGGCCTGGGCCGCTGTCTCCTCGGCGAGCAGGGCCACCGGGAGGCGGCGGGCCGCCCGGCGCGATGCGGCCAGCAGGACCGGGCCGCTGCGCCGGCAGGTGCGCAGGGCGACCACCGGTGCCGGGCTGCCGTCCGGCGCGCGGAACTTCTCCGGGAAGCTGGCCAGCGCCCGTACGTCGGCGCCGCGGAAGCCGTAGATCGACTGATCGGGGTCGCCGACCGCGATGAGCTCCCGTCCGTCACCGGCCAGGGCCAGCAGCAGGGACTCCTGCGCTGGATCGCTGTCTTGGTACTCATCGACGAAAATCGCGTCGTAGGCGGCCTGCTCGCGAGCGCGGGTCGCGCCCTTGGACAAGAGCGCCGCCGCGATCCGGACGATCTCGGCGTAGTCGTAGGCGGGCACCGGGGCTAGGTCGAAGCGGGCGGCGTACCGGTCGAGGAACGTGCCGGCCGCGACCCAGTCATCGCGCTTCGTCATTCGGCCAAGTCGCCGCAGCGCCTTGCCGTCCAGGCCACGCTCGGCCGCGCGCATCAGCACGTCGCGGAGTTCGTCCGCGAACCCCCTGGTGGGCAGCGCGGGCCACAGCCGCTCCGGCCACCGGGCGGCGCCGTCGGCGATCTCGCCCCGCAGCAGCCGACGGATCTCCAGCAGTTGCTCGGGGGCGGAAAGCAGCCTTGGCGGCTGGTCGCCCGCCAGCACGAACTCCCGGCGGACGAGGGCGTAGGCGTAGCTATGGAAGGTGAGCGCCAGCGGTTCGCGAGTGGTGCGGTGCAGTCGCCCGGTGATCCGCTCGCGCAGTTCGCCCGCCGCCTTGCGGCTGAAGGTCAGCACGAGGATGCGCCCGGGGTCCATGCCCCTGTGCTCGATGCGCTCGGCCACCGCTTCCACGATCGTCGTGGTCTTGCCGGTGCCGGGGCCGGCCAGCACGAGCAGCGGGCCGCCCGCGTGATCGACCACGCGCTGCTGCGCCTCGTCGAGCCGCGGTGCGGCCGTGCCTGTGCCTGCACTGTCCTGGCCTGGAGTGCCCTGACCCGAACTGCCCTGGCCTGAACTGCCCGCGGGGGCTGGTGCCTTGACCAGTCGGTATCCGTTCATTACCAGCATTCCACCACGTGCTACCGACATTCGGGGCCGGTAAGCTCAGTCGGCCGGGCCGGTCCATCGGGCGCGACGCATGTCAACCCGAACCGGGGGCCGGGCCGAGCGCAGCGGGGTACCCTCCTGCGCGTAGTGCGCGAGGGCGGCGAGATCGTGGCCGGGCGCGGGGGTGCCGTCCGCGTGGATCACCCGCCACCAGGCGACGGCGCCACCATAGGTCGCGAGGACCCGGCCGACCTGGCGCGGGCCGCCCGCGCCCAGGTACCCGGCGATGTCGCCGTACGACATGACGCACCCGGCGGGAATCTTCTCCACGACCTCCAGCACCCGGTCGGCGTACTCGCCAATCGCGTCAGCTGGCCCGGGGGTCGCGGGGACGCGGCTCATTCCGGCTGGGCCGGGGCTTGCGGCCAGGGCGGCGGCTGCCAGGGCGGCGGTTGCCAGGGGCCATCATCGCCGGCCGGGTACTCTTCCTGATCGCGATGCTGCCCGGCGGCCTGCTGCTGGCCGGCTCGCCGACGGGCTGATCCGCCGGCACCGGGTGCTGGCCCGTGGCCGGGTGCTCCGGTGCCGGGAGTCGCTGCCCGGCGGGATAGCCATGCGGCGGGTAGGACGGTTCCGGGTTGGGCGAGGCCGGGTAAGTCGGCGCCGCGTAGGGCTGTGCCGGATGCTGCTGTGCCGGGTGCTGCTGGCCCGGGTATCGCGGCGCGTGGTACTGCGGCGGGTACGGCGGTGACTCCGGGAACGGGGCGGCTGGGTACGGGGGCGCGTCCTGGAGCGGACCGGGCGAGTGCGGCCCCGCGTACGGCGGCGACTCCGGGAACGGACCCGGCGAGTACAGACCCGGATACTGCGGCGACTCCGAGAACGGACCCGGCGAGCGCGGCCCTGGATACTGCGGCGATTCCGGGAACTGGCCCGGCGAGCGCGGCCCTGGGTACGGCGACTCCGGGAACGGGGCGGCTGGGTGCGGGACTGGGGGAATCCGTTGTGATGTCGTTTGCGTGAGCCATCGCCTGCCCGAGGCCAGCCGGATGCCGCTGCCGATCGTCAGGGCAAATGCGGCGAGACCCAGGATGGCGAACAGGATGACATGTCCCCTGTCACGGGGCGTTACCGGGGGCGGGGGGATCGCCGCGGGGCCGCCGCCGAAGTGCGCCGACGCCGGCTCGGGCGACGTGCCTGCATGCTGGGCGGCGAGCTTGCCCGCGGCTCGCAGCGCGGCCGCCGCGTCTACCGTGCCGAAGCCGGTTTTCGCGTTGTAGCCGTTGCTGGTCCCGGCGTGCGCCGTGCTCGTCAGCGCCTGGTCAACCAGGACAGGCGACAGCCCCGGGTAGCGGGACTTGATCAGGGCCGCTACCCCCGCGACGAGCGCGCAGGCCGGGCTGGTGCCGCTGACCAGCCAGTACTGCGCGTCCCTGCCCTCGGCGGGAACATCGACGCCGGGCGCGGCCACCCGGACGGAGAGGTTGTCGCTTGAGAAGCCGGCGACCGCGCCGTCCTCGTTGACCGCCGCGACGCTGAGCACGCCCGGGTACTCGGCGGGGAAGGACACTGGCGCGAAGCCGTGGGTGTGCTGCTGATCGTCTTGCCCGGAGTTCCCCGACGACGCCACCAGGACGACGCCATGCTGTTCCGCGTACTGCAAGGCGGCGCGGACAGCGCTGCTCGGCGCGGAATAGCCGATCGACATGCTGATCACCTTGGCGCCGCGGTGCACGGCGTCGGTGATGCCGGTGGCCAGCGACTGCTGGATCCGCTGCTCTTTCTCGGTGTCGTAGGTGTGGTAGCCGGGATCTCCCTTGTCCGGGATCACCCGGATGGACAGCACCTTCGACTCGGGCGCGATGCCGGTGATCCCGCTGCCGCCGCCGTCGTGACCGTGACCGGCGATGATCGACGCCATCCACGTCCCGTGCACGCCCCACGAGGCGTTGCCCGACGAGGTGCTCAGGCCGGTCAGGTCCGGTCCTGTCGTCACCGACCCGGCCAGGTCGCCGATGTTCGGGTTCACGCCGCTGTCGATGACGGCGACGGTCACGCCCGCGCCCTGGCTTGTCTGCCAGGCTTCCCAGACGTCCAGCATGTTCAGGACCCAGTCCTGGCTGTCCCTGATCTGGTCCGCGGGCATCGCCTCGGCGGGTCCCGCCCCGGCGATCACGGCGGCCCCGGCGCCCAGCGCCAGCGCGCACGCCACCGCAAGCCTGCAGGCCACGCTCACTGTGCGTGCCGTGGCGGCCACGTGCCCTAGCATCCGGCCGCCCCCGGGCAGTTCGGCACGGGCGGCGCGGCGGACAGCTTGCCCGCGATCAGGCTCGCCAGATCCGTGCCCATGCTGTCCATCTCGGCGTACGTGTACCCGTCCACGCCAACCGGCACCGTGGGCCTGCCGTCGGCGTAACCGATCGTGTAAAGCAGCACGTAGGGTCCCGCGTCCAGGCTTCCGGACAGCTGCCTGCGGGTGTCGGTGAACCGGGCCGCGGGCGTCCCGGCGAAGCTCGCCGCCCGCAATCCCGCGGCGAGCGCGTTAACGTCGCCCGCGTGGCTGAGAGCCGGGAGAGGACAGCTGCCGTTGCGCCGCGGTGGCCTGCGCGCTGCCAGGGAAGATCGCGACCCCCACGGTGACGAGGTAGGTCCCGGTTCCGTCCACGTAGGTGGCGCGCAGGACCGCCTGGCAGCCGTCGCGCGCGAGCACCGGGGCGACGGCGAGGTCAACCGCCTGACGGCACGACGCCTGCCGTGCGCGATGCCGAGCCTGCGGGTGGTCAGCGTGAGCGCGCCCCCGTCGTTGAGCGCCTCGGGCGGCGGGTAAGTCGTCGTGGCCGGGAAGATGGCGCCGGCGGGCATTTCCCGCCAGCGGCCGGCGACTTCCCACGCCATGATCTGCCCCTGCTGCGCGGGCGTGAACTTGCGCGGCAGCAGGCCGGTCGCGACCTGGATCGCCGACAGGCCAAGCCCCGCGATCCCGATGACCAAGGCGGCGAGCGTGACCACCGAGCGCTTGCGCCTGGCCGTACTGGCCGTGCCTCGTCGTTGAGCCGTCGCCGTCGCCGTCGCCGCCCGCGGACCGGGGAGTTGCCCCGTATCCAAGGCAGGCCAGGTCAGGCGATCCTGTCCTTGATCGCCCGTCACAGCTTCCGGCTTAACCGCCACACCGAAATGTTAGGGGCTTGCGCGGCCCCTGTCGCTGAATGCGCGCTGCTTTGCTCCCTTAAGGCCAGCTAACGGGGCTTGCGAGGCAGCCGATCCGTGCGCCAGCACCAGGATCTCAGCGGCATCTGGATCAGTTCGCCGTCCTCGGAGCGGGCCGCCAGCGCTCGGCGGAGCCGGCCGAGCGCGACCTCCCGGTCGGCGTCGGCGGCCGTGATGAACCGGCTATTCGTGGCCAGCCAGTCCAGCGTGTCACCGAGCGTGAGCGTTCGGGTGAAGCGGAAAGGATGCGGTCCGGGCCGGGCCGAAGGCGGCGTCGGGGGGCAGCGTGACCTGGTGGTGCCTGGCCAGGTACTCGCGGACCGCCGCCACGGTGCGCGGCTCGCCTGGGCGGTCGTCGCGGAGCAGGTCAAGCTCGGCCACCCAGGCCTCCTCCCGGTCACGGCTGGTCCACACCACGCCGAGACGGCCCCCGTCCTTCAGCACGCGCGCGATCTCGGGGACGGCCCGCAGCGGATCGAACCAGTGCCACGCGGTCGACACCAACACGGCGTCCGCGTAGCCGTCGGGTAGCGGAATGTCCTCGGCCTGCCCGTCGAGCACCCGCACGCCCGGCGACCGGGCCGCGAGCACCTCCCGCATCCTGGCATCCGGCTCCACGGCGACGACATCGGCCACGCGCCCCTCGATCGCGCGGGTGAACAGCCCCGTCCCGGCCGCCAGGTCCACCGCGACCGCGCACCCCCCGGGGAGCAGCCAGTCAACGGCGGCCGACGGCGGCCCGGGCCGCACCTGGTCGTAACTGCTGCGCGACCCGCCCGAACGAGGTCGCCCGCGTCTCTTCGAAAGGCACGCTCCCAGTATTCCTCCCGTGCCGTGGCCGCCGCCGCGACGCCGGGCGCGCTGGCCGGGTGGTCGCACGTGACGTGTAGCGGGAGGCACGGCGGGTAGCGATTATTTTGTGGCGCAAGACGATCCTGGCCAGCGCGACTCACGCAATGCGGAGCCGGGCAGTGCGGAGCCGGGCAGTGCGGCGCCGCCTGGTCAGGACGCGGGCACCCCGCAGCCGCCCCGGCGGGACAGGCGGCTTTACTTCGCGATGATGGGGACCTGCGTGGTGCTGATCATCATCGCGTGGCAGGTCGTTCGCCACTTCTCCATCCTGGCCGCGATCATCATGTCGGCCGTGGCGCTGATCATCCCGCCCGTCGCGGTGATCATCGCGAACCGGGCCAGTGCCATCGACCGCCGCCCGCCGCCGCCCTTCCAGCACCACTGACGGCCGGCCGGGGCTGATCGCGGGTTGTGCTCAGGTTGCGGCGTTTCGGGAGCGTAGCGGTCCTGTGCGCCCTGAGGTCTCGCGAGCTAAGCGGGGCCGACGGCCGCGATGAAGGCACCGGCTGGGCCTTGCGCCGTGACCTGCCGGTCCGCGGCGGAAAGGAAGCACGACTCGCCCCGCCCGACCTTGAGCGTCGCTCCGGCCGCGTCGCGCAGGAAGAGCGTGCCGTCCACGCACAGCACGAGCCGGGGGCCGTCGCCGGGCAGGGTGACCGCGGTCGCGGTCGCGGACAGCCGGTACAACCGGAACTCGGGGGCCGGGGAGTCGTACACCGAGATGCCGTTCCCGAGGTCGCGAGGCGCGATGAGCGGCACGGGCACCGCCGGGTCGGTGAGCTTGAGCAGTTCGGGGACGTCGATGTGCTTGGAGGTCAGGCCGGCGCGGACGACGTTGTCTGAGTTGGCGAGCAGCTCGATCCCGGTACCGCGCAGGTAGGCATGCAGTCCCCCGGCGGGGAGGAATACCGCCTGGCCTGGCTCCAGGACCTCGTAGTGCAGCAGCAACGCCGCGACGATGCCCAGGTCCCCGGGGTGGTCGGCGGCGATCCGGGTGATCGCGGCGCACGCGTCCGGGTACGGGCCGGCGATGTCCGCGACGAAGGCGGCATCGGCCATGCGGAGGGCCTCGTCGGCGACGGCGAAGCCGGCGGCGGTCCCGGGCGTCACGCTGCCGGCGGCGGCGATCCGGGCGCAGGCGGCGACCACGTCGTCGACCAGCTCCCGCCTGCTGTCTTCCGGCCAGCGCAGGATGCGGGCGAGGACGCTGGCCAGGGCCTTGCGGCCGTGGTCGCCTACCACCACGGTCAGGTCCGTCATGGTCGCGGCGGCGTTGTCGAGCTCGGCCGCCTCGTCCAGTTCGGCCGCGAACGGCGCCAGGTCCGGCACGCCGAGCGTCCGCAGCAGCCTGGCGGCATCGGCCGGGTTCCGCATGCCGGCAAGGGCCTCGAAGCGAGTCAGCGCGCAGAGGATCTCGGGCTTGGGCCAGTCATCGACGTAGTTGCGGTGCTTGTCGCCTGGCGGGAGGCCGCTCTCGCCGCGGTAGCCCGCCTCCGCCTGCGCGCGCGATGGGTGCACCTGGATGGACAGCGCCTTGCTCGCGGCGAGAACCTTCAGCAGGAACGGCAGCCGCCCGCCGAACCGCCGGGCGCAGTCCGCGCCCAGCTCGGCCGCCGGGTCGGCGGCGATGACGGCGTCCAGGGTGGTGTGCCGGCCGGCGCGCTCGACGCCCGAGGGCGCCGACGGGTGCGCGCCCATCCACAGCTCGGCCTCCGGCCCAGGCGAGGGCGCGGGCCTGCCCTGGAGCCGCGCGATCGCCTCCCGCGATCCCCACGCGTACGGCTGGACGACGGGTTCGAGTAGATCCACCCGCGCACTTTAGTGCACCCGGCGGTAGTCACGCTGATGCTGGAGGCCGCCGCCCGCCCGGCGTGGCGGTTCCGGCGTGGCGCGCTGGCCTGGGACCAGTCTCAGGCTCGGCTTGCGGGTTCCGCGTTAGCCGACCGCGCTGGTGTCGGCGGGGTGCTCGACGACGGCGACGACCCTGCTGGCCATGAAGCGGGCCGTGCGCACCTGGGTTCCCGTCCGGGTGACCTCGCTTACCTCGACGATTCCGCGTCCCGTGGTCACCTCGACGCGCCGCCCGGCCCGGGTGGCGACGATCTCGTAGGTCCGGGTCGCTCCGTCGCCGGAGTCGATGACGATCTCCACCCGGTCACCCTTCACGGCGTCCTCTCACGGCTCCGGAACTCCGCTTTCCAGTCGTTTCGTACCCACTTTCGGCTACTTTCGACCCGCGTCAGCGCCTCGCTTGGGGAACAGGAGGATCACGCGATCGACGTGCTGGGGGGCGCTTGCCAGCAGGGGGAGACGCGCGATCGAGGTGCCGCGAGGGCTGGGCGGGCGGTAAGGGGGAATGCGCGTGGCCCGGCGCCCCTTGAGGGGGCCGGGCCACTTACGTTATCGGTAGGCGATATGGATCTATCGTTGAGTGAGAATTAGTACGTCGGGAGGGTTGGGTCCACCTGGCTGACCCAGGCCAGCACGCCGCCTCCGACGTGGACGGCGTCCTTGAAGCCCGCGTTCTTCAGCACGGCCAGGACCTCGGCGCTGCGCGCGCCGCTCTTGCAGTGCAGGACGATCTGCTTGTCTTGCGGGAGCCGGGACAGGGCGGCGCCGGAGAGGAACTCGCCCTTGGGGATCAGGGTGGCACCGGGGATCGAGACGATCTCGTACTCGTTGGGCTCGCGGACGTCGACGAGGTAAATGTTCTCGCTCCGGTCGAGCATCGCCCTTCAGGTCCGTTGCGGTGATCGTGGACCCGATGGCGGCCTCGGCCGCCTCGTCGGAGATCGTGCCGCAGAACGCGTCGTAGTCGATCAGCTCGGTCACCGTCGGGTTCTTGCCGCAGACCGCGCACTCGGGGTCCTTCTTCACCTTGACCGTGCGGTAGGTCATCTCGAGCGCGTCGTAGATCATCAGCCGCCCGGCGAGCGGCTCGCCGATGCCGGTGATCAGCTTGATCGCCTCGTTGACCTGGATCGAGCCGATCGACGCGCACAGCACGCCCAGCACGCCGCCCTCGGCGCAGGACGGGACCATGCCGGGGGGCGGCGGCTCCGGGTACAGGCAGCGGTAGCAGGGCCCGTAGTCCGCCCAGAACACGCTCGCCTGCCCGTCGAAGCGGTAGATCGAGCCCCAGACGTACGGCTTGTGCAGCAGCACGGCCGCGTCGTTGACCAGGTAGCGGGTGGCGAAGTTGTCCGTGCCGTCCACGATCAGGTCGTACGGCGCGAAGATCTCCATCACGTTGGAGGAGTCGAGCCGCTCCTTGTGCAGGATGACGTTCACGTACGGGTTGACCTCGGCGATCGACTCGCGGGCCGACTCGGCCTTCGACTTGCCCACGTCGGCGACGCCGTGAATGATCTGCCGCTGCAGGTTGGACTCGTCAACCGTGTCAAAGTCGACGATGCCAAGGGTCCCGACACCGGCTGCCGCCAGGTACAGGAGGGCCGGGGAGCCGAGGCCACCCGCGCCGACCACCAGCACCTTGGCGTTCTTGAGGCGCTTTTGCCCGGCCATCCCCACGTCGGGGATGATCAGGTGGCGCGAGTAGCGCTTGACCTCATCGACCGACAGCTCGGCGGCCGGCTCGACCAGCGGTGGAAGCGACACTGTCCAGCTCCAGTTACTTCGACGTTTCCCGTTATGCGCTGAAACCCGGCGGGCTCAGCCGGCATTCCCCGCGCGACGGCGCGCGGCCCGGGCGGTGTCGCGGAACTCCGCGGCGACCCGGGCCGGGTGCTCCATCTGCGCCACGTGACCGGTGTATGGCAAGACGATAACCCGGCAGTCGCGAAAGGCGCGGGCGGCCCGCCCGGCCATTTTCGGGTTCACGAGCTGATCGTGGCTGCCGTAGATGACCAGGACGGGGCAACTCACCGCCGCCGCCAGGCGCCAGGCGTTGCCCGCCGCCCGCTCCGGGCGCAGGTACTCGGCGGTGAGCGCCCGCGCCGCGCCGATCAGCGGCTTGTACGCGTACTCAAGCTGGTCCCGGCGTTCCATCTCGGCTACCGCCTGGCGGAGCCGCTCCGGGTGGACGGCCCGCGGGTCGTGGAAGACCATGCTCAGCACGCCTGCCACCCGCGCCTGCGCGGGGAACGCATCGGACCGGCGCAGCAGCCAGGCACCCACGAGCGGGAGCCCGAGCAGCGGGAACCGGGCGAGCGCCGGGCGGATCAGGGGGTCCGGCATCGCCGGCGAGATCAGCGTCAGCGTCTTGACCAGGTCCGGCCGGCTGGCGGCCAGCCTCACGGCGATGAGGCCGCCCATCGAGTTCCCCATCAGGTGGACCGGTTCCCGGCCCTGGTGCTCGATGACCCTGGCGACCGTGGCAGCGAGCGCGGCGATCGTGTAGCCCGCCATCGTGGGCGGCGGCGGCGACCAGCCGTAACCGGGCAGGTCGACGGCGGCGCAGTCGAAGTCGGGGGCGAAGCTCGGCCATGAGCTCCGTCCAGTTAGTGGCCGCGCCCGCCATCCCGTGCACGCAAAGGACGGGCTCGCTTGTGCGCTTGCGCCTCGCCCGCCGCTCGCGCTGCTTCCTGTCGCCGGGCGCCCTGGGTGGACGTGACGAAGACGCGCTCGCCACCAGGCAGGTCGACGAGCTCTCCCGGCCAGTTCGGGACCAGCTCACGGATGCCGGATATCACCACTCCATCGTGCAGCATCAGCACGGGCCAGCGTCTTGTCCGGGTCCCTCTTAGCCGGGTCCCGGCCTGACTGGCCGGATGCCGTCAGGCCGACGCCTTGCGCCGGGGCGTGGCCTTCGGCTTGCGCCGGGGCGGCGGGACGGAATCAGCGTCCTGGGCACCGGCCCCGGCATCGGCGGAGTCCTTCTCCTGCGCGGCGCCCGCCGGCCCGGCGCTGTTCCTGGCGCCTCCCTTGGCCCGGCTGGCCTTGGCGGCCTCGACGCTCGCGCGCAGGGTCTCGGTGAGGTCGAGCGGCCCAGGCCCCTTCTCCGGCGCGCCGCCGGTGCCCTCCGGGCGGACGACCTCGTTGCCCTCGATCTTCGCCTGGACGAGCGACTCCAGTGCCTCGCGGTAGGCGTCCCTGTACAGGGACGGGTCGAAGTCCTCGGTCATCGTGTCGATGAGGGACGCGGCCATCTTCAGCTCCTGCGAGCGCACCTCCACGTTCTCGTCGAGGAAGGCGAAGTCAGGAGAGCGGATCTCGTCGGGCCACAGCAGCGTCTCCAGCGTCAGCACGCCGTCCCTGACCCGGACCCGGCCAGCGCCTCGCGCTGCCTGATCGCGACCTTCGCGACCGCGACCCGCCCCGAACGCTCCAGCGCGTCGCGGAAGAGCACGTACGCCCGGACGCCCGAAGGCTCCGGCTCCAGGTAGTAGCTCTTATTGACGAGGATCGGGTCGAGCTGCCCGGACGGGGCGAAGTGCAGGACGTCGATCCGGTGCGCGGTCGCCAGCGGCAGGTCGGCGAGGTCGTCGTCGGTCAGCACCACCACGTCCCCGGTCGGCAGCTCGTATCCCTTGGCCACGTCGGAGTAGGGGACCTCCTGGCCGTCGACCGAGCACACCCGGCGGAACTGGACGCGCCCGCCGTCGCTGCGATGAACCTGGCGGAAGGACACGTCACGCTGCTCCGTCGCGGCGTAGAGCTTGACCGGGATGACGACCATGCCGAACGAGATCGCGCCGGCCCAGATGCTGCGCATGCTCTACCCCTACCCACGTTGCCATGCCGCTGATACATGGCGATGCTCATCGCTCGCCCGTCGGGGCGAGTACCGCTACATCCAATGTCACCCCATTTTCCCGTGACGGCAATACATTCGAACACGATATCTGACGCATCAGGGACGAATATTCCCCGAAGGCCGCTAACTATGACATAGCGAACATAGCGGGACAAAACGGCGAAGCCGCGACCGGATGATGGCCGGCGGGGTATACACGGACAGGTCGGCCCGCACGGCGGTGCTTGACCCGCGACACGCCGGGTACGTGGACCTGTGACCTTGTCGTCCGCGTTCTAGCGGCCAGGCGACTTTCAGGCGAGCGGTCGCGGCGTGAGCGGTGCCGGTCAAGCGGCTGCCGGCCGAGCGATTGCCGGGCGAGCGGCTCTCGGGCAGGTGCGCTCACGGCCTTTACGGCGCCCAGTGGCGGGCAGGCGGAGCGGGCCAGGCTAGAAGGCGGGCGGGGCAGGCGGGATACTGACGACGACTCGGGAGGTCGACCGTGAGCGAGATGGACATCGAGACGCCCGGCGAGGATGCCGCGGAGCAGGCCCGAGAGGTGACCGAGGAGAACATTGAGGAATTGCACGAGATCCCGATCGACGTGAACGAGGCGGATGCCGCCGAGCAGACCCGCGGCATCGGTTACGACGACGACGACTACCGGTAGGCGGCACGAGCCGCCATGCACCTGGCTAGCAAGGAAACCACCGGTTAACTTCCGGCTCCACCGTCATGCTGGCTTACCATGAGTCGAATGCGGCAGAGACCTCCGCCGCGCGTGGATTCCGGACGCGAAACCGGAAACGAGACCCGGAGAACATGTTGACCGCGACATCAGCGGCACGGCCACGGGGAACGCGACTGCCGCGGCAGGCGCGCCGCCGCCAGCTACTCGCAGCCGCCCTAGAAGTCTTCGTCGCCCGTGGCTACCACGCGGCGGCGATGGACGAGATCGCGGAGCGCGCGGGCGTCAGCAAGCCAGTGCTGTACCAGCACTTCCCTGGCAAGCAGGAACTCTACCTGGCGCTACTCGACGAGAGCGTGGAGGCGCTCATCGAGACGGTGCGGGCGGCGCTGCGCTCCACCACCGACAACCGGCAGCGCGTCACGGCGACCTTCCGGGCGTACTTCGAGTTCGTCGCCGCGCGGAGCGGGACGTTCCGCCTGGTGTTTGAGTCCGACTTCGCCAACGACCCTGGCGTCCGCGAGCGACTGGACCGGGCGGACCGCAAGTGCGCCGAGATGATCAGCCAGGTAATCAAGTCCGACACTGGCCTGTCCGACGACGAGGCGCACCTGCTGAGCATCGGCCTCGTGGGCATGGCCCAGGTCACCGCCCGCTACTGGCTCGGTACGCTGGGAACGATCCCGAGGGACGCCGCCGAGCAACTCGTCGCCCGGCTGGCCTGGCGCGGCATCAGCGGCTGGCCGCGCACAACCGAGGCCGCGCCCGGCGAGGCAGGCGAGCAGCCCTCGGCCGAGAGCTGACCTCCCGCGACAAGGAGGATCGTAGGATTGTGGAAGTAAAGATCGGAATTCAGTCCATTCCGCGCGAATTGGTGGTGGATACCGATACCCCGGCGGAGGAGATCGAGCGCGCCCTGTCCGAGGCCCTGGACGGCGCGGCCGGACAGCCGGTCCTCGCGATCAACACGCTCAAAGGCGGCCGGCTGCTCATCCCGGCGGACAAGATCGCGTTCATCGAATTCAGCTCCGATCAGGCGCGCCGGGTCGGGTTCGGGAACATCGTCTGATCCTCCTGGTAGCGTAGGCAATGGCTGGGGCCACGCATCCAGGAATGTTGTAATCGCAGTACGCGTTGACTATGACGCTGCCGCTCGCACAGATGCGCGCCCGAACGAGGCGCGAGTGGCGGGCTCGCAGTGCACGGAGGAACCCCTGACATCCCAAGAAGCACCCCCGGACATGCCTGAAGAGACGATCGTCATGAGCATGCCCGAAGGAGACGCGAGCGTGCCTGTCGTGCGAGCCGCCGAAGGCGATGGCGAGACGCCAGCCGCCGGCGTGACGCACCCGCACGCGGTGCCGTTCCGTGACCTAGGCGTCGCCGAAGTCATCTGCTCCTCGCTGGCGGCGGCGGGCATCATCACGACGTTCCCCATCCAGGCGCTGACGCTGCCGCTCGCCATTGGCGGGCATGACATCATCGGCCAGGCGCGCACCGGGACGGGTAAGACCCTCGCCTTCGGCGTTCCCATGCTGCAGCGGCTCATCGTCGCGCGCGCGGAAGCCGCCGCGAACGACGCGGCGCTGCCCAAGGCCCCCACTGGACTTATCGTCGTTCCCACCCGCGAGCTGGCCTTCCAGGTCGCCGAGGACCTCGTGCAGGCGGGCAAGGACATGCGCGCACGGGTGCTCACCGTCTACGGCGGTCGCGCCTACGAGCCGCAGATCGACGCGCTCAAGGCCGGCACGGACATCGTGGTCGGCACCCCCGGCCGGCTCCTCGACCTCGCCAACCGCAAGAACCTCGACCTGAGCCAGGTCCGCTCCCTCGTGCTCGACGAGGCGGACAAGATGCTGGACCTCGGGTTCCTTCCCGACGTCGAGCGGATCTTGCGGCAGACCCCGGATGACCGGCAGACCATGCTGTTCTCGGCCACCATGCCGGGTGAGGTCGTCACCCTGGCGCGCAAGCACATGCGCCGGCCGACGAACGTGCGGGCCGAGGACTCCGGCGAGGGCACCCCGCCTCCGCTCACGATCCAGTACGTCTACCGCACGCACCACCTCGACAAGATCGAGGTGGTCGCGCGCGTGCTCCAGGCGAAGGACCGTGGCCTGTCCATGGTGTTCTGCCAGACCAAGCGCGCGGTGGACCAGGTGGCGATCGCGCTCGGCGAGCGCGGGTTCGCGACCGCGCCGGTGCACGGCGACCTGGGCCAGGCGCAGCGCGAGCGCGCGCTGCGGGCCTTCCGCTCGGGCAAGGTCGACGTCCTGGTCGCCACCGATGTCGCGGCGCGCGGCATCGACGTGGACGATGTCACGCACGTGATCAACTACGAGTGCCCCGACGACGAGAAGACCTACGTGCACCGGATCGGCCGGACCGGCCGCGCGGGCCGCGCGGGCGTCGCGGTGACCTTCGTGGACTGGGCTGACCTGCATCGCTGGAAGCTCATCAGCGACACGCTCGGGCTGGACATGCCAGCGCCGGCGGAGACGTATTCCAGCTCCGAGCACCTGTACAGCGAGCTTTCCATCCCGCCGGACGCCACCGGCAGGCTGCCGGTCGGGTTGCGCGCCCGGGCCGGGCTGTCGGCCGAGGCGGAAGAGGACATCGGCGAGACCGGTCGCACCCGCTCGCGCCCCGGCCGGGAAAGGCCCGACGTTCGCGAGAGCGGCAGGACCCGGACGCGCACGAGGCGGCGCACCGGCCGTGAGCGGGACGACCTCGCGGATGCCGGCGTGGTGGCCGGTGGCCCGCCGGCCGGCGCTGATGGCATCGCCGAGGACGGCAGCGCCGCCCCGGCACGCTCCCGGCGTCGCCGCCGGCTACGGGCGGGGCAGGACATCAGCGAGGACGCCGCCCGCATGCCGGAGGAAGCCGTCGCGGCCGCCGACGCCTCGGACGGCGTCGCTTCGGACGGCGCTGCCGCGCCGCTGCCCCCGACGGCGCTGCCTCCGACGGCCGGGCCGCCGACCGGGTGCCGTCGGGCAGGGCCGCATCAGGCAGGGCCGCATCAGGCAGGGCTGCCTCCGGCCGTGTTGCATCAGATAATGGCGCCGCCAACGGCTCGGCGGCGCGGGACGCCGCCCCCGAGGAGGACGCTCACGAGGACGCGGCCGGGCAGCGCGGGCCGGGAAAGCGGGCCGTGCGCAGGCGCGACGACGATCAAGACGATGACGTCGAGGTTCCCGTCCGGCCACTGGTCGCGTCGACGCCGATCACGATGCACGCCGCCCCGGGAGTCCCGGCAGCGATCTTTCAGGCGCCCCTCTAGCCGTGTCGACGCCAACGTCCCTCGCCCTGCCCGCAGGGGTGCGGCGAACGACAGTGACGTGCGACCGGGGAACGTTCGCCGCGCTTGAGGCGGTCCCTGAGACCGGTGCCTGCGAGCTGGGAACGGCGCTGCTCGTCCCGGGCTACACCGGGAGCAAGGAAGACTTCCTGCCGGTGCTGGGCGAGCTCGCGGCCGGAGGGCGGCGGGTCGTCGCCATCGACCAGCGGGGCCAGTACGAGACGCCCGGGCCCGATGACCCGGCCGCGTACGACCTGGCGGAGCTGGGCAACGACGTCGCCGCCCTGCTGGCGGCGACCCGGGCGGTCCACCTGCTCGGCCACTCCTTCGGCGGCCTGGTTGCCCGCGAGGCGCTGCTGTCCAAGGAGGCACCGGTCGCGTCGATCACCTTGATGAGCTCAGGACCTGGCGCCCTCCCCGGCGCGCGGGCCGCGGAGCTGCGCTCGTTCCTCGACACCGTCGCCGCCGCGGCCGGCCCGGAGGAACTGCGCGCCATCGTGGACGCGATCTGGCACAAGTCCCGCAAGCCGCAGGCCATCGCGGCGGGCGTCGCCCCGGGCGTCATCGACTTCCTCCAGGCCCGGATGCTGGGCAACAGCGCCACCGGCCTGGTGGCCATGGCCGGGCAGCTGCTGCGCGCGCCGGACCTGACCGAGGACCTGGCGAAGCTCGGCATCCCCGTCTTCGTGCTCTACGGCGAAAACGACGACGCCTGGCCGGCGGGCGTCCAGGAGGAGATGGCCGCGCTGCTCCAGGCGCGCCGCGAGTGCATTCCCGGTGCCGGGCACTCCCCCGCCGTCGACGCGCCCGCCACCACGGCGCACGCGCTCACCGACTTCTGGAATTCCGTAGAGTTATTTTTGGTCGCCGCGTGTCGCGGGTGGTTCTTAGCGCTCGAAGCTGGGGTCGCGGGCGCTATTGTTGCGCGCATGGACGCTCGGATTGAACGGGTTTGGCCGCCGGAAGCGGCGGAGGGCGACGAGGCCACGGGAGACGGCGCCGAGGCGAACGCGTGGATCATCGGCGATGACGAGGAAGTCATCGTGATCGACCCGGGCAAGAACGCCGCCGCGATCCTTAAGGCCGTGGGCGAGCGCGACGTGCTCGCGGTGATCTGCACGCACGGGCACGCCGCCCATGTCGGGGCGGCCGTCGAGGTGGCCGAACGAGACGAGTCACCGGTGGCCCTGCACAAGGCCGACCGGCAGCAGTGGCGCGCGGTGCACGACGACGATCCCGAGATCGAGATGGACCACGGCGGCACCTTCGACGTCGCGGACGTGACCTTGGCGGTCATCCACACTCCGGGGCACTCCAAGGGCTTCGTCAGCCTGTACTGCCCGGAGCTTGAGGTGGTCTTCACCGGCGACGCGCTGATCGCCGGCGGGCCGGTGCCGCATGACGGCGACTTCCCCGACTTCCCCCGCCAGCTCAACTCCATCGGTGAGCACCTCCTCGACCTTCCCTCCGGCACTCGCGTCCTGCCCGGCCACGGCGAGGAGTCCACGATCGGCACCGCGAGCAAGAGGTTCGACGGCTGGGTGAGCGCCGGGCCCGGCGACCACGACTGAGCAGGCCGGGCCGGCGAACGCCGGCCGGGACGGACCGGGACGAGGACAAGGCGATAGTGGAGCAGCTGGCGTTCGAGGGCATGCCGCGGCGGCTGTACTCATGCACGCCGACGCGGCTGACGACCTGGCTGGACTGCCCCCGGCGGTACCGGATGAACTACCTGGACCGGCCGACCCCGCAGAAGGGCGCGCCCTGGGCGCACAACAGCCTCGGGGCCAGCGTCCACAACGCGCTGGCCGGCTGGTGGCGGCTGCCCCTGTCCCGGCGAACCTGCGAGGCGGCCGGCGGGCTGCTGGTGCGCGGCTGGATGAGCGAGGGCTTCGCGGACGACGCGCAGTCGGAGAAGTACCGCGACTGGGCACGGCGGATGGTCGAGGCGTACGTCGCGACCCTCGACCCGGGCGACGAGCCGGCCGGCGTTGAGCGGACCGTCGCGACGCGGACCGACCTGATCGCCTTTTCCGGCCGGGTCGACCGGCTGGACTCCCGCGTCGGCCCCGGCGGTGACGTCGAGCTTGTCGTCATCGACTACAAGACCGGGCGGCACCTGCTGACCACGGACGACGCGCGGTCCTCGCTCGCGCTGGCCCTGTACGCGCTCGCGGCGTCCCGGTCGCTGCGCCGGCACTGCAACCGGGTTGAGCTGCATCACCTGCCCAGCGGCCAGGTGCTGGCGTGGGAGCACACGCAGGAGTCACTCGCCCGGCACCTCGGCCGGGCCGAGGGCGTGGCGGCCGAGTGCGCCGACGCCGACGAGCAGATGCGGGCCGGGCTGGCGCCGGACAGGCAGGACGAGGTCTTCCCGCCCCGGCCAGGCCCTTCCTGCGGATGGTGCGACTACCTGCGCCACTGCCCGGCCGGGCAGGTCGGCGCCATCTCCCGCCGGCCCTGGGACGGCCTCGCCGAGATCGGCTAATCCTCGCCCGGGAAGACCTGCGGCGGGACGATCTCAGGCCCCAGGCCCGGTGGCTCCTGCGGCGGCACCGCCTCCGGCGGGACCGCCGGAACTGGCCTGTCCCCGGTCGCCAGGGCGAGTATCCGCTCGTAGGACTCCGGCGGGGTTACTTCGCTGCCGAGGCCCGAGTTGTTGAACGCGCCATGGTCATCACTTCCGCCGGTCGCCACGAGCCCCAACTCGTTCGCGGTGGCGAGCAGGCGGTCCCGTTGTAGCTCATCGTGGTCTGGATGGTAGACCTCCAGGCCCACCAGGCCCGCGGCGGCCAGCTGGGCGATGACCTCATCGGAGACCTCGTAGCCGGCCGAGCGCGGATGCGCGAGGACCGGCGCCCCGCCCGCGGCGCGCACCAGGACGACGGCCCGGTCCAGGGGGATCGCGTACCGGTCGATGAAGGCGCGGCCGCCGTCGGCGATCCACTCGGGCGTGAACGCGTCGGACGGCCGGGCGATGGCCCCGGCCTCGACCATGGCCCGCGCGATGTGCGGGCGGCCCACGACGGCATCGCCGGCGATGCCGCTGACCTGCTCCCAGGTGACGTTCACCCCGCGCTCCCGCAACAGCGAGACCATGCCCCTGGCGCGGTAGACGCGGTCGTCGCGGATCCGCGCCGTCTGCGCGGCCAGCACCGGGTCGGCCGGGTCGAAGAGGTACGCCAGCAGGTGCGCGCTGCGCTGCCCGGGGTAGCGCGGCGTCGCGGTTCCCCCGGGCGTCGCCATTCCCTGAGAGCTCAGGTCGGTCATGCACGACAGTTCCATGCCGGGGATCAGGGTCAGCCCGACGGGCAGGGCGGCGCGAGCCCGCGCCATCCCGGCCTGCGTGTCGTGGTCGGTCAGCGCGAGGATGTCCAGTGCCGCCTGTCCGGCGCGCCTGATCACCTCGGCCGGCGGGTCGGTACCATCCGAGGCACTGCTATGAACATGCAGGTCGATGCGCACGCCGGTCATGCTACTCGCGCTGGGCCGCCGGGCGGCTCAGGTCAGGCCGGCAGGCGCGTCGAGCGGGCACCGAACGGCAGGTCCCACTGCTGCTCGCCGTCGCGCAGGTCGCGCAGCGCGAGCGGCTCCACCAGCATGACGCCGGCGCTGTCCGGCCAGAAGACGATCCAGACCCAGCCACCGCCAACCTCCCCCGCGAACGCCGCGCAGCCGTCCGGGCCGGCGTAGTCGCCCGGCGCCACCAGCCACAGGCACGCCTCGTGACCGCCCACCCGGACCCTCGCATGCGGGGCGCAGCCGGCGAACCCGGCCCCGGGATCAGGGCCCGCAGGCCGGCCAGGCCCGCGCCCAGCCCGGTGCCCGGCTCCTCGGCGATGACGAGGAGGTCCGCCGGGCCGCCCACGGGGTTCGGCCCGGACAGGGCGACGACCGTCCCCCGGCTCCCCGTCCGCTCGTCACCGGCACCGGAGAAGCCGGTGACCAGCCACCCGTGCGGGAGCGGCCACGGGACCCAGACCGGGACCTTCGAGCTCTTGACCAGCCCGGTGAGCGCCATCTGACTGGGCTGGCCGGCCGGGCGAAGCGGGTCAATGTCGCCATGCAAGTCGCACTGCCACGCGCTCGTCCAGACCGACGGCGCGTGCACTGGACCGCTGCAACGCGGGCACACCGCTCTCATTGCCACACCTGCGGCATACCTACCCGGTTCGCCGCCGCCTACCCGCGACCATAGGGTTCCAGCATGAGCGAGCCGGGGCGGCGGATGGTAGTTGCGTGCGTGGGGGCTGTCATCAAGGATGACGCGGGGCGGCTGCTGCTGATCAGGCGCGGGCACGATCCGGGCCGGGGCCTGTGGTCGGTACCCGGCGGGCGGATCGAGGCGGGCGAGACCGACCAGGAGGCGGTGGTCAGGGAGGTCCGCGAGGAGACCGGGCTGGTCGTGGTGCCCGGGCCGCTGATCGGCAGCGTGCGCAGGCCCGGCGGTACCGACGGGCACGGCACCGGCATCGAGCTGGACATCCGCGACTACGCGGTCACCGTGACCGGCGGCCGGCTCGCCGCCGGGCGACGACGCCGACGACGTGATGTGGGCCTTCCCCGGCGAGCTCGGCACGCTGCCGCTCACCGACGGCCTGCTTGACGCGCTGCGCGGCTGGGGCGTGGCGTGAGCGGCCGGGGCGCGGCGCTAGCCGGCCAGGCCGGCCGCGGCGCCCAGCGCCGCCATGCGCAGCGCCATCTTGCGCGAGGCCTCGTCGATCATCTCGTCGCCGAGCATGACCGCGCCGAGGGCATGCTCCGACGCCTTCTCGTAGGCGCCGAGGATCGCCACGGCACGCGCGTAGTCGCCGGCGGAGGGCGTGAACGCCTCGTTGACCACGTTCACCTGGCGGGGGTGCAGGACCCACTTGCCGTCGAACCCGAGCGCCGCCGCCGAGCCGGCCGCGGCGCGCAGCCCGTCCAGGTCCGTGATCCGCCCGTACGGGCCGTCGATCGCCTGCAGCCCCGCCGCGCGCGCCGCCACCAGCAGCCTCATCAGCGTGTAGTGGTGCGCGTCGTGCGCGTAGCCGGCCGGCTGGCCGCCGATGCCCAGCGACCGCATCCCGATGCTGGCCATGAAGTCCCCCGGCCCGAAGACAAGCGCCGTCATCCGGGCCGACGCGCACGCGATCGCCTCCACGGACGCCAGCCCCGCCGCGTCCTCGATCTGCGCCTCGATGCCGGTGCTTCCCACCGGCACCCCCGCGGCCTGCTCGACCTGGCCGAGCAGCAGGTCCAGCCAGGCGACCTGGGCCGGCGAGGACACCTTCGGCAGGACCAGGGCGTCGACGGCACCGGGCGCGCCCTCGACGACGGCGATCACGTCCCGGTAGGCCCAGCGGGTGGTCGCGCCGTTGACCCGGACGGCGACGAGCTTGCCGTCCCAGCCGCCGGCCCGCAGCGCGGCAACCGCCAGGTCCCGCGCGTCATCCTTGGCGGCGGGCGCGACGGAGTCCTCCAGGTCGAGCATGATCTCGTCGGCGGCCACGTCGCGGGCCTTCGCGATGAACCGCTCGCTGCTCGCGGGGACCGACATGATGGTCCGGCGCGGCCGGTAGGAACTTTCCACCGGAGCACATTAGCAGGGCGGTTCCGGCGCCGGGCTTACGGTAAAAAGCGCTGCCGCTCGACCGGCGCCGGGTGACTCGCAATCAGCCGTGGCCGTCCGGGGCATGCCAGGTTAATGGCGGGCGAACGTTTGAAACCCTCTAGCCCCAGATGTCCGGGTAAGGGTCGCCTTCCTTATTCTTTCTTTCATGCGCTCCCCCCGACCAGTAACGGCCGCGGCTTCCGCCCTGGCCGCGCTAGCGGCTCGCGGTTGCCCTCACGGCGTGCGGCGGGGCGCCGCAGCCGGACGTGCTCATGATGTCCACCACCGGGTGCGGCGGCACCTGGCAGGTCAGCGCCCCCGGCTGGCACACGTTCCAGCTCCGCAACACCGATACCGTCGGCGGTGAGATCGACCTGATCGATCCCGACGACGGGCGGCATCTACGACGAGATCGTGGGGTTCGGCCCGCAGGCCACCACGCCGATGGCCCTGGACGTCGGGTCCGGCAAGTACGCGTTCAGCTGCCGGTTCCAGACCAGTCCCGAGACGATCCTGAACGGGCCCACCATCACCGTCTCCGGGCACGCGGCCGGGCACGCCGGCCCAGCTCCCGGTTCCGTACAACGACCTCGTGCGGCCCGCCAAGGCGTACGAGGACTACGTCGCGGCCGGGCTGACCACCCTCCTCGGCCTGGTCACGACGCTGGACGGCGACATCTCGCGCGGCGACCTGGCCGCGGCGCGGCGGGACTGGCTGCCCGCCCACCTGGAGTACCAGCGACTGGGGGCGGCGTACGACGCGTTCGGGGACTTCGACGGCGAGATCGACGGGCGGGCCGACGCCGTCGGGGTCAACAGCGCGGACTTCACCGGCTTCTACCGGCTGGAGTACGGCCTGTGGCACGGGCAGTCCGCGAAGGAGCTCACGCCGATCGCGCGACAAGCTCACGTCGGACGTGAACGGGCTGCGCGCCACGTGGTCGCGGCAGCAGATCCAGGTCATCGATCTCGGGCTGCGCACCCACGAGATCCTGGAGAACGCCCTGCAGTTCCAGCTGACCGGGCACGACGACTACGGCAGCGGCACGACCCTCGCGACGACGCTCGCCAACGTTGACGGCACCCGCGAGCTGCTGTCCCTGCTCCGTCCGTCGCTCACCGGCCGGTACGCGGGGCTGCCCGGCCGTGGACACCTGGCTGGACCGGTTGCAGGCACTCCTTGAGGCACAACACCTGCCGAACGGGCAATGGGTGCCCGTGTCAAAGCTCTCCTCCTCCGCCCGGCAGCAGATAAACGCGGCGTGCGACCAGGCGCTGCAAGAGCTCGCCCCGATCCCGACGATCACGGAGCCGAGGAACACGTGACCGACCAGCAGACTCCAGCGCACGACTCCGGCACGCCCGGGGAGCGCCGCGGCACAGCGGCCCGCGGCGAGCCCCGGCAGCACCGGGCGGCGGTCGTTCCTGCGCGGCCTGGCCTCGGGCGTCGCCGGCGGCGTCGTGGCCGGCGGCGTGGCGGGCACGGCCGGCGGTTACGCCTGGCGGGCGGGCCAGCCCGCCCCGCCGAGCGTTGCGGCCAACGCCGATGTCGTCACCGGACGGCTGCCGGCGGTGCCGTTCCACGGCAAGCACCAGGCGGGGATCCTGCCCGCGGCGCAGCGGCAGACCGCCGTGGTGTCGTTCAACGTGACGGCGGCGAGCAAGGCCGACCTGACGGACCTGTTCCAGGCCATCACCGACCGGGCCCGGTTCCTCGCCGTCGGCGGCATGCCGCCCCAGGCGGGCATCGGCGGGCCGCCCTCGGATTCGGGGATTCTCGGGCCGGCGGTAGAGCCGGACGGGCTGACGGTGACGCTCGGCGTCGGCTCCACCCTGTTCGACGACCGGTACGGCCTGGCGGCGCTACGGCCCGCGCACCTGACGTCGATGCGCACGTTCCCGAACGACAACCTGGACCCCGCGCAGTGCGGCGGCGACCTCGTGATGCAGTTCAGCGCCGGAAGCGCCGACACCGTCCTGCACGCGCTGCGGGACGTCGCCCGGAACACGCGCGGCGGCATGCAGCCAAACTGGCGGATCCAGGGCTTCTCCAGCCCCGCGCGGCCGGCCGGGACAGTGCCGCGCAACCTTATGGGGTTCATGGACGGCATCGCCAATCCCGACGTCGCCAGCGCCAAGGACATGGACAGCCTGGTCTGGGTCCAGCCGGGGGCGGCCGGCGAGCCGTCCTGGGCGGCGCGCGGCAGCTACTTCGTGGTCCGCCTGATCCGCATGCTCATCGAGTTCTGGGACCGGGTGGACCTCGCCGAGCAGGAGAACATGTTCGGCCGGCGGCGCGACACCGGCTATCCGCTGGACGCCGACGGGATCTTCACCGCGCCCGACTACGCGACCGACCCGAATGGCACCGCCATCCGGCTCGACGCCCACATCCGGATGGCCAACCCGCGCACCCCGGCCACGGCCGGCAGCCGCATCCTGCGCCGGGGCTACAACTATGACCGGGGCATCGACGAGGCGGGCAACCTGGACATGGGGCTGATCTTCACCTGCTTCCAGCAGAACATCCAGCGGCAGTTCGAGGCGGTGCAGACCCGGCTGATCGACGAGCCACTGGTGGACTACATCAGCCCGTTCGGCGGCGGCTACTTCTTCGCGCTCCCTGGCGTCACCAGTCAGAGCGATTTCTTCGGCCGCGCCCTGCTGGCATAGAAGGAAGGGCCAGCGACGCCCGGCGACCCGTCCGCGCTGGCTGATGAGTGCCTGAACGCCGCCGTCGCGCGATCGCGCACGTCACGACACGGGGCATCACGGCAAGTACAGGAATGAGCGCCGCAAGGTTTGATTATCTTAGCCCAGCCACAGAGTTGCTTGTATTCCTGCTGAATTTGGGGTCGGGAAACGATTCGTTCACCTAAAGGGCTCTTGGGAAGTAGAGGGTCAGCTTCGTCACCCACGTCAACCGTGCACTGGAGGGATCTACTCATGCACTTGCCCTTGCGTAGGGCGTCTGTGATCGGCGTGTCCGTAGCCTTGGCCGTGGGCGGCGGCGCAGCCGTCGCCACCGCCGCGTCGGCGCACCCGACCCCGAAGGCCGACCCCGCGGTCCACTTCACCGTGGCGCACCGCACCGCGACCCCGATCAAGCACGTGGTGGTCATCTACCAGGAGAACGTGTCCTTCGACCACTACTTCGGCACCTACCCCGACGCCACCAACACCTCGGGCCAGACGTTCACCGCGAAGCGCGGCACGCCCAAGGTCAACGGGCTGACCCCGGCGCTGAAGAACAACAACCCGAACGGCGTCAACCCGGTCCGCTACGACCCGACGAACGTCAACGACGTGCTCACGTGCGACCAGGACCACAACTACTCCGACGAGCAGCTCGCGGTCGACGGGGGCAAGAACGACCTGTACCCGCTGCGTACCGGTAACGGCACTGGCACCACCCCCGAGGGTGGCAAGTGCGTGGCCGGCGACGTGATGAACTACTACGACGGCAACACCGTCACCGGGTTCTGGAACTACGCGCAGCAGTACGCGATGAGCGACAGCTCTTTCGACACCACGTACGGCCCGTCGTCCCCGGGCGCGATCAACGTGGTCTCGGGTGACACCGGCAACGTGGACATGACCCACACCGCCAACAACCCGTCGATCGCCACCGCCAGCAGCCCCAACGCCGACATCACGGCGGACGGCCTGGGCGGCTACTCGCTGACCAGCGACGCGCAGCCGTATTACGACGACTGCTCGACCCGCGACGCCGTCGCGCTGAGCGGCAAGAACATCGGTGACGAGCTCAACGCCAAGGGCATCTCCTGGGGCTGGTTCCAGGGCGGCTTCAAGCCGAGCACGTCCTACACCGACGCGCTGGCCGCCATAGGCAAGTCCGGCCAGGCAACCTCGACCTTCACCCCTGATGAGTTCAGCGCTTACTTCTCCGTGGCCGCCAACAGGCCCGCGCACTCGTCGAACCAGAACCTGTGCTCCACCGTGACCCCGGTTGGCGCGGGCCTGAGCGCCCCGCTGGCCACGGGCGCCGGCCAGTACGGGTACAAGGACGACTACATCCCGCACCACGAGCCGTTCCAGTACTACGCCTCGACCGCCAACCCGCACCACGTGACGGTCCCGGCCACCGCCAGCGGGACAGGACTCGCTCGCCGGGCTGGCCACCATCGGCAAGGACACCCAGTCCTACATCAACGGCGTGCCGCAGTTCAACACGCCGAACCACAACTACGACACCTCCGACTTCGACCAGCTCGTCGCGGCGATCACCGCGCACCAGCTGCCGGCGTCGGCGCTGCCCGCCGTGAGCTACCTCAAGGCACCGGGCTGGGCGGACGGGCACCCCGGCTACTCCGACCCGCTGGACGAGCAGAAGTGGGTCACCACCGAGATCAACGCCCTGATGAAGTCCCCGGACTGGGCCTCCACCGCGGTGATCATCTCCTACGACGACTCTGACGGCTGGTACGACCACGCCGACCCCGGCGTCGTCAACCCGTCGGACACCGTCGCGGACGCCGTCACCGGCACCGGGATGTGCGGCAGCGGTGCCCCGCTGGCCGGCGAGGAGGGCCGCTGCGGCTACGGCCCGCGCCTGCCGCTGCTGGTCATCTCCCCGTGGGCCAAGTCGGACTTCGTCGACCACACGAAGACGAGCCAGGCCTCGGTCGTCAAGTTCATCCAGCAGAACTGGCACCTGGCGCCCATCTCTGGCAGCTTCGCCAACATCACCGGGTCGCTCGACAACATGTTCGTCTTCGACGACGATCATGGCCACTTCGGCCATGACAGGTTCCCGGACTTCGCCCCGTTCATCCTCAACCCGGTCACCGGCCAGCCGGTGGCCACCCGGAAATGGTAGCGAGGCCGTCACCACGGTCGCGTTAGCCACATCACCTCGCGTGCCGGGGGCGGGGGCGATTCGCCCTCGCCCCCGGCACGTAGCATTACAGGCATGAACGCGCCGCTGCCCACCGCTGAGCAGGTGACCGCCGCGCTCGGCGGCGTCAAGGACCCTGAGATCGGCCGCCCGATTACCGAACTCGACATGGTGAAGTCCGTTTCGATCAGTACCGGGGGGATCGTCGAGGTAGGCATCTACCTGACGGTCGCCGGGTGCCCGATGCGTGACACCATCACCTCCCGGGTGACCGAGGCGGTCGCCGCCCTGCCCGGGGTGGCCGGCGTCCGCGTCGACCTTGACGTGATGAGCGAGGAGCAGCGCGCAGGCCTGCAGACCAGGCTCCGCGGCGGCAAGCCGGAGCCGGTCATCCCGTTCGCCCAGCCGGGGTCGCTCACCACGGTCTACGCGGTGGCAAGCGGCAAGGGCGGCGTGGGCAAGTCGTCGGTCGCGGTGAACCTCGCCGTCGCGCTGGCGTCAGATGGCTACAAGGTGGGCGTGATCGACGCCGACATCTACGGGCACTCGGTGCCCCGGATGCTGGGCATCACCGGCCGCCACCAGAAGGTGGCGGACATGATCATGCCGCTGGCCGGGCACGAGGTGAAGGTCGCCTCGATCGGCAACATCAAGCCGGACGGCAACCCGCCCATCGTGTGGCGCGGGCCGATGCTGCACCGGGCACTGCAGCAGTTCCTCGCCGACTTCTACTGGGGCGACCTGGACTACCTGCTGCTCGACCTGCCGCCCGGCACCGGCGACATGGCCATCTCGGTGGCCCAGTTGCTGCCGAACGCGGAGATCCTCGTCGTGACCACGCCCCAGCTGGCCGCCGCCGAGGTCGCCGAGCGCGCGGGATCCGTCGCCCAGCAGACCCGGCAGCGCATCGCCGGCGTGATCGAGAACATGTCCTACCTGGTCTGCCCGCACTGCGGCGAGCAGATGGACATCTTCGGCTCGGGCGGCGGCGTGGCGGTCGCGGACAAGCTCACCCAGCTCACCGGCGCGGCGGTTCCGTTGCTCGGCCAGGTACCGCTGGACACCCGACTGCGGGAGGGCGGCGACAACGGCACTCCCCTGGTGCTGTCCGACCCGGCATCCCCGGCCGCGCTGGAGCTGACGAAGATCGCCAGCGGCCTGGCCAGCCGCGGCCGGAGCCTGGCCGGCCGGATGCTGACGCTCACGCCTCAGTAGCTGGCGGCTGGGCGTTAGGCGTTCATTGTTCCATTTGCCCTGTTCGAGCGCCTGTTGGTCCGCGTTAGTGGTCGGTAGTGCCCGATGACGATAGACGACCATGCGCGACGGACGCATCTCCGCCGGGTGCCGCGGGCGACCTGGGTCAGGTTGCTTCTAGGTCGAAGGGGGGGCGGTCGTCGACCTGGACGGCGGCGGGGACCGGGTCGGTGGCCGCTTGCTGCGGGCTGGCCGAGGCCGTCGCGCTCGCGGCCGTCTGCTGCACGTCCTGGACCGCGGACACGGTCGACGATGACGGGGGCTGCGGCTCGGGGTCGTCCAGCAGGTGCTTCTGGACGAAGCGGCGCGGGTTGAGGTCCTCGAAGTCGAAGTCCTGGAATTCCGGGCCTAGTCCCTCACGCAGGTCCGCCTTGGCGCCCTCGGCTATCTGCCGCAGGTCACGCAGCGCCCGTCCCGCCTGCCTGACAATCCTGGGCAGCTCGTTCGGCCCGAAGATCACGAGCGCGATCACGGCGAGGAACAGCAGCTTGGTGATAGACAAGTCAAACATGCGCAGCTCTCCGTAGGCAGTCGATCGCGCCGGGGAAAACGGTCAGGCGGTCGCAACCACTGTAATCCGTCCACGCGGTCCGAGCGAGTGGCGCGACCATGGGATGCCCGCCCAACTGCCGGAATTCGCGTCGCGGTTCCCCGCTGTTCGCCCGTCCCCGCTCTATGGCAGCAGCGCCCGCCGGGACGGCGACGGCGGCCACGTGGGCTGCTGCGTCGGCTGCTGGGACGGGCCTGGCCCGGCGAAACCGCCGCCGAGGATGGCGTGACCGACGTCGAAGAGCTCCATCTGCGGGGTCATCCGCCCCCCGGCCGGGAACCCGCCGCTGAGGCTGTAGGCGGCCGCGCCTATCCCGACGCTCATCACGAACGAGATCGCCCCCCAGGCGAGCCGGCGGCCACGCCTGCGGCGCGCCCAGGCCTCGCTGGGCGAGCCCGGGGGACGGGACCTCCTGGCGCGCTCGGCGCTATCGTCGTGGCGGGGGCGCGGCCGGTCAACGTAGCCCCTGGGCGCGACGCGCGGTCCCGGCGGGCTCGACTGGAGGGAATTGCGCCACGGGGACTGTCCCGTGCCCTCAGCGGCGGCTAGCGCGAGCAAGCGCTGGGTCAGGTCGTGACTTGGGCGGGCGACGGCCAGCTGCCGCAGTTCTCGCTTCAGCAGGCGAAGCGCGGCGGCCTCCGCACGGCACTGATCACACGCCGCGAGATGGGCGTTCGCCCGGTCCAGCTCGGCACCGTTCAGCTCGCCGTCGACGAGGGCGGACAACTGCTCTTGCAGATGGGTCACGACTCACCCGCCGCCTTCCCTGATCCGGTGGCGTCCGGCCGGGGCTCGACATCCCGGACGACGGCGGCTGCCGGTGCGCGAGCGCTATCCGCAGCTGGGCCCGCCCGCGGTGGATGCGGCTGCGCACGGTCCCGAGCTTCACCCCGAGCGTGGCCGCGATCTCCTCGTAAGAAAAGCCCTCGATGTCGCACAGGACGACCGCCGCGCGGTAGTCAGGCGGCAGTGACGCGCAGCGCGCTCTGCACGTCGGAGTCGAAGTGCTGCTGGTCATAGGCCTCATCCGGCGACTGCTCGCTGCCGGCCAGCTTCTGCGCCACCTCGTCGACCAGCCCCTCGAAGCGGATGCGCTGCTTGCGCCGCGCGCCGTCGAGGAAGAGGTTCGTGGTTATCCGGTGCAGCCAGCCCTCGAATGTGCCAGGGGTGTAACTGGACAGCGACCGGAAGACGCGGACGAAGACCTCTTGCGTGAGATCCTCCGCGTCATGCTGGTTCCCGGTCAGCCGGTAGGCCAGCCGGTACACCCTGCGGGAATGCGCCCGCACAATATCGTCCCAGCTGGGCAACTCCCACTGGGACTGCTGGGGAACCATCAGCTCGGACGCTACCAGCTCGGATGGTGATTGGGACGCTGGTGGCTCGGGCGCTGCTGGCTCGGGTTCCAAGGCACCCTCCACCGGATCGCCCACCGCGTCAGGCATCGCGGTGATCATGACCATGGTGCATCGTTTTCTTCCGTTATGCCAACTATGGCAACCCACAACCTGGCCTCGCTCACGGTTAACTAACGGACGAGATTGGGCTGGTGTTCCACGCGAGCGGTGATATTGACTAGGCTCACCGCCAAGGACTATCGGTGAAGGGGGCACGTCATCAACCCTGATGAGGCGGAGTACGCGGTCGAGGACGAGCCGCTGCTGACAGCGCGGGCCAACGCGGAGGATCTCGGCGGCACCACGCCCGTCGATCCGGCGACCGGCGCGGTGCTGCGCTTCCTGGCCACCGCGATCGGTGCCCGGTCGGTTGTCGAGATCGGGACCGGCTGCGGCAGCTCGGGCATCTGGCTGCTGCGCGGCATGCGCCCTGGCGGCGTCTTGACCAGCGTTGACACCGAACCTGAATATCACAGGCTGGCCAGGAAGGCGTTCGCCCAGGCGGGGTTCGCCGCGAACCAGGCCCGGCTCATACTCGGGCGCGCCAGCGATGTCCTGCCACGGCTGTCCGACGGGGCGTACGACATGGTGTTCTGCGACGCCGACCCGGCGTCCTACCCTGACTACCTGTCCGCGGGCCAGCGACTGCTTCGGCACGGCGGGATCATCGTCTTCGACGACGCGGGCACCGCGACGGCCGAGGCCGACATGGGCGGGGCAACCGAGGCAGGAACCCGGGAACTAGCGGAGATGGTACGGATCGACGACCGGCTGGTCTCGTTGAGCATCCCGGTCGCGGGCGGCGCTGCTCGCCGCCATCAAGTACTGATGCCGGACAGTAAGCGAGCGGCCGCCCCGCGAGGCGACCGCGTGAGCGGCGTCGGTGGACCAGGTCTACCCGGGAAGCGGCTACTGCCTAGCGCCCGCCACGGTGGCCGCACGCGCTACCCGACCCCGACGGCCGACTTCAGGGCCTCGCCCAGCTTGACGGCCTCATCCGCGGAAAGTTCAACCACGAGCCGTCCGCCGCCCTCAAGCGGGACGCGCATTACGATGCCGCGACCCTCTTTGGTTACCTCGAGCGGGCCGTCGCCCGTCCGCGGCTTCATCGCCGCCATCCTGCATCCCCTTCCTCACGCCGTGCGTGGTTCTTGAGGAACCGCGCCGCATCGGTTCCGGTGCCTTTGGCGGAACCGGTCAACCACAACCGTGTCGATCCGTCGCCCTATTATCCCGTGTTCGGACGCAGAATGGTAATGATCGGCTACGCGTGCCGCTCACCGCCTGCCTCGCCTAGACGAGTACCAAGACCACACGAGCCGCAAACCTCCGCATCATCCCCAAATGTCCCACTAAGCATCAGTTTAACGGCTAAACGTGACACGTGAACTCACCCAGGGCAGCAAGCCCGCGGGATGGCTGGCGGGCCGCGACGGCCGGCGTGGCCGCCGACGGCGGCCGCTCGCGCGGACGGCGGGATCCGCACGGCAAAAAGAGCCGGTCCCCGCACCCGTAGGCGCGGCGACCGGCTCTTGTCGTGGAGGTGCGGGGTATCGCAACCCCGGTCCTTCAGGACCTCTCATAGGACTTCTCCGAGCGCAGCCTGCTGTGCTTTTCTCGGCCCCGGCAGTCACGCAGGCAAGCTGCCGACGGGCTCAGTCACTGTTCGGTGTCCCAGCCTGCCCCGTGACCGGGCTGGCTGGTGGATCCTCCTAGCTGATGCCAGGTCCGGGCCGGAGGCGCTCCCGGGCTGACAGCCTCTAAGCTCGCTTAGGCAGCGAGGGCGAGGCGAGTGCGCTGTGTGTTGGCACTTGTGGTTTGCGGTCGCGTTATTTACGAGGTTCACGTCCGCCACCCTCGGCTCGCTTCTCCTAGATCGATCGCCGAAGTCGAAACTATTCACCCCCCTGTTGAGTTGTCAGCGCCCACGCCTGCGGCGTGGCCGCCGTCTACGAACATACCCGTGGGAACGCCTGGCAGCCAACTGACGATTCCCGTGCACAGCCGTGGCGCGTACGGCGTCTGCGCCAGGCATGAGAATGGCCCCCGTGGGCGGTGGCGGTGGCCGAGAACGCACCCACGGGGGCCGACCGGCAGGGTCGGAGCCGGTCCGGAAGTCCGGGTCTCCCCCGAGATGAGACCCGGCTCTCACGACGACTGGGCCGCAACCCCCAAGCGAGCCTCAGTCACCCTTAAAGACGCCGTAGAGTGATCGCACGGTTGCTCTGCGCGACTAGTTTTTTATAACGAAAATGTAACGGCCCCTGCATGCCCGCTCGCTCCCTGGTAGAGCCGGAGATTAGCTCAGCCCATCGAGCCCAGGAACGTCGCCGCGAGCGCCGCGGCGGCCTGCGCCTGGGTGTGGCCGACCTCGACGACCGCGAAGGCCATCTCCCCCCGGTAGCCGACGAACCAGCTGAGATAGTGGCTGGGGGCCGTCTGGACGATTCCCGCCTGCCCGTAGACCGGCACGCCGGGAAGGTTGGCGGCGCGGGCGGGCCCGGACTTGACGGCACCACGCATGAGGCCCCGCAGGGCGGTGAGCTGGCTGGCCGCCAGCGGCACCGGCCAGGCCGTCTGGGGCTGCGACGGTAGCAGGGCCGGCGTATGCCCGACCCCGGAATCGACCTCAGCGGCGATAAGGGCCATCCCCAGCGGGCTCATCAAGACACCGCGCGAGCCGATGGCCTGCGAGGCCAGGCCGGCCTCTCCGAGGGCCGCTCCGGATGCAGCGGAGGCTGACCCGGAGAACGCGGGGACCGGCAGGTCCCAGGCTTTCCCGACGCCGAAGGCCTTCTCCGCCGCGGCGAGGCTGGGCTGGGTCAGCCGCAGCGACACCGTCGCGAAGGCCGTTCCGCAGCCGGAAGCGAAGTCAGAGGCGAGCGTGGCCGACGACGACTGCCCGGGCGAGTACGTGAACGTCTGGCCACCGACGTTGGCCACGTTCTGGCAAGGCAGCGGCGAGCTCGCCGTCAGGCCGTTGCCGAGGAGCGCGGCCGCCGACACGACGGTGAAGGTGATGCCGGGGGCGATCCTGGCGTCGACCAGCCCGCCGGACGGCAGCGGCAGGTCTCCCGCCTGATGCCCGGCGACCGCGACGATGTGCCCGGTCGCCGCGTCGACGGCGACGATGCCAGCGGAGGCGGGAAGCGCCGCGAGTGACTTATCGGCGGCGGCCTGGATCTGGCCGTTGATAGTCGTATCGAGCGACTTCTCCTGGCTGCCGCGCACCGACCAGAGGGTGGCCACCTTCTTGCCCTGCGAGTTCACCACGATGACGGCGACGCTCGGCGATCCGGCGAGCTTGTCCTGGTCGGCGGCCTCAAGGCCGCCTTCCCCGACGGTCGTGCCGGGCTGGTAGCCGCTGCCCTCGGCACGAATCACGCCGGAGTTCTCGGTGCCGACCTGGCCGATGAGGTCGTCCGCGTCGTCGTTGAAGAGCCGCTCCTGTGCCGATTGCCAGGTCAGGCCGCGGACGTGGGACAGGGCCGGCCACAAGGCGGTGAAGTCGGCGGAGTCCAGCGTCAGCATCGACAGGAACTGGCGCGGCGGCGCGGAGCTGATCTGCCCGACCACTTGCGCGGGGTTAAGCCCCGTCACCTGGGCGAAGCCAGCCGCGGTGGCTCGGGTGCTGGACAGCTGGCCGGGATAGACGCCGACGTGGTAGACGGTTGACTGCGCGAGGAGCGAGTTGCCTGAGGCGTCGGTGACCTGGCCACGGGGCGGGAACGTCGTCACGACGGCGAGCCTGTCGCCGGGGCCGAGGCTCGGCTCGATAACGCTCGGCGCCCAGCTGACGAGCCACCGCCCGCCCTTGGAGACCAGCCCGAACTTGCCCTGGTACTGCCACTGGAACCCGCCGTCCGCCAGGTCAACCGTGGCACGGAACTTCGCTTCCGCTGTCTTCCCGTGCTGCGAGATGCCCTGCAGCGAGAAGAACATCGCCGTCGCGTTCAGGTTGTGGTAGGCGGCGGACAGTTGCCCGCTGACGAACGCCGTCCGCCCGGTGGTCAGCTTCGCCGCGTCGGTGTAGTGCCCTTGCTGCCAGTCCAGGAGGAACGACTGCACGACCGGGTCAGGGGAGTCCTGCGAGCCGAAGTCGGTGGTGAAGCCGACGCCGACCACCGCGCCCAGGACCGCCAGCGACGCCGCCAGCCGCCCGTAACGCTTGGCCCGCCCGGGACGGTCGCCCGGTGGCCTGCGATGCCGCCTGCCACCCGGTCCCTTGGACGGCGGGCCGGGCGGTACCTGCTTGTCCTTGTCCGGCTTGCCCTTGCCCGGGGACGCTGGCGGCGCGATGGCGGGGCCGACCGGAAACGGCTCCCCCAGGGGCACGCCCGTTACTTCAGGAAGGATCGCCGGTTCCGCAAGGACGGCGGGGGGAACCGGAAGGGACAACTGCGTCGTATCGAGCTCGGTAGCGCCAAGGTCAGGAACTCCCGCCGAGGAGATGAACTCCTGGCTACCCAGTGGGCCAGCGTGGCCGCCCCACTCATTCGAGGGCGCTGTCACCGTCCGCCTCCGTCACCGTCGACGCCGCAGGGCACGGTCAATCTCCCTGGCCGCATCACGCTTCGCCAGGTCATGCCTCTTATCGTATGTCCGCTTGCCACGGGCAAGAGCCAGCTCCACCTTAACCTTGCCGTCCTTGAAGTACAGCGACAGCGGGACCAGCGTCAGCCCCTGCTCCGACACCTTACGATCCAGGCGGTCGATCTCTCCCCGGTGCAGCAGGAGCTTCCTGGTCCTCTTGGGCAAGTGGTTCGTCCACGTACCCATGGCGTACTCCGGTATATGAACGTTGTAAAGCCAGACTTCCCCGTCATTGACCAGCGCGAACCCGTCGGCCAGTGAGGCCCGGCCGGCACGCAGTGACTTCACCTCGGTCCCGGTTAGCGCGATTCCCGCCTCGTATGTGTCCTCGACGGCGTAATCGTGCAAGGCTCGCCGGTTCCGGGCGATTACCTTGTTGTTGTCCTGCTCGCGTGCCACGTTTCTCCTAGCCGGGCCCATCTATGCCAGGCAGCCCCTAGACGCGCAGGTAACGGCGGAGCGTCACGAATGAGGTGATCCCGCACAGCAGCACGCCCACGCACATCGCCAGCACGATGACCTCGATGAGGTCGCCGGTCTTGAGGCCGACGTTGTAGCTGAAGTACTGCTGCAGGTTATTCAACAGGAGCGACTTCACGCCAACCAGGAGGCCGGCGGCGAGCACCCAGCCGAGCAGGCCGGCGATCACGCCCTCCAGCAGGAAGGGCATCTGGATGTACAGGTTGGACGCGCCGACCAGGCGCATGATGCCCGTCTCCCTGCGCCGGTTGAAGGCGGACAGGCGGATGGTGTTGGACACGAGCAGCACCGCCGCGACGACCAGGATGAGCGCCACGATGACCACGGCGTTCCGCAGGCCGTCAAGCAGCTTGTAGAACTTGTCGAGGATGGTCATCTCGTTGACGACCAGGTCCACGCCCTGCACGCCCGTGACGGCGCTGGCCACGATGTTGTAGTCGGCCGAGGGGTTCTTCAGCTTCACCTCGAACGACGCCGGGATGTCGGTCTGCTTCACCGTGGAGACGTACGCCGGGTCACTGGCGAAGAACTGCTTGAACTGCGCGTACGCCTGGTCCTGCGTCTGGAAGTAGACAGTCTGGACCTGGGGCATGCCCTGCAGCCTCGACATCAGCGACTGCTGCTCCTGCGCCGTGTACTGGCCGTGGCAGGCCGGGTTGGCGCTCTGGGCGGTGCAGAGGTAGATGGAGATCTCGACCTTGCTTTGCCAGTAGGTCCGAGTGCTGTCGACCTGCTTGATGAACAGCAGCCCGGTCCCGAGCAGGGACAGGCTGATCGCCACCACCACGATGAGGGCAATCGTCATGGTGAGGTTGCGGCGCAGCCCGATCCAGATCTCCTGGAGAACAAATGAACGCATGCTTCCCTCTCTGGGGCCCCGCCCGAATATCTCATCCCTTGCTGGTCCTGTGCCGTCCTGCCCGGCCACCGTAAGAAGCCGGTAAGTGGCGGGCGAACGCGCAAAGCGGGCGCGTCAGTATGCCTGACCGTACACGCCGCGTACCTGGTCGCGAACGATCTTGCCGTATTCGAGCTCGATCACGCGCTTGCGCATGGAGTCGACGATCGCCGCGTCGTGCGTCGCCATGACGACCGTGGTGCCGGTCCTGTTAATCCGGTCGAGGACCTTCATGATGCCGATGGAGGTCGCCGGGTCGATGTTCCCGGTCGGCTCGTCCGCCAGCAGGATCTGCGGCCGGTTAACGAACGCGCGGGCCATCGCGACGCGCTGCTGCTCGCCACCGGACAGCTCGTTCGGCATGCGGTCGTGCTTGCCCTCCAGCCCGACCAGGTCGATGACCTCGGGCACGACCCGGCGGATGAACCGCCGCGGCTTGCCGATGACCTCCAGGGCGAAGGACACGTTCTGGTAGACGTTCTTGTTCGGGAGGAGCCGGAAGTCCTGGAACACGCAGCCGATCTTGCGGCGGAGGGCAGGCACCTTCCAGTTCGGGAGGCGGGCGAGGTCGTTGCCCGCCACGAAGATCCGGCCGTTGCTCGGCTTCTCCTCACGCAGCGCCAGCCGGAGGAAGGAGGACTTGCCCGACCCCGACGGCCCGACAAGGAAGACGAACTCGCCCTTCTCGATCGTCAGGTCGACGTTCTCCAGCGCGGCCCGATTCTGGTGCGGGTAGATCTTGGTGACGTTCTGGAACTCGATCACGGGGCCATCACACGATCTCTCGAGGGGACTGGTCTGCCTGGCCAGGGGCTGCCCTGGCGGAGCACGCGCGCCGGGCAGCCCGACACGGATATTTCCGGACCAGCCGGGTAACTTGCGGGTAGCCTGGTCTGGCCAGGGAACAGTCTAGGGGGAATCTTGCTGCTAGGGTTCCAGATCGCGCCAAGTGCGCCTTGACGCCCTAACTGGCCTCGTTGACGCCGATAAGAGAGGGGGGCACTCGATGAGCTGTGAGCACCTGATTTGCGCTCATTGCGGCGGCCCCGTGATCGAGGCGCGCTGCTCTGCCTGCCGCGCGTCGAGAACTCACGTGCACCACCACAACCCGCTCGGAATCAGCCCGCAGCTGATCATCGCCGCCGCGCTGATCCTGCTGTTCGGCTTGCTGCTGGCGGCGCACCTCCGGTAAGCGCGTACCTCCGAGTCCCACGACCGCGGGTCGCGCTGGCCGCTGTACCCTCTCGTCCTTGTCCCCGCGCCGCCGCACTGCCTGCCGTCCCGCGCTCGGCGTTACGGCTGCTCCTCGTCCTTCTCCTGGCGGCGGAGCCACCTGATCTCGGCGTCAATGAACTCGTCGATCTCGCCGTCGAGTACGGATTCCGCCTGCGAGGTCTCGTAGCCGGTCCGCTGGTCCTTCACCATCTGGTACGGGTAGAGCACGTAGTTGCGGATCTGGGAGCCCCAGGCGCGCCTGCCGTCGCCCTTCAGCGAGGCGAGTTGCTCGGCCTCTTCCTGACGGCGCCGCTCCAGCAGCTTCGCCTGGAGGACCGCCAGGGCGGACGCCTTGTTCTGGATCTGGCTGCGCTCATTCTGGCAGGAGACCACGATGTTGGTCGGCAGGTGGGTGATCCGGACGGCGGAGTCGGTCGTGTTGACGCCCTGGCCGCCGGGGCCAGAGGACCGGAACACGTCGACCCGGATCTCGTCTTCGCTGATCTCTACGTGATCGGTCTGCTCGACCACCGGGACCACGTCGACGCCCGCGAACGACGTCTGGCGACGGCCCTGGTTGTCGTACTTGGAGATGCGGACCATGCGGTGGGTGCCCTGCTCGCCGCGCAGCGTCCCGTAGGCGTAGGGCGCCTTGACCACGAACGTCGTGGACTTGATTCCCGCCTCGTCGTAGGAGACGTCGTAGACCTCGGTCGCGTACTTGTGGCGTTCGGCCCACCGCAGGTACATGCGCTGCAGGTTCTGCGCGAAGTCCGCCGCGTCCGCGCCGCCGGCTTGCGAGTTGATCGTGATCAGTGCCTCACGGGCGTCGTACTCGCCGCTGAGCAGGGTGCGAACCTCTAGTCCGTCAATCTCCTTGCGGAGCGTAGCGAGCTCGGTGATCGCCTCTTGGCGGGTGGCTTCGCGGACTTCCAAGTCAGTCTCGTCGTCGGCGAGCTCGAGCAGCACCCGAGTGTCGTCCAGGCGCTGGCGCAGGCCGCCCAGCCGCGCCAGCTCGCCCTCCACGAAGGAGAGCCGGCGGGTGACTGTCTGCGCCCGGTCCTGCTGCTCCCACAAAGAAGGGTCAGCGGCCTGCTCGCGCAGGTCGGTCGCCTCGGTTCGCATCGCCTCCGGGTCAACCACGGCCTCAATGCTGTCGAGCTTCGACGACAGTTCCGATATCTCATCGGTGGGATCGGTAGCTGCCATGCCGGAAAGCCTACCCGGCCTCGCAGTGCTGGCCGTGCGGTCGCATACCGGGACGCGCCCGCCCTCCGGCTCCCTTCTTATATCCTCGCTTGCTGTGAAGCAGGGAAAGCGCGCCACGACGGCCCGCGCACGCGTGGTGTCCGGCCTGGTTCTCGCGGTTGCCGCCACGCTCGGCGCGGCGGCGTGCACGTCCGGCCAGGGCACCGGCTCCGCGACCTCGGCCTCGTCGCCGAGCCCGGCGGCTTACCGGCCGCAGCTCACCGTGGCCGACGCGAGGGCGGCGTACGCCACCTACGTCTCGACCAGCGATCTCGCGGCCCGCACCGGTGATGAGTCGCTTGCCCTGTCGGTCCTCCAGGGCGCGGCGGCGGACACGCAGAGCGCCGCGTACAAGATCGCGGACGCCAGCCACGTCGGTCCGCCCTACTCCCGGTACCGGTACGGGACGCCGACGTTCTACCTTCCCCCGTCGTCGGCGGCGGGCGGCCCCGAGTACTTCGTGGTCAGCGTGGCGCGGGCGCCGGTCGCTGGCACCGCGCCGCTGGTCCCGTCGGCCCAGGACGTAGCGGCCGACGTGCAGCTTCCGGCGACCGGCACCGTCTTGATGCTGTTCGAGAAGCCCACCACCAGCGGTGCCTGGCAGGTGTCGAGCATTTCTCAGGTGGCGCCGGGCGAGTCCGTGCCGGCGCTGGCAACCGACTCGCGCGGCTTCGTCGAGCGTCGACAGCATGAACGCGCCGGGGACGCTGCTGGTCCGCCCGGCGCTGACTCCGCCCCTGCAGGCGACGGTGGTCGATGACGGCCCGGCCAGCCCCGGCGACCCAGGTGGTCGCGAGCGGGCCGCTGACCACCGGCCTGTACAAGATCGCGGCCGCGTCCGTGCCGGGAATCGCGGCGCCGCCGGGGGACGTCTACCAGTGGCTGCTTGAGGGGTCGAACTATGCCCGGCTGTCCCTGAAGACGGCCGACGGCGGATCACTGGTGCTGTACACCATGTACCTCAACCTCATCGCGACGACCAAGTCCTCGCTCGCCCAGGAGACCCCCGTCGTGCCCGGGCCGCCGATCACGGTCCCCGCCTCGGTGAAGCCCCTGCTGCCGGCGGATCTCCGGAGGCCCACGACCCGGCTTGAGGCGCAGAGCATCCTGTCGTTCGCCGCCATCGACCCGCCGGCGGCCGACAAGTCGGCGAAGATCCGGGTCATCGCGATCGGCGGCGGCCTGTACTCGGCGTGGGGCAGCTGATTCCGCGACTCACCCGGTAGCGGGATGGGGTGGAATGCGCGATTTGCCGCATTTACGTGGTCCGTGTCGCTGCTGGTCATCGTTAGCCGACAGCGGTCAACGGGCCTAACTGATTCAGACTTCGGGGGTGCCCGCCCCCAAAGTGTCAATCATTTAGGCCCGATGACGATGGACGACCATGTGCAACTGGCCCGCCATCGCCGCCGTCCGACGGGCACCGGAGCGGGTGAAACACGCGATCGACCCGCGGCGGAACAGGTGAAACGCGCAACCGACAAGGCTCTTGCGGTTACGGGACGCAACCCGTCCGCTAGGCAACAGGCCAACGCGTGATGGACGTGCGGGGGCCGGGTGACCGAGCCGCGCGGGCGGGCGGCGGTGGGGGGACCTCCGCCGCCCGCGACGGGCCGCGGGGTTACCGCATGGACGGGGCGGTTGTGGAGGTGACCAGGGCGCGGATCACGCGGGAGGCGACCGACATCGTGGTGAACGTGAACCGGTCGCTTTCCCAGATCTCGCTGAGCGTCGCGGCCGCGCGGCCGATCGCCGCGGAATTCCGCTCCTCCCAGATCGCCAGCCGCTCCGCGGCGTCCGCGGGGCCGTCGCCCGCGACGCGGCTGCCGGCGAGCACGTCCCTGGTCAGCGCGGCGTGGGCGGCGTAGAGATCATCGCGCAGCGCCGACCTGGCCATGGACGACCACCTGTCCTCGCGCGGCAGGGCCACGATCAGGTCGCGCAGCCGGCAGATCTGCAGCCGGTCGCCCAGGGCGAAGTACACCGCCGCGGTCTCCTCGACTCCGTAGCCCGTCAGCGCGGCGCTGTGCACGATGTCGCAGGCCGAGTAGGACGGCACCATGGCCGCGATCTCGTCGGCCAGCCCGGCCGGGACGCCGCGGGCGGCGAATGACGCGCGCCGCTCCTCGAAGCCCGCGAGGTCCCGGCCGGCCAGGAGCTTCGGTATGGCCGAGCGGACCGTGGACACGCCGGGCCGCAGGGACTCCACGGTCGGCGGCGATGTCGAACGACGGCGACTGGTTGACGATCAGCCACCGGGTCGCGCGCTCCACGAGCTTGCGCGCCTCCAGCACGATCTCGATCCGGGTGTCGACGCCGATCGAGGCGGCCGCCGCCAGCCCGGCCAGCTGCCGCCAGAACGACGGCATTTCGAATGCCTCCCGCGCGACCAGCCAGGCCCGGGTCAGCTCGGGCACGGAGGCACCCGTCTCCTCCGCCAGCCGGAACAGGAACGTGGTGCCCCCGGTGTCCACCATCTGGTTGACGAGGGAGGTGGTGATGATCTCCCGCCGCAGCCGGTGGCCGGCCATGCTCGCGGAGAACCTCTCGCGCAGCGGGGCCGGGAAGTACCTCGCGAGCTCGCCCTGCAGGTAGGGGTCGTCGGGCAGGTCGCGAGCCGAGCACGTCCTGGGTCGCGGCGTTCTTCGTGTGCGCGAGCAGGACCGACAGCTCCGGCGTGGTCAGGCCGCGGCCGGAGGACCGGCGCTCGGCGATGTCCTTGTCCCCGGGAAGGCCGTCGTGCACCAGGTTCACCCGGCCTTCCCTGGCGAGCTTGCGGATGTACCTGGAGTGGACGTGAATCAGCCGGGGCGCCTGGAAGCGGGCGACGGCGAGCGCCATGTTCTGCGCGTCGTTGTGCGCCAGGACGTGCGCCTCGACCTCGTCGGTCATCTCGTGCAGCAGGCCGACCCGGTCGGCGCTCGCGATGGTGCCGGCCTTGATGGCGTCCGCGAGCAGGATCTTGATGTTCACCTCATGGTCGGAGGTGTCCACGCCGGCCGAGTTGTCGATGAAGTCGGTGTTCACCAGCCCGCCGCCGAGGGCGAACTCGATCCGTCCCGCCTGGGTCAGCCCGAGGTTGCCGCCCTCGACGACCACCTTGCACCGCAGCTGGGCGCCGTCGACCCGCACGGCGTCGTTGAACCGGTCGCCGGCGTCGGCGTGGGTTTCCCTGCTCGCCTTCACGTACGTGCCGATCCCGCCGTTCCACAGCAGGTCGACCGGGGCGGCGAGGATCGCGGAGATGACCTCGTCGGGTGAGAGCGCGAGCACCCCGGCCGGCAGGCCCAGCGCGACCCGTACCTGCTCGGTTACCGGGATGGACTTGGCGGCTGCGGGGCCAGATCCCGCCACCCGCGGAAATGAGCGACGACGTCGTAGTCGGCCCACGAGGAGCGGGGCAGGCCGAACATCCGCCGCCGCTCGGCGAAGCTTGCCGCCGGGTCCGGGTGCGGGTCGAGGAAGACGTGCCGGTGGTCGAACGCGGCGACGAGCCTTATGTGCTCGGACAGGAGCATCCCGTTGCCGAACACGTCGCCGGACATGTCACCGATGCCGGCCACCGTGAAGTCGTCGGCGTCCGGGTTGATCCCCAGGGTGGCGAAGTGCCAGCGGACGGACTCCCAGGCGCCCTTGGCCGTGATGCCCATCTTCTTGTGGTCGTAGCCCTGGGAGCCGCCGGAGGCGAACGCGTCGCCCAGCCAGTACCCGTACCGCTCGGCGATCTCGTTGGCGACGTCGGAGAAGGACGCGGTGCCCTTGTCGGCGGCGACCACGAGGTAGGGGTCGTCGAGGTCGCGGCGGACCACCTGCGGCGGCGGGACGACGGCGTCGCCGACGATGTTGTCCGTCACGTCGAGCATGCCGGAGATGAAGGTCTTGTAGCAGGCGAGGATCTCGTTCTGGTAGGCCTCGCGGTCGGCCGGGTCGGGCAGCCGCTTGCAGACGAAGCCGCCCTTCGCGCCGGACGGGACGATGACCGAGTTCTTGACCTCCTGCGCCTTGACGAGGCCGAGTACCTCGGTGCGGAAGTCCTCGGGGCGCTCGGACCACCGCAGCCCGCCGCGCGCTACCGCGCCAAAGCGCAGGTGGACCGCCTCCAGGCGGGGCGAGTACACGAAGATCTCGTACCTGGGGCGCGGCTCGGGCACGACGTCGACCAGGCGGGGCGCGAGCTTGAGCACCAGGTACGACGAGGCGGGCGCGCCGTCCGTCAGCTGGTAGTAGCTCGTGCGCAGCGTCGCCTCGATGAGGGCGAGGTAGGCCCGCAAGATGCGGTCGTGGTCGAGGCTGGTGACCTCGTCGAGCAGCCCGCGCAGTTCCTCGGAGATGCCCGCGCAGACTTCCTCGGCCGCGGCCGCCTTGTCCGGGGAGAACCTGGCCTCGAACAGCCGGACCAGGAGCCGGGTGATCCGCGGGTTGGCCCGCAGCACCCGCTGCAGGTAGTCCTGGCTGAACCGGAGGCCCACCTGCCGCAGGTAGCGCGCGTAGGCGCGCAGCAGCACGACCTGGTGCCAGGTCAGGCCGGCGTCCAGGACGAGCGCGTTGAAGCCGTCGTCCTCCATCTGGCCGTTCCACAGCGCGGTGATCGTCGCCTCGAACTCGGCCGAGGCGGTAGCCGTGTCGGTAGCGATCGGCCGGTCCCCGGTGCGCCGGAGGCCGAAGTCGTAGATCCAGAACGAGTTGTCGAACTGGTAGGGATGCTCATCCACGACCTCAAGCCCCATGTTCTGCAGCTGGGGCAAGATGGCGGACAAGGTAATCGGCTGCGCCGACCGGTAGACCCGCAGCCGCGCCTGGCCCTCGTCGAGGCTCACGCCCAGCGCGAACGGCTGCCCGTCGGCTTTCAGCCTGGCCACCTGGGAGAGGTCGTTCACCGCCGTGGCCGGTGACACGTCGGCCTTGTAGTTCTCCGGAATGCCGACGCTGGCGAGCTCCGCCATCCGCGCGGCCTGCTCGGCGCTGAGGACGCGCTCGGCCTCGGCCACCAGGTCCTCATCCCAGGAGCGGATGGCCTCGGCGATGCGCGCCTGGATGCTGGCGGACTCGGCGTCGTCCACCGGGGAGATCCGCGTGCCCGGCCGCGCCTGCACCACGATGTGCAGCCGGGCCAGCGCGGAGCGGCCGACCCGGGCACCGTAGTCGACCGAGCCGCCGTCGAGCGCGGCGCGCAGGATCTCCTGCGCGCGCAGCCGGACGTGCGTGGTGTACCGCTCTCGTGGCAGGTACACCAGGCAGGACATGTAGCGTCCGTAGGCGTCCGGCCGCATGAACAGCCGGACCTGCTTGCGCTCGCCGAGCAGCAGCACGCCCCGCGCGATCGGGGTGAGCTGCTCGGCCGAGATCTCGAACAGCTCCTCGAGCGGGTAGTCCTCCAGGATCTCGATGAGCTGCTTGCCGTTGTAGCTGTCGTCGGACAGTCCCGAGGCGTCGAGTACCCGGTTGAGCTTTTGCCGCAGGACCGGGATCCGCGTGATCGACTCGGTGTAGGCGGCCTGCGTGTACAGGCCGAGGAACCGGTACTCGCCGGTCACCCGGCCGTCTTCCGCGAACTTGCGCACCGCCACGTAGTCCAGGTAGCTGGGCCGGTAGACGGTCGACCGGACCGACGACTTGGCCAGGACGAGCCGCCTCGGCGCGCGCTCCTGCAGCAGGCCACCAGGCGGTGTCGCCAGGTGGGAGTCGGCGCCGTCGTGGCGCAGCAGCCCGAGGCCGCTGCCGGGGACCGGCTTCAGCTCCCCCCGGCTGAGGTCGTACTCCCGGTAGCCGAGGAACGTGAAGTGACCGGCCGACAGCCAGGCGAGCAGTTCGCCCGCCTCCGCTTCCTCTGGTCCCCAGGTGGCGGTCAGCGTGGCGTCGGTGAGGCTCGCGACCAGCTCACGCGCGGCGGCGCGCATCCGGCGCTGGTCCTCCATGGCGACCCGCAGGTCATCCAGGACCCGGCGCAGGTCGGCCGCCAGCTGCCGCTGGTCGGCCACGCTCGTGGCCTCGACGTGGATCCAGGACTCGGCGACTGTCTCGTCGCCGGGGTTGGCCTCGGCCTCGGCCCCGGTCCCGGTGATGCCGTGGGCCGCGCCGGCCACGTCCCGGCGCACGGTCAGCACCGGGTGCACGATCATCGCGACGCCGGCGGAGTGCCGGTTGAGCTCCATCGTCACCGAGTCGACCAGGTACGGCATGTCGTCGGTGACAATGTCGACCACGGTCGTCGCATTCGCGAGGGTCCCTTCGGCGCGCGGGACGGACTGCTACGGCCGCCCGGCCCTGCGGGCGCGCGGCGCCGAGCGCGGCGTGCCGTTCGGCCACGGCCGCCAGCCGGGCCGACCCCGCGCGCTTCACGTCCTCGGGCTCGACGAGCCGGTAGTACTCCCGCAGGAACCCGAGCGCGTCCCCGACGCCCGCGAGGCCAGCCGCCGCTTCGCCGGCTTCCTCGCCCGCGCTGGCTGTCACCGCCTCCCACGCCCGTGCGGCACTGACGAGCAGTGCTTCCCTTTCCGTCTCGTCCGACATTGTCGGCATTGCCGATCCACTCCTTGTCATTCGCCATGCGCGTCTTTGGGCATGGGCATGCGGCAGCCACCGCGCCGGGTGTAGCCCGCCGCGCGGCGGGGGGCCGCTAGCGTGAGTCCATAATCATCACAAGTGCGGGGGCGTTCCGTTCACCGGCACTGCGCCCCGTTTTGTCCTCGGTCACAGGCTAGTCCGCCCGGCGACCAGGCGCGAAATAACCTGGCCAAGATCACCTGGTCAGCACGGGCGGCTGGGTCTTGGCCCGGACCTCGTCCGCCTCGACGCCGGCGGCCAGCTCGACGAGGACGAGGCCGTCACCGGTGACGTCCAGGACGCACAGGTCGGTGATGATCCGCTGGACAACACCCTTCCCCGTGTAGGGCAGCGAGCACTCGTCCACGATTTTGAATGAACCGTCCCTCGCGACGTGCTCCATGAGCACGATCACCTTCTTGGCCCCGTGCACCAGGTCCATGGCGCCGCCCATGCCCTTGACCATCTTCCCCGGGATCATCCAGTTGGCGATGTCCCGCTTCCCTGGATACCTGCATGGCCCCGAGGATGGCGGCGTCGATCTTCCCGCCCCTGATCATCCCGAAGCTGGTCGCGGAGTCGAAGAACGACGCGCCGCGCAGGACCGTGACGGTCTCCTTGCCCGCGTTGATCAGGTCAGGGTCGACCTGCGAGTCCGTGGGGTAGGGACCCACGCCCAGGATGCCGTTCTCCGACTGCAGCACCAGGTCCACGCCGTCGGGCACGTAGTTCGGTACCAGGGTCGGCAGTCCGATCCCCAGGTTGACGTAGTCGCCGTCGGACAGTTCCGCCGCGGCGCGCGCCGCCATCTGCTCTCGCGTCCAGCTCATTTTCCTCTTCCCTCCGGCCGCCGGCTTATGCTGTGTCCCCGGTCACGCGCCGGCGCGCGTGGTGCGCCTTTCAATGCGCTTGTCCGCGGCCTGCTCGGGTGTCAGGGCGACGACGCGCTGGACGTAAACGCCCGGGGTGTGCACCTCATTCGGGTCGAGCTCGCCCGGCTCGAAAAGGTGCTCGACCTCGGCGATGGTGACCTGGCCGCACATGGCGGCGAGGGGGTTGAAGTTGCGGGCGGCGCCGGAGTAGACCAGGTTCCCGTGCCGGTCGCCCTTCCACGCGCGCACCAGCCCGTAGCCGGCCGTGATGGCCCGCTCAAGGACATACTCGACCCCGTCGAACTCCTGGGTGGGCTTGGGCGGGGAGGCGACCGCGACGTCGCCCGCCGGGTCGTAGCGCCATGGCATGCCGCCCTCGGCTATCTGGGTCCCCACGCCCGTGCGGGTGTAGAACGCCGCGATGCCCGACCCGCCCGCGCGCATGCGCTCGGCCAGGGTGCCCTGCGGCGTGAGCTCGACCTCAAGCTCGCCCGCCAGGTACTGCCGGGCGAACTCCTTGTTCTCCCCTACGTAGGAGGCGATGACCCGGCGCAGCCGCCGTGCCCCCAGCAGCAGGCCCAGCCCCCACTCGTCGACGCCGGCGTTGTTCGAGACCACTTCGAAGCTCGCGCGTTCCGGCGTCGAGCACCGCCTGGATCAGCGCCGAGGGAATGCCGCACAACCCGAACCCGCCCACGGCCAGCGTGGCACCGTCAGGGATGTCAGCGACGGCCGCCGCGGCGTCCGCTACAACCTTGTCCATGCTCCGACCTTAGCCCGCCGACCCGCTTGCACGGCAGAGTGCCTGCCGGTAGGCGGATCAGCCGAACCGGCCGTTCACGTAGTCGGCCGTGCGCGGGTCCTGCGGGCTGCTGAACATCGCGTCGGTGGGGCCGTGCTCGACGATGTCGCCGGGCTGGCCCTGCTCGGCCAGGAAGAACGCGCACTGCTGCGAGACCCGCTGCGCCTGCTGCATGTTGTGGGTGACGATCACGATGGTCACCTCGCGCGACCAGGTCGGACATCGTCTCCTCGATGACGCGGGTCGAGGTCGGGTCCAGCGCCGAGCACGGCTCGTCCATCAGCAGCACCCGCGGCCGCACCGCGAGCGAGCGGGCGATGCACAGCCGCTGCTGCTGGCCGCCGGACAGCGCGCCGCCGGGCTGGCGCGAGCCGGTCGCGCACCTCCCGCCACAGCCCGGCCTTGGTCAGGCACTCCTCGACGAGCGTCGTCCCTCTGGCTTCCGGCTGGCCTTGATGCCGGTCAGCTTCAGGCCGGCGATCACGTTGTCGTAGATGGACATCGCCGGGAACGGGTTCGGCTTCTGGAACACCATGCCGATGTCGCGGCGGGCCTGGGTGAGCCGCGACCCGCGGGTCGTAGATGTCGTCGCCGTCGAGCAGCACCTCGCCGGCCAGCGCCGCGCTGGGGACCAGCTGGTGCATCCGGTTGAGGATCCGCAGGAACGTCGACTTGCCGCAGCCGGACGGGCCGATCAGCGCGGTCACCTGCGCCGGCCTGCATCGTCAGCGAGACCTGGTCGAGCACCATGTGGTCGCCGAACCAGGCGGTGATGTCGCGGGCCTCCAGCGTGGCCAGCGGCCCCGTGGGTCTGTACCCCGTGGGGCGGTAGGCGTCGACGGTGACATCCGGGGCGCCCGGACCGGGGGCGGCGGTACCCGGTACCGGGAACTGCGGTGCCGGGAACGGCGGCGCGGGGGCCTGGGTCGCCGGGAACTGCGGTGCCGGGAGCGGCGGTGCCGGGAGCGGCGGTGCCGGGAACTGTGGCGCGGGGAACGCCACCGTGGGGTCCGTTCCGGCGCCCGGAGAAACCTCGGTCACGTGCTGGGAACTCCTGTCTGCGGGTGATGCTGGTGAGGGCGGCGTCATCGGAGGCTCACATGATGTTCGGCAGGAGCCGTCGTCACCTGGTCCGACACCACGATCGCGAGATAGGTGAGGACGGGGAAGGCGACAAGCCAAGTCTGCCAGCGGCCCCACGCGCGCGACAACCAGGCCACGAGGGCGGCGGCCAGCAGCATGAGCTGGCTCCACAGGAAAAGCGGCACCCAGGCCGACGGGTCGGTGCCCATGGCGTTCTCGTCCGCCGGCAGCGTCGCCGACGTCAGCACCGGCGACACGGTGGTGAGCGGCTGGCTCACCAGGTCGGCGTCGACGTACAGCTTCCCTGTCGGGTCGAAGGGCGCCCCGTCCGCGGTCACCAGGATCAGCCGGCCCGACCCCGCCGCGAGCGGGGGCGGCAGCGGATCGCCGGCCCGGCGGATGTCGACCACCTGGTACTTGGCCGTGCCCTCCTGGGTGAGGACGCTGATGGCGTCACCGGGCGCCAGCGACCCCAGGCCCGCGAACGGAGCGCCGTAGGCGGCGCGGCGGCCGAGGAGAACGCTCACTCCCTGCTCGCCGGGCAGCGGCGAGTCCCGCAGGTGACCGGGCCCGCCCTCCAGCACCTGCCCCGTGGTGCCCTCGAGCACCACGTCCCGCATCTGCAGCGCGGGGATCTGCAGCAGCGCCACCGGCGTGCCGAGGGCAAGCAGCTTATTAGGGTTGTACGGGTCGGTCGGGCCAACCGGCGCGGTCCCGGCGGCCAGCGGCACGCGGAACGACTCGTAGGACTCATGCTGTACCCGGGCGTAGTAGAGCCGGGACCCGAAGGACACCCAGAACGCGAACCCGATGAGGGTGACCGCGAGGATCGTGAGCATCGTGCCGGCGACCTGGCGGCCGGGGCCAACGGGCTCCGGGTCCTGCGCCCAGCGCGGCAGGGTGCCGGGCGGCCTGCGCGGCGCGCGCGGGGCCTTGCCCGCCTGCCCGCCACGCCGGCCGATCCGGGCGACGCGGGCAAGCCCGCGGCCGGGCGGGCCGGCGGGCGGCGACGCGCCTGGCGTGGTCACGTCCGCGGGAGCCGTCATTCAGCGTCTCCCGGGCTATCGGGCGCGTCGGGGTCGTCGCTCGCCGTCGCCGTCGCGGTCGCGGTCGATCCCGACGTCGTGCCGGCGGCCTGCGCGGTGGACCCGGCGGCGGCCTGCGCGGTGGACCCGGCGGCGGCCTGCGCGGTGGACCCGGCGGCGGCCATGCCTGCCAGCCGGCTGCTCGGCGTCCGCGCGGGCGGCCGCGGCCACGGCGGCCATCAGGGCCGCGCGCTGGCGAACCCGCCACCGCAGGAAGCGGTAGGTGCCGTAGCCAAGGCCGGCCAGCAGGAGGATCAATACGATGAGCGCCCACGGGAACGCGAAGAACGATGCGGAATCCGTGACGACCGGGAGCGCCAGGTTCACGGGCGGGGCCGACTTCGGCCAGCTCGGGGTGACCGTCACCTTCGCCGTGAACGGGCCCGCCGGGTACAGGCCACCGGTCCTCGCCGTCACCCGGACCGAGTCACCGGGCAGGATCGTCGGGAGCTTCGGCGGCTTCACCGACGAGCCGCCGAAGATGCCGGAGGCGTGGACGAGCTGGGTCCCGCTGATACGGACGTTGCCGGTGTTGGCGACGGAGTAGGAGATCGTGGCGGAGCCGGTCCCGAACGGGTTGACCGAGTCGTTGAAGCTGGTGGAGATCGACTGGACCTGCACGCCCTCTTTCAGCGGCCCGGTGACCCGCACCTCGATCGGCAGCGCGATCCGGCTGTAGATGGTGATCCGGTGGCCCTTGGAGTCCACGGTGGGCACGCCCACCTGGACCACGAGGCCGCCGGTGTGGTCACCGGGCGTCGCGAAGGACGGCACTTTGATCGTGAACGGCTCGATGATCCCGTTCCCGCTGCCCATGACGAACGACGCCTGAGTGGCGTTCGCCTGGGTGGTCGAGGCGTAGAAGGTCTCCCAGGTACCAATGTCCTTGGGCTTCTGGCTGGCCTGATCGAAAATCAGGGAGTTGCTGAGAGTGGTCCCTGTCGCGTCGACGCCGTAAACCTCGAAGGCGGCCGTCTGCGTGCTGCGGTTGAAGAGCTCGACCCAGTCCTTGATGGTGGTGCCGGGCTTGATGCCGTTGTACACGAACTCGTAGCGCCCGTTCGGCCCCTTGGGCGTGGCACCGACCGCCGAGAAAATGATCTGGCCCGGCGGCGGGCTGCCGTTCGCTGGAGCGTTTACCGCGATGGCGCGTTCCGTGGACACCGGGGTCAGCGGGCGCGGCGGAGGCGGCCGGCGCCATGATCGCCGCGGTCGCCGCGACCGCGGTCAGGAGCAGTCCACCGGCCAGCGCGCGGCGGCGGTTCTTCAGCGCGGGCAATCCGATCACGACGGCGATCCAATCTTGGCGGGCTCGGCCAGCCCGGCGGTCAAGCGGGGGTTACAGAAAATGCGGCAATCGGGGTACCCCGGTCGCGCCGCGCGGGTGCGCGGCACGACCGGGGCCCTACTCATGAACCGCGCGCGGTTCTTGGCACCGGCAGTTCACGCGGTTCGCCACCTGGCCGCGTACTTACGAGAAGTTCGCGGTCGGGTTGGCGGTCAGGGTCAGCGTGCTGGAGTACGCGCCGGCCGGAGCGGAGGCGGGGATGGCGAGGGACAGGTTGGCAGCCCAGCGTGAAGGTGCCGTCACCGTGGCCCGTCGCCGCGGACGCCAGGGTCTGCGCGGTGCCAAGACCAACGGTCGAGGCACTGCCCAGGGTGAAGTCCCCCGAGGCAGGGGTGGTCGGCGTCCAGTTGAAGTTGGCGACCGGGATGTCGCCGGCCGGGTGCGAGGTCGGGTCGGTGAAGTCGGTCGCCTGGCCGACGACCGACCAGCCCGGGTAACCGTTGAAGCCGCTGACCAGGCTGGGGACACTCGGGTTCGGCGCGAGGCCGGTCCGGGTGTCGGTCACCGTCACCGGCACCATGGTGCCGGTCGCGGTAAGGCCGCTCTGGGTCAGGGCGGCCGTGGCGTTGGTCGTGCCGGTGAAGGTGAAGGTACCCGACGGGGCAACCGTCACCGTGATCAGCTCGCCGATCGAGTTCGGGTTGGTCGCCGAGACGGTCTCGGTGACCGTGTTGGAGGTGGCGTTGTTGAAGTGGGTCGAGTCCGAGGTCTGGAAGACCGCGGTCAGCGCCGGCGAGCCAGCGCTCGTGAACGTCGTCGTCGTGGTGGCGACGCCGGACGAGCTGAGCGTCACCGGGCTGCCGATGGCGGTGCCATTGCTCTCGAACTGGACCGCGCCCGCGGTCACCGGGGTGGCGCTCGAGGTAACGGTCGCCGTGAGGGTCACGTTGTACCCTACCTGGACCGGGTTCGGCTGCGCGGTCAGCACGACGCTCGGCGTGACCGGCCCGGCAGGCCCGGTGGCCGTCGTGGTGTACGACGTGGCGCCGAAGTTGATGAACATGCTCTGGTCGATACGTCGTGGTCCCGGTGCCGCCAGGCCCGGTGGAGCAGAGGACAACGGCCTCGCCCGTCTGGCCCGTGGCGTACCCGCCGAGGGACTCCAGGGTCCCGACGGTGGTGCCCGACACCAGGGCCGCGTTGCTGACCGGCTGGGTACCGCTCAGCGTCTGGGCGCCGATGATGTTGATGTCCGGGTTCGTCGGGCTGTTGTCAGCCGACACGAACTCGAGCGTGGCGAAGAGGTAGCTCGCGGGGCAGGCCGCGCTCGTCGACCACGTCGGCTGCGTGGACAGCGGGCCGCTGGCCGGGGAGAAGCTGAGCTGCCCCGGGTTGCTGCCGACCGCCGCGTGCGCGATGGTGCCGCCGAGCAGCGACAGCCCCACGACCGCGACGGACGCGCCCAGCAGGACGCCCTTGCGCCCTACGTGGACAGCTTTCAACTTGATACCTTTCATGAAGTGGGTTCCTTCCCGCTTCTTTGGGTGACGGGCGCGCGTTGCCGCGCGCCCCTTACCGCCGTCCCGCCCCGGGGCCTAGGCCCCGGCGGGGACGGCTCGCCCGTGCCTGCCCGGACGTACCGGGTCCGGGCAGGCACGGGACGCTAGGGGGACTGGACTCCTAGAAGCCGCCGGCTTCTAGTTGTCTGCCCGCAGCGTGGAAACGACCTGGCCGCAGATGACGCCGGGGTTCGGCGCGTTGTTCGTAGCGGTGATAACGCCGAAGCCGTAGTGCTGGATCAGCAGCTTCTGCTGGCACAGCAGCGACGTCGAGGTGCCAGGCACCGAGACGAGGAGCTGCGTGAGGGCCGGGTCGGCGTTGGTGGCGCCGGAGACGGACAGGTGGTTGTAAGGGGCGACCTCGTACACGTCGCGAAGGATCAGGAAGCTGGTGTTCAGCGTCCCGGGGGTGCCGCCCGTGGTCGGCGGCGTGCCGCCGACGGGCAGCAGCTGGGCACCGTGGAAGCGCGCGTCGATGCCGTTGTTCTGCGCGATCCACTGCGCGATGGAGAACGGCCCGATGCCGTTCGGGTCCGCCGCGAAGGCAGTGCCGTCGTGCTCTTCCACCGACACCGCCGGCGACGCGCTGGCGTAGTCCGCCAGGGTGTGGCCCGCGCCGTTAACGATGACCTGGTGGTCCCAGGCCGGCGGGCAGCTGGCGGTGAAGCTCATCTGCGACGCCCAGAACTTCAGCGTGCCAGAGCCGGACTGCGGGATGTACAGGTCAACGGTGACCGTGCTGGAGCAGGTGACGCCCGCAGGGAGCTGCGTAAGCGCGTCCGGGCCCTGGAACGGAGCGTAGCAGGTGCTAGCACCGCTGGTGACGCCGTTGGCGACGGCGTCGTTACCCGAACCGAACATTGCCTGCAGCCCGGACAGGCTGAACCCGACGCCGACGAGGGCGCTGAGGTTCGTCGTCGGGCTGGCCTCGGTTCCGGTGCCGGCCGCGTTCTCGATCGTCTGCGAGGACGACGGGCCGACCGTAGAGGTCACCGCGTCCAGGGCGAACGGGATGAACTGCAGCGGGCCGGCGGTCTGGTCGACGTTGGTCGGGGCGCTCGACGACCGTGCGATGTCAACGCAGTTGGCCTGCGGCTCGTTGGCCGGCAGGGTACCGGTGTTGGTGCCGATCGAGATGTTCTCGCCCGCGATGGTGCCGGAGTTGGCGGCGACGCCCAGGGAATCCAGCAGCGACTTAACGCCCTCGCCGGAACCGTTCGGCCGGTTGAAGCTGCAGTTCTCCGGCGCGATCGCGGTCGTCGACGTGGTGATGCCGGTCTTGGCCGGCGTGATGACCTCGTGGGCGGTGGCGTTCACAGGGTTGACCGCGTTGTAGGAGCCGAGGAGGCCAGGGGTAAGGCTGGACGCCCAACCGTTCGTGAAGTCCTGAATGGTGTCGGAACCGACGGCGACGTAGGTGACACCAGGGTCAGCGAAGGCGGGCGTCTGGGTCATCACCAGGCTGGCGGCGCCGGCGAGAGCAACGCCGGTCACCACCAAGCCTCTGATAGTGCGCTTACCGGGGGATTTGAGTTTCACGGATGGTTATCCCTTCCAGAGATGGACAGGGCGTAGCCTGGAAGGCGGCGCCCGTACCGTTGCCCGCAGCGTGAACTGGCCGGGCTTGGGTGTCCTTGGCCGGCAAACTCCACTTTGCCGGCCAAGCTTTTCGTTGCGGGATTCTGATGGCTCTCATGGCCGCGACCTCCCCGGCCAGCGGGGCAGCCGGCCGCGGCGCAGCAGGATGCCGCCGCCAGCCCCCGCGACTCCGACGATCACCACGACGACGAGCACCTGTCGGATGGGACCGACGGGCTGGCCGGGCGTAGTCCCCGCCGCGAGCTGGACCGTGGGCGCCACGATGACCGGTCCGGTCGGCGTGGCACTGCTACCGAGGCCGGTGGACGCGGGCGTGGTAGTCGCGGCGGTGGTGGGCGCGGTGCCGCTGGACGGGTTGGGCGTCACAGACGGCTGCGTCCCGCCGTTGCCCGTCGCGGCCGCCCCGGTGGACGAGCCGCCGGCTGGCCTGCTCGTCGATGACGACGACGAACCGCTCGCGGTCGAGGTCGCGGTCGAGGTCGGGCCGCCGCCCGCGATCGAGCGCAATTTCGCTATGGCAGTGTTCGCCTGCGCGTGCAGGCTCGCCGTGAGCGGCAGGTAGCCCGCTGGCAGGTCGCCGCCGGCCTGGCCGGGAGCCTGCCCCTGGCTGGTGGCGAAGGAGATGAAGTTCGCGTAGTCAGTGAGCTGCTGCGCGGGCATGTCGGTCCGCACCCCGGCGTAGATGACCTCGGTCAGCGGGTAGGCGCCGGCGCCCGGGCTGGCCGGGTTGACCTCCAGCAGGCCGTCGCTGTCCGGCTTGGCGTGGTTGACCGCCGCCGTGACGCTCGCGACCGTGGGGCTGATGCAACTGCCGCCCGAGTCGTTGCACAGCGTCGCCGGCACGATCCCGTAGGCCGCGGTGTCCGGGGTCGCGTCAACGGCCCAGTCGAAGACCTGCCCCGGCGGCTCGGGCGGGTTCTTGTCCCAGTAGCCCGCGGTCCCGTCAGGTGCGATCGCGTTGAGATCCCACACGCTGCCATACGTCAGCGGGTTCCCGGCCAGCACGGCGGCCGAGGCGGCGTCGAAGCTGTCGACATACGGGAGCATGTCGATGGAGCACCGCCTCTCCTCCTCACCGGAGGGAGACGTCCCCAGGTCCAGGCATGTCGGATAGGACCGTGGCATCGAGTCGATGGCGGGTGCCTTGCCCAGCCGCTGGGACTTGTACGCCGGGTCGATCGTGATCGCCGGGTCCGACGCGCCGTCCAGCCACCCGCTTGAGGCCGGGTCCGCCTGGATCAACTGCCAGATCTGCTGGTAGTAGGCGCTGTGGTCGATCGTGTCCAGCGGAGCTACCGGGATAGCGGCGTACGCGTGCGGGATCACCTCGGGATTAAGCGACTGGAACAAGTGGTCATTGCTGATGTCGGCCGGGTTACTCCGCGCCCAGGCTGGTCCCGGGTGGCCTGACAGGGAGGGGTCGTAGTCCGGCAGGTCGAACCGGTAGGACTGGCTGAGCGTCCTGGCGAGCAGCTGCGGGGTCAGCTTGATCGGCGTGCTGAGGTAGCCGCCCTGGTGGGTGGTATCACCGGGCGCGTTCTCGTCGATGTGGAAGCCGAAGTCGAGGGCCACGACCGCTACCGGCGCGTACACGATGTTCGGCAATGCCGGGACCGTCTGGCCGCTGCGCAATCGGTCGTCGCCGACGGGAACGCTGGTGAACGCCAGCCCGTTGGTGGCCACCCCGGGGGTAACGGGGAGCGCGAAGTCATGGGTGACCTGCTGCTCCGGGGTGCTGGCCAGGTGGTAGATCAGGGCGCAATTGGCGTCCTCGTTGAGCTTGAGCTCCCAGGACTGCACCGCGCGGGTGACGAGCTGGCTGCCCTCCATCAGGGACTCGCGGGCGTTCCCGCCCAGCGAGCAGAAGTTCGGCAGCGGCGCATAGCCCAAGTGCACCTGGATCCGCTGCGCCCAGTTCCCCGCGCTCAGCGGTGAGCTGACGAGGAAGGGGGCGTTGCCCGGTGCCACGGTGTTATAGCCGTTGGGCTCATAGACGCCACGCGGAACGATGACCAGCCAGCAGCCCTGTGTCGCGCCGCCGGGCTGCTGCTGGCCGCAGCCAAGGCCGCTCGACTGGACGCTGGTGACCGTCTCGAACTGCTGCTGGCCCGTCCCGTCGGCCTTCGTGGTCGCGACATCGACCTCGTTGGTGCTGAACTGGTCAAAGCCCTCGTTCAGCTCAGCTTCGTAAAGCGCCGTGCCGCCCTCCGGGACGAACGGGATGCTGTACTCATCCGCCAGGCAGTCCGGGCCAGTCTGCGCACCATTCGCTACCGTGCACGGGAAGTGGGTCGGGGCCTCGGCCGTCGGCTCGCTGGGGTCGCAGCCGCTGCCCGCCCCGGTGCCATTCATGCCGCCGGTCGGGTTGGTGGTGCTGAGGGTGGGACTGGAGCACAGGTCACCGGCCCGGCTGCCCACGTTGGTTGGCGAGCCCGCGGGAAGCAGCCCTTGCCCGAACTCGCAACCCTCCGGGCTGGGGCCGTCGTGGCGTTGCCGTAGCATTCCATGATCTGCAGGTAGTTGCTCTGGACGCCGCCGGACTCCACTGTCGGCTGGCCGCCCTTCCAGCTCACGGTGACGCCGCCGTGCCCGATGTCCTGAGTCTGGCTCACGGTGACCGCGAGGTTCTTGAAGGCACCGTAGTTCGTGTAGCCAAGCGTCGAGTTCGTGTAGCCGTCGTCCATGAACGCGTACGAGCCAGTGCCGTTTTGCCGGTCAACGTTCGGGTTGAGCTCGCTACCCGGATTGGCGATCATGTGGTTGCTGGAGTCGAGCAGGCCACTGGTCCACTGGACGGTCACCGCGGACGCCGTGCTGCCGGTCCCGTTCATCTGGTCGTACCCGCTCGGGCTGCTGTCCGCCTTGGCCGGGCCTGAGGCGTTAACGAGGCCGAGCGCCACCAGCGCGCCGACGGCGACCATCGTGCCACCCCAGCGCAGGGCGGCAGCCACCCGCCTTGTCGCCCGCGTTCGGTTATCGCTGAAGGTCACCGCTGGCCTCCGGGCCCCTCGTCGCCGACGGAAGTGCCGGACCACTGCGACAGGCGGCGTTCTCGGCGCCGGCCACTGGCCTGGGCGGCCAGCGGCGGGATGACGCACAATCCGAGGAACAAGGCACCGGACAGCGCCATCAGCATCAGCTGCACGCCACCGTCGTTGCTGGCCGACAGCGTGATCGGGACGGGGTTGCCCTGCGCGTCGGTGCCGGTGCCGGTGCCGGTGCCGTGCCGGCACCGTTGCCGTTGGTGCCGGTGCCGGCCGTGCTGCAGACGCCGGTGTTCGGATCACAGGTGGGCGTGGTGCCGCCGGTGCCGCCGGTGTTCCCGGTGCCGCCCGTACCGCCTGTGTTCCCGGTGCCACCCGTACCGCCCGTACCGCCTGTGTTCCCGGTGCCACCCGTACCGCCCGTACCGCCTGTGTTCCCGGTGCCACCCGTACCCCCGGTGCCACCCGTACCGCCGGTACCTCCGGTGCCGGACCCATTGCCCGACCCGGTGCCCGTGGAACCGCCACTGCCCGGTGCCCCACCGGTGGCCGCGGTGCACTGGACCTTGCCGGCTGTGGTCGCACGCCGCGGGCTGCGGGTCGGTCTCCGCCAGCTTGTTGTTGCCGTTTGGGTCGAATGTGGGGTTATTGCAGCCCTGGATGAACGAGCCTGACGTGGACTGGATCTGGGCGCCCGGGATCTTCCGCAGCTGGGCGTACCCCGCCTCGACCAGGTTGATGGGCAGCGCCGAGTATCCCAGTGTGTCGACCTGCTGCTGTCCCTGGCACAGCAGGTAGCTGCCGTAGGCGCCCAGTGAGTACCCCTGTTTAGGCGTTATCGGGTACGTCTGGTTGGTCGGCAGGATGAAGTAGGAGTACGCCGACAGCTCGTAGGTGCGCGGATCCGTGTCGGTGTAGACGCCCGAGAGATTCTCCGTCAGGTAGTCCGAGCTGCGCGGGTCCGTGTTGATCTGGGCCTCCAGGAGCGACACCGCGACGTGGCCCGGGGTGGGCTCGGTGTAGTAGCCGTCGGCGTTGAGCAACTTCGCGACCGGGAAGCCAGACGTGATGGCGAAGGAGTACTGCGTGTAGCCGATCGCGCCGTCCGATCCGTTCTGCGCCACGTAGCCGGACACGCCCGTGGTCGCCCTGCTGCGCCTATCATCGCCGAATCCCCGGTCCACACGGGATACGCCGACGTCTGGGTGCATGGGTTGCGGCCGACGAGCGAGCAGTAGTGCTGCCAGTCACCGGGCGTCGGTGGCGAGCATCCACTGGGTGAAGTCGGCGGTCGCGCCCGAGCCGTCCGAGCGGACCACCGGGATGATCTGGATGTGCGGCAGCGCGAGGGCCGGGTTGTCCGCCTTGATCTCGGAGTCGTCCCAGTACTGGATCTGGCCGGTGAAGATGTCGGCGACCGTCTTGCCTGACAGCCGCAGGTTCGTCACCCGCTTAGTACCGATCTTGAGGTTGTACATGAACATCGTGCCGCCGGCCACGTCTGGCATGTACGCGTAGCCCCGGGAGGGCGGCGGGTCGAAGTTGTTGCCATCCCGGACCCCGTAGGGGATCTCCGACGCGCCGAAGAGATACGGTGCCCAGCTTGAAGTCGTTGCGGCCCGAGGTGGAACCCACTGGCGAGTAGTTCACCTGCAGGCCGTTTTGCGCGACGTCGCCATCCCAGGCGTTGATGGCGGTCTCCGCCCAGGTCGAGCCTCGCGCCGGTGATGGCAGTGTACGGGCATGCCGCCTTCACCGCCCCCGGTGACTTCGGGGCCACGGGGACCGCCGACGCCGGCGGCGCGATGGCCAGCAGGCTCGCGCAAGTCACGGCGACCGCCGCGCTCACGCTCGCCGCCACGATGCGCGCTCGCCGCAGGAGCCGGCTGCGGGCCGCTGCCCCTGGCCCGGTTCGAACTATCACTGTCTTGCCTTCCGAGTTCCGCGTCGATGTCCTGCTCGTCATGGGTCTCACCTCGCCCGCCGTCGCCGCACGGAAGGGGGCGAATCACCGCTGACAAGGATGTCCGCGCCAAGCGCGCCGGCAAAGGTGGACGTGCCGCGTCCGCGCGGCGCGCGAAGCGCTCAAGGTCACGCCGGGACCTGGCCGCGCGCCTGCGCAGCTGCCCGGCGGTCAGCTGGCCCGGGCCCCGGCCGCCGATCGCCCGCGCGATGGCGAACAGCAGCAGGACGAGGACGAGCAGCAGCGTCGCTGCCCCGAAGCCCCGGGCGATCTCGTTCGGGAAGGGCTGACTGCACCAGGATGTAGGCCAGCAGCGGCAGCGACATCATGGCGTTGTGCGTGGGGTCGAAGTTGACGTAGTTGGTCGCCCCAGCCGTCAGCAGCACCGGGGCCGTCTCGCCGATGGCCCGCGCCGCGCCGAGGATCACCGCGGTGGCCAGCCCCGACCTGACGGTCGGCAGCGTCACCAGCCGGACGGTGCGCCACTGACTGCCGCCCAGCGCGTAGGAGGCCTCGGTCAGGCCGCCGGGCACCAGGCTGAGCACCACGTCGGAGGCGCGGCAGATGATCGGGATGACGCGTCACGGCCAGCGCGCACGCGGCCGCCAGCCCGGACGGGTCCAGGCCGAGGATGAGGATCAGCGTGGCGTAGATGAACAGCCCGCCACGATGTCCGGCATCGCGGTCATCGCGTTCACCACGGTCCGCACGAACCGGGCGAAGCGGCCCGGGCACCTCGTGCATGAACACGGCGGCCAGCAGGCCGAACGGGACCGCGATCCCCATCGCGATGGCGAGCTCGATGAGCGTGCCGACGCACCGCGTGCAGCGCCCCGCCCTTGGTGAGCGGGTCGAGCGGGTCGGTCGGTGCGCAGGTCCTGGGTGTAGAAGTTCAGGTGGACCAGGGCGCGCCAGCCCCGGAAGAACGTGTAGATGATCACGTCACGCCAGCGCCAGGACCACCACGGCCCCGAGTGACTGCACGACGACGGCGGCGAGCTTGTCCCGCATCGCCGGCCCGTTGTCCTCGAAGGAGACCAGGGCCGCGTAGTAGCCGACGAACAGGAACCAGGTCACGACGACGAAGCCGAAGATGCCGGAGAACAGGCCGATCTGCGTCCACAGCAGGGCGGTGGTGCACACCGCCGCGGCCAGCGCGCCGAAGACCGACAGCAGGTCCCCGGCGCGCAGCACGCCAAGCGGCCGGGGCTGCGGTGGCCGGGCGCGCGCGCTCGGCGCGCGTGGGCAGCGTCGTCCGCGGCCCGCCCGGCCCGGCGGCGGCCGCCGTGGCCCGTCACGGGCCGCTGGACGTGCTCGGTGCGGTCATCGGCTCACGCCTCGCTCAGCGCGCCGGACCGGGACCTGGCCACGATCTGCGCCGCGATGAAGTTGACGATGAGGGTCATGCGCGAACAGCGCCAGGCCGGCGGCCATCAGCGCGCTGATCCGCGAACGGGGTCGCCTCCCCGTACTGCAGCGCGATGAGGCTGGAGACCGAGCTGGTCCCGTGCTGCAGGATGTGCGGCTGGATCACGTAGACCGGCGAGATGATCAGGATGACCGCGATCGTCTCGCCGAGCGCGCGGCCGAGTCCGAGCATCGTGCCGCCGATCATCGCGCCCCGGCCGAACGGCAGCACGACGGCGCGGATCATGCCCCAGCGGGTCGCGCCGAGGGCGTACGCGCCCTCGCGCTCGCCGAGCGGCGCCTGGCTGAACGCCTCGCGCATGATGGAGCAGGCGATCGGCGTGACCATGAGCGCCACGACGACGCCGGCGATGAACGTCGACGAGGTGTAGTGCGTGATGCTGGCCAGCGGGTTGCTCCGGTCGACGTCGTTCACCTGGAAGATCGGGATCCAGTAGAACCAGTCGTTGATCCACTTCGCGAACGTGTCGGCTCGCCACTCGAAGAAGACGAAGCCCCACAGGCCGAACACCACGCTGGGCACCGCCGCCATCAGGTCGATGCATGCTGATCAGGAACCGCTGGATGGCCCGGGGCGCGTACTCGTTGATGTAGAGGGCGGTCCCGATCGCCAGCGGGACGGCGACCACGACCGCGACGAGCGCGATGAGGATGGTGCCGACCACGACCGCGGCGATGCCGAAGCCGCCGCCGTCCGGGTTCCACTGCCTGGGTGGTCAGGAACGACCAGCCCGCCTTGCTGCAGCGCCTGCGAGGCGCGGTAGGCGAGGAACGTGCCGACGAGGATCATGAGAATCAGCACCCAGGCACCGCCGCCGCGGAGCACGCCGCGGAAGACCAGGTCCGAGCCGCTCACCTTCGACCGGAGGTCGCGGGGACGCGGAACCGGGCGGCCGGACGGGCCGACGCCTGGCGACTGATTGCCGGACGCCCCTGCCGGGACCTCCTGCGCCGGGAACCCGAGGCCCTCAAGGCCCGACCTTCCCGCCAGCCGCGGTCGGCTCATCGCTGTGCACGGAACGGCTCCCCTCCTGCGCCCGATGCGTACGCCGACCCGCAGCCCACAGGGGCCGCAAGCCGGCGTTGATGTGGTTATTGCTACTGGTCAGCCGGTACCTAGGTACCTAGCCACAGTGCAGATTCAACCATTTCGGCTATCTCTGTACGCGTCCGCTATCGGAACCGCCGGTGAACAGTAGATTTCATCCAAAGTTCCGCTTTACCGAAGCGTGACCTTGGCTAGCCATCTTCGAGATCACTGCGCGCCCCTCCGGCTGTAGCGCGAGCAAAGCTACCACTAGGTAGAAAGAGCTTGAAGCGGGGTCGTTTGTGACGAAAGAGGACTTCCGGGGATCCTTTTGTTACAAGTTGGCCACACGCGTCGCGGCCATTACGGAGTGATGGCGATAACTCATTCGGGCACCAAGTCATTTGATCCGGGTCATTTGCCGCAGGTCATTGGCGGGCTGGCCGGGCGGGCTGGCCTAGGCTGAAGTGGTGCGCGTCGTCGTTCTCTCCGACACTCACGGGCCGAGGCGCTGGAAGTCGTGCCCGCCCGGTGTCGCGGAGCACCTGCGCACCGCGGACCTCATCCTGCACGCCGGGGACGTGTGCATCGCGCCCGTGCTGGACGAGCTCGCCCAGTACGCGCCGGTCACCGTGGTGGCCGGCAACAACGACGGCCCTGATGTCGTCGCATGGGGGGCGACGCCCGCCGCCGAGCCGGTGATCGACGGCTTCCCGCTGGCGATGATCCACGACAGCGGGGCTTCCGCCGGGAGGCTGGCCCGGCTGCGGCGGGCGTTTCCCGGCGCGAGGCTCGTGGTGTTCGGCCATTCGCACATCCCGCTGGACCAGGCGGCCGGCGACGGGTTCCGCATCTTCAACCCGGGCTCGCCCACCGACCGGCGCCGCATGCCCGACGGCACGATCGGCGTGCTCGATATCGCTGACGGCGAGTTGCGTTCCGCTACGGTGATCCCGGTCACCTGAACGGATCCGCCGGGGGTGGCGACTAGGGCTTCAGCCCGGTCGTGAAGGTTGCCCAGGCGGCTGGGGTGAAGGTCAGCGTCGGGCCGGTACCGTGGTCGGTCGTGTCGCGGACGGCGATGGCGTCGCCGTTGCTGGCGGTCTCCACGTAGGCCCGCCCGCCCAGTTCCTCGGGCGTGAGCCCGGCCCGCTCCCAGAAGAACGTGAGCATTCCGCCGAACACCTTCAGCGGGCTGGCCGCCGGCATCTGTTCATGTGGTGCCTCCCGGCCAACGGCACGCCGATCGTGCGCAAAGCGACTTCCGGTACCACTTCCGAGAGTAGTGACGCGAGCGCGACGAGTTCAGCCTGAAACTGGGACAGTTTCGGACAACCGCAAATGCCGCCGCAGGGGCGGCATTTGGGAACAGCTCAATCGCGCAGTCGACCGGCTGGGGAAGCAGGCGGTCGCGCGATGGTGCAGGAAAGGTGAGTGTTTCACAATAAGGTGGCGTTGCGGCGAGTCGCGCGCCTCAATCCGCTATCGTGCCTCGGTTGTGCTCGGGTGCCCGTCGGGCGGCGGGGATGGCAGGCGCGTCGCGCATGGTCGCCTATCGTCATCGGGCCTAAATGATTGACAGTGTGGGGGTGGGCATCGGGCACCCCCGAAGTCTGAATCAGCTAGGCCCGTTGACCGCTGCCGGCGTAACGATGACCAGCAGCGACACAGACCACGTAAATGCGGCAAATCACGCATAACGATCCGCTTCCGCAACACGCCCGGAACTCACCTTGATTCGGAACGCATGCAGAGCAGCGTCGATCGCGCGCTCGACCTGTTGCGGAACAGGTCGAGCGCGATTGACCTACTCGGGGGCGGAGCGGAAGGCTCAAGGGCTATCGGCGGCTCGCGGGGGCGCCTTGCTAGCGCAGGTCGCCGTTGGTCATGCCGGCCGGGGCGTCGGGGTAGGTGACCAGGCCTAGTTCGGCGCGGCTGGACAGGAGCGGGTGGCGGGGAACGATGCGGACCGTGTAGCCGAACGGCCCGGTGAGGCCCAGCTCCACCGAACCGGAGAACCTGGCGGCGTCGCCGAAGTCGCCGTCCACGGCCTCAAGCGTCGCGTAGGACGGCTCGACGATCTCGTCGTCCTCCCCCGTCCGGCCGAAGGCGACCTCAACCGCCACGTCGGCCGGGGACAGCCCGCCGAGCGCGGCGGTGACATGCACGGTGAGCCGCGACCCGAGCGACAACTCGCCCGCCGTCGGCCGCCACGTGCTCGATGCGCACCCACGGCCACGCCGTGCGGATCCGCTGCTTCCACGCCGCGAGGTCCCTGGCCGCGCTGAGCGAGTCCGACGCCAGCGCGCGGGACGCCCGGGCCGCCGGGGCGTACAAGTCCTTGACGTAGTCGCCGACCATCCGGTCCGCCTGGACGAGCGGGCCAAGGCTGCGGAACGTGTGCCGCACCATCTCCAGCCAGCCCTGCGGCACGCCGTCCGCGCCCCGGTCGTAGAACAGCGGGGCGACCGACTTGGCGAGCAGCTCATAGAGCGCGGAGGACTCAAGCTCGTCCCGCCGCGCCGCGTTGGTCACGGTGTCGGCGGTCGGGATCTCCCACCCGTTGCCGCCGTCGTACCACTCATCCCACCAGCCGTCCCGCACCGACAGGTTGAGGCCGCCGTTCAGCGCCACCTTCATGCCGGAGGTGCCGGAGGCCTCCAGGGGCCGCAGCGGGTTGTTCAGCCAGACGTCGCAGCCGGCCACCAGGAACGAGGCCATCGCCATGTCGTAGTCGGGCAGGAACACGATCCGGCGGCGGACCGCCTCGGAGTCGGCGAACCGCACCATCTGCTGGATCAGCCGCTTGCCGCCCTCGTCCGCCGGATGCGCCTTGCCGGCGATCACGATCTGGATGGGCCGCTCCGGGTCGAGCAGCAGCGAGGTCAGCCGCTGCGGGTCGTTCAGCATCAGCGTCAGCCGCTTGTACGACGGCACCCGGCGGGCGAACCCGATCGTGAGGATGTCCGGGTCGAGCACGCCATCGATCCAGGTCAGCTCGGCACCGGACGCGCCGCGCTGCCGCCAGGACTCGCGCAGCCTGCGGCGGGTCTCGGTGACCAGCCGGGCGCGCAGCACGTGGCGGATCGACCACAGGTGGCTGGGGTGGGCGTTCGCGGCGGCCGCCGCCGGCCCCAGGTCGGCCACCTCACGGGCCACCCAGGTGGGCGCGTGGACGCCGTTGGTGATCGAGCCGATCGGCACCTCAGCGACGTCGAAGCCGGGCCACAGGCCCGCGAACATCGCCCGGCTGACCTGCCCGTGCAGCTGGGAGACGCCGTTGACGCGCTGCGACAGCCGCATGCCCATGACGGCCATGTTGAACACGTCGGGGTCGCCGCTCGGGATAGGTCTCGGCGCCGAAGGCGAGCACCCGGTCCAGCGGCAGGTCGCCGGCCGCGCCCGCGCTGAAGTACCGGCCGACGAGGCCGCGCGGGAACCGGTCGATGCCCGCGGGCACCGGGGTGTGCGTCGTGAACACGGTCCCGGCCCGCGACAGCTCGACCGCCTCATCAAGGGACAGGCCGGTCGGACACGTACTCGCGGATGCGCTCCAGGCCCAGGAAGCCGGCGTGCCCCTCGTTGGTGTGGAATACCTCCGGCTCGGCGTGGCCGGTGATCGAGCAGAACGCGCGCACCGCGCGAACGCCGCCGATGCCGAGGAGCAGCTCCTGGCGCAGGCGGTGCTCGGTGCCGCCGCCGTACAGCCGGTCGGTCACCTCGTGCAGCTCGGCGTCGTTCTCCTCGACGTAGGAGTCGAGCAGGAGCAGCGGCACGCGGCCGACCTGGGCGACCCACACCTGCGCGGTGAGCACCTTGTCGTCGGCGAGGTTCACGCGTGATCTTGACCGGCTCGCCTTCTTCCCCCGTCCCCGGACGGCGCAGCAGCGTGAGCGGCGAGCCGTTCGGGTCGTCGGCGGGGTAGCGCTCGGCCTGCCAGCCGTCGGCCGACAGCGACTGGGTGAAGTACCCGTGCCGGTACAGCAGGCCGACGCCGATGACCGGCACGCCCAGGTCACTCGCCGACTTGAGGTGGTCGCCGGCCAGGATGCCAAGACCGCCTGAGTACTGCGGGAGGACCTGGGTGATGCCGTACTCGGGAGAAAAGTAAGCGATCGCCGCGGGCAGCCCGTCAGCCGGCCCCGCTCCGCCCGACTGGTACCAGCGCGGCTCGGCCATGTACACGCGCAGGTCATCGAGCGCGCTGTTCAGGCGGCGGAGGAAGTCCTGGCTGGCCGCAAGCTCGGTGAGCTGGCCCGGGCGCAGCGCGCTGAGCATGGCGACCGGGTCACCTCCCGAGGCGGCCCAGGCGGCCGGGTCGATCGACTCGAACAGCTTCACCGTCGGCTGGTGCCAGGACCAGCGAAGGTTGAACATCAAGTCCTGCAGCGGCGCGAGCGGCTGCGGCAGCGTTACTCGGACGGTGAAACGTCGGATCGCTCTCACGGGGAGTCATCATAGGACCATGTCGTTGCGCCTGCGACGCACACCATATAGCCGGTCGCGAAACTTAGTACAAAGGTTGCGTCAACGCCACGCCAAGCACGGCCCAGCGAGGGCGGGGTGAATTCGAGAATTGCGCACAGGTACGGTGGGCCTGTGATCGGACGCATCCCCATCCTTGACATTCAGCCTGTTGTCGAGTGCGGGCAGCGCCCCGCGAAGGCCGTCGCGGGCGAGACATTCCAGGTGAGCGCGACCGTCCTCATCGAGGGGCACGGGACGCTCGGCGCCGGGGTGGTACTGCGAGATCCCAAGGGCCAGCAGGTGCCGCTCACGCGGATGCACCTGGTCGCTCCGGGCGCGGACCGGTACGCGGCGGAGGTCACGGTCACCGACGAGGGCCCGTGGACCTTCACCGTGGAGGCGTGGAGCGACCCGATCGGCGGCTGGCACCACGACGCGGGGATCAAGATCCCCGCAGGTCAGGATGTTGAGCTGATGCTGACGGAGGGCGCGCTGCTGTTCGAGCGGGCGGCGCGGGCCATCAAGCAGCCGCCGGGAGCGGCCCGGCCGGCGGCGGCGCGGGCGGTGCTGACCGACCTGGCGAGGACGCTGCGCGACCGGACGCTGCCCTCATGGGACCGGCTGACCGCGGCGCAGTCCCCGGCAGTGGCGGCGGTCCTCGACCGGTACCCGCTGCGCGACATGGTCACCAGGTCGGCCCGGATGCCCGTGCAGGTATCCCGGCTGCGGGCGCTCTTCGGCGCCTGGTATGAGTTCTTCCCCCGCTCGGAGGGGGTGCAGGTCGACCCGATGGGCCGCCACGAGCCCGTGTCGGGAACGTTGCGGACCGCTGCCCGCCGCCTTCCCGCGATCGCGGAGATGGGCTTCGACGTCGTCTACCTGCCGCCCGTCCACCCCATCGGCACCACCTTCCGCAAGGGGAGGAACAACGGGCTGGTCGCCGGCCCCGGTGACCCCGGCTCGCCGTGGGCGATCGGGTCCCTCGACGGCGGCCACGACGCGATCCATCCGGACCTGGGGACATTCGCGGACTTCAACGCCTTCGTCGCGCGTGCCCGCGAACTCGGCATGGAAGTCGCCATCGACCTGGCGCTGAACGCCTCGCCGGATCACCCCTGGGCGAAAGAGCATCCCGAATGGTTCACGACCCGGGCGGACGGATCGATCGCCTATGCGGAAAACCCGCCCAAGAAGTACCAGGACATCTATCCCTTTAACTTTGATAACGACTTTGAAGGTATCTATCAGGAAGTTAACCGGATTGTTCGGCTCTGGATGGATCACGGGGTGCGGATCTTCCGCGTCGACAACCCGCACACCAAGCCAGTCCGGTTCTGGGACCGGCTGCTCGCCGACATCCACCAGACCGATCCGGACGTCCTGTTCCTGGCGGAGGCCTTCACCCGGCCCGCGATGATGGCGACGCTGGGGAAGGTCGGCTTCGACCAGTCCTACACCTACTTCACGTGGCGCAACAGCAAGGACGAGCTGACCGAGTACCTGACGGAGCTGTCGGGCCCCGCGGCCGCCTACATGCGCCCGAACTTCTTCGCCAACACGCCCGACATCCTCCACGAGTACCTCGTGCACGGCGGCCAGCCCGCGTTCAAGATCAGGGCCGTGCTCGCGAGCCTCCTCAGCCCCAGCTGGGGCATCTACTCGGGGTTTGAACTGTGCGAGAACATCCCGCTACGCCCCGGCAGCGAGGAGTACCTCGACTCGGAGAAGTACCAGTACCGGGTGCGCGACTGGGAGGCGGCCCGCCGGGACGGCCTTGGGATCGCTCCTTACATCACGGACCTCAACAGAATCCGCAAACGCCACACGGCGCTACGCTGGCTGCGTAATCTACGCTTCCATCACGTAGATCAGCCCGAGCTGATCTGCTTCTCCAAGCGGGCCTCCGGGCGGGGGATAACCGCCACCGGGGAGGGTATGGAGAGCACCTACGGGGCAGGTACCATCACGGAGAGATCCTCCGTACAGGCGGCGCCGCAGGCGGGGGAACAGGGCGGCGCGGCTTTCGACGCGGTAACGGCTAGCTCGGTCTCCGTTGGGGAGGCTGACGCTGTCCTGGCTGTAGTGAATCTTGATCCGCATCAGACCCGGGAAGCAACGGTCTGGCTGGACATGCCCGCACTCGGGATGGACTGGCACGAGGGGTTCACCGTCACCGATGAACTCACCGGCGAGTCCTACCGGTGGGGCCAGGCCAACTTCGTGCGCCTTGACCCGGCGGTGCGGGTCGCCCACATTTTCACCATCACGCGCGACCCGGTGTAGGGCCTGGCAGTCGGGCCTGCCGGGGCTAGGATGCCCTGGCAGGAGGGGTGGCCTGGCATGCGCTGGTCAGGCATATTCCAGGAGATTCAAGCAGTGACAGAGCACGAGCCGGCCTCCCAGTTCGCCGGCGCGGCACCGCCCGCGATCGTCCCGCAGCCGGCTGCCAGCCAGCCAATCCGCGGATCGCGATTCTCCACGCAGGCCTTCGCGACCGCGCCGGTTGAGCGGGTGCCCGATGCGCCGCTAGAGCAGTCTCGCGACCCCGAGTGGTACCGGCGCGCCGTCTTCTACGAGGTACTTGTCCGAGGATTCCAGGACGCCAGTGGCGACGGCACCGGCGATATCAGCGGGCTGACGTCCCGGCTGGACTACCTGCAGTGGCTTGGCATCGACTGCATCTGGCTGCTGCCCATCTACGAGTCCCCGCTGCGCGACGGCGGCTACGACATCGCCGACTACATGCAGATCCTGCCTGAGTACGGCAACGTGGCCGACTTCGTGGAACTGGTGGAGGAGGCGCACAAGCGCGGCATCCGGGTCATCGCCGACCTGGTCATGAACCACACCAGCGACGCGCACCCGTGGTTCCAGGCATCCCGCAGCGACCCGGGCGGCCCGTTCGGCGACTTCTACGTCTGGTCCGACACCAACGACAGGTACGCCGACGCGCGGATCATCTTCGTCGACACCGAGACGTCCAACTGGACGCTCGACCCGGTGCGCGGCCAGTACTTCTGGCACCGGTTCTTCTCCCACCAGCCGGACCTGAACTTCGAGAACCCCAAGGTCCAGGACGCCATGATCGAGGTGCTCAAGTTCTGGCTCGACCTCGGCATCGACGGGTTCCGGCTGGACGCCGTCCCCTACCTCTACGAGCGGGAGGGCACCAACTGCGAGAACCTCAAGGAGACGCACGAGTACCTCAAGCGGATCCGGGCCGAGATCGACGCCCTGTACCCGGACCGGGTGCTGCTGGCCGAGGCGAACCAGTGGCCGGCCGACGTGGTGCAGTACTTCGGCGACCCGGAGACCGGCGGCAACGAGTGCCACATGGCGTTCCACTTCCCGCTGATGCCGCGCATCTTCATGGCCGTGCGGCGCGAGCAGCGCTACCCGATCAGCGAGATCCTCGCCCAGACGCCGAAGATCCCGGCCGGCTGCCAGTGGGGCATCTTCTTGCGCAACCACGACGAGCTGACGCTGGAGATGGTCACCGACGACGAGCGCGACTACATGTACACCGAGTACGCCAAGGATCCCCGGATGAAGGCGAACATCGGCATCCGGCGCAGGCTCGCCCCGCTGCTCGACAACGACCGCAACCAGCTTGAGCTGTTCACCGCGCTGCTGCTGTCGCTGCCCGGCTCTCCCGTCATGTACTACGGCGACGAGATCGGCATGGGGGACAACATCTGGCTCGGCGACCGGGACGGCGTCCGCACCCCGATGCAGTGGACGCCCGACAGGAACGGCGGGTTCTCCAGCAGCGACCCGCAGCGGCTGTACCTGCCGCCGGTCATGGACCCGATCTACGGCTACCAGTCCCTCAACGTGGAGGCGCAGCAGCGGACCCCGCAGAGCCTCCTGCACTGGACCCGCCGGATGATCGAGATCCGCAAGCGGCACTCCGTCTTCGGCCTGGGCGCCTACGACGAGCTCACCTCGTCGAACCCGAGCGTGCTGGCGTTCGTCCGCGAGTACGACCCGTCGTCGCGGGTCGCGGGGGCGCAGTGGGACTACGACCCAGCCGATCGTGTTCTGTGCGTGAACAACCTGTCACGTTTCCCGCAGCCGGTTGAGCTCGACTTGCGCCGTTTCATCGGCGTAACCCCGATCGAATGCATGGGCGGAGTCACGTTTCCGCCAATTGGAGAGCTTCCGTACCTGCTAACACTGCCCGGACACGGCTTCTACTGGTTTCAGCTCCCCCTCGCGAGGGAGGATCTTGAACGATAGTCCCGGGTTAGCTTCCGGGGCGTGACGGCAGTCTCCCGGTGGGACAGCCCCCGAACCTCCGGGACCTGCCCGATGACTGTACTGATCCGGGGGCACCCGGACCCCAGGTTGACCACGCCGGCCAACCTGGGGGAAGCCCCGGGACCCTGGCAGTACATCGGGCAGGCCGGCAAAATCTAGTTGAGCAGGAAGCGAGGCCATGGCTTTCGAGGAAGCACTAGCGACGTGGCTGGTGGAACAGCGTTGGTTCGCAGGAAAGGGCCATGGCCTTCGTGATCTCGCGGTCGTCGCCGATACGGAGATGGTCGCGGGCGACCCGCAGCTCCGGCACCTGATCATTACCGTCTCGCATGGCCTGACGGTGGACTACTACCAGGTGCTGGTCGGGTTCCGGCGCAAGCTACCTGAACGGCTCTCGCACGCCCTGATCGGCCCGGCCGGCGACGGCAAGGTCGCCTACGACGCGCTCCACGACTCGGACCTGACCAAACCGCTCCTCGACGGCTTCGCCACGCAATCCTGCATCGGCGGCATCCGCCTGCTCACGGTTCCCGGCGCGCGGTTCTCGACCGGGCTTGACAGCCTCGTCCTGACCGCCGAGCAGACCAACACGAGCCTGGTGTTCGGCGATGAGTCGATCCTCAAGGTCTTCCGCCGGATCTTCCCCGGCCCCAACCCGGACCTTGAGGTGAACACCGCGCTGGCCGCGCTCGGCTCCGCGCACGTGGCCGAGCCGCTCGGCTGGGCGGAGGCCAGGCTGGAGGGCGTCCCCACGATCCTGGCGATCCTGTCACGCTACCTGCGGCTCGCCTCTGATGGCTGGTCACTGGCCGCGACCAGCGTGCGGGACCTGTACGCGCTGGCCGACAGGGGGCTTGTCGGCACCGTGGACGCCGACGACGCCGGCGGCGACTTCGCCGGGGAGTCTCACCGGCTCGGCATCGCCACCGCGCAGGTGCACGCCGACCTGGCGACGGCATTCGGCACGGACGAGCTGCCCACCAGGGCGATCGCCGACCTGACCGAGCAGATGTACCGCAAGCTCGACCTCACCGTTTCCGCGGTGCCCGAGCTGGCCAAGTACGCGGACATGATCGGCTCGGCGTACTCGCAACTGGCCAAGCTCAGCGGCCCGTTCCCGGTACAGCGCGTGCACGGCGACTACCACCTCGGCCAGGTGCTGCGCACGGAGACCGGCTGGGTGGTGCTCGACTTCGAGGGCGAGCCAGCGACGCCGCTGGCGCATCGCCGCGCGCGGTCCTCCCCGCTGCGAGATGTCGCCGGGATGCTCCGCTCCTTCGACTACGCCGCCCGCCACCAGCTCATCGGCCATCCCGATGCCGAGGCGCTGAGCGGCAAGGCCCGCGACTGGGCCAGGCGGAACGCCACCGCCTTCTGCGCTGGATACGCCGAGGCGGGGGGCCTCGACCCGGCGGCCAATGATGTCCTGCTGCGCGCCCTTCAGCTGGACAAGGCCGTCTATGAGGTGCTCTATGAGGCCAGGCACCGTCCCTCATGGCTGCCCATCCCGCTAGAGTCCCTAGCGGACCTCTAGCCCGGCACCAGGACCGTGAGCAACGTGATGACATACCGAACGCCCGAACCACCGTCGTCCCAGCCCGGCGGCACGACCGCCGCCGACCCGCGCGCCACGGCTACCTCGGCGCAGCGCACCTCGGAGCCGGGCACCTCAGAGCGGGGCACCTCAGACGCGAGCGACCCCGCGCCCGCCCCGCGGCAGGGCCCCGCGCCCGACTGGGAGCTCATGCACGCGATCGAGGAGATCGTCGCGGGCCACCACCACAACCCGCACTCGTTCCTCGGCGCGCACCTGACCGCCAACGGCATTACGATCCGCGCGCTGCGCCCGCTCGCCGTGTCGGTCACCGCCGTCTTGCCCGACGGCAGCAGGTACCCGATGCCCCACCTGCACCAGGGGGTCTTCGAGGCGACCCTCCCCCCGAGCGTGGGGGCGGTGCCTGACTACCGGCTGGAGGTCATCTACGAAACGTCAGGCGGCAGCTTCGCCCCTCAAGGGGGGAGGACCCCCCTTGACCCCCCCGCAGACCCGCTGCAGGATGACCCCTACCGGCACCTGCCGACCGTCGGGGAGCTTGACCTTTACCTGATCGGCGAAGGACGCCACGAGGAACTGTGGCGTGCCCTGGGCGCGCGCGTGCGGCGCTACGATGCCGGGCCGCGCCAGGCGAGCACGTTCGGGGGGGAAGTTACCGGGACCGCGTTCGCCGTCTGGGCGCCGAACGCGCGCGGGGTGCGGGTCACCGGCGACTTCAACCTCTGGGACGGGCGGTCCCACCCGATGCGGTCGCTCGGCGCGTCCGGTGTCTGGGAGCTGTTCGTGCCCGGTGTCGACAGCGGCGCCAAGTACAAGTTCTGGGTGTGCGGCCAGGACGGCATCTGGCGGGAGAAGGCCGACCCGCTGGCCTCCTACGCCGAGGTGCCGCCCGCCACCGCGTCGGTGGTGTTCGAGTCGTCCTATGAGTGGAACGACCTGACCTGGCTCACCGACCGGGCGCACGCGCAGCCCGTCAGCTCCCCGATGAGCATCTACGAGGTGCACCTCGGCTCCTGGCGGCCCGGGCTGTCCTATCGCGAGCTCGCCGTCGAGCTCGCGGACTACGTGGCGAGCATGGGCTTCACCCACGTCGAGCTGCTGCCGGTGGCCGAGTACCCCTTCGGCGGCTCATGGGGCTACCAGGTCACCTCCTACTACGCGCCCACCTCGCGGTACGGGAACCCGGACGACTTCCGGTTCCTGGTCGACGCGCTGCACCAGGCGGGCATCGGGGTGATCATCGACTGGGTGCCCGCGCACTTCCCGCGGGACGCCTGGGCGCTGGCGCAGTTCGACGGCACGTCGCTGTACGAGCACGCCGACCCGCGCCTGGGCGCGCACCCCGACTGGGGAACCCTGGTGTTCAACTACGGCCGCCGCGAGGTGCGCAACTTCCTCGTCGCCAACGCCATCTACTGGTTCGAGGAGTTCCACATCGACGGGCTGCGGGTGGACGCGGTCGCCTCGATGCTGTACCTGGACTACTCGCGCAAGGAAGGCGAGTGGCTGCCGAACGAGTACGGCGGCCGGGAGAACCTGGATGCCATCGCGTTCCTCAAGGAGGTCAACGCCACCTGCTACAAGCGGATCCCCGGGATCATGATGATCGCGGAGGAGTCCACCGCCTGGGGCGGGGTGTCCCGGCCGACGGACTCCGGCGGGCTCGGGTTCGGCTTCAAGTGGAACATGGGCTGGATGAACGACACGCTCGAGTACCTGAAGCGTGACCCGGTCTACCGGCAGTACCACCACAACGAGCTGACGTTCTCCATGGTGTACGCGTACTCGGAGAACTTCATCCTGCCGATGTCGCACGACGAGGTGGTGCACGGCAAGGGCTCCCTGGTCTCCAAGATGCCGGGCGATGAGTGGCGCCGCTTCGCCGGGCTGCGCGCGCTGCTGGGCTACATGTGGGCGCACCCCGGCAAGCAGCTGCTGTTCATGGGATCGGAGTTCGGCCAGCAGTCGGAATGGTCGGAGGAGGCCGGGCTGGACTGGTGGGTGCTCGAGTACGGCGTCCACTTCGGGGTCCAGCGGCTCGTCCGTGACCTGAACGCGGTGTACCGGGCGAGCCCCGCCCTGTGGTCCCAGGACACCGTGCCCGACGGGTTCTCCTGGATCGACGCGAACGACGCGGCCGGCAACGTCTTGTCGTTCCTTCGGTTCGGCACGCCCATGCCGGGCCGGGACGTCAGCGGGCCGGTGCTGCCGACGCTCGCCTGCGTGACCAACTTCTCGGCGATGCCGCACATGTCCTACCGCATCGGGCTGCCGCGGGCGGGGCGCTGGCGCGAGGTGCTGAACACCGACGCCGCCGCGTACGGCGGCAGCGGCGTGGGCAACTTCGGCGTGGTCCAGGCGGTCCCCGAATCGTGGAACGGCCGGCCAGCCTCCGCGACGATCGCGGTGCCTCCGCTCGGCGCCATCTGGCTCGCGCCGGAGTGACCACGTCGCCTGCCGGGCCTGGCGGGCGACGTGGCATCGGGCGGCCGGGACGGCAGGCCGGGCGGGCATGGTCGTCCGTCATCGCCGGGCCTAACTGATTGACGATCTGGTTGCGGCGTAAGCGTTCCAGAAATAGGTGATTTTGCGGTGAGTCGCGCTCCTGAATCCGCTGCCGTGCCTCGCTCGTGCTCTGGTGCCCGCCAGGTGGCGAGGATGGCGGGCGCGTCGCGCATGGTCGCCTATCGTCATCGGGCCTAAATGTTTTACAGTTTGGGGGCGGGCACCCCCAAAGGCTGAATCAGTTAGGCCCGTTGACCACTGTCGGCTAATGACGACCATCAGCTACACGAATCACACGAATGCGGCAAATCGCGCATAACGATCCGCTTCCACGACACGCCGAGAACTCAGCTTGATTCGCAACGCTTACGCCGCGACCGCATCCTGAATCAGTTAGGCCCGTTGAGCACTATCGACTAGTAACAACCGGTAGCAGCGGAAGGCGTGCGAACGTCGCAAAACCAGCAGTGGCGACGCCTGGAGTGCGGCGGGGCAGGCCGGGGTGCGGCGGACACGCCGGGACTGCGGCGGGGCAGGCCGGGGGTGCGGCGGAGCAGGCCGGGAGCGGGGTGCGGCGGAGCGGCGGGCGCGCGGGGTGCGGCGGGCACGCCGGGACTGCGGCGGGCACGGCGGGGTGCGGCGGGCGGGCCGGGGGGTGCGGCGGGCACGGCGAGACTGCGGCGGGCACGGCGGGGCCGCAGCGGGAGGGCTTGCGCTCGGGGAGGGGCCAGGCGCGGGTTAGGCGACCTTGCGGGGGCCGCGGTCGGTCTGGCCGATCGCGGGGAGCACGTTCGTGAGCGCCCCGCTCACTTCCTGCTGCTCTTGACGCTGGTGTTGCTCTTTCTCGGCCCGGCTCGCGGCGGCCGCTAGGCGCTGGGCGGCCACCCGCCGCCGACGGCCCCGGTCGATCGCCTTCAGGCCCCGGTCAAGCAGCAGGAACAAGCCCGCGACCAAGACGATTGCGACAATGAAGATCACGTACATTACGCATCAGTTTCTGTTCGATACGGACAGTAATCGGCCAGAAGCGTCACTGACAGCGCTTCCAACCCTCCGGTGCGTTGCGGCAATGAGGGTTATAACTTTTATGTTACGGCACTACAACAGGCTCAAAAGCCATCGAGGACCCGTCACGAGCGCCCCGTACTGCTCGCAGCGCCGCCGCAGCTCCCGGTCGGCGGTCACGACAAGGCGGCATCCTTGCAGGTCACGGGCCTGCGCGACGATCGTGTCGTCGCCCGATCCCGGGGCGAGCACGAGCCTCGCCAAGGCCGGCGAATTAACCGAAGACTCAGGATCCAACATGTCCCACCGGGCGGCGGCGGCCCGGGCACGACCCTCGAGAACGAGGATCCATTTCGCGGGGGAACCGGGAACCACTCCCGCGGGCAGGGCGGATGCGGGGATGCCCCGGGCGGCCAGGGCGGCGATCTCGCGGCACAGGCGCAGTGCCGCGCCCGGCGGGTCGCGCCACCAGCCGTCGGCGCGCGCTCCCATTACGTTGGCTATGTCGACGATGATCCACGCATCGTCGCCCGCGCGGGCCGTTGCGGGCTCGACGTCGTCGCCACGGGAATGCTCCGGCACCACGGTCACCACATTCCGTTTCAGGGATCAATGGATCATTAAACGGAAGAGTAGCCAGCGCGCCGTAAGCTGGCCGCATGGCAGATGCGCTCACGAGCCAGCTTTCCGGAAAGATCGCCCAGCTGAACAAGCGCCGGACCGGACCGCTGATCCTGGAGCTCGACCTCACCGAGGGGGTCACCGAGGGACCGCCGGGCGACCCCATCTCCGCCGTCATGTCCATTCGCCACCTGCGGATGGCGGACGTCCTTGAGGCGCTGCGGCGGGCCGCGCGCGACGACCGGGTCAAGATCCTGGTCACCAAGGTCGGCGGGAGCCGGATCGGGCTGGCCCGGATCCAGGAGCTGCGCGAGGCCATCCTGGACTTCCGCGCGGCCGGGAAGCCCGCGATCGCGTGGGCCGAGACGTTCGGTGAGTTCACCCGGGGCAACCTGCCGTACTACCTGGCGACCGCGTTCGACACGATCTGGCTGCAGCCCACGGGGGCGCTCGGGCTGACCGGCCCCGCCGTCGAGCAGGTCTTCCTGCATGACGCGCTGGCCAAGGTCGGCGTGGACTTCCAGAGCGCCAAGCGGCACGAGTACAAGTCGGCCGCCGACCGGTTCACCGAGGCCGGCTTCACCGGCCCGGCCCGCGAGGACGTCGAGCGGCTCATCGGGTCGGTCGCCGAGCAGGTGGCGGCGGGCATCGCGGCGACCCGCGGCAAGACGCCCGAGCAGGCACGCGAACTGTTCGCCCGCGGCCCTTTCCTCGCCCAGGAAGCCCTCGACGAGGGGCTGGTGGATACCCTCGGCTACCGCGACGAGGTCTACGACGCGGCCCGCAAGAAGGCCGGGGCCGAGGCCACCCTGCTCCACCTGCAGCGCTACCAGCGGTCGCACGCGCTGACTGGCGTGCAGCACGGGGTCGCGCGCCGGCTGCAGAACGGCATTCACGAGCGGTACGTCGCGCTGGTCTACGCCCAGGGCGTCATCAGGTCCGGCCGTAGCGGACGGGGTCCCGGCTCGGGCGGCGGCATCGGGTCGGACACGATCGGGGCCGCGCTGCGCGCCGCCGGGGCCGACGAGCGGGCTCGCGCGGTGGTGCTCCGGGTGAACAGCCCCGGCGGCTCGGCGACCGCGTCGGACGTCATCTGGCGCGAGGTGGTCCGGATCCGCGGCGCGGGCAAGCCGGTCATCGTGTCGATGGGGGACGTCGCCGCGTCCGGCGGCTACTTCATCAGCGCGCCCGCCGACGTCATCGTGGCGCAGCCGGGGACCATCACCGGCTCGATCGGCGTCATCTTGGGCAAGCCGGTGCTGCGGGACCTGTTCGGCCGGGCCGGCGTGAACAGCGAGGTGATCGCCGAAGACGACAACGCGGCCATGTTCTCCGTGGCCCGCCCGTTCACGACCGACGAATGGGACCGGATCAACCTCTGGCTCGACGCGATCTACGCTGACTTCACCCAGAAGGTCAGCGACGGGCGACGGCTGCCCCTCGACCGGGTGGACGAGCTCGCCCGCGGCCGGGTCTGGACCGGGACCGACGCCGTGGCCCACGGGCTGGCCGACGAGGCGGGCGGGCTGCGCGACGCGCTGGCCATCGCCCGTCGCCGCGGCGGCCTTGCCGCCGACGCCCCGGTGCGGGTCCTGCCCAGGATGCGCCCGCTAGACCAGCTCCGCCCGGCCGAGTCGACCGAGGCGCTGCCCGCCGCGCTCTCCGGCCTGTCCGGTGCGGCGGGCGGCCTGTCCGGTGCGCTGTCGGCGGCGGCGCTCGTGCGCGCGGCGTTCACCGAGGGCTGGGGCCCGGCCGGGGACATCGCGGCCCAGCTCGGCCTCCCGCCGTACGGTCCCCTGATGCTTCCAGGCAACTGGCGCATCAGCTGACCAACGTTCCCGGCGTTCCCGGGCGATCGTTCAGGTAATGTTCCGCCGCATTTCAGCTGACGGTGTTCGGCGTGCGTCGAAGTCGTCCCTCTGTGCGGCGATAGTCGAGCGCATGCTAGCGAGATGGGGACAGGCGAGTACCGCTATCGCCGCTGTCGCGGTGCTTTTCGCCGTGCCCGCGTGCGGATACGGCGGCGGCGACGGCGCCCAAGTGGAGGCCAGCTCGGCCGCGGGCACGCCTGATTCGCCGGCCGGGCAGCTAGGGACGGCCCCCGACTTCGCGCAGCAGCCGGGCTCAGCTCGGGCAGGTGTACTCGCCGGACACGGCGAGCAGCCCGACGGGCCAGGCCAGGCCGCGCCGGCGGCACCCGGCCTCGTCCGCTGCCCCTGTCGGGGTCGCCCCTCGCCCGGCGGCACCTGCCTCCGCTGGCTCGGGGGCGACTACGCCTCGCACCCGTTCCGGCCGCCTCGGCTTCCGCCAGCGGATCCTCCGCGGGTAGTGCCCCTTCGGGCGGGCCCGCCGCGGGCGGGCGTCCCAGTTCCGTGCCGACCCCTGCGCCGAGCCGGACGCCGCATCCCGCCCTGCCCGCGCCGGCGCTTGGCTGGTACGTGGGGCAAAGCAGCTGGTTCGCCACGCAGGAGATCAACAACCTGCCCGTCAGGCCCCGGATCGTGAACTACTACTCATCCTGGCTGAAGCCGTTCAACACGTCGTTCGCCCAGGATGCGAGCGCCGACGGCATCGTGCCGTTCGTGGAGATGGAGCCCTGGCACTGCACGGGCTGCCAGGGCGGCTAACCCGTCGCTGACGGATATCGCCGCGGGCGCCTACGACTCCTACCTGACCTCATTCGGGCACGAGATCGCGGCGTACGGCCAGCCGGTGATGGTCACGTTCGCCCACGAGATGAACGGCCGCTGGTATCCGTGGGGTCTCGGCGGCCAGGAGAAGGTCACCCCCGCGCAGTGGGTCGCGGCCTGGGACCACGTCGTCACCGTGGTCAGCTGCCGCCGCGCCCGGCCTCGTCGACTGGGTCTGGGCACCCAACGATCGAGCAAGCGGTCGGAGCCGGAGCGATCGCACCCTACTGGCCGGGCAGCCAGGTACGTCGACGTGGTCGGCATCGATGGCTACCTGCGCTCCGATTCGGACACCTTCCAGTCCGTGTTCGGCCAGACGGTCGCCGACGTCCGCGCCCTGACCAGCCGCCCGATCTGGATCGCGGAGACGGGCATCAACGCCGATGCCACCACGGCCGCGCGGCTCACCAGCATGCGTCGCCGCGGCGCGGGCGGCCGGGATCCTGGGGTTCCTGTACTTCGACGCGAAGCCCTGGACGCTCAGCGACGTCGACGAGAAGGCGCTGGCGCGAGGCCATCACCTCACCGGCCGGGTGAGGCGCGGGCGCTGCTACTGGCGAGCCCGGTACTGGCGACCGGCGGCACTCGGCGACGGCCACGTGACCGCGCCGGAGCGCCAGACCGCGCGCACGAGCGGGACGCCGGGGCGGTAGGCCAGGTAGGCGTGCGACGGGGCGTCGAGCATCACCAGGTCGGCCCGGGCGCCCGGGGCGAGGTAGCCGATGTCGGGCCGGCGCAGCGCGCGGGCACCGCCGGCGGTGGCGGCCCAGACGGCCTCCGCGGTCGTCATCCGCATGTCCCTGACCGCGATCGCGACGCAGAACGGCATGCTCGAGGTGAACGACGACCCTGGATTGCAGTCCGTGGCGAGCGCGACGGTGACGCCCGCGTCGAGCAGGCGGCGAGCGTCCGGGTAGGGCTGGCGGGTACCGAACTCCGCGCCCGGCAGGAGCGTCGCCACCGTTCCTGATGACGCCAGCGCCTCGATGTCGGCGTCGGTGACGAACGTGCAGTGATCGGCGGACGCGGCGCCTGCCTCGACCGCCACGGTGACCCCCGGGCCTGGACCGAGCTGATTGGCATGCACCCGGGGCAGCAGGCCCCTGGCCGCGCCCGCGGCGAGTATCGCGCGGGCCTGGTCGCCGTCGAACGCGCCGCGCTCGCAGAACACGTCTACCCAGCGGGCATGCGGGGCGCAGGCGTCGAGCATCCCCCCGGTGACCAGGGCCACGTAGGCGGCCGGGTCATCGGCGTACTCGGCCGGCACGACATGGGCGCCCAGGTACGTGACCTCGGGGGTGACCTCGCTCGCCAGCGCGACGCAGCGGCGCTCGTCCTCGACGGTCAGCCCGTAGCCCGACTTGCACTCGAACGTGGTGGTCCCCTGCCTGAGCATTTCGCCGGCCAGCCCGCGCAGCCCGGCGCGCAGGTCGTCATCGCTGGCGGCGCGCGTGGCAGCCACGGTGGCGCGGATGCCGCCCGCGGCGTAGGACTGCCCGGCCATGCGGGCGGCGAACTCGGCGGACCGCTCGCCGGCGAAGAGCAGGTGCGCGTGCGAGTCGACGAAGCCTGGGAGCACCGCGCGGCCGCCGGCGTCGATCCGCTCGTCGGCGGCCGGGGCGCTGGCGGCGGGCCCGGTCCAGGCGACCCGGTCGCCCTCGATGACCAGCGCGGCATCGCTGATGGCGGCGAAGCCACGCGGCCACGCGCCCGGGTCCCGGCCTGGTTCGGCGTCCGTCCAGCCGCCCGGCTCGCCGCCGGGCGGGACGTTGGTGACGAGCTCGCCGATGCCGCTGATGAGGACGCTCATGAGCTCACGACCGCGCTGATCGCGGCGGCAAGGTCGGCGGACACGTCGTCGATGAGCAGGTGGCGGCCATCGCGGACGATGTCGCGGCCGGAGGCGACCACGTGACTGACGTCGGCGGCCGTCCCGGCGGCGAAGACCGCCGCGAGCGGGCCGGCGACCCCGCCGGCCGCCCCGGCCAGGCGGGGGGTGTCCAGTGAGACGGTGACGAGGTCGGCGTAGGCACCGGGGACGATCTCCCCCGCGTCCGGCCAGCCCAGGCACGCGTGCCCGCTGCCGGAGGCGGCGAGCGCCAGGTCGGCGGCGGCGAAGTGGCCGCGGCGCCGGGAGACGAGCCGCTGCGACAGCTCCATCCAGCGGGCCTCGGCGAGCAGGTCGATGGCCGCGTGGCCGTCGCTGCCCAGGCTGAGCGCGCACCCGGCCGCCGCCAGCGCCGGGGCGGGGCCTACCCCGTCGGCGAGGTCGGCCTCGGTCAGCGGGCACATGCACACGGCGCACTGGGAGTCGCCGAGCAGCGCGATGTCTGTTTCGGTCAGGTGGGTCGCGTGCACCATGGTCGCGCGCGGGCCGAGCACCCCGGCGTCCTCGAGCACCTCGGCGGGGGTCATGCCCCACGCGGCATGGGTCGCCGCGTTTTCCAGGGGCTGCTCGGACAGGTGGACGTGGACTGGCGCTCCGTGGTGGCGGGACCAGGCCATGACGTCTGGCATCTGCCCCCGCGGCACCGCGCGCACCGAGTGAATGGCCGCGCCGATCCGGGCGTGCGGTCCCAGCATGCCCAGGCTGTCGCACTCGAAGCAGGCCATCCTGGCCGCCCAGTTGGCCGCCGTGCCGTCGCCGAACCGGAGCTGCGCGCCCGCGAGCGGCAGGAGGGTACCGTCGGGCTCGAGCCCGCCCGCCAGGTAGCACGTGTCGAGCAGGGTGATACGCAGGCCGGCGGCGGCAGCGGCGTCCAGGAGACGACGGGCGATCTCGTTGGGGTCGTCGTAGGGGGTGCCGTCGGGCTGGTGGTGCAGGTAGTGGAACTCCCCCACGCAGGTGATCCCGGCGAGGGCCATCTCCGCGTAGGTGGCGCGGGCGAGGGCGTAGTAGCTGTCGGGGCCCAGCCGGGCGGCGACGTCGTACATCCGGTCGCGCCAGGTCCAGAACGAGTCCCCGGCGGTCCCGGCCCCGCCGCGCAGCGCCCGGTGGAAGGCGTGCGAGTGCGCGTTCGCCAGGCCCGGCAGGGTGAGGCCGGCCAGCCGCGTCGTGCCGGGCGGCACGGCCGAGGCGGGCACCGCCGGCGTGACGGCGGTGAACCGTTCGCCCGACGCCTCGATGAGCACGTCATGGGCGGACTGCGAGCCGCGCCCCAGCCACGCGAGCTCCGCGTGCCAGCGGCGGACCGGTTGCTCGGTGCCGGGCAGTGCCCCGGAGCCGGGCAGTGCCCCGGAGCCGGGCAGTGCCCCGGAGCCGGGCAGCGGCACGCTGGCCGCGGGCACCGCCCCGGGCAGGCCGGGAGTGGCGCCCGCGTGACCACCGGGAATGGTCATGCGCCCGGTTCGACCTGGACGCTGAGGCCGTGCGCGTCCGCGAGACGCTGTGCCGTCTCGTATCCCGCGTCGGCGTGCCGGATGATGCCCATGCCCGGGTCGTTGGTCAGCACCCGCTCTAGCTTGGCCGCCGCTAGCTCGGTGCCATCGGCGACGCAGACCTGCCCGGCGTGGATGGACCGGCCCATGCCGACCCCGCCGCCGTGGTGAATCGACACCCAGGACGCGCCGGAGGCCGTGTTGACCAGCGCGTTGAGCAGCGGCCAGTCGGCGATGGCGTCCGAGCCGTCGGCCATGCCCTCGGTCTCGCGGTAGGGCGAGGCGACCGACCCGGTGTCCAGGTGGTCGCGGCCCAGCACGATCGGCGCGGCTACCTCGCCCCGGGCGACCATCTCGTTGAACCGCACACCGGCCAGCTGCCGCTCGCCGTAGCCAAGCCAGCAGATCCGCGCGGGCAGCCCCTGGAACTTGACCCTCTCCGCCGCCAGGCGCAGCCACCGGTTCAGCGGCTCATTGTCGGGGAACAGCTCGGCTACCGCGCGGTCGGTCGCGGCGATGTCCTTGGGATCGCCGGACAGTGCCGCCCACCGGAACGGCCCCTTGCCCTCGCAGAACAGCGGCCGGATGTACGCCGGGACGAACCCGGGGAACGCGAACGCCCGCTCGTACCCCGCTAGCTGTGCCTCGCCCCTGATCGAGTTCCCGTAGTCGAACACCTCCGCCCCGCCGTCCTGGAAGCCGACCATCGCCGCGACGTGCGCGGCCATCGACTCCCTTGCCCGCGCGGTGAACCCGTCCGGGTCCTCCGCGCGCAGCGCCGCCATGTCCTCGAACGCCACCCCGCTCGGCAGGTAGGTAAGCGGGTCATGGGCCGACGTCTGGTCGGTGACGATGTCGATGGGCGCCCCGGCGGCCAGCATCCGCGGCAGGATGTCCGCCGCGTTCCCTACCAGCCCCAACGACAGCGGGATGCCCGCGTCCCGTGCCGCCACGGCCTTACGTACGGCGTCGTCGATGTCCTCGGCCTGCTCGTCGAGGTATGCCTGCTCGATCCGCCGCGCCACCCGCGAGGGATCGCAGTCCACGCAGATCACCACGCCGCCGTTCATGGTGACCGCGAGCGGCTGGGCGCCGCCCATTCCGCCGAGGCCCGCTGTCAAGGTTATCGTACCTTTGAGCGAACCGCCATACCGCTTGCCGGCGATGGCGGCAAAAGTTTCGTACGTCCCCTGCAAGATGCCCTGCGTGCCGATGTAGATCCACGATCCCGCCGTCATCTGGCCGTACATGGTGAGGCCGAGCCGCTCCAGGCGGCGGAACTCATCCCAGGTCGCCCAGTTCGGCACCAGGTTCGAGTTGGCGATCAGGACCCGCGGTGCCCACTCGTGCGTCCGCAGCACGCCGACCGGCTTGCCGGACTGGACGAGCAGGGTCTCATCCGCGCCGAGGTCATGCAGCGTGGCCACGATCGCGTCGTACGCCTGCCAGCTGCGCGCCGCCCGTCCGGACCCGCCGTAGACGATGAGCTGGTCGGGATGCTCGGCAACCTCGGGGTCGAGGTTGTTCATGAGCATCCGCATGGCGGCCTCCTGGGGCCAGCCCTTGCACGTCAGCGTTGCCCCTCGGGGAGCGCGAATCACACGGCTTGTCACACCTCCAATGATCACCCTGCCGCTCCCCCGTCACACCCCGGGCCCGCTCCCTGCGTGCTTCTCGCCGGGCTGCCCTCGTCGGCTATCCTCGCCGGGGTGACCGACTTCACTCCCGTGCCGATCCCCGACTCCTTCCCCGTGCCGAAGTACGCCGCCGCGGGCGACCTCGCCGCCGCCTTGTCCGGCTGGGCGTCCGGGGTCACGCTGGTCACGCTGGCCGATGACCGGGACGACATCGGGGCCACGGTGAGCGCGTTCTGCCCGGTATCGCTCGACCCGCCGATGGTGCTCGTCGCGCTGATGGCGGACTCCTACCCGGCCGAGGTGCTGAGCCGCCCCTCGCTGCCCGCCGCGCGGTTCGCGGTCACGCTGCTTTCCGCCGGGCAGCACGTGCTGGCGGGCAAGTTCGCCACCTCCGGCCGCCCCTCGGCCCGGCTGATCCTCGACGACGTGGAGCACGAGCGCGGCGCGGACTCGGGAGCGCTCATCCCGGCGGGCGGGCTAGCGGCCCTGGAATGCTCGGTCGCCCGCCGCGTCCCGGCCGGCGACCACCTCCTGGTGATCTCGACCGTCACGCGCGTCGCCTATGCCGCTGAGCGGGGCGACCCGCTGGTTCGCTTCCGCGGCCGGTACCCGGGTCTCGCCCGCTGATCGCCGGGGCGGTGGCCCGCGAGGCTGGCTTAGTCGGACGGCCTTGGCTGGCGTGCCGGGCGGCGTTCAGCCCGATCCGGTCCCGGATCGGCGCCCGCTGGCGGCAGCGGTGTTGCGGGATCCGGCACCCGCCGCCGCCAGCGGGTGCCTGACAGAACCCCGGAACCGCCAGCGGGTGGAGGTTTCGGGCATACCGGCACCGCCAGCGGGGGTGGGAGCGGGGCCACGGCGGGACGGGGGGGCGGCCGCACGGGAGCGGCACGGCACGGGGGGCGGCCGGCACGCGGCACGGGACGGCGGGGAGCGGCACGGGACAGGACGGGGGGGCGGCACGGCACGGGACGGGGCAGCGGGGTTGGGTGCTGGCCGCGAGGACGCGCCGGGCGTTCCTACAATGGTCGCGCCAGGAGATGTGGAGGGACAGCATGACCAGCAGGCACCAGGCCCAGCCGGATGCGTACGGTCACGAGCACCGTGACGTGTCCGGCGGCTGGCTGCGGCCGGCGGTCTTCGGCGCCATGGACGGGCTCGTCACCAACGTCTCGCTCATCGCCGGCGTTGGCGGCGGCGGCGGTGACCGGCACGCGATCATCCTCACCGGCCTGGCGGGCCTGGCGGCGGGCGCCTTCTCGATGGCGGCGGGCGAGTTCGTCTCGGTCTCCTCGCAGAACGAGCTGGTCCAGTCGGAGGTCAACAAGGAGCAGCACGAGCTGGAGACCAACGCCGCCGCCGAGAACGCCGAGCTCGTCGGGATGCTCCGCGCGCGCGGCCTGTCCGCCGCCACGGCCCGGCAGGCCGCCGACGAGATCTCCGGCTTACCCGGACAAGCTGCTAGCCATCCACGCGATCGAGGAGCTCGGGGTCAACCCGGCCGAGCTGCCGTCGCCGGTCGTGGCGGCCGCGGCCTCGCTCGCGTCGTTCGCCTGCGGCGCGATCATCCCGCTGTTCCCGTACCTGTTCGCGGGGAACGTGCTGTGGATAGCGCTCGCGCTTTCCGCGCTGGCCGCGGTCGTCGGCGGCGGGATCGTGGCCCGGCTGACGGCCCGCCCGTTCTGGCGCGGCGCGCTGCGGCAGCTGGTGCTCGGCGCGTTCGCCGCCGGACTGACGTACCTGATCGGCCTCGCCATCGGCACCACGGTCGGGCACTGACCGCGCCGCGCGTGCCGGGGCGGGGCAAAGGGGCCGAAGCGGCGTTGCGAATAAGGGCTAACGACCCGCGATCAGGGCTGAAGGCTGGCCGGAGGCTCATGGCTGAGGCTACTGCTACGAGGGAAGCTACCTGATGGTAAGGTGCCCCGTGGCCTCCGAGAACTCACCGCTGCGCGTGGCGCTATTGTCTTACCGCAGCAAGCCGCACTCCGGTGGCCAGGGCGTGTACGTACGGCACCTGAGCCGGGAGCTAGCCGCTCTCGGGCACCACGTCGAGGTGCTCTCCGGGCAGCCCTACCCTGACCTGGATCCCGGCCCTGTCCTGCGCGAGGTCCCGAGTCTCGACCTGTACAGGGATGACGACCCGTTCCGCACCCCGCGGCCGGGCGAAATCCGCGACTGGGCCGACGGGCTTGAGACGGCGATGATGTGGGCCGGGGCGTTCCCCGAGCCGCTGACCTTCAGCATCCGCGCGCTGCGCGTCCTGCGGGCACGGCCAGGCGACTTCGACGTGGTCCACGACAACCAGGGACTCGGCTACGGGATGCTCGGCGTGCGCCGCCTCGGGCTGCCGCTCGTGACCAGCATCCACCATCCCATCACCGTGGACCGCCGGCTGGACCTCGCCGGCCGGTCCCTCATCCAGCGGCTGAACAAGGAGCGCTGGTACGGCTTCGTCCGGATGCAGGGCCGGGTCGCCCGCCGGGCGGGACCGTTGATCACGGTGTCCGAATCTTCCAGGCACGATATCTGCCGGGACTTCCGCGTCCGCCCGGAGAACGTGCACATCGTGCCGCTGGGCGTGGACACCCGGCGCTTCCGGCCCGGTTCAGCTTCCCGGGTGCCGGGCCGCATCGTGGCGGTGACCAGCGCGGACATGCCGCTGAAGGGACTCGGCGTGCTGCTGCGCGCGCTGGCCAAGCTCGCCACCGAGCGCGATGTCCACCTGCGGGTCGTCGGCAGCCCCTCGGAGGAGACCAGGGCGCTGGTCACCCAGTTGTCGCTCGGCGAGCGGGTCGCCTTCACCCCGGGCCTGCCGGACGAGGAGTACGCGCGGTTGCTGGCGTCGGCGGAGATCGCGGTCGTGCCGTCGCTGTATGAGGGCTTCTCGCTGCCGGCCGTTGAGCACATGGCCTCCGGCACGCCGCTGGTCGCGACGCGGGCCGGGGCACTGCCCGAGGTGACCGGCGACGGCGCGATCCTGGTCCGGCCGGGCGACGCCGAGGAGCTCGCCGCCACGCTGCGGCGACTGACCGATTCGCCGTCGCAGCGGGCGGAGCTCTCGCAGCGCGCGCTGCGACGGGTCGGCGAGCGGTTCGCCTGGACGGCCGTGGCCGCGGCGACGGCGCAGCTCTACCGCCAGGCGATTGGCGGACACCTGGCGATTCCCGGGCGAACATCCCCCCGAACTACCCGGAGCCCGCATGCTGACAGTCGACTTCAGTAAGTTCCAGGTCACTCCGGGCGAGCGCCTGCTCGACCTGGGCTGTGGCGCCGGGCGGCACGCCTTCGAGGCGTATCGTCGCGGCGCCCGCGTGGTCGCCGCCGACCTCAATGGCGACGAGCTCTCCGGGGTGCGCGGGATGCTCGGCGCGATGCACGAGGAGGGGCAGGCCAGACCGCCCGGCGCGGCGCACGCGACTCGGTGCGACGCCACGAACCTGCCGTTCGGGGACGGTGCCTTCGATAAGGTAATCGCCGCTGAGATCCTGGAGCACGTGCCGGCCGACCAGCGGGCGATGGCGGAGGTGGCGCGGGTGCTGCGGCCCGGCGGCGTCGCGGCGGTCACGGTGCCGGCGTGGCTGCCGGAGCGGGTGTGCTGGGCACTGTCCGATGAGTACCACGAGGTGCCGGGCGGCCACTTGCGGATCTTCACGCGGGCGGAGCTTGTCGCCAAGCTCGAGCGCGCCGGGCTGCGGGTGACCGGCAGTCATCACGCACACGGGCTGCACTCGCCGTTCTGGTGGCTGAAGTGCGCCGTCGGCGTGGGGAACGACGCCCATCCGGCGGTGCGCGGCTACCACAGCATGCTCGTGTGGGACATCATGCGGCGCCCTGCCCTGACCCGCTACGCGGAAGCCGCGCTGAATCCGCTGATCGGCAAGAGCCTCGTGGTCTACGCGGTGAAGGCGGCTTTATGAGCACCACGCCGGGGGAGGCGGACGCCGCCCGGACGACGGGCGTGCCCGCCGACATGCTCGCGACGGCGCGGGCAATCGCCTCGGCCCAGCTGCCGAGCGGCGCGATCCCCTGGCCGGACGGGCACGTAGACCCGTGGGACCACGTTGAGTGCGCGATGGCGCTGTCCGCCTGCGGCCTTGGCCGGGAGGCAAGGCTGGCCTACCAGTGGCTGGCGCGGGAGCAGCGGGCCGACGGGTCCTGGCCGCGCACGTACGCCGGCGGCGTCGCGACTGACCACGCCGCCGAGTCGCATCATGCCGCCTACGTCGCGGTCGGGGTGTGGCACGAGTTCCTGGTGACCGGGGACATCGGCTTCGCGCTGCGGATGTGGCCGACGGTATGGAAGGCGACCGAGTGGGTGCTCGCCCTGCAGACGCCGCGCGGAGAGGTCGCGTGGGAGCGCAACGCCGCCGGGCAGCCAGGCGAGTTCGCGCTCCTGTCTGGCTGCGCGAGCATCCTGCAGGGTCTTCGCTGCGCTACCGCCCTCGCCGAGCTGGCCGGGGACCCGCAGCCGGACTGGGAACTGGCCGCCGGGCAGCTGGCTCACGTCCTGGCCTGCCACCCCGAGGCGTTCGCCGACAAGAGCGAGTTCGCGATGGACTGGTACTACCCGGTCCTTGGCGGTGCCTTGCGGGGCGCGGCGGCCGCCGCGCGCCTGGCGCAGGGCTGGAACGTGTTCGTCGTGCCCGGCCTGGGCGTGCGCTGCGTCAGTGACCAGCCGTGGGTGACCGTAGCCGAGACCTGCGAGCTGGTCATGTCGCTGGACGCGTGCGGCCGGACGGCGGAGGCGCGCGCCGTCTTCGCGACCGTGGCGCGGCTGCGGCACGTGGATGGCTCGTACTGGACGGGCTGGCAGTACGTCAACGAGAACCACTTCCCCGACGAGCGCAGCTCCTGGACCTCGGCGGCGGTGATCCTCGCGGCGGACGCCCTGCAGGGCTTCAGCGGGGGCACGGCGATCTTCCGTGACGGCCCGGGCGTGGGTGCCGCCAGGGACGCCGCCGCGGGCGCGGCCGACTCCCCGGGCGAGCCGGGGGCCTGCGGCTGCTCCCCCACGTCGGCGGACGCGCTTCCCCGCTAGCCGGCCGCGGGCACTTGGCTGGCCGGCCGCGGATGCTTTTCCTCGCCGGCCGCGCGCGTGCGCTCCAGGATCCGCAGGGAGCCCACGTGGCGGACTTCGGTGAACTCGCCGCTGGCCAGCGCCTTGCGGTAGATCCCGTACGGGGCCTGCCCGCCGTCGGCGGGGTCGGGGAACACGTCATGGATCGCGAGCGCCCCGCCCGGGGCCACCCAGCGCGCCCAGCCGTCGTAGTCCTGCCGCGCGGCGGCATCGGTGTGCCCGCCGTCGATGAACAGCATGCCCAGCGGCGTCCGCCACAGCTTGGCTACCTCGGCGGAACGGGCGACGATCGCGATCACGTCGTCTTCCAGGCCGGCCTGGACAAGGGTGGCGCGAAGTCGCGGCAGCGTGTCGATCCGGCCGGCCTCGGCGTCGACCAGGGCGGGGTCGTGGTACTCCCAGCCCGGCTGGTGCTCCTCCGACCCGCGGTGGTGATCGATGGTGACCACCTTCTGCCCGGCCGCGCGCGCGCCCGCGGCGAGGTAGACCGCTGACTTGCCGCAATAGCTGCCGACTTCGAGCACGGGGCCGGCTTTCCCGTAGGCCTGCGCCGTCTCGCACAGCGCCAGCCCCTCATCGGCCGGCATGAAACCTGTCGCGGCCTCGGCCGCGCGCATCAGCTCCGCATCCACGCAGGCACGATAGCCTGTCGGCCCGGAACGGGGTAATCCCGGTCGCAGTGCTACCCGCCACGCTTGCTAACCGGCCGGGGCCATCGTGGCCCGCAGAAAGGCGGCCACGATGGCCCGGCCGTGCGGGACGGTGAGGATCGATTCGGGATGGAACTGCAGTCCCTCGACCGGGTGGGACGCGTGCCTGATCCCCATCACGACGCGTTCCGGCTGCCCGGCCAGCCACGCCGTGACCCGCAGCGTCCCCGGCAGCGATCCCGGGTCGACGACCAGCGAGTGGTAGCGGGCGGCGGGGAACCGGGCGGGCAGCCCCGCGAGCACCCCCTGGCCGTCGTGGCTAACCACCGAGGCGTACCCGTGGGCCGGCTCGGCCGCCCGGATCACGGCGCCCCCGTACGCCGCGGCGATCACCTGGTGTCCCAGGCAGATCCCCAGGACTGGCGTGCCCGCCCCGAGCGCGCGGACGAGGTCCACGCTGATGCCCGCCTCGCCGGGCGCGCACGGGCCGGGCGAGATGACGATCCCGTCCGGGTGGAGGGCGGCGACGTCGGGGACGGCGGCCTCGTCGTTGCGGATGACCTCGACCGCGGCCCCCGCTCCGAGCAGGAGGTGCGCGAGGTTATAGGTGAAGGAGTCGTAGTTGTCGACCAGCACGACCAGTGGTCGCGCTTTCTGGTTAGCGCGCCGGCTTCGGAGTTGCCGCCGTTCCCCGGGGTGGTGCCATCCCGTGAGGTGGTGTCGTTCGGGGAGGCGGGCTCCCTGAGGGGGCGGCGGGGGCGGGCGGAGCGGGCGCGCGGCGATCGCGGCGGACAGTAGCCCGGTGACCGGCCCCGAACGGACCCCCACGACGCCGCCGACCGAATTCGTCACGAAGACCTCATCGGCGGCCGCGAGGGCCTCCACCGTGAGCGGGGCTTCCTTCACCGGGATGCCCGCCTCGGCCGCGATCCGCAAGACGTCCGCCCGGGTAAGGCCGGGCAGGAACCGGCCGTCGAGCGGCGGCGTCGCCACGATGCCGGCCGCCACCGCGAAGATATTCCCCCGGTCGGTCTCCAGCACGTCGCCGTTGGCATCAACGAGGAGCAGGTGCTCATCCCGGGCCTGCTCCGGCGGCCCGGCCAGGGAGGCCAGCAGCCGCCTGTCGCGCCACTTGTGCGGGCCGAGGCCGCCGGGGACCAGCACCGGCCGTAGCGTCACCGCCGGGCCGGGCGGGCCCTCCGGCACGATCTCAGCCCGCACCTGGAGCGGCCCGCCCATGGGCTGGGCGGTCACGCGGAGCCGGCCGGACGGCCGGACGGGCTCCCCGGGAGCGCACAGGAGGGCGGCCAGCTCCTGCCACACTCGCCCCGGCAGTCGCTTGCCGTACAGCTCGACCGTGCTGGCTTCCAGCCGCGCCAGGTGCTCGTCCAGGTCAGCCGCGAGCCCGTTGGTGACCCGCAGCGAGGTGAATACCCCCATGGCGGCACGCGGCCGCAGGCCAGGTTCGGGACCGGCGGAGTGCGTGGCGGCCTGAGCTGCTGATTGCCGCGCGGCGGGCTCTCCCGGCGAGCGTGCCGCCGATCGCCTGGATCAGCGGGCGTGCCTTCAGAAGGCACTCCTGGAACTCTCCGTCGGGGTCCGAGCGCGCCGTCACCCCGCCGCCGCTGCCCAGCCACACCCGGGACTGCCGGAACTCGAAGGTGCGGATCGCGACGTTGAGCTCCAGGCCGGCGACGGGGCTGCGATAGCCGATCGCCCCCGTGTAGGCCTCGCGGGGCGCCGGCTCGAGCTCGTGGATGATCTCTAGCGCCCTGACCTTGGGTGCCCCGGTGACCGATCCCGGCGGGAACGTCGCGGCAACGAGATCCTGGTCGCCGGTCCCGGGGGCCAGCGTCCCGGTGACGTCCGAGACCAGGTGCCACACGCCGGGATGCGGCTCGGCCCGCAGCAGCGCGGGAACCTCGATGGTGCCCGGCAGGCAGACCCGGCTGAGGTCGTTGCGCATGAGGTCCACGATCATGACGTTCTCGGCCCCGTCCTTGGCCGAGGCCGTGCAGCTCCTCCCGGCTTGCCCGCGCGGCGGCCGGATCCGCTGGCCGCCGGCGGGTGCCCTTGATCGGCGAAGACAGCACGCGCTCCCCGGTCCGGCGCAAGAACAGCTCCGGCGACAGGCTCGCGATGGCGGCATCGCCGCTGATCCGCAGGAAGGCGGCGTACGGCGGATCCAGCCGGGTGGTGGCGGCGCAGAAGGCGTCCAGCGGATCGCCGTCAAAACCCGCCTCCAGCCGCAGGCAGATGTTGGCCTGGAAGATGTCGCCCTGGCGGATGTACTCCACGGCCCGGCGGACGGCTTGCCTGTGCTCGTCCGCTGACGGCGTGAGGGAGAAGGGACCGCACGCGCAGGCGTTGGGCTCCGGTCGCTGGCCACGCGCGCGGCGGTCGAGCTCGTCCCGGCGGGCCGCTATCAAGCCAGCGCGGCCGTCGCTTCGGGGCACGCCTCGGGGGACGCCTTGGGCGTCGCTTCGGGGGTCGCTTCTGGGGTCACCGGAAGCGATCGCCTCGAAGAACCACTGGCCGGTCGCGCGGTCGCGGCGCAGCACGTGGTCGTAGTAGCCCCACCAGGCGGCGGGCAGCCGCCTCGGGCCGCCGGGTGCGGGCGGCACCGGCAGGAACCGCTGCGAGGCGCCGTATCCGAGGTAGCCGATCCAGCCTCCGCCGAATCGCGGGTGGCGGGCGGGCGCGTTGTCCTGGGCGGGCGCGGTGCCAAGCGCCGTCGCGGGGGGAACGCCATCGAATGGATCGCTCGCCGTTCGCACCGGGGATGACGCGATGATGTCGCTGCCGCCCGCCCAGGCGCCGAGCAGCGCCACCGGGTGCGGGTCGTCGCGCACCAGGCGCAGCACGTCGATCGCGCTCAGGTTCCAGTCGAGCGCGTGGCAGATCAGTTCGTCCCGCATGAGGACTACAGGTAACCCGAGGCCCGCGTGCCTCGTCAATGTGACGAGGTCACAACCTACGATCGGTGATCCTCCCGCCGCTTACAGGCGATTGAGCAGGGCCAGCGCCGTGCGCGCGGCCGGCTTGCGCACCAGTTCGGGGTAGGGCAGCTCGCTGCGGCACAGCCGGACGAATGCCCGCCATCCCTTCGCCGACGCCAGCCCCCGGTGGAAGGTCCCCGCGTGCCGGGTGAAGGCGGTCGCCAGCATGCGGCCCGCGCGCATCTCCGCGCCGAGTCCCCGGTTGACGGCGGCCGCGTACTCGCCGCCGGGGAGCGTGTCATGTCCGGCGGTGGCGGCCCTGGCGGCGAGCTCCCCGGCCAGGGCACCCGAGCGCAGCGCGAAGCTGATGCCCTCTCGCGTCCACGGGTCCAGCAGCCCGGCCGCGTCGCCCGCGACGATGACCCGGCCCTTGCCCAGCGGCGAGTCCTGCGACCGGCACCTGGTCAGGTGCCCCGAGTCGCGGACCGCCTGGTAGCCGGCCAGCCCTAGGCGCTCGACGAATTCGCGCAGGTACTCGCGGGTTGCGTCGCCCTGCTTGCCGGCTCTTTCCGTTGCCAGGCCGGCCCGCCGGGACGCGATCACGCCGACGGTCAGCCGGTCCCCCTTCGGGAAGACCCAGCCATAGGACGCCGGAATCTTCCCCCAGTCCAGCAGTACCCGGCCCGCCCACTCGCGCTGGACCGGCCCTGGAACGGCGACCTCCAGCTCAAGCCCGAGGTCCACCTGGTCGAACGTGACCCCGACATGACGGGCGGTGACTCCGGCGGACCCGTCCGCGCCGACCACCACGGACGCGGTCACGGTGGACCCGTCGCCGAGCCTGACCGTCGCCTGGCCGTCGTCTTGCGAGATGCCCCGGACCATGGCTTGCTGCCGGATCTCGGCCCCGGCCGCGAGCGCGCGCTCCAGCAGCGCGGCGTCAAATTCCTCGCGCATGACCATGGTGAGGATCGGCTCGGCCGCGCTCCTGGTGAATTCCTGGCCGCCGCGCAGGGTGAAGGTCGTCGAGCGGATCTCGTCACGGGCCGGCAGTTCCGGCAGGTCCCTGACGGCGTTCAGCGACGCCCCGATGAGGCCGCCACCGCAGGTCTTGTAGCGGGGATGCTCGGCTCGCTCCAGGATGATCGTCCGCGCCCCGGCGTTCGCGGCCGCGTGCGCCGCCGATAGCCCGGCCGGCCCTCCGCCGATGACCGCGACATCCCACTCAGCCTGTTCATGCACGCCAGCAAGGGTACCGAGGGACACAGGGACGTCAGACGCGCCATCGACAGGACCGCGAACGGGTGGGATCGGCTGGCTCGGTGGCCCACTTGGCGGGCGCGGGGCGAGGGTGGGCCGGCTGGTGGGGCGAGAGTGCTGGCGGGAGATGGCCGTGCAGGGTGGTGGCGGCGGGGGCCGGGGCTAGTGTTGGCGGTTACGTTGTGGCTAGGGGCGGGTGAATTGGCCGAGGAACAGTGGGTCGCCGGATGTTGTCTCGATGATGGCGAACAGGAACGGGCGGTCGGCGGTGAACACCGCGCTCTTCCGGGGCGGACGTAGGGCGGCCCTTGTCGCTATGGCCACCGCTGTGGCGGCCGCGGCCTCGGTGCCGTTCTCGTCAACGTCGATGAACGCCTTGTGCACGACCGCGCTCACGTGGAGCCGCTCGTCATCGGTGATCCCGCTGAAATCCGCTTCTTCGACATCGAACGCGCGCTCGACACCTAGCGACCGCAGCGTGTCATCGAGGCGGAACGAGGACTCGACCTTGAACTTCGGCATCCGCAGGTCGACCTGGTACTCCTCGCGGTCGGTGAGCAGCCCGCGCAGCACCCCGGCCACTCCGCCGAGATCCGCGACCGGGAACTTCGACAGGGGCCCGTCGGGCAGCACGATCGCCATCGCGAGCGGCCCGTCCCTGTAGGGCAGCAGGACCGCCTGGTGCCCGTCGCCGCGATAGTAGGCGAATCGCTCGTTCATGTGCATCATGTCGACGGGGACAGGCCCGGAGCCCTCGGGATGGAAGGATTCCTTCCTCGTGCCCCCTTCGGGGAACTGGTGCAGCCAGCGGGCCTTCAGGTAGATCGCGTTGACGAGGACCAGCCTGGTCAAGGAGTCGAGCAGCCCCGGCGCGAGCAGATTGACGATCTTGCCGGCGGTCTGCTGTTCGACAGACTCGTTGATAGCCCCCCGCGCCTCCTCCCACTGGCGGCTGAAGTCGGCCCGCCGCACCGAGACTGGCTGATCGAGGAAGCTCTGCCAGCACGCGCAGCTGGCTGTCGATCCACGCCGTGTTCACGATGTTCACGGTGATGCCACCGCCGGCGAGACTGGCCGTGAGCTGACGGCTGGCCTCCACGCCGGCCGCGGCATCGGGCAGATGGAGCGCTCGGGCGAGCTCGGCCGCGGTCTCTCCCCGCGCCCCGACGAGGGCCATGCGCAGTGCGGCGGCGATGGACGCCGGGGAGAGCACCAGGCTGCCCGGTCCCGCCAGCTTCGTGTAGAGGTCGGTCCCGAACGCCGCGTCCGCGGTCGCCAGTTGCCCGGTGCTCACTGTCATCGTGGCGCCATCCCTGCTATCCCTTCAGTACGGCTAGTCGGCGCAGTGCCTCTTTCAGCACTTCCGTGCGCTTGCAGAAGGCGAAGCGGACCTGGGTGCGGCCCGCCTCCTTGTCGTTGTAGAAGACGGAGCTTGGTATCGCGACCACGCCGGCCCGTTCGGGCAGTCCCAGGCAGAACTCCACTCCGTCCTGCTCACCCAGTGGCGTGATGTCCGTTGTGATGAAGTAGGTGCCGTCGGACTGGTAGACCTCGAAGCCGATCTCGGCCAGGCCGTCCCTGAGCAGGTCCCGCTTGGCCTTCAGGTCCGCCGCGAACTCACGGTAGTACTCGTCGGGCAGGTCCAGGGCATCGGCGATGGCGAACTGGAACGGCCCGCTGCCGACGAACGTGAGGAACTGCTTGGCCGTCCGTACGGCGGTGACGAGCCAGGGGTGGCGGTGACCCAGCCGACCTTCCACCCGGTGAAGCCGAACGTCTTGCCGCCCGAGCTGATCGTCACCGTGCGCTCCCGCATGCCGGGAAGCCCGGCCATCGGGAGGTGCGGGACATCGTAGGTCAGGTGCTCGTAGACCTCGTCGGTGACGACGAGCAGGTCACGGTCGATGGCCAGGTCGGCGATCGCCTGGATCTCCGCCGCGGTGAGGACCATGCCCGTCGGGTTGTGCGGGGTGTTGATGAGCAGGAGGCGCGTCCGGCCGGTGATCTTGCTGGCGAGCTCGTCCAGGTCCGGGCGGAAGTCCGGGGGTCGCAGCGTGAGGCCGACGAGAGTGGCACCCGCCATCGCGATCGTGGCGGCGTAGGAGTCGTAGAACGGCTCGAACGCGATGACCTCATCGCCCGGCTCGGTGAGCGCCAAGATCGCCGAGGCGATGGCCTCGGTAGCGCCGACGGTGACGAGCACCTCGCTGTCCGGGTCGTAGCTGAGGCCGTAGAACCGCTGCTGGTGCCGGGCCACCGCGTGCCGCAGCGGGGGGACGCCCGGCAGCGGCGTGTACTGGTTGCCCTCGCCCTTGCCGATGGCGTCCATGGCGCGCTGGGCGACGCTGGCCGGCCCGTCGGTGTCCGGGAAGCCCTGGCCCAGGTTGATCGAGCCGGTGGCGAGCGCCCGGGCGGACATCTCGGTGAAGATCGTCGTGCCGAACGGGGCGAGCCGCCGGTTGAGCGGAGGTCGTTGCATATCTCTATTCTGGGGCGAGCCAGCCGGAGTATTCCCGTGGGTATTGTGACCTCATGCGCGTTGCCCTGTGCCAGATACCAGTCAGTCCCGATCCCGCGGTCAACCTGGCCCGGGTGAAGTCGGCCCTCGCCGAGGCCGCCGCTGGCCACGCTGACCTCGCGGTGTTCCCCGAGGCGACGCTGGCCCGGTTCGGTTCCGATCTCGTAGCGGCGGCGGAGCCGCTGGACGGCCCGTTCTGCACGGAGGTGGCCGCCGCGTGCGCCGCCACCGGGGTCGCCGCCGTCGTCGGGGTCTTCGAGCCGGGCGACGGCGAGCGGGTGTACAACACGGCGGTCGCGTTCGACGCCTCAGGCTCGCTGGTCGCCTCGTACCGCAAGCTGCACCTGTATGACGCGCTCGGGATGGTGGAGTCGGAGACGGTCGCGCCGGGCGACGACATCGTGGTCGCCAAGCTCGCCGGGACCCCGGTGGGGATCCAGATCTGCTACGACATCCGGTTCCCCGAGCTGACGCGGGCGCTGGCCCTCGCCGGGGCACGGCTGGTCACGGTCAGCGCCGCCTGGGCGGCGGGATTGTTCAAGGAAGAGCACTGGGTGACGCTGCTGCGCGCCCGCGCGATCGAGAACACCGTGTGGATCGCCGCCACCGACCAGGTGCCCGACCCGGACGCCAAGCCGACCACGGCCGCGACGGGCGTCGGCCGTAGCCTGCTGATCGACCCGATGGGCGTCGTCCGGGCCGACCTCGGCCCCTCGGCGGGCGTGGCGGTGGTCGAGGCTGACTTGTCGCGGGTCGATTCCGTGCGGGCCGTCCTGCCGTCGCTGGCCAACCGCCGGGCCGACATCTTCGGGACGGGCGGCGCGCGCCGCTAGAGCGCCTGTTCACGCGGCGGCGGGGCGGGTCGTCGCCGGGGCTGTCGCGTCCTCAGTCTTCGGGACCGGAGAAGGGCTGGAAATAGGGCGCCGTCTGCAGGCGGTACCGGCTCGAGCTTGGCCTGGTGCGCGGGCGTGATGACCTCCTCGGGCAGGCCGCGGACGAAGAACCGCAGCGCGCTCAGCTTGACGTGGCGCTTCAGCGGGTTCACGCGGCTGAGCGTGAGCGCCTCGTCCAGCGAGCCCCGGATGTCGATCATGACCGGGATGACGCGGGCGTTCATGCTGTTGTCGCTGGGCCCGACCCTGATCCAGGACTTTCCGAAAATGACCTTGCAGCGGCGGTGCAGGCGGGCGTTGCAGGACACCAGCAGGTACTCGTAGTGCTGGCGCAACGCGTAGTGCCACACCGCCCGGTACAGCATGAGCGACGCCTTGCCGCTCGACGGCCGGGTCGCGCACCAGGCCCGATACCTCCCCGCAGGCGGCCGGGTCGGCTGCTTCGAGCATTCTTCGGTACCGCGGGTAGAGCGTGCGCCGCTCATAGAAAGGGAACGAGCGGAACCCCGAATCCGGGTCGAGGTAGATCACGCGGACCGTCGCGACGGTCCGCGACCCGCCGTCCCGGAGCTCCAGCACGCTGAAGTACTGGGCGTGCGCATGGTGCGGGTCCTTCGTCCAGCCAGATGTAGCGGCCGTCGCTGGTGAGGCCCTCGGCTGGCACCATGCCCAGCCGGTGGTAGGTCCGCGCGTGCAGTTCCTTCGCCGCGCTGAGCGCATCCGGCTCGCTGACGACGATTGTTCCGCAGGCCCGGGACCTCGGCGGCGAGCTGGCGGTAGTACTTTAGTGTCCGCATGATCACGGCATGGCTCCTGTCAGGGCTGATCGCCGGGAACGACCCGCATGCCAAGGCCGGCCACGTGGTAGATGCGCACGCCATCCACCCACAGCCAGCCGTCGGCGACGGCATAGCGTCCGTGGTCGTCCTGGCCGATCGCGGTGATCTCCAGCTCGACGGTGAGCTGGCCGTCGGCGGGCCGGACCTGGCCGCGGTACTTCCAGGTCAGCGGCTGGCCGGTCATGATCGGCTCGAATCGTGGGCTGGCCAGGCCCGCCGTCGCGCCGCGCTCGATCAGGTACCACTGGAGCAGCTGGCACATCGCTTCGACGCCGAGCGAGCCGGGCATGACCGGGTCCTGGAAGAAGTGCGCGCGGAAGAACCACTCGCCCGGGTCGACGTCCTTGCACGCCCGTAGCCGACCGAGCCCGGCCGCGCCCGGCGTCGGGCCAGTATCCGGTGACCCGGTCCAGCATGAGCAGCATCGGCCCGGGCAGGCACGCGGTGTCCGTGAAGAACTTCGGCGGGCGGGCGCGCAGGTCGGCGGCTTGCGTCGGCGGCCCCGGCCATGATGGCCAGTTCCTCCTGGGACGGCGTCAGGCCGACCTGGCTGGCCAGCGCTTCCTCGGGGAAGAAGCCAAAGACCGTCTCGCACCTGGAACACGGCGTGGCCGTCGGCCGGGCCGCCGAGGGCGGTGCACGTGGCGGTGAACGACACGATCGTGACATCGCCGAGCTGTGAGAGGCTGGTCAGCTCGACCCTGCTGCGCAGCACGGCGGTGCCGGGCGGCACCTCGCGCAGCACCGTCCCGGTGCCGTCGAGGTTGCGGAACCGCAGGTCGGCCTCTGAATTCAGCACGCTCCCCGCATAGGTGGCAAGCCAGCCGCACGGCTGCAGCGCGACCTCCATGAGGACGGCGAGCGGCATCGTGGGCGTGCCGTTCTGCTCGAAGTACCAGGCCTGCGCGGGCACGTCGTACTCGGCGGTGGCGGTGATCCCCGGCTGGCGGCCAGCCGGCGGACCGTCCACCGAGACGATCCTGGTCACGAAGTGGTAGGGCGGGCCGGGCAGGCGCGGCAGCACGCGCGGGCCGTCGAAGCGGGCGTAGGCGGGGCCGAACGCCTGCGTCGGCCGTCCCCAGGCGCACGCCAGCAGGGCCGGGTAGTCCTGCCGGACGCCGTCGATTTCCGCGACGGCGTCCGGGGCAGCGCCGGCCGGCCGGTGCCGGCCCGGCCGGCGCCGTTGCGTCCGGTGGCTGCCGGGCCGAGGGCGACCAGGCCGCCGAGGGCGGGCAGCGGGAGGAGCTCGCCTGTGGGCTGGACACGCGGCGGGCCGAGCTGGCGCCAGTGATCGAGCGGCCAGTCCGGCACTAGCCGGACGGCGGCGCGGCGCGCGTGGAAGGCCCGGACCCCGTCGACGGTCCCGAGGATGTCGGCGTAGAGGGTGGGATAGGGGCCCGACGACAGCCCGGACACGAAGATCTCGTACCCGATCGCCCGGCTGGCCGGGCTGACCTCGCGGCGGCAGCGCACCCGGCACTGCTCACCCGGCACCGGCTCGAAGCGCCAGCCGTCCCTGCCCAGCGTGAAACCGAGCGCTGCCAGGTAGAACTCCATGGCTTGCATGCCGCCATCGAGCATCAGCGTGCCCGGCATGCACGGGTCGTTCTTGAAGTGGCCGTCGAAGAACCAGTCGTTCGGGGTCACCGTCGCCTCGGCCCGCAGGTAGCCGCGGCCCAGCGGGCCGCCGCGCGGGTCGAGCTCGGTGACCGCGTCGAACCTGAGCATGCGCCCCGCGCTGATGCGCGGCGTCCGCACGTGCGCTCTGGCCTGCGCCCACTGCTCGCCAAAGCAGTCGGCGGCGCGGCCCTCGGCGAAGGCGCGCACCTGCCCCGGGCCGAACCGGCGGCCGGCGGCCTGGACGGCTGGCGGGTCGAGCGTGCTCGCCGACGGCCGCCAGCTGGGCCGGGTCCCACGGGCACGCCGTCGGCGCTGGCCAGCTCGGCGGCGGTAAAGAAGCCCGCCTGCCCGTCGCGGACCGATATCCGCAGCTCGTCGCCGACGTAGCAGTCGTAGCGGAAGAAGAAGATCCGCACGCCGTCGTGCTCGGCGTGCTGGTAGATCTGGATCTCGTACTCGAGCGTCTGCCCGGCCAGCGCCGGGCTGCCGTGGAAGGTGACCTCACACCCGAGCAGGCGGTACACCCGGTCGCCGTGGCCAATGAGGTCGATGCCGAGCCAGCTGATGAGCAGCAGGTCCGCCTGGCCGGCCTCGATCATCAGCCCGGCCGGCATGCGGCCCGCCGGATCCAGGTACCAGGCGTCCGGCGGGATGTCGGTCTGCGTCCAGATCGTGCCGGTGCCCATCGAGCCTTGCACCGCGTCGATGCCGGTGACGCGGTCGGCGAGCAGCATCGGGGGCCTGGGCAGCCGGGTCTGCTTCGGGCGGTCGTCCAGCACGGCGAACGCCGGGCCGAACAGCGCGGAGACCTTGCCGTCCGCGAGGTACTCCAGCTGGGCACGGTCGAACGAAGGCCCGCGCGGGGCGGCCGGCCCGGGGGTGACCGCGTGGCCGTTCGCCGGGGCCGGCGCGATCGCCCGCACGCCGTCCTGGCCGTGCGCGATGGCGGCGAGGGCCGCGATGACCTGCTGGCGCGAGCGGAGGAACTCGGCCTGGGCCTGGGTCATCCGGGCCAGGTAGTCCCGATGCAGTGCGGTGGCGTGGCGGAACTGCGCGGCGGCGAGCCCGGGCAGGCCGGCCGGCTGCGGCCGGTGGGCTGGCGTCTGGTGGGGCTGGCGTTGCGGGTGGGGCTGGTGTCGGGATAGCTGTCGGCGACCGGTGCCAGCCTTGGGGCCCTGGGCATGATGCCGGCTGCCTGGACCGGTGGTGGCGGGGTTAGACCGGGTGCCGGGGCTGGCTTTGCTGCCGGGGCCGGGTCGGGCGCGGGGGCTGGCTCGGGGCCGGGGGGCGCGGATTCGGGGGTGCCCCCGGACGATGCGACCGCTGGCCCGGGGGGCATCGTGAGTGGCGGCTTGGCGGCCGGGAGCCGCATCGGCGGGGGGTGAACGGCGAAGCGGACGGTCTCGGTTCTCGGGGCGGGCTCGGGAGCGGCGGCGGCGAGGCGGTCCATGAGCGGGCGCGGCATCCATCGGCACTCCGGCCGCGACCAGTTCGGCCACGGCCCGGCACAGCTGCCTGGTGGCCTGGCCGCCGGGCGCGTCGAGCGCGACACTGACGTGCTCGCGGTCGCCGAGGATGCGCCGGATCCAGCCGGTGCACTGCGCCTGCGGCCCGTGCTCGATGAAGACGCGGACCCCGTCGGCCCAGGCGTGGTTGATGAGGGCGACGAAATCGATCGTGGTGAGGAGGTGGGCGACAAGGGCGTCGGCAGCCCGGTCCGCCGATGCCTGGTAGGAGTCGCCGGTCGCGCCGCTGTAGAACCTGACGCCCGGCACGTCCGCCGTCGGCCGCAGGTGGAGCCGCCGGTAGTCCGCGGCCACGCCGGCGAGCACCGGGGCATGGGCGGCGATCGCGTAGTCGACGGGCGCCACGGCGGCGCCCCCGAGGCGGCGCAGCACCGCCTGGCAGGCCGCGGCTTCCCCGCCGATGACGCAGGCGTCGGGTGCGTTGATGGCCATCAGGTAGGCGGCGGGCTCGCCGGCGAGCGCCGGGCGAACCTGGCTCGCGGGAGCGCTGACCAGGTAGCAGGCCCACCGGTCACCGGTGACGCCGAGCGCCGCCAGGCGCGGCGCACGGCGCGCAGTTCGCCGGTCAGGTCGCCTGCCAGCAGTTCGCTGTCACGCACGTCGCGGTACAGCGCCGCCGGGTCCGTCCACGCCCCGAGCGCGGCCAGGGCCGATGACTCGCCCGAGGAATACCCGATCGCCGCATCCGGGCGGATCCGCAGCAGGTGGCGGGTGAGCTGCGCGTGAAAGGCACCGAGGACGGCCGCCGACAGGATCCGGCCGACTACGCCGCTGCCCGTGCTCGCCGGCGGCGCGGGCGGGCGCAGTGCATCCGGCTGCTGGCGCAGTGCTGTCAGCTGCTGGCGCAGTGGCGCGTGGCTGGCCTCGAACGCGTCGGCCAGGTCCGGGAAGGCCAGCGCTAGCTCCTCCCCCATGCCCTGGTAGGCGGCCGATCCGTTGGTGAACACGAACGCCACCTGGCCACCCGGCGGGGCGTCGCGGTACGCGACCGCGTCCGGCCGGGGGCCGTCCTGGGCGAGCCACCGGCGGACGGCCTCGATCCGGCCGGCCTGGTCGTCGTCCTCGGCAACGATCATCGCCAGCCGGGCAGGCCCTTCGGGGGACTCGCCGGCCGGCCGCGAGTGATTCCAGCACGCCGGCCCGGTCGGCCCCTGAGTACACCCGCAGGCGCGGAGCCGGGGCGGCGGCCCAGGCCCGCGCCGCGCCGTCCGGCCGTAGCCGGACCCGCGCGGGGCCGGCGCCGAGCGGGTTGACCACGACCGTCGCGGACACGGCACCGGCAACGGGGGCGGCGAGCCGGCCGGGTCGCGGGATCGCCTGGTGCCTGACGGCCGTGGCCGCCGCGGCGACCGCGAGCAGGCCGTATGCCGCATGCGGGCGGCCGAAAAGCTCGGCCGGGTCAAAGCGCGCTGATGGCTCATCGCCGGGCTGGTCGCCGACGATCACCTCGGTCCCGGTGCCCTGGCCGGCCGGCGGCTCGTCCAGGACGGCGATCACCGTGCGGCCGGCGCGGCGGGCATCCGGCAGGCGCTCCAGCACTAGCACGACGGCCGCGTCGCCGGGCGGGCATTCCCGGCCGAGGGCACGCAGCGCCGCCTGGTGCACGGGCTCGCAGGACAGGTCCACCGCGCCGACGATGGCGGCGTCGGCCTCGCCATGGCGCAGCGCACGAGCCCCGAGCTCCAGCGCGACCAGCCCGGACGCCTCCTCCGCCGAGACCGTGTAGCCGGGGCCCGCGAGGTCGAGCTGGACGTTGATCCGGTTCGCCACCAGGTTCGGCATGGTGCCGAGCACCGCGGCACCGGGGAACCGCGCCCCGGCCTCCGGCTCGTCCCTGTGCGTTACCGGGTACCTGGCCACCTCGGGGTCGACGCCCATGCCGACGATGACCGTGGTCCGCTCGCGCGGCAGCGTGATGTGGCTGGCGGCCTCGCGGGCCGCTTCGAGCAGGAGGACGTGCTGCGCGTGCGCCAGTTCCAGGTCGCGCGGGGGGAAGCGCAGGCCGTCCAGCGTCACGTCGACCGACTCACGCGGGCCCGGGTGCCGCGTGCCGAGCAGGACCGCGCGCTGGAAGTCGGCTCCGTCGCGGCCCGGGCCGACCTTGGCGCCGATCGCGGTGATCGCCACCGGCACGCCTGGCCTTGAGGCGCCGGGCCCTGATCCGCCGGACGCTGGCCCGGCGGCACCGGACCTGCCGGCATCGAGCCGCCGGCGCTGGCGCCGGCATCGGGCCCGTTGGAGCTATGGATGCCTGGCTCGGCACGCCGGCCGCGGGCGGCCATTCGTCCACGATGAGATGCGCATTCGTCCCGCCGAAGCCGAAGGCGCTGACCGCGGCGCGACGCGGGCCGGGCCAGTCCTCCGCGTCGGCGAGCAGGCGCAGCGGCGTGCCGTCGAGCGCCGCGATCGGGTCGTCGGCATGCAGTGACGGCGGCCGCACGCCGGCCCGCAGGGCACCGAGCACCTTCAGCAGCCCGCGCCGCCGGCCGCGGTCAGCAGGTGCCCGATATTGGACTTCACCGAGCCTATGGGCAGGTCCGAGCGGCCGTCGAAGACGCGCGCCATGCTGCGTGCCTCCACCGCGTCCCCGACGGGCGTTCCCGTGGCATGGCACTCGACCAGCGATACCGTCTCCGGTGCGACGCCGGCCGACGCGTACGCGAGCCGCATCGCCCGTTCCTGGCCATCCCGCGACGGCGCGAGCAGCCCGCCGGCGCGGCCGTCGTTGGACAGCCCGATGCCCCGGATGACGCCGAGAACCGGAACGCCCGCCGTGATCGCGTCGGCCAGCCGCATCAGCGCCACCACGGCCGCGCCCTCGCTGGGCACCAGTCCGTCGGCGCCGCGGTGGAACGGGCGGGACTGACCGGTCGGGCTGGCCGCCCCGAGCCCGCGGAACCCGCCCTGTACCAGAGGGCGGTCCGGGCAGCTGACGCCGCCGGCCACCATGAGATCGGCGCTCTTGTCCCGCAGCCGGTCGCAGCCGAGCTTGATCGCGTACAGGGCGGAGGCGCAGGCGGCGTCGAGGGCGAAGGCGCCCGCGCCGAGGCGCAGCGCGCTGGCCGCGAAGTGAACGGGCAGCCCGGAGGAGAACCGGTCGCGCCCGTCCCGGCCGGCCGGCGGTGCCGCCAGGCTGGGCCGCGCCTGTCCGCCACGTCTGCTCGGCGAAGGCGACCAGGCCCGCCGAAGGATACGACAGGTTGCCGAGGACGAGGCCCGCGCCTGGCAGCGGCTCCCCGGCGCGGCCAGCCTCGCGCAGCGCCTGGCGGGTCGCGTGCAGCACCCACCGGTACAGCGGGTCCAGCCGCATGATGTCGGCCGCGTCGACCGCGAGGCCCGCCGGGTCAAAGACCCGGTCGAAGTCGCTGACGACCCCGCCCCGGGCCTGCGGCGCGAGGCTGGACTTCCCGGCCACGACGTTCGCCCAGAACGTGTCGGGGTCGGTCGCGCCGGGCAGGACGCAGCCGCGCCCGACGATCGCGATCGGTTCTCCTGCCACGCTAGCCCTTGTCCGGACGCCGCACGAGCTCCACGCCGAGCAGTTCCAGCCACGGGACACCACCGGCGTCGAGCAGCGCGACATCGCACGTTGCCGCCGAATCGGTGGCGCGCCCGGCCAGGACCACGCAGCGGAACTCGTCATCGGCGACGCCCGGCCGGTGCACGCGACACTCCCCGATGGCCATCGGCAGCGTGCGGCCAGCGCCCGCGTGCCGGGCCCAGAGCACGGCAAGCTGAAGCGCCCCGTCGACGGCGGCCGGGTCGAGCTGCCACGACCGCCGTTCCCAGCCAAGAGCGCGCGACCCGGCGACAATGCCCGCCGCTCCGGCGCTGCCGACCTCGGGTACGGGGCGGATGACCTGCAGGCTCGGGCCGTGGAAGAGGGTGACGCCGTCGTAGGCGGACGGCAGCGCCACGAGGTCAGCGGGCGCATCCCAGGTGGCCTCCGGCGGCGGCACGTCCGTCGCCACGCTCGCGCGATAGTGCCGCTGGCCGCTCTCGCCGATCAGGTCCACGTCCAGCACGCCGTCCGCGGTCGGCGGGACCCTGCTGCCCGCGCACGGTCAGCCGGTGCCCGCCGTTCGCCAGGCGCGGCAGCACGAGCTTGCTCAGCACCCGCAGGTCGCGGAGGACGAGCGAGGACGCGGTCGGCCGCCAGGCCCGCGCCGCGCCGACGAACCAGTCCAGGACGGTCGCGACGGGCACCACAGGGGCGTCGCCGACTTGATGATCGCGGAGGTAGGGGTAGTCCGGTTCGGAGATGGATATTTCCCCGCCCAGCAGTATTTCCCCGCCCACCACCCCCAGGCCGCCCACCACCCCCAGGCCACCCACCACCCCCAGGCCGCCCACCACCCCCAGGCCGCCCACGATAACTCGCGCCGGCCCCGCCGGGTCGCTGAGCTCGGCGAGGAAGGCGGCAGCGCCCGCGTCCGGGTCGATCAGCGGCACGCCCGCGTCGCGGAAGCGATCGGCGATCTCGGCCGTGACCATGCCGCCCTGCCACGGGCCCCAGCCAATGGCCCGGACCACGCAGCCGGGCCGGCGCGCTCGCTCGGCCGACAGCACCTGGTTGAGTACCTCGTTGGCCATCGCGTAGTCGGACTGCCCGGGGTTGCCGAACTGCGCGGCCACCGACGAGAACGCGCAGACGAGCGTCAGCGGATCATCGGCCGTGGCCGCGAGCAGGCTCTGCAGGCCTGCCACCTTCGTGGTGAACACCCGGTCGAACTGCTCATCGGTCTTGGCCGCGATCAGCGCGTCGGCGAGTACCCCGGCGCCGTGCACGACCGCGGTGATGGGGCCCCAGTCCGCCCGCACCGTCGCCAGCACGCGGGCGAGCGCGGCCGGGTCGGTCACGTCGACCGGGTAATACCGGGCGGGCGCACCGGACCGCCCGATCACGCTCAGGGTCTGGCGGATCTCGCGGGCCGCGAGCACGCGGTCCGCGGTCGCGGCGATCTCGGCAGGTGTCGCCTTCTCGCGGGCGGCGAGCAGCCGGATGAGCTCTGGCCTGGTGGCCGCTTCCTGCAGCCCGTCGGGCTCGGCGTCCAGCGGCGTCCGGCCGAGCAGCGCCAGCCGGGGCTGGCGCTCGCGGGCGAGCAGCCGCAGGCTCGCGGCGGTGACGCCCCGGGCGCCACCCGTTGCCACGACCACCGAATCCGGCCCGATGACCGCCGCGCTGTCGCGGGCCGGGGTGTCTTCCAGCGCCAGCGTCACCCTCGTGCCGTCGGCTCGCAGGCCGACGTCCAGGGTCCCGCTGCCGGTCAGTAGCTCGGTAGCGATCGCGCCGGCGATCTCGGCCGGCGACCGGCCCGCGGTCGCGCAGTCGATGGCCTTGACCGCCGCGCGCGGCCACTCCTTGGCGGCGGTCCTGGCCAGGGCGGCGGGCCCGGCGAGCCAGGCCCGCACCGGATCGGTGCCGGTGCCGTATCCGCTGAGCCCGAAGTCCGCGCCGGTGTCCTGCACGGTCACGAACACGCCGCCTTCCGCGGTCATGCGCGCCGCTACCTGGCGCGCGACGTGGAAGAGGCGGCGTTGCACCGACTGCGCCTCACCTGGCGTCGCGACCGGCCGCAGGCCGTCCAGCGCGATCAGCCCGGACGCGTCGAGTGGCGGGTCCGCCACCAGTTCCGCCCGGATGCCGTGCCGGGCAAGCCGGGCAGCCAGTTCCGGCGCGACGCCGGTCCCGTCATCGGTTATGGCCAGCCGCCCCGCTCGCAGACCGGGCATGGCCAGGCCGCTGGCCGGCGCGGGCACCACGCGTACCGTCCAGCGCGAGACGGGAGCGACCAGTGCAGCGTGTGGGTCCAGAGCGGCTGACGGGGTCGATGGGGTGGGCGGGGCGATGGATGGGGAGGCTGGCTGCCCGGGTCCCGCGTACTGCTCGGCGATCGCGCGGAGCGTGCGAAGCGTGGCGATCGCCGCGAGGTCGGCGGGCGCGTCGCCAATCCGTTCCCTGACGGCCGACAGGATCTCCACCTTCTTGATCGAGTCGATGCCGAGCTCGGTGTCGATTTCCATGTCCACGTTGAGCATGTCGAGCGGGTAGCCGGTGCGGTCGGCGACCACTTCCAGCAGCAGCGCGCTCACGCTTTCCGCATCCCAGCTGGCCTCCTGCTTGTCCGGTGACGACGTGAGGCCGTCGGGCGGGGCGGGCAGCGGGGCAGTCGCGGGGGGCTGCGGTGGTCGCGGGTACTCCTGGGGCGCCGGGGGTTGGTGCACGGCGATCTGCGGTACCGGTGCTTGCGGGACTGGCACCTGCGGCAGTGGGACCTGCGGCGGTGCGGGGAGCGCCGCGCCCGTTGCCGCCGAGAGCAGGTGGGCGAAGGTGGACTCGGTCATCCGCAGGTAGGCCAGGTGGCTTTCGGTTAGCGCGCGCTGGAAGTCGGCGTGCGCGGCTGCCGCCTGTTCCTGGGCGGCGCTCAGGGCGCGGAGCCAGTCGTCGCCGACGGACGCTGCTGCCGTTGTTTGCGGGGTCGGAGTGGCTTGCGGGACTGCCGGGTACGGGCTTGCCGGGTGCGGCAGGGGCGGCCTGCCGTTGCCGTTGCCGACCGATGGGGCAGGTGGGGCAGGTGGGGCAGTCGCGAGTTGCGGAGCGGCGACTTGGGCTGGCGGAGTGTCGACAGGCTGAGAGGCGGCTGGCCGGGTCGCGAGTTGCGGAGTGGCGACTTGGGCTGGCGGAGTCTCGACAGGCTGAGCGGCGACTGGCATGGCTTGGCTGGCTGGGGCGGCATGGCCGTTGAGCGCGGGCGCCTGGGCGGCCGGGGGCGGGTAGGGCCGGCCGTAGTTGCCGCCATCGATTCGCACGGTAGCCTTGCTGAGCTTTCTTGCGCTGGGGCTCGCGGCGCCCGGGTTTACGGCACTGGAGTCATCGTCGCGCCGCTGTTGGCCGACCGGCCCGTCAAGCGCGGCGAGGTCGAGGGGCAGGCCGCGGACTGCGAGACGGGCGAGCCCGTTGAGGAGGGTAGTGACGCCATGGCGTCCCTTGCGGTCCAGGCTCACCGCCGCGTGCTCGCGCTCGCCAAGGACCTGGCGCACCAGGCCGGACAGCGTGCCGCCGGCGCCGACCTCGACGAAGGTCCGCACGCCCCGGTCGTACATCGCCTCGATGACGGCGGCGAACCGGACCGGCGCCGCGATCTGCGCGCTGAGGCCGTGCCTGACCGATGCCGGGTCGGCCGGGTAAATCCCGGCATCGCGGCCCGCGTAGACGGGCATGGCGGGAGCGCTGATCTGCGCCTGGTCCAGGAACTGGGCGAACGGGCCTTCCGCGGGCGCGACCAGCGGGCTGTGGAACCCGGTGGCCGCCTGCAGCCGGACGCTCGCGATCCCGTCGGCGGCGAACCTGGCCGCAGCCGCTTCGAGCGCCGTTGGCGTGCCGGACAAGACGACCTGAGCGGGCGCGTTGTCGTTGGCCAGCCAGGCATCCGGCAGGTCCGCGATGGCCGCAGCGACCCGGTCCCACCCGGCCGAGACGGCCAGCATCGCGCCGGGCACCGCCGCCGCGTCGCGCATCAGCTCGCCCCGGCGGCGGGCCAGCCTGAGCAGGGTGCCCGCGTCGAGCGCGCCGGCCGCGTGCAGGGCCACCAGTTCGCCGAAGCTGTGCCCGGCGACGCAGTCGGGCCGCAACCCGAGCCGGGTGAGCACGGCGAGCAGCGCCATGCTGTGCACCGCCAGGGCCGGCTGCGCCCATTCCGTCGCGGTCAGCAGTGCCCGCTGCGCGGCGCGCTCGTCATCGCCGAAGGCGGGCGGCGGGAATACCACCCGGTGCAACGGGCGATCGCCCAGGTCGTAGCGGGCGGCGTCGTCCCAGGCGGCCCGCGCGAGCGGCAGGTGCATGGCCAGGTCGGCGCCCATCCCGACGTACTGCGACCCCTGGCCGGGAAACAGGAACGCCGTCAGCCCCGGGGCCGGCCCTGGCCGTACTGGACCTGGCCCCCCGGAAGCCCGGCGCCGGGCTGGCCGGCCCGATCAGGCCGGCCGCGGCCGCGATCTTGGCGGCCAGGTCGCCGGCGTCGGCGGCGACGATCGCCAGCCGGCTGTCCTGCCCTGGATCGAAGTCAGCCGCGGCCCGCCGGGCCAGGCCGGGCAGCGGCTGGCCGAGGTCGACCCGGCTGGCCCGCTCCAGCAGGGCGCCCGGCGACGGCGCGCTGAACAGGATCAGCTCGGCCGGGGCGGCGTGCACGTGCGGTGCCGGGGTCGCCGCCGACGCTGGCCCCGGAACGTACTCCTCGATCGCGACGTGAAAGTTAGTCCCGCCGAAGCCGAAGCTGGACACCGACGCGCGGCGCGGATGAGCGTCCCGGCCGGCTGCCCGGATCCACGGCCGGGGCGCGGCGGCGAGATAGAACGGGCTCGCGTCCACTGTGAGCGCCGGATTGGGCTGGCTGACCTTGATCGTGGGCGGCAGGACCTTCTGGCGAAGTGCCAGCACCGCCTTCAGCATCCCGGCCGCGCCGGCGGCGGCCTTCGTGTGGCCGACCTGCGACTTGACCGACCCGAGCGCGCACCACTGCCGGTCGGCGCGGCCGCTGGCGTCGAAGACCTCGCGCAGCGCGGTGAACTCGGCGGCGTCTCCGGCGGTCGTTCCCGTGCCGTGGGCCTCGACTAGCTCTACCGTTTCTGGTCCGTAGCCCGCCTGCTCGTAGGCCCGCCGCAGCGCGCGCACCTGGCCCGCCGGGAGCGGCGCGTAGATGGCGGTGCCGCGGCCATCGGAGGAGGCACCGACGCCACGGATCACCGCGTGCACGTGGTCGCCGTCACGCTCGGCGTCCGCCAGCCGCTTGAGGGCGAACATGACCACGCCCTCGCCGAGCATCGTCCCGTCGGCCGTCGCCGAGAACGGCCTGCAGTCCCCCGTGGGCGACAGCGCGGGCGTGCTGCTGAAGCACTTGTACATGAGGATGTCGTTGGCCGTGTCCACGCCGCCGGTGATCACCAGGTCGGAGCGCCGCAGCGTCAGGTCAGCGACCGCGGAGTACAGGGCGGCGAGCGAGCTGGCGCACGCGGCGTCGGTCGTGTGGTTGACGCCGTGCAGGTCGAACTTGTTCGCGATCCGGCCGGAGACGACGTTGCTGAGCAGGCCGGGGAACGTCTCCTCCTGCCACGGCACGAAGTGCCCGGCGATCGCGTCGCAGATCGCTTCCGCCTCCGTTTCCGCGATGCCGTACTCGCGCAGCGCCTTGCGCCAGACCGGCCGGTCAAGCCGGCTCGCGGCCTCGACGACCATCTGCAGCGGCGCGACTCCCAGCAGGACGCTGACTCGTTCCCTGTCGCCCGGCAGGGCGACGGCGCAGTCGGCGATCACCCGGTCGGCGACCATCAGCGCCAGCAACTGGGTGGTGTCGATCGCCGGCAGGCGGTTGGGCGGAATGCCATAGCGCACCGGGTCGAAGTCGACCGGCGGCAGGAAAGCGCCCCGCTTGCCGTACGTCTTGTCCGCCTTGCCGGCGGCGCGCTGGTCCGGGTCGTAGTAGTCGCCGAGTAGCCAGCGGCTGGGCGGGATATCCGTCATCAGGTCCCGGCCGGTGAGCACGTTGCGCCAGAAGCCCGGTACGTCGGTCGACCCGGGCATGAACGCCGCCAGCCCCACGACGGCGATCGGCACCTGGCGCGGACGCCCGTCGGATGCCATGTCCCTCCCCCTTGCTTGTCCCCCGTGCACTGCCGGGACGCGGCGCCTGCTGCCTTAGCCCAGCCGGCGCGGAACGAAAGTGAATGCCTGAGGCGGGACCGGCACCCCGTACGTGCGTGCCTGGTGCGCGCGGGTGATGACGGCGGCGCCTTCCAGCAGGTTGAGCGCGATCTGCGTGACGGTGCGCTCGGCGGGCCGGGCGAGGAAGCTGCCGGCGGTCCACCGGTTGAACGCGCCCACCGCGGGCCCGGCCCAGAGCTGGTAGTCGGCCCGCCGCCCGGTGTCGCCCTCGACCGCCCAGCGGCTGGAGTTGCCCAGGTACCAGCGGAAGGTCAGCGCCATCCGGTGCCGGGCATCCCGCGCCGCGCGGTCGAGCTGAGCGGGGTCCCGTTGCCGCCAGAAGGCGACCGTCTGCGACCAGACCTCATCCAGGCTCGCGTGCAGCACCTCGCGTTCCAGCGCCTGGCGGGTGCCGGCGGGAAGCTCCTCGATCGAGGGGTACTCGCGGTAGGCCTCGTACAGGCGGCGCGCCCGGGGGCCGAACATCGTGCCCCGTCGCAGCACCTGGACCTGGACGCCCATCTCGAACATGTCCGCGGCCGGCGCCATCATCACGTCGGCGACGTCCGCCTGCGCCAGCAGCGCGCGGGCGTCGTCCGACACGCCCGACTCGACGGCAAGCTGGTTCACCGAGCCGGTCAGCACGTAGGCGGCCCCGAGCGCGAACGCGCCGGCCACGGCCTGCGGGCTGCCGAGGCCGCCGGCCGCGCCAACCCTGATCAGGCGCCGGTACCCGAACCGGGCGGCGATCACGTCGCGCAGCGCGAGTATCGCGGGCAGCATCGCGCCGAGTGGCTGGTTGTCGGTGTGGCCGCCGCTGTCGGCCTCCACGGTCACGTCCTCGGCGACGGGGACCAGGGCGGCCAGCCGGGCCTCGTCCTGAGTCAGCTGGCCGCGGGCGACCAGCGCGTCGAGCAGGGCGGCCGGGGCGGGCGACATGAACTTCTCCGCGACCTCGGGCCGGGAGACTTTCGCGAAGATCCGCACCGGGCGGACGACCTGGCCGGAGGGGTCTCGCCGCAATCCGGTTGTCGCGCACCTGGCCAGCGGCGCCGTGATGTCCATGTAGGCCGAGGCCGAGATGACCGGAACGCCGGCCCGCAGCAGCAGTTCGGCCGTGCGCTCCTCCAGCGCGGGCTCGGCCGGCGAATAGATCAGGTTGACGCCCCAGGGGTGGCCGGCGCCGAGCGCCGCGCTGAGCTCGTGAACGGCGCGCTCGGTCGTCTCAATGTCCAGCCCCGCCGCGCCGAAGATGCCGAGCATCTCGGCGCGGGCCATCGCGATCACCATCCGCGTGGTGGCGATGCCGCGGGCCATCTCGCCGGCCACGTAGGGGAAGCGCACCCCGTGGGCCTCGCCGAAGTCGCGGTCGCCGAGCCATTCCGGGTACAGCGGCGGCAGCGTGCCCAGGTGGCTGCCCGCCTGCCGCCGAGCGCGCCCGCCTGGCCGCCGAGCGCCAGGCCGCGCCGGGTGCCGTCGGGCGAACTGACGATGCGCACCGCCTCGCGCGGCTGCTGGAGGCAGGCGGCGATCTGGCTGGCCTCGAACGCCGCCGCGGCTGGCGTCGCGGCGGGCCAGCCCGGCTCGGTCGCGGTGACGGCCGGCCGGGTGGCGCCCGTGTCGCCCAGCAGACTTAGCGATGACATACCTGCCGCTCTCTAGGGTTTCCGGCTGACGGAGACCCTGGCCCTTGCCCTCATAGAGCCTCGGTACACGATGCCGATACTGGCCGGGGGCCGTATTGATGAAGCCGTGTTAATGCCGTATTGATGAAGCCGTCGGGGCGAGGACCCGGCGGGGCACGGAGTGACCGGAGTGACCGGAGTGACCGTTCAGCGGGGTGCGCCGGCGGGTGAACCTGCCTGCTCTATGCGAGATCCGCACATTCGCTGATGATACGCCTTCGCAATGACCTTCCCGGCAGGCGCGGCTGGCCGCTTTCGGGGTATTCAGCCATCGGAGGGCCGGGTGGGGAGTTAGCGCGGCCGGGACGGACTTTATCAAGATCATTTATCGAACGTTTGGGTTTCGCGGTGCTGCAACACCGCGAAAGCCAAACTTTTATTCTAGAAGATCGTGGTTGGCTTAGTCGTTCATCGTGAGGACGATTTTTCCCATGACCTGGCCGGCTTCCTGGGCGCGGTGCGCGTCGGCGGCGCGCTCCAGCGGGAACGTGGCGCCGACCTGGACCCGGAGCTCGCCGGCGTCGAAGTGCGCCGCCGCCTGCTCGAGGATCATCCGCTGGCGCTCCCGGTGCGATCCCCAGCCGAACACCGACGGCGCCGGCATCCAGGTGAACGACACCCGGAGGTTCCTGTCGTGCATGGCGCTGACCGCCGCGTCCTCCCAGCGGCTTTCCACGTTGGACACGAGGTCACCGTACGGCCGGGTGAGCGTGAAGCAGGCCGTGAAGGTCTTGCCGCCGACCGTGTCGTGCACCACGTCGGCACCATCCATCCCGGTCCATTCGCGGACCCGGGCGGCCACGTCCTCGCGGGCGTAGTCGATGCACAGTTCCGCGCCCAGCGAGGATGCCAGGTCCGCCTTCTGGCCCGGGCTCACCGTTGTCGCGACGCGCGCGCCCGCCAGCCGGGCGATCTGCACGGACATGTGCCCGACGCCGCCCGCGCCCGCCTGCACCAGGACGTACTGGCCTGTCGCCACCCGGGCGCGTTCGCGCAGCGCTTCCCAGGCGGTGATGGTGACCAGCGGCGCGGCGGCGGCCTCGATGAACGACAACCGCGGCGGCTTGATCGCGAGAAAGGACTCGTCAATCACCTTCAGCTCCTGGTAGTTGCCCGGCGCTACTCCCCAGCCGCCGTCGCAGAAGTAGACCTCGTCACCGGGGCGGAACCGGGTGACGGCCGGTCCCGCGCCCTCCACGATCCCGGCCCCGTCCGCGCCGAGCACGGCGGGCAGCGACCCGCGAGCCATTCCGAGGGAGCGCTGCTTGCAGTCGGCTGGGTTGATGGCCGCCGCCCGCAGCCGCACCCTGACGTCGTGCTCGCGGGCGATCTCCGGCTCCGGCACCTCAGCCAGGCGCAGGACCTCCGGACCCCCGACCGCCGTCATCTGTACCGCACGCACGTTAAGCCCCCTTTGTCCCCGGCACATTCTCCGTACCACGCAGCTTGGTTATGCCTAGCTGGGTGAAAGTCCATTCCTCGCCAGGCAAACGGCCTGTCAGGCGGCGTCCGATAGCGTGGTGGCGCCCACGAGAATGAGCGTGATGACGCCGCCGGCCTGGCCGGAATGCCCCTTACCTTAGGTTTGTGCTGGTCAGTGGCTTGTCTGGCCATTGGAAGGGGGTGCGGTCCCAGGATGGCCGGAATTCGGCCGCCGCCAGTCCTGGGCGCCCTGCCACCCAGATGGCCACCCGTAGGCGGTATCGCTGCGGCAAAAACGCGCACCCGATGCCGCCATAGCTGTGACAATGGATATATGCCCAGGTAACGGGCATAAAGGGAAATCCGGAGTCAGGCGAAAGTCAGGTGGGCGAACGTGCCGAAAGTGACGCCAAAGAACGCTAACGGTCAGCTACAGGCCACGATCTTGAAGAAGTGCGACCGCACGGGACACCGCCCGGAGACCAGCAAGGCATGCGCCGCGCGGGACGCCGGGGAGAACCGGGGCACCTGTCAGCACACGTGCGAGCCGTCCCAGGTGGAGAAGTGCCCGCACAAGTGGACGGTTCGCTACACGGTGAACGGCGTTCAGCGGGAGCGGTCGTTCGCCGATGAGATGGACGCGGGCAAGCGGGTACGGCCCGGTACCGGGCTGAAGAAGGCGCAGGACTTTCAGCTAGAGCTCACGCGCGGCAAGCGCGCCCAGGGCAAGACCTACACCGACCCGAAGCTAGCGGAAGAGTCGTTCATGGCGAACGCCGCCGCGTTCGTCACGAAGTCCGCGCGGCTCCAGGCGAGCGAGCAGACCCGCAAGAGCTACCTAGGGCTGCTCAACGGGGACATCGCGAAGGCGTTCGGGGACCGGACCCTAGCCCAGATGTCCACCCCCGAGGCGGCCGAGGAAGTCGGGGCGTTCCTTAACCAGGCGATAGCGCACCGCAGCACGGTGCGCCGCCAGCACGCCCGGATGATCATCGTGTGGACGATGGACGCCGCCGTCAACGCCGACAAGATCGGCCGCCACAAGCTCCAGGGAATCACCCTCACCGAGGGAACCGCCGTCCCGGCCCGCCAGCGGGCAGCCGACGAGGACGACGACGAGACCGCTACCGGGTTCGTGTTCGTCACCGACGAGCAGGCCCGGACGCTGGCCGAAGGCGGAACCTTCCCCCCGGCCCCCGGTGCCCGCAGCCAGCGCCCCCGCCACCTCGCCGGGCTGGGCATCGCGGCATGGCTACAGCGCACGATGGGACTGCGCATCAGGGAAGCGCTAGGAGCCGAGAAGCGCGACTTCCGCACCCGCAAGGACGGCAGCCACTACCTGCGGCTACGCAGCCAGGCAACCAGGGACGGCAAGGGCAGGGCACCGCTGAAGCACCGCAAGGAAGGACAGGGCAGGGACATCCCCGTACCCGACTTCATCTGGAACATGGTCGCGGCCATGCCAGACGGCCCGCTATGCCCCGGCCCCAAAGGGACGCCCTACCTCCCGTACTTCACCGCGCGCGGCAGGTTCGCCGCGCTGACCGCCGCCATGGGGATAACCGGCTACACCACCCACTCACTACGCCACCAGTTCGCCAGCGAGGCCCTAGACGAAGGCGCGAACATCGCGAACATCGCGGCCATCTTGGGACACCGGACCGTAGAGACGACGTTGCGGATCTACGTGCACCCGACCGAAGACGCCGAGGCCCGCATGCGGGACATGATGAACGACCGGTGGGGCACCCGCGAGGCCGCAGGCACCAAGGCAGCCTAGGAGGCAGCCACCGGGGGAGGCAGCAAGGGCACCAGGACCACGACGAGCAGCCGTCAAGGCCCGCCGGCAACCCGGCCGGCGGGCAGGGACGGAAGGTGCCCCCTGACCGCCATCCCGCAAGCCCCCGCCCCCCGCCCCCGTCCGGCTTCGCCGGACCCGCGCGAACACCACGCGCGGCAAGGCAAGTTCACAGGCACGGACAACGGCGCTACGCGCTCATTGCCCAACCGGGGGAGACCCCAAAGCCCGTTCCCCGGACCCCCTTAGCCTGCGCGGCTCGCCTCCAGGCCCGCAGCGTTGCTGCGAACATGGCCCAAAGTCTCGCCGGCCGTCATCATTGATCCATGCAGGACTCAGAGCCAGACGGGTTCGACGACCTGGAGTTCTGGGTCATCCTCTCCGCCAGGTCGCGATGGCCCACCGAGCTTCCGCACCTAACTCCTTGGGTCTGCGAGCACCTTGACGAGCTGGGCAGCGCACTGGAAATGACGCTTGAGCTGACCGGCAGGGAAGTCCCAGTGGGGCCGTTCAGGGTCGACATCGAAGCAAGAGACGGGTCAGGACGCACAGTCCTCATAGAGAACCAGTACGGACCAAGTGATCACCGCCACTTCGGTCAGGTGGTTATCTACGCCTTGGAGTCCCAAGCGCACGCCATCGTCTGGCTGGTTGCCTGTCAGCCCCTGAGCCACCGGTCCGAACCCCTCGGAGGACTTAGGCCCGAGCATCGGCGGGCACTTGAGCAACTCAACGAGGTATTCGCGGGCAAGATCAAGTTCTACGGAGTTGAAGTCAGCCTGGGGATGGTTCGGCTAGGTGAGTCAGATCCACCGCCAGCACCAGTGATCACAGTGACTGTGAAACCCGGTTCGCCATAACCATGTAATCCTCACTGCCGCGCCACGGCAGCGGCAAGGCGAAGACCGCAAGCCCGCGCCCGCCTAAGAGCAAAAAAGCACAAGAACAGGGAGCGCCACGCGCACTCACCTCAAAAGACGGGCGACCCTCACCGCGCTGGCAGATGCCCGCCGCGCGGGTGGCCGCGGTGCCCAAAACCAGGCCGCCGCGGCCACTATGTAATTCACCAGGGGAAAAGACGCACGCACCCCTCACGGGGGGTGACAGCGAGCCGACAGGCCCCCCGTGTGCCCGCACAATGCCGCGCACGGCGATCACGGCACTGTGCGCCCCGCACAGCACCCGAAACCCCCCTGTGAGCTGGGGCCGGGTGGCTGCCTCCTCTCCGTTCCAAAACGGCCAACCTAACACCCTCAGAGAGCAAGAGTGTTAGGTTGGCCATTCCTACTCTACAATCCAGCAGCCACCCTATAGCAAAAAGTAAAGGTAACAGAAAACAAAAGCAAGATCAAGGTCAAAGTCAAGATCAAGTAGATCAAGTCAAGATCAAGGTCAAGGTCAAGATCAAGGTCAAGGTCGAAACCATGCGGTGGTTAAGGTGAAAGCAAAATGCGCCGGTTACACGAGACGGCTTCCGCACACCCGGCCCCCGCCAGCCCGCCGCGCACACGAGGCACCGGCCACGCACGTTTTAAGCCACTCAAAGGCTAAATTCAATATATTTCATCCACACGGAGTGTACTCATGGGGGCTGCCCCACGGGCGCGAAAAGCAGCGCCCCGCGCCGTTGCCCGCCGCTCGATGCCGAGGTTCAGTCCCCTTCGGATGCCGCCGCCGCACCCGGACGCCCGGCCCCGCGCCACCCGCTGTTAGTTCCGGACGGCCAAGAGCGGGCCGCCGCGTGGCCCTGAACCAGATCACGCGCCGCCCTCCCCATGGCTGGCGAGGAACGCCGCCGTCTCGTCGCAGCGCTCGATGACCTCCGCCACGTGATGAGACTCAGTGATCAGCAGGAACCCCGAATCATAAAGCTCGGACGCCGCCCGGCGGATCACCGCCAGCCGCTCAAGGCCGAAATCCCCCGGACCGTACAGCGGCGGCAGGTCCCCGAGGCCAGGCACCACCGGCAGCCACGCACTCCCCGAGGCCCCACAACCCGCGCGCATCAGCTGGCCGACCTCAGCGCGCGAGGCGCAGCCGCCAGCGCCACCGCAACCCCCTCCTCATCGCCCACCGGACCGGCCAGCGCCGCACCCGGCCCGGACAACGGGTCACGCATCGTCGGGTCGAAGTACACCGGCAGCCACTCCCGCACCCGCTCAAGCTCCCCCCGCGCCTCAAGCTCCTTCCGCGCCGTGAACATCGAACAGCTGTGAGACGTCCGATTCCGCCAACGGGTGCGGGATCCCGCACCAGCAACGCCGCCAACGGGTGGCAGGCCGCCATCACAACGGCATCCCACCGCTCCGACACCTCGCGGCCCGAGTGCTCAACGTGGCCGGTGATAACCCAGTGGCTTATAAGCTAAGCGGCATTGGGCCTGGCCGGCACCGGTGATGGAGGGCAGGCGAGGGACGGGGGTTAGGGCCGGGGCGGGTCCGCTGGTCGTCGGGTTACGGTATGGGCGCTGTGCGCGAGATGTTCGCCGGGAAGGGAAATGGGGGAGACATGGAACCGGCCACGCTGATTTTGGCGGCGATTGCCGCCGGGGCGAGCGCGGGTGCACTCGACGCGCTGAAAGACGACGTCAAGGAGAAGGCCAAGGCCGCCTACGCGAAGTTGCACGGCCTGGCGAAGAAGCGAGTCGCCGGCCGCCCGCATGCGGAGCTGGCGCTGGCGGAGTACCCGTCCGCCCCGCGCAAGTGGGAGGGCTTGCTCACCGCCGAGCTCACCGAGGCGGGCGCGGCCAGGGACGCCGAGCTCGTGGCCACGGCGAAGGCGCTCATGGACCTGGTCGACCAGGCGGGCGCGAAGTCCGGCAAGTACAACGTGACCATCAAGGACTCCAAGGGAGTCCAGGTGGGCGACGGCACCTTCCAGGTCAACCAGTTCTAGCCCCGGTTTCCAGGTCGGCGAGCGCAATGTATACGCATCGAGCCCCGCCGCCCGCGGGGGGCAGGGGCGGGGCTGAGACGCGGCGGGCTGGCTAGGCGCGGGTGGTTGCCGCTGGTGCCGTGATCTTGGCTGGGGTGGCGGGCTGGGCGGATGGGCGGCGGGAACGGAGGCCGACGCCGGCGAGGGCGCCGGCGGCCGCGATCGCCGCCGTGACCAGGAGGGCGCCGCGGACCCCGTGGGTGACCGCGGCCGGGGAGGCGAAGCTCCCGGCGGCGGCGAATACCGCCGAGGCGATCGCGATGCCGAAGGCGCCGCCGACCTGGCGCATCGCGTTGTAGACGCCGGAGGCGGTGCCGATCAGCTCGCGGCGGACCGCGCCGATGGCGCCGTTCTGGGCGGCGGGCATCGAGGCGGACACGCCGACGCCGGTCACGACCATGGCCGGGATCAGGGCCGGGTAGGAGCCGCCGAGGCTGAGCGCCATCCAGACGAAGCCCGCCGCCTGGCACGCCATGCCGGCCATCACGATCGGGCGCTCGCCGACGCGGGCGACGAGACGGCCGGCGACCGGCGCGACGACGAACAGCGTGGCGCTGAGCGGGAGCAGCCGGATTCCGGCCGTGAGCGGGCCCTCGCCCAGTGCGGCCTGCAGGTACTGCATGAAGAAGACCACGCCGCTCATCATCGCCGCGGTCATCGTGAAGCCCGCGACGTTAGCGGAGACGTAGGGCGCGTTGCGGAACAGGCTCAGCGGGAGCATCGGGGACTTCGCGCGGCGTTCCCAGGCGGCGAACAGCGCGAGCAGCGCTACCCCGGCGGCCAGCGGGCCGTAGACCTGCGGCGATCCCCAGCCAGCGGCGTTGCCCTTGATCAGGCCCCACACCAGGGCGAGCAGGCCGGCGCCGGACAGGAGGAGGCCGAGCAGGTCGAAGCGGGTGCGCGAGCCGCGGGCCTCGGTCATGAAGCGGGAGACGAGCGGGATGAGCGCGACGCCGATCGGGACGTTGAGCCAGAAGATCCACTGCCACGCCAGGCCCTGGACGACCACGCCGCCGAGGACGGGGCCGCCGAGGATGGCCAGGCCGGTGATCCCGGCGAACGTGCCCATGGCCTTGCCCCGGGCTTCCGGCGGGAACGCCGCCGACAGCAGCGCCAGCGCCTGCGGCAACACCATGGCGGTGCCGATGCCCTGGGCGGCACGCGCGGCGATGAGCAACCAGATGGACGGCGCGAGCGCGCAGGCGGCCGACGACGCGGTGAAGACGGCCAGGCCGGTCGCCAGCATCCGGCGGCGGCCGAAACGGTCCCCGAGTGCCGCCGCCGCCAGCAGGAGCACGCCAATCGTGAGCGTGTACGCGTTGATAGTCCAGTCAAGCTCGGAGACCGACGCGCCGAGGTCCAGCCTGATGGTGTTCAAGGCGGTGGTCACGACCGTCAGGTCGAGTCCCACCATGAGCGAGGCTACCGAGGCCAGGATGAGGGTCCAGCGCTGCCGCGAGTCCATGTGAGTGTTACCTTCCTCGAGTCCGTTACGGTCACTGGTAGGTACCGGGCGCACGGCTGAAACTAATCGCGGCGCGGGCTAATAATTTGAGTCATGGATCTCGTCCAGGCCAGCGCGGCCCACCGGGGAGAGTTGCTAGCGCACTGCTACCGGATGCTGGGGTCGCTGCACGACGCCGAGGACCTCGTGCAGGAGACGATGCTGCGCGCCTGGCGGTTCGCCGACGGCTACGACGAGTCGCGCGGGTCGGTCAGGACCTGGCTGTACCGGATCGCCACCAACGCCTGCCTGTCGTACCTGGAGGGGCGGCAGCGCCGCGTGCTGCCCGTCGACCTCAACGGGCCGTTCCCGGCGCCGGACATCACGAAGCTCGAAGAGCACCTGGAGATCCCGTGGCTTGAGCCGTTCCCTGACGCGCTGGTGCCCGCAGGGGATCCGTCGGCGGTGGTCGAGGCCAGGGAGAGCATCCGGCTGGCGTTCATCGCCGCGCTGCAGCACCTGCCGCCCCGGCAGCGGGCGGTGCTGATCTTGCGTGACGTGCTGGCGCTGCCGGCGGCGGAGGCCGCCTCGCTCCTTGAGCTGACCGTCGCGTCGGTCAACAGCGCGTTGCAGCGGGCGCGCGCCCAGCTCGCGGCGGTGTCGCCGTCGGCGGACGACGCCGGCCTGGTCCCGCCGGAGGACGAGACGTCACGGGACTTGCTTGACCGCTACATGTCCGCGTTCACGTCAATGGACGTACAGGCGCTGATGGGAACGCTGCGCGAGGACGCGCTGCTGCAGATGCCGCCGTTCCCGCAGTGGTTCCTGGGCAGGGACGCGATCGGCGAGTTCATGGCCTCCGGGTTCGCGCGGGGCAACGCGTTCCGCATGGTGGCGACGCGGGCGAACGGCCAGCCCGCGCTGGCCCTGTACCGGTGCCCGGACGGGGGTGCGTACCGGTTCCATCAGGTGCAGGTCCTGACCATGACGGAAACGGGCATCGCCCAGATCGACGGCTTCCACGTCGACGGGCTCAACGCGCCGTTCGGCTTGCCCGCGATGCTGGAGGGCTAGACGTGACACGCTGGGCCGCCTCCTTGCGGGGGCGGCCCAGCGTGCTGGCCTCGGCGCGAGCCGGGTTAGCCGGTGCTACAGGAGACTGTGGGCCATGTCCATTGCCCGTTGGTGGCGACGGTGAAGCCCCAGTTGTTGCCGTTGCCGTTGGGGGTTGCCTTCATGACGTACTGGCTGGGCCAGGTGGCGTTGACGTTCCAGGTGGAGTAGACGACCGCGGGGGCGGCCATGTTGACGGTCACGGTCCAGGTGCTGGAGCCGGTGACGGAGACGTTGAGGTTGTACCAGTTGCTGCCGACGGTGCCGGCTGACAGGGTCGCGGTGCACGAGCCGCTGCCGCCGCCGCCGCCGCCTCCGCCGCCGCCGCCTCCGCCGCCGCCGCCTCCGCCGCCGCCGCCGCTACCGGTGTTGACGGTGACGCTGGAGTTGCCGCTGCCGCCGCCCCAGGCCTCGGTGGCGAGGATCTGGTAGCTGAGCGAGCCGAGGTTCATGCCGTGGCTGGCCCAGGCGCTGACGAAGTTCTGGAAGGTGATGGTGCCGCTGGTGGTGTTTCCCTGCCGGACGGCGAGGTACTGCTCGAAGGTGCAGGAGTTGCCGGTGATGCAGGGCTGGTTGACCTGCTGGTGCTCGTAGATGTTGTAGGTGGCGCCGTCGCTGGAGACGGTGCCCATGAAGGTGCCGAGGGAGGGGCTGCCGCCCTGGTCGTCCTCGATGACGTAGTACTCCACGAGCGGGTTGGTGGACCAGCCGTACAGGGACATCAGGGCGGTGCCGCCGGAGGAGCTCATGCTGCCGGAGAAGGTCTTGGTGCTGGTGTTGCCGGGGTTCCAGCCGATGCCGTCGACGAAGTCGCCGATGCCGCTCCAGCTGGTGGAGTAGCTGGTGGCCGAGTTCAGCGTGATGCACGCCGATCCCTGGCCGCTGGACCAGCTCTGGTAGAACATGCCGCCGTTGGTGCCGGTCTGGTTCGAGCAGATGGTGGTGGCGGCCCGGGCGGTGCCGGGCACCGCCGCCATCGCCGCGGCGAGCAGCACCGCGAAGACGACGCCGAGCAGCAGCCTGGCGTGCCCGCTACCGCGGGTCCTGGGGACGGGTGGTGGGGCGTTCATGTGCCTCCTCCTCCTTGGGGGCGGGCCGTCGGGCAGTAAGACGGCCGAGAGGACCAGGCCTTGCGGGGGGCCTGGATCGGCAGCTGCTGAGGCCTGCCGATGGCGTCAGTGTCAATCCGGCTTTTGCGCGTGTCAATTACTTTCGGAAAAGTTTCGATACCTAATTTTAGCGGGGGCTGTCTTGACAATGGCATTTTTCTGGGGGTTGTATGCTACTCAGCATCGCTATATGCCCATCTGCGGACAGGGAGTCGACGATAAACCCTCAGAGTCACGAACTTCGCCATCAGCTCGCGGTGGCGTCACGCGGCAAGGAAGTCGATAGTTTCGATCCTGGGTCGAAATTTTCGGCCGGGCTGGTTCCCCGGCTCGCCCGCCGGCCGCGGGCAAGCTCGGTGGCCAGCGCGTCGAGCGGCTGAGTGAACGGCGCGAGCGGGTCGGCGAGCCGGGCCAGCCACGCCTGGGCGGCGTCCAGCCCGGCCCGGTCGAGGGCGTAGATCCGGTGCGCGCCCACGGCGCGCGCCGTCACGAGGCCGGCCTCGCGCAGGACCTTGAGGTGCTGGGAGACGGCGGGCTGCGAGATCGGCATCCGGGACTGCAGTGCCGCGACGAGCGAGCCCGCCGGCTGCTCTCCGGCGGCGAGCAGTTCGAGCATGAGCCGGCGGACCGGGTCGCCGAGGGCCTCGAAGACCCCGTTCACCTGCCGCCGGTACCGCTGCCGTCGGCGGTGCCGCCCGCCGCGGTGCCGCGGGCCGCGGTGCCGGGCGGGGTCGTGTAGAAGGCCACGGTGCGCGCGGCCGCCTGGCGCGCCGCGCCGGGATCGTCCCCGTCGGCCGCGGCGGCGCCGGCCCAGTCCTCGGCCGCCGCGCGGATGAAGCCCGCGCCATCTGGCGAGGCGGCGAAGGCGGCGGCCACTTCCGGGTCGACCGGCGCTCCGCTTTCGATGTGCCGGCCGAGGCCCATCAGGGCCAGGTCCCAGCCGACGCCCACCGCACCCGGCCCGAACTGCCCCCACAGGCCGGGGTCGACGTGCGCCTCGTGGGCGAGCTCAAGCGTGGTGCGCTCGCCGTCCGCCGCCAGCGTGGCCTCGGGGGTAAGCGTGACCTTCAGCCACGAGAGCATCCCGCCGAACTCCCAGGTCACGGCGAAAGACTCGGGCTGCTCGCAGCGCTCGACGACGCCGCCGGCGTTGCCCTCGAACTGGTACCGGCCGCCGACCCGGAGATCGCCGCTGACCGGCAGGAACCACCGGGGGAGCCGGTCAGCGCTGGTCAGGGCGTCCCACAGGTCGGCCTGGCTGGCGGGGTACACCCGGCGGGCGATGGCGATCTTCGTCGCCGCCCCGTCGCGAAAGCTGCCGCGGACCTCACGGGTCACCAGGCCAGCCGTGGCTACGGGATCGAAGGACATGCTGGCTCCTTATATAAGTAGCGACTTATATAAGGACCCTACCACGGTCCGGGGGCGAGATACTTGGGCGTGCGCGTAGGGATCGCTCATCATCTCGGCTGGGCCGTGGCTGTTAGCGCGTCGGCTGGCCACGTGGTCGCGGATCGCCGGCGGATCGAGCTGGTCGAGCCGGGCATGCCGACGGCGCCGGTCGAGCACGAGGCCGGGCCGCTGGACGACGATGACGCCGCGAGGATGGTCGCGGAGGTCCGCGCGTCGGCACTGCGGGCCACATCCGCGTCGCTGGACCTGCTCGCCGCCTCGCTGCCCGGGCCGGTCGCCTCGCTGTCGCTGCGGGCCTGGCCGCTTGACTTCCCCGACAGCATCGCGGTCCAGCGCCGCCCGCCGCACGCGTCGCGGGCCGACTCGGTGATGTACTGCCAGGTGATCGCGGAGTGCGCTCACGCGCGCGGATGGAAGGTCCACCTGTTCGACGCGAAGGACGTCGAGGCGCAGGCGGCCAGGATCCTCGGCCAGCGGGCCGGCGACGTGCTCCACGGGCCCCGGGCGACGCTGGGACCGCCCTGGACCAGGGATCACCGGATCGCGCTCGCCGCCACGATCGTCGCCGAGCAGAAGCCCCCGCCCCTGGTCCCGTCCAGCCCGTGATCATGGCCATGGGTGCCGATGAGGTCATCGATCATGTTGTGACCGGCGGCACAGGTGGTGGCATGGCGCTGGCACGACACAGCCTTCGCCTACTCGTCAGTAGCAGTGTCTTTTTCCGCTATTATCACCGAAAAATACACTGCTACCAGCAGGTAACTAGACGCTGGACGGCCTCGCGCCCCGGTCCGGCCAGGCGTGGTGACGGCCAGCTTCCCGCGGCACCCGCCGGGCTTCGGCGGGAGATTTGACAGCCTTGATTGGCTAATCAATAATGACGTCATGGCGGCAGGAACACACCGGCCGGGCGCGCAGGAGCGGCGGGAGCAGGTACTGGCGGCGGCGATCGAGGAGTTCGCCGAGCACGGCTACCACGCGGCCAAGACCGCGGCGATCGCGGCGCGGGCCGGGATCTCCCAGCCGTACATCTACGCGCTGTTCGAGAACAAGCTCGTGCTGTTCCTGGCCGTGCAGGACCTGGTCAGCGTGAAGGTCAGGGAGGCCTTCACCGCGGGCTGGCGGGAGGCGGAGTCGAACACGGACTCCAAGCAGGCCCGGCTGATGGCCATGGGCGAGGGCTACCGCCGGCTGATGGCCGACGAGAACCTGCTGCGCTGCCAGTTGCAGGGGTACGCGGCGGCCAGCGACCCGCAGATCCGCGAGCACATGCGGGCCATCTACGTGAGGAACTTCGACACCGTCCGCAGGCTGACCGGCTACGACGGGGCCACGGTGGCCCGGTTCTTCGCCACCGGCATGCTGCTCAACGTGGGGTCGGCGCTGGCACTGCCCACGGAGTACGTCTATACCTTCCCGTTCGGCGAATCCGTCCTGCCCGACTCGTTCTAGCGGGCCCGGTCTACCCGGCTCGTTCTGCCTGATCCGTTCACCTGACCTGCGGGTGCGACGGGCCACGGATTTATAGGTCAATCAATCAGAAAGGAACACCGGATGTCTTCCGCAATCTTCAAGCCGCAGGGCGCTCATGCCACCACGACGCCCGAGGCCGACAAGGTGCACCGACGGCGGTGGCTCACGCTGGCCGTCTTGTCGCTGTCCCTGCTGATCATCATCACCGACACCACGATCGTCAACGTCGCGATCCCGACCCTGGCGGACAAGCTGCGCGCCGGGCCCTCGGCCCTTGAGTGGATCGTCGACGCGTACACGCTGGCCTTCGCGACCCTGCTGCTGCCCGCGGGTGCCTTCGGCGACCGGTACGGCAGGCACCGCGCGCTGGCCATCGGCATGGCGGTCTTCGGCCTGGCGTCACTGGGCGCGTCGCTATCCACGTCGGCCACCGAGCTGATCGTCTGGCGCACGGTGATGGGCGCTGGCGCCGCGCTGGTCTCCCCCGCCACCATGGCCCTGCTGACCACGGTCTTCACCGACGCAGCCGAGCGGGCCAAGGCCATCGGGATCTGGTCGTCGGCCTCGGGCCTGGGCGTGGCCATCGGCCCGACCGCGGGAGGCTGGCTGCTCGGCCACTTCGCCTGGGGCTCGATCTTCCTCGTCAACGTGCCGATCGTGGCCGCCGCCCTGATCGCCGGCCGGTTCGTGATCCCGGCTTCCAAGGCCCCGCACCGGCCCCGGTTCGACCCGCCGGGCATCCTGCTCGCGATCCTGGCGTCGGCCGGCCTGACCTACACCCTCATCGAGGCGGGCCCGGCAGGCTGGACGTCCGCCGGCACGCTGGGCCGGGGCGCGGCGAGCGTGGTCCTGCTGGCCGCCTTCATCGGCTGGGAACTGCACACCGACCACCCGATGGTCCCGCTCGCCATCTTCCGCAACCCGCGCTTTTCCGCCGCCTCGGGCGCCATCATGATCTTGTTCTTCGGGCTGTCCGGCATGACCTTCACCCTCACCCAGGTCTACCAGTTCGTCCTGGGCTACTCCCCGCTGCGCGCCGGGGTCTGCTCCCTGCCCTCGGCGCTGGCCATGATCATCGCCCCGCAGCTGGGAACCCGGCTGGCCGCCAGGTTCGGGGCACGGAACGTCATCACGGCCGGGCTGCTGCTGGCCGCCGCGGGCCTCGGCTTCTTCGCCACCTCTACGGGCGGGTCCGGCTACCCGCACTACCTGATCACCGGCGTCGTCACCTGCTTCGGGATCGGCCTGACAATGGCCAACGCCAACGCCACCATCATGTCGACCTTGCCGCCCGCCCGGATCGGCGTCGGCGCGGCCATCAACAACACCACCCGCACCCTCGGCACGGTCCTGGGCGTCGCACTGGTCGGCAGCATCACCGCCACCTCCTACGCCAGCCGCCTGGCCCGCCACACGGGGCTGCCCGCGGCCGCCAGGCAGTCCATCGGCGCGGCCGCCGAGATCGGCAGGCACGTCCCGGCGGCCGACGCCCGCGCGTTCCACGCCACGGTCGCCGACGCCTACGTCCACGGCGCGATTGGCGGCCTCGCCATCCCGGCCATAGCCGCGCTCCTCACCGCCATCGTCACCTTCCGCTGCCTGCCCCGGCGCTGACCGGCCCTGGCCTGGCGCGGTCCGGGCCTGCTTTCTTCCCGCCCACCACCCCAAGCATCGGCCTGCCTTCTTCCCGCCCACCACCCCAAGCATCGGCCTGCCTTCTTCCCGCCCACCACCCCAAGCATCGGCCTGCCGCCGAACCGGCCACCACCCCAAGCATCGGCCTGCCGCCGAACCGGCCAGCCCTGGACCCGGGCTGGCCGGGATCCGGAGCCGCGTTCCCTGGGAGCGCGCGTTCGGCGGGAGCGTTGCCGTTTCGCCGGGCGCGCTCCCGGCAACCCTCAAGACCGAACAGGATCACCAATCCGAGGACGGGGCGCAACCATGGAGATCGAAGGAGCAGTCGCGCTGGTCACCGGCGCGAACCGGGGAATCGGCCTGGCGTTCTGCCGGGCACTGCTGTCCCGCGGCGCCGCCAAGGTGTACGCGGGGGTTCGCCGGCCCGGGGACTTCAGCGAGCCCGGAATGGCGCCGGTGCTCCTCGACGTCACCAACCACCAGCACATCGAGGCGGCCGCGGCAAGGGCACCAGACGTGAGCATCGTCATCAACAACGCCGGCATCGTCGCCGGGCCGCCGCTGCTCGATGGCTCCCTGGAAGGGGCGCGCGTCGAGATGGAAGTCAACTACCTCGGCCCCTGGGCCGTGTCGCGGGCGTTCGCGCCGGTCCTGGCGGCCAACGGCGGCGGCGCCCTGGTGAACATGCTCTCGGCGGCCTCCTGGCGAGCCAACGAGAAGTTCCCCAGCTACGCGGCCTCCAAGGCGGCCGAGTGGTCACTGACCAACGCCCTGCGGGTCGCCCTGCGCGACCAGGGAACCCTCGTGGTCGGGGTGCACGCGGGCTACGTGGACACCGACGCGGTCAGGGGACTTGACGTCCCCAAGGTGCCCGCGGAGCAGGTCGCCGAGAAAACCATGGACGCGATCACCGCCAACCAGCCCGAGGTGCTGGCCGACGAGAGGGCCAAGTGGGTCCGCTCGCTGCTGTCCGGCCCCCTGGAACTGCTGTATCCCGATGAGTGATGGCGGGCGCGCGTGGCCAGGGCCGCGGCCGATAATGGGCGCATGGACGGAGACGAACTAGCGGCGGCGCGCCGCTGCCTGCACGCGGTGGCCGAGCTGGTTCTCGCCGGGCCGCAGTACCGCGCCACTGGAAGGCTGCGGCTGCGCGTCATCCCTGGCGGCTTCGCGACCGTGTTCCAGCCCGACGTGCGCGTCCAGGGGTCCCGCGTCTGGGCCGGGGAGAAGCTCGTCCGAGATCGGCGGCCAGACCGCGCGGCTGCTCGGCGAGCGGCTCGGCATCGCCGCGGGCGGGCCCGAGGGCGCCTACGGGGAGGGGGCCGGGGTCGGGATCGACGAGCGGCTGGCGCTCGGCTCCGAGTATGCCGCGGCAGTCCTCGACGCGCTCGCCCTGGGCAACGACGCGCTGGCCGCGTTCGCGCCCGCCGAGGCGCCCGTGCTGTGGCCGGAGCACTTCGACGTGGCGATCCGGGCAGATGACGTGAACTATGGCGTCTCCCCCGGGGACGGCTTCCTCGCCGAGCCGTACGCCTACGTGGGAGTGGGCCAGGTACCGGCGGGCGACGCGTTCTGGAACGCGCCCTTCGGGGCGGCCCGCCCGTTGCGGGAGCTCGACGGGCTCGGCGGCACCGTCACGTTCTTCGCCGACGGACGCGAGCGCACCCGCTAGACGAGCGCGCCCGTGGCTGGCGGCGGCACCAGCGCGGGCCTCACCGGGCGGCCCGCGCGCGGGCGGCCTGGCGGACCAGGTGGTCGCGCTCGGCGACGTTCGTGGCCCGGCGGGCCGCCTCGGCGTAGGCCGTGGCGGCGGCGGCCAGGTCACCGTTGAGCTCGTGCAGGTGGCCGCGCACGGCGTGCCACCGGTGCCGCTCGCCGATCACCTCGCGCAGCCGGTCCGTCTCGCGCAGCCCGGCGGCGGCACCGAGGACATGACCGACCGCCACCGCGCGGCCGAGCACCGCGGCGGGATCCTGGCGAACGGGGTCCCTGGTCAGCGCGACGAGGTCGTCGTACCAGGCGAGGATCTGCGGCCAGTCGGTCTCCCCGGCGCTCGCCGCGTCGTCGTGCAGCGCGGCGATCGCGGCCTCGACCTGGTAGCGCCCCGGGCGCTGGTCCCGCGCCTGCAGGGCGAGCGCCGACTGCAGGACGCGGACGCCCTCGGCGATCTCGCGCGTGTCCCACCGGCTACGGTCTTGCCGGTCGAGCGTGACGATGCGGCCCTCGGGGTCGAGCCGGGCCGGGAGCCGGGCGTGGTTCAAGAGCATCAGCGCGAGCAGCCCGCGCGCCTCGGGCTCTTCCGTGGCGAGGGTGAGCTGGCGGGCGAGCCTGATCGCCTCGCCGGCCAGGTCCGCCCGGCCCGTGTGGCCGGCGGTGTAGACGAGGTAGAGCACGCGCAGCACGACGGCAAGGTCGCCGGGCTGGTCCAGGCGGCGCCCGTGCAGCGCGCGCTTGGCCCGGCTGATCCGCTGCGCCATCGTCGCCTCGGGGACGTAGAAGGCGTCGGCGATCTCGCGGGTGGTGAGGCCGCCGACGGCGCGCAGGGTCAGCGCCACCTGGGACGCGGGCGCCAGGTCGGGGTGGCAGCAGCAGAAGAGGAGGAACAGGGTGTCGTCGCCCTCCTCGGTGGCGGCCGGCCGCGGCTCCCCGCACGTCGTCTCCTCACGGCGCTGCCGCGCGACCTCGCTGCGGCGGGTGTCGACGAGGCGTCGCGTCGCGACCGTGGCCAGCCACGCGCGCGGGTCGCGGGGCGGGTGCCCGGGCCAGACCCGGAGGGCCTCAAGCAGGGCCTCCTGGAGCGCGTCCTCGGCGGCGTCGAAGTCCTCGCCCCGCCGGACCAGGCCCGCGAGCACCCTCGGGACGAGGGCGCGCAGCGCGCCCTCGTCCAGATGCTGCCCGGATTCGTCGGTCACGGCGGGTCAGTCCGGCGAAGGCGGCTCGGACATGACCTCCCGCACGTCGATCCACTCGTACAGGGGCGTGCCACCGGGGCCGGGCTCTGAGGAGACGTACGCCGCGAGCTCGACCGCGCGCTCGTAGGACTCGACGTCAATCATGTACCAGCCCGCGACCAGGTCGCTGGTCTCGGGGAGCGGGCCGTCGGTGGTGACGGGGGCCGCGTCCGGGCCGCCGTAGCGCACCCAGGTGCGCGCCGGCGTGAGCGCCTGCGCGTCGACGTACTCGCCGTTCTCCTGAAGCAGTTCGCCGACGTGCCTGAGGAAGGCCATGTGCGCCTCCACGTCCTCGGGCGCCCACTGGTCCATCGGGAGGAAGGGGTGGTGCGGCTCCGGGCCGCCACTGTAGTGCTTGAGAAGCAGGTACTTCGGCATCGTGGTCTCCTGGTGTCGCGGGTCCCGCCTGTCGGGGCCCTTCACCTGGAGAGCGGAGCCGACCGGCGCTTCTCGACATCGTGGCGTCAGTAGTTGAGCGTAAACCTCCGCCGGGCCGGGCCCGTGCGGACGCTACATCGGCAGCAGCTCGAAGATCTCCACCGCGCACTTCCCGTCGCGGCCGGCCAGGAACGGCAGGCCATCGGTGAGCGCCTTGGCCGCGCCGAGATCGGCGGCCTCGACGATCGAGTAGCCGATCAGCTGGCCGCGGCCCTTCAGTGCCGTCGTCGCGCACGGACGCGCTTGCCCCGAACGGCCTGCCGACGTCGACGAGCGCCGCGCCTGCCTTCTCCATCCAGGCACCGAACGCGGCCGCGCGCTCGGCTCCCTCGCGCGGGGTGTCGACCTGAGCCGCGGGGCCACGGTAGAGGTAGATGAACTTAGCCATGTCAATCGTCCTTTCGGGTACCGGCGTGCTTTCTTCCCGCCCACCACCCCAGGCATCGGCCCGCCCTGTGCGCGCCTTGACCGCCACGGGCGGATCCGTGGTTGTAACGAACGGGCCCGCCCGGGACGGACAGCCGGGGACGGCATTTTCCGGCGAGAATTTCCCCGGCCGCGGTTGTCCGTCGCGGCCGATGCCGTTCGTCAGATACTCAAGCCGGTATCCACCGGTATCCATCAGCGACTGGAGGGGTCATGCAGTACGCATTGCTCGCCTACGGCAGCCAGCGGGCCAGCGACGGCCCGATAGAGGCGGCGATCGCCGAGGTGCTCGCCCGGCCCTGCGTGACCGGCTGGGCTCGCCTGCACGCGGACGGGTCGGCTACTACCGTGCGGACCGACGAGGGGCGGATGCTGCTCACCGACGGGCCGTTCATCGAGACCAAGGAATTCCTGGCCGGCATCTTCGTGGTGGAGGCGGACGACCTCGACGGCGCGCTGGCCATCGCGCGGGACCTGCAGGACACCAGGGCCGGCGGCGCGATCGAGGTGCGGCCCATCCGCGAGGCGCTTTTCCATGGCGCTTGACGGGGTCTTCCGTGAGCACTGGGGCCGGGTGGTCGCCACCCTCGTGGGCATCCTGGGCGACATCGAGCTGGCCGAGGATGCCGCTCAAGAGGCGTTCGCGATCGCCGCGGAACGCTGGCCGCGCGACGGGGAGCCGGACAATCCCGTCGGGTGGCTGATCTCGACCGCGCGGAACCGGGCGATCGACCGCATTCGCCGGCAACGCGTGCTAGCAGAGAAGACGAAGCTGCTCGCGCGCGAGGTCACCGTGGAACCGGAGGCAACCGTGCATGAGTCGGCCACCTTTCCCGACGAGCGGCTGGAACTGATCTTCACCTGCTGTCACCCCGCGCTCGCGGTCGAGGCGCAGGTGGCGCTGACTCTCCGCGCCCTCGGCGGGCTGTCGACCGAGGAGATCGCGCTGGCGTTCCTCGTCCCGGCCGAGACGATGAGCAAGCGGCTGACCCGGGCCAAGCACAAGATCCGCGACGCGCGGATCCCGTTCGCCGTCCCGCCTGACCACCAGCTCCCGGACCGGCTAGCGGCGGTCCTCGCGGTGGTCTACCTGGTGTTCAACCAGGGCTGGGGAGGCGGCCGGGTCGACCTCGCCAGCGAGGCGATCCGGCTCGGTCGCGCCCTGGCCCAGCTCATGCCGGACGAGGGCGCGGTCCTGGCGCTGCTCGCGCTCATGCTGCTCCACGACGCCCGGCGAGAGGCCCGGACCCGCGACGGCGAGATCGTCCTGCTCGATGACCAGGACCGCGCGCTGTGGGACGACCAGCAGATCGGCGAGGGCCGGGCGCTGCTCCAGCGGGCGATCACGCGCGGCGAGACCGGCCCCTATGCCGTGCAGGCGGCCATCGCCGACCTGCACCTGCAACGGCCGCCCGACTGGGGGCAGATCGCGGCGCTCTACCGCGCCCTGTCCCTCCAGACCGGCTCCCCCGTCATCGAGCTGAACCGGGCCGTCGCCGTGGCCCAGCTGGACGGCCCCGAGGCGGGCCTGGCGATACTCGACGGCCTTGAGCTCGGTCACTATCGCTACTTCCACTCGGCCCGGGCCGAGTTGCTTCGGCGCGCCGGGCGAGACGATGAGGCGCGCGACGCGTACCGGCGCGCACTCGAGCTTGCCCAGACCGACGCCGAGCGCCGGTCGCTGAACGAGCGGCTCGCCCGGCTCTCGCGCGGCTGAGCGGGCCAGCACGGCCGGGCCGCGCGGCCCGGTGCGGGGCCGCCTAGCCCCGGGCGGTTACGGCCGCCCGCGCCGTGCGCAGGTTGTCCTCGGCATCGTTAATCCGCCAGGGCTGCAAGCCGGCCTCCCGGGCCAGCCTGACCGCCCGCTCGAAAAGCCCGGCGGCACGCTGAGGGTCGCCCGCCGCCATCTCGGCCTCGCCCAGCGCGACCAGGGCACTCGGAACCCGGCGCGGATCGCCCAGCCTCTCGCGCAGCTCAAGGGAGTACCCGAGCTGCCGCACCGCCTCCCGCGGGCGGATGTCCTTGATGAGGTAATAGAACCCCACGTGCCGGCAGATCTCCGAGCGGCCGTACAGGTCACCGCTCTCCTCCACCGCCTCGGCCAGGCCGAACGCCTGCCACAAGTACGGCATCGCGGCGTCCCAATCGCGGCGCAGCACCTGGAACACCAGGCTCACCCCGAAGAGCGCTCGCGCGGTGCCCGCCGGGTCACCGATCTCCTGCCACAGGCCAAGCGCACGGCGCATCAGCTCTTCTTCCACGGCGACGTCGGCGTCGGCTACCGCGGCGCCCGCCACGAGCCGGCCGATGTTGCGGTGGTGGTGGGTCATCCCCAGGCCGCCGATGGCGCTGGCCTCTGCCTCGCGGTCGCCGGCCCGCGCGGCGGCCGCCCGCGCCGCGGTGAACAGCGCCTGCGCCTCCGCCAGTTCCCCGGTGCGGAACGCTGCTTCCGTCAATGCCTCGTCGGCGGCCGCGCACAGGTCCCGGGCGGTCGCGGGCTCGATAGTCACGAGCGCAGCCTAACCGAGCCCCGGTGGCGGGCAGGGAAAGTTGCCGGCGCGCCTGGAATAGCTCTGGCCGGCCTCGCGTTCCTTCCTCTGTCGGTGCGTTAGTGTCCCCCGGGCTCAACCCACTGCCTTCATGGAATACCGTCCGGCTGGAGCCATGTCGCGCCTTTCGCCGTGAGGCGACCTACGCACCGGCACGGCACGCCCTCGTGAGCACGCGCTCCCGGGGGCGCTGTCTTATCCGGGACCGGCCGTGGCGCGCTCACCGCCTTCGGGCACGCGGAGGGCGCATGGGTCGTTATCAATCTGGGTAGTCGTGGCGCGGACGCTAAGGCAGGAGGACGGATGCTCCCCATCTCCTTGATCTTCACCAGCGGCGTTGCCAGCGGTGTCAACTGCTACCTGGCGGTGCTCGTGCTCGGCCTGCTGGGCCGGTTCGGGCACGTCGCCGCGATACCGGCGGTGCTAGAGCGCCCGGAGGTCCTGATAGCCGCGGCCGTGCTGTTCGTCGGCCAGTTCGTGGCGGGCAAGATCCCGATGATTGACTCGGTGTGGGACGTGGTTCACACGGCCCTGCGGCCAGTGGTCGGCGGGGCGATCGGCGTCGTCATCGCCCAGCAGGCGCACGCGAGCCCCGGCGCGGCCACCGCCGCGGCGGTGCTCGGCGGCGGTACGGCGCTCGCCTCGCACGTTGTCAAGACCGGGACGCGGGTGGGCGTCAACGCCAGCCCCGAGCCGTTCAGCAACATCGCCGCCAGCCTGCTCGAGGACCTGAGCGTGGCCGGCGTGGTGTCGCTCGCCGTGTTCCACCCGCTCGCCGCGGCCATCGTCGCGGCCGTGGTCCTGGCCCTCGGCATCGCCTTGTTCGCGCTGCTGGCCTCGCGCATCCGCCGGGCCTGGCGGCGGCGCCGTCAGGCTCGCGCGCGACGGCGGGCGGCCGGCGGCCGCCAGGCGACGACCCCGTCGCCGCAGCCCTAGGACGCCACGATGCCGGGCTAGGGCCTCGTCACCCGCCTGGCCCGGGCCGGCCTGGTACCCGCGTTGCCGGGCCCGTTGCGCATACGCGGGGGTAACAGGAACCCTGGCGCTCAACGGGAAGAAGAACCGCAGGTCGAACAGCTCGACCCAGATGTTGAAACGTCACCGTTGCCGCATACTGGTCCGGTGGAGCCGGCAGCTGATTCCGTCGCGGGGCAGACCCAGCCCCCCGCAGGCCGCCTCGGGCGGGCACGCCGCCCGCGGCTGGCGGGACCATCTGACCAGGCCTTGCACTGGCTCGCCGGCTGGTACGCGATGGCCCTGCGCCTGGGTGGCGCGGTCCTGTTCACCGCGGTAGCCGTGCTGGCCGCGACGAGGCAGACCTCCGGCTGGTGGCTGGCCGTGCCGCTGGGCGCGCTGTGCTTGTGGTCGGCCTTCTTCACCTGGCGGGTGCGGCGGTCCGGGCTGGCGCCCATCGTTGTCCTGGCCGACGCCGCGGTTATCTCAGCGCTGGCGCTGGCGCAGCAGCACCTAGTGCCCGCCGTGCTGATCATGGACAACACGACCTGGATGCTCCCGCTGGCCTGCACGTCGGTGTACATCCTGCAGATCGCGCTGCGGCCGTGGCTGGGGGTGCCCGCGGCCGGGGTCGTGATCATCGCCTACGGGATCGGCACCGGTCGCCTGACGGGCGGCTGGCTGCTGGTGGCGGAGACGATCGTCGCCGCCGGGCTGGTGGCGGTGATCCGCGGCGGCGCCCGGCAAGCGGACGCGATCGTCGCCGCCGGCCTGGAGATCGAACGGCAGGTCCGGGCGGAGGAGGCGCGGCGGGCCGACGAGCGAGAGCAGCACCGCCAGCTGCACGACACCATCTTGTCCACCCTGACCATGGTCGCGGCAGGCGCCTTCGCCGGACCGTCCCCGGCGCTGACCGCGCAGGCGGACCGGGACCTGCGCGTGCTGCGAGGGCTCGCGGCCGCGCCGGCCGCGCCGGATAAGCCGGCGTCGCTGACCGACCTGAGACCGAAGCTGGAGCAGGCCACGGCCAGCACCCATGACCTGGCCGTCCGGCTGGAGCTCGTCCCGGTCACGCTGCCCTCTCCTGTCATTGACCAGCTCGTCGCCTCGGTCGGGGAGGCGCTGCGCAACGTCGAGCGGCACGCCGGAACCGGCCAGGCGGAAGTGACCGTCACCGGCGGCGCGGGCTGGGCGGTCGTCAAGGTCACCGACCATGGACGCGGGTTCGACCCGGCCGCCACCCCGCCCTCGCGGCGGGGCATCAGCGAGTCGATTACCGAGCGGATGCGGGCGGCCGGGCGGCCGGGCGGCGGTCGCCAGCAGTCCTGGCGCGGGCACGACCGTCACCGTAAGCTGGCCGGCATGAGCGCCGCGCAGCCGACGGCAACGATGTCCGGCCGCTATCAGCGGAGCTTCACCCTGGCCGTGATCTTCCTTGTCGCGGTCTGGCATCTCGCCGGGGCGGGCGGGCAGCTGCTGCACAACCGGCCGGACTACGGTTCGTTCGCCTTCCAGTGCGCCATGTGGCTCATCATGGCGCTGGCCATCACCGCCGGTTCCGTCCTGGTGCTGCGCGGATCGCCCGGCTGGCGCTCGGCCTGGGCGGTGGCCCTGATCGCGCTGGCCGCCAGCACGGCAGCGGCGGTGGCCAGCCCGGCCGGCCAGATGCTGGCGGTCAACTGGTCGTGGGGAAGCGCCGGCTGGACGGGCGTGCTCGTGCTGCTTCGCCGCCGGTTCTCCGAGCTCGCGTGGTTCCTCGCGGCGCAGGCCCTGGCCACGCTGGGCGTGCAGGCGTGGGACGGGCTGAGCCGCACCGACCTGGCCGGATTCCTCGCCGTGCTGGCCTGGTCGACCGGCGCCCAGGTGGCGGTCGCCGCCGGGGTCAGGGCGATGGACGTCACCGCCGGGCATGCGGCCAAGGCGACGGAGCGCGAGCACGCCGCGCGCGAGCGGGCCGCCACCGCGCAGATCATCCAGGCCGCCCGGCAGGCCCGCTGGCTCGCGCTGGAGGAAAGCGCCGTACCGCTGATCGCCGAACTGGCGGCGGGGACGGCCAACCCGGGCGACGAGCAGGTGCGGGTCAGGTGCGCGGTCCAGGCGGCCCGGCTGCGCCGGCTGCTGGCCGAAGGTGACGAAGTAGCCGGGTCGCTGGTGCACGAGCTGCACGCGAGTGCCGACGTGGCCGAGCGGCGCGGAGTCGCCATCGAGATCGAGACGGCCGGGGCGCTGCCACAGGTGCCCGGCCCGGCCCGGCGGGTGATCACCGACGCCGCCATCGCGATTCTGACCGCCGCGCGCACCCAGGCGCGGATAACCTTGGCGACGGTGGCCGCCGGAATCGCTGTCAGCTTTGTCGCAGATACCGGCGGGGTCGTCCGGCTGCCCGTAGCCGGCGAGGGGGTCGCCATCGAACAGCAGCAGGATGAAGGCATGCTCTGGGCGGAGGCGCGATGGAACAACCGGTAACGGTGGCGATCATCGAAGACCATCCAGTCGTCACCGAGGGGGTGGCGTCCTGGATCCGGTCCGATCCCGGCCAGCGGGTACGGCTCGTGCAGGCGGCGCGTGACCTGACCGTGCTGCCCGCCGTGCCGTCGGCCGACGTGGTCATCCTGGACCTGGAGCTGTCCGGCGAGCTGGTCACCACGCAGATCCCCGGCCTGGTGGCAGCCGGATACCGGGTGGTGGCCTTCTCCGGGCACAGCGATCCCGCGATCGTGATGGAGACGCTCGACAGCGGCGCGCACGCTTACGTCTCCAAGGAGGAGGGCCGCGACCACCTGGTGGAGGCCGTGCTGGCAGCGGCCGCCGACCGGCCTTACGTGACCCGGTCGCAGGCCAGGGCGATGCTCGCCGACCAGCACCCCGCCCGCCCGACGCTCTCCGCGCAGGAACGGCAGGCGCTGCTGCTGTGGTTCCAGGGCATGTCGAAAGCATCGGTCGGGCGGCGCATGTCAATCACTGAAAATACAGTCCGGCAATACATCAACCGCGCACGCGCCAAGTACGCGGCCACTGGGCGAACCGCGCCCAGCAAAGACGCGCTGCTCGCCCGCGCCATCGAGGATGGCGTGATCAAGCCGGGCGAGATCGTGCCATACGAGTCCTTCGCCCGTGCCCCCGTAGACCACCCCAGCCCAGGTGCCCCGGGCCGATAAACGGTCCGGGACACCCATGCCCCCCCCAGAGCTGCCCCCCAGGCGAATCGGCCGCAGACCCGGCGCCAAGCCTTATAGCCGGGTGCCGCGGCGTCATCAAATCGCGGGCTGGCGCACAGTTAGTATTCGCGATCAGGGGCGGCGCCGTCATGATGCCCGATCGGGTGACACGTGGCTGACCGGCTCGTCTTCCGCTTGCCCCGCGCTCACCTGCTGGTCGCCGTCCGGTCACGGGCCGGTCGCCGGCCGCCGTAAGGTGACCCGCCCCGTCACCCTCGGTGAGCGCCCGCGACCTGCCACTTCTCTCTGAACAGGCAACGTGGATTCGCCTCGCGGCGCAGCTTCCGGTTCACCACCGCGGTGATCGAGGGCGGCGCGAACCAGTGGGAGATCCTCGGCGGCAACGCCCAGTCCGGCACCCTGGCCACCGACTTCAACGGCGCGCGCCCCACCGGGTACAACCCGATGAAGAAGCAGGGCGCGATCATCTTGGGCATCGGCGGCGACAACAGCAAGGGCAGCGGGCACGTTCTACGAGGGCGCCATGACTTCCGGCGAGCCGTCCGCCGCCACCGCGGCCTCCGTCCAGGCCAACATCGTCGCCGCCGGCTACTCAGCCTCCACGACGACAAGAGTGACCGGGATCATCAAGTCCGGGGTCAACAGCGCGGACTGCGTCGACAACAACAACGCCAGCGGCACCAACGGCAACAAGGTGCAGATCTGGACCTGCGACGGCAACACGGGCGCGCAGAACTGGATGCTCGCCAGCAACGGCACCATCACGATCGACGGCGGTTGCCTGGACATCACCGGGGCTAATTACTCCAACGGCACCCTCATCGAATGGTGGACGTGCAACGGAGGCGCCAACCAGCAATGGGTCGCCGAGTCCAACGGGACGATCGTCAACCCCACATTAGGAAAATGCCTCGACGACCCCGGCTTCGTCGTCACCAACCGGACACAGCTCGACCTGCGGGGGACCTGCAACGGCGGCACCAATCAGAACTGGACGGTGCCCTGGCGGGCTGGGCCGGGCTGACAGGCTGCCCTGAGCTATGGCTAGCCCCGGCGTCGGGGCGGCTAGCCGTCGCTGACCCGGGCAGGCGCGGCTGGCCCCGGGCGGACTTCGCACACTCTGCGACCACTTTCGGCGGCGATATGGGCGGAATGTCCATACGGGAAGTGTGTGAAGTCCGCGGGCGGGTGCCGGTGTGGCTGAAGTGGCCGCGCTGGCGGGCGGCGGGCGGTGCTGGTGTGGCTGAAGTGGCGGCGCTAGCGGGGGCCGGGGGGCCGGGGGCGGGGCCGGGGGGCCGGGGGGCCGGGGGGCCGGGGGGCGGGCTTGGTGGCGAGGGCGGGTCGCTGTCTGGGGTGACCTAGCATCGTTGGTGTGGAGCTTTACGCTGTGCACCAGAGGCGGGGCGGGCCCTGGGAATGGAGCCGGGAGCTGCGCGGACAGGATGGCTTTGACGAGCATGCCCGGTTCGTGGACGGCCTCGTCGATTCGGGGTTCATCGTGCTCGGCGGGCCGCTCCAGGGTGAGCGCGAGGTCTTGATGATCGTCAGCGCGCCGAGCGAGGACGCCGTCCGGCAGCGCTTCGCCGATGACCCTTGGATCCGATCAGGGATGCTCACGCTCACCACCGTGCAGAGGTGGACCATCCTGCTGGATGGCCTGAAGGGATGCCTGCCGGGCCCGCGTTAGTGAGTTTTCCTTACTTCAGGAGGAGCCTTCCGAGGCGGCGGGTGGCGATGATCATGGCGATGGCGCCGAACACGGCCAGGTAGACCGTGGCGGATGCGAGCGCCGGGACATCGAAGCTGCCCAGTGCCGGACCGCGGATCAGCTGGATGCTCTGGTAGAGCGGCAGGGCCTCGATGAACGGGCGCAGCCAGCCCGGGTAGGTCGAGAGCGGGTAGAAGGTCGTGGCGAACAGGTACATGGGCAGCATGACGAGCTGGATCAGCTGGAAGTCGGAGAAGTCGCGCAGGAAGGTAGTCACCGCCAGGCCGCCCGGCGGCGAAGGCGAAGCCGACGAGGGCGGCGGCCGGGACCGCGAACAGGATGCCCGGGGAGACGACCAGCCCATCGCGGTAGCCGCCGCCAGGAAGCCGACCGACGTCAGCAGCCCGTTGAGGACGGCGCTCGTCACCTCACCGATCGCGATGTCCGCGGGCGAAAGCGGTGTGGGGACGATCGCCTCGTAGGTCAGGTCAATCTTGATCCGGCTGAAGACGCCGAAGCTGGTCTGGTTGAACGCGGTGTTCATCGCCGTGGTCGCCAGGATCGCCGGGGCGATGTAGACGGGATAGCGGACGTCCACCCCGGGAACGGTCCCGACGAGCGACCCGACGCCGAACCCGATGGTGAGCAGGTACATGAGCGGCTCCACCAGGCCGAAGAGCAGCGGTACCACCGTGCGCCGGTACATCATCATGTTGCGTTCGACCAGCGCCAGGACGCGCTGGATCGCCGCGGTGGCCGGGCGGGCGAGCCCGGCCCTTGGCTGAGCGTCGTCATGCGTGCAGCCTCCGGCGGTAGGCAACGCGGGCGAGGGCGAGCCCGGTGACGGCGAGGACAGCCAAGGTAGGCGGCGTGGGCGGCGGTGGCGGGCGCGCCCGCGGTCCCCAGCGCGAGGGAGCGGCACAACGCCACGCCCTGCGCCAGCGGCAGCGCCTCGACGACGACCCTGACGGGGCCGGGCAACTCGGAGATGGCGAAGAAGGTCCCGGAGAACATGTAGAGCGGCATGATGACCATCCGGTAGGCCGTGTTGACGTGGCGCAGCACGCGCACCCCGACCGCCCAGGCCGCGGCGGGAGTGGCGAAGGCGAGCCCGGTCAGCATCGCGGCCACCAGCGCCTCCGCGCCGCGGCCGAAGGAGACCAGCCCGAAGCAGGCCATGACGAGGACGAACGCGGCGCTGGAGGTGAGTACCCGGAAGGCGACGTACAGCATGTGGCCGGCCATCACCTGCCCCGGGCGCAGCGGGGTCGACACGCTGCTCTGGTAGGCACCGTTCCCGGCCGCCGCCGCAGCGACCTCCCCGGACGACTCGAGGAACGCGGTCTGCATCGCCGCGGCGGCCAGCAGGCCCGGCGCGAAGAAAGCGGCGTAGGAGACCCCGGCCATCTGCGCCGGCGCATGATGGTCGACCAGGTGGCCCAGGCCCGCGCCCACGCCGGTCAGGAACAGCAGCGGGTTGGCCACGCTCATGACGATCGAGGCGCGCCACGTGCGGCGATAGCGCATGAGCCAGTACGTGAAGACGTGAATCACCGAGGGTGCCTTTCGGTCGGACAGCCAGTCGCCTAGTTAGCCGGCCAGTGAGTCGGCGAGCGAGCGGCCGGTGAGCTTGAGGAAGACGTCCTCGAGCGTGGCCCGGCGCACCAGCGCCGTCACCGGGGCCAGGCCCATGCCGTGCACCGAGGCCAGCGCGCTCTCCCCGTCGTCGGCGTAGACCAGGACGCGGTCCGGCAGCAGTTCCACCCTCGGCCCGGCGTCGCTTCCGTCGCCGCCGAGGCCGGAGGCCCGCAGCTTCGCGCCGGCCGCCTCCTTGATGTCGAGAGCGAACCGCACCTCTAGCACCTCGCGGGTCACGTGCGCGGCGATCAGCTCGCGCGGCGAGCCCTGGGCGACGATCCGGCCGTGGTCGACGATCATGAGCCGGTCGCACAGCTGCTCCGCCTCGTCCATGTAGTGGGTGGTCAGCAGCAGCGTGACCCCGTCCTCCTTGAGCCGGTAGAGCCGGTCCCACAGCACGTGCCTGGCCTGAGGGTCCAGGCCGGTGGTGGGCCGTCGAGCAGGACCATGTCGGGGTTGTTGATCAGGGACCTGGCGATGGTCAGCCGGCGCCGCATGCCGCCCGACAGCGCCTCGACCGGGCTATCGGACTTCTCCGCCAGCTGGGCGAAGTCGAGCAGCTCTTCGCTGCGCTCGCGGATCGCGGCACGCTTCAGCCGAAGTAGCGCCCGTAGATGTACAGGTTCTCCCGTACCGTCAGCTCACGGTCGAGGGCGTCGTCCTGGGGCACGACGCCCAGGCGCGCGCGTATCGCGGATCCATGCGTCGCCGGGTCCATGCCCAGCACGCGCAGCGTCCCGGCAGTGCGCGGCGAGGTGGCAGCGATCATCCGCATGGTCGTCGACTTACCGGCCCCGTTGGGGCCGAGGAACCCGAAGGTCTCCCCGCGACGCAGCTCGAACCCGATCCCGTCGACGGCGCGGAACCCGGGCGCCCCGCCCCGCGCCGGGTAGACCTTGGTGAGATCGGCCGCCTGGACCAGGACTGGATCGCTCATGCAGGGCACAGTAACAAATTGGCGAAAGTGTGTAAAATGAGTATTTTTCCCTGCAAAAACATGGCAGGCGCGTTTTCCGCCCGGGTCATGTGAGACGCGGCTTGACGGCGACGCCGCCCCACATCGCCGCGACCGCGCTCGCCTCCTGCGGGGTGACCGGGTGCCACTGCTGGATCGGCACGACGCCCGGCTCGACGAGCTCGAGGCCGTCGAAGAAGGACGTGACCTCGGCGCGGCTGCGGTAGGTGCTCGGCTGGGCGAGCAGCCGGTTGAGGCGGTCGCTCATCTCAGACATCGCGCCCGTGTGCATGTCGTTGGGAACGTGCGAGATCGACAGCGAGCTTCTCCGGCGGCACGGCGGCCATCAGCTGCCCGATGATCTGCCGCGGGTTGTCCTCATCGCGGATCAGGTGGAGGACCGCGATCAGCATCACCGCGACCGGCTCGCGTGAAGTCGATCGTCTTGGCCGCGTTCTCGAGGATCTTGCTCGGGTCGCGCAGGTCCGCGTCGATGTAGTCGGTCGCGCCGTGCGGCCCGCTGGCGAGCAGGGCGCGGGCGTGCGCCAAGACCATCGGGTCGTTATCGACGTAGACGACCCGCGCCTCGCGGGGCGACGGACTGGGCGACCTCATGGGTGTTATTCGCCGCGGGGATGCCGGTGCCGATGTCGAGGAACTGGCGGATGCCCCGCTCCCCGGCCAGGTAGCGCACGGTGCGGGCGAGGAAGGAACGGTTCGCGCGGACGGAGGAGATCAGGCCGGGGAACGCCGCCAGGGCCTCGTCGCCGGCGGCCCGGTCAACGGCGAAGTTGTCCTTGCCGCCGAGCCAGTAGTTATACACCCGCGCGATGTGCGCCGTTCCGGTGTCCAGCCTCGCGACATCGTGGATACCCGGAGAGTCCCCCAGTTCCGGTGTTTCGCACATAACGCCCTTGGCTCCGTCCCGAGGCTTCGTCGCGGACTTCAGGCCTATTTTACTGGGGCGCAACGGGCCATCACGGGGCGCTTGCGCGCTTGCGGCCCGGGCTCGCGGGCGGCGGGCGGTTCCGTGCCGCCGGCGCTTGACCTGACTGGGGGCGCGAGCGTACGTTCCAGATTGTTAGGAAACTAACCTAATGATTGCGGGTCGTGGGGGAACGCGACACGAGGACAGCGTCCTCGGCGACAAGGTCAAGGCGTCAACGTCAACGTCAACGTCAACATCCAAGGCATCAACGTCAACGTCCAAGGCATCAACGTCCAAGGCAGGGCAACGTGAACTGGAAGCTCCATCTGCCAGCCGGGCTCGCGCGCCGCGGTGGCTGGCTCGCCGCGTCCATGGCGGTAGCCGTCAGCATCCCCTCGATCGTCTTCGCGCTGGCGGCCGGGTCCGCCGCCGCGGGGCCGGCCGCCAGCGCGGCACCGGTCCTTGACGTGGTGCCGAAGCCGGCGTCGGCGACGGCCGGAAGCGGTCACTTCACCCTTCGCCGGCCGCCCGGATCGTGGCCGTGGCCGGCGCCGGGACATCGGCGGAGTTGCCCGTCGCCCGCGACCTCGCCGCCTACCTGCGCCCGGCCACCGGTTACCCGCTGCCCGTCGTGGCCGGCGACCCGGCGCCAGGGGACATCGCGCTGCGCATCGGCGATCCCGCGGCGCTCAAGCCCGCCGACCGGGCCGAGGGGTACCAGCTCACCACCACGGGCACCACCGCCACGATCGAGGCGCCGACCGCGCACGGCCTGTATGACGGCGTCCAGACGCTGCGGCAGTTGCTGCCCCCGTGGATCAACAGCGCCGCGGCCGCACCGGGCCCGTGGACGATGCCGGTGGTGACGATCACCGACTACCCGCGCTATCAGTACCGCGGCGTGATGCTCGACTTCGCCCGGCACTACGAGAACCCCGCGGCGGTGGAGGAGCTGATCGGCCAGGTCGCCGCCGACAAGATCAACGTGCTCCACCTGCACCTCAGCGACGACCAGGGATTCCGCCTCGCCATCGCGGGATTCCCCCGGCTGACCAGCATCGGCAGCGCCGGCTCGGTGGGGACCGACGGCCGAACGGAAGACCCAGGCGGGTTCTGGACCCAGGCGCAGTACCGGGCGGTCGTGGCCGATGCCGCCGCGCACTTCATCACCGTCGTGCCGGAAGTCGACTCCCCCGGCCACAACAACGCGATCATCATGGCCGAGTACGGCGACACCGGCAACAGCGCGCTGCCCGCCAGCCCGCACGGCATCAACTGCGGCCAGAACAACCCGCCGCAATGGGACTACACCGAAGACGTCGGGTACAGCGCCCTGTGCCCGGACAGCCCGGACACCTGGGCGATCATGACCGCGATCATCGACCAGCTCTCCGCCGCCACTCCTGGCCCGTACTACGACCTCGGCGGCGACGAGGTGCCGGCCTCGCTGCTGCGCTCGGCGCAGTACGCCCAGTTCGTCAATACCGAGGCCGGCATCGTCGGCACGCGGGGCAAGACGGTCATGGGCTGGGCGGACATCGCCGGCCCCGGCACCACGCCGCCTGCCGGTTCCGTGGCGGAGTACTGGCAGCCTGCCGCGGGCAGCTCCCCGGGAACGGAGACCGGCCGGGAGGCGGTGGCCAAGGGCATGAAGGTGGTGATGGCCCCGGCGGACCACACCTACCTGGACCAGAAGTACTCCGTGACCGCGCGGGGAAGCGTGCCGGCCTCGCTGGGCATGAACTGGGCGTGCCCGGACGGCTGTGACGTCTCCAGCGCCTACAACTGGGATCCCGGCTCGCTCGTCACCGGGGTCACCGACAGCAGCGTGATCGGCGTGGAAGGCGACATGTGGAGCGAGACCGTCTCGACCATGAGCGACGTGGACTACATGGTGTTCCCGCGGCTGCTGGCGCTGGCGGAGGTCGCCTGGTCGCCGTCGGCGTCGCGGACCGCCACTAGCGCCGCGTACCGCGACTTCCTGCAGCGCCTGGCCACGCAAGGGGCACGGCTCCAGGCGGCCGGGGTGAACTTCTACCCGTCGGCCGAGGTGGACTGGGATCTCGCGGCCGAGGGTGCGCCGCGTCCGCTGCACGCCGCCTCCGGCGGCCAGGTCCGCGGGACCGTGGCCACGCTGTCCGCGCCGGGCTTCCCCACCAGCACGCTGAGCATGTGCGATTCATCGCTGGGGATCGGCTGCACCATCGACTGGGGCGACGGCACGACCAGCACCGGCGACGTGACCGGCACGAATGCGACCGATACCCGGGTGAACAGCCTGTACAAGATCTCCGGCGAGCACACGTACGCGCGTCCGGGTACCTACCACGGCGTGGTGACGCTCAGCGCGGGAGACGCCGCGCCGGTCACCGCGAGCTTCACCGTGGCCTGGCGCTAGCCCCACCAGAAGGCGGTGGCCACGATCCCGTACAGGGTGATCATCGTGGCGCCCTCCAGCCAGTTGGAGTCGCCGTCGAAGACGGCGATCACCGCGACCACCACGGCCAGCAGCAGCGCCACCAGCAGGAGCGGCGGCAGCACCAGCGTGAACGAGGCGCCCACGAGCGGGGCCAGCAGCACCAGGGCGGGCGCGACCAGCATCGCGATCTGCACCGGGCTCTGCAAGATCACCTGCAGCGCGTGGTCGGGCTGGTTGCGGTAGGCGAGCTGGAGGCCGACGACGTTCTCCACCGCGTTGCCCGCGATCGCCACGATCACCAGGCCGGCGAAGGCCGGGGAGATGTGCAGGGCGGTGATCGCCGGCGTCAGCCCGGCCACGAACCAGTCGGAGACGAACGCGGCGGCGACGCTGGCCACGGTGAGCATGGCGAGCGCGAGCCACAGCGGCCAGCGCGGGTCTCCCCCTCGCGGCCCTCGTGCGCGGCTGGCCCTCGGTGCCGCCATCGGCCTTCGTCTTCCTGACCGAGGCGGGCAGCGACGCCGCGAACAAGATGAGCAGCAGGATCGACACGGCGACGGACAGGGCGCGCTCGTGCCCGGCGGCCGGGGTGTGCAGCAGGGCGGTGAGCGCGGGGATGACGAGCGCGGCCACCGACAGCAGCAGCATCAGCGAGACGCGGCGTGCGCTCGTCTGCTCGAAGAACTGCCTGCCGTTCTTCGCCCCGCCGACGACGAAGGCCAGGCCGAGCACGAGCAGGACGTTCGCCAGGATCGAGCCGACGATCGTCGCCGTCGCGACCTCGTAGAGCTTGCTCTTGAGCGCGAACAGCACCACGAAGAGCTCCGGCAGGTTGCCCAGCGCGCTTTGCACCACCCCGGTCGCCCCGGCGCCCAGCCGGTCGCCCAGGGCCTCCACGCTGCGGCCGACCAGGCTCGCGAGCAGTGCCAGGGCAACGCCGGAGATGACGAACGGGGCAACGCTCCCGCCGACGCTGCGCGTAGTACGTCACCGCCGCCGCGACGACCGCCACCACCGTCAGGCCGATCGAGCGCAGTTCAGATCTGGTAAAGACCACCTGGCCGATGATGCCGTACTTTGCGAGGGCCCATCACGATGGCCGGGAACAATCTGGATACAGGTCCGCAACCACTCAACTCCGGGCTAGCTGATCCTGGCTGGCTTGATGAAGGCCTCATGGCGCAGGTGGTCGTCCTGGCCGACGAAGGCCTTGAAGTCGCCGAGCCGGTAGGCGTCGCCGGCCTTGCGGGGGTCGGTGTCGATGTGGAAGTCGCGCCGCAGGTGGGCTAGGTGGCGCTCGAAGGCTGACACGTCCATGGGCCGCGCCAGGCGACGCACGACCTGGTCCATGGTGAGGAAGCCGCCGTCGTCGCGCAGGACCGCGTAGACCGGATCATGGGCGGAATTAGATTGCTCAACGAGGTCGCGCGGGGTGCCCTGGTGGTCGAGGGCGCGGCGGACCTGGTCGCCCAGCGCGCGGGCGACGGGCGGCGGGAAGGCGTTGCCGATCTGGCGGTAGGTGGTCGTCTTCCGGCCGGTGAACTCCCACCGGTACTCATCGTCGTCCCAGCCCTGAATCCGCGCGACCATCGCGGTGGTCAGCCTGGGCACCAGGCTCACGGGATCGCTCGCGGCCGGGGCCGCGTCCGCCACCCCGAGGGCGTCGACTCCCATCTCCCGCCAGGCGCGCTTGGCGCGGGTGGGGCCAAGGTCGGCACCACCATGCTTCTTGGACCCGCCGACGATGGTGGGGGCGATGTCATTGGCGCGCCTTGCCCACTGTCCCGCGCCGGGCCAGCCGCATTCACCCATCAGGTCGCGGAGGGTCTCGCCGACGGTCTTCGCCGGCTCTGGGCGAGGCCGCGGCCAGCTGAAGTAGCGGAAGTCGTCCGGGCGCATCGCGATGAGGACGAACCTTGGCCTCAACTGGGGCACCCCGTAGTCGGAAGCATGCAGGAGCCGCCAGTCGGCGGCGTATCCGAGCTGGGCCAGCCGGTCGAGGACGTGCTGGCGATAGGCGGAAAAGCGAGGCAGGGAAAGGCCCCGGACGTTCTCCAGCAGGAGAGCGCGGGGCTGCACCGTCGCGCACAGCTCGATCGCCCACGCGAACAGGTCACGCTCATCGGTCGCGCCCAGTTGCCTGCCCGCGACAGTGAACGGCGGGCACGGCACGCCACCAGCGAGGAGGTCGATTCCCTCGTACTGGCCCGGGTCCCACACCGCGGAGCTGGCGACATCGCCCTCGGCGACCTTCCAGTGCGGACGGTTGCGGCGCAGGGTGCTGGCCGCGTTCGGGTCGAGTTCCACGGCCAGCTCGTGCTCGAATCCGGCTACCTCCAGCCCGAGTGACTGGCCCCCGGCGCCCGCGCAGATCTCCACCACCCGGTACTGCTGCACCCTGGCCTCCTCTGCTGCCCAACCCGCCACCCGACCCCAAACATTTAGTTCAGATCTTGCCTCATCTCGACCTAATGGAACGGATCGAAGGAGATTTTGGAAGTTCGTGTCTTAGCTGAGCCTGGCTGCTAATCCTTGATGTCGGGCACGCTCCGGCCGTGGCCCGGTGCCGCGACGGAATTCCGCGTCCCGGCCCGGCCACTTCAGCCACAGCGGCACCCGCCCTCGAACTCCGCACACTTCCCGGATGGACAAAACTACCCATATCGCCCGGGAAAGTGGTCGCAGAGTGTGTGAAGTCTCCCCCGGGGGCAGCCGGGCGCGGGCAAGGCGGTGACTGGCGGCCGTCATGCCATCGGCGGACGCCGACGGGCCGCCTGCCGACGCAACGCGCCGGCATGGCGGGACTCAGGCGGGCTCATTCCGCGGATCTTCCGGAAGAAGGCGCGGATGTCGCCGACCAGGAGACCGGGTTCTTCCATCGCGGGGAAGTGGCCGCCTCGGTCGAATTCGGTCCATTGGACGATGTTGTTCGTCTGCTCCGCCCGGTGGCGCAGCGGGATGAAATTCTCGTGCGGGAACACCGCCATGGCCGTGGGGACGGCAGACGGCTCGGGCGGCGCGCCCCAGTAGGCGGCGTGGGCGCGTTCGTAGTAGATGCGTGCCGACGAGCCGGCGGTGCCGGTCAGCCAGTAGAGCATCACGTTAGTCAGCAGCTGGTCACGGTCGATGGCGTCGCCTGGACGGTCCGTTGAGTCCGTCCATTCCTTGAACTTCTCGGCGATCCAGGCCAGCTGGCCGACCGGGGAATCGGTGAGCGCGTAGGCGAGGGTCTGCGGCCTGGTGGACTGGAGCGCGGCGTATCCGGCGCCGTCGCGGTCCCAGTGCCGGGTGCGCTGCCACGACGCCAGGGCGCGCTCGCGCTCGGCCGGGGGCAGCGCGGCCAGTTCCCGCTCGCCTGGTTCGCTGTCGGCGGCGGACCCGGGCAATACGGTCAGGTGGACTCCCATGACCTGGCGGGGATGGGTACGCCCGAGCTCCCGGGAGATCACCGATCCCCAGTCGCCGCCCTGGGCACCGTAGCGCCGGTAGCCCAGGCGGCTCATCAGCTCGGCGAACGCGGCGGCGACGCGGCGGTACTCCCAGCCGGCCTCGCGCGTCGGCCCGGAGAAGCCGAAGCCGGGAATGCTGGGCAGCACCAGGTGGAACGCGTCCGCCGGGTCCCCGCCGTGGGCGCGCGGGTCCGACAGCGGGCCGGCGATCTGGGTGAATTCCGCGATCGAGCCCGGCCAGCCGTGCGTGATGATCAACGGAACCGCGTCGGGCTCGGGCGACCGCAGGTGCGCGAAGTGGATGTTCGCCCCGTCGATCGTGGTGGTGAACTGCGGCCACTGGTTCAGCCGCGCCTGCGCCGCGCCCCAGTCGTAGTCATGCCGCCAGTAGTCCGCCAGTTCCCGCAGGTACCCCAGGGGGATGCCGTACGCCCAGCCCACGCCGGGCAGCTCATCGGGCCAGCGAGCCCGGTCGAGGCGCACGTGCAGGTCATCGAGGTCGGACGGCGGTATGTCGATGCGGAACGAGCGAATGTCCTGGCCGGCGAGTAGCGTCACGTCTTTGGACGCTACCAGTCAGGCCGGGCAACGCCTCGTCACCCTTATCCGGCGGACCGTGCGGCGGCGGCCGTGATCGTCCGGGCAGAGCGCACGGCGCTGGCGATCGCCTCATCGGGTGAAGCCCGCACAGGTCGGTCAGGGTAAACAGCGCCTCGGCGCTGACGATGACGGCCAGGTCCTGCTTCAGCTGGCGGAATGCCTCCGGGTCCTGGCGGCCAAGGCCGCTCTCCAGCGGTGCGAGCGCGTGGTCGATGATCCCGAAGCGGTAGCCGGGCCGGACGCCTGATAGCCCCGGCCGCACCACCGAGGCGGCGATCATCGCCCGGACGGCGCCCTGGTGGGCCTGGACGTGACGAAGCAGTCGCTCGGTTCCCGCCGCGATCCGCTCCAGCGGGTCGGTGCTGTGCTCGACGGACGCGAGCGCTTCCGCCGGGCTCGGCCAGGTACCGTCGAGCGCCTCCCGCAGCAACGAGATCAGGTCAGGAAAGTACCGGTATGCCGTCGCCTCGGAAACCAGTGCCGCCCGGGCAACGGCAGGCATGGTGACCTCGGCGCTGCCGGTGATGAGGTCGCGCGCCGCGGCGACGATGGCCGCCCGGGTGCGCTGCTTCTGATTCACCCGGCCCGCGGGGGCATCCGCTCTCATCCTCCTACCTTGCCGTGTCGTGCTGCCGTTAGTCAAGTTGGCTCTCATTATGAGAGTTAACTTGCATGAGTCGATCGGGATGGCCTAGAGTCACTCGTGAGAGTTAACTCTCACGAAGGCTGAAGGGAGCCTGTCATGAGCACTGCGCACCTCACCGTCCCCGGCATCGGGCCGGTACCGGTGACCTACAGCGAGAGCGGCACCGGACAGCCCGTCCTGCTGCTGCACGGCGGCGCCGGGCCGTTCTCGGTGGCCGGGTTCGCCTCGCTGATGAGCGCCGCCGGTTACCGCGTCATTGTCCCGGTGCATCCCGGCTTCGACGGCACGCCGCGACCGCCCGCGCTCACCACCATCGCCGGGCTGGCGGCCGTCTACGCGTCACTGCTACGCGAGCTTGACCTGACCGATGCCTGCGTCGTCGGCAACTCAATCGGCGGCTGGATCGCGGCCGAGTCTCGCGGTGGAGCAAAGCGCGGCCGGCCACCGGGTCAGCTCGGTCGTCCTGGCCGACGCGGCCGGCCTGCGGATCGACGCGGCGCCGGTTCCCGACTTCTTCGCGCTCACCCTGGATCAGGTCGCCGAGCTGAGCTACTACAACCCGGACGCCTTCCGCATCAACCCGGCCGCCCTGCCCGCCGAGCGGGTCGCCGCCATGACGGCCAACCGCGCGGCGCTGCTGGAGTACGCGGGAACCGCGATGGCCGACCCCGGCCTGCGTGACCGCCTGACCGCGATCACCATGCCGGTCCTGGTCGTCTGGGGCGCGGCCGACCGGATGATCCCCGTCGAGCACGGGCGGGCGTACGCGGACGCCATCCCCGGCGCGCAGTTGCGGATCATCGCCCACGCCGGCCACCTGCCACAGTTGGAGGTGCCGGAAGAACTGCTCGGGGCCGTGCGGGAGTTCACCGCGGCGGTCAGGGACGCGCAGGCCAGGTCATGACCCGGGTCTCGATCGTGACGCCGGACGGCGGCGAGATCGCGCTGAGCGGCCCGACGCGGCTGCGGATCCTTGAGGATGGCAGCACGACCGCGCACCGGCTCGGCATCGCCGAGATCACCATCGCGCCGCACACCGCCGGACCGCCGCAGCACCGGCACGGCCGCCACGACGAGGGCTTCTACGTCGTGGCGGGCACCGCTCGCTTCACCGTCGGCGAGGAATCGCATTCGGCGCCGGCCGGGACCCTGGTGATGATCCCGCCCGGAGCGCCGCACACCTTCGCCAACGACAGCGACGAGCCGGTGATCCTGCTCAACACGTTCACGCCCGACCTGTACGTGCAGTACTTCCGGGACCTGCGCGACATGATCGCGCCGGGGTCGCAGCCGACCGCGGGCCAGGTCGCGGACGTGATGGCTCGTTACGCGACCGAGCCCGCCACGACCTACGCGGCCGGGCCTGCTACCTCGTTGTGAGAGCCAGTACGGCCACGAGCTCCGTCACGGCCAAGATCGCTACCGGCGGCCAGGGCGTCACATAAAAGCGGCTGTTATATTCAGGCACCTCGCGAACCTCAGCACCATCCTCAGGCAACATCGCCTGCCGTACGGCGCGCATCCGGGCCGCCACTCCCCGGGTGTACTTGTAGCCGAGGATTCGCCCGATTATCGATCCGCCATACATGAGCGAGCCGACCTTCGCGCCGCTACGCAGCCTAAACTCCAGCCCATTCTCTACGCCGATGCCGAGTAAGCTCCCCCCAGGGAATATAATGGCGCACCATAAAATTATCCACCCGAATGCCCTGACCATCGATCCGAACCGCGGAATGCCAGCCGATCAGCCAGAAGAAATACATGAACAGCGATATTACGAAGGCGCCGAATATAACACTACCATTCGGATCGGAGAAGGCGCCGACCACGAAGGCGAGGAACACTCCAGCGCCCGCCAGGGAGGAAGACGCGGTGAACGCCAGCTTACGGAACGTCCGTCCCTGTCGCTCCATCAACTTCTCCGGTCAGCCACGCTGCCGAAGCCTGCAGTTGCCACTTACGAACTCCCCCGTCCACCGCCCCTAGACGGCCAAAAGAGGCGAGCGCGACGATGCAGCGCCGATCTCGAATGACTTGATGGCATCCCAGGGAATCAGCCTGCGATGCATCCTCCGCCAGACCGATATTCCGGAGCTGGCCACGACCAGCTTGCTGCTCATGAGCGACCAAGTCGCCACCAGAGAGAAGGCACAGGACACGAGACCGATAACCAGCCCAGAAACGCCGCCTACGCTCCCAGGATCGGAAAAGTAGCCGTCGATCACGCTGAGACCAATCAGGAAGAAAGACAGGCAGCAGAGTCCGGCCAGAAGCATGAGCGGGGCTGGTGGCCAGGAGGACTTCGCGGCGGAATCTTTCACTGCCCTACTCTCCGATCCCTAGTTGCCTGCGGGCATAGGCGACACGGCTCGTCGGATCGCTGTTCTTGAGCGCTTGGGCGCTCAGCTGTCTCAGCGCTCCACGGAGACCAAGATGCGAGAGCAGCTCGGCCATTCTCCGGTACGCGTCATAATCGCCAGTCTCCTGGAGCTGGCGCCAGACGGCAGGCGGCACAATGCGCTTCGCCTGATCATGAGGCAGCCGACCCAAGACCTGCCGGACACGCAGAGCGTTTCGATGACTCAGCGAAGCGCTTACGAGCCGGTCAACAAGCGCCGCCGAGTAATCGGTCTCCAGCAAGCCGAGCATCAGCAAGGCGCCGGTCTCCTCTTCCGGGCTTCCCAGCGCGCCGCGCAGCAGCTCAAGGGTTCCCGGGTAATCAGGCTGAAGCGGGGCTCGTCGCCCGGAGCAGCGCCCTCACCGCCCCTAGAGCTTGCTGCCAGGACTCCTGAGGCAGCCTTCCTTCCATTGGACTCACCATCACATCTTGCCTGCCCACTGCCATGGAAGGCTGTGGAAGAGATCGGCGAACTCAGAAACGCTCGCGGGCGCCGTCGGATAGATCGTCGTGTGCACACCCTGCGGCCCGCCAACATCCTCACCATCCGCGTGTAGCGCCAAGCCATCCGGCAACTCCGTCCCGGCAGGAGGTACATGGTACTGACGGGCAGGTACTCACCCAGGTTGTAGGTGGAGTCGCAGTCGGTGGGCAGGCCCCTGCCCGCGATCCAGGATGAGCACGGGAAACGCGAGTCCCTCTCGCCGTTCCCCAGCTCCCTGGGGATGGCTAGTACTCCAGCCGCAATAAGTGATCTTGATGGCGTAAAGAGAGCCTCACAGCGGCTGGGCAACCGGGCGGTCGGCAGGCAGCTAGATTCAGGTTCGTGACTGTGGCAGAGAAGGTGCTCGACCCTGGCCCGATCCCGTACGCTCGCATCGATCTTTTCGGCGACCCCGACCTTGAGCAGGCTCTGAGGGAAGAAGGACTCGACCCGCAGGCAACCACCTACCGGCTGATCGAGATACCGCTCAGCTCGATCACTGACACCGCGAGCATGCCACGGCCCCGGATCAGCTCGGCCTACGTCGATGCGATCAGGTCCGGCCAGGAGTTCCCGCCGGTCGTCGTGTCCCGGGGCCAGCACGGCTGGGGGCTTCTCGACGGAGCCAACCGGACGCACCGCCGCCGGACCCTCGACGGCCAGCATCCGCGCCAGACGCGAACCAGCCGACTACAGCCTCACCACCGTCGCAGCGCGAATCTTCGTTCGATGCCCAACTGGCGCCCCATGATCGCTGGGTATGAGCCTCCCGGTCGTCTGGTACTCCAGCCGCGGAAGTTCTTTGAGGGCAGTGGCCCGAACCGCCGTGATCACCACCAGATATTGGCCGCGGTCAGGGAGATCGCCTCGGCGGCCACGACCGCGCTCCCGATCAGCAGGAGCCGCAGGCTCGGCCGCAACCGCCACCGCCTGCCGGCTGCCCGCACTGGCGGAACGCCGGGGACCTGGCCGTTCCATTCCGTGATCCGGGCGGCGATCGTCTCCCGCGACATCGAGTTACGGAACAGGCCAGCCCGGAAATAGCCGACGCCCATCGGGGTCGCCATGAACATGAAGGGCCGGATCACCGAGCCGTCCGCCAGCATGATGGACAGCGAGAACGCCTCGTCAGCCAGCAGCACCGACCGAACCTCACCGCGGCCGACGGTCCAGGTCCGACCCCAGCTCACGACCCGCATGACCTCTTCTTCAAGGATTATCCGGTTCGACCCGAGCTTGTAAAGCCCCCAGGCGAAGGTAATCGCCACCTGACCGCCAACCCAGCGGGCAAGAAGATCATGGTTATGCGGGCCGGGGAAGGTCACCGCCACGAACGACAAGACCGTCGCGATGACCGCGCAGAGGTAGCCGACCACGGGCATGGCGACACCTGGCCGCAGCGTCACGGCAGGGCGCCGCACCGGTTCCGTCATGCCACTCATCCGCAGTAGGGCGTCACGTCGCCCCCGTTACACGAGACACCGTTCACGGCTGCCCGGCCACCGACTAGAACCAGGACCGGGGTGGGATGGGCGAAGAACTGCACTGCCTGATTGTATCCGACAAAGTCACCCGAGTGCCTGGGAATATAGGGCGCATACGCTCCGAAGAGCCTGCCTGTCGCGCCGTGGATACTGGCATTGCCGGCCGCCCGCAGCCCTGCGGCGCGGCCGATAGCCAGCGTCACGCGGCGTACACGATCCCGAACACCAGGAAGACGATACCCGCGGCGGCAAAAATTCGTCCGACGATGATATACCAATTTATACCGCCCCCCGAGTTCTGCTCGTGATCCGGCCTTTCGTGCTGCCCGTGAAGGGCGCTCGATATGCCTAGCACATCAAGCGCGAGCAACCCGCCAACTATCATGAGGAAAATTCCGATAGCGACACCGGCAAGGGGCTGATTATTGATGTAGCCGCCTGCGAGGACCATTACTCCATGCGCTCCCTGACTCCGGTTCGACACGGTAGCTGCCAGCCGGGCAACCACATTATGACATAGGTCACGGTCCTGGCGCGGTCCAGGCCCAGGTATCGACGCGCCCAGAGCTGAACTGCCATCCTTCGCCAAGTGACCCGTACACGTACGGGTATATCTTCCCAGGCCCGTTCGGGCCTACGTAGGTGCTCGCGCCACCACCGCCGCCAAACCCTTCCGCACCACCTTTGACGTTGGCGAGGACACCTGCGAGCCCATTGGACCCCAGTCCGACCGACGTGTTGTTCTTGACCATCTGCCTCTGTCCCGTAGAGTTAAAGTCCATCTGGACACCGGCGAACGCTGAAAACTTCCTCCAGAATGTCCACGAGAATCCCGAGATGGAGAAATAGAAGGTGTCGCCTTGCAGGCCAGCGGTCAGGCAGCCGACGATGCAGAGCGATGCTTGCGTAAAAAGATGATCGCCCGCGACGTTTATTCCTTCATTTGCATAGGCAAGCATGGCATTGACGGCGTTGTTAGCTACGTCACAATAGTGCAGCGCATGCTGAAATAGCGAGCTGAATTGATTGGTGCCCCCGAGCTTGGGCACGGCTTCGACGGATCGAAGTTCGAGCAGCTAAGCCCGAACCTTCCTCATTGGTAGGAGTTATAGGTCCCGCCGGTGCAACTACCGTCGCCCCCGCCGGTGCCCGAGCCCTCACGGACGGCTTCCCGGCGCGCCCTGACCTCGCCAAGATACGACCCGTGCATCATCATGGCGTTTCGCCCATTACGCTGGCATATCCGATGACCTTCCGGCGGCTATTCGCAGGTCATTGACGATTCCGGCCAGCTTGCTGGGATGCCAGACAACGAAGTAGTCCGTGTGCCCGTCAGCATCAGTCACCTGAAGTCTACGGCGCAGCGAGCCGTCAAATGGGTTGCTTCCGCGCGACGCGACATCCGCTCTAAGGATTTCTTGCAGGTCCACCTGCCAAGCCCTGGCACCATTCGACGCGCTCGCGCCGGCCGGAGTGAATATAAGCCGTTCGCTCGTAAGAAGCAGTCGCCCGCCGCGCCCCCTGCCCTCTTGGAGATGATTCGTCGGGTATCTTCCCACGAGTCGCTCCCCTGCTCTTGGCGTAAGATTGGCGATCCGCGTGACGCCCGGCTCGCTTCCCCCTGATCCGGATGACTCCACCGAGGAAGGGGCAGGCCGGCTGAAGGCTTCCTTCGATGAGCCAAAAACCGCGACCAAGAGCCAGACGAAACACGCGAGTCCGCCCACTACAAGGGCGATTACGAGAATTCCGCGTGCTCCGAAAGCGTCTCCCCGCTTAGCGCCGATGGAGAATACGATCCAGCCGGCCACAGCGAACAATGTTCCACCTGATACTGCGGCCGGGATGCCGGGCCACACGTTTATGCCTGGCCCGGCATATCTGCCTGGATCCCGTTTGAGCATTCTGGACTGTCTCCGCGACAAGCCGAGCAGCACCCAGCATAGGAGCATGATGCTCGACAGAACTATCAGCGCTAGCAGCACACGTCACCTACCGTTCGGGGCGCGCCCGTCGCCTCCGCAGCGTACGAAATCATAGCCCACCTATTCTACCATCCGAATAGGTTATTCGCTACCCAGTTGCCGATCTTGTTTCCGACGTATCCCCCAGCCGTGGCGCCGAGCGTGGCACCCACCGCCCCGAGAACTACCTCGGATATGCCCGTCTCGCCCAAGCCGGGAACGAGCGCTCCCAAGAAGGCCCCGGCGGATGCGCCATGGTTTCTCCCGCCCAGGTACCGGCATAAGTCCCTATCGTGCCGGCCACGGTGCTTACGCCAGTGGCCACGACGGCCTTCCCGAGCGACTTTCCGCGCGAATCGCCCTGCGCGCGATATCCAAGGTAGTCGGTACCGGCGCTCACGGCGATGCCCGCCCAGCCTGCCACCCTGATAGGACCCTTTAGATTGCGTGCTGCTTCCGGCAGCCCAGGGTATTCGCTATCGAATGGGGGACGTCCAATCCGATGCCTTCCGGTTGCAAAGTACCCGAAGTAGGTACCCGCACCACCTACCGAGATAGACGCGTTGTTGGCCCATGTGCATATAGCACCAGTGCCTGAGCAGGGATTAAGCATCAGGTTAAGTGCCGTCGACGGCTTGTCTGTCAGAGGCCAGTAGGGCGCAGGGTAATCGGCCCGCGGCAACGAATAATAAGTAGAGCTGCCACCGCGGCCGTCCCTGGTGTTGACCGGAGCAGGGGCCGAGTAGTCCCCGCTGCTTGGCGCTCCGGTGCCGCCGCCCATGTTGGTGTCGACTGGGGCGGGGGGCGGGTCGCAGCTGCTGCCGCTGCAGCCAGAGCCGCCCTCGCTCGGGAGCATCAGGCCGGTGGGGTCGCTGTTGCTGACGGGGTTGTCGGCGGCGTAGGAGTAGCCGTTGAGCTGCTGCGGGCTGGTCTTTTCCAGGACGGGGTCGAGGCTGGTGAACCGGCCGGTGACCGGGTCGTACTCGCGGGCGCCGACGATGTCCAGGCCGGTGGCGGCGTCGGCGGGCTTGTCGAGGAAGGCGCGGTTGTCGATCCAGGGCGTGCTGGTGCCGCGGGGGGCGCCGTAGGGGGTGTGCTGGCGCCAGGTCGGGCAGCTGCGCGGTGTAGTCGAGGGTCAGCAGGTTGGTGCCCTGCTGGTCGGAGATCTCGTAGCCGTAGCTGTTGCCGGTGCCGGTGCGGTAGGCGGTGCCGCCGCCGGGCAGGCTGAAGTAGCGGATGCCGGTGGTGGCCTGGGTGGCGGTGTTCAGCGTGATCTGCTCGCCGGGCAGGTACAAGGTCGTGGCGCCCGGGTCCTTCTCCAGCAGCAGGTTGCCGTCGGCGTCGTAGACGTAGCCGGCGTTCCCGCTGGTGCTCGCCGGTGATGGCGGTGAGCCGGCCGGCGTCGTCCCAGGTCAGGGTCTGGCTGCCCTGGCCGGCGTTGCGGCTGGTCATGTTCGCCGGCCGAGTCGTAGCCGTAGCTGGTGGTCGCGGTCGACCCGCCGGAGCTGGCGGTGGCGGTCAGCGTGTCGGGCTGGCCGGTGCCGTTGCCGTTGTAGGTGTAGCCGGTGGTGGTGTCGGTGCCGCCGCTGGTGGTGGCGTGGGCGACCTGGCTGGTCCGGTTGCCGAGGGTGTCGAAGCCCCAGGTGGTCCAGTAGGCGCTGGAACTGGCCAGGGGGTCGCCGACCATCGAGCTGTTCCCGGTCGTCGGGGTGGTGGCGCAGTTGTCGGTGGCGGTCCAGGCGGCGGCCAGCCGGGCGAGCGCGTCGTAGTGGTAGCACTGCGTCTCGGTGCTGGCGGTCGCGCCGAAGTGCTGGATCGGTCTGGGAGAGCGTGTTCCCGGCCTGGTCGTAGGTGTAGGACTCGCTGTCCACGGTGGACGGCGGTGGTGGCGTCTCCCGGGACACCACCGAGTCTGGAGGTTCCCGGTGTGCGGGTAGTAGGTGTTGGTGATGTCGGCCAGGCCGGAGGTGTTGCCGATCTGCTCGGTGGCGGGATGGCCCCAGGCGTCGTAGGTGGTGTCCTCGGCGTAGCCGACCAGGCCGCCCAGCGTGGTCGGCGAGTCCATCAGGCCGCCGTAGCTGTGCAGGACGCTCTCGGCCGGCAGCCCGCCGGCCGCCGGGTAGTTGTCCTTCAGCGGCAGCCCGGTCAGCGTCGTGTAGGTGTGGGTGAAGGCGTAGGACTTGCCCAGCACGGTGCCCTCGGTGGCCGAGGGGATGGTGACGGTCTCCCCGAGCGACTCGCCGAAGACGTTGAACGCCTTCTGCTGGTCGGTGTAGGCCGCGCCGCCCCAGTAGGCCGTCTCGGTGGTCAGGTGCCCGATCGGGTCGGTCACGCCGGCCACGGAGTTGGAGTTGTCGTACACCCAGGAGGCGAGCTGGTTCGCCGGGACCTGCGCGGTGGCCGCCGAGTCGTACTCGCCGGTCTTGCGGTTCAGCGCGTCGTAGGTCTAGGAGACCGTCTTGCCGCGGGAGTCCGTGGTCTGGATGAGGTTCCCGTCGGCGTCGTAGCTCGTCGACGTGGTGCCCGCGTCGGGGTCGACGCTGGTGGTGACCTGGCCGAGCAGGTTGTAGGTGGAGGTCCAGGTCTGGCCGGCCGCGGTGATGCCGGACTGGTTGCCGTGCCCGTCGTAGGCGTACGTCGTGGTGTCGGTGGTGCCGCCGGAGACGGTGAAGATCCCGGTGATGGGGTTGGCCGGCGCGTTGACGGTGGGCCGCACCGAGTACTCGGTCGAGCTCGCTGGTGCGGCCGAGCGGGTCGGTCACCGTGGTCTTGACGGCGGCGCCGGCCGGCGGGATGACGGTGGTGCGGTCGCCGTTGTAGACGGTGGTCGTCGTGGACTGGATGGCACCGCCCTGCTCGCTTTGGTCGATGACCTGGCGGCCGAGCCCGTCGTAGGTGTAGTAGTCCTCGTCCGGGGCCTGCCCGGCCAGGTTGGTGCTGCCGTTGATCGTGGTGGCCACGGCCGCGGACGGGACTAGTGACGGCGTGCTGGCGCTGTCCCACCAGTTGGTGAAGGCTGTCCTCGGTCAGCCCGCGGGTGTCGTAGAAGGTGTCGGTGACCAGCCGCCCGCCTCGCGGGCGTGTCCACCTGGGTCTGCCGGGGCCGGAGCAGCGCGTCGTAGATCTGCGTCGAGGTGATGTAGCCGGCCTCGTCGTTGAGCTTCTGCGTGGTCACGGCGGTGACGCCGTTGCCGGACACCTGGTAGGTGAACAGGTAGCTCGCGGGGGTGGGGGCCCTGGGAGTCGAGCCAGACGGTGGTGGCCCGGCCGAGCGCGTCGTACTGCTCGGTGGTCACGACGCCGTTCGGGTCGGTGGAGGTCAGAGTCAGCGCCGCGCTCGGGGTCCAGAGTGGTCGAGGTGGCCTGGTTCAGCGGGTTGGTCACCGTGGTCGCGGTGGTCAGGCCGGAGGCCGTCGGTGTAGCTGGTCGTCGTCTTGTTGCCGTTGGCGTCGTAGACGGCGGTCGGCCGGCCGTAGGAGTCGTAAGTGGCGCGGGATTCCGTCTGGTAGCTGAACGCGACGCCGCCGAGTAGTTCGCGGCCTTCTGCGTCATGGTCACGTCACCCTTGGTGTGGTCGTGGCCGCCTGCGGGAACGTCGGTGGACGACGGCGGTGTCGTCGTAGAAGGTGCGCGTGTCGGAGATGACCTGGGCGGGGCGGGAGACGCTGGCCGGGGCGGTCAGCGTGTTCAGCCCGGATGGGACCGACGCCGGTGATCCCTCGGTGAACCCGCCGCAGGCGACCGAGTCGGTCTCGGCCTCGGCGGGCAGGCCGACGAGGTTCGCGCTGGTGTTGGCCGGCGCGTAGGTGGTGGTCGGCGCAGGAGTCGTAGGCGGTGTTCACGGGCGCCGGTGTGGGTGTAGACGCGGAGCGGTAGCCCGAAGTTCGCGTCGCTGGTCGTGGCGTCGTAGCTGGTGTCGGTCTCGGTGTAGCGCCAGGTGGTGGTCCCGGTCGGGTCAGCGCCTGCCGGGTCTAGGTCTCCGCCGTCTCGACGCAGTTCGCGGTCAGGTCGGGCAGCCCGGTCCGGGTCCGGGTCGCCGCCGCGGCCGACACCCAGTACGAGGTGATCGTCGAGTGATCGACCGGGCCGCCGGCTCGCCAGTTGTAGGAGGTGCTGCTCCAGCGGCTGCCCGGCGAGCTGGCTGACGTCGTCGTGCGTCCCGCCGTGGGAGTCGGTCACGTTGACCACGGTGCTGTTGTTGTCCTTGGACATGCCGCGGTAGTAGGTGACGCCGGTCTCGGTCTGCGGGTCGTTGACCCCGTCGCCGGTGAGGGTCCGCACGTCGCCGTAGCCGCGGAACTGGCCGTAGGTGCGGTACTTCGCCTTGACCACCTCGTTGTCGTCGTAATGCCAGGCCGCGCCGCCGAGGTACTGGTAGTCGGTCACCTCGTTGGGCGCGCCGCCGGTCGGGTCGGTCTGCGTCACCGACTGCACGACGTACGTGTTGAACCAGTCCAGGACGGGCGCGGTGTAGTCCGGCGGCGTCCAGTACACCGGGTAGCACGAGGACGTGTTGCGCCGACGGCGTGATCGTCACCGGGGCGGTGCACGGGTTCGGCTGGCCGTAGACCGGCGAGATCACCGACCCGGTCTCGGTGGTGACGGTGGCGATCCGGTACCGGTTCAGCGGCGGCAGTCCGTCGGTGACGGTGTCCACCCGGTTGCCCAGCTTGATGCCGGTGAAGGACACCGCCGGCAGCGGATGGGCGAGGTGGAGCCGCCGGCGGTGGTGTCGGCGCCGGTGCGGGTGACGGACGCGAGCCACAGCGTCGCGGACGTCCCGTCGCCGGGGTCCGGCAAGTGCGCGGTGTCCAGCGCGTAGGAGTCCACGGTCACGTAGGACGACGTCGACGGCGCGTACTGCTTGGTGGCGATCGACGTCAGCCGGACGGTGGAGAAGAACGACGGCGAGTACTGGCTCGAGGTGCAGGTCGCCCCGGAGGCGCACATCAGGTCGAACGGGACGTCCGGCCAGTTCGGCGCGTTGGCGGAGTTCAGCGGGTCGCAGGTGCCGGTCACGCAGCGGTCGGCGGTGGCGTAGACCACCTTGTCCGGGATCGTGCCGTAGGCGTTCCCGTCGGTGAACCCGTAGTCGATGTGGTCGAGGTAGGTGTCGCGGATGTAGGAGACGTCGTGCGCGCCGTTGTCCTCGCCGTAGAAGTTGGTGCCCTGGTCGTAGTAGTAGGCCATCGCGTTGCCGTGGACGTCCTTGACGTAGTCCAGGTTCCACCGGTAGGCCATCGTGCAGACCGAGCTGGCGAACCCGGCGGAGCTGTAGCACGGGTCCCCGGAGTGCGCCGAGTAGACCGGCACTGACGCCACGGAGTTGGTCTCGGTCTTGCCGCTCGTCCAGCCGGGCAGCTGGTTCCGGCCGAAGGAGTAAACGGTCCCGTCCCGCTCGGTGACCTTCCAGTAGTCGGTGTTGTACGTGCCGGTGTCGTTGCCGGACCCGGTGACGTGCGTGACGACGTCCCCGGTGTCGTCGGCCTCCTGGCAGGAGGTCTCGGCCGCGTTGCACACCAGCGACGTCGACCTGCCGTCCAGCGACACCGTCAGCACCGGCCCGCCGTAGCACTCATCCCCCGTCGCGGACGGGGACGCGACGCCCTCCGGGTCGTCGGCGCACGAGGTGAACGACTGCTCGATGAACGACTCTGCCGTAGACCAGCCATCTCCGGCCCACGATGCCTGCGCCTGGGTGGAGGACGTCTGGCCGTCCACGCTGGAGGAGTCGTACGCCAGGCCGACCTGCGGCATCAGCGAGGAGGCGGCGGGCGGGACGGTGACCGGGTAGTCGTAGGTGAACCCGCCCGTGCTGCCGCCGCCGGCCCAGGTACCTGACGGCTTCAGCGACGTGGCCGCGTAGGTGCCGGCCGCCCCGCCCTCCTGGCCCGCCGAGGTCGTCGCGGCCAGCACGATCCCGGGCGTCGCCACCAGGGCGGGCGTGGCCGCCGTTCGCTGCGTGGCCACCGCGATCGCGGGCGCGGCCAGCGGGAGCTGCGCGGACAGCGTGCCCGTCGCCGGGTCGTTGACCGTGGCCAGGGGCGTCTGCACCTGGCATTGCCGCAGCCCCGGCGTGGTCAGCGCGCAGGAAGGCAGCCGCACCAGGGACAGCCTTGACCCGAAGTTGCCGCCGTAGGCCTGGGCGAACGCCTTGTAGTCGAAGCCGACCTGGACGGTGCCGCTCCCGGTGCCCGTGGTCGTGGCCGGGGTCACGGAGAACACCGCCCCGGTCACCCCCGCCGCCTGCGAGGCCGCGTGGTCCAGCACCCGCACGCCCAGCGACCGCGGCCCGGCATAGCCGCTCTTGCCCGCGACCGCCTGCGCCCAGAATGGCGTCCGCGCCGCCCGGCCGACCGCTCCCCGCTGCCCGGCCCGCGCCCCGCGAGCCGGCGAGGCAAGGGTGACGGACCCGGAAGACGCCGCCGGCCAGGCCGTCGCCGTCGCCTTGTACCCGTGGGCCGCCTGGTTGGGCGGCTTCACGAAGTGCGACTGCGCGTTCGTCACCCCGTGGACCGCCGGCCCCAGGCTGGGCGCCGGCGGCTTCCCCCCGGTGGCGGCCAGGGCCGCCACGGGGCTGGCCAGGCCGAGCATGACCACGGCCGCTGTCAGCGTCGGCAGCCACAGGCGACGGCGCGCGGCACGGGAACGGAACATCACGGACCTCACAAGGCTCTGCTGGTTGGGGAAAGGCTGGGCATGCGAGGTGACCTGCCGTCAGCTCGCGGAGAAGTAGCCGGAGCAGTCGACTATCACCTGGGTGGATCCGCCGCCGCCGGAGTTGAAGATGTCGATCGTCCCGGCCGTTGATGGCGTGATCGCCAGGTCGTCGATTGTCCGGGACGCGGCGTAGTCGAGGATGGACCCGGTCCCGCGGGAGGTTCCATCGGCGTAGCCGGATATCCAGCCGGCCGCGGACCCGCCGACCACGGTGTAGTTGACCACCAGGGACGGGTTCTGGGCGACGACGGTCGTGCCCGCGCTGACGGTCAGCACGCCGCCGTTGGCCAGCGGCCCGCCGTGCTGCCGCGAGTCGATGATCCGGGTGCCGCCGATCGCGTGGAACACCTTGCCGACGGTGTTACCGGTGAAGTAGCCTTCCACGTCCGCGACGACGTCGGTGGTGGCGTCCGTGAAGATGTCTATCTTCCCGTTGGCTGCGACCGGGACGATCTCCGTCTCGGCAGTGGCGGAGCCTGGGTGGAACTGCACCCCGGACTCGGTCGGGCGCGGCGACAGGCCATCGGGGTAGTACTCCAGGTACCCATCGGCGGTGGAGTTGAGTCCCTCCACGTTGAGCGCGACGGCGGTGATGCCGGACGGGATGCCGTTCGCACCGCCCACCTGCACCGCCATGGTGGCGTTCGTGGCCAGCTGTGCACCGCTTGTGGTGTTGAGGATGCGGGTGGGGTTTATCGGCGTGAAGGTGGAGGCGCCGGCCGCGGCCGGGTCGGCGGTGAAGTAACCAGTCACGTCGATGAGCAGGCCGGTGCTGCCGGAGCTGGCGTTGTAGATCGCGATCTTGCCGTCTGGCCCGGGCGGGACGATCTTGAAGTTAGCCAGGGCACTCTGCCCGCTGGTGTAGTTCAGGTCGGAATTGGCGGGCATCTGTGTCTGGTGCGGGTAAACGGTGAGGATCCCGTTCGCGGTCGGGGACAAGATGGCGACGTTCATGGCGACCGCGATGACCCCGCTGGACGGGACGCCGCCGGTGCCGGTGACCTGGATGACCCGGGTGCTGTTGCCCCCTAGAGCGCTGCCGCTGCGGGTGTCCAGGATCCGCGTCGGGGTCTCCGGGTGGAAGTAGCCCGACGGGGAGCTGATCTCGGTCGGGGAGACGACCCGGTTCCAGGTTTCCACCTGCGACACCTGCCCGTTGAACCAGCCGGTGCGGGAGGCGCCGTTCTTGAAGTCACCCACCTGGAAGGCGCCGTTGGTGATCCCGGACAGCTTCGCGTGCGCCGTGTGCCCGATGTTCACGGTGCCCTCGTACAGGTTGACCACCGTGGTCACCGGGTCATAGGTCGCCGTGAGCTGCGCCCACTGGCCGATCAGCGCGCTACCGCCGGTGGCACAGTCCCACGCCGGGGACGCGGCGTTGGACTCGGCCAGGCAGAACTGCCAGGTCCCGGCGGTGGTGGACGACAGCCGGAAGCTGGCGACGTTCGACATGTCCTGCGACAGGACCGTGCCGCCAAGGACCGCCGGGTTCGCCCAGGCGGACACCGTGATCCCGCCGCTGTTGGGGTCGGCCGCCGCGCTCGCGGTGGCCATCGCGCCGGACGAGCCGTCCAGGGCCACGTCGGGGTCGAACGCGTCGCCGTTGTTCCACGACCAGCCGCCGGAGCCGGTCAGCGGCAGCGCCGTCGTTCCGCTCACGTCCGCCGCCGTGGTGGCGGCCGGGTTGGCCTGGCTGTCATCGAGCGGCCAGGTGTGGCTGGCGGCCAGCAGCGTCTGGGTGGGCTGGGTGGCCAGCGTGGCGGTGCTGGTCGCCGCGGTGGCCAGGTAGGCGGTGGTCACGCCGCTAGCGCTGGTCGCCCATACGTCGGGGGTGCCGTCGCCGTCGATGTCGGCCGCGTGCAGGGTCAGCGCCGCGCCCTTGTTCCAGGTAGTCGTGCCGTTGGCGATCGTGTACTGGCTGGCGTAGGTGACGACCCCGTTGACGGCGTCATAGCCCAGGCCCGTCCACAGGTACAGCGCGCCGGTACTGGGGTCCCACAGGTACAGGGCGGTGCCGGGCGCGACCGAGGTGGTTCCCGCCGGTACCTGGGCGGTGGCGATCCGCCAGTTATTCCAGTCGGTGCCACCGGACGGGGTGGCGTTGCCCAGCGGGATCGTCTGCTGGTAGTTCCCGAATCCGTCCTGGTCCGGGTAGTACTCCAGGTACCAGCCGTCGATGCTGTCGCCGCTGATCCCGATCAGGTCCGGGTACGGGTAGCCCGCGCCCTGCGTGTCGCCCGCGTTAGCGAGCTGCACCGGGTTGTCGCCATTCCAGTCGACGAACGTGCCGGCGCTGATCGTCTGCTCGGTCACGTCGTTCCCGTTGCCGCCGCTGTCCCCGCCGGTGCCCCCGGTGTCGCCGGTGCCGTTGTTCGCCGAGCCGTCGCCGGTGCCGAGCAGGATGTTCGCCTCGCCCGCGTCGTCGCCCGCGGAGTCCACGCCCGTCGGGTAGTACGCCAGCGTGTCCTGGAACTGAGAGCCGGAGAAGTGCCCGGTGATCACCTGCGAGTTATTGAAGTCCGAGGGCGAGTAGTCGCCCTTCGTGCCGTTCCCGTTGGCGCCGAAGTCAGTCGCCTGGGTGTCGACCAGGCCATCGCCGCGGCCGGAGGCGATCCACAAGCCGGATGGCATCCCGCTGCCGCCGCTGGTCACCAGGTCGGCGATGCTGTCCCCTGTCAGGTCCCCGTCCGCCTGGGCCGTCCCCGGGGTCGCGTAGAACGTATCGCTGACCGCCCGGTCGCCATAGTTCCCCGAGGGGGACAGGCTGGTGACCGTGACGACGTTGGCGAACCGGGTCGGCGTCACCATGATGGTGGCGGTGCCGTCCGGGTTGGCGGCCACGTTCCCGGGCGGGCCGGCGTTGAGCTGGTACTCGTAGCTCGTGGGTATCGTGCCGCTCTGCGGCGGGGTGACCGGGATGTTGACCTGCTGCCCGATCGTGACGGTGCCGAGGCCGGACACGTCGACGCCCGGGGCGCCGGGCCTGGTGGCGTCGAAGCGGAAGTTGCAGGTGCCTGACCAGCCGCTTGTCTTGCTGAAGTCGGTGGCTTCCGCCCGCCAGTAGAACTCGGTCACCACCCCGCCCGCCGCGGCCTCGAGGTCGGCCTTATGCGCGGTGAAGGTGACCGAGTTGCCGGAGGCGATGTAGAACGTCTGCGGGTTCGTCGGAGTCCCGGCGAAGTTCACGTTGCTGCCGGACACGACCTTCCACATCTGCAACGTCACGCCGAGGGTCCCGCCGTCGGGGTCGGACACGGGCACGTGCAGCTTCACGTCCCCGTCACCCACGATCGTCGCCCTGCTGCAGGAGGTGACCGGGGACGTGCTCAGGCCGGCCGGCGTGTTCGGGCCGTGGTCGTACTTGACCGACAAGGAGGCCGTGTTCGCGAACTGCTTCCAGCCGTAGGGGTCGCTCTCGTCGCCGGCCTTCAGCTCGTAGGTCGCCTGCGTCCACTTGCCGTCCGCCGCCGACTGCATGGAGCTCGCGACGTCGAACCCGACCCCGGCCGTGGCGCAGGACGAGTCGTGCCCGTGGGCGACGGTCTGCGAATCTTGCTCGCCGTTCTGCGACGGCTGGTTGTTCCACGTGGTCGAGGAGCTGATCGCGCCGCTGAGGTAGGCCACCACCGGCGTTTTCGTGCACGACGGCGACCAGACCTCGGTCATGTCCAGCTCGGCGGAGACGATCGTCGAGCCGTAGATCTTCGACGGCACCGGCATGTTCACGTACGACCGCGCGGTGAAGAACGGGGAATCCCAGGCGTTGTCGCCGACCTGCAGGTCGCCCGACGTCTTCCAGTACGACTGGTTCGGGAAGCCGTTGTTGATCGTGGTCCACGCGTTGCGCGTCGATCCCCCCGAGGCCGGGACGAACGTCGGGTCGATGTAAACCGGGAACGTCGTCTTCGCCGACGTCAGCATGGAGTGGTCCGGGGTGAGGACGATGGAGCCGTCGCGCACCGCGGTGCCCACGGGGACGACGCGGGCGCCCACGCCCGGCGCGGAGGCGGAAGACTGCAGCGGCATGCCGGTGTGCGCGTCAACCCGGGTCCCGTTCGCCGGGTTGACGACTGCCGGCGTGCCTGCCGGCGCGGCCGCGGAGTCCCACATGAACGGGGTGGGAGTCGCGAACGCCACGTGGCCGCCGCCGTTGACGGCGGTGATGTCCCCGGCCTTCCCCGCGGCCAGCGTCAGCCCGGGCGCCCGCACCGCGAGGACGAGCTTCCGCAGCTTCGGGCTGGCGGCGGCGGCCGCGTCCTTGACGACCAGCACGTCGCTCACCGAGCCCTGCGCGTCGGCGGTCACCCGCAGGTCCACGCCGGGAAGCACGTCCGGGTAGACCGCGGTGCTCCCGGATACCGTCGGTGCGGGCAGCGCGACCGGGAACGAGATCGCCATCGCCACGCCGACGGCCCGCAGCACGGCCATCGGGGTAGTTCCCCCGCCGGACAGGGCCAGGCCGCTGGTCGTCACCGCCGGGGCCAGCCCCCCGCCCGCGGCGCGGTGCAAGGTCGGGTCGAGGTTCTTCCACTTCCCGCCGGACAGTGCCCGGACCGGGGCGGTCGCCTGGGTGAGCGTCAGCGTCCCGTCCGGGTTCGCGGTCACCGTGTCCGTCGCCGTCTCGTCCCCGGGGACCGCCACCGGATGCCCCGACGACCGGGCGGCGGCCAGGGCGCGGCCCTCCCCGGTCAGTGGCGGTACCGGGGTGCGCCCGGCCGAGGATGCGCTCGCCTTCTTGGCCGCGGCGCCGGCGCTGGCGGCACTGGCGGCGCCGGCGGCATGGGCGGCTGGCGCGATCCCGCCGCCGAGGAGAACGAGCAAGACGGCAACGCCCAGCGCGCGCGGACTCAATGAGCGCATGACAAACAGACCCATCCTTTAAATGACTTAAACCCCGGCTAGAGGAGTCCGTAAAACGGTCGACGAACTCATCGCATGCGTCTGGGCGTAAACAGCAACAACCCATGAAGTGCCATCTCACATGGGATCAGGCACCCGTAAAGGATCCCGCTCGGGCCGGCAAGTGCCGACGGTACTGGTCGCGCTGTCAGCTCACACCCGCTGCAACCCACTCCTCGAAGTAAGATTTCCCGTCCGACGGAACCAATCATCAGATAAGGCCAGCAACTGTCAAGATCAAACTTAATATGTTGCTTATAGTTGCTAAGGATCCGGGAGTCGCGGCGCCGTGCGCCCGGAAGGCGTACGCTAAGTCATGTTGACCCGAGGGGGCCCAGGCGGTGAGCGACCAGCCGTTTCGCACGATCATCGAACCGTTCCGCATTCACTCGGTCGAGCCGATGCGGCTGACGACCCGGGCGGAGCGGGCCGCGGCGCTGGCCGCCGCCGGATACAACTTGTTCGAGCTGCCGGCGGCGCAGGTGCTGATTGACCTGCTGACGGACTCCGGGACCGGGGCGATGTCGGCCGAGCAGTGGGCGGGCATCCAGCGGGGCAACGAAGCCTATGCGGGGGCGCCCTCGTTCTACCGGTTCCGTGAGGCGGTGACCGGCCTGTTCCCGTTCCGGCACGTCCTGCCGACCCATCAGGGGCGGGCGGCCGAGAAGATCTTGTTCACGGTAGCCGGCGGGCCGGGGCTGGCCATCCCGAACAATACCCACTTCGACACCACGCGGGCCAACATTGAGTTCAGCGGCGCGGAGGCCATCGACCTGCCCGTCCCTGAGGGCTCGCGCCGAGCCTGCGGCACCCGTTCAAGGGCAATATGGACGTGGCGGCGCTCCAGCAATTGCTCGCGGAACGCGCTGATGCGGTTCCGTTGGTGATGTTGACCGTGACCAATAATTCCGGCGGCGGCCAGCCGGTCAGCCTCGCCAATATCCGGGCGGTCCGCGAGGTTTGCGACCGTTTCGGCAAGCCATTGTTCCTGGACGGGTGCCGGTTCGCGGAAAACGCGTGGTTCATCAAGACGCGGGAGCCCGGGTACGCCGACGTCGCGGTCGGGGACATCGTGCGGGAGATGGCCACGCTCGCCGACGGGATGACGATGTCGGCGAAGAAGGACCCGCTGGCCAACATTGGCGGCTGGCTCGCGCTCAATGACGATGCCCTCGCCGAGCAGTGCCGCAACCTGGAGATCCTGACCGAGGGCTTTCCTACTTACGGCGGGCTTGCGGGCCGTGACCTGGAGGCCATCGCCCAGGGGCTGCGCGAGTGCATAGACGACGATTACCTGCGTTACCGGGTCCGCTCCGTCGCCTATCTCGGCGAGGCGCTCGAGTCGGCGGGGATTCCCGTGGTCGTTCCGTTCGGGGGCCACGCGGTCTTTATCGACGCGCGGGCCTTGCTGGCGCATCTTGACCCGCTGCGCTACCCGGGCCAGGCACTGGCTTGCGCCCTGTACGAGGAGGGCGGGGTGCGGGCGTGCGAGATCGGGACCGTCATGTTCGGGCTGCGGCCGGACGGCACCGAGGTCCCGGCCGCCATGGACCTGGTGCGCCTGGCCATTCCGCGGCGCACTTACACGCAAAGCCATATCGACTACGTGATCGAGGTCGCCACCCGGGTGGCCAGCCGGGCCGGGGATCTTCCCGGGATGCGCATCGTGTCGCAGCCCCGGCAACTGCGGCACTTCACCGCCCGGTTCGCCCCGCTGGGCTGAGCGCGGCCGGGCACCGGGCCAGACGGCGCACGCCTGCCTTTAACGCGTCCGGGACCACGTCAGTTTCCATGACGCGCTTGCCCGATCACGTCTTCCAGGCCCCGGGGATCGGCGAAGTCGCGGAAGAGCACGATGTGGCCCTCCCGGATCCGGAGGACCTGGATGGACGTCGCCGTGAACGACCGGCCCGTCGTGGTCACGGTCCCCGTCGTCCGCATTTCCACGATCACCACCTCCGGGTCCCGGGTCTGGTAGAGCTCTGTCACCTCGAAGTCCTCCAGCCGCAGCGGCGACGCCATGACGTGCCGCGAGTACGCGCGGATCGCCTCCCGGCCCTCCAGGCGCAGGGGCGCGCCGGGCGGCCCCGTGAAGGGTCCCTCGATCACCGCATCGGGCGCGAACAGGTCAGCGAAGCCGTCGATATCGCCGTCCAGGATCAGCTGGCGGCGCCGGGCCAGGACATCGGCAGGGGCTGGCGGATGACATGCGGCTTTCCCTTCACTCGGGCGGTTCGGTCAACAGGCGTTCATTGAACAACTGTAGAATCAAATGGGCGCCTGGTCAACACTCGTAGAATGAAACGATGACCACTCCCCGGCCCGGCTCACGCGCCGAGCAGCGCCGCCGCACCGAGGCGCGCATCCTCGACGCCGCGACCCGCGTCTTCTTCAGCGCCGGGTACGACCGGGCCACCATCCGGGCCGTGGCCTCGGCCGCGGGAGTCGACGCGGGCCTGGTCATGCACTACTTCGGGTCCAAGCAGGAGCTGTACCGGCGGGTGATCGACGCCGCTCCCCTCCCCGAGGTCGGCGGGACGCCGGAAGAGGCAGCCGAGCAGATCCTCGCCGCAATCGCCGAGCGGCTCGCCAGCGCGCCCGCGGCGTCGCTGGCCCTCTTGCGCTCGATGCTGACCAATCCCGAGGCCGCCAGCGCCGCCAGCGCCGGCATCGCCCGTTACGAGGCGCAGATCGCCCAGGCGATCCCCGCCGCCGACGCGGACCTGCGGGCCGCGATCATCAGCGCCATCACCCTCGGCATCACGATCTCCCGGCACCTCATCAAGGCCGATGAGCTCGCCACCGCCGATCCGGCGCAGGTCACCCGGCTGCTGCGCCCGTGCGTCCTCTCGCTGGCAGCCCGCCCCGACCACGGCGCGACGCAGGAGGCGATTTCCGATCCTGGCGCGGCCGAGCGGGCGGTGCGGGAGCTGCGCGCCCAAGGCCAGCTGGCACAGGCGGCGCGGCTGGTCGGCCTCGGCCAGCTCGGCCCGTACGGGGCGGCTGACGGGATCGACGCCACCACGTCGCTCGGAGCGGCGGTGCTCGAGGCCTACGGCGACCAGCTTGCTCCCGCGGACCGGGCAGCGGCGGACGCCGCCTACGAACAGGCGGCGGCCGAGCAGCGGTCGTTCGCCGCCGCCGCGACCTCTGGCGGTGAAGGCTACGCCCGCATGGCCGAAGCCGACCGGATCGACGCCAAGCGGCATCGTTAAGCCCGGACAAGTCGCAACGGGACTTACCCGTGTCACACCGGCGTGATTCGGCTGGGGCTAGCGGGGGCGCTGGAGGTAAGCGGCATTGCGGGCAAGACGGCCTAGCGGAATGGACCTGAAAAAAATGGCTTTCGCGGACGCCGCATGGACGAGCGCTGTTTGCTGGCTCGGCGGTAAGCGCGCGTGGCGAGGGCCGAGGAACTAGCGCCGGCGACGATGGCGCACTCGGCGGCAGCGGACGGCCTGACCGCACGGGACCCGGGTCGTTAAGCTCATGCCGCGACGCGCGATTAGCCACGATGAGCTCGGCCACGGCCGCCCGGCAATGGTCGCATGGCCGATTTATTTATTGCCCAATAATCACGGTCAATAAACGTTGCCCAGGACTAAAGGCCAGGTCAGGGCCATCATCGCCACAACCCGGCACATGCTGATATCAGGCAAAGGCCGTTGAATAGCACGACTTAATTTTCACGTATAGCTGCCCCGGCCGGACAAGCATGCGGAATCTACGCTCCCCTTGTAATCACCGGCTGGATATGCGAGGGTGCCTAGGGCAAAACGCGGTGGGGAATCCCGCTACCCTACCGCCAACGCTACTCGAGTAGGAGATGGCTATGAGGCCTAATCATGAACTGGGCCGGTTTACAAGAAATTCCGCGGTGCAGGGCGCTGCATCCGTGATGGAAGCGGGAAGCATCACCGCGACGGTCTTCGACCCTGACCTGATGGCCGTCGACCCTGGTGCCGTGTACCCCACGGCCGCGGCGCCGCCGGCCCGGACGTTGTGGGAGATCGTGGAGGCGACGGCGGAGGCGTTCCCACTGGCGGCCGCGATCGATGATGGCACGTCCGTCATGGACTACGCGGGCCTCCTGCGGTCGGTGCGGCAAGCCGGCGAGCGGCTGTCCGGCGCGGGCATCGGAGCCGGCGACCGGGTCGGCATCCGCGTCTCCTCCGGTTCCGCGGACCTTTACGTGTCCATCCTCGCCGTCCTGTCGGTCGGGGCGGCCTACGTCCCGGTTGACGTGGATGACCCGGACGACCGCGCCGAGCTGGTGTGGTCCGCGGCCGGCGCCTGCGCGGTCATCACCGACAGCGGACTGGCATCGCGGGACGCGCGGCCGGCCGGCGCTGGCGTCCGGCGGCCGGTCCCGGGGGACGACGCGTGGATCATCTTCACCTCCGGCACGACCGGTACCCCCAAGGGCGTAGCCGTGACGCACCGCAGCGCGGCGGCGTTCGTCGACGCCGAGGCGGGACTGTTCCTGCGCGATGACCCGCTGGGGCCCGGGGACCGGGTGATGGCCGGCCTGTCGGTGGCCTTCGACGCCTCGTGCGAGGAGATGTGGCTGGCCTGGCGCCACGGCGCCTGCCTGGTGCCGGCCCACCGGTCGATCGTGAAGACCGGCCCCGAGCTGGCCCCCTGGCTGGAGCAGCGGCGGATCACCGTGGTGTCCACCGTGCCGACGCTCGCGTCGCTATGGCCAGCCGAGTCCCTGAAGGGCGTCCGCTTGCTGATCCTCGGCGGTGAAGCGTGCCCGAGCGGGCTAGCCGACAGGCTGACGGCACAGGACTCCTCAGCACAGGGCACACTGCCGGAAAGGCGCAGGGAGGTATGGAACACCTACGGCCCGACTGAGGCCGCGGTGGTGTCCTGCGCGGCACGGCTGTCCCTGGGTGAGCCGGTGCGCATCGGGCTGCCCCTGGACGGCTGGCGGCTGGCCGTCGTCAGCCAAGGCGATGGCCGGCCGGTTCCGTGGGGGGAGGTGGGCGAGCTGATCATCGGGGGTGCCGGGGTGGCGCGTTACCTGGACCCCGAGAAGGACGCCGTGGGCTTCCGGCCGGCCGAGGCCCTGGGCTGGGAACGGGCCTATCACACTGGTGACCTGGTGCGGGCCGACCGCGAGGGGCTGGTCTTCGTCGGCCGGGCGGACGGGCAGGTGAAGATCCGCGGCTACCGGGTGGAGCTGGGCGAGATCGAGTCCGTCCTGATGCGGCTGCCCGGCATCACGATGGCGGCCGTCACCACCTACGAGCCGCGGCCGGGCCTGAAGGAACTGGCCGGGTACTACTGCCTCGATGACCAGGCGGCGGCCCTGGACAGGCAGGCCGTCTCCCGGCACCTGCGCACGCACCTGCCGCGGCACATGGTGCCGGCCTTCCTGGAAGAGCTGCCGGCTATCCCGATGCTGCCCAGCGGCAAGGCCGACCGGCGCAGGCTGCCGGCGCGCCGGCAGCTCGAGCCGCCTGGGGCCTGAAGGGGTCTATATCGAGCCGGACACGCCGGTCGAGAAGGCCCTCGCCTACGAGCTGGCGGAACTGCTCGGGCTGCAGCAGGTGTCGGTGGACAGCCAGTTCTTCGACGACCTGGGCATGAACTCGCTGCTGATCACGCACTTCTGCGCCCAGGTCAGGGAACGCGGCGGACGCTCCGCCGGTATCGGCCAAGGACGTGTACCTGCATCCGACCATCCGGGGCCTGGCGGCGGCGGTCGACGAGCTGTCCTGCGATGCCTGGACGCCGAGCCAGCCTAAGCCAAGGGAGACATGGCGGGCCAGCACGGCCCAGTACGTGGCGTGCGGGGCGGCGCAACTGCTGGCCGGCCTCGCCTCGCTGTTCCTCGGCTCGGCGATCCTCTCCGTCGGGTACAACTGGGTGAGCAGCTACGCCGGCTACGAGGACCTCTACCTTCGGTCACTGGCCGCAGGCTCCGGTGCCTTCTGCCTGGCCTGCGTGCTCCCCATCGCGGCCAAGTGGATCCTGGTCGGCCGCTGGCAACCGGGGGAAATCAAGGTCTGGACCCTGCCTTACCTGCGCTTCTGGGTGGTGCAACGCATGATCGCGGGCAATCCGCTCGTGTCGTTCACCGGCTCGCCCGTGTACTCGCTGTACCTGAGGGCGCTCGGGGCCAAGATCGGCCGCCGCGTGCTCATCCACTCCCGCACGATGCCGGTCTGCACCGACATGCTGACGATCGGCGATGACACGGTGATCCGCGCGGAGTCATCGTTCACCGGCTACCGGACCGTCGGCGGCGTCATCCAGACCGGGCCGGTGAGCATCGGCAGCGGGGCGTTCATCGGCGAGCACACCGTGCTGGACATCGGCACCTCGGTCGGCGACGGTTCTCAGCTGGGGCACACCTCCGCCCTGTATGAGTCCCATGCCGTTCCTGACGGGCAGCACTGGCACGGCTCCCCGGCGCAGCGCACGGACGTGGACTACCGTCGCGTCGAGCCGCTCCCGCCCCGGCCGCTGCGGGTAGCGGTCTATGGCGCGACGCAGTTGCTCACCCTCGTATTCGTGACCATCCCGCTGGTGACCGGCGTCGCCGTGCGGGTACTGCGGCTGCCGGCGGTCGCCTCGCTGGCGAACCTCGGCTCCAGGGGGCTGACGACAGGGAAGCTTCTACGAGATAGGGCTGGCCGTCTCCGGCGCGCTGTTCGCCGGCTCGATCCTGGTCGGGGCGGCCATCGTGCTGACGGTTCCGCGGCTCCTGCGCTGGCTCATCACGCCCGGCCGCGCGTACCCGCTTTACGGGACGCGGCACGCGGTGCACCGCGCGATCGAGCGGCTCACCAACGACGACTTCTACCTGGAGCTCCTTGGCGACAGTTCCTACATCACGACCTACCTGCGCGCCCTGGGCTACCGGCTGCCCGACCTGGAGCAGACTGGCTCGAACTTCGGCGCGGACCTGGAGCACGCGACACCGTTCCTGATTGAGGTCGGGCGGGGCACGACGATCGCCGACGGCGCCACCCTCATCAACGCCGACTACTCAAGCACGTCGTTCCGGGTCACGCCGCTGTCGGTCGGGCCCAGCAACTTCATCGGAAACGCCGTCGCCTACCCGTCCGGCGGGCGGACCGGCGAGAACTGCCTCATCGCCACCAGGGCCATGGTGCCCCTGGACGGGCCGGTCCGGGCCAATACCGGACTGCTCGGCTCGCCGTGCTTCGAGATCCCCCGGTCGGCCGCCGGCGACGACCGCTTCGACCACCTCAGGACCGGGCCGGAGTTCCGCCGGCGGTTGCGGGCGAAGAACCGGCACAACCTTCGCACTATGGGGCTGTTCCTGGCCGTGCGCTGGGTACACCTCTTCGTCTTCACGCTGTTCGCCATGGAGGCGTGGGGGCTGTACCGCGGCACCGGCATGTTCGCGCTCGCGGGGCTGGCGCTCGGGACGTTCCTGTTCAGCTTCGCGTACCTCACGACGATCGAGTGGGCCACGATGCGATTCCGGCCCCTGCGACCGCAGTACTGCTCCATCTACGACCCGTACTTCTGGTGGCACGAGCGCTACTGGAAGATGCTGACCCCCGCGGTCGGCATGTTCAACGGCACGCCGTTCAAGGGCCTGATCTGGCGCCTGGTCGGCGTCCGTATCGGCCGACGGGTCTTCGATGACGGATGCGGCATCTCCGAGCGGACGCTGGTGACGATCGGGGACTACTGCACGCTCAGCGCCGGGTCGCACATCCAGTGCCACTCGATGGAGGACGGCGTCTTCAAGTCCGACTACACCGTCCTTGAGGACGACGCCACCCTGGGCACCGGAGCCTTCGTCCACTACGGCGCGACCATCGGCCAGGGCACGGAACTGCGGCCGGACTCCTTCCTCATGAAGGGAGAAAAGGTGCCCGCCCACGAGCGCTGGGGCGGCAACCCGGCCCGGCTGCTACGAGCCAGCTCGTTATCCCGGACGACTCCGGCTGACACAGCGCGCACGGATCGCGCCATGCCGGGCCTTGACGCTGGCCAAGGCCCGGCCTCTGGCGTCCCGTCGGGCCTTCCCGCGGGCTGGCCTTCTACCCAAGTCTCACTCAACATGCACGTATGGTTACATTGTGTAGAGCGCCTGCGTATCACGCTACTGAAGGGGCCGGGGGGAATGGCGTCCGAAACCGACGACATGACGGCGCGCCTGCGCGCCGAGCTTCCGAGCGCGCTGCGCGGCGGCCAGGTGGTCGGCGTACTTCCAGCCGGAGGTCGAGTTGTCGACCGGGCGGCTGGTGGCGGCGGAGCTGCTGGCCCGGTGGGAGCATCCCGAGCTCGGGACCTTGCAGCCGGCCCTGTTCATCCCGCTGGTCGAGCAGCTCGGGCTGATGGGGGAGCTCAGCCGCCTGATGGTGCGCCAGGCGCTTGACCAGCACCGGGCCTGGGCCGACGCCGGCTGGGTCGTGCCCGTCTCGGTCAACGTCGGGCCCGGCTGCGTGGCCGATCCCGCGTTCCCCGCTTTCGTCGCTCAGCTCCTGCGCGAGGAGCAGGTGCCCGGCCAGATGCTCGCGCTTGAGGTGAGCGAGGAGACCGGGACCACCGCCGCCAGCGCCAGGTTCTTCGCGCAGCTGGCCGGGTCCGGGGTCCGGGTGTCCCTCGATGACTTCGGCACCGGCTTCGCCTCGCTGGAGAGCCTCGGCGGCTGGCCCATCGACGAGCTCAAGCTCGACCGGTCCATCGTGGCGCCGATGGTGAGCAGCGCGAGCTTCCGGACCATCGTCGGCACGACGATCGACCTCGCCCACCAGCTCGGCGTCAGGGTCGTGGCCGAGGGGATCGAGTGCGAGGCCGTCTGTTCCGAGCTGCGCGCCCTGGGGTGCGACATCGGCCAGGGGTTCCTCATCGGGCGGCCGATGCCCGCCGCCGCCTTCACCGAGTGGATGGGCGACCCGGCCCGGCTCGCACCGCACGTGGACGGGCTCCGGCTACCCGCAGGGCTTCACCGCCGGCCGCGCCCGGCTCATCCCCGCGGGAAGGCCAGCCACGGCGGGCGGCCCGGCGCGGCCCGCGCCGTGCGGCGGGTTGGCGCCCGCCCGCTGGCGCTCGCGGTGACGCTGATGACCGCGTACGGGCTGTGGCAGGTCTTCCGCTGGGGCGGGCACCGGCACCAGGCACTGATCGGTGACCTGGCGTTCGTCCCGGTGACTAGGCCGCGGCCCTGCTGGCCTGGCGGGCGTCGCGGCGCGCGGACCTCGGGCGCACCGCCTGCCGGGCCTGGCGCCTGCTGGCAGTCGCGCTATTCCTTTACCTGGTCGGTGACCTGCTGCAGCTCGTCTACGAGGCGTGCTGCACCGAGGTCCTACCCGACCTGGCCGACGCGGCCTACCTGAGCTTCTATCCGGTCGCCTTCTGCGGCCTCATCTCCTTCCACGACCGCCGCCGGTCGGGACCGGAGTGGCTGCGGCTGCTGCTGGACGCTGGGGATGGTGTTCACCGGCGCGTGCGATGCTGATCTGGTACGTGGCGCTCGGCCCGGCCATCGTGACGGCGGCACGGCCACTTCGACCTGTTCAACCTCGTCAGCTACGCCTATCCGATCGGCGACCTGCTGCTGCTGTTCGGGACCCTGACAGTCCTGGTGCGCGGCGCCCCCCAGTCAAGCGTGCTGGCGTTGCGGATCTTCGCGGTCGGCATGGTGGCCTACATCGCGGCCGACGTCATCTATGACCACCTCACCGCGTACTCGGCCTACGTTGGCGGCGATCCGGTCGACACGCTGTGGATACTGGCGATGGTTATCGTGTTCCTGGCGGCCGCCTGCCAGTTGCGCGCCAAGCCCGCCGGGTCCTCGCGCCGCTTCCGAAGCCAGCGCCCCAGCGCCCGTCCTTCCTGCCCTACCTGGCCATCGTGGGCAGCTACCTGCTGCTGGCCGTCATCGGCTTGCGCAGCGTCGGTTCGACTCCCTAGGAGGAGGCCTCCTGGTCGGGGCCGGTCGCGCTGACCCTCCTGGTCAGCGTGCGCCAGTACATCGCCCTGCGCGACTACGGCCGGCTGGCGGTCCGCTACCAGCAGCTGGCCTCGATCGACGGCACTCACCGGCCTGTACAACCGGCGCCACTTCATGGAAACCGCCGAGGCCGCCTTCGTGCGCGCCCAGCGGCTCGGCCAGCCCCTCGTCGCCTTGATGCTCGACGTGGACAACTTCAAGCAGATCAACGACACGCACGGCCACATCGCGGGCGACCAGGTGCTCGCCGAGATCGCCCAGGCCTGCCGCGAGCACGTGCGGCCGGACGACATCGTGGGCCGTTACGGCGGCGATGAGTTCATCATCCTCATCGTGGGGATCACCAGCATGCGCGCGACCCAGATCGCCGGGCAGCTGACCCGGCCGATCTCCCGCGTCGCCGGCCGCGACGGCAAGCCGCTCACCTACACCATCAGCGTCGGCATCGCGCAGTGCCTGCCCGGCTGCGACCTGCCGACCCTGCTCATGCACGCCGACGCGGCCATGTACGAGGCCAAGCGGGCCGGAGGCGGCAGCTGGCGCATCTACCAGGCCACCATGGAAGCTGAGCCGTGCGTCGTCAGTGATGCCTCCGGCGGGGACTAGGCCGCCCATATCGCCTGGCGGCCCGGGCGGCCGGTACCGCGATACGGGGCGATCCCCGGCCAGGGCGCGGCCCGGCCGGGGATCGCTGGCTGACGGGACAGGTCAGAACTTGCCCGCGGCGATGTCGGCCAGGTTGACCCGGGTCACCACGTAGTTGACGGTAACGGCGACCTTGCCGGCCGGGCCGCCGGCGAACTTCAGCGGGATGCCGGTGTCGGCGTTGATGGTGATCGCCTCCTCGTAGGGCGGCCCCGTCCCGACCTTGGGGTCGGCCTTGTCAATCCCCGACAGTCCCAACTCGGCCGCGCCAGCGGTGAGGGTCAGTGTGGGCTGGCCGTCAACGGTGCCATGAGTGACGGTGATGTCGGGCAGCGCGGACACCAGGCGCAGCACGCCGGCCCGCACCTGGGGGTTGCCTGAGCCCGCGACCAGCGCGTCCTCGCAGTTCTCCCAGACGTAGTTGTCGATCTGCGTCCCGCCGGCCTTTATGGTCTTTACCTGCGCCGAGAGCCAGGCGGGGACCGGGGTCGGGTAGGGCCAGGCCATCTTCAGCTCGGCGGTGTCCAGGTCGCCGTTCACCGCGGAGGTCGCCGCGGCGACCTCCTGTCCGAACTGGCCGTCGCCCTGGTCGTTGTTCTCCTTGACCTGGGCCGGCAGGCCGGCCTCGGTCCGCGAGAAGAAGTACCGGCCGTCGTCGGTGTACAGGTCCCAGACGTTGATGCTCGCCTTGCCCGGCGCGCCCGTCTCGCGTTCCACCAGCGTGGCGTCGCCGGCCGGCCGCGACTCGGCGGCCACGTCGGCGGCCAGCGTCACCAGTGGCGCCTGAGCACTTGCCGATCCGGTCGGCGAGGCCGGCGCGCCGCTGTTCGCCGGGTGCGTACCGGTGGCCCGGGCCGTTCCGGTGGCCCGGGCCGTTCCGGCCGGCGCGGACGGAACGGCGCTGGCCACGCCGACGGCCGCCACCGCCGCGACCGCGACCACGCCAGCGCCGATGCCGCCCCGGGCGATCCGGTCGCGCCGGCGGGCCTGCCGGGCGCGATGCTCGATGGCCGGCACGTTCGGGGTGAAGGGCTGTTCCGCGACCAGGTCGCGGAACGCCGCGCCCAGGTGCTGTTCGGCCGGTGAATTCATGTTGGCAACTCCTTGTGCTTCATGCAGCCTCCGAGCGCGTTCAGCGCCCGGGCGGTCTGGCTCTTCACGGTGCCCTCACTGCACCGCATGACCGCAGCGGTTTCCCGCTCGCTCATCCCCTCCAGGTAGCGAAGGACGACGGTGGCCCGCTGCCGGGCCGGGAGGGTCAACAGGGCGCGCAGCAGGTCGGCGCGGTTGACGACCTCGTCAGAAACGTCGGGGACGGCGACCTCAGGGTGGTCGGTGCGGGCGTGCACGGGCAGTCCGCCGTAGCGTTGCCAGTGCCGGTTGAACTCGTTGATCAGGATGCGCTTGACGTAGGCGTTCTGGTTGTCAGCGCGCTGTACCCGCCGCCAGTGGCGGAAGGCATGAACGAACGTCTCCTGCACCAGGTCGTCGGCTAGATGCCAGTCGCCGCACAGCAGAAATGCAGTGCGATGTAGCGATGCCGCGCGGCTACCGACGAACTCCCGGTACTCCTCTTCGGGGCGACTCATCGCCACCACCTTTCGATGGTCACACTTGCCTAGAGGCGAGTCCCGCCGAAAAGGTTGGCAACGAATATTCAGTGGCCTAGCGTCACCTGATCCGCTGGCGCCGTTTCGTCGAGGGCCGCGACGAACTCGGCTATCGCCTCGACGACCGCGCCCGGGGCGCGCCGGGGCAGGTGATGGCCCGCGTCGGAGATGAGCCGCAAGCGGGCGTGGGGCAACTCGGCGGCCAGCCGCTGCGCGGTCATGATGGGCACGATCTGATCGGCCGGGTCGGCGAGCAGCAGCACCGGCACGCCGATGGACGGCAACGCGGCCTCCAGCTCGGCGAGCTCACCGAGCAGCGCCCGTTGCTCGGTGAGGAAGGCCCGCCACCGCGGCTGCGCGCCGGCCCGCTTCTCCCCCCAGACCTGCAAGCCCAGGTGCTCGCCGGGACTTAGCGGCCGGCCTTCCCTGCCGCTCAGCCAGGCGAGCCGGACGCGGGCGATCCACGGCGTCCACCGCCACATGACCTGCGCGGCCAGCGGGCCTGCGACCGGCGCGGCGAGCAGCCAGTCCACGATGCTGACTGAGCCCGGGCCGACGCCGGCCAGCAGCACCACGGCCTTCACCCGGCTCGGGGCCAGGCGCGCCGCCAGGAGCGCGGCCCCGCCAGCCCAGGAGTGGGCGACCAGGACGGCGGCGTCCACGCCCCGCTCGTCCAGGTCATCAAGGATCACCCGGGCGTTGGCGGTGAAGCCCGCGGCGCTACGCTGGCTCGCGCCGTATCCGGGGCGGTCCTTCGCCACCGCGTGCAGGTGGGCCGGGCAGACGGGCCAGGACGGCGTCCCAGTCGGCGGCGCTGCCGGGCTGGCCGTGCAGCAGGACGAGCTCATGCGCGTGAGGCGCTGTTCCAGGCGCCGGCCCGGCCGGCGACTCCAGCGCGGGCTCCGCGCAGACTGCGCCGCGGGCCTGCGAGCCTGCAGCAACAGCAGGATCAGCCACCCCAGCGCGGCGTTGAACCAGAAGCTGATCAGCCGGTACAGCACGGCGGCGGCGACCGCCTCGCGGACGTGCATGCCCGACGCGACCAGGGCCAGGCTGATCGCGCCCTCGGTGATGGCGAGGCCACCAGGAGTAAGGGACAGGCTTTGCGCGCCGACTCCCGCCGCGTAGACCAGGAGCAGGTCGTGCCACGGGACGCGAGCGCCGACCGCGATGACGCAGACGGTGAGGACCGCCGCGTCGGCGAACCAGTTGAGCAGCGAGTCACCGAGGGCCAGCGCCCAGTCAGACACCGGGAGGCGAAGGGCGCCGAACCGCCGGCCCAGGCCCGGAAGGCAAGTTTCGGGTCGGTGGCCGGCCAGCGCAACAGCCGCGCCCCCCGCGTGAGTGCCCGGGCCAGGAAGTCCTCCAGGACCTGGCGCACGGGCGGGTACCGGGCCGCGACCGCGACGGTGGCCGCGACGGCCAGGGCGAGCGCGAGGGCGGGGACGGTGATCGCCAGCGCCACGGCATGGCCGGACGTCAGGCCAGCGACCGTCAGGACAACGACCCAGGCGATGGCCGAGATCACGCCGCCGGCTAGCAGCGTCCAGCCGGCCCCCACGACGCCGGCGCCGAACCGGGTAAAGCGGCGAAAGAGGTAGGCCGCGGCCAGGCCCGGGCCCGCGAGCGGGACGGAGACCGACATCGCGTTCGCGGCGTAGACAGTGACCAGCATCGCCGACCGCCGGGGCGTTACCCGGCTGGCCCGCAGGAGCTGGCGGAACATGGCGGAGAAGGCGGCCACCGAGATGACCTCGAGCGCGATGCCGGCCGCGAGCCAGGCCCAGCGCAGATGGGCCAGCACCTTGAGTGACCCGGCCACGTTGGAGTCCTCGGCCGCGGCCGCGGCCGTCAAGAGCCCGGCGGCCGCGATCGCGACGGCAGCCGGCACCAGCGCTCGTCGTGACCAGCCTGGCCTGCCGGAGCGACTGACCAGGGTCTCGGTCACCGGCGCAGTTCCTTCCTGGTCAGCCTCCGCTGAAGGTCGCACGTCAGGTGCCAACAACTACCGCTTGCCTTCTAATACCCGAAATGTCGCCTGAGCAAGCGCATTGGCCGGCGTCATCCGCCCTTCCCGGCTTCCTGGCCTTCCCGGCCCGGGATAGGCCGCGGTTCCGGGTGCCGGCTAGCCCTGCTGGCCGGGGTGCAACACGACCTTCGTCCAGCCGTCTTCGCGGGCGTCGAAGTGCTTGTAGGCTTCGGGCGCCTGGTCGAGCGGCAGGTCATGCGACACGATCCAGGACGGCTTGGCCTTGCCCTCGTGGATGAGGTTGCGCAGGTACCGGTTGTACCGCTTGACCGGGCACTGCCCGGTGCCCAGTTGCTGGCCCTCGAACCAGAAGCGGCCGAGGTCGAACCGGCTCATTCCGTGCTTGGCCAGGTCGTCCGGGCCTCCGGGGTCCTGCGTGACATACACGCCCACGCTGCCGATTCCCCCGGTGAACCGCACCGACGAGATCAGGTCGTTCAGCGCCATGGCATTGTCCTCATGGCCCTGCGGGTCATGAGCCTGGTAGCCCACGCAGTCGGCGCCCCGGTCGGCCAGCAGGCCGTTCGTCTGCTCCTTGACCTGCTCGACCGGCGGACCCTTCGAGTCATCGACCGGGATCGCGCCGATCTGCTCGGCGAGCCGGAGCCGGTCCGGGTGCCGGTCCACGATCATGACCTTGGACGCGCCCATGGTGACCGCCGAGAGCGCGGCCATGAGCCCGACCGGTCCTGCGCCGAAGATGACAATGGACTCGCCCGGCAGCAGGCCCGACATTCGCACCGCGTGCCAGCCGGTGGGGAAGATGTCCGAGAGCATCACGTAGTCGTCCTGCTTCTCGCTGGCGTCCTCGGGCAGCCGCAGGGCGTTGAAGTCGGCCCATGGCACCCGCAGCAGCTCGGCCTGGCCGCCCTGCCAGGAACCCATGCCGGCGAACCCGTAGGCTGCGCCGGCGATCCCGGGCTTGTTGGCGCGCAGGCAGTAGCTGGTCTTCTGCTCCTCGCAGTTGCGGCAGTGCCCGCAGGCGACGTTGAAGGGCGCCGAGATCATGTCGCCGACCTTGATCTTGTCGACGGCGCCGCCGGCCTCGATGACCTCGCCGACGTTCTCGTGCCCGAAGACGCGGCCTTCCTCGAAGTCGGTCCGGCCCTCGTACATGTGCAGGTCCGATCCGCAGATGTTGGTCGCGGTGATCTTCACCAGCGCGTCGGTGGGCTGCTCGATCCGGGCGTCCGGCACCTCGTCGACGCTGACGTGACGGGGGCCGTGGTACACCACTGCTTTCATGACTAGTCTCCTCGGAATTGCCGGATTGCCGTGGGCGGTGCCGCGCGCCACCGGGCCGCCGCCAATCAATCACTCTATGTCACATTAACATGACGTCTAGTAAGCAGGCCGGGCCGGGTGACCCTGGCGACCGGTGTACTCGTGGTCATGAACCGCTGGGCAGGCAGGCACCTTGTCGGCGGACGGGTAGCCGCACGCGTGCCCGAACGTGCCGGTCGTCACCTGCCCGCGCCGAGTTCGCGGTGGCGTACACGCCGAAGCAGGGAGCCGGGATGCCGCCGTCCGCGCGCGTTCCCAGTGGGTGCGGCGAGCCGCTGTCGTACTGGGCGACCGGGGTCAGCCGGCCGCTGATTCAGACTTGGTCGTGCCCACCCCCAAACGAGAGCCTGGCCCGATGACGGTACGACCGCCGACTCCCCGCCAGGCGGGCCCGGTTCCGCGCCTGTGCTCGGCTGCGCCGCAGGCGGGGGCTAACATTCAGGCCGCTACCACTGTTGACTGGTGCCACGGCAAAAGGAGCGGACAGCATGACCCTTCCCTCGGACGCTCAGGACCTCGCGGAGCTTGCGGCGCAGGAGCAGCGCCTTGTCTTCGATGAGTTCGACAACGCCACCGCCTGGGACCTCGGCGTCCAGCTGGTGACGGCAGCGCGGGAGGCATCCCTCCCTGTCGTGGTGTCGATCACGCGAGGAGGCCAGCGGCTGTTCCACGCGGCGCTGGAGGGAACGTCACCGGACAACGACGACTGGGTGGAGCGGAAATCACGCGTGGTCCACCGGTTCGGGCACAGCTCGCTGTACATGGGAACCAAGGCCCGCGCAGCGTCATCCACCTTCGAGGAACGCAGCGGACTCGACCCGGCCCGGTACGCGGCACACGGCGGGTCCTTCCCCGTCATCGTCCGCCGGGTCGGCGTCGTCGGCTCGGTTACCGTGTCCGGCCTGCCCCAGGTGGAAGACCACGGGTTCGTCGTCCAGCAGCTCGCCTTGTTCCTCGCCGGGCGCGGCGCGACCGCCTGACAACCGGCCCGGGGCCGCCCGGGTTAGCGCCAGGCGCGCGTTTCGTTCCGGGCTTCCTTGGCGCGGAAGGCCTCTTCGAGGCTGATGCCGCAGCGGTTGGCGATGGAGATCAGCAGGATGAGGACATCGGCGGCCTCGTCGGCCACGTCGGCGTCGCGGCCTTCCGGGTCCTCGGGGTGGCCCTGGCGCTTGCGGACCGCGCGGAAGAGCTCGCCGACTTCCTCGCCGAGCTTGAGGCACTGGGGCATGAGGTCTTGCCGGTCCAGGCCGCGCTCGGCTTCCATCTGCCGGACGTAGGCCTGGATTTGTGACAGGGACGCGTCTTGGCGCAGTGGTTCCATGGTGCCGCCTTGCGGGAGCGTTTCAGGTATTGCTGGCTAGCCAGGCCGTGATGGTGCGGGCGATCCTGGGACCCGCCGCGCCGTCCCACAGGGGCGGCAGTTCGCCGGCGTACGGGCCCGCGGCGAGGGCTTCCAGCGCGGCCGCGGGCAGCTCGGCGGGGGTGACGAGGCGGTTGCTGCCGCTGGTCACGGTCACCGGGCGCTCGGTGACCGGGCGCAGGGTAAGGCACGGTACCCGCAGGAACGTGGTCTCTTCCTGCACCCCGGCGGAGTCGGTGATCGCGGCGGCGGCACCGCTGACGAGGGACATGAAGTCCAGGTAGCCGAGCGGGTCGCAGATCCGGATGCCGGGGTGGCTGGCGAGCCCGGCGGCGTTGAACGCGGGGGCGCCGCGGGGGTGCATGGGGATGATGATGTCGGTCTTGTCGGCGACCTCGTGCAATGCGGTGACGAGCTGCTTGAGGGAGGCGGGGTCATCGACGTTGGCGGGCCGGTGGAGGGTGGCGACTATGTACCGGTCGTTGAGGCCCATCACGGTGCGGACCGCGTCGGCGTCGAGCCGGCCGAGGCAGGCCTTGAGGGTGTCGATCATGGTGTTGCCGACCAGGTGAACGTTGCCGATATTGATGCCCTCGCGGCCGAGGTAGCCGACGGCTTCGGCGGAGGTGGCGAACAGCAGGTCGCACAGCTGGTCGGTGAGCCGGCGGTTGATTTCCTCGGGCATGCCGTTGTCGAAGCTGCGCAGCCCGGCCTCGACGTGCGCGATCGGCACGCGCAGCTTGGCGGCGGCCAGGGCCGCGCCGAGGGTGGAGTTGACGTCGCCGTAGACGACCAGCAGCGCGGGCCTTTGGGCGATCAGTTCGCGCTCGACGCCGGTGATGACGGCGGCGGTCTGCTCGCCGTGGGTGCCGGAGCCGACACGGAGGTTCACGTCCGGCTCGGGCAGGCCCAGGTCGGTGAAGAAGACGTCCGACATGCGGGCGTCGTAGTGCTGGCCGGTGTGGATGAGCGTCTGCTCGTCGCCGAGGTCGGCGAGGGCGCGGATGACGGGGGCGGCCTTCATGAAGTTCGGCCGGGCGCCGAGGACGTGCGTGATCGGGGCGTGCATCGCCATCCTTTGCGGGTTTGCGGCGGGGAAGCACTTCGTGTCATGGCGTGATCGGATCGGCGGCGCCAGCCTACTCGTTGGGGGAAGTACGAGTACGAGGGTGCGGGCTTCCGGCACGAGGGCGAGTTCTCCTACGTGAGCCACGTCCCAGGGAAGCTTCCGACCAGCTTCACGCACCGTCGCCGCCCTGCGTCCTAGGCAGGAAAATAGCTTCGCCCCGGCCAGGGCGTGCCTGCCGGGGCGTGTTGCTCGCTAGTCGTCGGCTAGTGCTTCATCGACGTCGTGAACCGCTTCCAGTCGCTTGCGCTGATGCGGAGCACGGGACCGCGCTCGCGGTTCTTGGTGTCGCGGATCAGGACCGCGCCGGGGATGGCCCCGGTCTCGACGCAGTCGGCCCCGCCGTTGGCGCTGTAGCTGGCCTTGCGCCAGCGGGGATCTAGTCGTTCCATATCTTCTCCAGTGCCTCCGTCATCATGTTCCGGCTGTCCGCGCGGTTGAGCGCATCGCCCCGGACAGCATCAAAGGTAGCGCTTGCCTTGCGGACCAGCGCCGGCTCTGCGGTCACCTGGTCCTCGATCAGCGCGCCAACGAGCAGGACTTCCGGGGTGCCCGATCGCGGTTGCCAGGTGGATCGGGCCGCCCAAGCCGAGGTTCGCACCAGTCCGGCTCGGGAGGATGTGGATGTGCACGTTCGGGCGCCTCGAAAGCTCTATCACACGCGTTAGCTGCTCGCGGATGATCTCGGGCGAGCCGATGAGCCGGTGCAGCACCAGTTCGTCCAGGACGATGACGACGCTTGGCGGGTCGGGCTGGTCGAAGATCGACTGGCGGCTGAGGCGCGCCTGGACGTGCTCGCGGATCTGGTCATCGCTCATACCTGTCGTCGCGTACAGCGCGGTGGCGTACGCCTCGGTCTGGATCAAGCCAGGGAAAATGAGCGGCTGCCAGATCCTCAGCGTGTGCGCCCTGCCCTCGGCATCCACCCAGCCGACGAACCAGATCTTGGCCGGGCCGCCTTCCTTGGCGCGGGCGAGTCCGAAGAGCACGTCGTAGAGCTCCCGTTCGCGCCCGGTGATGCCGCATTGTTCCAACCAGGGCTCGTAGACCTCGCTTGTCGGCGGCCGGTCGCCTGTCTCCGCCTTGGCGATGACGGTGGTGTGCACGCCGATTCTGTCCCCCAGTTCCGCCTGGCTCCGGAAGCCGGCTGACTGCCGGGCGTTGCGGAGTTGCTCGCCCAGGGCGGCACGGGGATCGGTCTTCGGATCGCGGGACTGTGAGCGTGGCGGCATGATGGCGCTCCATTTCAGGTCGTGGCCTAGATGGCAATTTAAGGGCGGTTATCCATGCCATTGAGACTATCCAACTAGGCAGTGGCAGGCTAACTGTATTGACAACGCGGCCCAAACGGAATGGATGGGTCAACACCTCCCGTCGCAAGGGAAGCCAGGCCATGAATGTCCACGCAGCACCATTGGCCGCAGTGCCATCGCTATTGCCCGTAGTTCCTTCGCTGCCCCAGGCGCGGATTCCGCCGGACCCGTCGCTCCCGCCTGGCCGGCACGATTGGCACGAGAGTTTCCCGTTGCGCGATTACGTGGAATTGGCCGCCGATACGGCGGCAGTTCCCAGTGCACGGCACCGGCTGCGCCTCGACTTGAAGGAGTGGGGGCTGCACCCGCTCCTTGACGACGCCGAGCTCGTCACCACCGAGATCGTGTCGAACGCCGTCAACGCCACCTGCGCGGTGGCATGGCCTGCCTCCCGGCCACCCGTTCGCATGTGGATCCGCGCCGGCAGCGGGATCGTCATTGTCCTCGTCTGGGACATGTGCGCCGGTCGAGCCGGCACCGGCCAACCCCGGCACCGACGACGAGACCGGGCGGGGCCTGCTGCTCATCCACGCCTACTCCCGGTGGGGCTGCTACCGGCCACCCGGCGAAGGGGCCGGGAAAGTGGTCTGGGCTCAGTTCCCTAAGCCCCCTGACGAGACTGCGGTCGTCACCACCTGAAGCCCCCGCGTGGCCGCGACTAATCCCCGGCGCGGCCACGCGGGATCCAAGCCGGCCTCGGCGGGCGCGATCCCGCATGCCGCTGTCGCCGTCATCCCGAGAAGAGAAGGAACATCCGTGGACCACGACGCCCTTACCGGCTTTCCCCGCATTAGCCTGGACCGGCTCAAGCTCGCCGCCGACGTCATCTTGTCCGAGGGCGAGGACATCGGCGACGCACTTACTGCCGAGCTCACGCTCTTCAAGGAGCGTGTGGAACGCGCCCTCCTCCTGCCCGCGTCCGACTCCACCCCTGCTACGGGGCAGTAATGGGCTGCTGGGCAGAGGGAGCTTGACCTTCAGGTTGAAGTTCGAGGCCTGGCGGCCCGTCGGTGCCCGGAATCCGGTTACCCGCTGGTAGCAGTGTATTTTTCGGCGATAATAGCGGAAAAATACACTGCTACTGACGAGTTGGCCACGCCGGCCCGGGGCCGACCACGACGGGGCAGGTACGCGGCCATGCCGGGCACTATCACCCGAGAAGGACCTCGTCACTCAATCCCTTAGCGGTACGGCGACGTTCTCGTATCGCGGGGAGCATCGCCGCGTTAAGACTTTCATGGCGCGCCGTGCCGGGTACACTGGAGGTACTTGAGGCACCAGCAGTCAGGGTCTCCCAAGCCGGAGGGCAGCGAGGACGATGATCGAGGAAGCACCCCGGCAGATCGCGGTCAAGGTCTCGCCTGCGGGCGACAGGCTCATCACCAGCGGCGCGCACTACCTGCGCATGAGCAAGAAGGACTTGGTCGAGGCCGCGGTGGCGTTCTACCTGGATGCTCGGCGCGAGGAGATGCAGGCCGGGATGCGCGAGTTGCTGTCCCAGCTCGACGGCAGCCGGGCCGCCCGCATCGCGATGCTGTCCGGGATGACCCGTGAGGAGCTGGATGCCGTCGGGGGCGTGGAGGAGGAGGACTAGCCATGCCACGGCGGGCGCGGCCCACGCTGCGGTGCATGCGCGAGGACCTCGCGCTGCCCCTTCCGCACGCTGACATTCCGCTCGGTGAGATCGCTCATCCGCTGCTGGCGAAGGCTGCCGAGCGCTTCGCCGACGACCAGACACCCCAGGAGCGCATCGCGGCGATCGATGACCAGGTGCTCTTCAAGGTCAAGGTCCAGCGCTGGCGCGGTGCCGTTTGGCTTGATGACGACGAGATCGCCTGGCTGGTCGCCGCCGGGCAGCGCGAGGAAGGATCGCCCGGCGACTTCTACGCCGCACTCGCCGCACGGGGGAAGGCGGCCAAGGCGAGGTACAACTCCGAGCACGCGCCACCCCTGGCGACCGCGACGCACACAGCCGACCTGCTGCCAGCCCGGGAAGATGAACTGCGCTGGCTCGCTGAGGCGGCAGTGCGCACCGAGCGCAAGCTCAGGGCAGTGGTGCACGCCCTAGTGCGCCAGTCGCTACTGGACGGGCACGAGCACGCCGGAATGCTCGATGGTGCCGCCTTGGGTATTCAGGTCCTCGCCGACCAGGGGCACGAGACCTACGTCGCCATCCGCATCATCGGATCAGTCCCCAAGCGCCTGGTCGCAGCCATCCTCAGCCTCGTTCCAGGCTGCGGCCCACCGCGTGGATGTCTGACTACGCGATGCCCGAACGGGCCATGGCACCCGAAGAGCAGGTCTGGTCCAACATCATGGACCCCGCAGAAGCAGCGAAGTTCCTCGACCAGGATTCGTGAAGGCTGACCCAGATACAAGGCACCAGGACCAGGACGGGTCCCCGCGGTGCGGGCGCTAGCACCGTAACGACTCCCCCAGCAGCTACCCGGAGTTCGGTCAGGACACGGGCGAGTCGGGCATTAGACGGCAACGATAAGGACGCGCGATCATGAGCGCTGTATGGGGAGCCAAGCGTGTAAGCCCATGCGCGCTGCCTGGTTTCCTTTACACGGACCGTCACGGGCTTGAACACATCCGGGCTGACCAGCGAAGGGCGGCTGGTAACGACGTTCTCGTAGACGTAGCGGGATGTAATATAGGCGATCCCGGATCCTGGCTCCATGAGCATTCGCCTCAGCGCTGGCGCGTCCAGCATCCGGTACAAGTGGTTCACGTCATGGCCAACGAACCCATGGCCATCGTGATATGTGGGGCCGACGTGCACCGCCACGCGTAGCCGGATTCGGGCAGCGTCGCAGGAGACCCGGTTGTGGCGACGGAGGAGGACTACGAGCTTGTCGGGGATCGGGTTAAGCAATCCGGCGATGGAGATGGCCGGAGGGACGACGACGAGCGCCCCGTCACCTCGGTCCTCGTGGACGCACCCGGCCCAAGGCACGCCAGAACCGTCGAACGCGGCTTCAAGCATGTCGTACAACGACCTGTGGACGTACAGCCGAACGTCATCATCGCGACAGGGATCACCGAAGCCGGCGATGTCAACCGCGAACAGGCCGCACACCTGGCCATCGAGAGAGAAGGGCCGCGATCCGCCCCGCGGGTGACCAGGTAGCGGCCGCGCTCCCGACGCGGCGGGCACGCGGGCACTGCCGGAGCGTCGTGGAGCCGCGCTCCGGACGCGGGCCTGGCGGTGCTGTCCCGATAACCCGGGCAACGTTTTGGATCATGTGATACGCCCCCTGACGCTCACGGATTAATGCAGACGCGTATCGAGCATGCCGCAGCGGCATTGACAGCCCCGCTGCATCAACCCGGGCAGCAGCGCTGCAGCCTGCCATGCACTCCCGTCGGCCGGGATTTCATGTGCAAGCCGGAATGCGCGTGCAAATGCGCATGCATAATTGCCACGTTTTTCACGCCAGTTCCTGGCGTAAACAACGGTAACCTACGCACCGTCATCGTGATAGCCGTTACGAAATCGTAATGATCCGGCCTTTCCCTTTCGCGGCCCGCCACGTTGTTCGGGGTAGGCAGTCAACGTGCGTATTGGATACGGCGGGTAAGTTGATCCTTTCCCGGGCGGGGCTGGGACGATCATGGAATTCAAGCTACTGGGGACGTTGGATGTAGCGCTGGACGGGCGCCAGGCGGCCTTGCCGGCGCGGGCCAAGGAGCGGTGCCTGCTGGCCGTCTTGCTGATGAACGCGGGCAGGACGGTGCCGGCGGGGGAGCTCATCCGGTGCGTGTGGGATGACGATGTCCCGCCGGAGGGCACCTTCCGGTCGTACCTGGCCCATGTGAGGGAGTTCCTGGCGGCCGCGGGTGGCGGGGCGCGCCTGGTGCGGGAGGAGGGCGGCTACAAGCTGCTGGTGGACCCGGACAGCATCGACCTGCACCGCTTCCGCGGGCTTCAGGAGCGGGCAGCCGCGAAGGCGAAGGCCGGGAACGCTGATGAGGCCGTCGCCTTGCTGTGCGAGGCGGAAGCGCTGTGGCGCGGCCCGGCTTTGGGCGGGCTTCGGGGCCGGTGGGTGTCGGCGATCGGGGCCAGCCTGGAGGAAGAACGCCTGGCGTGCGTCAAGAGGCGGGCAGGGCTGGAGCTTGACCTGGGCCACCACGCCGAGCTTCGCCGGGGAGCTGCGGCGACTGTCAGCGCGGTACCCGCTGGACGAGGCTCTCATCGCCTACGAGATGACGGCCCTGTACCGGTCCGGCCGGCAGGCAGGTGCTCTGGCCCTCTACCGTCAGGCGCGCAGCCGCCTCCTCGGCCAGGGCATCGAGCCAGGGCCAGAACTGGCGGCGCTCCACCAGCGCATCCTGCGGCAGGACCTGCAGCCGCCCAGGACGGGCGCCCGCAGGCGGCCCGCCGCTACGGGGCAGCCGCCCGCGGTCCCCCTGCCGGCCGGGGCCTTCGTGGGGCGCGCCGACGAGGCCGGCCCTTACCAGCGCCGGGCCGGGAACAGCGCAGGTCGCCGTGATCAGCGGGATGCCCGGCGTCGGCAAGACGCGGCTCGCGGTCGAGGCCGCCGTGCGCGTCGCCGACAGGTACCCGGACGGGCAGCTGTACCTGGAGTTCCACGCCCACCAGGCTGGGGTGGCCCCGCTCAGCATCGATGAAGCGCTGCGCCGGCTCCTGGAGATGGCCGGGGCCGGCCTGCCGCCGGTACCGCAGAACAGGAGAGAGCTCACCGCCCTGTGGCGAAGCGAGCTGGAAAGCAGCAGGTTCATCGTCATCCTCGATGACGTCCCGGAAGCCGACGTCATCACGCCGCTGCTGCCCGCGGCGGGCCCGAGCGCCGTCCTCATCACCACCAGGCAGCTCCTGCCCGGGATAGCCGGCGCCTCTGCCCTCTCGCTCGGCGTCCTGCCCGAGCGGGACGCGATCACGCTTTTCACCCTGACCGCTGGCCCGGGGAACGCCCGCGACCCGGAGGCGGTCTCTGCGATCGTGCGGTCGTTCGGCTGCCTGCCCCTGGCGGTGACGCTCGCCGCGAGCCGGCTACGTGCGGACGGCGGTCCCGCGACCACCGGGGAGCTGATCGCCGAGATCGCCGAGTCCGGTGTCCTCCCGGCCGGAGCCGACGGGGCGGCCGAGCAGTTCCTGTCCGCGCTGGAGGCCTCCTATAAGGGGCTGAGCGGGAGCCAGCAGCGGTTCTTCAGGCTCCTGGGCAAGAGCCCGTGCATGACCTTCACCGCCGAGTCCGCGGCAGCCATCGCCGGGGTGACCGCTGCCAGCGCACGGGAAATGACGGCAGCGCTCCTGGACCGCCACCTTGCCGAGCACGGGGCCGGGGACAGGGTCAGGATTCACGACGTGCTGCGGAGCTACGCGGCTCTGTGCGCCGAGCGGGACAGCCCGGGCCGGGAGCGGCGAGACGCCGGCGGCTGCTCGACTACTACCTGCGGGCGGCCAAGGACGCGGACCGGCAGCTCTACCCGCACCACGAGCGCCGCGACCAGCCTCTCCGTCCCTGCACGCGGGCGGGACCGATGGTGAAAGCACCCTGGAGTGGCTGGAGGCCGAGTGGCGGAACATCGTCAACGCGGCGGACTACGCGGCCCGGCACGAATGGAAGCGCGAGTGCGCGGAGCTGGCGCACCTGCTGTCGGAGTTCCTCGATATCAGGGGATGCTGGGAGGAAGCGCGTATCCTGCACACCCTCGCGCTGCGAGCCTGCCGGGACCTCGGCGACCAGCGCCTCATCGCCACGGCCCTGATCGACCTCAGCCGCGCGTGCCAGCAAATGGGCATGCACCAGGCGGCACTCGCCCACGCGCAACAGGCCCTGGAGGCAAGCCAGTCGGTCGGTGACCAGCACGGCGCCGCTCTGGCCGCCGACCGCATGGGAGTGATCTGCTATTACGCGGGACATTTCCGGGAAGCGCTGGCGCACAAGCAGGAGGCAAGGCTCCTGTACGCGGAGTCAGGAGACCCGGCGGGCGAGGCAGAGGCCATTTTTCACTGCGGCGTCTCGTCCCTGAACCTGGGACGCCTTGATGAGAGCATGCAGCACTTCCACCAGGCCCTGGGCTTCTTCCGCCAGTCGGGAAACCTGCACTGGGCGGCCAAAACGCTCAACAGCATCGCCGAGGCCAGCCGGCGGCAGGGCTACCATCGCGAGGCACTTGATGACTACCACGAGGCGCTGTCCATCTACCGCGCCATGGGCGCGCGCCCAGAGCACGCAACCGTCATGCAGAACATCGGGCAAGTCCACCTCTACAAAGGCGACCCGGAAAGGGCCCTGGCGGAGTTCAGGTACGCGCTGGCCACCTACCGGGAGATCCGCGACCTTCCGGGCCAGGCCCGCGTCATGTGCGACCTCGGTGACGTCTACCTCGCGATGGACGACCACAGTCAGTGCCTCGTCTACTACCAGAAGGCAGCCTCGACGGCGGAGGAGGTCGGTGACTTGTACACGCGGGCAATTGCGCTGCGCGGCTCAGGAGACGGCCACCGTCTTTCCGACCATCCCGACGAGGCAATGCGCTACTACACCGACGCGCTCAAGATCGTGCAGGAAATCGAGGAACCGTACCAGCACGCGCTCATACTCGATGGCATGGCCGAGACAATGCTCCGCGTCGGCAGGCACAGCGCCTGGCGGATCTACCTCCGTCAGGCCCTCGACCTGTACAAGACCGCAGGAGCAGTAGAAGCAGCAACCGCCGAGATACGGCTGGAAGCCCTGAGCGGCCCGCCCGGCGACGCGTAAGTCAGCGCGCTGCTCGCAAGTCCCAGCAGGGATATTAACGCCCTGCCGCGTACCGCAGCAGGGCGAAAAATCAGATTCATGGGGATTAAACGCCCAAAAGGCTAGCTTGCGATGCAAATCTGCCAAAGCGGCAGAAAGTGCCCGGCCACGGCCACGACTCCTACGGCGACGACTGCCAGCGATGCCGCCAGTTGCAGGAGGCGCTCAGGGTGAAGCTTTGTCACCATGTGTCCTCTCTTTATATAGATGCACATGTTTCTTACGTGTACAAAGTCATCTTAGCGAGCAAGGATGAGGATGGTCCGGTACTTGCGCAGATGTCGGACCGTACCCCTGTACGTACTGCGGTGTCCCACCTTTCGGTTTCGGGGGCTTATCAGCGACGGTAAGCGACTTCTCTAGAGAAATACATAATCTCTCTAGAGAAGTTTCTGTCACCTTCCGGGCAGCAGGGCCTGACTTGGTCGCAGGGCAGGCACAGCCGGGATACAGTCGGTTCTCTAGAGATGTGACCACTCCCAAGGGAGGCTCCGGACAATGCCGCCGAGCGCACCCCCCAGCCGGCCCAAGTACTGGCTGATCGCGGCCGGCTTGCGCGAGGCAATCGAGTCCGGCCACTACCCTCCGGGATCGCGGCTTCCCGGGGAAAACGACGTGATGCGGCAGCATTCCGTCGCTCGCGGGACTGCCAGGCAATCACTCGCCCAACTCGTCAACTGGGGCCTTGCCGAGCCCCGTAGAGGATCGGGGATCTACGTGCGTGACTTCCGGCCCATCATTCGCGAGAGCATCGGCCGCCTCGGCCAGGCCACCTGGCCTTCCGGCCGCTCGATCTGGTCGGCGGAGGCCGAGGGACGAAACCTGGCCGTCGACCAGATCGAGGTCAGCGAGGCGGAGCCCCCGGCCCACGTCCGGGACCTCCTCAGCTTGCCCGAGGGCAGCCTGGCCGTACTACGTAGCCGCCGCTTCGTCCTGGACGGCAAGCCCGTCCTGCTATCGCGTTCCTGGCTCCCCGCCGCCATCGCGGGCGGGACTCCCATCGCCCAGCCGGACACCGGCCCCGGCGGCACCTACGCCCGCCTCGCCGACCTAGGCCACGCCCCGGCCCGCTTCCGCGAAGACCTCCGCTCCCGCATGCCCAGCCCCGACGAGGCCGACCGGCTGGAGATCGCCCCCGGCACGCCCGTCATCGACGTCATCCGCATCGCCGTCGATGCCAGCGACGCACCGGTCGAGGTCAACGAGATGACCGCCGACGCGAGCGCCTACGTCTTCCGGTACGAATTCACCGCCTGAACGAAGTCCTCGAGAGCTCCACTCATCGCGCCAGTCGATCCGGGGGACGTCGCCGTGGTGCCTCGGCCTGAACGACCCCGGCCGGGACCTGAGCATCTTGCCGTTCAGGCGATGATTTCGACGAGGCCGCTGCGGAGGTCGTAATGGCCCCCGATGATCAGCAGGCCATCGGTGTGTATCAGCTTGCACAGCAGCGGATCGCGCTTGAGCCGCTGCACGGTCAGCCGGGTCTGGGCGCGAGTCATGTTGTCGGCCAGGCAACCGGGCTGCGGCTTGGCCGCGCGGTAAGCCGGCCTGAGCGCGTCCACCACGGCCTGGATGTGACCCGGCGCCGGGCAACCGCTCTCGATAGCCTCGATCGCAGCACTCACCGCGCCGCAGTCCTGGTGGCCGAGCACGAGCATGAGCCGTGCGGAGGAGTAGCTGTACGGGCCGAATTCGATGCTTCCCAGGACCACCTGCTCGTCGAGGACCTGGGCGCCGGTCCGGATCACGAACATGTCGCTGAGCCCGCGATCGAAGACGATCTCCGGTGGAACCCGGGAGTCGATGCATGAGAACACGGTCGCGAAAGGGGTCTGCTTTTCGGCTACATGCCAGCGCCACTGGACGGACTGGTGCGGGTGCTTGGCCATCCCGCGAGCCCAGCGCTGGTTGCCTTGCATGAGCAACCGCAGCGCCTCGCGCGGACCCGGGGTGCCCTGGAACGCCTCCTCGGGACTCGCCGACGCGCTCGTCGCCCCGATGCTCGTCAGCCCGGCCGCGGCCAGGGCGGCTGCCCCCGCCGCGCCGGCGAACCCTCTACGCGTCATTTTCGCCGCGGTGCCGCTCACGCGGTCAGGCAGCACGCCACTGTGCCCGGCCGTACCGGTCGGAACCGCCGGCCCTCGCGATGCTTCAGTAGCCATCCCCCGCCCACTCCCCAACACGATTAGCCGCCAGGCTGGTCCCGTAGATACTTTGCGTAATCGACTGGCACCAGTAAGTTACCAATCCATGTGCGGGGTAAACGCGGCGGGCTGGCGTTCACCGCTGACGGGGTGAATGCCAGAATTCCGGCGGGCTGGACGCCATGTCGTGATGGCCCGCCTTGCTATGCGGCTACTGATATGACGCGCTCAAATCGGCAGGGTCGGGAAACTGGTCCGGGTGCCCGCGGCCGCTGATTGAGTAACGTGGGTGTGCAGGAAGCCGCCCCGCGTGACTCATGCTTGTGAGTTGGGCCCCGCCGGCGGGTGACAGCCGCCGGCGGGCGTTGCGGTTAGCGGGCGGTTCAGCTGGAGCCGGCGGCTGCCAGGTCGTTGTTGGCCTGCGCGGCCGCCGCGCTCACCGCCTGGGCGACGTTCTTGCCGGTCAGGTAGGCGGGTGCCAGCTGGTTGGCGATGTCGAGCTGTGCCTGGTTCATGCCGGGAGTGACCGGCCAGTAGACGACGTTCCACTTCGATTCGGTTTCGAAGGGCGTCACGTCCAGGCCCTGGGACTTCCAGTAGGTAGCGAACGTCGGGTCCAGGGACCCGATGCCCGGCCAGATGTAGCCCTCGGAGCCGAGGATCTTCTCGGATGCCGGCGACCCGAGCCACTGCTCAAGCTCCCCGGCTGCCTGCTGGTTGGGCGAGTGGGCGTTGACCGAGTCGATGAGGCCGTTCAGCACGGTCCAGCAGCCGTCCGGGCCACAGGGAGCGGGGAGCACGCCGAGCTTGAACTTGACGGCCTGCTTCATCCCGGAGATCTCCCAGCTCCCGCCTTCGATCATCGCGACCTTGCCCTGGGCGAACAGGGTCTGGTCCTCGGTGTTGTTGGCGGCAGCGTCGGTGCCGAGCGCGCTGCCCGGCGCGGCGACGTGGTACTTGTACATCAGGTCGGTGAGGAACTGGAAGGTCTGTACTCCAGCAGGCGTGTTGAAGGAGACGCTGCTGGCGTATGGCTTGCTGATGAGCTTGACGCCGTCCTCGGCCAGGTAGGGCTCAAAGCCCCACTGCATCTCGTTCGGGGAGTCGGTGCCGTAGGTCGCGACGGAGCCTGCGCTGAAGTCCGGCGAGAGGGCGTTGTGGCCGCTGGTGTCGTAGGTGAGGCCCTTGAGGAAGGTGAGCCACGTCCCGCCGTTGGTGGGGTTCCAGGTGAGGCTGGACGGGACGGTGATGTGATGCTCGGCGAAGTAGTCGGCGTTGTAGAAGTAAGCGATCGTGTCCCAGTCCTTCGGCAGGCCGTAAAGGTTCCCGTTGAACTTGTGCAGGGAAACCAGCGTCGACAGGTACTGGCTGAGGTTGACGCCGGCGGACTGGATGCTGGACGAGAGGTTCTCCATGACGCCGTCCTTCAGCCAGGACGCGATCATGGGCGTGTTAACCCAGTACACGTCCGGGCCGCCGCCGGAGCTGAATTCTGTGGTCAGCTTCGGCTGGTAGTCGTTGTAGGCAAACGACTCGATCGTGACGTGGATGTTCGGGTGAGCCTTCTCGAACTGGTCGATGGACTTCTGGTAGCCAGCTTGCTCAGGGGTCTGCCACATCGCGTAGGTGAGGTTGACCTTGCCGGAGCTCGCTGAGCTTCCGGAACTGCCTGACCCGCCGGAAGAGCATGCCGCTGCGGCGACCAGCAGGGCGATGCACCCGCCTGCGGCAGCCAGCCGCCGCGGCGACCCGCGGAGCCGTCTTGTTAGCGTCATCGGGGACTCTCCTCTTCCTTTTCCTTGTTACCTCTTGCTATCTCTGCGGATCCGCTACCGGTTAACTCCGGAGAGCTGGATGGAGCGGACGATCTGTTTCTGGAATGCGGCGAAGATGACGATTAGGGGCGCCAGCGCGACTAGTGACGCGGCGAGAACGAGATTCCACTGCTCGCTGAACGACGACTGGAGGGCCGCGATGCTGACCGTGAGGACCTGCTGGGAGTTGCTGTCGGTCACGATCAGCGGCCATAGGAAGTTGTTCCAGCCGAACACGAACGCGATCAGCGTCGCGGTGACGATGATGGGCCGCCCCATGGGTATGACGAGGCGAGTCAGGATCCGCCATTCCGAGGCTCCGTCGACCCGGGCGGCAGCGAACACGTCGCTGGGCAGCGACATGAAGTACTGGCGCATCAGGAAGATGGTGTAGGGGGTCCCCAGGGTGTAGGGGAGGAAGATAGCCCAGTAGGTGTTGGTCAGGTGGAGTTGCCGCATGATCGTGTACAGCGGCACCAGGGTGACGACGTTGGGCACCATGAGCGTCGCCAGGTAGACCGAGAACAGCGCGTCGCGCCCGGGGAACCGCAGCCTGGCGAAGGCGTAGGCCGCGAGTACCCCGAAGCCAACCTGCCCGGCTGTCAGCACCGCGGTAACCAGCGCCGTGTTGCCGAGGTACCGCATGAAATCGTCGGTGAACAGGATGGTCTTGAAGTTGCCCAGGTACAAGGAGGCCGGCGGCGTCCACGGGGAGCTTCCGTAAATCGCTGATGCCGGCTTGAGCGCGCCGAAGAGCGCCAGGACATACGGGCCGACGAAGACAACCGCGATCAGGGCCAGGCACAGGTAGAACAGCCCGTACCATATGACCCGCCGCCGGGGGCGGGTCCGCGCGCGGGGGGACGCCTTGATCGACTGGCGCTGGATCGCGGTGGTGGCAGTCATCAGGTCACGACACCTCGTAAGTCGTCCGGTTACGGAAGAAACGGAATTGGGCGGCCGTGACCAGGAGGATTACCGCGAAGAGCAGCAGCGACATGGCGGATGCCGATCCGACGTCGAAGTTCCTGAAAGCCGTCGAGTAAATCTGGTAGTTGATGACATCCGTGGCGGACCCGGGGCCGCCCTGGGTCATCACGTAAACCGTGTCGAAGATCTGGAAGGATCCGATGACGTCGGTGACGAGGACGAACAGGAGCGTCGGGTTGAGAAGCGGCAACGTTACCCGGAAGAACTGCCTGACCGCGCCTGCCCCGTCGATGCTCGCCGCCTCGTACAGGGACGGCGGGATGGTCTGCATTCCTGCCAGGAAGAAGAGCATGTTGTAGCCGGCGTACTGCCAGTTGCTGACCATGGCGACAACCGGCAGTGCCGTGCTAGTGCTGCCCAGCCAGTTCGGCCCTTGTATCCCCACGAAGGTGAGCAGGTGGTTGACGAGGCCGAACTGGCCGTTGAACATCCAGCTCCATACCACCGCCATCGCGACCGGCGTGGACATGTAAGGAAGCACGTACAGGGCGCGGAACAGCCCCATCCCTGGCATCTTCCTGTTCAGCAGCATCGCCAGGCCGAGGGCGACCACGGTCTGGATGGGTATGTTCCACAGTACGTAGTAGGCAGTGACTTCCAGGGAATGGAATACGTGGTAGTAGCGGGACATTGCCGTGTAGTTGGCGAGGCCGGCCCAGTGCGGCGGGGTGAGGAAGTCCCAGTGGAAGAAGCTCAGCACCAGCACGACGACAACGGGGAGGAGGAGGAAGGCCACGATCCCGGCCAGGCTGGGCAGCACGAACGGCAAGGCGACGGCCAGCTGGCGTGCCCGGCGCCCGGTATTCGCCTGCCGCATTCCGATACGATTCACGGCCGTCGCCTCCCGCGTGGCTGAACTGCCCGGTGGTGTACTGCCGGGGCAGGCGCCGGCGGAGGGCCGGAACTTTCCCTGACGATCAGCTCGGGCTGCAGTCGCGGCTTGGGCGCGGCGGTCCCGAGCTGCTCCTGCAGCGCGGCGAACGCCGCCCGTCCAAGGTCGGTGAAGTTGAGCCGCACAGTGGTGAGCGCGGGGGTGTAGAACTCTGCCTGCGGCACGTCATCGAAGCCGACGACGCTTACGCTGCCGGGGACAGTCTTCCCTGCTTCCTGCATGGCCTTCATGACGCCGAGTGCGAGATCGTCGTTACCGCAGAGCACGGCGGTCACGTCGGGGTTGGCCGCCAGCAGCTGGCCCGCCTGGTAGCCCGACCTGGGATGCCAGCCGGCGCGGAGCGGTTGCGGTATCTCGACTCCGGCGGCTGCGAGCGCCGTCTGCCAGCCCGCTAGTCGCTGGCCGGTCTCGGTGGGGGACGGAATGGCGACGTAGTGCACGGTCCGGTGGCCGAGCCGAGCAGGTACGTGGTCGCGTCGGCGGCGGCCTGCCGGTCGTCGATCCAGACCCACGGGCGGCCCTCTGCCTCGCCGTCTGCCGGCGTCTCGACGATCCCCACCAGGGGAACCCCTGGCGGGACAGCAGCCAGCGCGCGGGTGCCCGCGGGATCGAAGGCCACCACGATGAGCGCCCCGCCCTGTTCCATGGCCCGCTCGACAGCGTCGGCAACTGCTGCCGTTTCCGCGGACTCAATCACCCGAACGCCCATCGCGTAGTCCGCCGAGCGCGCGGCCTCCTCGATGCCCTGTATGACAGCCCGCTGCCCGTAAAGGATCGTGTTCGAGGTCAGTACGGTCACGGAGTGGACCGGGCCGCCCGCTAGCGCGCGGGCTGCCCGGTTGGGCCGGAAGCCGAGCCTGGTGATGGTCGCGGTCACGAACTCGCGGGTAGACGGCTTGACGTTGGGGTGGCCGTTGATCACCCGCGACACTGTCTGGTAGGAGACTCCGGCCTCGGCGGCGACGTCGTAAATGCTGACGGACCGGGGACCGTCCTGGTCGAGCGGTCCCGGGCTGTCCACCTGCGCGGCGCGTTCCGCCTCCGCCGCGAGGGGCCTGTCACCGTCGTCCTGCGACCTTGTGTGACCGATCACATCCATGGCAGGATTGTGAGCGCTCACAAAAACCGCTGTCAAGGGAATCGCCGCATTGTTTCTTACGACGGCGAAACGCCCGCTTCAGCGAGCCGTTACAAGGAGGCTGTACGTGGCCGGAACCCCTCAGGCCAGGATGCTGGGATGGTCGGACACATCGATCGAGCTGGAGATCGAGATCGATGCGACGGGTTTCACGCGGATGACGCGCATGGCTGCCCCCCACCCGGCGGGCGGGAGCGCTGCCCTGCCAGCGCCGGCGGGCAAGTCCGGAATGCCGCTGGTCGATGTCATTCTCGCGGGCGAGGGCCGGGCCTGGTCAGGGTCGCGGTACTGCGAGTCCGTGGCGGGAAGGCGGATGCGCTTCGCCGGACACGAAGACCAGCACATTCCCGTGCCAGGCGCTGGCCTGCCGGATCACGACGGGTGGCACCAGCTGCGCATAGACCTTGCTGACCCCCTAACGGGCCTAGAGGCCGCGGTGTACTTCCGGTTTCTCAAGGGCCAGGGCAGCGTCCGATCCTGGGTGCGACTGACGAACCGAGGCTCGGCCCCGGTCACCGTCGAGTCGGTCACGTCGTTCCTCTGTGGCGGCCTCGCCAGCGACAGCGGCGTTGACAACCTCAGTGATCTTGACCTGCTGTGGTGCGAGAACGACTGGCTCGCGGAAGGCCGCTGGCAGCGCCGCCCGCTTCGCGACGCCCTTCCCGACCTATGCAGGAACTCGCATGGCGGCGACCCGCGCGGCAGGTTCGGCATCAGCAGCGCCGGCACCTGGTCCTGCGCCGGCTACCTGCCGATGGGAGCGATCAGCAACCACGTCACCGGCCACGCGTGGGCATGGCAGATCGAGCACAACGGTGCCTGGCACTGGCAGGCCGGCGAGTACGCGCGCCGTCAGCACGACGACGGGACGACCAGCACTGTCGGGCACCTGGCCGAACCAGGCGCACCCCGCGACGCCTACCTCGCGCTCCTGGGACCGACCGACTCCGAGCACCACTGGCACGTGACGCTCGCCCCGGGCGATGCCTTTACCAGCGTGCCCGCGGCAGTCGCCGTCAGCGCGCTGGGCCTCGATGACGCGCTGGGTCGCCTGACGCGGCATCGCCGCGCCACCAGGCGGCCTCATGCCGACCACCGGCGCCTTCCTGTGATCTACAACGACTACATGAACACGCTGATGGGCGACCCTTCCACGGAGCGGCTGCGTCCGCTCATCGCGGCGGCCGCGGCGGCCGGCGCCGAGTACTTCGTCATCGACGCCGGATGGTACGCCGAGCCCGGGGAGAGCTGGTGGGACACGGTCGGCGAGTGGAAGCCATCGGCGGCCAGGTTTGCCGGCGGGCTCGACGGGGTCATGGGAAACATCCGGGACGCGGGCATGACGCCCGGGCTGTGGCTGGAACCAGAAGTAGTCGGCGTGCGCAGCCCCGTCGCCGCGCGGCTCCCGTCCGAGGCGTTCTTCACCAGGCACGGGCAGCGGGTCGTCGAGAACGGGCGCTACCTCCTGGACCTGCGGCATCCCGCCGCCGTCAAGCACCTGGACGAGGTCATCGACTTCCTGGTCGATGACCTGGGGACCGGCTACCTGAAACTGGACTACAACGTCAACGGCGGGCCCGGGACCGACGCAGGCGGGCTCAGCGCCGGCGCGGGACTGCTGGCCCATAACCGCGCGCACCTTGAATGGCTCGACGCGATCCTCGACCGGCACCCGGGGCTGGTCATCGAGAACTGCGCGTCGGGCGGACTGCGGTCCGACTACGCCTTGCTGTCCCGCCTGCAACTGCAGTCGACTAGTGACCAGCAGGAGTTCCTCCGCTACCCGCCGATCAGCGCGGCCGCGCCGGCTGCGGTAACGCCCGAGCAGGCCGCGACCTGGGCTTATCCCCAGCCAGGCTTCAGTGACCAGGAAATCGCCTTCGCACTGTGCGGCGCGCTGCTTGGGCGAGTCCACCTGTCCGGCCACATCGACCAGATGACCGACGCCCAGCTGCAGCTCGTGCGAAGCGCCGTGGAAGTCTACAAGCAGATCCGCCCCGACCTGCCGCGCGCGCTGCCGTTCTGGCCCCTGGGCCTGCCCCGGTGGACTGACTCATGGCTGGCACTGGGGATGCGAGCCGCTAGCGCCTCGTACGTCGTGGCCTGGCGCCGCGGGCTGGGGCTGGCAAACGAAAGCGGCCAGCCGACAGCGGACCCGGCCGAACTGTCGCTGCCGGTCGGCCATCTGCGCGGGCGGGCCCTGCGGCCGGAGGTGCTCTACCCGCGGGCGGACGGGCCGACGGCGAGCTGGGACCGCTCTCGTGGCGAGCTGGTCGTCGCACTGCCAGAACCGCCTGCCGCCTGCCTTGTTCGCCTCGCGCAGGCCTAGTCCCTGAGCACTGTCCCGCGTACCGACGCATCGCGGCGGATTGGCCGGTGCCGTAAGGATTTACCCATTCCGGTGACCGGGAAGTACTATTGACGGGTCGTCGCGCCTGTGGAATTGGGCCGTCGTCCGCACGCCTTTGCTAAATGCCACTCGCCGAGTCCCTATCGGCTGATTCTGTTTTCAATCGCTTGTCCAAACATGCGGACTGCCGATGGAGTCTGATCTAAGCAATTGACAGTAGCTAGAACGTGTTCTAGTTTTTGGGTGAATGGCGCTCCCGGGAACCTCGTTGCCCCTTACCCGCACCCCGACAACGGAGCGTTCGTTATGCCTGAAGACATTCATCCCGCACGCCGCCAGGTACTCACTGGCGCTGCCATCGCCGGGGCCGGGCTGCTGTTCGGCGCCGGCGCGTTCTCGCCGGGCCGTGCCCGGGCCAGCAGCCTGCCGGTCGCCGGGACCTTCGACGTGGTGGTCGTCGGGGCCGGCGCAGCCGGGATGACCGCGGCGCTCACGGCGGCCAAGCTCGGGCTGTCCGTGGTCGTGATGGAGAAGGCCGACGTCTTCGGCGGATCGCTGGCCCGATCGGGCTCGGGTGTCTGGATCCCGAACAACTCCGTGATCCTCGGCGCGGGCGTCCCCGACACCCCCGCCCTGGCGGCGGAGTACCTCGCCGCCGTGGCCGACGGCGGCTCGACGGCGGCCAAGCAGGCCGCGTTCCTGTCCAACGGCCCGGCGATGCTCGACTTCGTGATGGCCAACAGCCCGCTGAAGTACCAGTGGATGCAGGGCTACAGCGACTACTACTGCCTGCTGCCCGGCTCGATGCCGAACGGGCGGTCCGTCGAGCCGTCCATGATCAACGGCAAGATCCTCGGCTCGCAGCTGGCGAACCTGCGGGCGCCGTACATGGCGGTCCCGTCCGGCCTGGTCGTCTACGACGCGGACTACAAGTGGATCCAGATCGCCGCGGTGAACGCCCGCGGGACCGAGGTCGAGGCCGAGTGCCTGGCCGCCGGCACCGAGGCCGCGCTGCTCGGGCAGACGCCGCTCACCATGGGCCAGGCGTCGGCGGCCGGGCTGCGGGCCGGCCTGCTCAGCGCGGGCGTCCCGGTCTGGCTGAGCACGCCGCTGGTGAGCCTCAGCTTGACCAGCGGGCGGGTCAGCGGGGTGGTGGCCACCGTCAACGGCGTATCGTCGCTGATCAACGCGACCCGCGGCGTCATCATCGCGGCCGGCGGGTTCGAGCACAACCTCGCGATGCGGACGCAGTACCTGCCCTCGCCCACCAGCACGTCGTGGACCCTCGGCGCGGATACCAACACCGGCGACGGCATCCAGGCGGGCCTCGCCGTCGGCGCGGCGGTCGGACTGATGGACCAGGCCTGGTGGGGCCCGGTGCTGGCGACCCCGGGCGCGCCGTACTTCTGCCTGGCCGAGCGCACCGAGCCGGGCGGGCTCATCGTCAACCAGGCGGGCCAGCGGTTCGTCAATGAGGCGGCGCCGTACGGCGACGTCGTGAACGCCATGTACAAGCAGAACGCGACCTCGCCGGACATTCCCTGCTGGCTGATCGTCGACCAGAATTACCGGGACCGGTACCTGTTCGACGAGACGCTGGCCACGCTGCCGCTGCCATCGTCGTGGTACAGCGCCGGGACGGTGCACTCCTCCTACACGGTCGCCGGGCTCGCGAACGCGATTGGCGTGCCCGCCCGCCACCTGGCCGCGACCATCACCCGCTTCAACGGGTTCGCGGCGACGGGCGTGGACGCGGACTTCAGCCGGGGCGTCAACTTTTATGACCACTACTACACCGACCCCGCGGTCACCCCGAACTCCTGCCTCGCGCCCCTGTGGCTGCCGCCGTATTACGCGTTCCAGATGCAGCCCGGCGACCTGGGCACCAAGGGCGGCCTGGTCACCGACGCAAGTGCGCGGGTGCTCGACGGCAACGGCGCCGTCATCCCCGGCCTCTACGCGGCGGGCAACTCCAGCGCGGCCGTCATGGGCTATTCCTACGCGGGCGCCGGCGCCACGATCGGCCCGGCGATGACGTTCGGCTATGTCGCCGCCAACACCATCGCGAGCAGCTAGCCGACCGGGCGGGTCTGGCCCGCGCCGACAGCGCGGATCACGTGCTTGCGGAACAGGTCGGCCGCCGGGAGCAGCGGCCGGTCGGCGGGCCAGGTCAGGTAGATCGCCCGCTGCGCGCCCTCGTCGGTGATCTTCGGGTAGAGCACGGGGCCGGGGCCGGCTTCCATCGTGCCGGCCCGCGGCGCCGGCACGATGGCGATCCCCAGCCCGGCGGCGACGAGCCCGCGGACGATCGACAGGTCGCCGCCCTCGAACACGACCCGCGGGCGGAAGCCGGCCCGCAGGCACAGGTCATCGCCCAGCGCCCGCAGCGCCGATACCGGGCGCAGGGCGATGAACGGCTCGGCGGCGACGTCGGCCAGCCCGATCTCCCGCCGGTCGTGGAGGGGGTGGTCCTGCGACAGCGCCAGGCGCAGCGGTTCGACGCCTATCTGCCGCGTCCACACGGCCAGGTCTCCGGGCCTGGTGTCCTCGCGGCCGACCCGGAAGCGACGGGTCCCCACCTCCAGGTCGGTCGAGCCCGCGTTCAGCGGCAGCCCGTGCAGTTCGTCGTGCACCTGCGTCAGGCTGAACCGCACGCCGGGGTGATCAGCCCGGAAGCTCCGCACGAAGTCAGGCACCAGCCACGAGCCAAGCGACTGCTGGAAGGCGACCGCGACGGTGCCGGTGTCAGGCGAGATGAACTGCGCGACCGCGGCCAGCCCGTCCGCGAGCTGCTGCATCATCCCGTCGACGTAATGCCGGAACACCTCCCCGGCCGGGGTCGGCCGCAGGGTCCGGCCGGACCGCTGCAGCAACGGGGTCCCGACTTCGGCCTCAAGCCGGGCCAGGGCGCGAGACACGCCGGACTGAGTGACCGGCTCCAGGTCGCTGACCTCGGTCACGGTCGCGCCGTCGGCGACCAGCTTGAACCAGCGAAGCGCGTCGGTGTCCACAATCCATGACTATAGGTCATAAATCGCCTTCAAGATCGTCATTTGACGCATAGGTCTAGACCACGTTCACTGGATAGTGACAAGGAAATCACCACGCAGACGGAAGTGGCGCGAACATCATGGCGAGCACGATGAACCTGCTAAGCCCCACCTGGACCGCGCTCCGGGAGCAGCTGCGCGATGCCCGCGAGGCGCACGCGGCGCGGAAGGCACTCGAGCACGAGCTGTCGGCCTACACCTCGGACAGCGACCTCAACGACTTCGAGGCGATCCTCGACCGGCACAGCGACGCCGACACCGCGGTCATCCGCGGCATCCTGGTCGGGCGGCGCGGCTGAACCAAGCTAACTCCGCGTCCGGGGACGCGGAGTTAGCCTGCCGTTCGTCAATCGCCGCGATCCATGCCCCGGGATCTGTCAGGTGCAGGCTGTGCCGTTGAGGGTGAAGCTGGACGGTGCGGTGTCGTTGCTGGTCCAGGTGCCCTGGAAGCCGAACGACGTGCTGCCGCCGGGGCTGATCGTCGCGTTGTAACTGAGGTTCTTGGCGGTCACCGCGGCGCCGGACTGGGTGACGGTGGCGTTCCAGGCGTTGGTCACCTTCTGATCACCGGGGAAGCTGAAGGTCAGCGTCCAGCCGTTGACGGCGGCGGTACCGGTGTCGCTGATGGCGACGTTGACGGTAAACCCGCCGGCCCACTCACTGGACTTGGTGTAGACCACGTGGCAAGTGCCGCCCGTCGGCGTGGTGGTCGGTGTGGGACTGGGCGATGGCGATCCCGTGCTCGTCGGGGTCGGGGAAGGACTGGGTGACGGTGAGGTGCTGTCCAGGCCGAGGAAGTGGATGGCGTAGGCGGCCATCCCGGTCTCGGGCAGCACGTGGCCGGCGCCCTGAATGCTGTAGGCCTCGACGTCGACCTTGCCTGAGCTGTCGGCGTAACGGGTACGTGTCCAGCCGGACACCGGCGTATCGGTGGAGGCCGGCGTCTGGCTGATCCCGAACACGTTGGTCCACTGGCCGATGTCCTGCTGCAGCAGCCCGTACGGCACGAGCGTGTCAGCGGTGCCGTGCCACAGCTGAATCGGCGGACGGGGGCCGTTGTAGCCGGGGTCGGCGTTACGGACCAGGCCACCCCACTGCTGCGGGGTCATGACCTTACCGTTTCCTCCGGTGCACGAGCTGCTCCCAGGCGGGTAGTCGGCGGCATTGTTGAAACAGCCGAACGGCACGCCCATGTACGCCGCTCCGGCCTTGAACACGTCCGGGTAGAGGGCGAGCATCTCGTCCACCATCATGCCGCCGGACGAAGCCCCGGTAGCGTAGACCCGGTTCGGGTCGCCGCCGTAGTTCTGCTCCGTGTAGGTGATCATCGAATCGAGCGAGACCGGGTCGCTGCCGCCGCCGCGGACCTTGGCCGCAGCCGACCAGGTGTCGAAGCAATTGCCGAACCCGGCCGACTGCTCGGCGCTCGGGTAAATGACGATGAAGCCGTACTGGTCGGCCAGGGAAGCGAACTGGGTGCTGGAGTAGAAATTCGGGCCCGAGCTGCCGCACTGGTGCATCGCCAGCAGGATCGCCGGGTGGGCCGGGTGGTTGTTCGGCACATAGATGTACATCTGCATGCCACCCGGGTTGGATCCGAAGTTGGTCACCTGCGTCAGGGTGGCCGCCAACGCTCGGGGCGTGAACGCCACAAGCGTGCACAGCGCGGCGACCACCGCCGCGACGCAGAGAACAGCGAGCACCTTAATGCGCGATCTCATCGCTCTCTCCTTTGCTGGACTCCGAAGGCGCCGGGCGAGTCCGGATACGTCGCCATCGGCAACGAGAAGGGTCCGGCGGGGTGTGCCGGGCTGTCAACGATCCGTGCAATTCACAATGGGAAATCAGTCGCGCCAGCAGTGCCTTTACGCTGGTTATCAAGTTGCTTGATATCAAGCTGGTTGATGTCCGGGTGCGTAACTTTCATCCTGGCGGGGCGGTCAGGTACGGCGGTATCGTTTACTGGTGACTGAGCGCCATGCTGGCGCACCCGCCCGGATCCTCCCGGCGGTGCCGCGCCTGAGCTATCTGGTGTTCCGGCTGGAGCGGCGTATCAGGTCACGCCTGGACGATGCGCTGGCTCGGCACGGGGTGACCACCACCGAGTACATGGCACTGAGCGAGTTGCGCTTGCGCGACGGGCCGTCCTCCGCGCAACTGGCCCGCATCGCCTTCGTCACGCCGCAGGCGATGAACCTAGTCATCCGCGATCTTGAGCAGCGCGGACTGATCCACCGCGAACCCGACCGCAACGGCGGCCGGGTGCTGCGCGCCAGCCTCACCCGGAAGGGACTGGCCACCCTGGACCGCTGCGACCGCGCGCTCGATGACATCGAGCAGATCATGCTCGCCATGCTGGACGAGGAAGGCCGCGAGGCACTGGCAGGCTACCTCACGGCATGCGCCCAGGCCCTGCACCACACCCTCGACCCGGCACAGGCACCGGAGCCGCCTGCAGTCAGTCAAGGCCAGGCATGATCAGATCATGGAACGCAGCTCTGCGACTGGTCCGCGCCGTAGCGCTCGTCCATGGTCTCCACCGTCCAACCAGCCGCGCGCAAGGCTCCCGGAACGACAACAGCGCCCAGCCCGCGATCCAGGAAGAACCGCAGGCCTGATGCCGCAGCCTCCCCGGCCATGGCTCACGCCGCCCGGCGGATCTCTTCGACTTCCGGGACTGTAAGGCCGTAGTCCCCGGCTACGTCCTCGGGCAGCTCATGCGCGCTGACCCTGCTCACGACGTCCGCCACCCGAACGCCCCTCCTGGCCACGGTGGGCTGGCCGCCGTTCAGCCACGGATCGACGACAACCTCGGCCTTCCCGTACTGCGGTAGCTGGATCCGCCGGGTCCAGCCGTCCTCGTAGGTGACCATCGTCAGGTAGTTGCGCGACGATCGGACGGAATACCTGCTGGCCGCTGCGGACCACGACAAGCCCGTCCACCATGTCCTGGTCCGCCGGATCACCCGACCGCCGGCCGAAGTCCCACAGCACCTCCGCGCCGTCAGTCTGCAGCCGCTGGCTTGCCAGCGCCTGCGGAAGCCCGATGTGCTCCTGCAGCCACAAGACGGCAGGGCGTATGCGGCGCATCGGAACCCCGGCTTTGGTGAACGCCGCCACGATGTACGCCTCGGCCAGCCCGACGAACGGAACGCTCACCCCCTGCGGCCGGGCAGGCTCAAGTGTCGTCACGATCGGCGCCGAAACCACCTGCGAGCCGTCCAGCCTCTTGCGCGCGTACCCGACAGCCCAGTCCCGGAACGTCTGCGCAGGCACGGCGATGATGTGCGCCGCCTCGGTCTTGTGGTACAAGGGCGTCGTGTAATGCGGGTCATCGATCACCGCGCTGCCAGCCATCGCGTGCCTCCCTTCACCTGAGATCCTAGGCACACCGCCGAGAAACCGCCTGCAACTACGCTAGTGGCGCGCACGAACCACCACAGGCCGGGCAGTTGCGCCACCATGCCAGAGCGCCAAGACGAGTCAGTGGCTCTCAGCTGAAGGCCGGAACGGCAAGGTCGGGCCGGATGATGATGCGGGCGATGCCGGAAGCTCAGCCGAGGTTACGAGGCGACTGCTGCCACTGGTCACCGCGACCGGGCGTTGGCCGCCACTGAGCCTCCATGATCTCTGGGCGCACCCGTTGCAGCATTAACCGCAGAGGACAACGGCGCGGTGCCGTTTGAGCAGGACGCGGCGCTCGACGCGCCGGGTGACCGCGCGGCTGTACTAGCAGTTAGCCTCCAAGCTCTTCGGCACACCGGAGCACGTGATGAGGCCGCCCGACTGATTCGCCGCAATATATTGCAGCAGGTACTGGTAGAAGCTCTTGGCTAGCGCCGATGGGTGCGGGGGCATGTACAGGTTGGCCACTGTCGCGAAATTATACAAGCCATTGCGAACGTTCGCCGGCGTAGGCGCGATATCGTCGATGCTGAGCACGGAAGCGTCGGGATAGCCAGCGGGATGTCCGTTGGATTCCTGGTCAACCTCCGCGTAACCGATCGCGTTCCGCGTTTCATTCACGAAACCGAGAAGTCTCATATTGCTGTATTCAGTGCAAACAGCACTCCCCGCCGGGGGCGGGCATCTGTTGCCCGAAACTTGCGGCCCTGGTCCTTGCCTGTGAAGGAAGTGCAGGAGGGTAATACGGGTTCCAGTGCCAGCCTGGCGGCCGGCCGCGACCTTGCCAGGCTCGCCGCCGTGCAAGAAGAGCCGCTTCAGCTCACTACTGCTGATGTCCGATCCGGAGTAGAGGCCGGTGTGCGCGACCACGGAGAAAATGAGCACGCCCAGCGGGTCGGGCGTCAGGAACGGGGCGATGGAGGTTTCCCCGTTGTACATGGCGATCATCGACCCGGCTTGCGCTGGCTTACTTTGCACTGCCGCATTCACTGTCGCCGCGCCATAGGCGCTGTCTATACCTTTACCGCCGACGTCACCATAGAGCACGTTGATGGTAGCGTGACATTGCCGCGTATAAATGCTAGCCGCAGTCTTCACGACCGGGCCGAAAGTGGAAGAACCGATAAGCTCGATCGAACCCGAGGCGCAGGCTATGGTGGCGGCGGTCGACGTCTGCCGCAAGGCCGGCCGAGCCGACTTAGCTACGAGCGGCGGCTTATTGCTTCCACCATGATCCGGCCACGCCAAGAGGGCTGCTAGCGCAGCGGCAACCGCGACCGTGAGGGCCGCACCAGCAAGGACGCCGCGTTTCCGCACGAAGTGCCAGGTGCCCGGGATTGGGGTGGGGACCTCACCATGCCGCGGCGATCGCGCGTCCGGACCGGCCGGGTCCACGGCCACGGCCATACCGTGCGCGGGTGTCCGGTCCCGGTCGCCGGTGACCGGTTCGGCCGGGCTGCCTGGACGCCCGTAGCGGTGCACTTCGGCGGCCAGCTCGGCCGCGCTTGCGGCAGCCGGGTCCTGGTTCTGGCTGAAGCCTTCGTTGTACTGCCCGCACCAGGTGCACGGCCACGGCATGCGAAATCCCTGCAAGCCGTCGACATAACTGACCCTGGAGCACGCCGTACAGCGTCGCAGGAAAAAACCGTTACCGCAGTTGCTGCACTGCCAGTGGCTCTGCTCGGGATCCGAATCGCCGGATGTTCCGCACTCAGGGCACGGCACATGCGTAAGGACCTGTCCCATGCTCGAATGCTGACACGCGCGCAGTGACGGCAGACCCTGGCGGCAGAGCCCGTTAGAGCGCCGTAACGTTTGGGCGACGCAAGTCGACCGGCGGCAAGGTCAGGACGTTTGGGGAAAGGTCCAGTGCCGGCATTATCCTGGTTGCGGCGAGTCTGGGTATGGGGTGATTTTATGGCTCGAACGTGGCATATCCCGAAGGGCGACCGGTAAGGTCCCGTGCTGGAGAGTGATTCACGATTGCGGTAAACGGGACTGGATCTCACCCGGTCTGACCACCGACCTGCTGTAACTCGGGCCGGAGCATCGCCTCGTGACGGCTGAGCGCTACCGCGAGGAGCTCAGCGCGGAGTTGCTCGCCGGTCCGGCCGCGGGTCTTGACCGCGTGACAGTTGGGGCAGAGCGCGACCATCTGGGCCGGGTCATCGGGCCCGCCGAGCGCTAGGTCCCAGACGTGGTCGATCTCCAGGATCGGGTCGCCTGCCCTCGTCCGGTCCTGGACGTCGCCGGCGCAACGCGGGTTCTCGCACCGGCCGCCGCTGCGGACCAGGACCGCCCGGCGCGCTGCGGCTGAGCGGACCGGCAGGCTCACTGTTCGGTCCGCACGCGCGCCGGTGCGCTCGTCCGCGCCAGCGCTGGCGAGCGCGCACAGGACCCGGTAGGCCTCCTCCATCGGGCTGTCCGGCAGCAACGGGTCGGCGTCCGATCCGGCGGGCACCGGGAAGGGGGCGCCCAGCAGCCCGACGTCGGTGAGCAGGCCGACGTGGTCGGCGCCGGTGCCGGTGAAAAACGACGACACCAGCGCCCCGACTGCGGCGACCCGCGCCTCCTGCGAGTCCCGGATCAGCTCGTGCACCGGCCCGACCAGCCCGCCGCGCGGCTGGCGCTCGCGGAACCACCGCTCGGTGACCGACCCGTGCGATCGCGGCACCGCCTCCCCGTGGGCGTCCAGCTCCCACAGCCCCGCCCCGTACAGGGCGCTGGCCGGGTAGGCTGCCTTCCCCCGGTCCTCCCCGGCCCGGCCGTAGAGCCCAAACAGTGACTGAACGGACCGTTCGGTCGCGTCCCACCCCAGCATCCGCTGCTCTCCCCGGACCGCGCGCCCGAATGCCCACAGCAGCATGATCGGCTGGTAGAGCGCTGGAGTGCCGTTGGGCCGGTTGACGTTGAGGTTCCGGAGAAGGCGGGCCAGCCTATCCGGGGTCAGGCCGGTGCCGACCTGGACGGCGAAGCCGAGATCCCGAAGCAGGCGACCGACGGTCGCTTCTCCGCCGCTGAACTCGCTCGCCTTCAGCGGTGGCTGGCCGGGCAGGTAACCATGCGCGACCCCGGCAATGGCCTTGGAGTCGTACATTCTGCCGTCGTGAACGAGCAGGTACTCGCGTGCCTGCTGGAATCCGTAGGCACCCAGGAACTCGTCCTGGCCGAGCCGGTCGTACTCAGCGATGGCCGCGAGCACTTGGTCCCGCCCAATGTCCCTCAGCGCCACGGACAAACCGTACTCCCCCGCCGGTTCCGGGCGAGGCCGGAAAGTGGCACGCTGGTGCGGTGGTGGACGATTTGGAGGGCGATGCACTCTCGCGGCTTTACGCGCTTGGCGACGACAGTGCGGGGCCTGGTGCGGTGAACAAGTCGCTGCTGATGCTGCTGGCGCTGGGGCGGCTCGCCGACGGTGATGCTGAGTTGCCCTGGTCGGTGGCCGAGGTCATGCTGGCCGACCTGATCGATAGGTTCGGGCAGGACGCCGGCGTGGGAGGGACCGGCGCGGCGCGCGCGTTTACAGGCCTGGTCGCGGATCACCTATGGGTGCTCGACACCGAGGTTCCCGCTGAGGGCATCCGGCCGCGGGCGCTTAACGAGTGGCACGTCGCGGGCAGGCTGGATCCGGACGTTGAGCGAGTACTGCGGTCACATCCGGGACTCATCGGCGAGACTGCGCGGATGCTGGCTGGGCGCGCCTTCCCGCAGGGAGAGGCCGCGGAGGTGCTTGCATCGGTTGGCCTGGCGGAGGTTACGGTCACCGGTGGGCAGTGGGGTGACGCCCGACGTGCCGCTGCCGGCCCGCGGCCAGGCGCCGCCGGGGCGCGAGCACCCTGGATGACTACCTGAAGCTGACGGTGAGCAGGGCGCGGGAGCAGTTCAGCGTGCTGCTCGACCGGCGGCCCGTGGCGGACGGAGCCAGGCAGGCCGACTTCATGCCGGTGGAGACCCTGCTCTGCCTGGCCGCGTCGTACCGGGTAAGCCACCGCAAGTACGGCGGGAGCACGGCCCACCTGGCCCCTGAGCCCGTTCCGGAGCTGGCCCGGCTGTTCGCGCGCAGGCCGTCGAGCGTGCTCGCGAAGATGGCCAACCTGGACGGCTCGCGCTCGCACGGGGCGACCTTCGACGCCTCCGCCGGCGCCACCCTGCGGGAGCAGCCGACGCTGTTCGCGCACATCTACCGTGTCCTGCTCTACGCGGCGCGGGCCGAAGGGATCGGGCGAGACCGGCTGCCGGACTTCCTGGGCCTGGAGGACGGCGGTGAGGTGGAACTGCTCGGCCAGGAGGAGCTTGCCGTCCTGGATGCCGACGACCTCACCGGAGTCCAGGACGACGACCGGCCCGACCCTGAGACCGAGCGGATCATGGTCGCCGCCGCTCGTATCGGCCAGCACGTCTTCGCGCAGAACGTGCTGGGTAACTGCGGCGGGCGTTGCGTCTTCTGCGGCCTGCGACCAGCGACATTCGGCGCGCGGCGGATGCTGCTGGCCGGGCACATCAAGCCCTGGCGGGACAGCAGCCACCGCGAGCGCCTCGACCTGTCCAACGGGCTGGCTGGCTGCCCTAGTCATGACGTGGCCTTCGATACCGGGCTGCTCACAGTCGAAGACGACCTGCGGATCAGGCTGTCGGCGTCGCTTTCCGAAGCGGTGCGAGCAGATCAGCTGGCCAGGCAGTATTACGGGACCCCGCCGATGCTGACGAAGCTAGGGTTGCCGCGGGCGGCGCAACGGCCGGGGGCCGGGTACCTGGAGTGGCATCGCAGGCATGTGTTCGCCGATCGACGGCCGACGGTGCGGGACTTACCTGGGAATCAGGGCCTCCATCAATTCCACAACTCAGCGACAGTGTCGGTGTCGGTGTCGGTGTCGGTGTCGGTGTCGCAGACTGGGCTGATTCAATTCGTAGCGGAATAGCGGAGCTTCCCCGCCGATCAGCAGAACGCGGGATGGTGGGTCGCGATCGTCTTTTCTGACTTGTGCTCGGCCCTCAGGTGAAGCTCGAAGCTGTCTACCATCGGCTGCAGCACGCCGGCGTCCGTGTCGCGCGCGTAGCCTCGGCCGACCTTCTTGCGGGGCGTCTCCACAGGCATGGAACCTCCGTTAGGCGGTTGCTCGGTGAGCGCTGTGCGCTTCGAGCAGTCGGCGCACCGGGGTTCCGGGGTTCCGCGGGTTCCGGGGTTCCGGGGTTCCGGGGTTCCGCCGGGCGCGTTTCCGCTGGTCAGTTTCCTGTTGCGCCCCGAACGCGTGACCTACCGCTTAGGAGGAACTGGATGCTATCCGAAATGCTATCCGATGAAAGTCCTGGCGGCAACACATTCGATGAATTGCGAGATGCTAGCAAGCGGCGCGTGTAGCGCGTTCGAAGCAGTGTCTGTGGCTCAAAAATCCCGCCAATCGAGGCGCCCTAGGCTACGATAACGTTGAACGCCACCTGGTTGGACAGCAGTTCATTGAACTTATAACGCATGGACTCGTCGGAACTGTAGGAGTCACCGTGGAGGAACTGCGCAAATTTGTCTACGAGCAGGTGGCCGCAGGACAGAGTGTCGTGATTGGGGCGGAAAGAAGTTCCGAGACTGTACACAAGCGCGAGCAACGCCTCCGGTCTCGCAGCGCAGTCGACCGGTCCTACGAGCATGAGGTGCTTACTCCACAACAACCACCTGACGCGACTTCCGGCGAACCCGCCACACTCTTTTTAGCGAAACCCTTCTACCGCTCTTTGGTCTACACGCGACCTATGGCCGAAACCTCCACATGGGGTGAGGCAATCACGATTCGGGCGACCACTCGTCGGCGAAGGTCTCCATCTGCCGGAGGACTAGCTCGGTGGCGCCGTCGCGGCGGTCTGTGGGATAGCCCACTTGGCTAGCAGGCGCTTGATGGTGGAGCGGATCTTGGCACGCACGTCGTCGACGTGCTCGGTGTAGCCGAGTGAGTCAGGGGCGCGCCACTTCCCGTCGATGGCCGTCCTGGCGACGTGGGCGATCTGGGAGTGGACGTGCAGCTGCATGGCGCCGTCGCGGGAGGTGTGCTGCAGCCAGTGCGCCACCACCAGGTCCGCCTCGCGCCACTGGCCCGTCTCGCGGCCGTGGACGCGCGCGTGGTGCGACCCGGTCCTGGTGTAGCCGGCCTCCCGCTGGAAGTAGCCGAAGCCGGCCCGGACCGCCGCCCAGATCATCGCGTCGACTTCTTCCACCAGGGCGGACCAGTACTGGTCGCCGTCTCGGTCGCCTGCCTCGCGGGCCAGGCGGGCGTTCTCGCCCAGGGAGGCGTGGAAGATCGAGGTCGACTTCGACAGCGATAGGGTCAGGTCGAAGGACAGCGGGCTTTGCCGGGCCTGGCGGGTCGCCTCCAGCCGGAGCTCGCGCTTGCGCTCGGCGGTGGCGTGCCGCACGGTGGCTAGTAGCTTCTCGTAGATGTCGGCCGTCTTCCGGCTGCTGTCCGGTGGCCTGCCTAGCGGGGTGCCGTCTGGGGCTTTCCGATCGCCGAACAGCATGTCGTACGGCTCGCGGTCGACTACGTGGCCGGGTTCCAGGCCTAGTGCCTTCGCCCCGGGTCCCCACCATCGGCCGGGCGGCTCTCCGCCGCTCTCGCTCGCCTGGATGTAGTAGCCGGCCGCGTCCTTAACGGGGCCGCGGTCGATCTGGCGCCAGATGTAGTCAAGGTCGTAGCCCTTGCTCAGTGTTGCGATGACGGCCAACAGGGGCCTACCAGCCAGTGCCGGAGGCGACGGAACTGACCATGATCATCTGATGGTGCATGGGCGTTTCTATCGGGTCCAGCGGAGCCAAGAGGCGCATGGTTCTAAGTTTTCGCTGGTGGCGAGGACAAGCTGGGGATGTCGTCGCGTGCGACAGGTGTCGTGCACTGCGTGTTCACTCATCGGCGGCGCGGTCTGGCGGCCGGGTGGCTGCTTTGATAATGGCGCGGAGGAAGCGGACCCGAGTTGGGCCACTTTGGTGCTCAGGTCAGCTGGCACTGAGGTCGCGGTCGATCCACTTGTGGATGTCCGGGGCTCGAAGTCGGCCAGCCGTTGCAGCAGCCTGTCGGGCTGGTCATCGAAGTGGATGCCGTCGCGGTGTTCCTGGCGGACGAATCCCTCGGTGACCATGTGGTCGAGCTGCCTCATCGTGGACCTGAAGAATCCGTTGACGTTCAGGAATCCGGTGGGCTTGTCCTGGATGCGCAGTTGCGTCCAGCTGATGGCCTCGAACGCCTCTTCCAGGGTGCCGAGGCCCCCGGGCAGCGCGAGGAAGGCGTCCGACAGCTCAGCCATGAGCGCCTTCCGCTCGTGCATGGTGCCGACGAGGCGCAGTTCGCTGCGCCCTTTGTGCGGTGGCTCCTCAGCGGCGAGGTCGCGCGGCATGACGCCGGTCACCATCCCGCCTGCGGCTAGCGCGGCGTCCGCGATGATGCCCATCAGGCCCTCGCTGGCCCCGCCGTACACCAGGCGGATGCGCTGCCCGGCCAGAAGCTGCCCGACATCCCGCGCCGCCTGCTCATACTGCGGGCTGGCGCCCCGGTTGCTGCCGCAGAACACGCACACCGCCGCAAGATCGCTCATGCCAGCATGATCCAGCAGCGCAGGTGCACGTGTCGATCTCATTTCGCGGCTCGCGCCGATGGGCGGGAGCCGCTGAGCGCTTGCTACCGCATCTCGGTCATTACACCTGGCGGGCGGCGCGGGTCAGTTGCCCGCGGCGTCCGGCTGTGCGGCCTAGGCCTACTGAGGCTTCCTTTGCTGCTCGGTCCACAGGCCTTCGATGTCGAGGTCGAAGTTCATCTCAGCGAAGCGGATCGCGGCTTCGACCACGAACAGCTTGCAGAACTGGTATTCCTCGTCGCCGGGTTGCAGGCGCGGCGCAGATACACAGGGTTCTACCGGCTGGCGTGGCGACGCCAGATCGCACCGAACACCGAGCGAAGCCTGTACGCAGCCATCATTCCGCCGGGACCTGCGCATGTTCACCTAATGCACAGCATGGCGCTTGCGGACGACACTCTGACGGCGCTCGCCTCGGGATTCTGGGCTTCTTTGCCGCTGGATTACTTCATCCGCATCACGGGCAAGAGCGATTTGCCGACGGGTGCAGCGAGAACCCTCCCATTCGGGTCACCTGAGCACCCCCTCGCCCCCGCACTCCTGCTGCGCACCCTGCGCCTCAACTGCCTCACGACTGCTTATACCGAGCTTTGGGCAGAGATTTACGACGACGTCTGGCGCATGGATGGCTGGGTGTGCGCCTGGCCGGGCTTGCCACCACTTGAGGATGTCGGCCCGACCTGGAACCGCGACACCCCACTGCGAACCGAACGTGCCCGCCGTTCCGCCCTCGTCGAGATCGACGCTCTGGTCGCGGTCTGGCTCGGCATGGACGCCGAGGCCTTGATAGCCATCTACCAAGCGGCGTTCCCGGTCCTCAACCGGTATGAAGACATCACCTGGTTCGACGCGAACGGCTGGAAGATCGCGGGTTACCACCGCACGTTCGGCCAGATCCAGAAGAAGGGCGATTACGAGGAGATGCTGGACTACGTCGAGTCCGGCGGCACCACCAAGGTTCCTGGCGGCTACACCGCCCCGTTCTACAAGGCTGACCGCATCGCCGAGTACCGCCAGGCCCACGCCGCCTTCACCGCCCGCCTTGCGCGGTCATGATCCACGTGCTGGTCCGATTTTCGCCGGTATGGATGCTGGTAGGAGGGTAGTGTCAGGGTCTATCCAAGATCGGCTTTCAGTTGTTCTTGTGATAGGCAGCGAAGTGGTTGATGCGATGGTACTTTTACCGCAAGCGAGGAGGCGTGAAGGGCCTCAAGTACCGCGCTTTGAGGCCGACGGTCACGTGCGATTCTGTGCGCTGTCGTGGCACACATGGATCATGCAGGCGGAGGCGTCCTTGTGGGGGGCATGTTACTTCAAGCGCGAAGGCTGGCATTTATGGCACCGGCAACGGGTATGCGGAAGCGGTCAAGGGGCGCGACGGGAGCCGAGATGCCGGATAGCCCTGTCCTGGATAGCCCTGTCTCGGCCGATACGTCGACTGGGCCGGCTGCGGAACGCCTGTTGCGGCTCAAATGGCGCCGTCGGTCGTTTAAGCTGCCTATCCGGGTCCGGTATGACGGCGAGATCCTCGTAGTCCTGCTTCATGGCATTGGCTGCAGCCGCGAGAGCTTTGATGACGCCTTCGCTTCGGTCGGCTTGCACGGGTATTCGATGTGCGCGTTCGACTTCCCGGGCCACGGGGCGGCGGCCAGCCTGCTGTCCCGCAGGCGCCTGTCTAAGCCCAAGGACTTCCTCCAAGCGTATGCCGATGTAACCCGCCAGGTCGTCCGCCAGGTCAAGGAGGACGGGCCGCAGATCCGCCAAGTCTTCATCGTCGGCCATAGCATGGGCGGTGCAGTCGGCGTGATCGCGGCCTCTCGCTCCGACGACATCAACGGGCTGGTCAACATCGATGGCAATCTGGTTGCCGAGGACTGCGGAATCGTTAGCCGTAGCATGGCCGAGCAATCGCTCTATGATTTCCTGCGAACGGGCTTTTCCGAGTTCCTCACTGAGTTGCGAGGATCCACCGGAGCAGAGTTCAAGAAGTGGGCTGGCTGGTGCGCCATGGCGAACCCGACAGCCGTCCATCGGGCCGCGCGATCGCTCGTCGCCTGGTCGGATAGCGGGAAGCTGCTTGAAAAGTTCAACGAGATTCCATTGCGCGCATATATATACGGCGCTGCGGATGACAGGGAATACGTCATCAAGCAGATCGATCGGGAGGGAGTCCCGATAGAGGCGGTCCTGGACTCCGGGCATTTCGCCATGATAGATAATGCACCAGGATTCTACCGTGCCGTGTCCTCGGCGCTCTCTAGCATGCGCTGAGACCCAACTCTTTGTCAGCTCTGTTCCTCAGTTGATATCACGCCCTCCAGCGTGTCCTTGAGGAAGTTCGTGCCGATCAGTTCGAAGTGACCGCAACGGGAGCACTCAAGGCTTCGAGGGTCCATTCCTCGTGCCACCGCCCCCCGGGCGATGGGATTGAAGTGCTGCTCATAGTCGAACGAGAGCACGACATGGATGCCTCCGGCGGCGCTTGACAGCTGTCCCATGTGGTCGAGGAACTTATCGTAAGACGTCCCTCGACAGAGTTCGAGTACCTCACGCGCGTGTCGCTGAATCTGGGCGAAGTCCTTCGATGTGATCTTATAAAGGTACTCGCAGAGATTTCTGAACTCGGTAACGCTGGTGGCCGATTCTAGTATCTTTACTAGTTCCTGCAGGGGCTGGTCCTTGTCGACGACGGCGATTCGCGAAGATATCGTCGTGGTGGTCTCGTTGACGTTGGGATCCAGTAGAACGGCTTTGCGGATACGCAGGTCCCGAGTGGCCTGATCGGCATACTTCATCAGGAAGAAGGCTAGGTCGGCGCCGAAGGAGAAGCCTACGAGCGTGAGGCGCTTGCTCGGGTACTTGTCGTGAATCATCCGGAGCGCATAGCTCAAAAGCTGCACGTGCGATGCGAGCGCGATCGGCTTATAGTGCTCATCATTCCGCTCCTCGGTGTTGAATCCGTAAAGCGTCACGGCGATGCAATGGAACCTGCTCTCCGCCATGTAGGGACGAAAGTCGTTTGCGTCCAGCCCGAGGCCGTGAATGAAGACAACCAGATCGCTCGACGGTCGCTTCGCCTCAAGGTAATGCAGTGACCGCCCGACGACCGAATCGAGACTGTCGCCTATCGTGGTAATTGCGTCTGAGGTAATGACAATATTGCCCCGGACAATTTCCGCACGCTCCTTTCTGCGGGCAAGCAGCCAACGGTAGATAAGAAGCGCGGAGGCGCTGCTGACGAGTGACGCGGCCAACGGGAAGATTACTTGCGAAAAATCCTTGCCTGATGCTGTGATCGCGTACCGGAACGCCGATGAGTAAAGGTTTGTGGCCAGTCCGAGGATCGATCCGGCCACGCCGACGAGGAAAGTGAGCCATCGCGGGACCAGCATCCTGAGTCCGGTTCCCGGCAATTCGATCTTGGACTTTCGGGAGGCGCTGGAGGATTTCATCGAACCTCTTGCTGTTGGGAGAGCACAGTCACTCGCAGATGATCGGATGATCACGGATGAACTCGTCATAGTCATCCAGTGGGATGACGTAGCCCTTGAAGTGGCCGTCCGATACGAAGCAAATCGTCTGCGGCTTCGGGTCGCCGTTGTGGTAGAGCTCGACCACCGTGCCCTGGCCATGCAGTTCGTTGTGCGGCTCGGAGACGATGAGGACGCCTGGAGGCCGGAGGTGTGCCACAATCAGGTCGATGACCGCGGCCCGCTTGCGCCTGTCAAGCTCATAGAGCACATAGCTCAGGTTGGCGGCGTTGACGTGATGGCGACCGATGAACTCGGCGAGTGCGTCGAGGTCTAGTATGTCCAGCTCCTCAAATCGCGCGTCAGCAGCTGCCACCTCCGGTGCGTCAAGCACGCCGAGCAGCTCACCATACAATCTCTCGTAATACCGTGACGGTCCGTAGCAGGCGCGCACCCAGGTGAGGTCGGGAAGCGGTCCCCGATCGACACCGAGACGGGCAGCCAGCGATATCTGGCGGAACGCTGGAGTACCGTTTGGCCAGATGAGATCCCGAGCGAATGACTCGTACTGCTGCGGCGAATCGAGCTGACGAGGGAGTATGCCGAGCCCGGTCCCCAAGTCCGCGAATATTGCGGGATGCTCCGGTCGGGCGGAGAAATAGGCGCTAAGTATGACCTGGGGCAGCAGGAACCGGCGTGCCGCGGTGAAGGAGTTCTGGCGCTGCCCGGCGATGGCGCCCATTGGCATCTCATACTCGGTGAGCATGTCTTCCAGGATGCCGAGACGACCTTCCGCAGGACCGTCACCCGAGACCTGCTCAAAAGTTCCGGGAGCTACCACTTTCAAGGCTATTCCGAGAAGCGCCAGCAAGTGGGTGGCGCTTAAGGTGGGACGCGCCTGGCGATGCGCAAGGAGCGTCCTGGTGAGGTTTGGGGCCGAGTTGCTAAGCCCGTAACTGAAGAGGCGATAGAGGTTCCGCCATCCATGGTCCTGCGGATGATGCCCGAGGCCGTCCGCCGCGTCCCGGAAGTCGTCAATTATCCCCACTGGATCAGTATGTGTGCTGTGAGTACCCAGTTCAATATGGACTGGTACATCCCGAATACGGAAAGAACCGGCTGGTGTACTTAGGGGGCTGCTGTTGCGGATGAGAATCAGCCGTCATCCTACGGTAGGGCTGGTTACCTGGCGCCGAAGTCACGCAGCAGCTTAAGCATGTAGCGCAGCTTCTCGACAGCTCGGGGGTCCACTGGTTCGGGGTTGAAGTGCATGACGTTGTTGCGGATGAGGCGGAGATCGTCCAAGCGCTTGATGAAGGTAGCCCGGTCGAGGGGCCAGCGGAGCTTCTTCCAGTTGTCAGGGTTTTCGAGGGTGCGCTGGTAGTCGCCCATTTCCAGCTGGTCGAACGAATCGATCGCCCGCTTGCCGTCGGCGTCGCAGAGCGCGCGGACCTCATGCAGGGTGAACTTCCGTGAGATGAGCTTGCGGAGCACTTGGTCGAGCTCGCCGATGAGGATGAACGGAGTGGACAGTTCGCGGTAGGTGCCGACCGCGTCCGCTCTGGTGACGATGCCGGCCACGGCGTTCCTGTCATCCCGGACGAAGACGAAGTCCCAGGCCTCCAGGTCGGGCAAGACCTCGATCAGTTCCTGGTCGTAGCGTGCCTCGTGCGCCGGGATGATGGCGTCGGCGAAGGTGGCTTCAGGGTTGGCGTGCCGCGCGTAGGCGATCGACTGCCAGGTGACGGCGCCGCGGAGGCTGTGCGTGCCCTGCAGGACGGCGAGCTGCGAGTACCCGTTCAGCAGCATCACCGTGATGGCCTCGTCGAACGTGGACGTCGGGGGCCGCCGTGGCCGGCGTCCTCGCCCACCCTGGTGGCGCGCGGACGAGCCTGGACTCAGCCAATTTCACCGAACGGACCTTGGACTCCCTCTACGGCAGGCCACTGCCGCCAGCGCCTGCCGCGTCCCGGACGCTGATCCGGGTGGCCGACGCCAGCGGCTGCCCCGTCACGGTAGTCGTCGACCAGCGTGACCCGGATCCGTCCGCGCCGCTCGGCTTCTGGACCGCGCTCGCTGTCATCGACGACCGGCCCGCGCCCGTGGTGGCAGACCAGGAGGCGCACCGGCGGCGGTGGGCGGCCTATCTGTACTGGGGGAACGTGGCGCAGTTCTTGTCTGGCCCGCGGGGGGATGGGGCGCAGCTCGCCTACCAGGGGCTGGATGACTTCGACCCTGCGACGCTCGCCGCCGCCGGCGGCGCCGGCTTCCTCGCCAGCTACGCGCCTCTCGGCGCTAGCGGCGGCGCAGGCCTCAGCCCGCTTGAGCTGTCCCTGGCCGACACCGCAGCCGGCACTGTGGCTAGCGTCGCCTCCTCTGCCTCGGGCCCCGCTAGAGAGGCGGATGTCACCTGGGCCAATGTTGCCCTCCTGCCCGCCGAGGTCGCCGCGCTCGCGCACCAGCTCGCCGCCCTCGGCGTCCCCGAGCCAGCCGACGATCAGTTCGGCTATGAGTTCGGCACCGAAGGGTGGCAAGCTGAGATCGCCTGGCCGGACAGCCAGGTGGCGGTCATCGCCGAGGATCCGGATACCGGCGAGCCGGTATCGGAGGTCGCTGGAGACCCGGACACTGACGGGCCAGACTCGGAGGCCGCTGACTGCCTCGCGGCGTACGCGGCTGCCGGGTGGGATGCCCGGCTGGCCCGGGACTGGCCGGCGCAGGAGCTGGCGGCGCGGATCGCGGGAGGAAACTGATGAGCATCCAGTTGCGCATGCTGGAGCCAGCCGCCAAGGAGATCGACAAGCTGCCCCGGTCAGTCAAGGGCGCGATCTACGATTTCCAGCGCAAGTTCCGCCAAGACCTTAACAGCCCCGGCTTGCGGTTCAAGCAACTCGCCGGCGACTCGCAGCTTTACTCCGCCCGGGTGACCGACGACTACCGCGCGCTCATGATCCGGGTGAGCGGCACCGAGTTCCTGCTCGTCGCGGTGAAGCCGCGACAGAGTGCCTACGACAACCTGGACCGCTACGCCTACCAGGTCAACCCGATCACCGGCGGTATCGAGTTCCTCGACATCGTCCACGTTGACGAGCAGGTGTTCCTCGACGAGGCAAAGTTCCCGCACGCCCAGAACGCCTCACCAGCCGCCCCCCACGGCCGTCCCACGGCGATCCCGCTCTTCGCCGCCTACTCCGAGGCTCAGCTCCTCGATCTCGGCGTGGCCGCGCCGCTGCTGCCGCTGATCGCCAAGGTGACGACCGAGGATGAGCTACTCGCCCTCGTGGAGTACGCTCCCCAGCTCAGTCGCGAGGTACTGCTGGCGCTGCACGACGGCATGCCGCCCGAGGACGTCCTAGAGCAGCTCACCGCCCCGCTTCGGGCCGGGTCGCCGGTCAACCCGGCCGACTTCGAGACGGCCCTGGCCCGGCCCGCGACGCAGGTCACCACCGACGACGACGCCCTACGGGCAGTCCTCGAAGGAGAGTTCGCACGCTGGCAGGTCTTCCTGCACCCCGCCCAGCGCGCGATCGTCGAGCGCTCCTACGGCGGCCCCGCGCGCGTCAGCGGCGGCCCCGGCACCGGGAAGACCATCGTCGCCCTGCACCGGGTCAGGTACCTTGCGAACCGGCTGCCCGCCGGTGACGACAAGGACATCCTGCTCACGACATTCAACAAGAACCTGGCCGTCGACCTGCGCGGCCGGCTGCTGGAGCTCGGCGGCCCGGGGCTGCTCCAGCGCGTGGACGTGGTCAACATCGACGCGCTTGCATCGCGGATCGCCACCGAAGCCGAGCCGGCCGTCCGGCGGCACTGGCTCGATGACATCAAGGCGGTCGAGCGCTGGCAGGACATGCTGGGCGAGCTGGGCGTCACCGGCTGGAGCGCCGAGTTCCTGCATGACGAGTGGTCGCAGGTCGTACTCGGCCACGCGATCAACTCGCGGGAAGAGTACTTCCGGGTCCGCAGGGCGGGCCGGGGGCGCACCCTCAGCCGGCCGCAGCGCGCCGAGGTCTGGCAACTCGTCGAGCAGTTCACCAAGCGGCTGGCCAACGAGAACCTGTGGACCTTCCGGCAGGTCGCCGCGCGCGCCGCCCGGCTGGAGGCCGAACGCGCCAAGACCAAGGGCGCCCGCTACCGCCATGCCGTGGTCGACGAGGCGCAGGACCTGAGCCCGGCGCACTGGATGCTGGTGCGCGCCATGGTGGCACCAGGACCGAACGACCTGTTCCTTGCCGGCGACACCCACCAACGGGTCTACGACAACTATGTCTCACTCGGCAGCCTTGGCATCAACATCCGGGGCCGGTCCAGCAGGCTGACCCTCAGCTACCGCTCCACCCACGAGATCCTCAGCGCGGCTGAGGCCCTGCTCGGCATGGAAGAGTGGGATGATCTCGACGGCGGCACCGACACCCTTATGGGGTACCGGTCGGTGCTGCGCGGGCCGCGGCCGTCGCTGCGCGGCTACACCACCTGGACCGATGAGGTCGCCGGGATCGTCGGCCAGGTGAAGGAGTGGCTGCCCGCCGACGGGTCCCCGTTCTCGATCGGCGTCGCCGTCCCGGAGAATCGCCTCGTCGAGGACGTGCTGCAGGCCGTCTCCGAGGCCGGGATCGAGGCCGCGTCCATCGGCCGGGAGGGACCCCGCAAGCCCGGTGTCGTCCACGTCGGCACCCTGCACCGGTTCAAGGGACTTGAGTACCAGATGATGCTCATCGCCGACGCCAGCGCCGGGTCCATCCCGTCGGGAAAGGTCGTGGCACTGCGCAGTGAATACCCCGAGCGCTACGACCGGCAGCTCAAACAGGCCCGATCCCTGCTGTTCGTCGCCGCGACTCGGGCCAGGGACACCCTGGCGATCACGTGGAACGGTGCCCCCAGCCCGTTCCTGCCCCAGGCACCAGCGGGCGCCCCTGCCAGATCCGCGTCATCCTCGAGCGCTACGCGCTGGTAAGACGCCAGGCAGAACGCATTCCGTGCTGGGTGGTCGCACACCGCCCCATCCCTGCCCGATCATGCCAAGCCACGCGAACTGTCAGATGAAGCACTCCGCACTCCCGCATCTCTGCCAGGTCCTCTGCGTGACCGTAGTCCCTCTTCGCCTCAGTTCGATAGCCTGGTTCGTCAAGACGAGCAATGGGTGCCCCTGTCGGGCCATCGGACACCCTTGGGGCGCACTCGCGGACGGCGATGGCCTGGCAGCGATGATTGTGAAGGTTAGCAGTGGTTTGCCCATGCTACTGGGCGATTCCTGCCGCACGCGCGAACATTCCAGCCGCGGAGGCAACCTCGGTTGGCTTATCCCTTTCTCGAAACCGCCCGCCGTGCGCCACTGGTGCGCCAAGAGCCGTTGTCCTGGTGAGGTGCGCTGGGGCTAGTGGAGGATGAAACCTCAGGCAACGCCTCGCCAACCCCCATGACCTGCGCGCATTCCTTCCCTGACACGGAAGAGGTCGCCGGTTCAAGTCCAGTATCGCCCACCGGACAGATACCTAGCGGGCTTACTTGGACCCTCCTGGTCACGGCGGCTTGGCCATAGGGGCGCGCTGTATGAGGTAGAGGACAGAAATGCTCCGCCCGCCAGTCGCCGCAGGGCTAAGAAGCGGCTCGTGCAGTTCCTCCGCCAGATCGGGCCAACCGTTCGGGACGTGACACTCGATCTGCTTGAGAAATACCTTGAGGCCAAGATGGGAATGTGACTAGCGACAAGTACCCAGTCAGGATGGAGGCCGGAATGGGCATCATTCTAGCCTGACAACTCGAAATTAATGAGCCGAGTTCAGGCAACTTGGCATTTATTGCAAATCGGCGATCCCGAGAGCCGTTGGCTCAGGAGCAAGGAGGAGCCGGGCAGCTCGTAGCCTGCGTCAATGTGCCCGGCTCCTCATGTCGGCTGGGATGGTTACTCGGTCGCTGTACGGGCGCGGTCGAGGACGCCAGCGGTGGTGCCGACGTACATGTCGAGCGTGGTGCGGTAGTTGGCGTGGCCGGCCATCCGCGATACGTCGGTGGGGTCTAGCTTCCAGGTGAACAGCGCCGTGGTGCAGAACACGTGTCGCAGAGAGTGCCAGGTCCACGGGCCGTTGCCATCGGCATCCCGCCAGCCGGCCGCCAGATAGCCGGGGGCGAGGACGCGGCGCTCGAAGTTGGAGGACCGCAGGTGCTTTCCCTGCGGAGAGGGGAAGACCAAGCCGAGGGGGTTGGTACCGGCTTCCTGCTCGACGCCGGTGGCCTCGATGCGGTCGGCGAGCCGCTCGGCGAGCGGATAGCCCGCGGGCGTGAGCCGTGGGTAGATCGTCCCGCGGTACTTTCGGTTCTTCGGCGCCTCGACGTACAAGCGCCCGGCTATATCGACCACCTTGCGGTCCACCCTGATGACCCGGGCGGCCTGGTCGATCTGTGTCACCGTGAGTGCGGCCAGTTCGCCCCAGCGCAGGCCGCTGTAGGCGGCCGTGTTGGCCATCAGCTCGTCACGTTCCCCGTGCCGAACCGCCGCTAGGGCCTTGCCGAGCCCGGCGACGTCGTCGCTGGAGGGGATCTCGGACGGGTCGACCCACTGCGCCGACTCCCCTTCGACGCTGACAGCCACCTCGGGCAGCGCACGATCGCCGGCCTGCCAGTGGACCTTGGCCAGCCGGGAGTTCACCAGGTAGCCGGCGTCGACCCCGGTCGTGACGAGGGCGGAGATCATCCGTCGGACGCGGTCGCCTTCCCCGGCCGCCGGGGCGGCGTTGACGATCTTCTGCATGTGGCCGGTCTTGATGTCCTGGCACGCGACCGCTGCGATCACCGGGGCGGCGAACCGCTCGCACAGGCGGCGCTGGGTGTGCGCGTGCTTACGGGACCACCGCTTGCCGACAGGCAGGCGGTCGGGATCCAGGTAGTGGGCGATGAGGTCCGAGCCAGGCTTCGTCATGTTCGGCGCGTCTGCCTCCATCCGCGTTCGGACCTTCGCCAGCTTGGTGGCCAGCTTCTCCTCGGTCGCCGCCTCGCACTGCTGCCGCTCGTCGTTCTCGTGCCAGGTCGCCCGCCACCGGCCCCCTTCGGAACGGGCCGGGTACACGGTGATGCCGTACTCCAGCTCGATGACCTCGCCGCCGCCCCGGGTGGCGGCGCGACCGGTCCCGGACGCGAGGACCTGGGGGCGGGCGGTGCCGCTCCGCTTCGGCCGTGCCCCGGATCTCGGGGCTGGTTGTGGGGATTTTGTGGGGATCTTGGCCCGCGGCTGGCGCTGCCTGCGTCATGGCGTTCTCTCGCTTCCTGCATAAGTGCAGGTGAGAGGGCTGACCGCCAGGGCAAAACAAGCGCCCCGAACGCGACTCGAACGCGTGACCTACCGCTTAGGAGGCACCGGATGCTATGCGAGATGCTACCGGACGGAAATCCAGGCGGCAAGGTGTTCGTTGAAGTCCGGGTTGCTATCAAGCAGTGTGTGTAGCGCGTTCGAAGCAGTATCTGTGTCAACGACGCCTGAGTTCCAGTCCGGTGACCACATGATGAGCTGATGTGGACCCTTTTTGGGCATGTGCCAAACGGGAGCCGCGCACGCGCGGGGATATCAGGGGCCTCACGTCCAGCCTACGCTTCGGGCACGCCGATGCGATGCGCGAATGCGCGGAGTCCAGGCAGGGAGCCTCGGGTGTCGCGGTGGAGGAGGTTTTCCGTCATTCGGTGGACGGGCGGCCGGAAGCGGACCTCGGCAGGGGCCGTGTGCTCGGCTGCGAGCAGGGCACGGTAGCAGGCGTCGGTCTTGCCCCACTGGTGGTAGGCGCGGGCGACATCGACCCAATAGCGGCCCTGGCGCTCGGGGGTGGGGATCTCGGCGGGCTGGAGGGCACGGGCGTGCTCGACAGCGGTGCCGTTGTCGCCCAGGACCTGGGCGATGCTGATCCGGTACAGGGTGACGCCCGCCGGGCCGAACGTGGGCTGCCGGCTGCTTGTCGCGGTGCCCGAGCCTCGTGGCGGCGGAGGCGGCCTCGGTGATGTACTCGCTGGCGGCGTGGCGATTCCCGGATGTCGCGGCGGTGTAGGCGGCGACGGTGAGCAGGGACCCGTAGGTGGCGAGCTGGTCAGGGCTGCGCGTCCCGGCGCGGCTGGATGTCGAGGCAGGCGCGGATGAGCAGGTCGCATGCCCGGCCGGGGTGGTGCGCCCGGCGCATGGCGGTCGCCACTGCCCTGCGCGCGTCGGCCAGGAGAAGGGCATCGCCGCTGGCCTGCGCGGCTTGCAGCGCCCGGTCGGCGGTCATCCATGACATCGGGTCGTCGTTGATCTTGACCGCGTAGTCCGCGGCAAGGATGTACGCCTCGGCAAGCAGGCCGGTTGCCTGGGCGTGCTCGCTGCTGGCGGCGTGCTCGCTGGTGGCCTGGGCTGTCGCGATGATCCTGGGAAGCATGGCGGGGAGCCGGTCATAGCGGGCCGCCCGGAAGTCGTCACGCGCGCCGCCGATCGCTACGCGGAGCCTGACTACGGCGGCTGGCGCGGCATCGATGCGCCCGTAGAGCACATCCTCCAGCCGGGGACCAGGACCGGGAGCCGTTCCGGGGCTGCCGGCAGCCCGGCGTAGCGCCGCTGCCCCTGCCAGGGCTGCGCTGCTGGTGATCATGTCGCGGCGCCGCACCGGGTCATCACCGTCCTCCCATCGGGACTCGGTGACAACGTAGCGCCCGCCGGCACGCCCGGAGCGGCTTTGCGCGGAAACGGCGTGTCGCGCGGTAACCGGTGTCAGGCCGAATTCCTGGGGAGGGATGCCGAGGACCGCCGCGAAGCGATGCAGCAGCGCGATGTCCGTGAGCGGGGCGATCCCGCGCTCATACCGGGACACCTGTGCCGCCGAGTACCCGACGCGCGCCCCAAGCTCGGCTAGCGACAGGCCCTGGGCCACGCGGGCACTCCGCACGACAGCGCCCGGGCTTGGCCCGATATCGCGCGCGGGCCGTGCCTGGACGGAAGGCCGCATCATCGCTCCGTATGAGAGTCCCATCTGACCGTAACCGCTGCGGGTGGCAGCGGCTAGGCGCCTTGCATCATCTGCAAGGCGCTTGCGCGGTACGCCACAAGGCTTCCGGTCCGGCAGCCGTCAAGGAACCGTAGAGGCCATGAACGACATTTACTCCGATGGCTTCACCCAACCGGCAGCCTTCAGGCCAGGCCAGGGCGTCGATGCGACGATGCTGTCCAGGTCGGGGCTACTGCGCGCGGGCCAGGGCTGCCTGATCAGCCCGCTCGCCGTCTTCGTGCCCGCTGACGCCCAGGGCGTGACTCGCCCAGTCGAAATCGGCGACGGCTGCCAGGTCGGGCCGTTCACGGTGATCTATGGCGGCACGGTCCTCGGCGATGGAGCCGGGATCGAAGAGCACGCCGTCGTGGGGAAGCCTGAGAAGGGCTACGCGGTCGGGCACACGTATCCCGGCGCGGGAGCGACCACGGTTGTCGCGGCCGGGACGGTCCTGCGCGCCGGGGCGATCATCTACGCGGGAACCAGGATAGGAACGGGAACTGTGATCGGTCACCGAACACTGATCCGGTCGTTCGTCCTGGTCGGCGAGGAGACGCAACTCGGGCACAACCTCACGATCGAGCGCGCGACCCGGATCGGTTCCCGGGTCCGGTGCTCGCCAGGCAGCCACATCACCAGTTCCTGCATCCTGGCCGACCGCGTCTTCCTCGGTGCCGGGGTTCGCACGGTCAACGACAAGGAGATGATCTGGCGCGATCCCGCGCGATCCCCGGAACTGGTGCCGCCGTCCTTCGGCTATGGCTCCCGCGTCGGGTCCGGATCGGTCATCCTCGGCGGGGTGAGTATCGGCGAGCACGCCCTGGTCGGGGCGGGGTCCGTGGTGACCAGGGACGTGCCTGCGGGTGAGGTCGCCTACGGCGTCCCGGCTCGCGTCCGCCGCAGAACCGGCCAGGCCGCGTGATGACCAGCGCGATTACGGCCACCCGCTGGCTGGACCAGGCCTGCCCGGCCGCTGAACTGACCACCCTCGACCTGGCCACACTCGGCGAGTTCGAGGGAACCCTGCTCGACCTCCTGTCCATCTACCCGCTTGACGCCAGCGCCGACAAGGAAATACGGAGCCTGCACCTACGGCAGATCCGCCAGGACCTCGCGGCACGAGGCCTCCTTGCCGCCGCCGTGCCCACCCGGCACGGCGGGCGGGGGCATCCCACCGTCATGCAGGTATTGCTTCAGTTCATCTGCGGCTACCGCGACGTGGACCTGCGTGACTCAACCGGGCTTGGCCACGGGCGGCTCATCGCTGAGCACGCAACGCCCCAGGTCCGCGACCGGTGGCTGCCCCAGCTGCTCGCTGGGGCGGTACCAGGCATCGCCATCACGGAGGCACACGGTGGGACCCAGGTGAACGCCACCAAGACCTCTGCCCGACCAGGCCCCGACGGAACCTGGCAGGTGACCGGCACCAAGACGTGGATCAGCCGCCTGACTGAGGCAGCCCTGTTCTGCGTGTTCTTCACCAGTCCCGCCGGGCAGCTCACCGCTGCCGTCATCGATGCGGGCGCTCCCGGCCTGGCCCGGCACCCCGTCACCCCATCGGGACTGTCGGGCTGGACATGGGGGGAACTCCGCCTGCAGGACGTGACTATGTGGCCCTGCGACATCCTCGGGGAACCAGGCGACGGCATGCGATTGCTGCGCGAGCACTTCGCCTGCTACCGGCCGCTCGTCGCCGCCACCGCGCTCGGCGCAGCAGCAGCCGTCCACGACCAGGTAACCGTCCTGCTCGGCAGCCGACGACAGGCAGGCACCATTGCCAGGGTCCGCGACAACGCTCTCATCACCCTCGGGCGCACCTACGCACAGATAAACGCGGCGCTGCTCGCAGCGATCACCACGCACCGCCTGGCCGAGGCCCGCCACCCCTCAGCTCACCTGTGGGGCTGCGCTGTCAAGGCACACGATGCCGATATCGCCTACCAGTCCGTCTCTGAGCTAGCCCTCCTCGTAGGCGCTTCAGGGTTCATCGCGAACTGCCGCCTAGTCAAGACCCGCGGTGACCTCAACGCACTGCTGTACGCCGACGGCATCCACGACAGCCTCTACCGCTCCGCAGGCCGGGATCTGATCACCTCCGCGTCAGGAGGATCCAGCGGATGGGCAGTCCCCCGGTAGGCAGCGCCTGCGAAGGGCATGCCTGCCCGCGCCTGACGTCAGCACGTCAGGCGGCAGGATTCCCGTTCTCCAGCGCTGCGACAGTGCCTGTGGCGAGAGCGTCAAGGCACGCCGTGATCCGTCGCGCCAGCAAGGCTGACACAAGCTTGGCCACATTACCGGGCGCAACGAACGCGAACCCGGCCAGCTCCCCGTCGGCCAGCACGATCTGGCTGATCTCGTCGGCCCGCAGCACCCCGCCCTCGTACACCACGATCAGCCCTTCGGGACGCTCGGGCCGGGACGGCACCCAGTCGACCGCCAGCACCCGCCCCGGGGGCCGGTCCAGGCTCAGCTCCTCCCGGACCTCCCGGCGGCACGCCGCATGCGGGGACTCCTCCGCCTCCACCGCCCCGCCCGGCAGATCCCACACCGGCTTGTAGACCGGGTCCACCAGCAGTACCCGGCCCGCCTCGTCACGGAAGAGCGCACCCGCCGCCATCCGCTTGCGTGCCAAGGATGCCACGTACTGATCAGGAGGAAGCACAGCCCGTCCACTCACACCCAGACCATAGCGGCAACCAGTCCGCCGTTCAGTCGCAACAGAGAGACGACCCTGGCTGCAACGAAGTTACCCAATGTCGGAGACAGGGCGACCTGCCGGGCTTCAGTCCAGCGGCTTCGCCCGTGCCGGGGATCGCGCGGCCCTAGCGGAGGCCAGTTGTGTGGGGATTTTGTGGGGATCTTGGCTGTGGGGGGCGGCGCCTGCGTCATGGCGTTCTCTCGCTTCCTGCATAAGTGCAGGTGAGAGGGCTGACCATCGGGTCATGACAAGCGCCCCGAGCGCGACTCGAACGCGTGACCTACCGCTTAGGAGATCAAATCCTCCGAGCGCTGTGCGGAGCTGTGAAAACAGACGTCGCCGACAACCGAAACCGCGCTAGGCGGAAGGTGCGCAAACTACGCTACAGAAGTTGAAAGGCCAGCATTCGTGTCTTCCTATGTTGGCTGGGGTTCGAGGGTGAGTCCGGTCTGGGCCAGGAATCCGTCTATGACCTGACTTGGCTCGCGATCAGGGGTTCGCAGCGGACGCGTCGCGGTGACCTGCCGCTTTCCCGGCGTGTGGTGAGCAAATCTGCGCACTAAGCCGGGGTCGTAGGGGGGGTAAGCGTGCGCGTCCCCATCATGGGGGCGTGGACGATTGCACGGACTTCGACCGGCTATCCAGCCCTGTGTACATTGCGGCGCGAGCGGGCGCGGTGGACTGCACGGCCGCGTTCGACCTGGCTACCTCATGGCTGGCGGAAAGCCCGCAGGACCCGGACGCCGCGGAACTGGCCGCGCCGAGTGCCGAGTGCGCGGAGGCGAGCCAGCCCCGGATGGCCGAGGTGGCCCTGCGCCTGCTCGCGGCGGCTAACTTCTGGCCCGGCTTCAGGGAGGAGCCGGGGTGGCTGGCGTGCCTTGAGGACGCCATGCGCCTGGTGAACCGGGACGTGGCCGCGACCGGGACCCGAGTTGAGCCACTTTAGTGCGCACGTGGAAAGTGAAATAGTGATACTGGGGCGGTAAGGCCGTCGGAGACCGCTCCGTCTGGCGCTGGCCTCGCGGCGGTCGCGATTATCACGGTGGCGGAAAGGGGTGGCGATGCTGGATCCCGCTGTCTACGACGACGTGATCGTCACGGTCGCTCATCCTTGGGGTGACATCGAGGCCCCGCTGCCAGCCTGGATCGAGACTGGCCCAGGGCCGCGCCCACTAGTGACCATCAGCAAGGCACGGCGGCATGACGGTTCGCCGGTGCCGCTGGAGGAGATTCCGCTGCAGTTCCGCAACACCGCCGAGAGCCGAAGGCTGCAGCAGCTCGGCCTGCTCCCGGCGCCGTGGGGCCTGCCGCCGGAGGAGCCGGGGTAAACGACGTGGCCGGACGATGGACATTGACCAGAAAAGATGGACCGGGCAGGAATTAGTGCGCAATTCCGGCCATCACACGGAGCGAACCCCCAGGTCAACGACTTGTGGATACGACCAAGGCCAAAACCTGGCCCAAGTCGGGATGCGCCCGGTGAACCGGGACGTGGCCGCGACCGGAACTCGCCCGTGCCGCCCTCGGGTTCCCGACGAGGGACTTAACTGGAGCACCAACGCCTACGTCGAGGCCTGGAACGGCTACACCGGCATCTCGGAGGGCATTCACCCCGGCCTGGGCGCTGACCCGGTGCGGGCGCTTGCCGCAGTGGCCGAAGATGCGCAGGACGCGCTCATGCACGCGCTCGGCACGGCATGGCCGGGGGTGTGCCCCGTCCACCGGCTGGGCGTTCACTCCCGGGACCACGATAAGGCCGCTGTCTGGTGGTGCTCCGGTGACGGCGGTCATGCCGTCACGGCAATCGGCGAATGGCAAGGCCGCTAGCCAGCGGCGCCTGCCCCGTGCGCGTACAAAGTGCGCACTTAATTGAGCCAAGTCGGGAGCATTCGTGCCTTCCTACGGTGGCTGGGGTTCGAGGGTGAGTCCGGTCTGGGCGAGGAACCCGTCGATGAGGGCGGGCCGGTACTGGATGCGCTTGAGGCGGTTCTTGATGATCGCGGCGAGCTGGTCCACGTCGCGGGCGGCGAGGTTGCCCAGGCCGTTCTTCATGTTCGCCCAGGCGCCCTCGGCCGCGTTGAGCTCGGGGGCGTAGGCGGGCAGCCGGACCTCGGTCAGCCAGTCCGGATGAGCGCTGGACGAACGTCCCGCATCTTGGCGCTGACGTGGGTGTTCAGGTTATCCCAGATCAAGATGACCGGGGCGTGCAGTTCCTTGTGCGCGGCGGCGATCAGGCCGGCGTAGTCGGCTTCGGACATCGAGCGGCGCTCGCCCTTGCGGCCGCGGTGGACGCGGACCCGGTAGAACAGGTGGCCCCGCGCTGCCGGGCTTCAGGCACGCCAGCCCCGCGACCGACACCCGCCCCGCGCCCTTGCCGCAGACCGTGACCACGGGGGTGTGCCCGCGGCGGGCCCAGGTGCGGGCCTTGGGCGGGCGCAGGTTCTGCCCGGCCTCGTCCTCGAAGCAGACATACGCCCCGGTCGCCGCCGCTAGCCTCGTACCTTCGCCCACGCCTGGCTCCGCCAGGCGGCGATCTTCGCCTCGTCCCGCTCCGCGGCCCGGTGCACCGGGACCTGCGGGGTGTACCCGAGGCGGTGCAGCAGGTAGGAGGTGCCGCGCAGCGTGTAGCTGACGTGGAACAGCCGGCCGATCAGCGTGGTGACCCGGGCCAGCGTCCACCGCTGGTCCTCAGCCCAGCCCCATACCGCCGGGCCGGCCTTCCAGCGCGGCCCGCAGCCGCTCCGCCTGCGCCCCGCTGAGCCGGCACACCGCCCCGCCAGGGCCTCTGGAGGCCAGCGCAGCCTCGCCGCCCGCCCGCCAGCACCGCCGCCACGCGTACGCCGAATTACACGAGACCCGAAGCCGCCGGGCCACCTCCGGCGGCGCAACCCCCTCCGCGAACCACTCCGCGGCCTGCAACCGCACCTTCTCCCGCCTGGCCCGCCCAGCAGCGGACAGGCCACCACCATCCGGATACCTCATAACACCGCAGTAGCCCCGCCAGCCAGCCCTGTCACGACGACACGCCGGCCAACCCCCACATCATCAAAATCCTGACAATTCAATTTCTGTAGCAGGGTCCGCGACACCCTGTCTACCAGGCCGGGTGGGAACGCGCCTCAGCCAGCCCGCCAACTGGGCCGATTCGCTCACTACAATCCCGTGACTAGGCGGCCCGAGGCTGGCCTCACTGGTACCGCCGCTTACGCTTATTCCGCCTCGAATCAATGAACCCGCGGATTATCCCCGCACGAAATTCCATCGCAGATTTCCGCATTTCGGCCACCTGGGCTTCACTCAGGCCGAGCCTGCGCGCAGCCGCCGCTCCTGATTCAATTCTGGCAAGCATGTCGGCGATGAGCTGCATGGCCAGCCGCGGGTTTTCCATGGCGTCATCCGGGTCTACCGGCTGTCCGGCCGCTTGAGCGGCGGCCGCCTCATAACCCTTCACTAGAGCCCCCTCCCCCTCTCTGAAGCCCCCTTCCCCCTCTCTGCCCTGGCGTCAGCGTCGCGCGCCAGCTCGCGGTGGAAGTCCTCGAACTGCCGCTCCAGCACCTTCGGGTCAGCGCCAGCCTGGTCCTCCAGGGCTCGCCGCGTATCCTGCGCACCCGGGCAGCCGCACGCAGACCGCCACACCAGGAAGCTAGCCGCCTCCCGCCCGCCCACCCGGCAGGACTCGTGGCAGTCGCACAAGCAGAGCGCGACCTGCCCCTGCCGGGCCTCGGTGGACGCGTCCATGTGCGCGCAGACGCGATGCTCCCCCAGAGAGCACGCCAGCGAGCGGTCAGCGTTCACCACAGCCGCCCCTCCGCTAGTACTGGTACCAGTAGTAAGTATTGGTGTAATTATCACTCCCGGAAGTCCAGGACGTATGCCAACGGTCAGCGGGATGAGATGAGCCGTCCATCCGGTCTCACCGTGCGCGCGGACCAGGGCGTAAGCGTGCTCGTACGGCACCACTGCCGCGACCACGGCCACGCCGATCACGGCGGCGGCGGTTGACCACCTGATTGCCTTGCCGGTGCCGGTCATCGCGCACCTGCCAGGAGCGTCATGCATGGCCACCGGTCAGCCCCCCATGACGTCGTCGTAATGACGGCGTGCCCTCGCGCTGCGCGCGCTGCGGCCGTACCGCGCGAGCATCTGGGGACTCGACCAGCCGTTGAGCTCCATCAGGTCGCCCTCGGCACCGCCGTGGTCGAACACGTGGCTGAACGTGTGCCGGAACCTGTGCGGGTTGACCTCAAGGCCCGCCGCGTCGCCGCGCCGCTCGACTACCTGGGCGATGCCGCTCGACGTCATCGGGCCGCCGCGCACTCCGAGCCAGAGCGCGGACGATCGCGCGTTGCGGTGCCTGGCCCGCTCGCGCAGGTACCGGTCAAGCGCGCGGGCGGTCCCGTGGGTGAACCGGACGGCGCGCTGCTTGTCGCCCTTGCCCGTGACGATCGCCTGCCGGTCCTTGACGTCCACGTCGGCGAGCGCGATGCCGGCCAGCTCAGCCAGCCGTATGCCCGTGTCCTTGAACAGCGCGATGATGGCGTGGTCCCGGCGGTTCTCGAGCCCGCCGCCCTTGCAGGTGGCCAGCATCGCGGCGAGCTCGTCATCAGCGATGACGGGCACCAGCTTGTCGGCGACCTTCGGCTGGCGTAGCCGGGCCATGGGGTTAGGGCGCGGCTCGTCCGGGTCCTCGGTGGCGAGCCACCGGAAGAACTGCTGCAGCGCGCGGAACTGGTTGCTGGCGTAGGAGTCGGCGTAGTTGCCGAGCAGCCAGACCGTCCACTGCTGGACGTGCCTCGCCCGGACGTCGGCCCAGTCGGTCACCCCGGCGGGGAGCAGGTGCGCGGCGGCGAACCACTTCGCCGCGTCCAGGTAGGTCGCGATCGTCTTCTCTGACTTGTGCTCGGCCCTCAGGTGCAGCTCGAAGCTGTCTATTATCGGCTGCAGCACGCCGGCGTTCGTGTTGCGCGCGTAGCCTCGGCCGACCTTCTTGCGGGGCGTCTCCCCAGGCATGGAACCTCCGTTAGGCGGTTGCTCGGTGAGCGCTGTGCGCTGTGCGCTTCGAGCAGTCAGCGCACCGGAGTTCCGCCGGGCGTGTTTCCGCTGGTCAGATGCCTGCTGCGCCCCGAACGCGACTCGAACGCGTGACCTACCGCTTAGGAGAGGGTCTGTGGCAATAAACCTGTCCGCGCTGTTATATCCGGCCAGCCCCTGTCACCTGCGTATTGCCTGGTAGGGGTGTCGTGTCCATTTTATCAAGGGGTGCCGGCGTATGCCAGGAAGTGCCGTATTATCCGTGGGATTCCTGTGGGGAACGCCGCGAGTGGGCCGGCGTGCCGGTCAGGACAACGTCGCCCGGCACCAGCGTGATCGTGCGGCAGAGGTCGGCGAACAGGTAGCCGATCGGCCAGAACAGGTCACTCGCGCCGCCCTCCTGCACGACCGTGCCGTTGACGTACGTGCGGAGCGGAAGGACGTCGACTCCGCACTCGCGCGCCGCACCATCCCCGGCCCGATCGGGCAGAACCCGTCCATGCCCTTGACCCGCAGCATCGAGCCGCGGTCGGTGTCGCGGAAGTCGTGGAGCCCGACGTCGTTGGCGGAGGCGAACCCGCCCACGTAGTCGAGCACCCGTCCTCGGTGCACCTTGCGATCGGCCGGCCGACCACCACGGCGACCTCGCCCTCGTAGTTGAGGAACCGCGCGCCGCGGGGACGGCGCAGTAGACCGTGGTGCCCGTTCAGTGTGGTGGGGGGCTTCATGAAGTACGACGGCTCGGGCGGAACCCGCGCCCCGTACTCGTCCACGCGGCTCCGGTAGGTCAGGTGCGTGGCGATGATCTTGGTCGGCTCGACGGGTGCCAGGAACGCTGCATCGGCGATGGGAATCCGCTTTCCGCCGTCGAGAGACACCGCGTCACCATCCAGCCGACCCCAAGCTGGCGAGCCGTCTACCATCTCGGAACTGGACCCGGCGCTCAACCACTGATTGGATACATCGGTCCGCCGGGCGTGGTCAAGGAGGCCTTCCAGATGGACGAATCGGACCGCAGGCAGCGAGGCCTGGCACGGCTGGCAGAGCTCGGGGATGAGCCCGGAGGGGACGCCTCCCTGGAGCGGATGGGCAGCCCGATCAGCGACTGGCTGATCGACTGGGTGTTCGGCGAGGTGCACACCCGCGGTGGGCTCTCGGTGCCGACCTGGGAACCGCTGATCCTGGCTGTCCTGACGGCGCTGGGCAGTCCCGACCGCAGGTGGTGTGGATGTCCGCGCGCGCGTGATCGGCGTGACCGACATGGAGATCGAGGAAACCATCCTGCAGACGGCACCCTACTCCGGGATTCCCCGGGCGATCAACGCGCTCAAGGTGCTGCGGACGGAGCAGGGCCGATGAGGGCGGTGCGGTTCGTTGACCCGGCGGGCGAGGTCAAGATCGGGGCGTTGCAGGGTGACGTCATCCGCGAGGAGGACCGGCCGGCCCTGCGGGCTTCATCCCGACCCCCGAGGCTTGGCGCCGCGTCGCCTAGTGCCGGCATGGCCAGGTGGAGGACGTGAAGCTGCTCCATCCGGTGATCCCGAACAAGCTGATCGCGATCGGCCTCAACTACCGCGACCATGCCGAGGAGTCGGAGCTCGACATCCCGGCCACGCCGGTCGTGTTTGCGAAGTGGACGTCGTCGCTGATCGGCCACGGTGCGCCGATCGTCATCCCGCGGGAGGAGACCCGCCCCGACTTCGAGGGCGAGCTCGCCGTTGTTCTCGCCAGCCGTCTCTACCGCGCCGACGCCGAGCAGGCGCGGGCCGCGGTCGGCGGAATAACCGTCGTACACGACGTGTCCGGCCGCCGCGCCCAGCTCGAGACGCCGCTGCGCCAGCTGACGCTGGGCAAGAGCTTCTCCAACATCATCCCGACGGGTCCTTGGCGTTGCCTCGGCGGACGGGACAGACCTGGCCGACATCGACATCACGACCACCGTTTCGGGCGAGCTGATGCAGTCGTCCAACACGTCGAATCTGATCTTCTCGGTCGTCGAGCTGATCCAGTACTGCTCCCGCGGGATGACCCTGGAACCGGGTGACGTGATCGCGACCGGGACACCGGGCGGCGCTCGGCTACTCGCGGCAGCCGCCGCGCGACCTCGGCCAGGTAGACGTGGTCAAGATCCGCCGGTCCAGGGGCGGCACGCTGCGCAACCCGGTCGAGGCGGAACGCTAGCTATACCCGGTGGACGACCCGGCCGTCGACCACGGTCAGCACTACCGGGAGCTCCATCAGGTCGTCCGGGTCGCATTCGACCGGATCCTCGGCGAAGGCGGTGAAGTCGGCTCGGTAGCCGGGGGCGATTCGCCGGCCACCGCCTGATCCGACACCGCCGCCGCTGCGTGCGTGGCGTAGCCCTCCAGCGCCTCGATCCCGCTGATGATCTGCGACGGCGTGAACGACTCCCGGTCACGGTGGCCCGGCGCGCGGCGGAGGCGGGCGAAGCCCATGCCCTCGGCGGTCGTAGCCGGCCACCGGCCAGTCCGAGCCCAGCGCGACCGTCGCCCCCGCGACCGGCGCAGGTCGCCGATCCGCCAGCCGCGGTCGCGGCGCACCGGCCCCAGGGACGTGCACCATGGATCGTCGCGTCCGGGCGGGATCCACTGCATGTGGTTGGCCTGCTGCGAGGCCACGACGCCCTCCGGTGCGAACCGGGCGATGATCTCGTCCGGCGCGGTCTCGATGTGTTCGACCCGATGCGGGCCGCGGGCAGGCCGCGGCGACGCGGCGTATGCATCCAGCGCACAGCGGATCCCGCGGTCGCCGATCGCGTGGGTGATGCACGGGAACCCGGCCT